>NZ_JBFTSB010000007.1:0-237485 GCF_056399805.1 Pedobacter sp. 01N310
CCTTCGGTTTTTGTAAGCAAGCTGAGCAATATTAGCTGGGCCCAGACCAATGCGGTAAAAACGATCGACATGACAGCCAGCCCGATTGTAAAACCCTATATCGTCCGCTTTGTAATCAGGGCGGCAGGAGGCAATTTTTCAAGTTGTGCCGAAATCAATTTTAGCTCTGCAGAAACGGGAACGCTGGTTTCTACAGACTGTGAGCACCCAACTGCAGACCTGGATTTATTTGCAGACGCAAAGATACAGCCGACTGCTGTAAACGGGACGGTTGCGAATGAGCAGCAGCGCCTTATCGGCTACTCTATAGATGGCAGTTTAAGTTCGTTTTATTTTTCTGCTTATACCGAAGGCGTCAGCCAGGTCAAACCGGTATTGATGAATTTTGACTTTGGGGGAAATAACAGCATGGATTACATAAAATATTTTCCCAGAACAGATGGCGGAGTAAACGGTAACATTGGAAAAGGGGAGATCTGGTACACCAGTGCAACGCAGGCTACTTTGACCAAGCTGATGGATTTTGATGCCGGCCTTGTTAATACCCCTTCTACATTTACATTTCCGGCCAACCTGCAAAACGTCACGAAAATTGTATTTAAAATATTTTCTGGTGTAAACAATGTAGTTAACTGCGCTGAAATGGAGTTTCACCGCGCTGCCAGACCGGTGTCCAGTAATGTTTTTGCGGATGATCTGTATACTACGTTAAAACCCGAAATCACACAGACCGATATCGATGCCATTGCTTCTCCGTTTTTTAAATCCATGGCGCAGTGTATTTTCAACAATACCTACAACAGGAAATACCGCGTACAGACCTATGATTTTTATCCAAATACCGGTACAGTTGAGGGCATATTAAAGACAAATGGTTTGAACAAGGTTGAAAACCCGACAGGGATTGCCTTTAAGGCCAATACCAAAGCGGTTGTTTTTGTTGGCGATACCTATGGTGTAAACCCAAAATTGCTCATTAAGGACTTTGCGCTTAATAACAGTGCCACTACCGATAGTTATCCTTTGCAGAAGGGGGTAAACATTATCAATGTGGCACATAATGGCTTGGCCTACATCAGCTATTTTAGCGATAATGCCAATCTGCAGCCTGTGCGGGTTAACATAGCCACTGGCCAGGTTAACGGATATTTCAATCCTTTAACCGACACCAATGATGAATGGACAAAAATGTTGCTGAACGGTGTTTATCCAACTTTGGACATCAAAGGAACCTATACAAATTTAAACTTACATAAATATATACTCCTAAACGGTTCACCGAACGGCGGAAAAGAGCTGGTTGCTGCCTACGACACTATTGTGCATAAAGAATATATTTTAAACGGCCTGACCAAATATAACAGAGTACCTAAAAACCACATGTTCCTGAGGTCTGTATCTGAGGATGGAAATCCCAATGCAAGCAGTGATGGCGTGAACTATCTTATAGGCGCGGGAGGTAGTGGATCCAATCTGTACAGTGCTGCAGGTGTTCTTTACGATCCATGGGGAGTAGCCCATGAATATGGCCACAATAACCAGGTGAGGCCCGGAGCCAAATGGATCGGCATGACCGAGGTAACCAATAACATCAATTCGGCCTGGATCATGTATATCTATGGCAGCAGGTATCCGAATTCTTCAAAGATGGAAAAACAGGCCGAGAAAACTAAGGTAGGAGGTCCAAGTGTAATCGGTGGTAGATTCAGTCTGTTATTAGATTATAGTTTAATACAGAAAAAACACATCCAGACACCTGGGAATGCAATAGATGCCTATATTCCGCTAGTGCCTTTCTGGCAATTGGAACTGTATTATCAGGCTGCCGGGGCGTGTAAAGACCTGCCTACCATGCAGCAGCGATTATCTGGTACAGCAGCTCCGGCTGGGCTACCAGATGTGGCTTTCTGGTATGGTGATGTGCTGGAGAAAATGCGTACAACCAGTCAGGTTGGTGTAAATGACGGACAATTGATCATTAATTTTGTAACCGCTGCCAGCGATGCCGTTCATGAAGACCTGACTGATTTTTTCATAAAAGGAGGTTATCTGCTGCCAATTGATGCGGATATTAGCGATTATGGCACAATACGCCGTTTAACAATTACCCAGGCGCAGATAGATGCTTTAAGTACTGCAATGAAAGCCAAATATCCAAAACCGGTATCCCCGGTATTGAATTACATTTCGGCAAATACTGTAGATACCTATAAAAACCGTATCCCATTGGCGGCAACCGCAGTTGCAACGGTCGGTGTAACCGTTAATGCAGGTACGTTAACGATCGACAATACGAAATGGACTGGTGCAGTAGCTTTTGAGACCTATAACCAAAAGGCACTTACCGATGTGGCTATTTATGCCGCAGGCGATGGCACAACTGCAAACGCAACCACAACGGTTCAATATGGTGCCGGTTCTACAAGTGTTTATGCTATCGGATATGATGGTTCAAGAAAACTGGTTTATCCGGCTGTAGACGTTGCCAACTCGTTGCCAACGGTATCGATTACTTCGCCTGTTAGCAATGCAGTAGTTACAGTTGGTAGCGATGTTGCTATTAATGCCAATGCTGCCGATACCGATGGAACGGTTGCTAAGGTAGAATTTTATCAGGGCAGCACACTTTTAGGTCAGTCAACCACTGCACCTTATAGCTTCACCTGGACTACTCCAGCTGTAGGAAATTACAACCTAACCGCTAAAGCAACCGATAATAACGGAGGAATAAAGGTATCAGACACGGTGAAGGTAATCATCAATACCTTGCCAACCGTGGCCATCAGTTCACCGGCAAACAATACGGTGTTAACGGCTGGTACCAATGTTGTTATTGATGCCAATGCTGCTGATACCGATGGAACGGTTGCTAAGGTAGAATTTTATCAGGGCAGCACACTTTTAGGTCAGTCAACCACAGCGCCTTACAGCTTTAACTGGAATAATCCTACAGCAGGAAATTACAGCCTTATCGCTAAAGCAACGGATAATAACGGAGGAACAACAATGTCAGACACCGTTAAGGTTACTATCAATACCTTGCCAACGGTAGCCATCAGTTCACCAGCAAACAATACTGTATTTACAGCAGGTGCAAATGTTACTATTAATGCCAGCGCTACGGATGCGGACGGAACAATTAGYAAAGTAGAGTTTTATCAGGGCAGCACTTTATTAGGTCAGTCTACCACAGCGCCTTACAGCTTTAACTGGAATAATCCTACAGCAGGAAATTACAGCCTTATCGCTAAAGCAACGGATAATAACGGAGGAACAATAATGTCAGACACCGTTAAGGTTACTATCAATACCTTGCCAACGGTAGCCATCAGTTCACCGGCAAACAATAATGTATACACAGCAGGTACGAATGTTACTATTAATGCTAGCGCTACGGATGCGGATGGTACGGTTGCTAAAGTAGAGTTTTATCAGGGCAGCACTTTATTAGGCCAGTCAACCACTGCACCTTATAGCTTCACCTGGAATAACCCTGCTGCAGGAACTTATGCGCTTACCGCAAAAGCGACCGACAACAGTGGAGGGATAACTGTATCGGGTGCGGTTAATATTACCATAAATACTCCACAAGCTTTAGTTGTTAATCCGGTAGCGGACGCATTTGTACGAGATGGTTCATTGGCAAATACAAAATATGGGGCGGCAACAACTTTGGAAGTGAAAAAAGATGGATCATCATTTTTTAGGCAGTCGTATTTGCGATTTGATTATACTTCGTTTACACAATCCAGCGTCGAAAGTGCGAAATTGCGGGTTTATGTTTCCAGTGTTGGCGCAGATCCAACCAGGGTAGTATCTGTATATGGACTTTCCAATACAACCTGGACTGAAAGTACAATTACTTGGAATAACCAACCAGCTGAGGCCGGCACATTGATCGGGAATTATACCGTCAGTAATTTAAATGGTCGATGGTACGACCTAGACGTAACTGCCTACATCAACAGCCAATTGGCAGCGAACAACAAAATCATTTCTTTCAGGTTAATCAATCAGGGAACCACAAGCTCGGCCAACAATGTAAGCTTTAATTCGCGAGAAGCTGCAAGCAACAGACCGGAACTCTTATTGAATCAGGAGCCAAACAACAACATACAAAACACGGAAGAAGTATTCTCAAACGAGGATATAAATACCGTCATTTTGCCTTCCGAAACATTAAAAGTTAAGGCCTGGCCAAATCCGAGTACCAGTGCATTTAAAGTGCATGTAGAAAGCCCTAGTAAAGAAATAGTATATTATAGAATATTTAATATAGCCCAACAATTGGTTAAAGAAGCTAAAACAGATGCTCATGACCAGCTAAATTTTGGAGATGAACTTGTTCCAGGGATGTATTTGATAGAAATAAAACAGGGCACACAAAGAAAGGTTGTAAAAGTAATTAAGTTATAATAGATGACAGTAGCATTCAACCTAAACCATAAATAAAATGAAAAAAAAACAATTATTGATTGCCCTTGCGGCAACTGCAGTCCTCTTTACGTCCTCATGTAAAAGAACAGAGATACCTGTTGCAGAAACGGGAAACACCTACAAGTCTAAACCACAGATGACCGTAGCGAATCCAGTGTTATCACACACCCGCAATCTTACTGTTGCCTATCTGATTCCGACGGATCTTGACACTGTTGCAAATTTTAGATCAAGAATTGATGGGGTGCTAACATGGATCCAGAATTACTATGCTCAGGAATTGGATAGAAATGGATATGGGCCAAAAACCTTTGGCCTTGTTAAAGATTCGGTTACTCAATTGGTCCAAATCAGTGTAATCAGAAGTGCACAATCTAAAATAAATTTCAATGCTGGTACTGGAGTTACAGAAGTGAATAATTTCTATGCAACCAATCCGGGCCTAAAACAAAGCCAGCATGTGCTTATACTGTTACCACCTTTCTCAACAAATGCAAATGGAGAGCCTGCTGGAGGAAATCCATTTTATGGGGTTGGAAAATACTGCTATGCCTTGGATTATGCAGGTCTGAACATTGCCAATATTGGAACTGACCCGTTTACAATGTGGATCGGTGGAACGGCACATGAACTGGCGCATGCACTCAATTCTTCCCATAACAGGGAATCGGTATCTCAAAAAAGCAGCTTGGGTACATCATTGATGGGGTATGGCAACTATACCTTAGGTAAAACACCAACCTATATTTCTGCAGTAGACGCCGCCATTTTTAATAACAACGAAGTATTCAACGATAATAATTCCACTTATTATGGTAGCGTAAGTACCACAATACCCAAAATTTATGCCAGCTACTCTGCAGCGCAAGGTGCGATTCTCTGCTCTGGAAAATTTACTTCTACAGGTACGGTAGACAAGATCCTGTATTATAACGATCCCAATGTAAACAACGAGGGTACTGGAGTTAACAAGGACTATAATGCGATTACCTGGGCCAGTTCAAAGATCGGCACAGACAGTTTCAGTGTTGTAATGCCCATATCGGATTTTTGGGTAAAGACTGATGGGATACCTTATGAGCTAAAGGTAAAATTTGTGCATACCAATGGTACCATTACCGAACATATCTATTATTATACTTTCCAGGGTGGTATACCTGTAGTGAACTTCGGTTATCGCCCCGAACTTAGCAAAACAGGATGGACGATTGATGGATTCAGTACCCAGGAAACCAGTGGTACAAATGGCTACGCTGCAAATATACTTGACAATAATTCGTCGACGGTTTGGCACAGCAGATGGACATCCTCACCTACAGGAACTTTCCCCCACTATATCAGCATAAATCTGGGTAGCAATAAAACCGCAACAGGTGTAGCTATACAACACCCCTCGGGATCGAGCAGAGCGATTAAAAATTTCGAAATATTAACCAGTACCGATGGTGTGAACTTCACCTCGAGGGGAAGTTTTACAACCATTAAAACAAATAGTAAACAATATTTTGCTTTTGGATCGTCATTGACTTTTAAATATCTTAAAATTGTGGCCAATACCTCTTGGGATGGAACTCAATATGCAGCTATAGCTGAACTTGGATTATATTAACAGGCTGAAATACAATTGTTATTGATGTATGAAAAGAGAGTGCCCAAAAAGCACTCTCTTTTTTATGCGGTTATTTTTTAATGTTAGGGAAGCATTCTTTTTAAAAGGTCTGCTCATTTTAAGAACAAGCCTGTAAAACAGTTACATTCATTTTAACTTTTTTATGTAACGCATTTTGTTACAATTAATGGTCGCCTTTTAGGCTTCTACACTAAAAAACGCCTAAAAGTGTTAAAAAAACCTTAAAATTTAAGGTTTTTGCACATGTTCATTTAGGGTTCAGGTAGATAATGACCAGATGGTCAAACAGTCTTACAAGCTAACACACGAGAGAACCGATTGCCAATTTTTTAATCAGCGCATTTAAACTGCGATATAGCTCACAAAAGATATTGGTTGTCTTGGGGTTTCTACATTCATAAGTAAAGACTGCAAGCGCGATTTATTGCTATGCTGATACATAACTACTATAAAGAGAAAATTGGATAACATATAATGGCAATAGTAAGTTTTAAAAACGTTTCTACCACGAATAATGAAAAGAATAACTCAATGAAATCTAAATTAATTACAGGTAAGATTTTAATTTTAAGTGCCTTTTTTATGACAGGCACAAGCAGCTTTCTGGCGAAAGCACAACCCGGCCGAAATACCAGAGATGGAATGAAGCAGTTGATAGATGAGCAATTTAGTTTTGCCGCAAAGCAATATAAGGTACTGGCCAAAACTGTTCCGACAAATGTAATGCCGAGGTATTATGACCCAAAGAAAAACAAATTGGTAACCAGTAGCACCAAGTGGTGGTGCAGTGGGTTTTTTTCCGGAACCCTATTATATATTTATGAATATACAAAAGACACAGGTATACTAAGTGAGGCTAAAAACAGGTTAGCGATATTAGAAAAAGAAAAACATTTTACGGGCAATCATGACTTAGGGTTTATGATGTTCTGTAGCTTCGGCAATGCCTATCGCATATTGAAAAACCCAGCATATAAAAATACACTCGACACATCTGCTGCATCATTGGCTACGCGTTACAGACCATCAATTAAAGCAATTCAGTCATGGGATTCGGATGAAAGCTTAGCATGTCCGGTCATTATCGATAATATGATGAACCTAGAACTGCTTTCCTGGGTAAGCGATCACGGAGGTGATCCAAGGTATAAGGAAATTGCCGTTACACATGCCAATACCACCCTTACGAATCACTTCAGGCCTGATTACAGCTCCTATCATGTAATAGATTATGATTTGAAGACTGGCAAGGTGCTAAAGAAGGTAACCGCACAGGGTGCGTCAGATTCTTCAGCATGGAGCCGCGGACAGGGATGGGGCCTGTACGGTTATACCATGATGTACCGCTTTACCAAAGATAAGCATTACCTCAACCAGGCTAAAAACATTGCCAAATTTATACTAAGCCATCCGAATATGCCTGAGGATATGATTCCATACTGGGATTTTAATGCACCTGGTATACCAAATGTTCCGCGTGATGCCTCATCTGGGGCCTTGATGGCATCAGCCCTGCTTGAACTTGCACAGTATTCGGGCAAGGCTGAGCAGAAAACCTATGTTGCTGCAGCAGAAAAAATGCTCCGTTCACTTTCCTCGGATACTTATCGGGCCAGATTGGGCGAAAATGGCGGCTTTTTATTGATGCACAGCACGGGCTCATTTCCTGTAAAATCGGAGGTCGACGTGCCTTTGACATATGCCGATTATTACTTTTTAGAAGCTTTGGCTAGGTATAAAAAGTGGTATCTATAATAAATTACAATTCATTAAAAACAATATTTAAAATTATGGGCAACAGAAGACAGGCATTAAAGAATCTTTTTTTTGGTGGAGCTTTAACCATCGGTATTCCAGGGCGTGTATTGGCCAGTGGTTCAGCACAAGAACATGAAAGAAATAATTTGCCGGTATCGGGTGATAAGGACAGGGCCTACTGGATTAAATTAATGTATAAAATGGTTTATCCAGTACTTTCTAACCTGGCAGATGGCACACTAAAAAAGAATATGCCGCTAGAAAAGTCGTCTGATTATACCAAGCCTGTTTCTACAATCTACGTAGAAATTGTAGGCCGCACCTATGCAGGAATTGCAGCCTGGCTAGCCTTGCCCGATGATGCTACCGATGAGGGCGAATTAAGAAAAAAATTAAGGGGACTGGCACTTACAGGACTTAAGAATGCCGTAGATCCTTCAAGTCCGGATTGCTTACAGTTTAGGGTAGACTATCAGCCCATTGTTGATTCTGCTTACCTTGCCCAAGCCTTTATCCGTGCGCCAAAAGCTTTATGGGAACCGCTTGATGATCTGACCAGGCAGCGAATAATAGCAGAGTTTAAGGCCCTCAGGGTACGTAAACCATTTAATACGAACTGGCAGCTTTTTGGGGCAATTACCGAAACCTTTTTAATGTCCATCGGGGAGCAGTATGATGAAGAGCGGATATTTGGTGCGGTAAAGAAAATACAGGGCTGGTACGTTGGTGATGGCTGGTATAGCGATGGACCAATGTTTTCGTTTGATTATTATAATTCTTATGTAATCCACTCGATGCTGGTTGATACATTGAAAATTTTGTCGGAGCATAAATTAGCTACAGTTGCATCTTATGATCTGGCCGTGAAAAGAATGCAGCGTTATGCCGGACAACTGGAAAGAATGATTTCTCCTGAAGGAACATTTCCGCCAATTGGCAGATCTATAACTTACCGTACAGGAGCACTCCAGGGACTGGCACAGGTGGCCTTAATGGAAAAACTGCCTGAAGGGATAACACCTGGGCAGGTGCGTTGCGCTATAACCAGTGTGGCAAAAAATATGTTCAGCTTCAAAGATATTTTTGATAAAAACGGATGGTTGCAGTTGGGCTTTTGCGGCCATCAACCAGAAATTGCCGATTATTATACCACAACGGGAAGCTTATATATGGCTGCACTTGGGTTTTTGCCATTAGGCCTGTCTGCGGATAACCCTTTTTGGACAGCGCCCGCTGCCGATTGGACAGCGAAAAAAGCCTGGGCGGGTAAATCAATTAAGAATGACCATCATGTAGAATATTAAATCTGTAATGATCAAAATTAGGCCTTTTTCACTTTGCAAAAGACTGGCCAACATGGGAGAAGGCCGATTAACCATAACAAAATTAAACAAGGTACAAACTTATGAAACAAATTGTAGCAATCTTCTTTTTGTTTATTGCATTTAACGCTGGGGCGCAGTTACAAAAGGGCGAATCCAAGCTTGACAATAATACAAACAAAGGGCGTAAACAGACGGCCATGGCAGGGGAGACGTGGTCACCCGATAACGGGGATGGTACATTTAAGAATCCATTGCTGTGGGGCGATTGGGCAGATCCCGATGTAATCAGGGTAGAGGATGAGTTTTATTTTGTATCAACCAGTATGCATTATGTGCCTGGATGCCCTGTACTGAAATCGAAAGATCTGATAAACTGGGAAATGGCCGGTTATGCGGTTGATAAATATGATGAAGATCCACGATATAACCTTCAAGGGGGAAGTATGTACAGTAATGGCTCCTGGGCGGCAACGATCAGGCATCATAACGGATTGTTTTATGTTGGCTTTTGTACCCCGAGCAGAAATGGCGCAAAAGGCAGTTATCTATGTGTGTTGCAAAAGATATCAAAGGGCCCTGGAAGAGGACGATTTTTCCTGAATTAATGTATGATCCTGGTTTGTTCTTCGATGATGATGGGAAGGTATATGTAGCACATGGGCAGGAAAAACTCTTTATAACGGAATTGAATGCTGATGCCTTATCAGTAAAAACACCACAAAAGGAAATTTATAACAACCGTAATTATCCCTATTTGGAGGGATCGCATATGTACAAGGTTAAGGGGAAGTATTATATTTTAGGCACAACCGGTGGGACAAATGGCCGACAGATCTGTTTACGGTCTGACAGTATTTATGGCCCCTACGAATCAAAAGTTGTCCTCCGTGACGATAATCTTTATCCCGGAAATTTTTTGCACCAGGGCGGAATGATGCAGCTCAAAGATGGCTCCTGGTGGTTTATGATTATGCAGGGCCGCGGGGCAATAGGGCGTGTTCCAAATTTAGAACCGGTTACCTGGGCAGATGGCTGGCCGATGTTAGGTGTAAATGGTAAAGGGTAGCTACCTATAAAAAACCTAATGTTGGTAAAAGTTATCCTGTAAAAGTACCTGCCACATCCGATGAATTTAGTCTGCAGTCACTGGGCTTGCAATGGCAGTGGAACCATAATCCAGACCATTCAAAGTGGTCGCTAAAGGAACGGAAAGGCCATATGCGCTTGCATGCCTCATTTGCAAATGATATAACCATGGCGCGTAATACGCTAACCCAGCGTGTTCAGGGGCCAGCTTCTGAAGGGATTGTAGAAATGGATGTATCGGGATTAAAAGATGGTAATATTGCAGGTTTTGGGATTTATCAAAAGCCCCATGCGTATATAGCAGTAAGGAAAGAAGGCAATACAAAGACACTGATTATGGTGAACAATAACAAAGTGATCGATAGCATCAAAAATTTCTCGGCCAATAAAATCTGGATAAAAGCTAATGCCACGCATATCGGTTATAAAGCTACATTTGCATACAGTCTGGATGGAAAGAAATTCATCTCCTTCGGGAATGAACTTAACATGGCCCTTGGTTATAGCTGGACAGCCAATCGCTTTGCGCTGTTAAACTTCAGTACAAAAAAAGAAGGCGATAACGGATATGCCGATTTTAACTGGTTTCACTTTAAAGGAGAAAACCCTCACGCAGAAGAAACAATTAAGACGGATTAATCCCGCAGACCGATGCCATTAAGAAAATAGGATGGTGTATAGAACCTCTGGAATAGGTTAAAAGTTAAGAAAAATGACCGGATAACCAGTTTTTACCCTCATTTCCATTAATAAGAACCCCTTGGTTTTTGTGAATAATATTCAGATTTGGCTATTGTAATCGAAATGATTATTAATAGAATAACCAAATTTAATTTTTAAAATGTATGAGAAAGATTTACCTCTTTGTAATGTGTATGATCTGTGTCTTTTCTGTTTTTGCCCAACAAACGCGTAAGGTAGAAGGTAAGATTACCAATCAAAGTGATGGCACCCCTTTAGTTGGTGCAAGTGTGCTTGTTAAAGGAAGCAAAATTGCTGCTACAACCAATGGCGACGGAAAGTATTTAATCAATATTCCTTCTCAAGAAAATAGCACCCTGATTTTTAGTTACATCGGATACCTAAACAAAGAAATAACCGTAGGTGATAATAGCGTTATTAATTTAGGTCTTGTTGAAGACAGCAAATCATTGAATGAGATGGTTGTAATTGGCTATGGTACACAAAAAAGGGGAGACCTTACTGGTTCTGTATCTTCAGTGTCAATGAAAGATTTACAAAAAGCGCCTGTTCGTTCATTTGACGAAGCTTTAGCAGGTCGTATTGCCGGTGTACAGGTTACCTCATCAGATGGACAGCCGGGTTCGGGAATAGATATTGTAATTCGAGGAAACAACTCGATTTCCCAGGCCAATTCTCCATTGTATGTAATTGATGGATTTCCTATCGAAGATATGAACAATAATGCGATTAACCCGCAGGATATTGAATCTATAGATGTTTTGAAAGATGCTTCGGCAACCGCTATTTATGGAGCAAGAGGTGCTAACGGCGTAATTGTAATTACCACCAAAAAAGGAAAAACAGGGCCTCCGGTATTTAGCTTCGGCAGTTCATTCGGCATTCAAAAAGACATAAAAAGATATACATTACTGGATCCTTACGAATTTGTGAAACTCCAACTGGAATGGGATCCGACACCAGTTTCTACAACAACATTTCCAACACCAACAGAAACCTATTTAACAGGTCCTGGCAAAACATTGGAGGATTATAAAACGGTAAAAGGCATCGATTGGCAAGATAAGGTACTACGTACTGCACTCATGCAAAATTACAATCTCTCCTTAACGGGAGGAACAAAAAAAACTAAATATGCCTTATCAGGTTCTCTGGTTGATCAGGATGGTGTTTTGCTTGCTTCAAACTACACCAGATATCAGGGCCGTTTAGTTATTGATCACCAATTAACCAAGAAGATAAAAATAGGCCTTAATACTAATTACAGTTATTTACGACAAAGTGGTAGCAGCCCGGCGCAAACTATTTATAGTGCTACTTTGAATACGATGTACTCTGTTTGGGGTTATAAGCCGGTTGACGCAGGTGGAGTAGATCCTGATTTGGATGCTCTTTTTGATGAGGATGTTAACCCTGGCAATGATTACCGGGCAAATCCTATTCTTAATTTAAAGAACACTTATAGCGTAAATATCGGGCGCAGTTTGATATCTAACGCTTATTTGGACTACGAACTTATTCCTGGCCTGAAGTTTCGTGCATCAGGTGGAATTGTTAGCAATGAAGGAGAAAACCGACTTTTTTATAACAGCAATACCAGCTCAGGTCGCGGTACTAATGGACAAAATGGTAGAATAGATTATCCTAAATCGTTCAATTGGGTCAGTGAAAATACCCTAACCTGGAACAAACAATTTAACAAAAAACACAATCTAAATATTTTAGGCGGGTTCACGCTACAGAAAGGAACCGGCAAAACTTCAGGTAGAGGCGCCAATAAAATACCTGAAGGCCTGGATATTACGAACGGTTTAGACCAGGGTATTGCGTATAGAATTGATTCTTTTGAGTCATTATGGACCATGGAGTCTTTCCTATCAAGGGTAAATTATAATTATGATTCCAGATACCTTTTAACAGCTTCGATAAGAGCCGATGGATCATCTAAGTTTCCTTCAGAGAACCATTGGGGCTATTTCCCATCAGCTGCTGTTGCATGGAATTTTAAAAATGAAAAATTTCTCGTAAACAGCAACCTATTATCTGAGGGTAAATTGAGATTCTCTTATGGCCAAACCGGAAATAACAGGGTAGGTGATTTTGATTACCTGACTAAATATTTTAATCCGGTAGGGAGTGCCTACGCATTCAATAACCAGTATATAGATGGCATAGTTGCAACTAATCTGGGAAACGACAAATTAAAATGGGAAACTACTGAGCAAACCGACCTGGGACTTGATTTAGGATTCTTTAAGCAACGTATCAACCTGACTGCTGAAGTTTACAAAAAAACAACCAATGATTTATTGCTAAGGGCCGATCTTCCTACTTCATCGGGTTTTGCAACCGCCTTTAAAAACGTAGGTTCAGTAGAAAATAAAGGATTGGAACTTACCTTAAGCACCGTAAATATAAAAACACCCGATTTTAACTGGAATACGTCCATTAACATCTCATTTAACAGAGGTAAAGTACTGGGCCTGTCAGACAACCAAACGGAGTTAGCAAGCTATATTTCATGGGATAGCCCCTTTAATACGATCCCGGGTTATATTGCAAAAGTAGGCGGTCCACTTGGCGAAATGTACGGTTTAATTTCTGAAGGAACCTATAAACTCTCTGAGTTTGATCAACCAACACCAGGCAAATATGTGTTAAAGCCAGGGATTGTTACCAATGGTAATTCAGCTAGTCTGATACAGCCAGGTGATGTAAAATACAAAGATATTAACGGTGATGGTGTGGTTACTGCTAAAGATTATACGGTAATTGGGCATGGCTTACCCAAACACACCGGAGGATTCACTAATAATTTCAATTACAAGGGATTTGATCTGAATATCTTTTTTCAATGGTCTTATGGAAATGACCTGATGAATGCGAACAGAATTAAGTTTGAAGGAGGAGGTGGCAATTACCTAAATCAATTTGCCAGCTATGCAGATCGATGGACATTTGCTAACCCTGATTCTGATTTGCCACGTGTTAAAGGATTTCAAGGTGCAACAAGTGGTTACACGAGTGCAAATGTAGAAGATGGTTCCTATTTAAGGCTTAAAACAGTGTCTCTGGGATACACCTTCGATGATAAATTAATTCGCAGATTAAAGTTAAAATCTTTGAGGCTTTATGCTTCAGGACAAAACCTGATCACCTGGACCAAATACTCAGGTACAGATCCGGAAGTAAACACTAAAAGATCTGCCTTAACCTCAGGGTTTGATTACTCGGCTTATCCAAGAGCCCGTGTGATAACTGCCGGATTAAACGCATCATTTTAATAATTTAAAAATCAAAAAAAGAAACCAGCATGAGCATATGCTTACAAACGGCAACATATATGCTCATGCTAGCTTCATCACAATTAAAAAACAAACTATATAAAGATGAAAAAGTTACTTTTTTTATTATCGATAATAGCTGTTACGTTAGTATCGTGTGAAAAATTTCTAGATACCGAACCCATTGACAAAATATCTATTAAACAGTATTATACTGATGAAGCTGGATTAACACAAGCATTGGCCGGTGTTTATGATCAACTAGGCGTTATTTATGGAAATGCATTTTACGTGACTTACAACGCATGTACAGATGAGGGATATTACGCCAGAAACAACACCATTGGTCTTGCAACAAATAGTTATGACGCGGCTGACGCGAGCGTAGCTAATTTATGGGCTACGTGTTATCGCGGCATTGATCGTGCCAATACTTTAATTGCAAATATTCAGTTACCTCAAATGGACGAGGCAAAGCGTCAGATTATATTAGGCGAGGCATTATTTTTAAGAGGGTATTTCCATTTTATTTTAGTGCAAAATTATGGTAATGTTCCTATTAAAGTAGATCCTACCACTAACCCAGCTGATGTATTTGTATCTCCTTCGCCTGCCAAAGCGGTGTATGAACAAGTTTTGAAAGATATGAAAGACGCCGAAACAAAAGTAGGCACTTCTACCGCTATTGGGTTCTCTGGCCGTATATCCAAAACTGCTGTAGAAGGGATTTTGGTGAGGGTTTGCTTGCAAATGGCCGGCTATCCACTAAATGACAACAGTAAATATGCAGAAGCCTTAAGCTGGGCACAAAAAGTACAATCTTCAGGAGAGCATGCTTTAAAAACCAGTATAAATCCAGATCCAACCTGGACATACAATGCCTATACCGCCGCCACCCCAAGTGTTAAACAAACATTAGCCACTGCCTATAGCCAAATTTTTATCAATGAGGCACAAGATGTATATGATACAAAAGAAAGTATGTGGGAGGCTGAGTTCAACGGAGATCGGTCAGGAGTATACAATGAGCTTGGTGGTTTGGGCAGTCAAAATGGGATCACGATGACTGCAACACCTTTTATGGCGACCATAGGGTACAGTTATGGATTTATCAGGGGAACCGCGAGATTATACAAAGCTTACGGTGTAGGTGATTTACGCCGCGATTGGGCGCTAACCACTTTTACCTATAATGGTACTACAGGAGCCGAAACTGCAATAACCGCCGCAACGGGTTATGGAAGAGATTGTGCCAAATGGCGCCGGATATATGAAAAATCTAAAATTAAAGACAAAAACCAAACCGCTATCAATGCGCCTATATTGCGTTTTGCAGATGTATTGTTAATGTTGGCTGAAGCTGAAAACCAGGTAAATGGACCAACCACAACTGCATACAATGCTGTTAACCAGGTACGAAGAAGAGGTTATGGCTTAGATATTAATACAATAAGTGTGGTGGCAGATTTACCTGCCGGTTTATCAAAGGCACAATTTCAACAGGCGATTGAAGACGAACGTTTTCGTGAATTGTGCTTTGAAGGTACACGTCGTCTGGATTTAATCCGCTGGAATAAATACGTTCAGACACTGAATAGTGTTGGTAACGAGATAACAACTGGCTACGCAGCGCAAAACTGGGGAGGAACCGGAGGAAAAAATACAGTAGATAAACACCTGTTATATCCAATTCCTTTAAAAGAAATGGGAATAAACCCAAACCTAAAACCTCAAAATCCAGGTTGGTAAAAAATCTCAATATAAGCAACAATTACCCTGGACAGACAATCCAGGGTAGTTTTTGAAAAGCCTATTTTACGACATCGGTTCAACAAAACCGTTCTCCAATTTCTCTTGTGGCTATAAAATATAACTAAAAAATATTTTGATCTTTTCTATGATGAAAAAATATACATATTGCCTTTTGATTCTTGTGGCGAGTACGAAGCTGGCTTTTTGCCAAAAAATACAGCCTTCTCAGTTATTTCAGAATTATAAACAAAACAAAAGCCAATCCTTATTGCCTGATTTTTCTTATGCGGGTTATCATTGTGGTGAAAAGAAGATTCCTTCAGACACTAAATACAAAATTTTTAATGTAGTCGATTTTGGTGCTAAACCAGATGACGAACTTTCTGATAAGGATGCGATACAGCGTGCCATTACTGCCGCTAACAATAATGGATCGGGCATTGTGTTTTTTCCAAAAGGGAGATTCCTGGTAAACGAAGATGTTGCTGCCAACAAAGGTATATTTTCAAAAGGAAGTAAGATTATCTTTAAAGGGAGTGGTTCTGGCCCAGGTGGTACCGAACTGTTTATGAAGCAGGCACTGTTACCAGGCGATCCAAAAAAAATGTGGACAGGACCTCCCATGTTTACATTTACGGCCAATGGGGCTGATAGCAAAATAGGAACCATTAAAGAGAGTGCCAGTGTTGGAGATTTCAAATTAAAGCTAACCGAAACAAATAAATTAAAAGCAGGCGATTGGATAGCTTTAAAATTATTGGATAACACACCTGCTTTAATTGATGAAGAATTAAGCCCGGCTAAGGTAAATATAACATGGACTTATCTGGTAAAAAAAGGAGTGGATGTTTGTATGTACTACCAGGTGGTAAGTATAAAAGATGATGAGATCCAATTGCATGCCCCCCTGGCTTATAAAGTTGATGTAAAGTATAAGTGGAAGGTAGAAAAATTTGCTAATGCAGCGGAAGTAGGTATCGAAGACATTGCATTTGTTGGCAACTGGAAAGAAAAATTTATACATCATCGTTCCTGGATGGATGACAGCGGCTTTAACCTTCTTATATTTAGCCGCTGTACCAATTCCTGGATGCAGAATTGCCGGTTCACCGATTGTAATGTTGCTGCCATTGTAGGGCAGAGCGCCAATGTAACCGTAATGAATTGTATGGTTACAGGAAATGCTGGTCACGAAGCCATCACATCGAACCATTCTACAAATGTGCTGTTGGCAAACTTAACAGATGAGGCTTCACAATGGCACTCATTTGGTGTAGCTAATGGCTCGGTTAATACTGTGGTCTGGCATTGTATCTATCCATCAACTACTAGTTTCGAGTCGCATTCAAGCCAGCCGAGAAATACACTTTTAGATAATGTAAAAGGCGGATTAATGCAGAATCATGGCGGAGGCGCAATAGAAAACATGCCCAACCATATGAAAGGGCTGGTTATATGGAACTATACACAAACCAATAAGCCAGTAAAAGATTTCGAATTTTGGCCATCCAATTATCTTTGGTGGAAAATGCCCGTTCCGGTAATTGAAGGGTTCATCGGAAACGGTACAACATTTAAAAAGGATCAGTTGAGTTCCGTAGAAGGCATCGATAAACAAGTATCTCCCTTATCGTTATACGAGGCGCAATTGCAGTTGCGTTTGAATAAACTCCCGGAGTGGTTGTTGCACACTAAATAAGACGAAGTTAAATTGATTAAAAAGGAATAAATGAAACAGATAACTTATTTTATATGGGTTGCGCTAGGGTTCAGTATTTTTAGTTTAGCAACATCATGTAGTAAAAAAGGCAGCGAAGTTGTTGAACAGCCCGTATCAAAAAGTACCGAACCAGAATATCAATTGGCATGGACTGATGACTTTAATGGCACTCAGCTTGATATGGCGAATTGGGAATATATGTATAACAATCAGGTACGACATTCAGCCATCAATGATGCAGCAACTATATCTGTGGCAAATGGCAACCTAATTCTTCAACCGTTTACTGATATCGTAAATGGTGTTACTACCCATCACGCATGCTATCTTGCTACTAAGAAGAAGGATTATCTATACGGACGTTTTGAAGCAAAAATCTCTTTCGTAAATGAGCCCGCATCATGGTCGGCTTTTTGGGTGAATTGTGGTGGAATGGGGAATCCGGTTGGTAATCCAAAAGTGGCGGGTACGGAAATGGATATCGTAGAATCGCTACCAAATGACGGAAGAGTGCAACATGCGATTCACTGGGATGGGTACGGAGCCGATCACAAATCCAAAGCATTTAAAACAGGTGATTTAGGCTGTAATAGCGGTAACTACCATATTTATGTGATGGAATGGACACCAGACTATTATAAATTTTATGTGGATGGAAACTTAACCTGGACTTTTAATGAAGCTATTTCGCAAAGAGGCGAATATATGATTTTTAGTACAGAAATAGCCGATGATTATTGGACTGGAAAAATACCAGCAGGTGGTTATGGAGCTAAAGGCCAGGGCAAAACGATCATGAAAATAGATTATGTAAAATATTACGCGCTCAAAAAGTAATACAACTTACAGCGCAATAACAGAGAAATGAGGTTGTATCATAAATATAGAATTGTCATCCTGAGCCTGTCGAAGGACCTGTTTAAATGCCCTTCAAAGCATTTCGACAAGCTCAATGCGACAAGTTCGAATGGAATCACAACTTATGATACAGCCTCTATAAAATGAAACCACATAGGTTTTTTACATCAAACCAAATGAAAAAAAAATATCATCAACTAAATCTTTTGCCTATTGCATTACTGATGTTTTTCCTTCTAGGGGGACTTAAAACTGCTTTCTCTCAATCAAATACTGCCGAAGTTTGCCAAACAATTACCTCAAGAATAGTTAAAAATTTAACTAATAATAGGCCTGATAATAAGTTAGTTACAGCAAATATAGCTGCCATAAAACCAGATGGAACCTGGCCCGGCGTGGATTATGCCAGTAAATCAATTACCATTTGGCCACCCACAGAACATTTAATAAAACTGCAAACACTTATTAAAGCCTATCTCACAAAAAACAGTGGTTTTTATGCAGATGCAAAGGTCTTTCAAAACATCAACAATGCATTGCAATACTGGTATAATTTAGATCCCAAAAGTGATAATTGGTGGTTTAATGAAATTTATACACCTCAATCCTTAGGCGAATCGCTCATCATGATGGAATATGGCGAGAAGAAATTAGATAAAGAACTGAAACTGAAACTTGTTGAAAGGATGAAAAGGGGTAATCCGGAAAAACAAGCTGGAGCCAACAAAACCGATATTGCACTTCATTATTTTTATAGAGCTGTATTAACAGAAGATGATACTTTGCTAGCTTTTTCCTTAAAGGAATTTTTTAGTCCGGTTGGTTTAGTTTATAAAAAAGAAGGCTTGCAATATGATAATTCTTATATGCAGCATGGATTACAATTATATATAGCGGGCTATGGTGATGTATTTATCAATAGCGTATTTAAATTGACAAACTATGTAAAAGAGACGCCCTATGCCTTAAGTGCCGATAAAGTTGCCCTTCTATCTAATTTTTATAGAAATACTTTTCTTAAAGCCATTCGTGGGGAATATGCTGATTTTAACATTGAGGGGCGTAGAATAAGTAGATTCGACATGTTAAATTTGGAGAAACAGATAGAAAGTGGTCAGATACTAAAAGCAAGTCCCCAAATTTTGATTGCAAAACAGGTTGACCCTAAAAACACTGTTGATTGGGATGGTGCCATTGCACGAATTACTGGTAAACAAGGGCCATCTTACAACGTTAAAAAGGTGCATACCCAATATTTTAATTCCGATTATACTTTACACGTAAGACCTGGGTATTCTTTTAATGTCCGTATGGTAAGTAACCGTACCAAGCGATGCGAATCAGGAAATAATGAGAATTTATTAGGGCGATATCTATCTGATGGAGCAACTAATATCCAGGTTAATGGCCCCGAATATTATAATATTATGCCCATTTGGGAGTGGGATAAAATACCAGGGGTTACCAGTAGGGATTACGCAACCGATAGGCCAATGACAGTATTTTGGGGTGAGCAAGGTAGTAATGACTTTGCTGGTGGTGTTAGCGATGGTGTATATGGTGCAAGTGCCTATGCACTCGATTATGATAGTGTTAAAGCGAAAAAATCCTGGTTCTTTTTTGATAATGAAATTATGTGTTTGGGAACAGACATTAAAAGTAATGAACCAGAAAGTATTACCACGACCATTAATCAGTGTTGGTTAAAGGGAAATGTAGAAAGTTCTTTAAGTAGAAATCCGATAGCAAAAGATAAAACAATCCAACATAATGAAAAATTAAGCGCTTGGTTTTTGCACGACAATGTAGGCTATTATTTTCCACAAGGTGGTAATATCACATTAAGTACAGGTGTACAAAAAGGAAACTGGTATCATATTAACAACTCACAACCCAAAGATGAGCTTTCTGGTAATGTGTTTAAATTGTGGCTAAATCATGGTTCAAAACCACAAAATGCCAGTTATGCTTATATCGTACTGCCTGGGATTAAGGACGCAGCTAGTATGAAAAAATTTCAGGCCAACAATCTAAAAATTATAGCGAATAATCCAGCTATACAAGCCGTTTATCATCAAAAATTAAATATCCTACAAGCCATTTTTTATCAGCCAGGAAGATTGACTTTGCCATCAATGGAAATTAAGACAGATAAAGCCTGTGCCCTGATGATTAAAATGATAAATGGGAAACGGTTAATCTCTATTGCCGATCCGTTACAAAAAGAGAAAATAGCAACCTTGAGTCTCAAAGACTTAAAAACCGGGAAGACAGAACAGGTAACGGCTAATTTTCCGGAGGGCGCATTAGCAGGTTCAAGCGTTCAGTATAAAAACTAAAAAAGTGAAAAAAAGTTTTATTGGCTTAACAGCCTTGTTAATTCTCATTACAGTTAAAGTTTTTTCTCAAAACGCAGAATCAGGAATAGCTTTTGCCAATTACCATCGCTATTATGCGGATGGACAAAAAACAAAAAATCTCGTAAAGGAAAAATCAATCTCGGATTACAGGCAGTATTATTCGACACATGGTTATCATGTAAGTTCATTGAGCGATGAAAAATTGACTGTTTCCGAATGTATTTCTCTTCTTAATGAAGAGGGGCTGTTTTCAGATTTAATAGCTCAGGAGAAAAAAATAGTAAGCGAAAACTTGTCGCGAAAGAATGATTTAGCCATTCAACAAACCGTTGCAGGATTGGTTTATGAAGCTTACAACCGTATTTGGAAAATTGCTGAAGGGTATCGTAAAGGTGAGTTAAGTGAGAAAAACGCACTTACTAATAAGTACATAAAAGCAATCGTTCATTATGGCAATATAGAAATCAGCAGATCGAATAAAGTACATCGCTTTCATGCATCCTGTTTTGCCCTGCCTACAGCTGCGGTTAACATTTATTTTGCTTTCTTAAAACAAATGAATGCGACGGAGAATGGCAAAAACACGCGGCTAAATGCTACTTGTGATATGTTGAAGGCAGTAGCTTTACAAGCCTGGACGCAACCTTTTAGAAATGATGAAACGGATAAAAATGTAGTGCAGATTGATCGATTCAGAAAACATGTGTGGTGGGTAGGCGGCAATGCGTTGGCCTATCGGCCATTATTATTGGTGGCATACATGTACAAATCCATTCCGATGGTTGATCTGATAGCGGAAGTTTCGCAAAATGGAATTAGCATGACCTCCCAAAACACTTTTAATGAGGCTTTCTGGACGGAGGGTTTTACTGTTGACGGAGCAGGTTGGGGACATGGGAAACAAAGTTTGGTATGGGGATACCCTATTGATGGAACAATGGCAGCTTTAAACATGCTTACTTCTCTAAAGGGTACCGCCTGGGAAAAGAAATTGACAAAAGAAAATACAGATGCTTTGCTTAATTTTTTCAGGGGAAGTAATTGGTATTATTATAAAGGATATAATTTACCCTGCCTTGATCGTTATTCCATGCGATATAATGTAGATAGTAGATCTATTCACTATTTGGGTATGTTAAAAACAATTCTCAAAGACTGGAAAGACTCCTTTACCGCTGAGGAAAAAAAAGAGCTCGAACAATTGGATAAGGAATCGGCAGGAAATAATATCAAAATGATCAATTATCCAAATAGTGGTTATAATGGGACAAGATCATTTTTTAATAATGATGATTTGATTAAAAAAAATGAGAAGTACCATATCCTTGTAAACATGGCTTCCGCTCGTTGTGACGGCCTGGAAAGTGCAGGTTTTGCTGATAAATATAATTTTTTCACAGCCGATGGAATGACAATTTTTCAGAAAAAAGGAAATGAATATAATAAAATATTTGGGGGCTGGGATGTGACAGCTGCTCCCGGAGTAACCGCCCGTGAAGGAATGGATAAACTAACTCCGGTTACCAATTGGAGGGGTTATTGCAGTAGGTATAATTTTGCGGGTTCAGCTACCAACGGTGATGAAAATGCCGTGGCCGGGTTTATTTTTGAAAAAATGAATGGCTCCGATAAGGATGATGTGAATGATAAGGGCACAAGTGTTGGGGAAAATCCGACTTTGTATGGAGTGAAAGCATACAAGTCTTATTTTATGTTGGGTGATTATTTCGTGGCTCTTGGGGCAGGAATTACCAATTTAAATCCGAAAATGGACGGATCAATACGCACCACTATCGATCAAACGGCCAAAGAAAATGAGGTAACTATTATCGAAAATGGAGTATCCCGTCCTGCGGTTACCGGGATACAATCATTTATGGTAAATGAAAAACCAATATGGGTGTCGCAAAAGGGTAAATTTGCTTATACCATTCTACCTGAATTTACCAGGAATGCCTCTTTTGTTTGTGAAAGCAAGAAAACCAACTGGGTAAAAATGAATCAAACCAACGAGAAAGTTCAAAACTTACCAGGGAAAGCAGATATTCTTCGCCTTTGGGTAGATCATGGACAAAAAGTAACAAACGGAACGTATGGATATGTAGTTTATGCTGGAGATGGTATTCCATCGCAAAAATTACCATTCAATGTATTAAGAAATGATACCCTGATTCAGGCGGTGAAATTAGCTGGCAATAAACTGCTTGAAGCCGTATTCTACAAAGCCAATACACAATTGAATGAAACAGGGATTTCGTTGACAGCCTCGGCTCCATGCATTGTTTTAATTGAAGACAAAGGCAACGAATATGTGATTTCGGTTACTGATCCAGAAATGAATGCTGTTTTAAAACAAATCAGTTTGAATTTCAACGGCAAAGATATAGTTGTTAGCATGCCTCAAGGCCAATATTGCGGTAAACCTGCCACAATCAGGATTAAAAAATAAACTCATTTATGAAAATATCAGGAACAAACACGATAGCTTCATTGCTATTAAAAAACATATTGTTTTTATGTTTTATTTTAATTACGGCTCAGACAGTATCAGCACAAGAGCAAAAAATGCTACCTAATTTGCTACAGTTAAAAAAGGACTCAAAAAATGAAATCTTTCATCATCTGGGTCAGGCAGTAAAGAAAGGTGGTTTTTACCTTAAAGGATATTGGGTTTGGGATAATACGGTAATAAAAGGAGACGATGGAAAATACCATCTGTTTTCATCTTGCTATTCAGATACGATAGTATTTCATCCTGGCTGGATGGTTTCTGCAGAAATTATTCATGCTGTTGCTGATAAGCCAGAAGGTCCTTTTCGTTTTGTAAATAAAGCGCTTAAAACCAGAGGTGCACAGTATTGGGATGGCCGTTCAGTATTTAATCCACAAATCTTCAAGCATAATGATAAATATTATATGTTTTATGTTGGCTCTACTCATCCATTTGAAGATCCTAAGCGCGGCGAACTTACCTTAGATAGCAAATGGTGTATTATAGGTAGAAGCAACAAACGTGTGGGCCTGGCAGTTTCTAATAGTCTTGATGGGCCTTGGAAAAGAATGGACAAACCAATTCTTGAAACAGAACCCAATACATTCTACAGTTTTTTGACATCCAACCCCACCATGGTTATCAATAAGGACGGATCGGTACTAATGATTTTTAAAGCCCGTTCTTACGAAGGAACTAAATATAGCGACATGTCGCTCGGCGTTGCCTATGCGAAGAATATTTTTGGCCCCTATAAAGTATTGAATAATAAGCAACCGGTTTTTAGTGCCAAACTTACAGGCGAACTCGAAGATCCATTTCTGTGGAAGGATTCAAAAGGATATCATGTAGTTTTTAAAGATCATAAAGCAAAATATACGGGTGAACTTGGCGGAGGCGTATCCGCTACTTCAATCAATGGAACAGATTGGAAAATGGATAGTGACGCGAAAGCTTATTCCAAAACAATTCAATGGGATGATAACACAATTGAAAAAAGAGGTCAATTGGAAAGACCTTTTATTCTTTTTGAGAATAATAAACCTCGTTGCATGTATTTCTCTACGATGGATGGAAAAGGCGGCTTTGAAAATGGTACCTCATCGGGCATTGTGGCAATACCGTTTGTAAAATAAATCTAATCCCATTTTAACTGTTATTATCCTTATTTAAATCAATTAATACCCCTGTTTTTAGGTAATTGATATACAAATTTGATGAATGTAGTCGAAAGATTATCAAAGATAAACCAAATAAAAAAATGAGAAAAATAATTAGCGTGGGTTTTATGATTTGGATAACACTACTGTTTACAACGGTAGGTCAAGTGTCTGCCCAGATAAATACTAAGGGACTTCCATTATACGATAAAAATGCATTGAAAATCAATGTAGATTGGCTGCTGGCTAACACCGCAAAAAAAGCAGCGATATACAGAACCACAGAAGGGAATTTAGCGTTTAGCAATGGCTTGCTTACCAGAACCTTTTCACTAACGCCAAATGCCGCTACCATAGGGCTTGATAATCTGACAACCAATGAATCTCTGCTTAGAGCTGTTGGACCCGAAGCTATGCTTTGGGTAAATGGATGCGAAATAAAGGTTGGAGGGTTAGCTGGCCAGCCCATTGGGAATTATTTGCTGAAAAAATGGATACCAGCGCTCAAGGCAGATCCTTACAGCATGAAAATGGTTTCCTATACCACTAATCCCATTCGCGAACGGTTTGAATGGAATCGGAAAACAAACTGGATGCCGAATCAGCCGGCGTGGCCACCAAAAGGAATGGAATTGACTTTTACGTATAAAGCAGATGCGGCGACTATAAATAATATAGCTAATGCCACTTCTTCTGATGTGCAACGAAAAGTGCTCTTTAAAGATGATTTTCTTGAAGTTTTGCCGCAATGGAAGATTGTGAGTGAAAAAGGAGCATCTTATAACAATGAAGGTAAGGCTGGCGAAATATTGGCACCACATAATGCTGTGTCTTATGCGGAGAAATCCATTCCGAAAGAAACACAGGTAATTATTTGCAAACTCAATAGCGGAACAGATGGCCTAGAGAATAAAAGTCCTTATAACCCTTACGGATTGGGGTTAGCACTGGTGTTCGCGGATGGCAAAACCAGTAAAATCTGTCTGCAGCCTTCAGCTAAACGAATGACAGTTAACCATAATGACCGGGGACTTCAATGGAGCGACTATCAACCAGGTAAGGATGTTTGGGTGAAAATTTTGTTTGTAGGGGATAAGATGATTTGCAGTAAATCTGAAGATGGCGAAACCTTTTCGGGAAATATGGAACTGGCATTAGCATCAATGCCTACACATCTTCGTGTTGGAAAAACAGATGCAAAAGGTGGGGGAAATGAAAATAGTAATAAAGGTGCCCTTGGACGAAGCAAAATAGATCGAGTAGTTATGCTTGGCGCACCTAATGTTCAAAGTGCCTCTCTTAATTTTCTTGCCGATCTTGAAGTACAAGTACATTATGAGATTTATGATGGCCTACCTTTGATGAGTAAGTGGGTAAGCATCAAAAACAATGGTAAAGAAGAAATACTGGTCAATAATGTGCAAAGCGAACACCTGGCTGCTACAGAAGTTGAAAGTGAACCATCGGGCCAAACCTGGAAATTGCCACCCATTTTTACAGAAACGGATTATGCATTCGGCGGCATGAATAATTCTGCTAATGCACAGGTTATCGCATGGCAACCTGATCCATCCTATACCACACAAGTAGATTATGGCTTAAGAAATCCTACTGTTTTAGAGTGTAAACCTCAAAAAGGTATTAATCAGGAATTGGCTTCAGGTAAGTTGTTTGAAGGTGTTCGGCTTTGGGAACTTCTTTTTGATAGTGAAGATCGTGAAAGAAGAGGTTTAGCGCAACGGAAACTGTACAGAACGATTGCACCGTGGACAACCGAAAATCCTACAATTATGCATGTGAGCAATTCTGATGATAAATCGGTTAAAGAAGCCATTGATCAGTGTGCCAAAGTGGGATTTGAAATGGTAATCATGACTTTTGGAAGTGGAGCAAACCTGGAAGATGGTTTGGCAGCTAACCTTGAGCGGATGAAAAATTTAGAAAGATATGCACAATCAAAAAATATTGCCTTGGGTGGATATTCATTGCTCGCC
Organism: Pedobacter sp. 01N310; assembly: GCF_056399805.1. Taxonomy (NCBI): domain Bacteria; kingdom Pseudomonadati; phylum Bacteroidota; class Sphingobacteriia; order Sphingobacteriales; family Sphingobacteriaceae; genus Pedobacter; species Pedobacter sp. 01N310. Next base: position 26,558 of record NZ_JBFTSB010000007.1, read on the forward strand.
AGCAGATCCATAAGTAAAGAAACAGATGTGGTGATGCCTAAATCCGGCATGAGTCCAAAATTCAGTAAATCACCTTGTTTACAAAGCGCGTGGGGACAAGATTATTTTAAAAAACTGTATGCTTATTTTGAAACCACCGGTCAGGGCGTATTTGAACATGATGGTTCTTATCCGGGAGATATTTGTGCTTCAACAGATCATATTGGGCATAAAGGCTTGGAAGATTCACAATGGAAGCAATTTATAGAAATACGGGATTTCTATCGTTGGTGCCGTGGAAAAGGTATTTATTTAAATATACCCGATTGGTATTTCCTAAATGGTAGCTCTAAAACAGCAATGGGATATCGCGAGACAAACTGGTCGCTTCCAAGGGAATACCAGGAGATGATAGAACGCCAGAATATATATGATGGTACCTGGGAAAAAACGCCTTCAATGGGCTGGATGTTTGTTCCACTGGTACAATATCATGGCGGCGGACCAGCTGCCACCATTGAGCCTTTGAAAGAACATTTGCCACATTATGAGCAACGTTTGGCCAATCTTTTTGGTGCTGGGGTACAGGCTTGTTACCGCGGTCCACGGCTTTATGATAGCCCCGAAACAGAGGTGCTCGTTAAAAAATGGGTAGATTTTTATAAAAAACATAGAAGTGTGTTGGATGGTGATGTTATCCATATCCGTAGGGCCGATGGCAGAGATTACGATGCATTATTACACACTGATCCACTGGGTAAAGAAAAAGGCTTGTTGATGGTTTACAATCCTTTGGATGAGCCTATTACCAGGGAGATTGATATTGATCTTTATTATACCGGTTTGAAGAATCAGGCAATAATGAGTGAAAATGATGGAGTAGCACGAATATTAAACTTAAGGGGAACCAAAACTAAGTTAAAAGTAACCATTCCGGCAAAAAGCCAGAAATGGTTGGTGTTTAGTCAATCTAAATAATATGGGTAATATGAAATTATTTTCCTTAGTAAAGCTTGGGGTTTGCTGCATAACAGTTAAAGCTCAAGCTAATAAGAATAAAAAGCTAAATGTGGTAATCATCCTAACCGATAAGTGGAGAGGAACGGCCTTTAATAAACAGTGGATTTAGGGTATCCGGACAATCGATTATAAACTGGCCTATCAGAAAAAAGGGAAAAGTGTAACGGGTTATCTTTTTGTATTTAGAAAATGATCCGTTCGAACTTCACTATTTATACAGTAAAGACAGTGAGCAGGATAAGCTTCTTCGTCCAAAACTGGCACAATGGGTGGAAAAAGCGAATGATGATTTTGTGATAAAAATCCAATATAAAAACTTATTATATGAAACAATTTTTTAATATCAGTTTGTTCTTTCTTTTGCTGAGTGGAACTTTATTTGCACAACAGCCCGCTAATTATGCGACACACATGGATTGGTGGAAAGAGGCTAAGTTCGGTATGTTTGTGCATTGGGGCTTATATTCTGTTACAGCCGGCGATTGGAAGGGCAGACCTGCAAAAGGATATGAACATTTTATGCTGCACGAACGTATTCCACTTAAGGAGTATGCTAAAATAGCTGATGATTTTAATCCCACTAAATTTAATGCAGAAACTTGGGTTAAGGCCGCTAAGGCAGCTGGAATGAAGTATGTAGTGTTTACCAGTAAACATCATGACGGGTATGCCATGTATAACTCTAAGGCAAGTGATTATAATATTGTTAAAACTACAAAATGGGGTCGCGACCCAATAATGGAACTTGCTGCAGCATGTAAAAAATACGGAATGAAACTAGGGCTGTACTATTCGCTCGGACGCGACTGGGAAGATCCTGATGTGCCCACTAATTGGCCAGTAAAAGCAGGAAGGAGCAATACATGGGACTACCCGAATGAAGATGCTAAGGATTTGGCCAGGTATTTAGAGCGTAAAGTAAAACCCCAAATTAAAGAACTGTTAACGAATTACGGACCAATTGGCATTATTTGGTTTGATACCCCTGAGCTAATTAGTAAGCCACAGAGTGTTGAATTGGAGGCATTCATTAGAAAATTACAGCCCAATTGCATTATCAATAGCCGTATAGGCAATGGACTTGGAGATTACCTTGTATCTGAACAGCAGATCTCAGCCACAAAAATAACCAAGCCTTGGGAAGCTTGTATTACGATGAGCGGACATTGGAGTTACAACAAATATGATAACGCATGGAAATCTCCTGAATTGATTGTTAGGCAGTTGGTAGAAATTACCTGCAAAGGCGGAAACTTCTTGCTCAACGTAAACCCAGATGGAAAAGGAGAATTACCCACTCAATGTTTGGGGAATCTCAATGCGATAGGGCAATGGATGAGAACAAATCAAGAGGCGATCTATGGTACACAGCCATATACTATTTCCAATGAAGTAGTTTCTAAAACCACAAATGAAAAGCTAAAGAAAACTTCAGATTTAGTAGATACAGATAACGACAATACCATTAAAACAATTAATCCAGATATCTATTTTGCAAAAAAAGGTCATAGCATTTATATCTATGCATGTAGTTGGACAGCTCCAGATCTAACCATTAAAAGCTTGAAAGCAGGAATGGAGTCCATTAAGTCTATACAACTTTTGGGCGCTAAAAAACCTATAGTTTGGAAACAGAAAACGGATCACCTATATATCGCTGTGCCTAAAAAACTGCCAGTAGGAATACCTGTATATGTATTTAAAGTTACAATCTAGTGAAAAGAACAACAATTCTAGTTGCAATAGGCTTTAGTCTTACAGGGCGCAAAGATATGAATAATGCTAAAAGCAGATTAGTCACCCTTTTTAAACCAAATTTTGCCCCCTCATCGCAGTAAAGAAATTGAATATTTGTAATAAAGAATTACCTAAAAAAAGAATAAAATCAACTATCTGTTATGAAAAAACTCATCTTTCTATTATTCACCATTTCGTTTTTCAGCTGTAAAAAGGAAAGACCAACGCCACCCCTTCCAGATCCTGTAACAACAGTTGGGTATAATTTTGATAACGATAGCAATTCCAGTCTGATGTTCAAGGATGGTGAATCTATGGAACTCCTTACTTCCGAGGCCAGGCGTTATGAAATTGGCAAGGTACTGCGGGTAAAAGCTATAAATGCGACCACTATTGAAGTGGCGAATTTTGCACCTGTTGATATCGCAGATGCCACTATACTTTTAACCATACAGGGACAGTCAAAACCGGTAAAGCTGTTCAAGATCGGGAAAATCAGGGCACATGCTGCTCAACAGATCAAATATCCATTCATCGAAGGGGGAACGAAGTTTCTTGATGTCGATGGGGCGGAAATAGATCTTGCGCAATATAAAACCACTGGTATCCCAACAGACAAAGTATCGTTTGATTTTACCGGTGATTCAGATCTGATCAAAAAGCTGAAGAGTCTGTCTAAACTGAAATGGAAAATTAAATACCAAGATTTTGATGGCAATGATGATCCTAACAATAACTGGAAGGAAAATATTGATGCCAAGGATGTGCGCCGGTTCTCTGGGCTTATCATCAACCTGGCCTATCTGTTTCAGGCAGAACAAACCCAGACAGCATTTTTGGCTGAACCGATTACTGGTAACAATAAGGTAGCATTAACTGCGGAGCAAAAGCAGGAAGCATTTAAAAAGATAATAGATATACCAGAATTCAACTGCGGCGTAGTGGTAAATGTTTCCGGCCTGGGCGGTGGGTCGACCTTTGGCGTGGCTAACCATGTGTTAAGAGACTACCTGACCCTCGACATCTGTTTTGTTGCTGTACATGAGATCGGCCATATGGTGGGCTACTCACATGATTCGAGTATGACCTATCCAACCGCTGATAACAGGGGCGCTGTTGTGGCTACAGGGAATATATATAAGGGAATGATCGCAAAGAAAGATTTACCGATCACAACGGGCAATTATTACCTAAAGACAGATTTATAATGCATCGTATTTATGGCTTATTTCATCTGCATTTGCGGAGGGGGTAACGTATTGACCATTATCTATAAGCTTCGGGATCGGGAAGGGAAGACTTTCCGTATTTTCTGGCCAAAATGCCATGAGCTCAACTTAAAATTAAACAAACCAAATAAAAATGAAACAAACCTCTTTTAACATTAAGCACTATAGTTTTGTACTGGTATGTACGTTAACAATGATGGTCGTACTTTCAGCTTTTCTATGGCTTTCGCCAAAAAGTGAGTTGATAAAAGATGATTTTACCGTTGCCGAAAAACAGTATAGAGAACTGCTGAAAACCTCAACAGACTTAACCCGTTTTCCACGTACCATAAATCAAGACCGTTCTTTAAAAAGTACCGATATTAAGGATTGGACACAAGGCTTTTTTGCTGGAAATCTGTGGTATATTTATGAATATACTAAAAATCCGGAATGGAAAGCTGCAGCAACCAAATGGACAGAGGCCTTGGAGCAAGCACAATTTTTAACTCAACACCACGATATAGGATTTGTAATGTACTGCTCTTATGGCAATGCAATGAAGTTTGAGAAAGATCCCAAAAAATTGGATCAATACCGGAAAATCCTGATCCAATCAGCAGAGTCGGCTTTAACCCGTTTCGATCCTAAAGTAGGGCTGATCAAATCATGGAATGAAAAAAAATCGTGGGACAAGAAAACCACCTGGAAATATCCGGTTATTATTGATAATATGATGAACCTGGAGCTGCTTTGTTATGTATCTAAAATTACGGGTAACCCTAAGTATAAAAATGCGGCCATCAGCCATGCTTTAAATACGATGAAGAACCATTTTAGACCCGATTTTAGCACCTATCACGTGGTTGATTATAGTGCAAATGGTAAAGTATTGCACAGGCAGACCAATCAGGGCTATGCAGATAATTCTACATGGTCTAGAGGGCAGGGCTGGGCCATTTACGGCTTTACGATGATGTACAGAGAAACCAAAGATAAACGCTTTCTGGAAGCTGCACAAAAGGCAGCTGATTTTTACCTGAACAATCCAAACCTGCCAAAAGATAAAATTCCTAACTGGGACTTTAACGAGGGGCAGAAAGGCTTTACTCCAGATTGGGACTATGAGTCAAGAAAACTTTCTTATATCCCTCGCGATGCTTCTGCGGGCGCTCTTGTAGCCTCTGCCTTAATAGAGCTGAGTACTTTTTCTAAGGATAGCAAAAAGTATTTCAAACCCGCTGAACAAATGTTACAATCATTGTCTGATAGTACATATCTGGCTAAGCCGGGCAGCAATTCTGGTTTTATATTAAAACACTGTGTAGGTAGCTATCCACATAATTCTGAGATCGATGTTCCGTTGATATATGCTGACTATTATTTTATGGAAGCCTTATTGAGGTACCAAAAAATAAAAGAATAAGCACTTTAAGGCTGTTGTCTGGTATAAGCCCCAGAAACAGCCTTTTAAGCTAATTATTGCTACCTATAATCCTTAAATTGAGTAGCGTTAGGCTGCTGGAAGGAGGTAGATACAGACCATATTTTATGCTGTTTTTTAGCGGTGATATGCTATATTTTGAAAATAGCCCCGATTGTAGGATGATTGAATGGATACGTAGAAAAATAAACTTGTCGTGATGTGACAGGCTTTTGGGATAGTTATGGAGCCGTTGGATGGCGTGCTCCTAGACTTTTTATAACAAAACGATGGTTATCTCGCTATTTCTCCATTTATTAAAACTATGCATATTAGAAAATGTTCAGGCGTATGCATAAATTCATAAGACTTTAGTCGATGGCATTAAAGAATAGTATTGATCTTCTTATAGATTAGCTGAATGCGGAAACTGTAAAACACAGATTATTTAGTTTAAAGAAAAAGATAATGATAATAAAGAAAATATACATATTGTTTCAATTGCTAGGGCTGCTATTGGTCTTTCCATACCTAAGTTTTGCTCAGCGCAAAAAGCCGAATGTTGTCATCATTCTGGTTGACCAGTGGCGTGGTCAGGCACTAGGATATTTAGGCAAGGAAAAAGTAAAAACACCCAATATTGATGCATTTGCCAGAGAGAGTTTAACGGTTGGTCAAATGGTGGCCAACAATCCAGTCTGTTCGCCATCTAGGGCGATGCTGTTTACCGGGACTTATTCTTTTAAAAATAAGGTATATGCCAATGTCAACTCCGGGTCGGCTCCATATGGGGTGGAACTTCCACGCGAAATCGTATGCTGGTCTGACGTGTTAAAAGCAGGTGGATACGCCAATGGTTACATCGGTAAATGGCATTTAGATTCTCCGCACAAACCCTATATTCCTACCGCCAACAACACTGAGAAATTAGCCTGGAACGAATGGACACCTCCAGAAAAGAGACATGGTTTCGATTACTGGTATGCTTATGGTACATACGATTACCACTTGCGACCGATGTACTGGGATACTAAAGATCCCCGCGACAGCTTTCATTATGTAAACCAATGGGGGCCAGAGCATGAGGCAGATAAAGCCATAGATTTTTTTGACAATAAACAAAAGATAAGAAAAGAAAAGGCTCCTTTTTCGTTGGTCGTTTCCATCAATCCGCCACATTCGCCATATGATATGGTGCCAGAAAAATACACGGCCCTTTATCAAAATATCTCACTTGATTCGCTGCTGCATGATCCCAATATCCCACCTGCAGGCAGCCCAATGGGAGAGGAATACCGTAAAAACATCAAAAACTATTATGCAAATATGACCGGTGTTGATGATCAGATCGGACGTATAATCCGTTCCCTAAAGGATAAAAAGCTGCTGGAAAATACCATTGTTGTCATTACTGCCGATCATGGTAACTGTTTGGGCAAACATGATGAAGTTTCAAAGAATAATATTTACGAAGAATCACTGCGTGTTCCTTTTATTATCTACTGGAAAGGGAAAATTATGCCAGGCATCGATAATAAGCTCCTGTTAAGTATGCCTGATGTTTATCCAACACTGCTTGACTTAACAGGTAACAAAAATTCAATTCCAAACACTGTTGACGGAAAAAGTTATGCTTCCTATTTGCTGAACAGGAAGGGCAGCATACCCACAGAACAATTTATTATGGGCGGTATTGCCTATAGTAAACCAAATAGTTCCGGCTTCAGGGGGCTACGCACTGACCGCTATAAACTCGCCTATGAGAGAAAAGGGGATCATGTAATTGGCTATTTGTTTGATTTAAAGAATGATCCTTTTGAGCTTGATAATCAATATGATAGAAATAGCGAACAGGTTAAAAAACTTCGTCCAAAACTTCAGGAGTGGCTACAGAAAACAAATGATGGGTTTGTGTTGGCCAACTAACCAGCCGGATGAACATCGGTTTAACTTTAGCACAGGATCGTTTTTGTTAATAACCTGAGTTCGATTATTAAATTGTAAAAATAACTATCAGACAAGGTTTATTCCTAATCTTATCGTCATGCTGAACTTGTTTCAGCATCTTTTTTGGCGGGAAAGACCCTGAAATAAATTCTGGATGACGACCGACTTAACAGAAAACTTGATTAAAACGTCGCAAAGTGAGATTTAATAATCGAACTCAGGTTAATAGTCTATTAATTCAAACGCCACTGCCTTTAGTGTGATTTAGGGAAATTATAATTGATGTATCGATATATGAACTAAACACATGGTGAGTGTTGCCCAGGTATAGGGTTTATATGTACAGTTGGAAATCTGTTTCTCTGGATGCAATTGATAAAGAAACTAAGCAGGGTAGCAGTCAGTTCGCTTTGGCTGCTATTTTATTTTAAGTGCTGTTGTTTGTATTGGTGTCTTCATAAAACAGGAATGATTTAAGCACTATGCACACTTCGGTTTAATTTAAAACAGAATCCTGAAAAATAGTATTTTCAATATCTCGGTGATCAGAAAGAGAGCTTCTGTTGCAGTAAAGATAGAGCCATGATGCTTCAATATACAAGTAGGTTGATCTTCACCCCCAATCTAACCGATTCGTGCCCCCTGTTTTGAAATAGAAACCCAATATTTGATATAACGGGATTGYACAGCCTTGAGCAAATAAGCTACGTGACGCAGCTTTCCTTTATGAACTAACCAAACTAACCAATAAACAAACAAAGAGAAATCTAAAGAACGCAGATCAATACTATCGAGTAGCCTCTTAATCATCCTTATTTTCTAACCAATAAACCAAAATGTATGAGACTAAAAACTACTTTTCTATTACTGCTGGTAATTTGTAGCTTTTCGGGCAAACTTCTTGCTACAGATTACTATACCGCCTCGCCCTCTGCTACCTTAGCGGGGAATAGCGGTGCAGTTAACGCCAACTGGACCACCAATCCGGATGGACTTACCGGTTTAACCACAGCCACTATAGTTGCAACTGATAACCTTATTATTTTGAATGGAGGTATAGCCACTATTACCTCAGGAATGAGTATTGGAGCCTTAACTATTAATACTGGAGGGAAAATTATCCATAACAATAATGCTTCTGCCAGTACATTTAACATTAATGGTATTCTTACCTGGAATGGCATTATAAAAACGTTACAAGCAGCCTCAGGAAGTAATTTTTTTAACACCAATGGAGACGTTGTTGGCACCACAGGCATACACGACTACAGTAGCAATAGGGGGATCTACTTAGGGGGTACAGCAAAAACGATTAACTTAATTCAGTCTCCAGGAACTGGCACCATGCCAAACAATCTTTCCTTCGGTCTACTACTTAAAACAAACCATGCATTATCAGGGAATTGCAAGTTGTATGACCCAATTTTATACAACCAACCCTCTACACTTGATCTTGCGGGCTATAATCTACAGGTATCTGCTCTTAAACAAGGGGCTGCAAGTAATTTAATAAAAGGCAATACCGCTTCTAACCTTACCATTTCTGGAAGTACAGGTACAACAACCAGTGCAAGTGTAATTAATTTTGATCCTACAGCGGCAGTGCTTAATGGTTTTAATATTGATAATGCTTACAATGCTTCTGCAGCGCAGACAAGCGTCACTATAAACGGAAATCTTACGGTAAATTCATTGAATTTTGGCACTACCACTGGAGATAACGGAACGAGAATTCTACAAGTAAACGGTAATTTTACATTGAACAACAGTGGCTCTATGCGTGTACAAACTAAAGGAGCAACAACACCAGGAACTAATTATGATCAATTATCAGCAACGGGAAATGTTACCATAGGAACCTCAACAACGCTGAAGGTTGATTACACTAATTCATATACCCCTCAAGCTGGCGCACAGTTCAGTTTTGTACAATTAACTACAGGAACTATTACGGGAAGCTTTGGAACCGTTCAAAATCCGAGTGGCTATACCGCTTCTGTTAGCTACCCTGCCGGAAAAGTACAGTATCAGGTATTAACATCTCCACCACCAACACCAGCCTGCTCTTACACGCCAAATCCTGATTTACCTTTAGTGGCATCAAATGCAACGATAGAAGCAGAGATAGAAACCATATATCAGCGTTTTTCTGACTCTTATTTAGGCACAACCGAACCAACCACTACAGCACTTGCTGCGGCCGTAACTAGTTATAATGCACTTAATATTGTGGTAAACGGATATAATATCACTGGAAATATTACCAGCTATGGTCAAACGACGTTTCTAAAAACTTTTGCCCAACAACTCAAATTTCATCCCGAGGATACTGACACCTATACCAAAGCCCTTAACACGGTGTGGTTGGTATCAGACCTCGTATGTAAAGGAACATTGGCTTTAGACTATAATCAATATTCTTATAGAGATTTTGCAAAACCAGCAATACTAATACCCAGCATTAAAGACAACTCGTATGTAAAAAGCTTGTTCGAAAATGTACTGTATCAACAGAATAATTTCGACTATATATGGAATCCTACAGTTTCTGGCATTAATGTAGACCATGTTGGAAACTCAGGAGTTGTTACCATGGCCTATGTAAAATGGATTGACGCTGCCGATGAACGTTTTCGTTATATGACTGCTTTCAAGCGTGAAATGGAAGCATTTGCCGCCTATTCAGAAGGGACTAAGGACGGGTTAAAGCCAGACGGTTCAGGATTTCATCACTGGGCAGCCTATCCATCATATATGTATGATTTAAGCTATGCAACGAGTATTTTTTCATGTTTACGGCAAACTTCCTTTGAGATAAGCGGTGCAGGTTATCTTCGTTTTAGAGATGCACTTATGGCACAACTTATGTTTACCAATGATGCAACTACGAGATTCTTAACTATGACAGGAAGAAAACCCGAAGAAGTAGCTACTACCATTAGTAGATACGATTTCCGTAGTATGGCATTGACAGGAGGAAGTATCTTAGGTACAGGGGCCTCAGATCCGGTTATGGCTAACATTTACACTCGTTTATGGGGTACTTATGCAGCATTTGGTGACAACACTATAGCACCTTACAACGAAGGTTATTTCCAGTTCAATCATAGTATGGCGGGCATTTATCGTAAAAACAATTGGCTGGTGGTATGTAAAGGATTCAATGACAATATGTTTGGCACAGAAACTTATCCAGATGCCAACCGTTTCGGCCGTTATCAAAGTTATGGCGCCATTAATATCGTTTATCCTGGAGATGCCCCAACTGGAAATGGATTTGACTATACAACCTGGAATTGGAATTACAATCCGGGAACTACGGTTATCCGACTTCCATGGGATAAGCTTCATGCCGAAAAAAGCAATCTGGATGAAAGACAACAGAAAAAGTTTGCAGGTTCTTTAAGTTTTGTAAATAAAAACAGTAATTACCTAAAAGCGATTCATGGCACCTATGGTATGTTTGCCATGGATTTTCAGGAAGCAACTGGAAGAGGATGGGGAACAACCTATTCTTCGGAAAACCATAACCCGACATTTGTTTTCAAAAAATCTGTTTTTGCGTTTGACAATATGTTGATTTGCCTTGGTTCTAATATTGGCAACAATGATGCAACAAATACTACATTAACAACCTTGTATCAACGTAAAGCAATAACTGGTAAAGACCAGGTAAATGTAGACGGTAATTTATTGCAAACAAGTACTTACAACAACAGCTATACAGATAATAATAACCACTGGCTTGTTGATAATTTCGGTACCGGCTTTTATGTTTTTGCGGGAAGTGGTACGATCAAACTGACAAGAGCTGATCAACAAACACCACAGCACACAATTCCAATAGCCAGCCAAAATGTTGCCAATAATCCGATAGGAAACTATGCCATAGGTTATATCGATCATGGAACTGCTCCATCAAATCAAGGCTACGAATACATTTGCATGCCTCAGGCCACCACCACAGACATGACTAATTTAGACAGCCAAGTAGGTGCCGGCAACAAACCTTATACCGTACATCGTAAAGATAATGTTGCCCACATCGTAGAATACAAACCAACAAATGGAAGCCCTATTTTTGGATATGCTTTTTTTGCTGCCCTTTCAGGAATAAACAATACGGGATTATTAACTGGTGCTGACTATCCTTGTTTAACAATGTCGCAATATGATTCGGTACAGAAAACCCTTAAAATAGCAGTAAATAATCCTGATTTGGGATTTGCCTATAGAGAATATACTCCATCTATAAGCAAACAGATAAACATTACCATAAAAGGAACAAACTGGCAAATTTCCCAGCCCAATGCTAATGCTAACATAACAGGTACGGCAAATGGAGAAACTACAATTCAATTCACAACCGTGGATGGGTTACCAGTAGAAATTACATTGGCTCGTGTTTTAACCCCACAAACCATTACCTTTAATGCAATGCCAACAAAAAACATGGGCGATCCGGCATTTAATTTAACAGCAACTGCCTCATCTGGTCTCGCTGTTAATTATACCAGTTCCAATACTGATGTAGCTACAATAAGTGGCAGTACGGTGACCATTGTTGGCGAAGGTTCAAGCACAATTACGGCTTCGCAGGCAGGTAATGATATTTATGAAGCAGCCACGCCGGTAGAACAGACCCTAAAAGTTAACTCAGTGGTCGGCGCTCTGGCAGATGCTTATGTAAGAGATGGTAGCTATGCTGCTTCCAATTTTGGAACAGCAACTACATTAACGGTAAAAAAGGACGGTACCTCATATAGCAGGGAAGTATATTTAAAGTTTGACCTAAATGCAGCAAATAGTTTTGATAATGCTAAACTGAGGTTAAATATTGCTTCAGCTGGTACCAGCGTAGCAGCTACTACTTGGCAGGTGTACTATGTGCCTACAGATAGCTGGACGGAAACAGGTATTAACTGGAATAACAAACCCGCTTCCACTACGTTGTTGGCAACCATTAATGGTCAAAGTTCTGGATGGGCCGAATGGAATATTACGAACCAGGCGTTAGCAGAATTTTCGGGAGATAAAACATTGTCGCTTCGCATCGTTTCAACAGTTGTAAATGGTTCGTCAGATGCTTCGTTTAACTCAAGGGAAGTTACCAGTACAACACTTCGCCCGCAGCTTCTGTTAACACCAGCAGCGGGCGCACCTCAGGGCTTATCGATGTCTGTAATGCCATCAGGAATAAAGAACAGTGTGATTAACAACGAAACAGTACCTGAGCATAAAGATATAAAAGTGCAGGCATACCCCAATCCTGTAGAAAGGGTACTCCATGTAAATCTCACTGGGTATAACGGTGCTCAGGAAGCGCGGCTGTTCGATATATTTGGCCGAACTTTACAGCGTGGGAGACTTATCAATGACAGTGTTGACTTTGATGTATCTGGATTGAGCGCAGGTTTATATGTAGTGAGAATATATGGCAACAATAAATCGATAGCTACAGTGAAAATAGTGAAGATATAAAGTATACTTAGTAGATCTTGTCCCGTAGGGTTAACCCGACAAGATCCGAACACCAAGTTATAACCAGCAAAGATTAATAGGTGCTTTTGCAATTGAATAAAAACAAGAGCTGCATTCATACTCTATGAATGCAGCTCTTTGTATTTAGTGCTCCTGGGAAGACTATTAACGAACTTTTTTAATTGATTACTTGAAGCTAATTGCAGATTTGAAGATTCCGAAATGATCTGTTTGTGTAAAAAAAGGACGAGGCGACATAGCTTACCGGTCAGGCTTGATTGGAAGAATTGCAAAAATGATATTATTTAATCTATTTAGGTGAAAAATTATAGTAGTTTGAACTGATTTGTAAACCTGTAGAGAATGATGTATATTGTTTCAAATCTGTATTTATCATTTCCAATCATCCCAATGAAGAGCCCTTTTAACACATTAATGATCGCTAGCATGATATTGCTATGTTCTTTTAATGAAGCTTTTGCGCAGCTTTCTTTTGATCATTTGTCGGTAAACAATGGACTTTCACAGAGTACGGTTCAATCCATCTGCAAAGACAGCAGGGGCTATATGTGGTTTGGTACACGCGATTGCTTAAACAGATATAATGGTAAGGCGATTAAAATTTACAGAACAAGTTCCGATAATAGTTCTATTAGTTCCGATGATTACATATTCGCACTGAAAGAGGATCATGAAAAAAATCTTTGGATTGGAACACAAAATGGGCTAAACCGCTATATCGCTGAAAAAGATGCTTTTGAACGCATCATCTACAATGAAAAGGATAAGAATTCGATAAGCAATAAAAGCATTAATTGCATCTCAGAAGATAGAAAGGGAAGATTATGGTTTGCTACGGGTAATGGGCTCAGTATGTTGGTAAAACCCTCTTCCAGAAAATTTATCAATTTTTATCAAAAAGATGGTCTTGCTGGCAATGCTGTATATGCCGTTTTTGAAGATAGTAAAGGTATACTATGGGTAGGTACCACCAATGGTTTGAGTATGATGAAATCAGAGAAGGGCAGATTCAAAATTACTTCTTTTAATCATCGCCCCGAGGATCAGAAAAGTCTTAGTGATAATTTCGTTAAAACCATTGTAGAAGATCGTAAAGGCAGGATCTGGATTGGAACGGAAAAAGGCGGATTAAATCTTTTTGTTCCCGAATCAGGCTCATTTGTTCGGTTTAAATACGATGCCCTAAATCCAAAAGGATTGAGCAACAACAGTATCCGAAAGCTTATGCTCGATAATAATGGCAATATATGGGTGGCAACAATGAACGGCCTCAATATTTTGAACGCTGAAACGCTCAATTTTACAGTCTACAAGCATGATCCGGATAACAGAAAAAGTTTGAGTGATAACTCTATCAAAGAAATCTATAAAGACGAACAAGGGTCTATATGGTTAGGTACTATGTTTGGGGGGATAAATGTTAACCACCACAATAGCATTACTTTTGACGTATATAAGTATAATAAATATAGAAATAGCATCAGCGGTGATATTATCAGTGCAATAGAGGCTGATGACCAGGGGAATCTGTGGGTAGGTACAGAAGGGCAGGGACTGAACTGTTATAATGTGAAAACGGGTCTTTTTAAAAATTATGTGAATGATCCTTTTGATCCGAGCAGTTTAAGCCATAATACCGTCAAAGCTATTTTTAAAGATGGCCAGGGTAGGATCTGGGTTGGTTTATATGAAGGTGGTTTAGAACTTTTTGTTCCGGCCACGGGTAAGTTTAAACATTATCCTCCAAATCCTAAAAACCCAAATGCACTGAGTTATGGATACATATCAAGTATATCAGCAGATGATCAGGGACGATTGCTGCTCGGTACTTCATCCCAAGGATTGGATGTTTTTGATCCCCAAAAACAAATATTTACACATATCACCGACCTACCAGGAAAAGGTTTAAGGATTAGCAGTAATTACATTAGGTTCGTATATCAGGATTCAAAAAGGAACTTATGGGTCGGTACAATCAGCGGACTTAGCTTGTTGAGCCCTGGAGCTAAACAATTTAAGATATTCAGAAAAAAAGCCAAAAATAAAGACAGTCTTCAATCTAATCTGATTACCTGTATAAGAGAAAGCCGTCAGGGGAAAATCTGGATCGGAACGATGCGCGGAGGCTTGAGCTTATACCATCCTGAAACCGCTTCGTTTACTACTTATAATAAACAGAATGGTCTGCCCAGCAATAACATTACCAATCTATTAGACGATAATGAGGGTAACCTGTGGATAAGCAGCGACAGGGGACTTACCAAACTTGACCCACGACGGAGAAGCTTTAAAAACTACAATACAAGCGATGGTCTGCCTTCCAGTGAGTTCAATGTAAACTCCGCTTATAAGGACAAAAATGGCAAGTTATACTTTGGGAGTTTTAACGGACTG
The DNA here is from genome assembly GCF_056399805.1 of Pedobacter sp. 01N310. Taxonomy (NCBI): domain Bacteria; kingdom Pseudomonadati; phylum Bacteroidota; class Sphingobacteriia; order Sphingobacteriales; family Sphingobacteriaceae; genus Pedobacter; species Pedobacter sp. 01N310. The sequence goes on from NZ_JBFTSB010000007.1 coordinate 41,768, forward strand.
GTAGCCTTTACGCCAAGAGATATTAAGGAGAATACCGTTGTGCCAAAAACAGTATTCTCGGGCTTGAAACTATTTAACAAGCCGGTGCATATTGGAGGCTCCGATCAACTGTTGAATGAAGATATCAGTTTTACCAAATCCATCACGTTTTCTGCCGGTCAGAATATTTTTACCGTCGATTTTGTAACCTTAAATTACATCCAGCCCCAGCGTAATAAATACGCATACAAATTAGAAAACTTTGAAAAGGATTGGAATTATGTTAATATTCCATCTGCTACCTATACCAATCTGCCTTCTGGAAAGTATAGGCTATTGGTAAAAGGAAGCAATAACGATGGCCTTTGGAACAAAAATCCAACAGTATTGGAAATTCGGATACTGCCTCCGCTATGGCAAACCTGGTGGGCCTACCTGTTGTATTTTACAATAGCAGGTCTATCCTTGTATTTTGTACTCCGGTTTACCAGAAGACAGCAGAGATTAGAATCGAAACTCTATTACGAACAGCTGCATAGCGAGCAACAGCAGGAGCTTTTCCAGATGAAACTCGATTTTTTTACCAGGATTTCGCACGAGATCCGCACGCCATTGACCTTGATTTTCGCTCCTCTGGAAAAGCTGATCAAACTGACGCAAGAGAACAGTACAGTTAACCATTCGCTGGTCGGCATCAGAAGAAATACTGATCGGTTGTTGCGGTTAATAAGCGAACTACTTGATTTCAGGAAAATAGAAAGCGGACATGTTAATCTACACGTTTCTAAAAATGATCTGGTTGCTTTTAGCCATAATATCTACCGTTCCTATCTGAGCTTGGCAGAACTCAAAAACATCGATTATCAATTCAACAGTAAACAGGAAGAAGTTTTGATATATTTTGATGCTGGCCAAATGGAGAAGGTGTTTTACAATATCCTTTCCAATGCTTTTAAATATACACCTAATGGCGGAAAAATAATCTTCACGATTGCAGAACATGATGGGCAAGCTAAAGTCACGATAACCGATAACGGCATTGGTATTCCATTAGATGTGCAGGATAAAGTGTTTACCAATTTTTATCAGGTAAAATCAAGTGGTGTTATGGCCGAAGGCTGGGGAATAGGGCTTGCCCTTGTTAAAGATATAGTGGACCTGCACAAAGGGCAGATCTCCGTTTCAAGTGAGCCAGCTGTTGAAGGGAAAAATGGTAAGACCAGTTTAACGATCTTGCTCCGTTCTGGAAAAGAACATTTTTCAGCGGAAGAGCTGTTAGCAGGCGATAGTGCGCTAAAAATATTGGAAGATGTGCCCGGACAGCTAGCAGAAAGGCTTTCGGGTGAAGATGCTGAGGCGATTGTTGAGAAAAAATATACGGTACTTGTTGTGGAGGATAATGATGAATTAAGGGGGTTTATTGTACAGTCGCTAAAAGCTACCTATCATATCCTCGAAAGTATTGATGGATTAAAGGGCTGGGAAGCTGCTATTGAACATGTTCCTGATATTATAGTGAGTGATGTAACAATGCCAGAACTGAGCGGACTGGAACTCTGTATGAGAATAAAGCAGGAGGAGCGGACGAACCATATTCCGGTAATTATGCTCACCGCAATGGCTTCTCACTTGCACCAGGTTAACGGACTTGAAGCAGGGGCTGATGTTTATATTACAAAACCTTTCAGTATTCAGGTACTTGAATTAAATATACGCAACCTTTTACAGGGACGGGAGGAATTGAAACAGAAATACACCAGGCAGATTATGCTTACGCCACGAAAATTGGATGTAGAATCGCCAGATGAAAAGTTTCTGAACAAACTCATGCAGCTGGTGGAAGACAATATGGAAAATGTAGATTTTAACGTAGGCATGTTAGTTGATGGAATTGGGATGAGCCAAACGGTTTTGTATAAAAAAATAAAATCACTTACCGATCTCTCTATAGCTGATTTTATCAAATTGCAGCGGTTAAAAAGAGCAGCTCAGTTATTGGATGAAAAGAAACTCCGTATTGCAGAGGTCGCCTATGCTGTTGGTTTTAACGATAGAAAGTATTTTAGTAAGGAGTTTCGCAAACAGTTTGGCGTTGCCCCCTCAGATTATCTAGAAAAAACACCTTAAGTAACCATGGTTGAAAGAAAATTTAACCGTTTTTAATGTTTTGCAACAGGTCGATATAGTTGTATCTAATGTATAGCATAAGATGTATGTTGTCGGAGTTTATCTGACATGTGGTTTAAGGCGTAATAACCGATTGATCACTAAAATCTTTTTACAAAAGTCCTCATCCAGATTCGGTCTCTGCCATTACATTTAATAATTCGGGAAATATAAATTTTTAATGCCTTCAAGGAAGGGAAATAGAGGTTTAATGATGGTTCACTAAACTCCCTTGAACTTTTTATTCAAAGATTTATTAGACTTTTCAGCCTAATTTCAAACACCAAAATTTTTTTCGAAAAACGCTCAATTTATAAAATAAGTTAAAAATTGTTGAATTTAAGAAAAGTACACTGGCTCAGCTAAAACAGCTATTTTGACCCTGATTTCATGTTGTTAAACAGCGTGAGCAATGGAATTAATTGTTCAACAGTAGTCTCCAAAAGTGCACTTGAAGAAGTTGTATCATAAATATAGATTTGTCATCCTGAGTCTGTCGAAGGACCTGTTTAAATACTCCTTTAAGGTGTTTCGACAGGCTCAACATGACAGCATCTGAGGTGAAATCGCCTTTATGGTACACCCTCTTTTTTGTTGTTCAGTTTGAAAGGCCTTTTTAGCTTAACCTCGCTTTTCCCAGGAACCTTTCTCGCCAAGAATTTTTAAATAGCTGTTATATGGCTCATTAACGTGATAAAGTTGATACAGCTGATTGGTTAGCGCTGTAAGAAAGTTAAAGAAAATTAAAAATTCTTCTTCTGAGTTATAAATTCCGCCCCACTCATTCAATATCCAATTTAACCTTTTTCCATCCTGAGTGGTGATCGAAAATTCCAGGTAAGGAATATCTATGTCTGTGTTTTTGTAATAGTCTTGCTGTAGCCCCCCAAAAAGGCCTATTTGCTTTACGGGAACCTGAATGGAGTATATTTCTGAAAACAAAACAGAACCGAAACAGGAACTGGTAAAGCCTTCTTTACTTAGTGAAACAATTTCTCCCGACCGCCTTTCGGAGGCCACTTTAAACAACCTGTAAATGGCCATAAACATTAATGGTAAGGAGATCAGCAATAGCCAGGCCGGGAAAAGTGCATCCGGATGTAGTAGTAAAACGATGGCTGTTAATGAAATAGTCAGCAAGGTGGTGAAAAACCAAAACAGAATAGTTGAGTTTTTTTGGCCGTTATTAAAATGGAAGTGATAGGTATTCATAAATAACTAATTGGATAAATATCAAACCACAATTTCGGAAATTATTGCAGTAACGAAAGAGAAATTAATTGATAAAATTTTTAATTTAGCCATACACGGGGAGCTGAAAAAGTAGTTTGCAACGGTTGAAATTGGAAAGGGTTTGTGTTTTGATTGTCAATCACTTGTGGGTTGAATTTCCTAAATAAAAAGGAAAAATTTAATTCACCTCCTTTGCTGAAAATAGAAATGAAAAATGTTTTTGCTTTAATTGTCCTGCTGTTAATGTTTGCGCTGGCAAGAGCACGATCTAACCGAGAAGGTATAGTCACTGCTCCCTAACGGCTATTGGTTGAGGACAATTATTAATCTGCTACAGATCTAGGGAATAAATGGAGAATCATCAAATAGACTATAAGCAAATACAGTTACAGGAAAATATTCCATTGACTGAAGATGAAATAGCGCAAATGGAGACAGCGCAAAAAACAATTATGAGAATCGCAGTAATTACGCTTGTTGCTGCTATATTCTTTATTGGGATAATCGCTGCTTTAGCTGTAGAAAAGGAAACGCTCAACAATCTGAAGTATTACGACTATATCGCTTTTGCAGCTATAGGATTATTAATGTTTAGTTTTTGCTACTGCATTGCCTGGTTGGTAGATAGGTATAGCAAATACAATTGGAAGAAAGATAAACTAAACGGTAAAAACAGATTAACGAGTGTAGTTATCGGTCGGGACAAAACAGAGCATGCAGAATACCTGACTTTTTCGGGCCTAATTAAAAATGAAAAAATAAGGATTGAGGTTAAGCAAGAGGATTATAACCGTTATAAAATTGGATCGAAAGTTATTGTTACTTATCTGAAATTTAGCAAGAGGGCTCTTGATATCGCCGACTTTTAGATTTGAGGATCAATAAAAATGGTTCTTCTATTCTAGGCGATAAATGTTTTTCTGCTGATGGCAGCATCGCGGCATTTCGTTTTTTACAATCTAGGTATATTGGAGGATATCAGCTCAGTAATGTTACAAATACCTAAGTTTTTAGTAAAATTTAATAAAAATGTAAAAGGATTGTTTGGTCAGACCCGTTAGTATTTGAAGAAAATTCTGTTAAATATAAAAATGGCACAAGATTCTTCTTAGAAGAAGATAAATGTCATTAAAATAGCCCATTTTTAAATAAATCGTCAATTTTAAATGGCATCTAAATTAATAATTATATATTTGCAGCCTTGAAAGTAAGCAATGTCTAATCCTATTAATCAGTGATTTGAATATTACTTTTAACAGAGCCATAGGAATAAGGCTTTTTTAATTTTTGAAGACAACCTAAACAACTTGAATGCTTAATTTAGTTCTCTTTGGCCCTCCAGGGGCGGGTAAAGGCACCCAATCTGAAAAGCTGATTGCAAAATATCAGTTGGTACACGTTTCAACAGGCGATCTTTTTAGAGCACACGTTAAAGGAGAAACCGAATTAGGAAAAAAAGTAAGTCAATTGTTAGCTGATGGAGAATTGGTTCCAGATGCCATTACAATTGCCATGCTTGAAGAAGAGGTAGATAAAAATCCTGATGCTAAAGGATTTGTGTTTGATGGATTTCCGCGTACCGTTCCACAAGCAATAGAGCTTGATCTGTTTTTAGAGCGTAAAGGCAGTAAAATTGCTGGCGTTATTGCTTTAGATGTTGACCAGGACGAGTTAACAAAACGTATTGCCGAACGTCACAAAACCAGCGGCCGTCCTGATGATGACGCTGAAAAATTAAAAAAACGGATTTCAGAATATTTTGATAAAACCATCCACGTATTGCCTTATTATGAAGAGCAAGGAAAGTTGAACAAAGTAAACGGAATAGGTGAAATTGAAACAGTATATAATGATCTTTGCGCTGTAATCGATCAGTATAAGGTATAAAGTTCAAGTAGCGGATATAAAAGAGAAGGTTTTAATTAATTCCCGATCCAATATTCAAAAACATAAAAAGAGTTATAATGTTAAAACGTTATAACTCTTTAATTTTAAAGGAATTGTTGTTTTCGACGTTCCAGTATTAACATTTCAATATTAAAATATGTCACAGGGTTCGAATTTCGTAGATTATGTAAAAATTTGTTGCCGTTCTGGTAAGGGCGGGGCAGGTTCGGCACATTTACATCGTGATATTTTAACATCAATGGGTGGCCCCGATGGTGGTGATGGCGGTCGTGGTGGCCACATTATCGTTAAAGGCAGTATCCATATCTGGACATTATTGCACCTTAAATACCGTAAGCACATTATTGCTGAAGATGGTGGAGCAGGCGGTAGTTCCCATAAATTCGGTAAACAAGGTAAGGATGAGATCCTGGAGGTTCCGCTTGGTACCATTGCTAAAGATGCTGAAACTGGAGAAATCCTTTTCGAAATTACCAAAGATGGCGAGACTAAGATTTTAACAGCTGGTGGCCGTGGTGGTTTAGGGAATGCACACTTTAAAAATTCGGTTCAGCAAACACCGCGCTTTGCACAACCGGGTGAGCAGGGACAAGAGGTTTGGAACATTTTAGAATTAAAAGTTTTGGCCGATGTTGGCTTGGTTGGTTTCCCAAATGCAGGAAAATCTACATTGCTTTCGGTAGTTTCGGCTGCTAAGCCAGAAATTGCCGATTATCCTTTTACTACCATTGTTCCTAATCTGGGTATTGTAAGTTACAGGGGTGGAAAATCTTTTGTAATGGCCGATATCCCTGGGATTATCGAAGGTGCGTCAAAAGGTAAAGGTTTAGGCTATCGTTTCTTACGCCACATTGAACGTAACTCGGTATTGTTATTCATGGTCCCGGCTGATACAAGCCGTTCTATCAAAGAAGAGTACGAAATCCTTAAAAGCGAACTGGAATCTTACAATCCTGAATTAATGCAGAAACCGCATGTTTTAGCCATTACCAAATCAGATATGTTAGATGAAGAACTGATGGAAGAAATGAAACAGGGTCTGCCAAACATTCCATCTATATTTATTTCGTCAGTAGCTGAAAAAAATATTTTAGAACTGAAAGATATGCTTTGGAAAGCAATTGAAGGATAAAGCAGTTCATTAGTTCAATGGTCAGTTGTTTATTAGTTTCTACTCCTGACTAATGACCCAGTGAACTAATGAACTATTAACCAAACTAGGCTCTCAAACCGTCTACCGCCAAACCAATCCATTCTTTAAATAACATTTCCCATACGCCTAATGCACTGGTATTTGGAATAATGATATCACTTAAGTCGAATTCAGTATCTCCAGAAAAATTTGTTGGGTAATATTCAATTTTCTGTTTGGCTTGTTTATCAAAAATCAGTTTTGCCCTTGGGATGTGCCATGCACTGGTAATCACCAAAATTTTAGCTTTAGGCTTGCTTTTCGCGATGAGTGCGAGGCTGTACCTTGCATTTTCGATTGTATTTCTGCTATGGTTTTCAATCATGATTGCAGAATCAGGAATGCCGATCAATTTTAAGTACTGAATGGCTAAATCAGCTTCTTTAATTTTTTGGTCTATTAAATTTGCGCTCCCACCACTAAGTAATATCTGCTTAATCTGTCCTTTTTTATAAAGTGCGATTGCTTGGAATAATCTATCTCCTGCCCAATTAAACGCAATTTCATTATTTCGTTTGTTTAAACCAGAGAAGCCCCCAAGTACTATTCCGACATCGAATTTACCTGCCCTGGGATAGTCAGCTTCATAACTGCTTATTATTTTCCCAACAATAAAGCCATTAGAGAAAAAGAAGAAAATAATCAAAATACAGATTAAATACCTTTTCCTTTGTTTAGATTGTTTTGATGCAATTGCAAAAATCAAAAGCACAAAAATCCACACTATAGGTTTAATGACGAAAAGCAAAATCTTTGAGAGGATAAAAATCATATACAGATATTATCCTGTAAAACTAAGAATTTGTTTAAATGATAAAGGGGGGAGGCAAGGTATTAATTGGTTAAAGTATAATCAATTAATACCTTGCCACATTTTATCCTTGTCCTTCTTGTACCTGGCCATTTTCGTGTGCATTTTCTAAAATTTCCTGCACATCCGATTTACGTTTCTTAACAACCTTATGTTTAAAATGAGGCACTTCATGTTCGATAATATCTTCTTCGATGGCTTCTACGCCAAAAACCTTCTCTTTTAAAAGGTTGTATTTGTCTTGAAAGCCGTAACGTAGATTTTTAGCTCCGCCAACAATTTTTCCACGGGTACCTGCGCCGCTATCAGGAGCAAATAAAATACTAATAACTGCACCCGCCGCTAAACCAGCAACTAAGGCCAGTGCTATTTTTGCACTGTTATCCGATTCGTGCTTTAAATATTTTCCGATTAACTTTCTGTATTTCATAACGTAGCATTTTTAAAAAGAACAAATGCAGGGTTATAATGTTTGGATGTTTTTTGATTTGGAAAGCAAGTGCAGTAGTTTTTGGAAAAACAATCCAGCTTCTGCTCCGATGAAACCTGTGAAACAAGCAAGCACACCATAAATAAGTGCTTAAATCGAGAGCATTCGCTAAAATCGGGTTTAGATGGCAATGCTGCTGTGACAAGGAGCGGTAAAGAAATCTTAAAATTTAATGTATCTATATTGATAAGACCTAAGTAGGGGCCGCAGCGAAAGGCAAAACTGCAACAGTCATGAAATTGCGACATCCGTTTTCAAAAAAAGACCAGACTTTTACCTAAGTTTAAAGTTAAAGCACAATATTTGGGATACTAAAACTAATCATATGGTAAAAGCGACAATAAATAAAGAGCATTATGCATGTTCTGTAACAAATGGTTCTCATGATATTATAGTAGACGAGCCTTTAGAATTGGGTGGTACACATAAAGGCTTTGCCCCAAAAGGATTGTTAATGGCCTCTTTAGCATCGTGTGTAGCCATTACCTTAAGAATGTATGCCGATAGAAAGGAATGGCCAATTGATAGAATTGAGGTAGAAGTAAATATTGATACCGAAAATGGGGAAACCATATTTTTTGAAGAAATTGTATGTACAGGAATACTTACCGAAGAACAAAAAATCAGATTGGAAGAAATTGCCGCAAAATGCCCGGTAAGTAAAATTTTAGCATCCGGTCACGAAATCAGATCGAAGGTACTTTAATGCTAACGGTGCAAAACTCGTTTATACATTGATAAAAAGCTTTAATATCTTTGTCAAAACCCGAGCGTTCGCTGTGGTAAAAAAATAATTTATGCCTACCGAAATAAAATGCCCCAACTGTGCCCATGTTTTTCCGATGGAAGAAGCCATGGCAGAAGATTATAAGAAAGAGTTACGTGAGAAAGCGGCTGCTTATGCAAGGCAGAAAGATGAAGAATATCAACGTAAACTGCAGGTTTTTGAATCAGAAAAACAACAGCAATTGAAAGCTTTTGATGCCAAACTTGCTGAAGAGAAAACCAAGCTTAAGGATAATCTGGAGGAAAACCTGCGTAAAAGTATTTCGGCCGATTTTGAAACAAAACTGCAAATGCTCGAAGGTAATGCGAAAGACAATGCTGAAAAACTAAAGTTGGCCCGCGAAAAAGAACTGGAGTTTTTACGCCGCGAGGAAAGCCTTAAAGTAAAGGAAGAAGAAATGGAACTTGCCTTTCAACGTAAAATGCAAGAGCAGCGTAACGAGTTGGTAGAACAGATCCGTAAGCAAGAGGCAGAAAAAAATAGTATTAAAGATACCGAACACCAATTGCGTTTAAAGGAATTGGAAAAACAGCTCGACGACCAGAAAAAATTGGCCGAAGAAATGAAACGTAAGGCTGAGCAGGGCAGTATGCAATTGCAGGGCGAAGTGCAGGAACTGATTTTGGAAGAATTGCTTCGTACCAATTATCCTTTCGATTTAATTGAAGAAGTTGGCAAAGGAGTGCGTGGTGCAGATTGTGTACAGGTGGTACGCAACCAATTTGGACAGGAATGCGGTAAAATTATTTACGAAAGCAAGCGTACCAAAGATTTTGGTGGCGACTGGATCGAAAAACTGAAAAAAGATATGCGCAGTATGGGTATTGATGTAGCGGTAATCGTAAGTCAATGTTACCCAAAAGGCATGGATTGTTTCGGGCAGCGCGATGGGGTTTGGATTTGCTCTTTCGAAGAAGTAAATGCTGTAGCATACGTGTTGCGCGAAGGTATTTTGCGCTTGGCAGGTGCAGTAAAATCGCAGGAAAACCGCGGCGAAAAAATGCACATGCTTTACGATTATTTAATGGGAGCAGAGTTTTCAGAACAATGGAAAGCCATTAGAGAAGGTTTTATGAGCATGAAACTATCCATACAACGCGAGCGTGATGCGATGGAACGCTTATGGAAAGCACGTGAAAAGCAGTTAGAAAAAGTATTGTTAAATGCGACCCATATCCGCGGTTCGATAGAAGGTATTGCGGGTAGCGATAGTGTGCAGCTGAGCTTAACCGATGAAGATGATGATACCTTGCTTTTAGAGTAACTCGCAATACGTCATCCCGTTCCGATTTTTATATCGTATCGTCATCCTGAACTTGTTTCAGGATCTATTTTGAATAGACTGACGTTGCTCATCGCCAGGTGTGAACTGCAAACTGCCAGCTTGTTTTGGCGTTCCCCAATCCCGTGAAAAACGGGAAAGGGGCGGGCTTTTCAGGGCTACGCTTCGCTCCGGTACCGATGAAGGATCGGTACTGAACCCTTACAATCCCTAACGCGGAGATATTGCGTGACTAGACCTCGCAGGTTTTTAAACGGCGTAGCGCTCAATGAGGCCATTAATATTAACCTCCGCCGCGGTTCGTGTCGTCACAAACCGAAACATAGTAAAGTAGAAATACTTTTTGTATCAGGTTATACCGGATTAGTATCTAACTTAGATATAAATTGTATTTAATCAAATGCGTTTTTGTATTAAAGAAACCAAAACCTGCAAGTTCTAATGTATATAAATAGGAATAACAAAAATAAATGATAACATGAATAAGAAACCTAACCAATCCTTTAACCGCTTTAAAATCCTTACTTTAATATGCACTTTGCTATTTTTTGGGAATGTTTTCGGGAACGTTCCCGGAAAGAATTTGAAGTCGCCGGATGGCAATTTAGTAGCCAGTTTTGCTTTGGCCGAAGGGGGAGTGCCAACCTATAGCTTAAAGTACAAAGGAAAAGACGTTATTAAAACCAGTAAGCTGGGGCTTGAACTTAAAGATGGTAAATCTTTAATGAACGGTTTTACCATAAGTGATACCAAAACCAGTACTTTTAACGAGACCTGGAAACCAGTTTGGGGCGAAGTAAAAGAAATTGTAAATCATTACAACGAACTGGCGGTAACTTTAACGCAAAAGGAAACTAACCGCTATATCATTGTGCGGTTACGTTTGTTTAACGATGGCTTGGGTTTTAGATATGAATTTCCTGAACAAAAAAACTTAGATTATTTCGTAATTAAAGAAGAGAAAACCCAGTTTGCCTTAGCTGGCGATCATAAAGCATTTTGGCTTCCTGGTGATTATGATACACAGGAATACAGTACGGTAACCTCAAACTTATCAGAAGTACGAGGTAAAATGAAGACTGCTATAACGCCGAATGCTTCACAAACTACTTTCTCACCAACGGGTTTACAAACGCCGTTGATGATGAAGAGCAAAGATGGTTTGTACATCAATATCCATGAAGCGGCATTAATCAACTATTCGCTAATGTCGTTAAATCTCGACGATAAAAATATGGTTTTAGAATCGTGGTTAACACCTGATGCAGTTGGCGATAAAGGTTATTTGCAGGCACCCTGTTTATCGCCCTGGAGAACCATTATTGTGAGTGATAAAGCAGGTGACATTTTAACCTCAAAGCTAACCTATAACTTAAACGAGCCAACAAAATTTAAAGATGTATCGTGGATAAAGCCAACCAAGTATGTAGGTGTTTGGTGGGAAATGATTACAGGTAAAAGTACCTGGGCCTATAATGATTTAACCAGTGTGCAATTGGGCGTAACCGATTATGCAAAAACAAATCCCAACGGGAAACATGCTGCAAATACCGCACATGTAAAAGAATACATCAATTTTGCTGCTAAAAACGGATTGGATGCTGTTTTGGTTGAAGGCTGGAACGAGGGCTGGGAGGATTGGTTCGGTAAAACAAAAGATTATGTGTTTGATTTTGTAACGCCCTATCCCGATTTCGATGTAAAAGAACTGCACCGTTACGCTGCAAGCAAAGGCATTAAAATGATTATGCACCATGAAACTTCTTCGTCGGTACGTAATTATGAGCGCCATTTAGATAGCGCTTATAAATTTATGAAAGCCAATGGCTACGATGCCGTTAAAAGCGGTTATGTAGGCAACATGATCCCAAGGGGAGAGCATCATTATGGCCAATGGTTAAACAATCATTACCTGTATGCCATCCAAAAAGCAGCGGAATATAAAATAATGGTGAATGCACATGAGGCTGTTCGCCCAACAGGCCTGGCACGTACTTATCCGAACTTAATCGGAAACGAATCGGCAAGGGGGACAGAATATGAAGCTTTTGGAGGGAACAATGCTGATCACACTACCATTTTACCCTTTACACGTTTAATAGGTGGGCCAATGGATTATACCCCAGGTATTTTTGAAACTAAAGTAAGTGTTTATAATCCCGAAAATACCTCTTTTGTGCATAGTACATTGGCTCGCCAGTTGGCACTTTATGTTACCATGTATAGTCCGCTGCAAATGGCTGCCGATTTGCCTGAAACTTATAACAAGTACATGGATGCTTTTCAGTTTATTAAAGATGTGGCGGTAGATTGGGACGATACCAAAGTTTTAGAAGCAGAACCAGGCGATTATATCACTTTTGCGCGTAAGGCGAAAGGTAAAAACAACTGGTTTGTTGGTCGCACCAATGATGAAGTGGCGCGGACATCTAAAATTGATTTTAGCTTTTTGGATCCTGGCAAAAAATATACCGCAACCATTTATGCCGATGCAAAAGATGCCCATTACGAAACCAACCCTAAAGCCTATACCATTCGTAAAATGGAGGTAACCAACAAAACTAAATTAGCTCAATATTGTGCACCAGGTGGAGGATACGCGATTAGTATTATGGCGAAATAATTCGATAGGTGGGGCAGTTTGATGTGGTGTCGGTTGTTACCAACTGATTCTCTTCTAGTCGTAGCGTCTCGCTACGACTTTTTTATTGTTTTTTTGCCACGGATGGACACAGATAAACACGGATCAAAGATATCTATCTGTGTTTATCCTTTTTATCTGTGGTTAATATTTTGTGGAGTCAGATGGTAACATCTGACAGCGCGATTATATCCATTACGCGAGTCAGATCCTGAGATGAACTCAGGATGACGACCGCTGTGAGAGTTCTTTCCCGTAGATCTCACTGATAGCCGCAGAAAAATAATCAATTGCGTTAATCATCTTAAATCTGCGGGACTATTTTTGTAATTGGCAGTTAATTGTGCCGAGTCATCTTAACAGATCATAACAGCTGACCGCAGGAAAATAGCTTATTTTATAATATCTTAGCAAAGACATTAAAACCAAGCAATTTTTAACGAAATATTACCATGCCCAGAACCAAAAACCATATCGAACTTCAATTTTTAAGCGAACCCTCTGATGTTAATTATGGAGGTAAGGTACATGGTGGGATGATGATGAAATGGATCGATCAGGCTGCTTTTGCCTGTGCTTTACAATGGAGCCAAACTTATTGTGTAACGGTTTATGTTGGGGGAATCCGTTTTTTTCATCCTGTTCATATCGGGCACTTGGTTAAAATGGAAGCACGAATTATTTACACGGGTAAAACCAGTATGCATATTGCCGTTGATGCTTTTTCGAAACCAGTAGGGCAAACCGATTTTGTTAAGAATACACACTGTATTATTGTTTTTGTTGCAGTAGACGACGATGGGCAGCCAAAAGGAATCCCAGCCTTTAAGCCAAAAACCGAAAAAGAAGTTGCCATGCATGGCTACGCCATTAAATTAATGGAACTGCGTAAAAGCATTGATAAGGAAATGGAGCCTTATATAGTGTAAACGTAAGGCGCTGAGCGTTTGGCAGCATAATCATCTTCAGTTTAACCACAGAGAAAACAGAGGGTAGGCCACGGAGCACACCGAGTTAAGCGCATAGCTATTGTATTTGTTTTATACTCTGTGTACCTCAGTGCAAAACTCGGTGTCCTCTGTGGTAAAAAAAACGCGGAATCTATTCTACAACTGGCAAGCTGAAACAAAACTTGCTGCCTTCGCCAATGGCGCTTACCACCCATATTTTTCCGTTTTCGGCTTCAATAAAATCTTTAGAAATGGCGAGGCCCAATCCGGAGCCCGATTTATTCTGTCCATCTGTTGGTACCTGGAAATACCTGTCGAATAATCTTTTCTGATATTTTTCGTCGATGCCTTTTCCAAAATCGCGCACAGAAAATTCGATAAACTTGTCTTTTTGGAAAACATCGATGATTACCTTCGATTTTTCTGAACTGTACCGCAATGCATTAGATAAAAAGTTAACCAGTACCCAGGCTGTTTTCTGGATATCAGCATTCACATCCGGCAAGTTCTGACTGCAGTTAAGTACCAGTTGAATCAATTTTTGTTCAGCCTGAAATTTAACGGCATCAACGGCATAACTTACAATTTCTTCGGGTTTGGTTATGGCAAAAGTGAGTTTTAAATTACCGGTTTCTACTTGCGAAAGATCTAAAAGTTCGCTGGTGATTTTTAGCAATCTGTCGCTATCTTCTTTGATGTGGTTGAGCAGCTCATGCTGTTCTTCGTTCATGGTGCCCACACGCTCATCGTTTAGCAATTTCAAGCTCATTTTGATAGATGATAGTGGTGTTTTTAACTCGTGCGAAACTGTAGCGATAAAATTTGTTTTGGCTTCATCGAGCTCTTTAAACTGCGTAATATTTTTTAACGTGTAAACGCTTCCTGCAGATTTAGATGAGGCAATTAAAGTGTTTTCATCCTGCTCTTCATAATTTGGGATGATGATTTCGCGGTTTTCCAACAGGAAATAAGATTCTTTATCATCAGCATAAATTTTTAAGGTATTGTCCTCTGTTTCCGGTTTAATGATCCGTTTAAGCAGCTCGTTTTTTTGCATCAGTTCGGCCACGTTTTGGCCAATAACCTTATCTTCATCCAGACTCATCAGTTTTGCAGCCAGATGATTTAGAAAGAGTACTTCTCCCTTTTCATTTAAGCCGATTATAGCATCCTGCATTTGTGCAATAATGGCTTCAATACGCGATTTTTCGGATTTAATTTTAGATAAGTTGCTGTTTTCCCATTCGTTTAATTTAACTACCATTCCGTTAAAGGAATCTGCCAGTTCTGTAAACTCATCTTCGTTTTCGAAATGCAGGCGCTGTTTATAATTTTTACGACTGATCTGCTTTATCGCAGCACTAAATTCAGCAAGAGGGTTGGCCACAAAACCTGGAAAGTTTACAATGAACGTAAAGAGGATAATAAAACTCAGGGTAGCGGCAATCATGATGTAGAGGTTTGCCCTCGATGAGGTTTCATTAGCCAATTCATTTTTATCGTAAATGGCCTTCATATTTACCTGTTCGATATTTTGTAGCGCAACGCGCAAATTTTTAATGCTATTTTCTTTAATGGTTAACGATTGTGGGCCGTTTAGTACGTTGAAAGCCGTTGCTAATTTCTGGAAAGCCACTTTTTCGCCGGGTTCGGTAATGTTTAACCCTTCATTTTTTAAGTTTTCCCTAAATACAGCCAGTTGAGTACTGCTTAATGGAAATTGGTTCTGATCGATTACATTGCGCATAGCAGCAACATATTTCAACGATTTATAGTTGTCTTTAAGAATTACCTTCGATTTATCGGAAAGCTCGTTTAAGAAAAAGAGCGCGATTAATCCAAAGGATAAAACAAGTATAAAGAGAAACCCGAATCCGAGGCGGAGCTTGGTTTTTATTTTCATCTGTTTTTATTTTTTTAATGGTGATGAAGCTATCATGATTTACTTATTTATTGTGAAGTTTTGTAAATCATTGATGGTTTCATGACTTTTTTGTTTAACCGCAAAGGGCGGAGAGATTTTTGCTATTAACGCAAAGCAATTTTTCTCTTTTTTGTGTAAAAATAGGTTATAATTTAAATCTGTTTCCTGATTAACTAAATTACATAACAAAGGTTAAATAAATAGCATCTGTTTAGCCTGTAGTCAATAGCTATGCCAGTAGATTGGGTTATTGTTTAAGTTATTGTTTTATAGTCTTTTATGATGTTTTTGAAATTGTTTTAAGCAAAAAACCTTTTCATTTTGGAAGGGTTTTTGTCATTTTGAACGATTGGTTTTGGATTTTAAACCACTGTTTTTTGTTCCCTAAACCTGATCGCAGCGAACACGGAGTGAAACGGAGTAAAGCGGAGAGCAGGGACAAACGTTCCTATGAAATACAGGTTTTGCTTTTCAAAACAAAAAATAAATATTAGCTTTTTTTTTGGAAAGCAGGTTCGGAAGCATTTAGGATAATACTTCCCACTGTCCGCTTTACTTCGTGCCCGCTTCCATTGGGTTTAGGTGGCACGGTCTGTACCATGATTTAGGGCTGCAGGGTGCAGAAAATGAAAATTTAATTTAGACTGAACGATTTTTAAGGTTATGGCGCTGTCTTTTGTTTCCTAAACCTGATTGACGTGGAAAGCCCACAGCGTAGCGAGGACTTGTAACAGAAAGCAGGAGTGACACTAATATGAAACACAGGCTTTGCTTTTCAAAAGAAGAATAGCGTTTTATTTTTTTCGAAAAGCAGTTTTGGGCATTTAGGGAAATGCAGTCCAACTGTCAGCTTTACTGCGTGCCGCTTCCCATCGGGTTTAGGTGGCGTGGCCGGTAATAAGATTTAGGGCTGCAGGGTGCAGGAAAAAATGAATGACGATTAGAATTTGATAAACTTATCTATCTGCTCGTTGGTAAACTTGATGGTATCCGGATGATTGAAATTACCCTCTGCATCTAACTCTGTTTTAATATTCGGAATGTGCAAACGTAAGGGCAAAATATGCAGATGAATATAATGGCAAACGCCTGTGAAATGGTCAACCCCGCGGATGTTGCCATATTTACCAGAAGAGATGCCGACTAAAGCGGTCTTTTTATCATAAAAACTATCAGGGAAATTGCAGGCATCTATTAATACTTTTAGTACACCTGGGTAGCTTCCATTGTACTCGGGCATGATAAATAAAAACTTTTCGGTGTTATTAATCATGTTTTGGATTTTTTGAAAAGCTTCCGATCGTTTGCCATACATATCCGTATTCAAAACATCTATAGGCAGGTGCTCCAGGCTGAACAAATTGGCATCGGTTCCTTTTTCTTTTAGTTGCCTTTGGTAATATTTAGCAACTTTTAGCGTATTGCTATTGGGCCTGTTGGTTGCGGCTATAATTGTGATCATGGATAATTGTTAATAAGATGTGTAAAACCCAAACACGCTTCTTGCTAAAATTGCCATATAGTTTGTATCTTAGCTGATTGTGAAAAAGGCCGTAAACAACGCAAAAATAGAACTTTTTGCCAATTAAAAGGCATAAATAACACAGCCCAAATAAACGTTAAGTAAATTTCGGATACATAGATGAGCAAAATTATTGCATTAGCAAATCAAAAAGGTGGTGTTGGTAAAACAACTTCATCTATAAACCTGGCTGCGAGTTTGGCCGTATTAGAATACAAAACTTTACTGGTTGATGCTGATCCTCAGGCAAATTCGACTTCAGGTATCGGTTTCGATCCCCGGAATATTAAAGATAGTATTTATGAGTGTATCATTAATGATATCGATCCTTTACAGGCCATCCAAAAAACGGATACACCAAATTTAGATTTACTGCCCGCCCACATCGATCTGGTTGGTGCAGAAATCGAGATGATTAACCTGAACAACCGCGAGTACAAAATGAAAGCGGTTTTGGAGAAGATAAAAGATCAGTATGATTTTATTATCATCGATTGTTCACCATCTTTAGGTTTAATCACCATCAATGCTTTAACAGCGGCCGATTCGGTTATTATTCCTGTTCAGTGTGAGTATTTCGCGCTTGAAGGTTTGGGTAAATTATTAAATACCATAAAGATTGTTCAGAACCGTTTAAACCCTGATCTGGAAATTGAAGGTATTTTATTAACCATGTACGATGTGCGTTTACGTTTATCAAACCAAGTGGTAGAAGAGGTAAAAACACATTTCCACGAACTGGTTTTCGATACCATTATTCAGCGTAATACACGTTTAAGTGAAGCACCTAGTTATGGCGTTTCGGTAATTATGCACGATGCCAATTGCAAAGGTGCCATTAACTACCTTAATCTTGCCCGCGAAATTGTGAAGAAAAACGGCCTTTTAAAGGAAGAAGAAAACATAGGAACAGCAACTTTATAAATTATAGATGACATCTTTTCAGCGAAAAACAGGTTTAGGAAGAGGGTTAAGTGCGCTTTTAGATGATAGCGAATCTTCTCATCCGCCGAAACAGCAGGTAAATGCTGTTAGCGAAACCGAGCAGATTGGCAATATCAGTCACGTAAGTTTAACTGAAGTTGAAACCAATCCATACCAGCCACGTACCGAATTTGACCAGGTAGCTTTAAACGAGCTTGCCGATTCGATTAAGATACAAGGTTTAATACAACCAATTACAGTTAGAAAACTTGGCGCAAACAAATACCAGCTCATTTCTGGCGAGCGTAGGTTCAGGGCTTCGAAGTTAGCTGGCTTAACACAGATTCCTGCTTACATCCGCAGTGCCAACGACCAACAGATGTTGGAAATGGCCTTGATCGAAAATATTCAACGCGAAAATTTAAATGCCATTGAAGTGGCATTGAGTTTCCAGCGGATGATTGACGAGGTAGGCTTAAAACAAGAGCAATTAGGCGAACGTGTAGGTAAAAACCGTACAACGGTTACCAATTACCTGCGTTTGTTAAAACTTCCGCCAGCTATTCAGGCTTCCATCCGCGATCAGAAAATTAGCATGGGGCACGCAAGAGCCTTAATTAACGTTGATGGTGTTGACAAACAATTGTTTATCCACCAGGAAATTTTAGAAAAAGGATTATCGGTACGCAAGGTAGAAGAGCTTGTACGTAATTTGCAGCATGTACCTTTAAAAGGCAGCGAAAAATCGAAAGAAAAAGCTGTTTCTTTTCAATATCAAAAATTGCAGGACGATCTGGCCTCTAAATTTGCTACCCGCGTAAAGTTAAAAGTAAGTCAGAACGGTAAGGGAGCGATAGAAATACCTTTTATGAGTGATGATGACTTAAACCGAATTTTAGAGTTATTAGACTGGTAATGCAAAAGACTAAGCTTTTAATACTGGTTGCTGCATTTACATTTTTTCTTGTAAACTTAGCCTCGGCGCAGGTTAAGGATACGGTATTAAAACCTGTTGATACTTCGAAAATTAAATTGTCTAAATCGTTAGATACTGCGGCTAAAAAACCGATGACCAGAAAGGATTCGATGAAAGCCAAGTATGTTAACCCGGGTAAGGTTGCCGGTAGAAAAGCGGTTTTCAGATCGATGATTATACCAGGCTGGGGTCAATTGTACAATATGCAGCTGCTTAACGACGGTTATGGTACAAGAGCCGGAAAAAGCCAGTTTTTTCAAAAGCTGTATACTGGTGGTAAAATAGCAGCTATTTATGGTGGTATAACCGTACTTACCATGTCGTACATCGAAAGTAGCAAACAATATAATTTATCGCTGACAGAGTTACAGTATCGCCTTGAGCATGGTGATCAACCTGATCCTAGCGGCCCTTTTGGTAGCCGTTATTCTACTTCAGGCATCACCCAGCGTAAAGATACCTATAGAAGGAATAAACAGATTGTATTGTTCTCTTACGGTTTGGTTTATTTCGCCAATATAGTTGATGCCTATGTTGCAGCCCGTTTGCATTTCTTCAATATTGATGATAACCTTTCTTTTAAGGTAATGCCATCTATGATTAACACCAATTCGATATATGGTTTCAATGCAACGCCTGCATTAAAATTATCACTAACATTTTAATATAGGAAACCATCATGAATATTCAATATAGGATACTACATTTGAAATCATAATTGTTTATCCGTTGCTAAGGGTTAGATATAACAAGAATAAAAACTGAAAATAAATATAAACAGATGAAAATTGCGCTTTTAGGGTACGGTAAAATGGGGCAGATTATCGAAAAATTTGCAGTAGAACGTGGCCACGAAATTGTTTTAAAAATAACGATCGATAACCAGGAAGATTTAACCAGACAAAATTTAAAATCGGCTGATGTAGCTATCGATTTTAGTACGCCTGATTCGGTTTTGAAAAATATTGATGCCTGCTTTGATGCCAATGTGCCTATAGTTGTAGGTACAACAGGCTGGTATGGAAAACTCCAGGAAGTAAAAGACGATTGCAACAACAGTAACAATACGTTGCTTTTTGGGTCTAACTTTAGTATTGGCGTAAATTTATTCTTTAAGCTCAATCAAACTTTGGCCAAGCTGATGAATAACTACCCGGCCTATGAGGTGCAGGTTGAAGAAATTCACCACACGCAAAAACTGGATGCACCAAGTGGTACGGCCATTACCCTTGCAGAAGGGATTGTAGATAACCTGGACAGAAAACAAGAATGGTTAAACGAAGTGGTTGGGACCGATGTTGAAATGTTTCCGAAAACGGAGCAACTGCTGATAGAATCGCATAGAATAGAAAATATTCCAGGTACACATACTGTAATTTACAGTAGTGAGGTAGATGAAATAGAAATTAAACACACTGCCCATAATAGAGCTGGTTTTGCTTTAGGTGCAGTTGTGGCGGCAGAATGGTTGAAAGATAAAAAAGGATTTTTCAGCATTACTGATATTTTTGAATAAAGCCTAAAGCTGAAAGACCAAAGCACAATATAATCTGTGAAATCACTAAATCTGTGAAATCACATCAAAGGAAGTACAGATAACAGGTAACCGATTAATAAATCGCAAACCAAAAATAAGATATATGAATTATAAATTCTGGCAACGAAAAAAAGATGCCCCAAAGAAGAAAAAAACTAAAACCCGTGAGTGGGTTGATGCAATTGTTTTTGCAGTAGTAGCAGCAACCATCATCCGCGTATTTTTTATTGAGGCTTACACCATTCCATCTGGTTCGATGGAAAGATCTTTGCTTATTGGCGATTTCCTTTTTGTGAGTAAAGTTAATTACGGTGCTCGTATCCCAATGACTCCCGTTGCTTTTCCTTTTGCTCACCATACTATGCCTTTAACCACTTCTACCAAAGCTTATTGGGATGGTGTGCAGTGGAAATATCATCGTTTACCGGGTTTATCTAAAATTAAGAGAAACGATGTTGTGGTATTCAACTTTCCTGAAGGAGACACTGTAGCTGTAGAAAACCAGGCAGAAAGTTATTACGCATTAGAACGCAGTATGGGCCGGCAGCAGGTTAGAAGCACATTTACGATAATAGACCGCCCGGTAGATAAACGGGAGAATTTTATTAAAAGATGTATAGGTATTCCGGGCGATGTAATTTCGATGAGCAATGGTATTGCCAATGTAAATGGCAAAAATGAGCCTTTAAAAAACACGGGTATGATGCCATATCGCATCGAGTTTAAAACCATGGACTTTAATTATTCTATACTTGATGAATTTAAACTTAATTTAGGCGGAACACCTGCTATTGCAGATAAGACATACGTTGTAGATGCATCGCCAGAAATTGCCGGTAAATTAAAAGCATTTGATTTTGTGAAATCAGTTACCTTAAGTCCCGATGCTGCTGGGGATGTTCCGGGAGGTGTTTTTCCGAACGATCCCAACAGAGTATGGAACAGGGATAACTTCGGGCCGATTAAAATCCCTTCAAAAGGATGGACCGTTAAAATCGATAGCAATACCATGCCGCTGTACTACAGGGCTATTAGAACTTACGAAGGAAATAAAGTAGAGCAAAAAGCAGGTATTTGGTATATTAATGATAAAGTAGCCACTACTTATACTTTTAAAATGGACTACTATTGGATGATGGGTGATAACCGTCACAATTCGGCCGATTCGCGTTATTGGGGTTTTGTGCCAGAAGACCATATTGTAGGTAAAGCTTTATTTGTTTGGATGAGCTGGGATAGTACTGCATCTTTCTTGCATAAAATAAGATGGAGCAGGTTGTTTATGGGCATCCATTAATTTATAGGATATTTTTTTGAAAAAGCTTGCTTTACGCAGGCTTTTTTTTTGTGCCAAAATCACCTTTTTAAAAAAATTAAAAAGTCTTCATTGTTTATATTTTTTTTTCATAAGTTTGTTATGTCAGTGGTTAGTAAAAAACATGTAAAAATCTAACTGTATATTCAATTTACATCTCCTGATAAAATTAATGGGTTCAGTTTTTCCCATGATTAAATAGTTCAAATTATTATTGCAAACTACTAATCGAATAATACTGATAAAGTAACTAACCAATTTAACTAACCCTTACCAAACAGATTATGAAACAAAACCAGTATCATGTTTTTGTGAATATGTATATAAAATAACTTTCTTTTTAATTTTTTTAAAAAGATTGCATTTCTTTTGTTTTTTTTATATTTTTATGTAACCAAATTAAAAAAATGTCAGCAACTATTAAGAAAGCACAACGACTAAGGGCCGACATTATTAAGCTACTTTATTATAAAAAAAAATCATCGCTTACCGATTTAAGTAAACGTACTAAAAAGAGCCTGCCTCTAATTACGTCGACTGTAAATGCTTTGATAGAAGACGGCTTAATTATAGAGCAAGGATTGGCACCATCTACCGGGGGCCGCCGCCCTTTAAATTTTTTATTAAACCCTGATTACAAAAGGTATATAATAGCAGTAGCAATGGATCAGTTAACCAGTCAATTAACCATATATGATTTGTCAAATCATCAGGTTTTACCCACGCAGGTGATTGATTTAGACATGACCGAGAGTAAAAGTGCTGATACTTTAATTGAATTTATTGACCACTGCATAAAGAAATCAACAATCAATAAAGAAAATTTATTGGGAATTGGTATTGGTATGCCGGGTTTTGTAAATGCAGAGAAGGGAATGAACTATTCATTTATGCAGGTTGAAAACGATATAAGCCTGCAAGACTATCTCGCTAAAAAATTAAGTTTACCGGTTTACATAGATAACGACTCGAGTTTGATTGCCTTAGCTGAATTGAACTTTGGTGAAGCAAGAAATTTAAAAGATGTGCTTGTAGTTAATATTGGCTGGGGCACAGGTTTAGGGATGATTATTAATGGCAAATTATACCGGGGGAGTAGCGGTTATGCTGGCGAATTTAGCCATATCCCTTTATCTAATTCCAATACCTTGTGCTCTTGTGGTAAGCGGGGATGCCTTGAAGTGGAAACGTCTCTTTTGGTGATGGTTCAAAAAGCAGAAACAGCGGTAAAAAATGGAGAAGAAACAAGTTTAAGAACGCTTTTTAATGATAAAAGTAAAAGCCATGTAGATCATTTCTTGAATGCAGTTGTAAAACAAGACCCTGTTGCTATTTCTATTTTAGCTGATGCCGCATTTCAGATTGGTAAAGGATTGGCAACTTTAATCCATATTATGAATCCTGAACGGATTGTATTAAGTGGCCGTGGTGCAAAAGCTGGAAAAATGCTTCTGCCGCCAATACAACAGGCAATTAACGAGTTTTGTATACCTCGGGTAGCCGAACAAACAGAAATTAAATGCTCTAGTTTAAGTGATGAGGCTGAATTATTGGCTGCCGCCAGTTTGATGGTCGAAAATAGCTTATTTGATTAAGCTAATTTCAATTGAATAAAGAATTAAACAAGTTTTTAACTAATAAGCGAACTGTATGCATAAATGAAAAAATGATCCTCAACCAAGTCCCGAATTATTTCAAACTAATATCAACTAAACAAATAAAATTATGAAAAAAATGTACTTAAAGTGTCTAAGTGTGCTATTGTTATGTTTTTTAACAATAACCGCTTTTGCACAGAAGAATATTACTGGTACCGTTAAAGACGCGTCCGGTGATCCCATTCCTGGGGTGAGTGTTCTCGAAAAGGGAACTCAAAATGGAACTTCTACCAACGCCGAAGGTAGATTTACCCTTACGGTAAAAGATGGCGCTAGATTGATTTTTAAATCTATTGGTTTAGTCACTCAAGAAGTTGCTGCCTCATCAAATCTGGCTATTGTAATGCACGATGATTCCAAATCACTAAATGAAGTTATTGTTACTGGTTTTGGTGTTAAAAAAGAAGTTAAAAGACTAAGTTATTCTGCAACAGCTGTTGGTGGAGCAGAATTAGCACAAGCAAATAACGCCAATGTGGTAAATGCTTTACAGGGTAAAGTAGCAGGGGTTATGATCAATCAAGGTGCCAGTGGTCCTTCTTCTTCTTCCAGAATAAGAATCAGAGGTAATTCATCGTTAAGTTCAAATACACAACCTTTGGTGGTTTATGACGGTATATTGTTAGAACCTGGCACCTCTGGAGCAGATTCATGGGGTGATGCCGCAGATTTTGGTAATATCATGAAAAATATTAATTCTGATGATATAGAAAGCATTAGTGTGTTAAAAGGAGCTGCAGCTTCGGCACTATATGGATCTAAAGCAGCTGGTGGTGTACTCCTTATTACGTCAAAAAAAGGTAAAACTACCAAAGGTTTAGGTGTAACTGTTTCACAAACCAGTTCTTTTGACGATGCTTATAAATTTGTAGATCTTCAAAATGAGTATGGAGGTGGAATTTCACCTGTTTTTGCAAAAGATGCAAATGGGATGGATGTTGTTGATCAGCAGGCCGGTTATTATGTAGGTGGATATTCTTTTGGCCCTAAATTGGATGGAAGAATGGTTAAAGATTTAGATGGGGTAGTTAGGCCATGGGTAGCCAATAATCCATTAGATTATTTTAATACCGGAAAATTCATCAATACCAATGTATCAGTTGAAGGTGCAAATGAAAACACAACTTATCGTTTAGCTTATACCAATTTATATAATTCAAGTGTTTTACCCGGTAATAACTTAAAAAGAGATGCATTTGCGCTTAGAGTGACCAGGGTAATTTCAAAATCAATTTCTGTTGATGCGAGTGTAAATTATACGATGTCGAATTCATTGAATCCGGCAAGACAAGGAAGTGCCAATAACCCATTATTTGCATTTACGTATTATAAGCCTAGAAACGTTGATTTAAGTGCTTATATTGATAACAATATCAACCCGGTAACTGGTGGTGCTTTAGGTTCCAGCAATCGTAATCTTTATGACCCTTATGGTATAGGATCATTTGCCTATGGACTTCAAAATGATAACAGAACGCAAAAAGAAAATAATTTATTGGCCAATATTGACGTAAATATCAAAATCCTTCCATGGCTTTCTGCTTTGGTAAGAACCAATACTAACTTTTATAATATTGCTTATGAAAGAAAAAATAGAGGAGCTGGTGTAGCCTTTTCAGGTGGCGATTATGAGATAACACAAAATACCAATAAATCTTATCGTATTCAGGGTTTATTAAATGCAACAAAACAATTATCAAACGATTTTGAATTAAATGCTTCATTAGGTGGGGAAACTTATCAAAAAAATCTTGGTAATTCTGCATTTTATAACAGATCTTATACCAATGGCGGGCTTAAAATTCCTGATGTATACTCTATTGGGAACTCAATTAATCCAGCATCAACAACTGCCTATCCAAATTTAGGTGAACGTACTGATGCGGTTTATTTGTATGGTGATATTACCTGGAAAAACATGTTAACTTTAAATTTTAGTGGAAGAAATGACTGGTCATCGGCATTAACCTATAAAGACGGCCATGGTAATTATTCGTACTTCTATCCAAGTGTAGGTTTGGCATGGATATTCACAGAATTACCTGCATTCAAAGATAATTCGATATTATCTTTTGGTAAGTTAAGAGCATCATATTCTTACACAGGTTTATCGGCTCAGCCACAATATACTAATACAGCCGGCTACTATAGATTACAAGATGGTACTTTCAGTAATGCGAATGGTGGTAACCAGTCGGTTTATGGGTTTAGCGACAATATTCTTAAAAACAACAATTTAAAGAATGAGTTAACCAAGGAACTTGAAATTGGAACCAATTTAGGTTTCTTAAAAAACCGTATCAACATTGATTTTGCTTATTATAAGAAAAATTCTTATAATCAAATTTTAAGTTTTGCATTACCACAAGAGTCTGGAGTGAGTTCACAAGCTTTAAATGCGGGTAATATCCAAAATCAAGGTATCGAGATCTTGGTTACTGGAAAACCAATCGTATCAAAAGATTTTAATTGGAATGCTTCAGTTACTTTTACGCGGAACCGCAACAAAATATTGGAATTGGCACCTGGTGTTGAAAATTACGACCTGGATTTAGCTTTTGGTAACGACATCACTTCAGTAGCCAGAGTAGGCGAACAATATGGTTCATTGATTACTGGATATGGTTATTCATATTATCAAAAGAAAGATGCAAGCGGTAATCCAATTGCCAGTCCAAATAATGGTAAAAAAGTATTAGGTAATACTGGTTATGGAACTACCGGTGGTTATTACACCTATGTAAGATCGCAGGATTATGATGGTACAAAGAAAAATTTAGGTACTATGATGGAGAAATATCTTGCCAGTACCAGACAAGAATTATCTTATAAAAACTTTACATTAAGTTTTCAAATTGATGCTAAAATTGGTGGTTTAATGGCCTCTGGAACCCATCAATATGGATCAGCTAACGGTTCGTTTGCCAATTCACTTTTTGGTAGGGATGAAGGCTCAGGTGGTGTAACTTATACCGATGCAAACGGCGTAGTACAGCATGATGGTATTATTCCTGATGGTGTATTGAATGATGGATTAAAAGCCAATGGAGTAGATTTAGGTGGAATGACCTATGCAGATGCTGTTAAACAAGGTTTATTAAAACCAATACCAGCTTATGCATATTATGAAAATTTAAGTCAATGGTCTAGTGGTATCAGAGAGTATTCGGTATTTGAAAATTCTTGGGTGGCGCTTCGCGAAGTAACTGTAGGATACACCGTGCCTAGCAAATATTTAAGTAAATTGAAAATAAATACTTTAAGTTTAAACTTAACAGGTAGAAATCTAGCCTATTTGTATAAAACGGCTAAGGATGGTATTAATCCTGAAAGTATTTTTAGCAATAGAGCAGGTGCTTTTGCTGAATATGGTGGCTGGCCTTTGGTTAGAAGTTTAGGTTTTAATGTTAGGGCATCGTTCTAATTATTTAAAAAATACAGATATGAAGACTATAAATAAAACAAAAATATATTTCCTGATGGTTTCAGCTTTGCTTGTAGTGGGCGGTTGTAAAAAGGAAAGCTTTGTAGAAGCAAATTTGAACCCTACGACCTTATACGAGGTTAAACCTGAAGATCAGTTTCTTCGTGCGGCAGTGGGTTCGCAAGATGATTTCGAGTATTTTGCCGATGTTTATCGCGCAGCCAATCTATGGATGCAATACGCTACCTTAAGTACAGGAAATGGATTGAATTTTAACAATGTTGGTTCACAATTCAATACCCGTTACGGTAAAATATTTTACGGCAGATTAGGCCCGGCCTTAATCGATGCTATAAAAAATATCGAACAAATGCCTGATGCAGATAAAAATGCAAGAATACACATGAAAGCAATTTCGCAGATACTTTTATCGTATTATGCATTTTATGTGAGCGATATCAATGGAAGCATACCTTATGCTCAAGCTTTTCAAGCGAGGTATGGGGGTACCACAACTCCAGCATATGATACTCAACAAGCAGTATTTGCAAAAGTTGATGCGGAATTGAAAGCAGCTGTAGCTACTTTGAAAACCACACCAGCAGGTCAGATCAGTCTTGCCGGAAATGATCCCTATTTCAATGGTGATGCAACACTTTGGGCTAAAGCAGCAAACGCTTTACGTCTGAAAATAGCTATTCGCTTAATAAAAGTTGATCCAACTAAAATGAAAGCAATTGCTACCGAAGTTTTAGCAGATCCAGTGCAGATGGCAAATGTTAACGATTCATGGATGCTTAAGGTTGGCCCATCTTATGCAGATGGTGGTGGAAACTTTAGTCCGTCGAATTTCGCAGCAGGTAAACCTGTATTAGATTTTATGGTTACAAAAGGCGACCCTAGATTATCGGCCTTCTATCGTCCAAACGCAGCAGGAAATTATGTAGGAAGTTTTACTAGTCCAGACGATGCAAAATTACCTGCAAATGTACCATTATATGCATCTATAAATAATTTATCACAGTTGCAACACAGGTTATTTACACCTAATTATAACGAAGCCGATGGCTTAGGTGCTGGTACAGGCAAAGGATTTTACCCTGTTTTAACTTATGCAGAATATTGCTTTCTACGTGCAGATCTTGCAGCCCGTGGTGTCACTACAGATGTGGCTGAAACATGGTATAAAAATGGAGTTTATGCATCAGTTCAATTCTATAGCGATAGGGCTGTTGATGCCAAAGTATCTAACTTTAATGCAGTGACTACTCCGGCTATTGATACCTACTATAACACAGTTGGTATTAAATACGATGCAACTAAGGCAACTGATCAAATCGCTTGTCAGGCTTATCTTGATCTTTATAGACAACCATTAGAAGCATGGGCCTGGTGGAAAAGAACTGGCTTCCCGAACACTACCTCGGTTTTAGCATGGTCGGAATTAAAAGGTAATGGAAGTGTATTACCATTAGCTCGTAGAGCTGGTATAGACTTGTTAAGTACTACCAATTTAAACTATGCAAATCAGCAAGCTGCGATTGCTGAAATGGCTAAAAACCCTGATTTTGGTGCCGGACCAAATGATCCTTTTGGCCGTGTTTGGTGGGATAAAAAATAATCACTAAATTAAAAGAACCCTTAGTCATTTTACTAAGGGTTCTTTTTAATTAAAAGCAATGAAATTTTCTAATATTTTTATTCGATTCAGTTTTTTACTCGCTATCGTTATTTTTCCTGTTTTTATAAAAGCTCAGGAAAATTTAATATCCCCTGCAAAAATAAATGCGATTAAATTAATCAATTTAACAGGTAAAGAAAGTCGAATTAATTTAAACAAAACAACAGTCATTGTATTTTTAAGCCCCGAATGCCCATTATGCAAAAATTATTTACCAGGCTTGGTAAAACTTCAAAATGCGAATAAAAGCATCAATTTTTACGGAATAATCCCAGGTACCAGTTATTCCATAAAAGAAATAAACGAACTTAAAAATGAATATGGTATCAACTTCGATCTTTTAACAGACAAAGACAAACGATTATCAAAATATTTAGGTGCAACCACCACGCCTGAAGTTTTTTTAATCAATAAAATGGGCGCAATAACCTATAGTGGATTAATCGATAACTGGTCTTCCTCACTCGGACAGAAACGTTTGGTAATTACAGAAAAATATCTTGAACAAGCTATAAAAGACCTTTTAAACGGCAAACAAACATTTAAAAAAACGATTCCTATAGGGTGCTTAATTAACGACATATAATGAATTCAAAATCTTTAGTATTATTAAAAATTATTACCATTATACTTGGGATATTCATTTGCATACCTCATGTAAGTGCCCAAAAGGTAACTTACTATAAAGATGTTGCATACATTATTCAAAATAAGTGCCAGCCCTGTCACAGGCCAGGAGAAGCTGCTCCATTTGCTTTATTAACCTACGAGGATGTTGCAAAAAGGGGCTCTTTTATTAAAAAGGTAACCCAATCTGGTTACATGCCACCATGGAAGCCAGATAACCACTACAGACTATTTAAAAATGATAGATCATTAACGAATGAAGAAAAACTAACTATAGCCAAATGGGTTGACGAGAAAATGCCGATGGGCGATATTAGCGAAATGCCCAAAAAAGCAGTTAAAACATATATAGATGGTACTCAGTATCTCAGGAAACCCGATCTTGTTTTAAAAACAAATAAACCATATAAAGTTTTAGGCGATAATAAGGAGCGGTTTATTGTTTTTAAAATTCCTTTTGATATTGGTGTAGAAAAAAATGTAGAAGCAATGGAGTTTTTTTCGTCCAATAAAAAAGTAGTACATCATGCCAACTTTGCTATTCATCCTGTAGCAGATGATATTGATATTAACCAGGGAGCCGATTTTTTAAATTTAACAGAAGATGATCGGACTAAATACTCGCAGTATTTTCCTTTTAAAAAAAACATGACCTATTACGGAGGATGGATCCCAGGAACCTCTTATGAATCTTATCCAAATAATTTTGGTTGGGTAATGCCTAAACGGGGCGTTATATTATTAACTGTACACTTTGCTCCGGTTTCAAAGGAGGAAGAGAATATTTCAGGAGTAAATTTCTTTTTCAAAAAAACACCAATTGGGCGAAAAGTTGAGGTAATTAGTTTAGGCTCCGCCGGTGTAGGCGAAAAATCTATCGAGCCTTACTTTTTTATCCCAGCTGAGTCAGTAAGAAAGTTCGAACTAAAAATCACAACACCGCAAGATCAATCTTTATTATATATATGGCCGCATATGCATTACTTGGGTAAGATATTCAAATCATACGCAGTAACGCCTAAGAAAGACACCATACAACTCGTTTCAATTCCATCCTGGGATTTTAGATGGCAGGAAATTTATCAATTTAAAAATTTAGTAAAAATTCCTAAGGGCTCTATATTAACAATAGAGGGTACTTATGATAATACAACGAGTAATCCTAACAATCCAAGCAGCCCGCCCCGAAATGTTTATTCGGCCAATGATATGAAATCTACCGATGAGATGTTGACCATGTTACTTGTGTTTTTGCCCTACAAAGAAAATGACGAACAAATACAATTAAAATAAAGGCTTACCACCAATTGTGTAATTAATTTTAGCTTGATTTAATAAAAAGTACCATGAAAATAAGAATATGGCTATCCGCACTTTTTTTCTCAATGCAAGCTGCTGTTGTTAACAACGCTAATGCACAACAGCCTTTATTTACGTTATTACCGGCAAAGGAAACAAATATCAGTTTTGTAAATAGAGTAATTGAAACGGATTCATTACACGTTATGAACTATGAATATTTGTATAACGGATCAGGAGTTGGGGTAGCCGACTTTAATGGCGATGGTTTGTCAGACATTTTTTTTTCATCAAATGCATCAGATCATAAATTATACCTTAACAAAGGAAATTTAAAATTTGAAGATATTACGAATAAAGCAGGTGTAAGAGGAAATGGTACCTGGGGAACAGGGGTATGTATTGCTGATGTAAATGCAGATGGGTTACCCGATATATATGTAAGTCATTCCGGAAAATTTCCTGACAGTAAACTCAAAAATGAATTATTTATTAACCAGGGAATAAAAGGCGATATGCCTGTTTTTAAAAACATGGCAGAGGTTTACGGCCTTGATGCAATAGGAACCCAATCTACACAAGCAGTTTTTTTTGATTACGATAAAGATGGTGATTTAGACATGTTTTTGCTAAATCATTCAAACCAAACTTATAAACCTTTTTTAAATACTAAAAAAGTACGATCTACCCCAAATATGAAATATGGGAATCGTTTATTTAGAAATGATTCTAAAAACAATCAACCCCATTTTGTAGATGTTACGTTAACCTCGGGGATTATAAATAATGCCTTAAATTTTGGCCTAAACGTAGCGGTAAGCGATTTAAATAATGATGGCTGGCCAGATATTTATACTTCAAGTGATTATACTGAACAAGATTGCCTTTATATCAACAATAAAAATGGCACTTTTTCTGAAAGTATCCGGAAATCTATCAAGCACATTTCAAAGTATTCAATGGGTTCTGATATCGCCGATTATAACAATGATGGTAAACCCGATATCATCACGCTTGATATGTTGCCCGAAGATAATCATAGGCAAAAGCTACTTAAAGGACCAGATGAGTATGACCAATATCACTTATTACTGGATAGTGGATATTATAATCAGCAGATGAGAAATATGCTGCACTTAAATCAGGGATTAGGAGAAGATGGTAATTTGCGTTTCAGCGAAATAGGACAATTGGCAGGTATTTCTAATACAGATTGGAGTTGGGCACCTTTATTTGCTGATTTTGACAACGATGGTTGGAAGGATTTATTTATTTCTAACGGATATTTAAGAGACTTTACTGATATGGATTTTCTGAAATATACCGTTGCAAATGCCCAAAAAGAATCACTTAAACAAGGGAGTTTAAAATTTCAAACCTTCGATTTGGTGAAAAAAATGCCATCGAATCAAATCTCAAATTATATTCTTTCAAACAACCATGATTTAACTTTTACCAATAAAACAGTAGAGTGGGGTATTTCAACACCTTCCGTTTCAAATGGTTCTGCTTATGCCGATTTGGATAATGATGGTGATCTGGATTTAATTGTTTGTAATATAAACTCACCGGTAATGGTGTATAAGAACAATTCCGATTTACTGAAATCGAACTATTTAAAAATTAATCTTATTGGAGAAGGATTAAATACAGCAGCAATTGGGGCTAAAATCTATATTAAAACAGAGGATAATTTACAGTATCAGGAGAAGTATGTGGTACGTGGTTATCAATCAAGTGTAGATCAAATCAATTGTTTTGGTTTAGGTAAAAACAATAAAATAAATTATGTAAAAATAGTTTGGCCTGACGGAAAAGAAAGTTTGATTGAGAATGTACAATCAAATCAGACACTAACAGTTAAGCAGAATGAAGCTGTAATAAAAAAGGAGAATATTAGTACACCAAAAGCACTATTTACAGATTATACGGCAGATTCAGGCTTAGATTTTAAACATCATGAAAACGATTTTATCGATTTTAAAGGCGAAACCCTTTTACCTTATCAACTATCTAAATTTGGACCTGCCCTAGCTAAGGCTGATGTTAACAAAGACGGAATAGAAGATGTTTTTATCGGTGGGGCAATTGGTCAGGCAGGTAAATTATTCTTAGGCGATAAAGCGGGGAACTTTAGTCCTTCTCTAAGTCAGCCTTGGGAAGAAGATAAAGCGAGTGAAGATGTAAATGCCGTTTTTTTTGATGCAAATGGCGACGGGGCTTTAGATTTATGGGTGGTAAGCGGTGGAAATGAATATGATGAAAATGCTCCGGAGTATCAGGATCGATTATATTTAAACAACGGGAAAGGTACTTTTAATAAGGCTCAAGATGCATTGCCAAAAATGTGGAGTAGTAAACAGGCCATAAGCATTGCCGATTTTGATAAGGATGGAGATTTGGATGTTTTTGTAGGCGGGATGAGTAAACCGGGATCTTTCCCCCTCTGCAGTAAAAGTTATTTATTACGTAATGAATCAAAAGGTGGAGAGGTAAAGTTTATTGATGTAACCAAAGAACTCGCCCCAGAATTGGAGTACGCGGGTATGGTTGTTACCGCTTTGTGGCAGGATTTGAACACTGATGGATACCCAGAGTTGTTGATTGGCGGTGATTGGATGCCATTAAAGAAATTCAAAAATGATAAGGGGGCTTTAAAATATGATAAAGATTCTGGATTAGAAAACTCAGATGGTATGTGGAGTAAAATTGTACCAATGGATGTAAACAAGGACGGGGCAATGGATTTTATTGTTGGCAACTGTGGTTTAAACAATCAATTTAAAGCCAATAGTAAGCAACCGGTAACAGTTTATGCTGGTGATTTTAATAATGATGGCGTATTAGATCCAGTGATGTGTTATTACATTCAAGGGCAAAATTATCCGATGGCTTCTAGAGATGAGCTACTTGATCAGATGGTTCAATTAAAAAAACGGTTTTTAAATTATGCCTCTTATGCTGATATCACAATAGAACAATTATTTACACCAGAGCAGTTGAGTAAAAGTCAAAAATTTTTCTGTAAACAACTTGAAACTTCTGTTTTATTAAATGATGGAACTGGAAAATTTACTATTAAAGTACTCCCAATTGAAGCACAATTTTCAAGAACGTGGGGCATTATTGTAGATGATTTTAATAAAGACGGAAAAGATGATATTCTTTTGGGAGGTAATTTTTATCCTTACAGGGTACAGCTTGGTCAGGCGGATGCAGGTTTGGGCTTACTTTTACTCGGGAATGGGAAGGGCGATTTTAAAGCAGTGCCCCCTTACAATTCCGGATTGTATATAGATGGCGACGTTAGGAATATGATTGAGATTAAGGGAGCAATCAAAAAAATTATTGTTGTTAAAAATAATGATAAGGTCCAGCTTTTAAAAACTACTAATTAAAACCAACATCATGAAGATATATTTATTTTTGTTTGTTTTCTGTATTTCAATCGGTGCTAGTGCTCAGTGGCGCAAAAGCGAAAATGATCCTTTACCACTGCATAGATCGCAAAAGGCACTTTCTGATATCATTGTAAGTGATATATTTTCTCCGCCGGTTGCGAGTAGAATTTTTGTTTATGCAAACATCGCTGCATACGAAATTCAGGCAAAAAACAATAGTCAGTTTCAATCTTTAAAAGGACAGTTAAATAGCTTTAATGGCATCCCAAATGCAGATAAAAAACAAATTAGTTATTCAGTCGCTGCAACTTACGCCTACTGGCAGATTGGAAAAAGGCTTGTCTTTTCGGAGCAAGTGGCCTTAGATAGTTTAAACAGTATACTTTCATGGTATAAGGCTAAAGGCTATCCTGATACAATAGTACAAAATTCAATTTTATATGGTAAAACGGTATCTGATACCGTTTTAAAATGGGTGGATCAGGATAAGTATAAAGAAACACGTAAATTAAGGCGATATAGTTTAGTAAAGCAAGAAGGTAATTGGGCCCCCACGCCTCCCGGCTATATGGCAGCTGTAGAACCTTATTGGAATAAAATAAGACCTCTTGTGATGAAAACAGCTGATCAGTTTAAACCTGCAGCTCCTCCTGCTTACAGTAAAGATAAAAACAGTGCTTTTTATATTAATGCAAATGAAGTTTACACGGTTGGTAAAAACCTGGATGAAAAACAGCTTGATATTGCTAAATTCTGGGACTGTAATCCATTCTTTTTGAATCTGAACGGGCATATGAATTATGCAACCAAAAAGATTTCACCAGGAGCACACTGGATTTCGATAACTGGCATTGCCTGCAAGCTAAAAAGCTTTAACTATGTTCAAAGTAGTTCTGCTTATACATCTACCTGTATTGCATTATTTGATGCCTTTATTAGCTGTTGGGATGAGAAATACAGGAGCAATTACATTCGCCCAGAAACATTTATTGATGCCAATATCGATGAAAATTGGCGGCCAATTTTGCAAACACCTCCATTTCCCGAATACCCGAGCGGGCATAGTGTTGCTTCAACATCAGCAGCCTATGTGTTAACCAAAATATTTGGAGATAACTTTAAGTTTCAGGATAATACTGAGACTGATTTCGGATTACCCGTGCGAAGCTTCACTTCTTTTAATCAAGCGGCTAACGAAGCCGCTATTAGTAGACTTTACGGTGGTATACATTACAGACCGGCCATTGAAAATGGTCAGATTCAAGGTAGGAATATCGGAGCATATCAGACCGAAAAAATTATAATGAAAAAAGATTAAGTTAAAAACAGAATAACAATGAAAATAAAATACCTCCTAGTACTTGTTTTAATTGCTTTGGCTAAGTTTTCAAGTGCCCAAAGAAACGACATACTAAAAGAATCATCAGATTACGAGTGGCCAACAGATCCAGCTGTTAAGCAAAAACTCGATACCTGGCAGGATAAAAAGTTTGGAATGATTATCCACTGGGGGCTTTACGCTGTGCCAGGGATTATCGAATCTTGGTCTATCTGTTCTGAAGATTGGATTGATAGAGACAGTACCATTAAATACGAAGACTATAAAAAATGGTATTGGGACCTAAACGAAAAATTTAACCCAACAAAATTCAATCCTGAGCAATGGGCCAAAGCAGGTAAAAGTGCAGGAATGAAATATTTGGTGTTTACCACCAAACATCACGATGGCTTTGCTATGTTCGATACCAAACAATCTGATTTTAGCATTACAAAAGGTCCTTTTTCAACCAATGCCAAAAAAGATGTAGCTAAATATGTGTTCGATGCTTTCCGTAAGGAAAATTTTATGATCGGTGCTTATTTTTCTAAACCCGATTGGCATTCTCAATACTATTGGTGGGATAAATATGCCACTGCAGATAGAAATAATAATTATGATATCAGAAAGAATCAATGGCGGTGGAATATGTTCAAAAGCTATACTCAGAACCAGATTGGAGAGTTAATGAACAATTACGGAAGCATTGATATTTTATGGTTAGATGGTGGATGGGTTCGTCCACGGGCTAGCGTAAATAAAGAAGTACTTTCTTGGGGAGCACCTATTCCTGATTGGAGTCAGGATATTGATATGCCGAAAATTGCAGCTGATGCCAGAAAAGCACAACCAGGTTTAATTGTGGTGGATAGAACGGTACATGGCCAGTTTGAAAACTACCAGACCCCTGAACAGAAAATTCCTGAAAATCAGTTAGAGTATCCATGGGAAAGCTGCATGACGTTAGGCGGAGCCTGGGGTTTTGTACCCAACGATCAGTATAAATCGGCAGAAGAAGTGGTTCATAAATTAGTAGAAATAGTAGCCAAAGGTGGAAGTTTGCTTTTAGGTATTGGGCCTAAAGCTGATGGAACGCTGCCTGATCATGTGATTACAAGATTGGATGAAATTGGTAAGTGGACCAGTAAAAATGGTGCTGCCATATACGGAACAAGGATTACCAAAAACTATCATGATGGACAGAACTGGTTTACGCAAAGTAAAGATGGTAAAACTATTTACGGCATCAGTTTAATCGGCAATACGCCAAACAAAGAAATTTCATGGCAAGGAAGTATTCCTAAAAAAGGAAGTCTCATTACCATTTTAAGTACCAACCAAAAGGTAAAATGGACATTGAAAGATGGCAAGGTACACTTCGATTTTCCTAAAACAGAGGAGAAAATAGCCCTGACTTTTTCTTTTACGCCCGAAATTAATTAACAATGCCGAAACCGAGAAGATACCTATATTTATTGCCTGCATTATTTTTCTGCAGTGGCCTTTTTGCTCAAGTTAAAAAAGGGCAATCTTTACCCTATAAAAATCCGAAATTAAATATCGATTTGAGGGTAAAAGACCTCATTTCGAGAATGACGCCAGAAGAGAAATTCTGGCAGTTATTTATGATTCCTGGAGATGTTACAACTGAAAATAAGACACAATTTAAAAACGGTATTTTTGGTTTGCAGGTTAGTGCTGCTGCCCAGGGAAGTGGTAATGCGCAACAAATGTTAACCTATAATACCTCTGAAGACGGACTTTCTCTGGCTAAAAAAGTAAATAAAATTCAAAAATATTTTGTTGAGGAAACCCGTTTGGGCATTCCCATCATTCCATTTGATGAGGCTTTACACGGTTTGGTTAGGCAAGGTGCTACTGCTTTTCCACAATCAATTGGTTTAGCTGCAAGTTTCGATACTACTTTAGTGGCCAAAATTGGTACGGCTATTGCCAATGAGGCAAAGGCACGTGGTTTGAGGGATCTTTTGGCACCTGTAATCAATATGGCTACAGATGTAAGATGGGGCAGGGTAGAAGAAACCTATGGGGAAGACCCTTATCTAACAACTGTAATAGGTCATGCTTTTATGAATGCCATAGAAAGGCAGAATATCATTGTTACCCCAAAACATTTTATTGCCAATGTTGGCGATGGCGGGCGGGATAGCTACCCGATAGAGATGGATAAACATTTTTTAGAAGAAATCCACTTTCCAGCATTTAAAGATGGGGTTAAAAACATAGGTATCCGTTCATTAATGACTTCCTATAACAGCGTTTTTGGTACTCCGGCAACCTCAAATAAATGGCTGCTCACCACTAAACTAAAAACAGAATGGGGCTTTAAAGGTTTCGTAATTTCTGATGCAGGTGCAGTAGGAGGTGCCAATGTGTTACATTTTACGGCTAAAGATTATAAAGATGCTACGGCGCAATCGATTAATGCTGGCCTTGATGTAATCTTCCAGGTAGATTATAATCATTATAAACTTTTTCTGCCCGCATTTTTAGATGGTAGCATTCCCAAATCGAGAATAGATGATGCATTGTCAAGGGTGCTGAAAGCTAAATTCGAGCTGGGGCTGTTTGAGCATCCTTACGTGGATGAAAGTATTGCTGAAAAGATGCTGAGCGATCAAAGTAATCACAATTTAGCCAAAGAAGCCGCTTTAAAATCTTTTGTGCTCCTGAAAAATGATAACAACACGCTTCCGTTAAAAAGTGAAAAGCAGATCTTACTGGTAGGGGAAGATGCTGTTGAAGCCAGATTAGGTGGCTATAGCGGTACCGGAAACAATAAAATAAATATATTGGAGGGCTTAAAAAATGCCGTATCCAATAACGTTAAGGTTAATTATGTAAAAGGCAGTAGCCGGGATCTGCAATCTTATATTCCGATAGATAGTCAGTTTCTTTCTGCCAATCAGAAAGCAGGATTAATGGGAAGCTATTACAAAGGGCTTCAATTTTCAGGAAACCCAATTAAAGAAGTAAATGATAAGGCTGTTAATTTCAGTTGGACGTTATATCCGCCAGACGAGCAGCTCCAATTGGATGATTATTCGGTAAGGTGGGCCGGTAAAATTAAGGTGCCACAGAATGTTGATGTTAATATCGGATTGGAGGGAAATGATGGTTACCGATTATACCTGGATAACCAGTTACTTATCGATAATTGGGATAAAAAATCTTTCAATACGAAAACCGTTCCATTTCATTTTGAGAAAAATAAGGAGTATGCAATTAAGATCGAATTTTTTGAACCTAAAGGCAATGGTAAAATCAAACTGATCTGGGATTATAATATCAGGAAATCAAACGAAATAACTGATGCGGTGGCTGCTGCAAAAAACAACGATGCAATCGTATTTGTTGCAGGCATAAAAGAAGGAGAGTTTTTAGATCGGGCGATGTTAAACCTGCCTGGTAATCAAGAAATGCTACTGGGAGAACTCGTAAAAACCGGGAAACCTATTATTGTGGTATTAACCGGTGGAAGTGCGATCAATATGCAGCCTTGGTTAAATAAAGTAAGCGCAGTTTTAAATGTTTGGTACCCAGGCGAAGCAGGAGGTAGCGCCATTGCAGATGTACTGCTTGGCAAGATAAATCCGTCAGGTAAACTTCCAATTACTTACCCGATAGATGAATCGCAGTTACCATTGGTTTACAACCATAAACCTACTGGAAGAGGCGATGATTATAACAACTTAAGCGGGGAACCACTTTTCCCATTTGGATATGGATTAAGTTATACCAACTTTTCTTATAACAATTTGAAGTTTAACCGTAAAAGTATTGCTAAAAATGAAACCACTAACTTAAGCTTCGAGCTTAAAAATACTGGCAATTATGATGGTGAAGAAGTGGTGCAGTTGTATATGAGACCTTTGTTGAGCAAATTGGCACAGCCAGTTCTTGCATTGAGGGCTTTTCAGAGGGTACATTTAAAGGTTGGTGAAACAAAGGTAATTTCATTCAAACTGGATAAAGAGGTGCTGCAAACACTCAATATCAATAATGTATGGGAAGTAACTCCAGGGCAGTATAGAATTATGATCGGATCATCAAGTAAATCACTTTACTTAAAAGATAACTTAACTGTTAAGCCTTAAAAAAAGACCTCCTATGGTTAGGTATAAACCATATCATTAATAGTTGCCGCAGATTCTGGTTAAATCTGTGGCTTTTTTATTCTAATCCGTGTTTTCTTACATCCGTCCTCCTGAATTTATTTCAGGATCTATTGAAGCAGTAGAATGAATAATGAACTCACCTAAGTGTTTTTGCTGCGGAAACACGGAAAACATGAAATTTTCATTCGATCGTCATCCTGAGAGGTTAGTTTTAGAAAAAACAAAGGAGGGGTGATGACAGGTCCGTAGAATCGTCATTTCGACCGCAGTGGAGAAATCTTTGAATGAAGTATGTTAAAAGATTTCTCCATTTCGCTAGGCTTCAGTCGAAATGACGACTGATTTTCTAAACCTGTAATTGGTAGCGTAATCGAAGGATCTTTAAGGAAAAATAGAATTGCTGCACCCAACTTTGCGAACTTAGTGCTTTCTTCTCAGCGCCCTTTGCGGTTAAATGAAGTTATTTTAATTCTTCAATACCCAATTTCACTGCAAGTTCATTCAGATCCTTTACCACAACATCAATGATCGGAATACCGCTGATTTTCCTTTCCTGCTCAAATTCATGTTCAGGTTCGCCAGGGATGATTACCTTTTTATCAGGATCTATCGTTTTTGCACTTTTAAAGCGTTCTACCCAATTATCTAAATGATTTTTGAAGTCTGCAGCTGGTCTGAAACCATCTACGCGCATAGCGCCCAGAAAGTGGCCAAGTCCTTCGCCAACCGGATTGGCCGATGGTTCTAAGAAAGCCACAAAAGGAGGCACCCAAGGGCCATAATTCGCGCCAGATAACACCGCTGATAAAATATCGACCGTAGCACTTAACCCATAACCTTTATGACTGCCATGATCTTTATCACTGCCCAAAGGAAGGAGCGAACCGCCATTTTTTAATTCGTTCGGATCGGTAGAGTTTTCCCCACTTTTATCCTGGACCCAACCATCC
This sequence comes from Pedobacter sp. 01N310, assembly GCF_056399805.1. Taxonomy (NCBI): domain Bacteria; kingdom Pseudomonadati; phylum Bacteroidota; class Sphingobacteriia; order Sphingobacteriales; family Sphingobacteriaceae; genus Pedobacter; species Pedobacter sp. 01N310. The sequence continues at coordinate 81,902 of NZ_JBFTSB010000007.1, forward strand.
GGAATACTTTTGTTTGCTCTTTGGGCAATTTCCAGTTTTCCGTTTGCTGCCGCTGCTGTGGCCATATCTACAATTACTGGTGGGTATTTTCCGGCTGGGAAGGCATAACACATGGGGTTTGTACCCAATAAACGTTCGTTAGCATAAGTAGGGGCTACCAAAGGACTTGCGTTGGTCATACTGATTCCGATCATATCCTTTTCTACCGCCATTAAAGCATGGTAGCCTGCAATACCGAAGTGATTGGAATTTTTAACCGATACCCATCCGCTACCGTATTTTTCTGCTTTTTCTATAGCAACTTTCATGGCAAATGGTGCAACCACTAAGCCTAAACCTGCATCGCCATCTACAGTGGCAGTAGTTGGTGTTTCATGTACGATTTTAATATCGGGCGTAGCATTTATCCTTTTCTTTTCCCAAAGGAGTACATAACCGCTTAAACGGGCAACGCCATGCGAGTCGATTCCACGTAAATCTGAACGGATTAATACATCGGTTGCTAAATCGGCATGCTCATCAGAACAGCCCATTTTTTTAAAAACGCTAAAGGTAAAAGCTCTAAGGTTGGTTTCGGTAAAAGTGATGAAATTCATAGTATACTATTTGTCGTCATCCTGTCTCGATTTTAAATCGGGATCAGGGTTTTCCTTGATAGATGCTGATCCCGAATATTCGGGACAGCATGACGAATCTAAAAATAAATTACGGCAATAAAACAGTAAAATCGCCTCCCAGTGGTTCGAAGTTTTCTATGCATGAGGAAAGAAAATCTTCTCCATAATTTACATACATGGGTGCAATATTTAAGGTTCTTTCCTGAAGTGCTCCATTCGGGAAAAGTCTTTTCTTTACATTATCAATCTGCAGCAATGCCGTTTCATGTTTCCTTTTCTCTGCGCGGAATAGTTTCTTCTCCAGGTTAGCCAATAAATGATTGGTCCGCTGTTTTGCTGTATCTGTTGATACGGAAAGCGTTTTATCTATTTTATAGGCATTTAGCTTAATTTGATCGAAAATGCTGTTAATGGCCCTGGTTTCATCAGCCAAGCTCAATTGGGCAGTTGTATTTCGCTTTACCCAAATGTTTTTTAACGCTTCAACTGGTAAAAATATATCTTCTAAAGAAAAACCTAAGTGGTATAAATTCTGCGCACTGCGTTTATCAATCAATAAAGCTGAGTTACGAAGCAATAAAACTGGGAAATCAACTTTATAAAAGTCGAAATTTGCCCTTAACTGCATCCAGTAAGCTACTTCTGCACCACCACCTATATAAGCAATGTTTGGCAAAATCACTTCCTGGTACATGGGCCGCATTACCACATTCGGACTAAAACGCTCGGGATGTGATTCGATTTCGGCTTTTAGTTCCGCTTCCGTAAAACTAATGTCTGTATGATTTACAATGTATTTTCCTTTTTCGAAGATCAAACGCTCACGCAGATTGTCGATAAGGTAAAAGAAGTTAATATCACGGCCATTCACCTGTGTTTTATAGCCTAAATCCTCCAGGTTTTTCGAACTTTCGTCGATATTTTTTGCACTATTATGCTGAATAATATCTTCGGTAATGATATTCGCGAATTGTTTTTTTAGTTGTGCATCATCCGCATTTACAATCACCAGACCATATTTCTCGAATAAGTTATTCACCAAAAACCTGGTGGCGTCGGCTAAATTATCGTGTTGCAAATAGGCCTGTTCTACCAATTTGGCAATTCGTTTTCCGTTTTTAGAGATCCCGAGGTATCCTTTATAAGCCGTTACCGCTGCGGCAACGGTTTTGGTGCTTAGTCTTCCGGTGGCGCCGTTGGTTTGCTGTATCCAGCTAATGTTCTTTTCATCAACACTTACATGGTTAATTTCATCAAAATCGTGATCCTCTGTTGCCATCCAATAAACCGGAACAAAATTTTTATCGGGATGTGCCATTTTTAACTCGATGGCTAAATTAATGGTGGTTACAATTTTGTAAATAAAATAAAGTGGACCAGTAAATAAATTCAATTGGTGGCCCGTTGTAACCGTAAAGGTGTTCGCTGAACCTAAAAGTTCTATGTTTTTGGTAACCGATTTATTGGGCTGTAAATGCTGGTATTGATCTTGTAAAACCTTAACTAAAGTTTCTCTATTGCCTAAAAAATTTCTATGCTCAATTGCTTTGGCTAAACCCTCCATATCAGGACGATAGCTATAAAAAGCTTTAAGCTGATTTTCGTCGTTAATATAATCTAAAACCAGTTTTGAAAATGATCCGGTTTCCTGATATGAGATATATTTTGCCTGCATGATGTGCGAAAGTAATGCAATTTAAGGATAATCGTAAAGTCGCGCCACTATTTTACAATTGTTAAATAATTAGAGGTTGCTTTCAATCGCGCCAACTTTTTCGCGGTACAAATCAATCGGGCTATCTAAAAGTACTGCAATTACGGTTAATTCGGGATCTAGTTTATCTTTGGGTACCGGAATGTAAACAATGCCCGGTATTTTGCTCCAATACAGTTTGTTATAAATTTCGTGCGGTAGCATGGTACCTTCACCCACAATCCTGATCCTGCTGATGTTGTTTTTTAAACCTTTAATGGCAATTGGCCCGGTTGGCGTGCCTTCTACAAATAAGTAAAGGGTTTGTTTATCTGCAGAAAGTGCCGTATTGCCTTGGTAATGTCCAGACGGAATTCCGCCCGTTGTTTTGTATAGCGCTTCTGCGTTTTTAATTACCCAATTGCTAATCTTTTGATCTGCGCTTTTAATTCCAGGGTTAAAGTCTAAGCCATCAGCAGGTAAACCGGTATTTTGAAATACATTTGTACCCGCATTTAAGTTAATGGTCAGCCTGTTTAGATTTAAGTTGGTCAAACCCCGTTGTTTGGGCGCAGCATATAAGTCTGCGAGCGAAAGGGTTTCCTGTTTGTCTTCATCGAGCTGAATAGGGCCGTTTAATGATACTTTTAGAACGGTTACATCGCTGTCAAAATCGGCATCTTTTAAATTAAGCAGATAATCTGTTTCATTTAGCTTAATTGTATATGGCTGAGCTTTGCTACCAACTACTTCAATCTTGTTTATTTTTGATTTTATACCTGATAGTAAAATCCCGTTTTTGGTTTTATAATCGAGATACAGGTACAATACATCTTTGTTTTTGGATAAGGTAGTTTTACCGATAATATGCCCATCTGGAATCCCGGCCTGTGTACCATAAATGGCCTCTGCGTGTTTCTGGGTCCAGCGGCCTAAATCCTTTAAAATTTTAACCTGCTCTGACGCAATGGTTCCATCTGCTTTTGGTCCAATATCAAGCAATAAGTTACCGCCCATGCTAATACAATCAACCAGCGTGCGGATGATCATGTTTGATGATTTATAATGATTGTCATAAGGCTGATAGCCCCACGAATCATTCATGGTGTAACAAAGTTCCCATTCTGGTGAGTTTGGTTTTACAACGGGAACACCTTGCTCCGGTGTATCGTAATCGCCATGCCCGTTTAAGCGAGAGTTGATAATGATGTTCTGATTTACCTTGCGTAAATTTGTCAATATGTTTTTGGCCTGCCATTCTTCTCCACTATGCTCCCAATCGCCATCAAACCATACCAGATCAGGATTATATTTGGCCGAAAGTTCGTTTAACTGCCCTTGAAAATAATTTTGGAATTTTTTAAAGCGTGGTGTATCCTGTTTATAATCATAACGTTTCCTGTCGCGGGTAAAACCATCATAATCCGGGTAGCTCCAATCAGGTAGAGAAAAATATAACCCTGTTTTAAGACCCGATTTTTTAAGTTCGGCCACAAATGGAGTGATTAAATCTTTTTTGGCAGCACTATTTTTTAGTGTGGTAGTGGCTAAGGGAGCTTTACTATCCCAAAGGGCAATACCATCATGGTGTTTTGTGGTAATTACGGCATATTTGGCGCCACTTTCTTTAATCAGGTTTACCCATTCTTCTGGTTTGTACTTTGCAGCGGTAAAACCATCAAGCTGTTTCATGTAAGCATCATGATTGATGTAGTTGTTAAAAAACGACCACGATTCGGAAATACCATTAACCGAATAAATACCCCAATGGATGAAAATACCCAGTTTGGCATCAGCAAACCACTGCATTTTTTGATCAGAAACCTTTTGTTGGGCAGAAAGTTTACTGCTGATGAATAGTGAAAATAAAACGATGAAAAACTTTAAATAACGCATGATCGTGTTTAGTATATCTAAACGTTAAATATAATGTTTTATAGCTGTTTTTAAACAAAAATTGGGTGTGAAGTCAGATGTTACCATCTGACTGGAGATTGATTTAGTAAGAAAAGTCAGATGGTAACATCTGACATCACATATATATAGAATGATCGTCATCTCGATCCGATAGCTATCGGATGTAGTGTAGTCCCGAACTTTCGCGCGAGAGAGCTGCTGTAGATTTAGTTTCGCTGAGCACTACCTGGTTCTCGGCTGCGTTGCACTTCGCTCGAAATGACGATCCTCAAAACAACAAAATTTACCCATAAAAAAAGCCGCTCTGAATAATCAGAACGGCTGTAAAATATTTGGTTTAGTGATTTACCATTTTTTTCTGCGTTCGCCACTGCCACCTTCACGGTTTCCGCCTTCTCTGCGTGGACCTCCAGTGTTACCACCTTTGTCGTCACGGCTACGTCCAGAGAAATCTCTGAAACCGCCACCGCTGTTTCCACCTTCACGTCTTCCACTACCACCGCCAGATTTTCTGTCGCCGCCGCCACGATAACCGCCGCCACCGCCGCTTCTGCGTTCACCGCCACCGCTACGTCTTTCGCCACCACCGCGTCTTTCACCTGCGCCTTCACCACGACCACCGTCTCCGCTTTTCTCGATGCGTACCTGACGACCGTTAAACTCAACAGATTTAAAGCCTTCAAAAACTTTGTCAGCTACGTCGTCTTCCACTTCAAAGAAAGAGAAAACACCTTTTAAATCGATTTTACCAACGCTTTTGCCACCAATTTTACCGTTGTTACAGATAAATGATAACATATCGCCACGGGTAAACTCATCTACAGAACCTAAGTTGATGAACAAACGGGTGTAACCTTCGCTACCACGTCCACGTCCGGCACCTCTTTCGCCTCTGTCTGCACCGCGGTCGTCGCCAACTGCAGCATTTAAGTCAGGTGCTTTAGAGTAGTAATCCAAGAAACGGTTAAATTCTAATGAAGCAAAACGTTTAATTACATCTTCTTTTGATAAATCAGCAAATTCATCCATAATACGTGGAATGTACTGATCAATCTGTTCGTTGTTAACTTCTACATTGTGTACTTTATGTACCAAAGAGAACAATTGTTTTTCACAAACATCAAATCCTGTAGGAAGCTCAGCTTTGGTAAATTGTTTACCAATAATGCGTTCTAACTGACGGATTTTTCCAACTTCTTTAGAGTTGATGATACAGATAGAGATACCAGTTTTACCAGCACGGCCTGTACGGCCAGAACGGTGGGTATAACTTTCAATTTCGTCAGGTAAAGAATAGTTGATTACGTGTGTTACATTGTTTACATCGATACCACGTGCGGCAACATCAGTAGCAATTAACAACTGCATGTTACGCTCACGGAAACGTTGCATTACTTTATCACGTTGTTGTTGCGATAAATCGCCGTGCAAGGCATCAGCATTGTAACCATCTTTAATTAAGTGCTCGGCAACATCTTGTGTATCCAATTTGGTTTTACAAAATACTACGGCAAAAATTTCAGGGTTAAAATCTACAATACGTTTTAAGGCAGCGTATTTATCACGTGCACGAACAATATAATATTCGTGTTCGATGTTTACATTACCTGTATTTTTTGTGCCCATGGTTAATTCAACAGGGTTGTCCATATAGTTTTTAGCTATACGGCGAACTTCTGCAGGCATGGTAGCCGAGAATAACCAGGTTTTTTTGTCATCAGGAGTAGTTGATAAAATGTCGTTAATGTCGTCCTGGAAACCCATGTTCAACATCTCGTCAGCTTCATCAAGCACAACATATTTAACTGAAGAAAAATCAATGGCTTTACGGCCAATGATGTCCAACATACGGCCGGGCGTGGCCACTACGATCTGAACGCCTTGGCGTATTTCGCGTAGTTGTTGCATAATGTTCGCGCCACCATAAACGGCAACAACGTGGGCATTAGCAACGTTTTTAGAAAAGTTTTTAAGGTCGTTAGCGATTTGCAAGCATAACTCACGGGTAGGGCATAAAATCAATGCCTGTGGTTTATTAACTTTAAAATCGATTAGTTCTAACAGCGGCAAACCAAATGCGGCTGTTTTTCCTGTTCCTGTTTGGGCCAAACCAACAAAATCATTAGTGCCTTCTAACAGTACAGGAATACTTTGCTCCTGAATAGGTGTTGGAGTTTCAAATCCAAGATCCTTTACGGCATTAACGACGTCATCACTTATCCCCAATAATTGAAATGGGTTTGTCATTCGTCTTTTTATTTTTAATTGAGCCGCAAAGGTAAGGTTAATATTTCGTATTTCACAGATAATCAAGTAAATAGTTTTTTAAGCTAAATATTTGAAAATAAGGAAGTAACAGTAGATGTAAGATGGATGATGGAAAAGGTAGGGTGTAGAAGGTTTAAATTGAGGTCGTGATTGCAACAAGAACACGTGTTTTTTGTTTGGAAAGCGGCTGCAGTTGTGCTTAGGTTACCTCAGTCCCGTTTTCTGTTTCAATCTTTTTCAAACCTTTCAGGTTTTAAAAAGGATTTTCACGCCAACCGGGTTTAGGTTGCTGGGGTAAAGCAGCTATTTATGTTTGTATTTAAACAGCCAATGGGGCAGTTCGTCAGTTAAAATTGCGGGAGCGAAAATATCGTTGTGGGCCAGACTGTCGAATTCCCAAAACCTGGTTCTGTTGTTGTATTTTACCTCTTCAAAAAACTTTTCATCACTATTAAAAGGGTTTTCGGTATCCATATTTCCGTGAATCAACCAAATTGGAATGTTCGTGAGTGTTTTTACTTTGTCGAATTGCGGTATGCCAGAAATGCTTATGCCTGCGGCAAATAAATCTGGTTTTAACGATAAGGCATTGATCACAGAAGAAGCCCCCATCGAAAAACCGATCAGATAAATCCTATTCACATCAATATTTAAATTGCTTTTTAAGCTATCAATCAGCTGTAATGCGGTTGTTAAACACGGCTGTGGTACAGAGGTAAGTAGATTTCTGCTTTGGTCCATCACGTAATTTGATGATCGCGAAGGGAACTGGGGTGCCAAAACAAAAGCTGGGTATTTTGCCTGTATTTCATCCGTAGCAAATAGTTTTGCCAAAATACCCAGCTGGCTGCTATTGTCGTTTCCAACCGCGTTTGATCCATGAAATACAATTACCAGTGGAAGTTTTCTGTTTGTACTTTTTGGTTTTAATAAACGGTATACAATTGGTGTACCACCAGCGCCTTTGAATGACCCTTTTGTAAAAACATCGGTATTTAAACCTTTTATTTCGGCTATTCTCTGTTTAAGGTAAATAGAATCAACACTTTTTTCGATTTTGGCTTTTTCAAAAGTATGGATGCTTTTGTTGCATGATAAGATTCCGCAAAGCAAAACCACTAAACAGATATAGTTAACCGCATGATTTATTTTAATGTGCATAGAGAGAGGTAATTTTCTGTTAAAATTAAAGAATTAGCGCAAGCTTTCAGCCGAGCGTATCAATCTTTCATCCTTGTTAATGCCGAAGATGGCAAGAATCAAAAATAAAATAATGAGTGTGGGCATAAAAGTTACACCAAAATGCAAAACCGGCAATTAGTAATGATGGTCAGCATTGTAATCCTCTTTTGAGCGCTTCTACTTTTAAAGTTGAAAATGTTTGCAAAGCAGATTAGTGCCAAAAAATATTTAAAATTAATATTAGATAAATAGTTTTAATCAAACTATTTTGTTTTTTGAGTCGTTAACGGGCCATAATCAGTGCGGTTTCTAAATAGGCCAGGGTATCCTGAGCTGTCAATTTGGAAACTATATCATCTGCAATATCGTTAAATGTAATCCCCAATTGTTTTGAAGTGGCTCCGCGTTTTAGCAAAAAAACTGTTCTCGAAAATGAAAATTTATCGTAATCCCCACGGGCAACCCTTACTTCCTGTGTAATAAAGTTGTATCCATTCTGAGTTGGGATAGGAGTTATTGGAGCCCGGTATTTAAAAATCTGATCAATGAGTTGATTGTTGGTTAACACGGTTTTTGGAGAGTAGAACAAAATTAAATCTCCGTCTTTTACTACTGTATAGTTTACATTTCCGTCAATTGTTGCCACATCATTAGTTGAAAAAACCAGACTGCTACCATCTGCAACCTAGTGATCTGGTAAAATAAAGATGCTTTCGTTTTTAATAAACTGCTTAATTATATTTTGATCTTTTATTTCACCGTTCGCCGTAAATAAACGTGTTTCCGATTTTTTAACCAGATTTTCTGTTTGTAGCATTAATGGGAAATTTATTTCAGATTTGCTTCCGCCTTTTTTGCACGAAAAGAGTAAACAGATAAAAAGAACGGTAAATGTATTTCTGTAAGTCATAAGCGAATTATCTTAACCTTTCGGCCGAGCGGATTAATCTTTCATCTTTATTGATGCCGAAAATGCCAAGTACAACGAATAAAATAGCTAAGGCAGGCAAATATGCTCCAACACCAAAACTAGCACCTTCAATACCGCCAGGTAGTTTTTTAGCATAAACACTGCACCAAAAAGCAAAACCTCCAATTAGTATGATCGAAATAACGGCAATACGTTTTTGAAAACTTCTTTTTTTATAGTTGAAAATATTCATTAAACAAATAAATGCAACAGCGATATTGGTGATAATTAAAGGTAGAAAAGATTGAACTTTAAGACTTATKCCTGCTTTAATGGTTAAAGTTTGGTATAGCCCGGTGGTATATACCGCTGATTCTGTTCCTGCAACATCTTTTGTGGCGATAGGTAAAAACAACATTAAAACTAAGGTTAATGCTGCTAAAAAAAGCCAGATCGATTGTATTCTTTGTATCATGTCAATTTAAAATAATAAACAATTATAGGGATTCTATTTCAACCTTGAAAAAACATTCTTCCTGCTAATCGGAGATTTTGTTAAAAACACTAAGTTTTAATACATTTGATTTTCCATCCAAACCATAACAGATTTAATGCTTTTCTCAGTTAAGCAGTTACCCACGGTATTACTGCTTTAAAGAAATACATTTTTAACTGGAATACTTAGCGACTGGTTAAAAAATGATGAAAAATTTATACAGGTTGTCACGTTGAGCCTGTCGAAATGCCTTTAAAGCTTATCCTTCGACAAGCTCAGGATGACAAGTAAAATATAAAAACGAAATTAAACAGTTTGTTAATAAAACGTTTATGCTGAAAAACTTACTTTTTCTAATTCTCCTACTTGCTGCAACAAACACCTTTGCGCAAGATACCCTTAAATTTGAGCAGGCATTAACGGTAGCCAGTGGTAGCCGCTATGGCCGCGAAGCCGTTTATACCGATTTACTGGCCTGGCAAATGGCGAATGGAAAATTACAGAGTCCCACCGAAAATGGGGCATTTTCTGAAGGAAAAGATGGCCAAAAAATATTGTGGAAAGCAATTAAAGCAGATGCTAATGGCCGTTTTAGTGCATTCTCCAGAAGATCTTTTCAGGCTACAAATAATCCTTTCCTGAATCCAGGTAGCATAGATAGAGGTTCTGATTATATCTACATTACTTATACTTCCCCAAAAGAACAAACCGCAATTTTAAATGTAGTTGGAGGCAATAGTTTGTTTTTCAATGGTACCCCACATATGGGCGATCCCTATGCATCGGCTTATATGAATATTCCGGTTCAATTAAAAAAAGGTGTAAACGAGCTTTTTGTAAGAGGTGCCAGCATATTGCCAATGATCATTATTAATGCTAAAAAGTTAATCATCCATACAGACGACGTTACTTTACCGAGTATTGTGCTCAATCAGGCAAATGGTGTACTAAAAGGGGCATTAACGGTAAGTAATTCTTCTTTGAAAGATGTTAATGATTTGCAAATCAAAACTGTTTTAAATGGTAAACAGCAGGAAGTGGCCATTTCGCGTATCGCCAAACTGAGCATGAGGAAGGTGATTTTTGAGTTAGATGCAAGTACCATAACCACACCAGGTAATTATAATCTCGAAATACAACTCTTACAGAACAAAACAAATGTAGATCAGAAAACGATTGTAATTGAAGCTTTAGCAAATTCATCAAGCTATAAACAGACTTTTATCAGTAAAATTGATGGCAGCTTGCAGTATTTCGCAGTTACCCCGCAACTTAACGGCTGGAAACCAAATTCAGCATTATTTCTGTCGGTCCACGGTGCAGGTGTTGAAGCCATTGGTCAGGCTAAAGCCTATAAATCTAAAGATTGGGGAACGGTAGTTGCTGCCACTAACCGCAGGCCACGTGGTTTTAATTGGGAAGATTGGGGTAGACAGGATGCTTTAGAAGTGCTGGCGTTGGCAAAGGATCAGTTTAAACCGAACGATAAACAGATTTACCTCACCGGCCATTCTATGGGTGGACATGGTACCTGGTTTTTAGGCGCCACTTATCCCGATAAATGGGCTGCTATTGCGCCTGCCGCAGGTTATGCTTCGCTTAAAGATTACGGTTCTGCCGATGGGAAAATCCCTGATAGTAGTAAAAATATGGTCGAAAGGATGTTGTTAAGAGCTGGCAACCAGAGCGATGTTCCGAAATTAGTGACTAATTATACACCATTGGGCGTTTATGTTTTGCATGGCGATGCGGATAGGGTAGTGCCTGTTAGTTATGCAAGGCAAATGAAGAAATTGCTTGCTGGTTTTCATGCCGATTTTAGTTATTATGAATATCCAGGTGGCGAGCACTGGTTCGGTGATCAAAGTGTAGATTGGCCACCTATTTTTAGTTTTTTTAAGTGGCATACTATTGCTGCCGATTCTGCTGTAAACCGCATCGATTTTACCACATCCAGTCCCGGAATTTCGTCTACTTATCGCTGGGCTACTATTTATCAGCAAACGCAGCCTTTACAATATAGTCGCATCATTTTAACAAGAGACAGGAAGCTATCAACCATTGTTGGTAAAACCGAGAACGTTGCGCTTTTAAAATTGGCTTTAACAGATTATGTTGCAAAAACACCCATAAAAATTACTTTAGATAGTTTAACAGTTATTAATTATACCACACAAAGCGTTAACGATACCCTGTTTTTAGAGAAAAATAACGATGCGTGGCAAATCATCACCAAAATTGACAAAAGAGATAAAAATCCGTTACGATATGGCACATTTAAAGAAGCTTTTAATCATAAAATGGTTTTTGTGGTAGGAACAAACGGTTCTGCCGAAGTCAATCTGGCTAATTTAAATAAAGCCAAATACGATGCTGAAAGCTGGTATTACCGGGGCAATGGAGCTATTGATATCATTATGGATAAAGAATTTTCAGCATCAAAATACCAGGGGCGTAATATTATTTTATATGGAAACTCCGAAAATAATACAGCCTGGAATAAATTACTTAAAGATTGTCCTATACAAGTAAGCAATTCGCAAATAACCACGAAACAACATGTGTTGAAAGGCGATGATTTAGCCGCATATTACATTTGGCCTCAGCACGACAATAAACTATTGATAGGCGTAGTGGCCAGTACTGGAGTAAAAGGGATGAAAGCGGCTTATGCCAACCAGTATTTTGCTGGAGGTAGTGGTTTCCCTGATTTTATGATTTTTTCATCTGAGTTACCAAAAGAAGGAAGCAAAGGCATTAAGCTGGCCGGTTTTTACGATAATAAGTGGCAGTTTGACGAGAAAAATACCGCTAAGCCTTAGTTATGGCTACTTATAATAAATGTAGAACGCTTTCCTTCTAAATAAAAGGAAAAAAGTATTTTTGCATCGCTTTGAGTAAAAAAAGGTACTTCATCCAATTGGCTTATGATGGCAGCTTATACCATGGCTGGCAAACACAACCTAATGCAATTACCGTTCAGGAATTGTTAGATAAGGCTATGTCTGTTTTTTTTAGACAGCCCATCGAAACGTTGGGCTGTGGAAGAACGGATGCAGGCGTGCATGCTACTGATTTTTATGCGCATTTTGATGTTGAAAGTGTAGAAGAGGCAAAGGTTTTAAGTGGGGTAACCGGTATTAATGCCATGCTGCCTTATCAAATTGCAGCAAAACGGATTATACCGGTACATGATGATGCCCATGCCCGCTTCGATGCCACTGCCCGTGCTTATAAATATTACCTTCACTTCGAAAAGAATCCTTTTAAACTTAACCGATCGTGGTTGGTTAAAGATAAACTGGATGTGGAAGCAATGAACGAGGCAGCGGCACTGTTATTAAACTATACCGATTTTTCGTGTTTTAGTAAATCAAACACGCAAACTTTTACCAATAACTGTAAAATAAGCAAAGCCGTTTTCGAGCGACAGGAAGATGGATTGGTTTTTACCATTCAGGCCGACCGTTTTCTACGCAACATGGTAAGAGCCATTATGGGTACTTTGGTACAGATCGGTAAAAAAGAAATAAATTTAACAGATTTTAAAGCAATAATAGAAAGTAAAAACCGCAGTAAGGCCGGGCAATCGGTGCCTGCCTGCGGTTTGTATTTAGTGAAGATAGAATACGATTATATAAAATGATTGAATGAGAGAGGGATTGAATGAGGGAATGAAAAAGTATCTATAACATTCAATAATTCGAAATTCTTTCATTCAAAACTAAAAAAAAATGGCAGTTACAGGCGACGTATACAACACCGGATTACTGAAACGTATTTTTCAATATGTAAAGCCTTACCGTGCCGTTTTTGTGTGGTCGGTTATTTTAACCATTCTGCTTGCGGCCATTTCTCCGGTCCGTCCGTTTTTAATTAAGTATACACTCGATCATTATATTTTAACCGGAAATTATTCTGGTCTGGTGAATATGACCATGTTGATGATCTTTATGTTGATCTTACAAACTTTGATTCAATATAACCACACGCTTTTAACCAATACATTAGGTCAATCGGTTATCCGCGATCTTCGGATCAATGTTTTTAACCACATTACAAAACTCCGCCTAAAATTCTTCGATAAAACGCCCATCGGACAATTAATTACCAGAACGGTTTCCGATTTGGAAACCATTGCCGATATCTTTTCGGAAGGTTTAATCTCGATGATAGGCGATAGTTTGCAGGTGGTAGTGATTGTGTGCGTCATGTTATATACCGATTGGCAATTGAGTTTAGTGGTGCTCTTGCCCATTCCATTGTTGATTATTGCTACCCGGAAATTTCAGAAAGCGATTAAAGTGGCTTTTCAGGAAATTAGAAATGAGGTTTCTAACCTGAATACTTTTTTGCAGGAACACATTACGGGTGTATCTATTGTGCAGTATTTTGCCAGGGAGAAACAGGAATACAGAAAATTCTACGCCATTAACAAGCGCTATCGTGATGCCAATATCCGTTCTAACTGGTATTATTCTATCTTTTTTCCGGTGGTGGAGTTAATCTCGGCCATGTCGTTGGGTTTGTTGGTGTGGTACGGCGCAAAAAGTATTCTTTCCAAACCGTTGGATGTAACGCCTGGAACCATCACACAGTTTATTATGTACCTGGGTATGGTATTTACACCGATCCGCCAGTTGGCCGATAAGTTTAATACGCTGCAGATGGGAATGGTAGGTGCCGAACGTGTTTTTAAAGTTTTAGATACTGATGAAACTACGCCAAATACGGGGAGACAAAAGCCAACCAAATTAGACGGAAATATTAAATTCGAAAAGGTTTGGTTTGCCTATAACGACGAAAACTATGTGCTGAAAGATCTTACATTCGAAGTGAAGGCTGGCGAAACTGTGGCCTTGGTGGGGGCAACGGGTGCTGGTAAATCTTCCACAATTAATATCCTGAACCGTTTTTATGAAGTAAAAAAGGGAGATATCACCGTAGATGGCATTCATATCGAAGATTTTGATCTGGATTACTTAAGGAGCAATATTGCTACTGTACTTCAGGATGTTTTCTTGTTTTCGGATACCATTTTAAACAACATTACACTAAATAACCCCCAAATTACCATCGAAGAAGTGGTGAATGCTGCCAAAAAAGTTGGTGCGCACGATTTTATCGAACGTTTACCGGGTGGCTATCAATATAATGTGATGGAAAGAGGTGCTACACTCTCAGCTGGTCAGGCCCAGTTGATTTCGTTTATCCGTGCCCTCGTGCATAATCCGGCTATTTTGGTTTTAGATGAGGCCACTTCATCAGTTGACACCGAAACAGAATTATTGATCCAGAAAGCCATTGATAACTTAATGGACGGTAGAACTTCGATTGTAATTGCCCACCGTTTATCCACCATTCAAAAGGCCGATCAGATTATTGTGCTCGATAAGGGTGAGATTAAAGAAAAAGGCACACATCAGCAGCTGTTAAGATTAAATGGCTACTATAAAAAGCTTTACGATCTGCAGTTCTCATCCAAAGGGATAGCTAAAGTTTAAACGCATTTATTCTCAAGGATTTTCTTAATTTAACGGCTTCTTAAACCCAATAGGAAGATGAAACGGTTAAAATTACTTGCCTTGTTCTTGTTTTCGGCTTTAGCCTTGCAGGTTTCTGCACAACAGAAAAAATATGTAATGGTGATTCACGGTGGTGCCGGCACCATTCTCAAAAAGAACATGAGTCCCGAAAAAGAGGCTGCCTATATCGCTGCCTTAACACAAGCATTAAATGCAGGTTATGCAGAAATTAAAGCAGGTAAATCGAGCCTCGATGCTGTTGAAGCAACCATTCACGTTTTAGAAAACGATCCACATTTTAATGCTGGCAAAGGTGCTGTTTTTACACATGATGGCAGAAATGAGCTCGACGCCGCAATAATGGATGGAAAAACCTTAATGGCGGGATCCGTTGCGGGGGTAACTACCATAAAAAATCCAATTTCTGCTGCCAGAGCCGTGATGGAAAAATCGGAGCATGTAATGATGGTTGGCGCAGGTGCCGATCAGTTTGCAAAAGAAGCTGGATTGGAAATCGTTGATCCTAAATATTTCTGGACTAAGGAACGTTGGGATGGCTTACAACAGGCCATTAAAGAAGATTCTACCAAAGCGGTTTTAGATCATGGAACTAAAAAATCGGAATTATTTGGAATTAAAAACCACGATTACAAATTTGGTACGGTGGGTTGTGTAGCTTTAGATAAGGCTGGAAACCTGGCAGCGGGAACTTCAACCGGTGGTATGACGAACAAAAAATACGGACGTGTGGGCGATGCACCAATTATAGGGGCAGGTACCTACTGCAATAATGAAACAGCAGGTATTTCCTGTACTGGTTGGGGCGAGTTTTATATCCGTAATGTGGTGGCAAAAACCATTTCCGATTTAATGGAATATAAGGGCTTATCTGTTGCAGAGGCATCGAAAATTGCGTTAGATAAAGTAGGTAAAATGGGTGGCAACGGTGGTTTAATTGCTTTAGATAAAAAAGGAAATATGACTATGCCCTTTAATACCGAGGGAATGTATAGAGGTGCAATTACTGCCGACGGGAAAATTGAGGTCAGTATTTATAAATAAAATTATTTTAAGCTTACGGTCTGTTCATTATTCAATAGCAAACCAAAACACCTAAAAAAATAAAGATGACATTTATAGAATTTGTAAAAAAAGTATTCTCCAATTTAACCTTTCAGGTTATCCTTGCCATCATAATAGGAATTAATGTTGGGATTTTCTTCCCCGGTTTTGCACCTACAGCTAAATTGATCAGTCAGGGTTTTATCAACCTGATTAGCATGTTAATTGCACCAATTATATTCTTTACTATTGTTTTAGGAATCGCACACATGGGCGATATGAAAAAAGTAGGCAGGGTAGGTGGTAAAGCATTGTTATATTTCGAAATTGTAAGTACGGTAGCTATTGCAATTGGTTTAGTGGTAGCCAATGTTTTAAAGCCAGGTGCCGGAATGATAACTAAGGCTAGCGATGCTACAAAAATTGTTGGTTATGCCGAGCAAGCTAAAGATATGAACTGGGCAGAGTTTTTTCTGCATATTATCCCGCATAATGTGATTGCCGCTTTTGCTGAGGGAAACATTTTACAGATTTTGCTGTTTGCCATTCTTTTTGGTTATGGTTTAAATAAATTAGGTGGAGAGGGAACAAGCGTATTAAATGCCTTCGATAAAATATCGAAAGTGCTCTTCAAAATTATGAAGGTGATAATGCGTTTAGCGCCAATTGGTGCTTTCGGCGGGATGGCTTTTAGCATCGGTACCCATGGTTTGGAAAGTTTAGTGGGCATGGCCAAACTGATGGGCTCAGTTTATTTAACCTGCATCCTGTTCATTTTTATTGTTTTAAACGGAATTTGCCGCTACTATAATTTTAGCTTGTGGGCCTACCTGAAGTATATCCGACAGGAAATTTTAATTGTACTGGGTACTTCTTCTTCCGAATCGGCACTGCCAAGCATGATGCAGAAAATGGAAGCTATTGGGTGCGATAAATCGGTTGTTGGTTTGGTTATCCCTACCGGCTATTCTTTTAATCTTGATGGAACTGCAATTTACCTGGCCATGGCCGTTATATTTCTTTGTCAGGTTTTTCATGTCGATTTATCCTTAGGTCAGCAGATTACAGTTTTAGGTGTGCTCATGGTTACTTCTAAAGGTGCAGCTGGGGTAACAGGGAGTGGTTTTATCGTTTTGGTATCAACCTTAACCGCTTTGAAAATTATGCCGATAGAACATATCTCCATATTAATTGGTGTAGACCGTTTTATGAGCGAAGCAAGGGCTATAACCAATGTAATCGGAAACGGCGTGGCCACCATCGTAATTGCTAAAAGTGAAAACCAGTTTGATGAAGCAAAGTATCAGAAAGCTATTCAGCCTGCAATGATAGAAAAAGCAGAGGAGGTGTAGTTTAGAGCTATCCTCTCGAAGCATCACCCTGTCCCGATTCATCGGGATCAGGGTCTTAATAGCAGGAAAGATGCTGACCACGGAGTAGCTACAAGGCAGTTGAAAATACTGTCTCTACTTGTAAAATAAATTCAGCATGACGAACGCTCCGAAACCCCTTCTACCCTCAGCCTTCACACCTTCAACCTTTTTATGTACCTTTGTGCTAGAAACATGCACACAGCTTGTTTAATTAATCCACAGCACATTGGCTCAAGAAGAACAAAATAACCGCAAGGAAAAAAGCGAGTTACACCCACGCAACAAACACCGTTCGCGTTACAATTTCAAACAACTTATTGCAACCTCAAAAGAATTAAAGCGTTTCGTTTTTAAAAACGAACACAATGATGATTCTATCGATTTTGCAGATCAAAGCGCCGTTAAAGCACTTAATAGGGCATTGTTGAAATATTTTTATAACATTTCACAGTGGGACATTCCTCAGGATTTTCTTTGTCCGCCTATTCCGGGCCGGGCCGATTATATTCACTATGTTGCCGATCTATTAGGGTCAAGCAATAAAGGTAAAAACCCTAAAGGAGCTAATATTAATGTATTGGATATTGGTGTAGGTGCAAACTGTATTTACCCCATCATTGGTCACCAGGAATATGGCTGGAGTTTCGTAGGTTCTGAGATCGATCCACTTTCGGTCGATTCGGCTAAGCGCATTATCGAAGCGAATAAACCCCTACAAGGGGCAGTAGAAATCCGTCAGCAATCTTCAAAAATGGGTATTTTTAGAGGTATTGTTGGTGGCAAAGAGCGTTTCGATGCCGTGGTTTGTAACCCACCGTTTCATGCTTCTTTAAAAGAAGCCGAGCAAGGTACCCGTCAGAAATGGCGTAACCTGGGCGGAAATGAAAAGGAAGTAAAACACGTATTAAACTTTGGCGGTAACAAGGCCGAGCTTTGGTGCCCGGGTGGTGAGCGTGCTTTTGTAGAACAGATGATTATCCAGAGTGAGCAGATCAAAAATCAGGTTTTATGGTTTACCTCATTGGTATCAAAAAGTGCCAACTTAAAAAGTATCTATAGTGCATTGGTTAAAGCAAATGCTTTTGAGGTAACCACCGTTCAAATGAGCCAGGGGCAAAAAATAAGCCGTTTCGTAGCATGGACCTTCCATGACGAAGCTGCACAGGCCGAATGGGTAAAAGCCTGGAAAACTGAACCAAAACCTAAAGCAGATAGTCCTAAAGCTGAAGCTAAAAGTCTTTAGGATAAATTTTATATAGTATACTTTGTCTGTTCGTCACCCTGAATTTATTTCAGGGTCTATTTTGATTAGAATAGCTTTTAAAAGATTCTGAAATAAATTCAGAATGACGAATTACAAGAGATTAAGTAAAGCAAAGCCGTCCTGATTTTATATCAGAACGGCTTTTTTGCATAAGTGGATTATGAATCCTTATGTGGTTTAATTAACTGGTCTTTGCCTCGAAAATATACCCAGCCAGAGCAGTTACTACCATGGCAACCGTGCCCCAGAAACAAATCCGTAATATCCCTTTAATCATACTAGATCCCCCTGCCTTCGCTGCAATTGCGCCCGATAAAGCTAAGAATACAATAGCAAAACCATATTGATAAAACACCATCGATTTTATTGGGGCAAGAAAAGCAACTAAAAAAGGTAAAATACCGCCGCTGATAAAGGAGGCGCCAGATGCAAAAGCAGCTTGAAGCGGCTTGGGCTGTGTAATTTCGTTAATACCCAGTTCATCTCTGGCATGTGTGCCTAAGGCATCTTTCTCGGTTAATTTTATGGCTACCTGCATGGCCAGATCTTCATCAAGCCCTTGTATAACATATATCTTAGCGAGCTCTTTCAGCTCCAATTCGGGCATGGTTTCGAGTTCTATTTTCTCGCGTGCAAGATCTGCTTTTTCAATATCGGACTGAGAACTTACTGAAACATATTCTCCTGCTGCCATAGATAATGCCCCTGCAACCAAACCGGCCAGTGCCGCTAATACAATCGGACTTCTGGTATCGCTCGCTGCGGCAATACCAATAACCAAACTGGCTGTAGAAATAATGCCGTCGTTGGTACCAAGTACAGCAGCCCTTAGCCAGCCCGTTCTATTGGTATAATGTTTTTCCAGTTCCATTTTTGGTTATCTGTTCTCTAGTTGTAATGTTCAAGGTCCCCCTTTGAAGGGGGCAGGGGGATGAAAAATAGCGCTATCCTTCCCTTATCCCTTCCGAAGGGGGAGGGAAGTGGCTTAGGTTCGAATATCATCATTTCTTCTCGTAAACAATCATAATAGTCAAATCATTACCGGCATTTGGGGCAATACCATGCGAGCTACCTGGGCGGGTTAAAATGGCATCACCAGGTTTAACCGCAAAAGTTTTTCCATTCATCTGCATGGTTCCGTTTCCGCTGAGTACGTAATAAATCTCATCTTCTTTTTGCAAATGGTATCCGATAGAGGAACCCGGTTTTAAAGTTCTTTTTCGGAATGCTGTTTTAAGATTTTTGGCATCACTAAAAAAGTTAAAGCCGATGGTTTTACCCCCGCCGTTATGCGTACCAGGTTCCTCTTTGGCTACTTCAATATCGTTTTGGAGGATGTATTTGCTGGTATCGGTACTTTGTGCGCTGGCCTTAACTGAAATAAAGGTTGAAACAAAAATGGTTACGATTGGGATTAGCTTCTTGATCATATACGTTTTATAATTGGCTTAAGTTTTGTCTGGGTTTTTAGACTTTCCGCTTTGGTCTTTAGTCTTTCCGCTCAAAAGGTAAATTTAAGCGTTTTGCCTGGATGTTGCCACAAGCACCAGCACTTTGTTACTAAACCCGATCGCAGTGGTCCCGACTTTACGTCGGGAAAGAACGAAGAGCGGGAGTGTAGCCCTCCAAAAGAACTGGACCGCTCATTTTCTAATCCTAAGCCTTAATGTTTTTGCTTTGAAAACGAATGTGCAGTAGTTCTTGGCCTTTTAAGTCCTGCCATCCGCTTTACCTCTCTACGTTCGGTGTTCGCTATTGTCAGGTTTATAATCGAAAGGCTTGCTCCTGATGTAGCGCCAAAAAACTTTTACCTTTCATGCCTAAACCCCATAAAGGCAGTCTCAACTTTACTTCTGAATAAAGTCTATGACGGGCTACAGGTGCCATAAACCATTTCCTTACATTTTCCTGAAAAAACGGACTAAATAATATGGTTTTAGATTTGAATTCCAGTTCAATAATATTAGCTTTGCACAAAAAAAATATTGATACATGAGCGTTTTAGTAAATAAAGATTCTAAGGTTATCGTTCAGGGTTTTACCGGAAACGAAGGAACTTACCACGCTGAGCAGATGCTGGCCTATGGTACAAACGTAGTTGGTGGTGTAACGCCTGGCAAAGGTGGGCAATTGCATTTAGATAAGCCTGTTTTTAATACTGTTAAAGATGCCGTTGATAAAACGGGTGCAAATGTATCTATCATTTTCGTGCCACCAGCTTTTGCTGCTGATGCAATTATGGAAGCTGCCGAAGGCGGTATTAAAGTTATTGTTTGTATTACTGAAGGTATCCCAACTAAGGATATGATTCAGGTTAAAGAATATATTGCTGATCGCGATGTTACGCTTATCGGCCCTAACTGCCCGGGTGTAATTACTGCTGATGAAGCTAAAATCGGTATCATGCCAGGTTTTATCTTCAAAAAAGGTCATGTAGGTGTGGTTTCTAAATCAGGAACTTTAACTTACGAAGCGGTAGATCAGGTTGTTAAAGCTGGTTTAGGTATTACAACGGCTATCGGTATCGGTGGTGACCCAATTATTGGAACACCTACTGTAGAAGCAGTTAAATTATTAAT
Organism: Pedobacter sp. 01N310; assembly: GCF_056399805.1. NCBI lineage: Bacteria > Pseudomonadati > Bacteroidota > Sphingobacteriia > Sphingobacteriales > Sphingobacteriaceae > Pedobacter > Pedobacter sp. 01N310. The sequence goes on from NZ_JBFTSB010000007.1 coordinate 102,788, forward strand.
GAACGATCCTGAAACTCACGGTATCATCATGATTGGTGAAATTGGTGGTGGAATGGAAGCAGAAGCTGCCCGCTGGATCAAAGAACACGGTACTAAACCTGTTGTTGGTTTCATCGCTGGTCAAACTGCGCCTCCGGGACGTAGAATGGGCCACGCTGGTGCTATTGTGGGTGGTGCTGATGATACTGCAGCTGCTAAAATGAAAATCATGCGCGAGTGTGGTATCCGTGTAGTAGAAAGTCCTGCTGAAATCGGTGCTGCAATGGCAGAAGAATTAGCAAAATAAAATTTAAAAATCTCTTTATAGAAAAGCGTTTCGATTAATTTCGAGGCGCTTTTTGTGTTAGGCACTATTTTTAACCGCAAAGGATGCAATTTATGTTTAACCACTAAGTCGCAAAGAACACAAAGTTGGGGTGTTACGGCCATCTTTCTTCTTATGGCGTTATTCCCGCGCAGGCGGGAATCTTAATGCTTAAGGTTAAAACCACTACCCCTTGTTTGGGGTTGCATCATAAAGACGATTTCAGCTCAGGATGACAATCTATATTTATGATACATCCTCTGTGCAGAAAAGGGAAATAACCCACCAACTTTGTCAGGGTGAGGTAAACACTAATACAAACCGCTAAACCTGCAAACCAAAACAGAATCTATAGCGTATATTGAAGTATGAAAACGATGTTAAATAAACTATTTTTGGTTTCTGCTGTTGTTTTAATAACAGGTATTTCTGCTTGTGCCCAAAAGCAAGATAAGAAAGCCGTAAAACAATCGAAGGAAACAGAACAAATCATACCAAAAAAGAAAATGAACTGGAATCCATTAACACCCGAAGAAGAAAGAGTAATTGTAAATAAAGGTACAGAATACCCTGGTACAGGTAAATATGAACATACAACAGATAAAGGAACTTATACCTGTAAGCGTTGTAATGCGGCCTTATACCGTTCGGAAAGTAAGTTCGATGCACACTGCGGCTGGCCTGCTTTCGATGACGAAATTAAAGGCGCTGTAAAGCGTATTCCTGATGCTGATGGCTCGCGCACAGAAATTGTTTGCGCCAATTGTGGCGCACATTTAGGTCACGTATTTTTGGGCGAAGGATTTACCAATAAAGACACCCGTCATTGCGTAAATTCGATCTCAATGAATTTCGTGCCAGATCAAAAATAAGGTGGATGTAGAAGGGTTAGGTAGGGGCGTACAGCGATAAGTTGTACGCCTTTTTTAATGCATAAAATAAGGCTGTTTTTCCACAAATTATTGATTATAAACTAAATGCTTATATTTGCAGGCTCGATAAAGAAAATTTAGCCTATGAAGTATCTGCTGTTATTAAGTTTTTGTTTCCTGTTTTTACAAGGTAAAGCACAAGATTCCGATTCATCAAATGAACCGGATAGTATCAAAAAAACAGTTCTCGCCACTTATTATCACAGAAAATTCGAAGGCCGCCGCACCACCAGTGGCGCCAAATACCGGGCAAAAAAGCTAACAGCTGCCCATCGTACATTGCCATTCGGCACCCTGGTTACAGTAACCAATCCAGACAACGGAAAATCGGTAGTTGTGAAGGTAAATGACCGTGGTCCTTTCTCTAAAAGATTAGCTATAGATCTGTCTGAACGTGCTGCAAAACAGATCGGTATCTTCCGTAAAGGCATAGCTAAAGTAAGCCTCAGTTATACAGTTGAGTAATACTCCTTTTAGCTCTATTTAGTGCCGATTATACCCCTCAAATTTAAGTTATTAACACTCGTTTTGGTTTGCTAAGCCCTTGAAAAGAAACGATTAGCTTTTTTTTCGCTTGAAAATGATATTCGACTGATCGTTTTTCCCCAGCAATTGAGCAGGGTGTTAACAACTTTGGTTCACAAAAAAGGGCCACCGTATATATATTTGTTATAACAAAGTTCTTTAACTTCTTGCGCTTGAAAACAAATATAAAAGCTTAGTTTTTAGTAATTTATACGTACATCACCTGATTGCAATTTTAAATTTTCCCTAACTAAAAACTCAGTTGTTTGTCAGGCAATAGGGTTAGCACTTTCACAACAGCGTTTTGATAAAAGACATTACAATCATCATATAAAATTGATGGATGCGTGCCTTTGTCGGCTCTGTTAAAAAAATAGAATTAAAAACATCAGCGTATGGAACAGGAATTATTACTACAAGAAAACAAAGATAGATTTGTGCTTTTGCCGATTAAGTATCCGGCAATCTGGGAAATGTATAAAAAGACCGAAGCTAGTTTTTGGACTGCAGAAGAGATTGATCTTTCTGACGACCAGAAACACTGGGACAATTTAAACGATGGCGAAAGACATTTCATTTCGCACATCCTTGCTTTCTTTTCTGCTAGTGATGGTATTGTGAACGAAAATCTTGCGGTAAACTTCATGAGTGAGGTTCAATTGCCAGAAGCACGTTGTTTTTATGGTTTCCAGATTATGATGGAAAATATCCATGCAGAAACCTACGCCCTGTTAATCGATACTTATATTAAGGATCCAGAAGAAAAAGACCGTTTGTTCCATGCCATTGATACCGTACCTGCGGTGAAAAGAAAAGCAGAATGGGCTTTACGCTGGATTGAAAACGGAACTTTTGCCGAGCGTTTAGTGGCATTTGCTGCGGTTGAAGGTATTTTCTTCAGCGGAAGTTTCTGTTCTATTTTCTGGTTAAAGAAACGTGGTTTAATGCCGGGACTAACTTTCAGTAACGAGCTGATCTCGAGAGACGAGGGTTCACATTGCGAATTTGCTTGTTTACTTTACAGCATGTTGAGCAATAAATTGAGCGAAGAAGCGGTTCATGGCATTATTCGTGATGCTGTAGAAATTGAAAAGGAATTTATTACTGATGCATTACCAGTTGCGCTAATTGGTATGAATGCAAAATTAATGAGTCAGTATATCGAATTTGTAGCCGACAGGTGGTTACAGGAGCTGGGTTACAAAAAAATCTACAATGCAACCAATCCATTCGATTTTATGGAAATGATTTCATTGCAGGGTAAAACCAACTTCTTCGAGAAACGTGTTGGCGATTATCAGAAAAGTGGTGTATTAACCTCTGCTGATAATAATAAACAGGCGTTTTCTTTAGATGAAGACTTTTAAAGTAGAAGGCAAAAGGTTTTAATCTCGCTACTTGTTACCTGCTACTCGATACTAATAAATAAATAACAAAAAATACAAAGTGATGATTAGGTCTTGATACTTGATACTCACGACTTAATAATAAAACTTAAATCTCATAAAATATGTTCGTACTAAAAAGAGATGGCCGCAAAGAAGCGGTGCAATTTGACAAAATCACAGCCCGCATTCAAAAGTTGTGCTATAGTTTAAATTCAGATCTGGTAGATCCAATCGATGTAGCCAAAAAGGTTATCGAAGGTTTATACGATGGTGTAACAACATCTGAGTTGGATAACCTTGCTGCAGAAACTGCTGCCTCGTTAACAACAAAACACCCTGATTACGCTTTGTTGGCATCGCGTATTGCGGTTTCCAACCTACATAAAAACACCACTAAATCATTCTCGGGTACGATGAAAATGTTGTACGAATATTTCGACCCGAAAGCGCAGAAAGCGGCTCCGCTTATCGCTGATGATGTTTATGAGATTATAGAAAAAAACAAAGATATTTTAGATAGTTCTATCATTTACGACCGCGATTTCGGTTTCGATTATTTCGGTTTTAAAACGTTGGAAAAATCTTACCTTTTAAAAGTTAACGGTCAGATTGTAGAGCGCCCTCAACATTTGTTTATGCGTGTTTCTGTTGGTATCCACAAAGAAGATATCGATAGCGCAATCAAAACCTATAACTTAATGAGCGAGCGTTGGTTTACACATGCTACACCAACTTTGTTTAACGCAGCTACACCAAAACCTCAAATGTCGTCATGTTTCTTGTTAACCATGCAGGATGATAGCATCGAAGGTATTTACGATACTTTAAAACAAACAGCTAAAATTTCGCAAAGTGCAGGTGGCATTGGTTTAAGTATCCACAACATCCGTGCAACAGGATCATATATTGGTGGTACAAACGGTACAAGTAACGGTATTATTCCAATGTTACGTGTATTTAACGATACTGCACGTTACGTAGATCAGGGTGGAGGTAAACGTAAAGGTGCCTTTGCTATTTATTTAGAACCTTGGCATGCAGATGTTTTCGAATTCTTAGATCTTCGTAAAAACCACGGTAAAGAAGAAATGCGTGCGCGCGATTTGTTTTATGCCCTTTGGATTAACGATTTGTTTATGCAACGTGTTAAAGATAATGGCGATTGGACATTATTCTGCCCGCACGAAGCACCAGGTTTGGCAGATTGTTTCGGTAAGGAATTCGAAGAATTATACGCTAAATATGAAGTAGAAGGTCGTGGCCGTAAAACCATTAAAGCACAAGAACTTTGGTTTGCTATCTTAGATTCGCAAATTGAAACCGGTACGCCTTACATGTTGTTTAAAGATGCAGCGAACAGCAAATCTAACCAACAGAATTTAGGTACCATTAAGAGCTCTAACTTGTGTACCGAAATTATCGAGTACACCTCTAAAGATGAAGTTGCGGTTTGTAACTTAGCATCGTTGGCATTGCCTCGTTTCGTAATCAACGGTGCTTTCGATCACCAAAAATTATACGATGTAACTTATCAGGCTACTTTAAACCTGAACAAAATCATCGATCATAACTATTATCCAGTACCAGAAGCCGAAAACTCAAACATGCGCCATCGTCCCGTTGGTTTAGGTGTACAAGGTTTGGCTGATGCCTTTATCTTATTGCGTTTACCTTTCGAAAGTGATGAGGCTAAACGTTTAAATAAAGATATTTTCGAGACGATCTATTTCGCTTCGATGACCGCTTCGCACGATTTGGCTGTGAAAAATGGTCCTTACCAAACATTTAAAGGTTCTCCATTATCAAAAGGTAAATTCCAGTTCGATTTATGGAATGTTACACCAGATAGTGGCCGTTGGGACTGGAATGCATTGCGCAAAAAAGTAGTTAAAGATGGTGTGTACAACTCATTATTGGTTGCACCAATGCCAACAGCATCTACTTCTCAAATTTTAGGTAACAACGAATGTTTCGAACCATATACTTCTAACATTTACACCCGCCGTGTATTAAGTGGAGAGTTTGTAGTGGTAAACAAACATTTATTGAAAGATTTAGTAGCGTTAGGTTTATGGAACAACGATATGAAAAACCAGATCATATTGGCTAACGGTTCTGTTCAGGCAATTGATTCGATTCCAGATTACATTAAAGAATTGTACAAAACGGTTTGGGAGATTAAAATGCGTAACATCATCGATATGGCTGCCGATCGTGGTGCTTATATCTGCCAATCGCAATCGTTAAACTTGTTTATCAATGCACCAAATACTTCAAAATTAACTTCAATGCACTTCTACGCATGGGAGAAAGGTTTAAAAACCGGTATGTATTACTTGCGTACACAAGCAGCTTCTCAAGCCGTTAAATTTACAGTAGAGAACCAAGGTGGTAAAGCCATTGAAGCGGTTATTCCAGCTGAAATGACACAAGATCAGGTTGCAGAAGAAATCGTTGACGGACCAGTTTGTTCAATGGAAGAAGGCTGTATCAGCTGCTCAGGCTAGTAAACTCGTCATGCTGAATTTGTTTCAGCATCTATCAAGCAGATCCTGAAACAAGTTCAGGATGACGAATCTAATAATATCGTAAGGTTTTGGGCAAACGCTCAAAACCTTTTTTACGATATGGTGCACATTGTTAATGGCTGTAATTTTTAGCCAAAATTTTTCTATTATTATCCATATGAATAAGAAACGATTTGTAACATTGATTTTGATTTCTGCCATTCTGCTTTTCTCGAATTGTAAAAAAGATGAAACAGAAGAGAAGGGCCCTTTAGATTATCTCACTAAGCGAACTTGGAAAAGAGCCACAGTGGATAAAAGCCCTGGTTCGAATCCACTACTTAATATATATATCTTACCCATAGATTGTGAAAAGGATGATGTTTACTCTTTTAGTGTTGATGGTGTAATAAAAATTGATAATGGTACTGAAAAGTGCGATGCTACAGAAAGTAAAATAGATACAAGCTCTTATAGTATCGCTAAAGCAGAAATTACGATTAAAGGAGTGAAGTATATCCTTACAGAAGTTTCGCCTCAACAAATAAAATATGTTAATGTAGTTTCTTCTCAGACTGGCTATTATTATACTGTAATGTTATTGCAGTAGGGATTCCAAGTTTTAAGCAATGTTAGTGTAAGGTTTTGGGCAAACGCTCAAAACCTTATTTTTTGTTTATACTTTTGTGTTGGTTCAGTAGTTCATTAGCCATTGGTTCATTAGTTTCTAAAGCACCATACACCAGTGAACTAATGACCATTGAACAAATGAACAATACCTTAAAACATAGCGCCAAACACGAAATCATTCCTTGCGAGCGATGTAATGGTGCCATTGAATGCAAGGCAAATTCTTATACCAAATGCCAGTGCAGTGTAGTGCAGTTAAGCATTAATGAAGTGCAATATATCTCCGAATTGTACGATGGCTGCCTCTGCGCCAAATGTTTATTTGAGTTACAGCAAGAATATCGTGTAGAAATAGGCGTATAAAATTTTGTGATTTTTGTTGCCAGCTTCCATGGTCTGTGGCTCGCAGACCGAATCTGTTAACCGTTTGTAAAGCACAGGTCATCATAATATTAAGAAAAATCATTTGAAAAGCAGGTTCCTGTTCTTTTGGTTTGGTTCCTGTCCCGCTTTCCCTTCTGCCGATTGAAGGAATCGGCATTCGTACAATCGGGTTTAGTTAATCCGGGTATTGTGCTTTTCTGAAAATTCTTTATTTCTGTTCATCTCTATTTGGTTCTAACCTGAGTTCGATAATTATTAGGTGAAAATCATATCTTATACACGCCTAATCCAGCTTTATCGTCCTGCTGAATTTATTTCAGCATCTTTTTAGCGTGAAAGACCCTGAAATAAATTCAGGGTGACGACCGCCTTAACTGAAAACTTGATTCAAATGTCACAAAGTGAGATTTAATAATCGAACTCAGGTTTCTAATTCTGGTGAAGTACTGTACTCCAATTTGGTCAATTGTATAGGTCTAAAAAAGGACAGCTTTTTTCTATTAATTGTTAATTATACATTTAAAATTTCCTCAGGTATTCAATAAAACCCAAAAGGTTAGTTTTTGTGGTTTATAAGCGTTGAGGCGGGGTATTCCTGAAAATGTCATCTGCAGTTGGTATTCTTTCGAAAATCGATCCTGAGTCATCTTTGAGGCCTTAAAATCAATAAAAAATAGTTAAAAAATAAGTGTTAAAAATGGTAACAAAGCACGCCGTTTGATATCTATATCGTGCTTGATAAATGGTTTATCAGGTTAAAAAAATAGAAAATATAAAAGATTATGGAAGCGCTCATTTCTAATTACTGGTGGGTTTTAGTGGCACTGTTGTGCATAGTTTTATACAAATATATTTTACGTTTCTTATTCGGGATGGTCATCGTACCCGAAGATAGAATCGGGTTGATTACTAAAAAATTCGTGCTCTTTGGTTCCGATCGGGAGCTGCCCGATGGTCGCATCATCGCGGTTAAAGGCGAAGCCGGTTTCCAGGGAAAAACACTGGCGCCAGGATTGTACTTCGGGATGTGGTTTTGGCAGTACAGTGTAACGATGGAACAGTTTACCATTATTCCTGAAGGGAAAATCGGACTGATTATGGCCAAAGATGGTTCCGAAATCCCAACGGGGAATATCCTTGGGCAAAGGGTAGAATCTGATAACTTTCAGGATGCGGTGAAGTTTCTCGAAAATGGTGGTCAGCGAGGCCGGCAAACGTCTTACATTACCTCGGGTTCTTATCGTATCAATACGATGCTGTTTCAGGTTTCTGTTACGGATATGATTCGCATTCAGGAAAGCATGGTGGGCATTGTAACCACTTTAGATGGTTTACCGATTGAGGCCAATCAAATTGCGGGCAAGCTTGTTGATGGACACAACAATTTCCAGGATTTCGATGCCTTTATAAAACAAGGTGGTAACCGTGGTTTGCAGCCCCAGGTAATTTTGGCGGGTTCTTATAACCTCAATCCATGGGCAATCCAATTAGAGGAAATTCCGATGACCGAAATTGCAATCGGTTATGTTGGTGTTGTAATCTCATTTATTGGTACAGACGGAAATGACTTAACCGGTGCAGACTTTAAACACGGTAATATTGTCGGAAAAGGTTCTAAAGGTGTTTGGCTCGAGCCACTTGGTCCGGGTAAATATCCGATTAACAAATACATTATGAAGGTAGAACTGGTACCAACAACCAATTTGGTATTAAACTGGGCATCGGCGCGTAGTGAGGCGCATAATCTGGATAAAAACCTATCAACCATTACCGTACGTTCTAAAGATGGTTTCCCGTTCAATTTGGATGTCGCGCAGATTATTCACGTACCAACTACAGAAGCTCCTAAAGTAATTGCACGTTTTGGTAATATGGTGAATTTGGTTTCGCAGGTTTTAGAACCCACCATTGGTAACTATTTCCGTAACTCCGCACAAGGAAGTGATGTGATTGCTTTCTTAAGTACCCGTAAAGAGCGTCAGGAATCGGCTAAAGAACATATCCGTAAAGTGCTTGATGAGTATAACGTAAATGCGGTTGATACGTTAATTGGTGATATTGTTCCGCCAGAATCGTTAATGAAAACCTTAACCGACCGTAAAATTGCAGAAGAACAAAAGGTTACTTACGAAACCCAGAAACAGGCACAGGAAACACGCCAGGGGATGGAGAAAGAAACCGCGATTGCCGATATGCAGAAAGATATTGTGAAGGCACAACAAAGTGTAGAGATTGCCGAACGTACGGCAAGTGCAACCGTTAAAAAATCTGAAGGTGATGCGGCTGGCGTAAAATTAGCTGTAGGAGCAGAGGCTGAGGCTACAAAAATGAGGGCGCATGCAGAGGCTGAAGCCACCAAAGCAAGAGCACAGGCCGATTCGGAAGCGATTAAGTTAAGGGCATCAGCAGAGGCTGAACAGATTTCGTTAACCGGTAATGCAGAAGCAGGTAAAATTTTAGCGGTAGGTAAATCAACCGCCGAAGCTTACGAACTTGCTGTGAAAGCTTTGGGCGGCGAAAACTTTACCCGTTACAAAATTACCGAAGAGTTATCGAAAGGTAATGTGAAACTGATTCCTGATGTACTGATTGGTGGTAGTGGAGGTAATCACGGCGGTTCAGCAATGGATGGGCTATTGGGATTGAAGTTGATGGAGTTGATGGACCCAGCACAGCGGAAAGAAGTGGTAGCGGTTGCAGAAATTGTAGAAACAAAAGCAAAACCTAAAAAGGACAATATAAACCCTTAATTTGGTTTTAAAGTAAAACGGAAAGCCTCGATGAGAATCGGGGCTTTTTGTTGTAATCCCATCGATAATTAGTAGAATATTTTTAGGTTTTTTTATCAGCTACGTCACCCTGAATTTATTTCAGGGTCTTAATGATATAAAAGATGCTGAAATAAATTCAGCATGACGATCGCGTTGGGCAAAGCAACCAAAAAAAATCATTGGGCTTGTAATATAATCGAACAAAGGCAAATTCGTATTATAAATATAACATTTGGTTCCACTTACATTTTGCTTTTCCGAAAAACAATTACATTATTATGCCGTTCTACTTTTAAACAAAATAGTAACTTTGCAGCCAGATTTAGAATGATAGAATTTTGAATGATTGAATGGCTTAATAATTCATTCATTCCATCATTCGCTCATCCAATAATTTTAAAAAATGAAGAAAGTAAAAGTTGGCTTGGTACAAATGAGTTGTACTAAAGATAAACAAGAAAATTTAGATAAAGCGATTGTTAAAGTAAGGGAAGCAGCTGCAAAAGGCGCACAGATTGTGTGTTTGCAAGAGCTTTTTACTTCTTTGTATTTCTGCGATGTTGAAGATTACGACAATTTCGATTTAGCTGAAGCTATTCCTGGACCATCTACTGATGCTTTACAAGTGGTAGCCAAAGAATTGGGTGTGGTAATTATCGCTTCTTTGTTTGAGAAACGTGCTGAAGGTTTATACCACAATACAACTGCGGTTTTAGATGCTGATGGTTCATATTTAGGTAAATACCGTAAAATGCATATTCCTGATGATCCGGCTTATTATGAAAAGTTTTATTTCACCCCTGGCGATTTAGGCTACAAGGTTTTTCAAACCAAGTTTGCTAAAATTGGTATCCTGATCTGTTGGGATCAATGGTATCCGGAAGCTTCACGTATTACAGCATTAATGGGTGCAGATATCATGTTTTATCCAACTGCAATTGGCTGGGCTACCGATCAGGATGAAGAAACCAATCAAGATCAATATAATGCTTGGCAAACCATTCAACGTTCGCATGCGGTTGCAAATGGTGTGCCTGTAGTGAGTGTAAACCGCGTAGGCTTTGAGCAAGATGGTGCCATGAAATTCTGGGGTGGAAGTTTCGCCACAAACGCACAAGGCAAAATACTTTATTTAGGTTCTCACGATCAGGAAGAAACCGAGGTAGTTGAACTGAATTTATCAGAATCTGATTTCTTCCGTAAACACTGGCCTTTTTTAAGAGACAGAAGAATTGATTCTTACCAGCCGATTACGAAGAGATATATTGATGGGGACTAAGCAGAAAGGTTAAAGACCAAAGCTTAAAGCGAAAACCATACATGGGTGTCATCCTGAGCCTGTCGAAGGACTTAACATTTCGACAAGCTCAATGTGACACCTTTAAATTAAAAGACTACACGAAATGTCAAATTTCCCTCCTAAAAAAGATTTAAGTATCAATCAATTCGATTATTCACCGAAACAACAAGGTTATGCTTTCCCTGCCGAGTGGGTAAAACATGAGGCAACTTGGTTAAGCTGGCCACATAAAGAAGCCTCTTGGCCAGATAAAATCGAAACTATTTACGAACCATATTGCCAATTTATTAAAGCTGTTACCGAAGGCGAAAAGGTACGCATCAATGTGAAAGATGAAGAAATGAAAGCTTTTGCTGTTTCTGAATTAACAAAAGTAGATGCCGATTTAAGTCAGATTGAATTTTATTTTAATGAAACCAACGATGCCTGGTGCCGCGATCACGGTCCTGCGTTTTTGCAGAAAGGAAATGAAAAGGCTGTTGTAGATTGGGGATACAACGCCTGGGGTGGAAAATATCCTCCGTTTGACCTGGATGATGTGGTTCCGACAAAAATTGCCCAACATTTCGATTTACCTTTGTTTACACCAGATATTGTGATGGAAGGAGGTTCAGTAGAATTTAATGGCGCAGGAACGGTTTTAACCACCACTGCTTGTTTGTTGAACGAAAACCGTAATCCGCATTTAACCAAAGAGCAGATTGAACAATATTTGCTTGAATATTATGGTCAAGATCAGGTATTATGGTTAGGAGATGGAATCGTTGGCGACGATACAGACGGCCACATTGATGATATTACGCGTTTTGTAAACGAGGATACGGTTTTAACTGTTGTAGAAAGCAATCCGCTGGATGAAAATTATATCTTGTTACAAGAGAATCTAGAGGCTTTAAAAGCCATGAAGCTGAAAGATGGCAGATCATTGAATATTGTTCAATTGCCAATGCCATCGCCGGTTATTCATGAAGATACTCGCCTGCCTGCATCTTATGCAAATTTTTACATCGCTAATGCGGCTGTAATTGTTCCGGTTTTTGATGATGTAAACGACCAGAAAGCTTTAGATATTATTCAAGGCTGTTTCACTGATCGCAAAGTGATCGGTATCAATTCGGTTGATATTATTTGGGGATTGGGAAGCTTTCATTGTTTGAGCCAGCAAGAACCAGCTGTTTAGTCCTGAGTCTTTAGTCAAAAGTCATTAGTCAAATTTGCGTGGTTGTCATCCTGAGCATTAGTCAAAACTCATTAGTCAATTTGGTTTTTAGTATTAACTTTACAACATTAAAACATTTCAACTTTACAACATTTCATAATGAAATTATTAGAAGGAAAAACAGCATTAATTACAGGCGCATCTAAAGGAATCGGCCGTAAAATAGCTGAAAAATTTGCCGAGCAGGGCGCTAATGTGGCTTTCACATATTTATCATCAGTAGAAAAAGGTGAAGCTTTAGAGCAGGAATTACAAAGCTTTGGAACAAAAGTTAAAGGTTACCGTTCTGATGCTTCTAAATTTGCCGAAGCGGAGCAATTGATCAATGATATCGTAGCTGAATTTGGTGCCATTGATATCGTGGTAAACAATGCGGGTATTACCAAAGATGGTTTATTGATGCGTATGAGCGAAGAAAACTGGGATGATGTGATCAATATTAACCTAAAATCGATTTTCAACGTAACCAAAGCGGCCTCTAAAGTAATGATGAAAGCCCGTAAAGGTGTTTTTATCAATATGGGGTCTATTGTGGGCACTACAGGTAATGCCGGACAAGCAAATTATGCTGCATCTAAAGCTGGTATCATCGGTTTTACCAAATCAATTGCTAAAGAATTAGGTTCGAGAAATATCCGTGCCAACGTAGTGGCACCAGGATTTATCCGCACCGAAATGACAGATATTCTTGATCCGAAAGTTGTTGAAGGATGGGAAAAAGATATTCCATTAAAACGTGCTGGGGAAACTGAAGATATTGCCAATGTTTGCGTGTTCTTAGCCTCAGATATGAGTGCTTACGTAACTGGCCAAACTTTATCTGTTTGCGGTGGGATGCTGTAAGAGAAGGTTAAGAGATTGAAAGGTTGGAAGGTTGAAAGGTTTGAAAACGTAGCCTTGTAACATTCCAACCTTTTAACATTAAAACGCTCCAACTATTTTACAATATATTTCCCTTTTACCTCACTTACATTTGCTTGGTTTTTATTTTTCTCAAAAGCTAAATAGCCTACCTGCAACGATTTCCAAAAACTAGCCTGTGTAGGAAATTGAGCAATATATTTCTTCATATTACCATCTGTCATTTTAAAAGGATAGATGTTAACCGGAATTTTTTCCTGGCCTGCATTTCTGGCCTCAACCCCTAAAATATAAACTTCTTTTATTTTTTCGTCTGTTAAAGGAATGCAACCTACGGTTACACAATTACCATGGATGTAAATATCACTTCCAGGTTTTCTGCCCTTTCCAGTTCGGGCATAATCTGCAGCGTTTGGATAATTCACGCCTAACGATAGATGGAAATTACTCATCGGGTTAAAAACGTTAATGTAATAAAAACCTTCCGGTGTTTGCCCATCTCCTTCAATCACTTTTGGACCAATGGTGCCAGAATGTGCACAGAAATCATATGTTCTAAACAACGAATATGTTTTTGCCGAATTATTTTTTAACCAAATCTCTAGTTTTCCTTCAGTTTTATAGGCATTGATCAACATCGAAAACTGATCACCATAGCCACCTGCCACAACAAATTTTCTCATCGTTTCCCATTTTTCACTGTAGGCCTTTTCTACTCTTTCAAACTTAATTTGAGTGGCTTTAAAATTATTTTGGGCATTTACCATAAGGCTTAGAGACAGTAGAAACGTTAAACAGATTAATTTCATAAATTTTGATTTGGTTTAAAAATAGGGATTTAACCACAGAGCGCATAGCGTTCTCTTTTTTTTACCACAAAGGTCACCGAGGAAAGGCACGAAGTACACAGAGTTGGGTGCTTAAAGACAGTTTAGGTAATCTGTATTCCTCAGTGTAAAACTCAGTGAACTCGGTGGTTAAATGAAGTTGTATTTTAGCCCTCGCATAAATTCTTTTATAGACAATAATCTTGAAAATTTCCCCAAAATTACCATCTTTATAAAAGTATGAACAGTTTTTTTTCGGGTACATCTATTTTGTTTTTTCTCGGTTGCTTGGCGTTAGGCGCGTTGTATGCCTGGTTGCTGTATCGCGGCAACAAAAATTTGGATAAAAAGCTTCAGTATGGCTTAACTGCCTTGCGGATTATCGTAGTGACTACCATTGCGTGGTTAATATTTGCACCGCTCATCAAAACATTAAATTATACCTTAGATAAACCCGTAATCATTATCGGACAAGATAATTCTCTTTCCGTAAGTCAGGTTAAGGCAGTTGGTTTCGACCAAAAATTATACGAAAATAACCTTAAAGCTTTACAGGATAAACTATCAGACAAGTACGAGGTAAAAACGCTTCACTTTGGCGATCAGGTTGCAGATGGTTTCGATTTTAAAAATCAGGGAAAATTAACAGATGCCTCGGCTTTTTTTCAGAAAGTTAGAGATGAATATACCAATAGAAATGTTGGCGCCGTTATTTTAGCCACCGATGGTATTTTTAATCACGGTGGAAATCCGCTGTACAGCGTAAATCAGATTAATGCCCCGGTTTATACTATTGGCCTGGGTGATAGTATCCCAAAGCGCGATGTTTTAATTTCGAACGTAAATTACAATAACATTGTATACCTGGATGACGATTTTACGATCGAAGTTCAGGTTCAGGCTTTTCAAAGTGATGGCGAAAGTACTTCTTTAACGGTTAACCAAAATGGTGTTAAGGTAGAACAGCAAAATATTTCGATTAATGGAAGTTCCTTTGTTAAAACGATCCCGGTTAAGATCCATGCGGGTAAAATTGGTGTTCAGAAATATACCGTTCAGCTCGGGGCATTGAAAAATGAAATTACTACCCGGAATAATATCCAAACTTTTTATGTCGAAGTTATTGATGGTAGGCAGAAAGTATTACTTGCTGCGGTGGCACCACACCCTGATTTGGGCGTGTTAAAAGAAGCTATTTCGCTCAATAAACACTACGAGGCTAAACTTGCACTTGCTGATGATTTAAATACAACAGATCCGTCTAAATTCGATCTGATCGTATTGTATCAATTGCCCGATGTGCAAAACATTTCGTCAACGTTTTTAAAGAAATTAACTGGATTAAAGAAACCGATCTGGTACATTTTGGGCGCACAGAGCAATATAAATGCTTTTAATCAAATGCAAAATCAGGTCAACTTAGGTTCTGCAAATGGTTCCATTCAGGAAGTGTATGCCGATTTTGCCAATGGATTTACAAGCTTCAATCTTACGGAAGATGACAAGAAGCAGTTTTCATCTTTCGATCCTTTGTTAAGTCCGTTCGGAAGGTTAACCGTAAATGCAGGCGCAATACCCGTTTTTAATCAGCGTATCGGCAAAGTAAGCACACAACAGCCATTGTTGTTCTTTGCCAATGAAAATGGCTTAAAGATAGGTTATTTGATGGGAGAGGGGCTTTGGAGATGGAAACTTTCAGAAGCTGAAAATGAAAGCAATCAATTGGTTTTAAATGATCTGATTTCAAAAACGGTTCAATACCTATCTGTTAAAGATGATAAGAGAAGGTTTAAGGTGTTTACTTCAAAGTCTGCTTATGATGAAAATGAAACCATCCAGTTTAACGGTACCCTTTATAACGATAGCTATCAGCCTGTAAATGAGTCGGAAGTTAATCTTCAGGTTAAAAACGAAGCGGGCAAGGTGTTTAATTATATTTTTTCTAAAACCGAAAATGCTTATCAGCTAGATGCAGGAACCATGCCTGCAGGGAATTATTCTTATCTCGCCAATACCGAACTGGGTGGAAAGAAATTCACGGCTACAGGTAGTTTCTATGTAAATGCGTTGATTGCAGAATTTCAGCAAACAACAGCCAATCATCAGCTGTTAAATACGATATCCAAACAAAGCAATGGTAAATTGTTTATGCCAGAAAACCTACTCAAAATAGCTGATGAGATAGCTAAAAATGAGAATATTAAAACCATCAGCTATGAAGACCGTAAATACGACGAACTGATCAGTATGAAATGGCTATTCGGCTTAATTTTGATTTTGCTGGGAGTAGAGTGGTTTTTAAGAAAAAGGAACGGAGAACTTTAAGTTTGGAGTGCAGTCAGATGTTACCATCTGACTGATTAGATTGTTTTGAAATTGAGTAAACCACAGTATTCAATTAATTTGAAAATGTCAGGTGGTAACACCTGACACCACGAAAAAGATTATATGGGATTAAGAAACAGAAGTTTATTTCTGGAGAAAAAATGTTTTTTCGTGACTACCAGTTGTTATAAACATTTAAAACTTCTCGAAAGTGACTCATGTAAATTAATAATTGTCAATAGTTTAAATTTCATTGCTTTAAAATATAAGATTTCAATTCTTGGTTATGTAATCATGCCTAATCACTTTCATGTCTTATTCTATTTCAACGATGAAAATAAATTATCGGATAGTATGCGTGATTTGAAAAAATTTTGCGCTTTTGAGATTCGAAAATACCTGGAATCTAGCAAGAATTCAATGCTAAATTTGATAAGGATTGAAAGTGATAAACAAGCATTTAAAGTTTGGGAAGATAGATTTGATGATGTCTGGATAGGTAGTAAGGAACTTCTGGAAATTAAATTGGAATATATTCATCAGAACCCGTTGCAATCTCATTGGAATTTGAGTGAGTATCCCGAAAATTATAGATACAGCAGTGCTGCTTTTTACTTAGGTACTCGGGATAATGTTGTTAAAATAATTGATTATAGAAATATTTTTGATTGATTGTATCCGTTGATAGATGTGTAGTCAGATGTTACCATCTGACTGATAAATAATCCTTAAATTGGAGAATAATGAATGGTGTTCAAATAATTTGAAAGTGTCAGGTGGTAACACCTGACACCACGGAAAAAAGCTCTAAGTTGAAAACTTCCAACTGAATCAATGCCATTCATCACGATAAACGAACTTAGGCATGTGCCATTCGAAGCGGATAGAAAGTAATCTTAGGGCTAATCCAACTACGGCTGCTAAAATAGTAGCCAGCATCTCGCTTCCATGAAAATGCTCTATGCCGATATAAACCGCGCCGGTGACTATCGCTGCGCTGGCATAAATCTCTTTTCTAAAAAGAAATGGAACTTCGTTGCAGAGTACATCACGAAGTACCCCGCCAGCACAACCAGTAATCATTCCGCTAAAAAGTACAATTAAATAAGGTAAATGGATTTCCTGTGCAACCTGACAGCCAATAATCGTGAAAACCACCAAACCTAAAGCATCAAGATAAAGGAAAAGTTTTTTGAGTTTAGTCATAATCGAGGCAATAAATGCAGCGAGTAAGGCTGCTACTGCAGTAATTACCAAATATTCTGGATGTTCTACCCAGCTCATTGGGTAATGGCCAAATAATACATTTCTAACTGTTCCGCCGCCTAATGCTGTAACCCAGGCAATAATGCAAACACCAACCCAATCCATATCACGTCTGCCCGCAGAAAGTGCAGCAGTCATGGCTTCGGCGGTTATGGCAATAATGTAGAGGATGTGAAGCATTAGATAGGTTAACTGTTTGAATTGGTTAATCGGTTAACTGGAAATGGATTGTTCTATTGTTGAAATTGCTAACCTCAACCTGTTAACTGAGCACTGCCAACTGAAAACTAATCCTTCTTCTCTTCCTGGATAATCACAAAAACATCTTCATTATCTTTTTTCATGAAGTATTTTTCGCGGGCAAATTTTTCAGCCGTATTCAGATTGGTATTCAGTTCGTTTAAATCTTTTTTAACCTGGGCGGTTTCTTTCTCGAAATATTCTTTTTCTTCCTGCAGTTTATTGGCCTGACTGCGGTACTCGTATTGCGACATCATATCGTTTTTGTCGAAAAATAGCATCCACATCGCAAAAGCGACAGTAGCAAGGAAATATTTATTTCGGAAAAGATCTATTAAACGTTTCATATATTGATATGAGATTTTAGATGTGAGATTTGAGAAAACCCGAATCCAACAAACAAATATAGTATTAAAATAAAAACATCCGAAGATTTAAAATCTCCGGATGTTTCGCAAATAAGTTTTTCAACTTGTTAACATTATAGCATTGGGTTTAAACCCAATACTATAAATTATTTCTTAGCGTATTTGAATTTTGAACCAATGAAACGAGCGTTTTCACCTAATTCTTCTTCAATACGTAATAATTGATTGTATTTAGCAATCCTGTCTGAACGTGATGCAGAACCAGTTTTAATCTGTCCGCAGTTTAATGCAACAGCTAAATCAGCTATCGTAACATCTTCAGTTTCGCCAGAACGGTGACTCATTACCGAAGTATAGCCATTGTTTTGTGCTAAAGTTACCGCATTGATGGTTTCAGTTAAGGAACCGATCTGGTTTACTTTTACTAGGATTGAGTTAGCAGTAGCCTCATCAATACCACGTTGTAAACGGGTTACGTTAGTTACAAATAAATCATCACCAACCAATTGAACATGGTCACCAATTTTATCGGTTAAGCTTTTCCAGCCAGTCCAATCGTTTTCATCCATACCATCTTCAATAGAGATAATTGGATATTTTGCAGAAAGATCAGCTAAATATTGTGCCTGCTCTTCGCTTGAACGAATTACCCCAGTGGCGCCTTCAAATTTAGTATAGTCGTATTTGCCATCTTTGTAGAACTCAGATGATGCACAGTCTAAAGCTAAACAGATTTGAGAACCTGGTTTGTAACCAGCAGTTTCAATTGCTTTTAATACAGTTTCAATTGCATCTTCAGTACCGTCAAAAGTTGGTGCAAAACCACCTTCGTCACCTACTGCAGTAGATAAACCTCTATCGTGAAGAATTTTTTTCAAGCTATGGAAAACTTCAGTTCCCCAACGTAAAGCTTCAGAGAAAGAAGGTGCGCCAACTGGCATAATCATAAATTCCTGAAAAGCGATAGGTGCATCAGAGTGAGAACCACCGTTAATGATGTTCATCATCGGAATTGGTAAAGTGTTTGCATTAACACCACCAATGTAACGGTATAATGGTTGACCGATTTCATCAGCAGCAGCTTTAGCAGCAGCCAAAGAAACACCTAAAATTGCGTTAGCACCTAAGTTACCTTTGTTTTCGGTACCATCCAGGTCTAACATGATTTTATCAATTGTATTTTGCTCAAAAACATCAATACCTCTTAATGCATCAGCAATTTTAGTATTTACATTTTCTACAGCTTTTAAAACACCTTTACCTAAATATGTAGATTTATCCCCATCACGTAATTCAACAGCCTCATATTGTCCAGTAGATGCACCGCTTGGTACAGCTGCACGGCCAAAAGCACCTGCTTCTGTTACAACTTCTACTTCTACTGTTGGATTGCCTCTCGAATCGAGAATTTGTCTGGCATGGACATTAACGATTATGCTCATTTTTATTTGATTTTTTATTGATTTTTTAACCTGCTTAGTGTATAAAATACAATTACTAAGCGCAACATCAAAGTTAGTATTATTTTTAAATAAATAAAGTGTTTTAAGGGTTAATGTTATGATAGTTGTTCAAGTTAATCAGTGGTTAATTTTAAGTTAATATTGGTATTCTGTCATGCTGAGGTACGAAGCATCTGCAAGCTATGGAACAGATGCTTCGTGCCTCAGCATGACAATGTTATTTATAGCCTCATAAAAAAACCGTTGAATCAACTCCAACGGTTTTATAAAATATTTTAATCTCTTTATTTTTTAGCTTCGGCCAAAAGTTCAGAATTGAGGCGTACATATTCATCAATCTTTTGTGCCTTTGCAGCGTCTATACCTTGCTGCGCAGTAGCTGATGCTCCCGCTTTATCGCCCATTTTCAATTGGATACGGCCTTTCCATAATTTAAACCAGGGTGCTTTAGGATCTGATTTTTCTGCTTCCGTCATCCATTCTAAAGCTGTTTTTAAATCTTTTCCATTTTGATAATAATACAATGCCGAATTAAAGTAAGGTTTTTTTTCGCCCTTCATCGCTTCAGCAATATTTGCCATTACTTTTTCATCGATAGAAGTTGTAATATTGATGGCATAAGCACTATTCTCCCACATCATATTTAACTGCGCCGAAGTTTCGCTAACAGCCGAAAACTGCATGCTAAGGGTTTCTACTTTATCTTTTAAAGCTGTTGTTTTTACTTTTACACGAAGCACATCATCACTTTCCTTATATGCGTAGGCACCCCATTGATCGGGCGTTTTGCTGAAAATAACCGTCCACTCATTTTTGCCTGGAATGCTGAACAGGCCATATTCACCAGCAGGCAGATCTTTGCCTTCAATTTTAACGGCATCGGTAAATTTAATACGTGTGGCCGCATTTGCCCCGTTACGCCAAACTACGCCCATTGGCTCCATGCCGCCAAAAATTTTGCGGCCTTTAACATTCGGACGAGAGTAGGTTAAAGTTATTTTGCCTAATCCAAAATCCTGGATAATGGTTTGCCCGCTACTCGGTTGTGGAAACTTGGCTCCCTGGGCATTTGCGAAATCTGCTGCACCTAAAAGTGCAACAAACAGCATTACTGATTTGATCGATATTTTCATTGCTTTGTTGTTTTTGGTTTACACGAATTTACGCAATAAGCTTCGAGTTTAACAAAATGTTTTAATGCTGTTCTCTGCCTAGCTGGTGTTTCCTAAATCCAAAAATGAATTCATCAAAATATTCGCCATTTTTAAAAATAGTATCTTTTAGCGCTGCCTCGAAAATAAAGCCCGATTTCTTTAAAACCTGCTGCGAGGCCAGGTTCGTATGTGTAGTCCGTGCGAAAATTCTTTCAATATCAAATGTTTCGAAACCATATTTAAGCATTTCTTTTATGGCAAGCGGAACAATGCCTTTGCCCCAAAAATCCTCAGCAATCCAATAGCCTATTTCTGCACTTTTGCTGTAAATATCGGCCAGTTGATGCACACCAATCGATCCAATTACTTCATCGTTTAACACAATGGCCTTGATTTGTAAGGGATCATGACTCAGTGCGAGTTGAATAAAAGCCTCGCCATCTTTTTTCTCATAAGGAAAAGGGAATTTATTGGTTAAATATTTCGAAATATTGAAATTGTTGGCATGTTTAACCAAACTTTCAACATCACTTGGTTGGTAAGGGCGTAAAATTAATTGCATTGTGTATGATTTTATCAAGATGATTGTGCTTTGTAACTTTTCATTAAAACTAAAGTCAGAAACAAAATGCTTTTATGTTACACTTCAATCAATTTGAAAAATCTTATTTCAATCATCTTGTTTTAAAGATAGATAATATTAAAATTCCCGAAGGCATTTTCTGGATAAAAGGAAGTAACGGTTCGGGGAAAAGTACCCTCTTGAAAGCAATTGCAGGAATATTGTCTTTCGAAGGTGATATCGCGATAAGTACTATTTATTTAAAAGATCATGGTGTTTCCTATCGAAAGCTTGTAAATTTTGCCGAGGCCGAACCACTGTACCCCGAATTTTTGACCGGATTTGAAATGGTTGATCTTTTCGCTAAAGCCAAGGGGGCTGTTTCTGATCAAGCAAAGATCTTAATTGCTGAAATGGGTATGGAGCCTTACATTCATAATCCATTGGGTTCATATTCTAGTGGCATGTTAAAAAAGTTGTCGTTGGTTTTGGCTTTTTTAGGGCAACCTAAATTGATCTTATTAGACGAGCCTTTAAATACGATCGATGTAGAATCTTTGGAGATATTATACCGCTGGATTAATGAAAAGTGCCAAAATGAAAAAATCAGTTTTTTACTTTCCTCACATCAGCCATTAGATGAGTTAAAATTGCCCGGACTTCAACAGATCAATATTCAAGATAAAAAAATAATACTGAATTTTTAATGTCGTTGCTTTCAAATACCGCCTTAAAGAAAATATTTGTTGATGGTTTTTACCGTACCCATGCAGCTATGTTGGTATTCATCTTTGTGATGTTGATCAGTTACTGTTTGTTTATCAATACCCTGGGCACGGTTTGGCCCGACCAGATTGATTTCTGGCAGTTTTTCTTTACCATTAGTTTGGTGAGTAATCCACTAATGATGACTTTCTATCTTATAGGTAGCACATTGTATGCTTACAAAAGCTTAAAATACGTCTTAAGTCAACTTGTTTTGCCCCAGCAAGAGTTTCTGTATTATAGTTTCACGTCGTCAACCAAAAAACAGCAGTTTATGGCCTGGTGTGTAGTGCAGACCTGCATATTTATCCCTGTATTGTGTTATACGCTATACGTCATAAGCATTGGAATTGTATTTGGATATTATCTTATTTCTATCGGGATTTTATTTTTTCAATTGCTTCTGGTTTTAGCAGGCGCTTATATATACCTTAAAGAAAGTAACCGTTTAATAGAAGCTAACAAGCCAAATTGGTTACTCAGGGTTAGCAGAAAATGGAGCAAACCTGTTTTTTTGTTATATAGTTTTCAGGTTTTCAATCAGGCGAAATTGGCTTATGCGCTCACCAAACTGCTTTCGTGGGTGCTGATTTCGAGTGTGTTGGTAGTTTTTGCTGATCTTAAAGATGATTCAAGATTATTGATGCTTGTTACCTCCTGTATTATTGTGGCACATGTGGTGCTCATTTATCAGGAGAAGGTTTTTAATAATAGATACTTGTCTTTCTTGCCAAATTTTCCTTTTACTAAAGAAAAAGTATTTTTTAGTTTTTGTTTAAACTATCTCGTTTTATTACTGCCCGAAATCTGTTGGATATTTACCAACTTTGGTATTTTAACATCGTTTGGGTTAATCGCATTTACCTTTTCTGCGATTCTGTTATTTAGAAGCTTACTTTTGTTAAATGCAATACAGGTTAAAGGATTTTTGATATGGGTTTTTAGTCTGTTTTTCCTTTTTTATGTATTTATCATGTTTGGCTTCGGATTAATCCTTATTCCGTTGAATTTTATTGTGGCTTGGATGGTATTTAGGAGAAATTATTTGAATAATAATTGTATCGGTATTTGATGAAAAGATTTACCTACTACCATCGCCGTGCTGATCCGATAGCTATTGGATCAAGGTGACTGCGCGGATGTATATGTGGCCAAATGATATATTTTAATCGAAGTTTTTCTATTACTTCAGTTCATCTAATACCCTGAACAGCTTTTTGTTAATCCCGCTTCCACTATAGTTATTGATGTTAATAACGATTACATATTTATTACCTGCAGCATCAGTATGATAGCCTGCAAATGCCGAAACATCATTTATTGTTCCACTTTTAATTTTCATACCATTGTACTCGGGTAAGGCCTTATAATAATCTGCGAACCAGTTTTCTTTCTGGATCTGGAAAAGTATATCCGCCATTGCCGAAGTTGTTATTCTATCTCCCGGAGAAAGTCCGCTACCATCAATAATGTTTAATGCCGTTTTATCAATGCCTTTATCGGCCCAGAAATTGATTTCGGTTTCCGCTCCTTTACTTGTTGTACCTGCTTTGCCTGATTTTATCGCAATGGTTTTTAAAAATGACTCGCCATATAAATTGATGCTTTTCTTTAAAAACCAGTAGGCCATCTCGCTTAAATTAGGCGAACTGATGGTGCTTATTTTCTGTGTAAGCGAAGGAATGACCTGATTGTTCAAGGTCATTAACCTTGCCGTTGTGGCTTGCTGACCAGTCGAAATACCCAATCTTTTTAAAGTATCCTGTAAACGGTAAGCGCAATCAAAAGCAGGGTCGGGGAGGGCTACAGAAATGCCTGTTTTGGCAATGCCTATTCCCCAGCTTCCGCGGAGGTAAGCAATATTACTGTAAGGTGGAAGAAAAGCGTAACTTCTATCGCCAGAACCCGGACTTCCGGTTTTTAGTTCATTTATGATCTGTACATAAGGCGTTGCCGGAACTGTTTTTACTACCTTAACTTCATCTGCTGTACTACTTCCAGGTTTCAAATGAATATCAAATTGATTTTCGCGCCAGGCTAAGCCAGAAGTCCCGGCACCATAATAATTGCCAATATCCTGCCAAACCCAACCCTCAGGCGTTGTTTGTGTGCCAAAAATGCGATCGTCGCCAATTATTGTGCCTTCAATTTTTTTGATTCCTGCAGATTTTACTGCAGTAACCCATTGTGTTAAAACAGCATTCTCTTTGTTCTGATATCGCCAGGAGCCCAAAGTTGGATCGCCACTGCCAATAATGATCAGGTTTCCTTTTAATATTCCATCTGTAGTAATTGTTCCAGTATAGGCCAATGTGGTTTGGAATTGAAAATCCTTCCCTAAAATACTGAAAGCCGTGGCTGCAGTTATGGTTTTTAAGGTTGAAGCCGTAGCCAGGCCGAT
Source organism: Pedobacter sp. 01N310 (assembly GCF_056399805.1). Classification (NCBI taxonomy): domain Bacteria; kingdom Pseudomonadati; phylum Bacteroidota; class Sphingobacteriia; order Sphingobacteriales; family Sphingobacteriaceae; genus Pedobacter; species Pedobacter sp. 01N310. Next base: position 126,980 of record NZ_JBFTSB010000007.1, read on the forward strand.
CTGCTCATTTTTGGCATAAAGTGTTTTACCTGTATTGGCATCTAAAACGCAAAGTGAAGCAATGGCATGTTTTGCCTGCTCATCATTTAATAAATTATCGAAGGCTTTTTCGAGGTTCTGAATTCGATTTTGAGCAATTGCAGCTATGCCTGAGAAAAGAAATAAGGTTAATATTTTGAAAAATTTCATGTAAGGCAAAGATTATTTTATATCAGAAAATTAGTATAGTTAGATTTGTTTATAACGTTTGTATCGTTTGTGGGATATGCATCTAAAAACGTTGATGGAAACCTCACTTTTTTATTCTCGTTCCATTTTATCTCTATGGCATTTATTTTTCCATCAATTTCTTCTATTAAATCAATTTCCTGCTGTTGAAAGCTTCGCCAGAAATGATATTTAGCATGTTTTCTTTTGTTATTACTTGCTTTTATGTATTCCGAAACGATATAATTTTCAAAAAGCTGACCAGCATCCTGCCTCAGCGCAAGCATACTAAAGTTTTCGATCACTGCATTGCGGATCCCAGTATCATAGAAATATATTTTTTTGCTCTTTTTTATTTCATTCCGTAGGTTACTACTGTATGCCCCCAGCCTAAATACAACAAAACATTGCTCTAATAAATCGATATAACGCTCAACGGTTAGTTTATCGGCTTCAATCATCTGGCCAAGCTCGGTATACGAAACCTCATTACCAATTTGCAAGGCTAAGGCCTGCACTAATTTTTCGAGCTGCAAAGGCTTTCTGATGCCTGTAAGTGATAAAATATCTTTAAAAAGATAACTATTGGCCAAATTCATTAAGAGTTCTTTTTCTTCTCCTGGATAATTAATCGCATCGGGATAAGAGCCATAGATCAATCTTTTTTCCAATGCCTGTTCTTCGGTAAGGATATTGGTATCATCAACAAGCTCTGCTACCGAAAAAGGAAAAAGATGATATTCAAATTTTCTTCCCGTTAGCGATTCTTTTATACCAACAGCCAGATCTAATGATGAAGAGCCTGTAACCAAAAGTTGCACATTGGTAAAATTATCTACGATTAATTTTAATGTTAAACCGATATTCGCAACCCGTTGGGCTTCGTCGATAAAAATGAATTTATTTGAACCGACGATTGATTTTAGTCGCTCAATGCTAATGTCTGTTAATGCGGTGCGAACATTGGCTTCATCACAATTAAGAAAAACAAAGGGAAGTTCTGTTTTTTGTACCAATTGCTTTAACATAGTGGTTTTACCTACCTGCCTTGCGCCGGTAACTATAATTGCTTTTTGCTTGAAAAATTTTGATTCTATGTGCGTTTGCAGACTTCTAATTATCATTTCATTATATCGTATTCAATAACAAATATAATGAGAAATTTAATTGTAATCTCTTTTTTATATATAATTTAGTGATTACAATCCCTTTTTTATATATAATTTAGTGATTATAATCTTTTTTTTAGTTTTTATGTCGCAGCAAATTATCCATTAAACAGCTTGTTACGTTTAATTTCTTTTCCCTGCCTTAGCTTTACTGCATGATAGATGGTAGGTACATCGTTGGTCCATTTTTTTAGCGTGAAAACGATGGCAAGTATTTCTATTCGGGTTGCCAATCCGAGCCAAAAGCAAATTTCAAATAATACAACCGATTCGCAATGCACTATAATTTCGACCAAAGTGGCAAATATAGTCAACGTCCAGATTTTAGCGCCGATAGAATGGGTAGCGATTTCTTTTCTGAATTTGATATAACTTAATGCATAGGTTGAAACTTCGAAAGAACCAAGGACAATCAGTTTTACCAAGTTGACTTTGAAAAAATCAGGACATTGGATATAAGTAGCAACCGCAACCGAGATAAAAAATACCTGATCAATACTGGAGTCTAAACGTCGTAATTTTTCGGAGGAGATATTGAGTTTTCTGGCTATTATTCCATCAAATACATCTGTTAATAAACCGATCGATAATAATGTGATTGCAAGAAAAGAATAATGATTGACGTGGAAAAAGCTTAATAGAATTATTATAAAACCAATCAGTAACCTGGAATATATTAAAGCGATTGGAATATGTTTCATGGTGGAGAGCGGGTATAAAAAAAGTCCCCCGATTTTTACACCGGGGGACTTCTCTTGAGGTTATTAATTAAACTAATTCTTTCTGAATTAGATATTCGGCAATCTGAACGGCATTGGTTGCCGCGCCTTTGCGCAAGTTATCTGCAACAATCCAAAGATTTAAAGCTTTAGGCGCCGATTCGTCTCTACGGATACGGCCTACAAAAACTTCATCTTTTTCATGAGCATCTTTTGGCATTGGGTATTTTAAGTTGGCAACATCATCAACAACGATTATGCCTGGTGCTTTTTCTAAAATACTTCGCACTTCAGCTAAATCGAAGTCATTTTCGAACTCGATGTTTACCGATTCTGAGTGACCACCCATTACCGGGATACGAACTGTGGTAGCGGTAACTTTAATGCTATCGTCGCTCATGATTTTGTTCGTTTCCTTAACCATTTTCATTTCTTCTTTGGTATATCCGTTATCTGTGAAAACATCAATATGTGGAAGAACATTCAAATCAATTTCGTATGGATAAGCTTTAGGGCCATCAATGCCTTTACGCTCGTTCATTAATTGCTCAACGGCTTTAACACCTGTACCCGTAACTGATTGATAAGTAGAAACGATTACACGTTTAATTTTGTATTTATCGTGCAAAGGTTTTAAAACCACAACCATTTGAATGGTAGAACAGTTCGGGTTAGCAATGATTTTGTTATCGATAGAGAGTTCGTGTGCATTAACTTCTGGTACAATTAATTTAATTGCAGGATCCATTCTCCATGCAGAAGAGTTATCGATAACAGTTGTTCCGGCTTCTTTAAAACGTGGAGCATGCTCTAACGAAGTATTTCCACCTGCTGAAAACAAAGCGATATCTGGTTTCATGCTGATTGCAGTATCCATGCTAACAATTGGGAACTTCTTACCCTTAAAAGTAATTTCCTTGCCAACACTCTTTTCTGATGCTACGGGAATCAACTCTGTTAAAGGGAAATTTCTTTCCTCCAATACTTTTAACATGACAGTGCCTACCAATCCGGTGGCACCTACTACTGCTACTTTCATTTTAAATTTTAATTATATATTATTAAACATTTGATATAAGCCCAAATATGCTAAAAATTAAGCTTATATCCCCATTGTTACCAATTAAATTTGCTTTTAATATTTAAAATCTTACTTTTTCAGTAGAAAATAAGGTTAAAAAGATTAGGCATAATTCGATTTAGTTGTACTTGATGGGTATTAAATGAGAAGGTATATGATAACCTTAGGTTGTAGAGAGCACTACAACTAGTATGAGGCGTCACCCTGAATTTATTTCAGGGTCTGTTTCATAAGAAAGATGCTGAACTAAATTCAGCATGACGATCGGAGAGATTTAAACCTCGCAGGTTTTCGAAACCTGCGAGGTTTGGATAAGTTTTAAATCAAATTGGCTTTGATATAATCACAGCTTGTTTTGATCGAACCAACTGGATCAGGTTGGTAATTGGTTTCGTGCTCTACAAAGAAATGTTGCATGCCTGAAAGTTTTGCCTGAGCAAAAATGCTTTTAAAATCAATAGAACCTTTACCTACCTCGGTATTCCATTCAGGTTTGGCTTTGTCCATATCTTTAACATGCCACATTGGGAAACGGCCTGGATATTTTTTGAACAAAGCTAACGGATCGTTACCTGAGCGTACCACCCAGTATAAATCCATTTCGAAATTTACCAGATTTTTATCGGTTTCGCTTAAGTAAACATCGTAACCGGTAGTATCACCTAATTTTTTAAATTCGAAATCGTGGTTGTGGTAGGCGAATTTTAAACCAGATGCTTTTGCAATTTCGGCAACCTTATTAAAATCATCAGCGGTTTTCTTAAAGCCATCTACTCCTTTGCTCATATCTACGTGTGCACCAGCAATGGTAAAGTATTTACCACCAATTGCTGCTGAAGATTCGATATCGGCTTTTAACTTATCGGTTTTTCCGGTTTTTGAAAATTCATCCATTCCGTAATGTCCGCTTGGTGCTTTTAAACCGTTTGCATTTAATAATGCTTTAAATTCTTTTGGGGTTAAGCCCCAAAATTTTCCATTAGAAAAACCATAGGTTTCTACTTCTTTGTATCCGGCTTGTGCCACTTTTTCGATAATGCCTTTTACATCTTTTGGCAGCTCATTACGTAAAGAGTATAGTTGTAAGCCAATATTTTTATTTACTTTATCAAAGGCAAACGACGGAATTAATAATACCGCTCCGGCAGCTAATCCTGCCTGTTTTAAGAATGTTCTTCTTGAATTCATCTCTTAAATTTAAATAATTTCTTTTTTAATGTATGCACAGCTCGCTGCAACAGATTCCATTGGGTTTGGCTTGTAATTGGTTTCGTGTTCTATAAAGAAGTGTTTCATGCCCGAAAGTTTGGCATCAGCAAAAATAGGTTTGAAGTTGATAGAACCTGTTCCTACTTCAGCATTTAACGCTGGATTTGCTTTATCCATATCTTTAACATGCCACATGGTAAAACGGCCTGGATTTTCTTTAAATAGTTTGATCGGATCGTTTCCTGAACGAACTACCCAATATAAATCAAGTTCAAAATCAACAAGGTTTTTATCAGTTCCTTTTAGCAGGATTTCGTAACCAGTGGTATCACCTTGTTTCTCGAATTCGAAATTATGGTTGTGGTAAGCTAACCTGATACCCGCTTCTTTGGCCAATTTTCCGGCTTCGTTAATTTTAACCGCAATTTTTTTGTAGTCGTCGGCACTTTTTCTAATGCTTTCATCTAACCAGGGAATGGTTACATATTCGCTTCCAAGCACTTTGGCAGCAGCAATTGCTGCTTTTAATTCTTCAGTGTTTCCATCGGTTAAATAGCTGCCTAAACCGTAGTGACCGCTTGGTGCAGTTAATCCGTTATCATCAAGCAATTTTTTGAATTCGGCTGGTGTTAAGCCCCAAAATTGATCCTTTATCGAAAAACCGTAGGTTTCTACCTCTTTAAAGCCTGCTTTTGCCACTTTAGCTATGGTGCCTTTTACATCTTTCGGAAGTTCATCTCTTAAAGAATATAACTGCAGACCAACTGATTTTTTATCGGAAGCCACACAAGCAAATGATGGAACCAAAAGTGCTGCAGCTGCAGCCATACTACTGTTTAAAATAAAACTTCTTCTTGATAACATAGGTATATTTTTAGATGTCGCAAATAGAAACTGCCTTTTTTAGAGAGGCTATTTTATCTGCATTTTTAGGTATAAATTCTTGTGCAACGAAACCTTTAAAGCCAGTTTCGGCAATGGCTTTCATGATGGCAGGATAATATAATTCCTGTGTATCGTCTATCTCATTTCTACCCGGAACACCAGCGGTGTGATAGTGGGCGATGTATTGATGATATTCTCTGATGTTTCTAATTACATCACCTTCATCAATTTGCATGTGGTAGATATCGTATAACAATTTGAAGTTTTCAGATCCTAAACGTTTGCAAAGTTCAGCGCCCCATGAAGTTCTATCGCACTGGTAATCTTTATGGTTAATTTTGCTATTTAGCAACTCCATTACAAGTACCACATTGTGTTTTTCTGCCAAGGGCATTAACTGTTTTAATCCTTTCACGCAGTTGTTCCAACCTGTTTCATCATCTTTACCACGGCGGCTTCCACTAAAGCAGATTAAGTATTTGTAGCCGGCTTCGGCAACAAGTGGAATCATCGCGGTATAGTTTTGAATTAACTTTTCGTGGAATTTTTCGTCGTTAAAACCATCTGTTAAATTAATTTCGGCACCATTACACATGGTAGATTCTAATCCATGTTTCTTTAAAGTCGGCCAATCTTTTGGCCCAACTAAATCAATGCCTTTAATGCCGATCTTTTTAGCTTCAACACAAAGCGTTTCTACATCTAAACCGCTAAAACACCAACGGCAAACGGCATGATTGATATTTCCTTTTAGCCTTAATGGCTGATCTGATTCTGATTTATCCATTGCTAATGCTGAAAATCCTGAAGAAACACCAATCGCAGCAGTTCCTGCGATGATGTTCTTTAAAGCATTTCTTCTATTTACGTTCGACGCCATATTAAACAGTTTTAGGTTCTATTTCAGCCTTGGATTTATCGTTGAAAACCAATGCAAATAATAAAAATACCACTAATGCAATTCCTGCTGGGATAATCCAGATCATTTTCCAGTCCATTACGCCATCTGCTGCTTTGTAGGCATCAGAAATTTTACCTGCTACGGCAAATCCAATTAACATACCTACGCCGTAAGTAGCTAAGGTAATTAAGCCTTGGGCTGAGCTTTTAAAACGCTCGCCGGCTTTAGAGTTGGTATAAATCTGTCCTGAAACGAAAAAGAAATCGTAGCAAACACCGTGTAATGCAATTCCTAAAATTAGCATAAAACTCAGTTCGCCTGCATTTCCGTAAGCAAATAATGCATAACGTACTGCCCAAGCCAGCATGCCCACCAAGATGGTCATTTTAAAACCGAATCTTTTAAAGAATATTGGGATAAATAATAAGAAAATAACTTCTGAAGCCTGACCAATCGTCATTTTTCCCGTAGGGTTATCCATACCGATATTGGAAAGGAATGGATTTGCATTTTGGTAGTAAAAAGCCAGAGGGATACAGATCAAAATAGATGAAATAAAGAAAATCAAGAAGTTTCTGTCTTTCAAAAGTTTTAAAGCATCCAGACCTAATACATCAGAAACGGTAATTTTTTCGTCTGAAGATACCTTAGGTGGGGTCTTTGGTAAGGTAAAGCTGAATAAACCTAAAACTAAAGACACTATACCAGCCATTAAGAAAGTATTTTTCAATAAGCCAGCTTCTGTACCTTCTTTTGAATCCCAATGGAAGAAATAACTGATTAATAAACCTGCAGCAATCCAGCCTAAGGTACCCCATATGCGGATTGATGAAAACTCTTTCTCCGGATCTTTCATTTGATTGAAAGAAACTGAGTTTACCAAAGCCAGTGTTGGCATAAAAAGAATCATGTAGCCCAACACGTAAGGATAAAATATGCTTACATCTGTAGCATTATACATTTGGTACATCAATAGTGCTCCGACAATGTGCAGCACACCTAAAATGCGCTCAGCATTAAAATATCTGTCGGCAATTAAACCTACAATAAAAGGAGCAATGATAGCGCCCCATGATTGGGTTGAAAATACAGCTCCGGTTTCTGAGCCCGTGGCTTTAAGGTTGTTTCCTAAGAAAGTTCCAAGTGTTACAAACCAGGCGCCCCAGATAAAAAATTCCAGGAACATCATGGCAGAGAGTTTAAAGCGAGTAGTGCTATTCATTTGGCTTATATAAGGTTGTTTAAGGTTAAAGGTATAGGGTGTAAGGTTAATGCGAAAGCGGATAAACTTTATGCTTTCCCGCTTTCTAACTCAAATGTCTGGTTTAAGCGAAAGACAAGAAACCTTCAGCTTCTACCTTACGCCTTAAACCTCAATTATAGTTCTTTAATAGAGATGTTTTTGTACCAAACCTCATCTCCGTGATCTTGTAAGGCAATTTTGCCTGTTTTAAAAGTTCCCCAGTTTTCCCATGTTGCAAATTTGCTGCCCGCAACAATTTTTTTCCAGTTATCATCCCAAAGCGTGGTTTTTACTACTTCAACACCGTTTAAAATTAGTGTTAATTTGCCCTTTTTACTGATGATTTCTGCTTTATTCCATTCGCCAACAGCTTTAACTGGCTCTGATGAACTTTTTACCAGATCGTACAAATCGCCGGCACGGTGTTTAGTGATTTTTCCATCTGGGTGGCCATCATTATCAATAACCTGCATTTCTAAACCTGTAGAATAGGTAGCATGGTATTTAGGTTCTTCGTGAACATAAAAAATTAAACCGCTATTTGCTTTTGGAGCCACTTTCCATTCATATTTTAAATGGAAATCGCCGTATTCCTTATCAGTAACCAAATCGCCGCCACCGTCTTTACCTTTAGTAGCTAAATCTAAATGAAGGGCACCATCCTGAACCTGCCAGGCGCTACCAACCGTAGTTTTGTTGTAAGTATGCCAGCCTGTTGTTGTTTTACCATCAAAAAGTGGCTTAAAGCCCTTTTGGGCCTTTGATATTTGTGTTAAGCTTAACAAAATGCAAGCAGAAAGAAAGATTTTTTTCATTTTTTTGAATTTAAACCTCGCAGGTTTTTAAAACCTGCGAGGTTTGTAGATGTGTTTTTATTAAAGCGTTAAATTGTTCCAGCCTTTGCGGTATTCGCGTTTTACAAACTGGTTTGCTTCGTCAAAATTGGTGACTTTCATATTGTCGTTATCCCAAAGCATTTTAGTGTACCGGCCTGGGTAAGTAGTTTTGCCGTTTACCGTTTTTTGGATATCAAAACTTCTGATTGCCAAATTTGCCATCAGTAAAGCTTCAGTTAATGGACCTGCAATTTCGAAAGGAGAACTTACTTCCTGCTTGCCATAACCTGCAATTGCAGCTTCAACCCATTGTTTATAGTGCCCGTTTGCACCATCTGGTACGCGAGCGTATTTTGGTGCAACTTTAATGTCTTTGTTTTTACTTAAAGGCAATAATTTCGGATTGGCACTATACGTTTCAGACATCATTTTACCTTTAGTTCCGATAAACAAGGTACCATTACCACCATCGCCAAAAGTTTCGTTTGCTTCTAATTCTTCAGGGCGTTCTGGTTGGATACCACCATCCATCCAGTGTAAGGTAACATCACCTTTTGTTTTATCTGTTTTCGGGAATTTCAAGGTAACATGGCTTGATGGAGGGCAGCTTTCAGGGAAATAACCACGTTTAAATTCATCTACATAAACAGAACCTACACTGGCCTGAACTTCTTTTGCGTATTTTAAGTTTAATACGCTAAATGGAGCTTCGATTAAGTGACAACCCATATCGCCCAAGGCACCAGTGCCATAATCCCACCAGCCACGCCAGTTAAAAGGAACCAATTTGTCAATATAATCTTTTTCAGGCGCAGTACCTAGCCATAAATTCCAATCCAATTCGGCGGGGATTTCGGCTTTTTTTGTAGGGCGAGGAATGCCTTGCGGCCAAACCGGTCTATCAGTCCACGCGTAAACTGTATGTACATCGCCAATTAAACCAGCTTCGTACCATTCTTTCATTTGGCGCGGACCATCGTTTGATGCACCTTGATTTCCCATTTGGGTTACCACTTTATATTTTTTTGCAGCAGCGGTTAGAATCCGAGCCTCATAAATATCATGTGTTAAAGGTTTCTGCACATAAACGTGTTTGCCCAATTGCATAGCTGCTAAAGCCTGGATAGCATGATTATGATCAGGAGTAGAAACAGATACAGCGTCGAAATTTTTATGTTCTTTATCTAACATTTCGCGCCAATCTTTATAGTATTTTGCTTTAGGGAAAGCTTTAACACTATTTGCTGCACGGCGATCGTCTACATCACATAAAAAAGCAATGTCTGCTTTTCCGCTTTTGTAAAACATGCTTAAATCGCTTTGGCCTTTTCCGCCAACACCAATACCGGCAACCAATAAACGATCGCTTGGTGCCAGATAACCGGGGCCACCTAAAACATGGCGGGGCACGATCATAAACGCAGCAGCGGCAATAGCTGTGGTCTTAATAAAATCACGGCGGTTACTCGTGTTTTTATTTTCTTGCTCTGTTTTCATATAAGTAAATCGATTTGCTAACTGGGTCGATTATTTTTTCTTTAAGGATAAGATATACTTTACCATTAATTTTGCATCGTCTTTTTTAAGTGTAGCATGAGCGGTCATTGGCATATTGCCCCAAACTCCCGTTCCACCTTTAATAATCTTATCAGCTAACATGTTGATATTTTTCTCAGTAGCCGGATATTTTTTTGCAACTTCTACGTATGCAGGGCCAATAATTTTGTTGGTCTTGTTATGGCAACCAAGGCAATCAGATTTGTTGATCAGTTTTTCACCTGGGTTTGACTGCAAAGCAGCATGATTGGTTAATGTTGCTGTCGCAACCACAGTTTTCTCCTTCGTTAAATCGGCTTTTGAAAACGACGCCATAAAAATGACTACAGCGCCTAAAATTAAAAATGTTTTTTTCATGTGTGTTGTGTTGTTTTTAATTGCATTCAAGCTTGCATAAGCGGTAATATTTATTCGTTGTTGCTTATGCAGGTTTTCATTCTGTGTGTGTTTTGTGTTTTGTTAATCTTATAATCCTAATATTTTTTTATTGAAAGCGCTATCACTACCCGATGCTGCAAAATCGTCAAATGCTTTATCGGTTACGTTAATGATGTTCTTTTTAATAAATTCTGCGCCTTCGCGGGCACCATCTTGCTGGTTTTTGATACAGCACTCCCATTCCATAACGGCCCAACCTTTAAAATCATATTGCGCCAATTTACTAAAAATGGTTTTAAAATCAACCTGACCATCACCTGGTGAGCGGTAACGACCGGCTCGGTTTGCCCAACTCTGGTATCCACCAAAAGTGCCTTGTTTGCCTGTAGGGTTAAATTCTGCATCTTTAACGTGGAACGCTTTTATGCGTTCGTGGTAAAAATCGATGTATTGAATGTAATCCAATTGTTGCAACACAAAGTGAGATGGATCATACAATAAGCATGCCCGAGGGTGATTATTTACTGCAGCGAGGAACATTTCGTAGGTTTCGCCATCAAATAAATCTTCTCCTGGGTGTATTTCGTAGCAAACATCGACGCCACATTGGTCGAATTCGTTTAAAATTGGTGTCCAGCGTTTTGCCAATTCTGCAAAACCTTCTTCAACCAATCCTGCCGGGCGCTGTGGCCAGGGATGGAAATATTGCCACAATAATGAACCACTAAATGTAGCATGTGCATTTAAACCTAAGTTTTGAGAAGCTTTAGCTGCATATTTCATTTGCTGCACCGCCCATTCTGTTCTTGCTTTTGGATTTTTGTGTACTTCTTTTGGTGCAAAAGCATCAAACAGGTCATCGTAAGCAGGGTGTACCGCAACCAATTGACCTTGTAAGTGTGTAGAAAGTTCAGTAATTTCTAGGCCATAAGAAGCTATTTTTCCTTTCAGTTCATCTGCATAGGTTTTGCTTTCAGCAGCTTTTTGAAGATCGATAAATCTTGTATCTAAGGTTGGCATCTGAATACCTTTAAAACCTAAACCTGCTGCCCATTTACAAATACTGTCTAGGGAGTTAAATGGGGCCTCATCGCTTATAAATTGTGCTAAAAATACTGCTGGTCCTTTTATCGTTGTCATGCTCGCTTGTTATAATTTATAATCTAACCACTTTTGGTCTGATTGGCTAGAAGCCACTACATTTTCGATAAATGCCATTCCTCTAATTCCATCTTCAGTACTTGGAAAGTCTAACATTGCAGCAGTAGGCTGCTCGTTGTTCAACTTCGCATCTACTGTTAATGCAAAGTTTTTATAAATATTGGCAAATGCTTCTAAGTAACCTTCTGGGTGACCACCAGGAGTTCGGGTATTGTGCTGTGCGAAACTGCCCATATAACCGTTGCCTGTTCTGTAAATTTGAGCAGGAGCATTTAACCATTTTACAATTAAGGTGTTCGGCTCCATCTGGTGCCATTCCATGCCACCTTTTTCGCCATATACTTTAATCTTCAATGCATTTTCTTCTCCGGCAGCAATTTGCGAAGCTACAAGAACACCATTGGCACCATTATCGAATTTTAATAATACGTTTCCATCGTCATCAATAGCTCTACCTGGAACAACAATGCTTAAATCAGCACAGATTTTAGTAATTTTTAAACCAGAAATATACTCTGCTAAATGAGCGGCATGTGTACCGATATCGCCCATACTACCGCTTTTTCCGGTTTTAGATGGATCAGTGCGCCAGGCTGCCTGTGCATTTCCTTCGCGTTCTGATAAGGTGCTTAACCAGCCTTGAGGGTATTCGACCATGATTTTTCTGATTGCGCCTAAAGCACCTTCGCTAACCATTTGTTTGGCCTGTTTAACCATTGGGTAACCAGAGTAGGTATGCGTTAAGCATAGTGTTAAGCCAGTTTCTTCTACTTTGGCTTTTAGCTGCTTTGCTTCTTCCAAAGTTAAAGTCATTGGTTTTTCAATCACCACGTTAAAACCCTTATCCAAAGCCATCATTGCAGGAGCAAAGTGAGCAAAGTTAGGGGTAACGATGGTTACAAAGTCAATTCTTTCATCTGCTGGCAACTCACTTTCCTTCGTCAGCATTTCTTCGTAATTGGTGTAGATTCTGTTATCCGGAAGAAAAAGTAGTTTTCCAGATTCGTATCCAATTTCAGGATTTACACTTAAAGCTCCGGCAGATAATTCAATAAGGCCATCCATATTGGCAGCCAAACGGTGTACGGCACCGATAAAAGCGTCTTTTCCACCGCCTATCATGCCCATTCTTAATTTTCTTTTCATTTTTATAAAAGGTGTGAGGCGTAAGGTGTAAGGCTTAGGGCAATTTCCCTTTACCTTAAACCTTACGCCTTTTACCTTGTCTAGATGTTCTTTTTCTTTAATTCTTTTACAGCGTAATCGCAGGCACGGGCAGTTAAAGCCATAAATGTTAACGATGGGTTTTGGCAAGCGATTGATGGCATACAAGACCCATCAGTTACAAAAACATTATTTACTTCGTGCATCTGGTTCCATTTATTCAGTACAGAAGTTTTGGGATCATTACCCATTCTTGCAGTACCCATTTCGTGGATCGCCATACCTGGATAACAGCCATTATCGAATGTTTTAATGTTTTTCATACCAGCCTTTTCTAACATTTCGGCGGCATCATTCATCATATCCACACGCATTTTTTTCTCGTTCTCTTTGTACTCGCAATCGATAGCCAGTACGGGTTGTCCCCATTTATCTTTTTTGGTTTTATCGATGTATACCTTGTTTTCGTAATAAGGTAACATCTCTCCAAAACCGCCCAAGCCCATAGACCATTTGCCTGGAGTGGTCATTTTTTGTTTTAAATCTGCTCCGAAAGACAATTCAGCAACATCATCTTGCCAATTTGATCTGCTTGCACCGCCCTGGTAACCGAAACCACGCAGATAATCGCGTTTATCGTTGCCGATATTCTGATACCTAGGCACATAGATTCCGTTTGCACGGCGCCCATAAGTGTATTTGTCATCAAAACCTTCGGCCTCTCCAGATGCTCCGCAACGGAAATGGTGATCCATTAAATTGTGTCCTAACTGACCACTTCCATTACCCAATCCATTTGGGTGTGCTTCTGATGTAGAGTTTAATAAAACAAAGGTTGAACCTAGCGTAGAACCATTTACAAAAACGATTTTAGCATAAAATTCCATCGTTTTGTTGGTTTCTGCATCAATAACCATTACACCTTTGGCTTTTTTAGTGTCTTTATCATAAATAATATGATTTACGATAGAGTATGGTCTTAACGTTAAACGTTTAGTTGCCATAGCTGCAGGCAGTGTAGAAGATTGTGTACTGAAATAAGCGCCAAACGGACAGCCCCGGCTACATAAATTTCTGTACTGGCAATTGCCACGGCCTTTATGTGGCACAGTTAGATTGGCAACACGGCCAATCATCATAATCCGTTCTCTTTTATAATGCTCTTCGATACGTGCTTTAACGGATTTTTCTACAATATTTAAATCCATTGGCGGTAAAAACTGTCCGTCAGGGCAGGTAGACCAGTTTTCTTTTGAACCACTGATCCCCGCAAAACGTTCTGCATAATCGTACCATGGCGAAAGTTCTGCATAACGAACAGGCCAATCGGCTCCGTGTCCATCTTTTGCATTGTCTTCAAAATTATGATCACTAAATCTATAACTCTGGCGGCCCCACATTAACGATTTTCCTCCAACGTGGAAACCACGGTACCAATCGAAACGTTTATCTTCCGTATATGGACACTCTAAATCGTTTACCCACCATTTTTCATTTGCTTCCTGGTAAGGATAATCTCTTTTTTGTACCGGGTGAGTACGTTTTTGCTCTTCGGTAAGTTTTCCGGCATGTTTAAAATCCCATGGATTTTTCATTGCCGTTTCGTAACCGGTAATGTGCTCAATGTTCATTCCTCTTTCGAGCATCAACACGCGTAAGCCCTTTTCTGTAAGTTCTTTGGCAGCCCAGCCACCGCTAATTCCCGATCCTATAACAATAGCATCGTAAGTATTTTCTGCTTTTAAATTTGTATTTAAATTCATGATGTTTTGTTGTTGTTTTAGAAATTAGGTTGCCCAAGATTTTTGACCTGGTTTTAATGGCGCATTGCCATCATACCGGCCTGGAATAAGCACATATTCGCGTGCTTTGGTACAACCAATTTCTGAAGAATAATAACCAAGTAAGGTTAAATCTCTTGCGGTAATAAAAAAGTAAGCTAAATCTTTATTCTCTTCTGATTTGCTCGCTTTTTGGGCAAGCGCGATTGCCCTTAAATCAATCATTAGTTTTTTACGATCGGCTGGTGTTAAAGTGATATAACTTTTACCAAAATCTTTCATTGATTTAGCCTGAAGATCTTTAAACCCTTGCGCAAATGAGGTTTGCATAGTGGCAGGGTAACAATCTTTCATCATCATCGGGATAAACTTCCCTAAACCTGCAGCCTTGGCGCCAGCAGATGATTTGGTAGTGGGAACAATAATATCAGCGAATTCAGCAAAAATTTTTTCGTCTTCCAGTGAATAGAGGACAAAGTTCTTTTCGTTTTCCGGTAGCGTAAAACTTTCAAATAAAACGCCCATTGTACTTGCTGAGATTGCTCCACCCAGCAAAAATGCAACGTTCTTGAGTGCTTCTCTTCTGTGCATCGTCTTTATGATTTTATATATTGGTTACTTATGTGTTGAATTAGTAATATTAGAAAAAATATAACGGAAAGAATAACTTTTTTAAGTTAAATTATCGGTATGCAATGTGATTGTTACTGAATAGAATTGTTCTAAATAAATGATTTTTTGCCGCTCTATTGTGGTTTAGACTGTGTTTTTATGTCGATTTTACTTGGTGTAAAAAGTACATTTAGTATTGGTAAAAATATTATTTACTAATAAATCTTAAAACACCGATTTTTTAAGGAGAAAATCTGCTTAAAGTAGATTTTTTTTGATGTAGTTATAGCTTTCGGCTATACTCTCATAAGGTGCTTTCCTGATGATGTCCTGTTCTGTAAAAATATAATCTACTCCAGCCAATTTAGAAGCAGCAAAAATGCGCTTGAAATCGATCCTGCCAGACCCCACTTCCACGAAAACTGCTTTGTCTGTTTTATCCATATCCTTAACATGGAACATTTTATAACGGCCTGGATTTTTCTTGAACATATCAACAGGATTTAAACCTGCATTTACCGCCCAAAAGATATCGAGTTCAAAACCAACCAGTTCGGCATCGGTCTCAGCGAGCAGGATTGCGTAGCCTGTAGCCCCGTTGCCCTGATCTTTAAATTCGAAGTTATGGTTGTGATAAGCTAATTTCAATCCTGACTTTTGGCAAAGCTCGGCCGCTTGGTTAAATTTTGAGGCCATGCGCTTGTAATCATCTAATGTTCCATTGGCCCTGATATCGGTAGGCAAAGCTGGGATAACGAAATATTTCTGGTCAACGGTGGCTGCGGTTTCGATGTGCGATTTTAGCACTTTATCGTCGCCTGAGGATAAAAACTCAGTTACATTATAATGGCCGCTGGGAGAGGTGAGGCCATTTGCTTTTAATAAGGTATTAAAGTCTTTTGCTTCCAAACCCCAAAAACCTTTCACTTCGTATTTGCCAGGATAACCGTAATAGGTTTCTACCTGGCTATAACCGATTTTAGCTACCTGTTCTATGGTCGCTTTTACATCTGCAGTTAACTGCTCCCTTAAAGTGAAAAGTCCGATTCCGATTTTTGAAACTTTAGCAGACTCAGCTAACGCTGTTGTAACTAATGATGGACTTAAAAAAGCTGCTGCACCAGCAAGGCTTACCTTTTGTAAAAATGATCTTCTTGTTGTCATGATGTTTTAGAATTAAAAAACCGGAGCGTAAACTCCGGTTTTATTTGTTAGAATGAATAAGCTAATGATCCCCAGAAGGTACGTTGAAGTAATGTTCTGCCAATCATTAATGTGCCAGGGGTTATGGTTGAGAAATCTCTGAACTGATCTCCTCGAACATCGCCCTCTGTCAGCACTTTTGCATTTAACAAGTTGTCTGCCCAAAATCTTATCGAAATCTTTTTAGTAAAATTATATCCTGCCCCAGCTTTCATTACTACATAAGCAGGTAGTTTATAGCTATCGCTAGGAGAGGTGAAGCGGCTACCTACGTAATTTGCTGCTACATATAGGTTAAAGTTTTTGTAGTCGTAATTGGCGCCAAGTTCGGTGTTGAGTACAGGAACACGTTCGGTCCTTTTGCCGGTGAAGCTATAGATCCGATTGCCGAATTCGGCTGCAACAGCGGCGTTGTTACTCGTGTTTGCTTCGTAATCGGTGTATTTAGAATCCTGCAATGTTCCGGTTAAACGTAAGCTTAGTGGTTTAGCAATTTTGTAAGAAACCTCATACTCGGCACTCCAGGTACGTGTAGAACCAAATGCCACCAATGCCTGTAAACCTGAAGCAACTGTTGGAACATTAATGGTTAATGACGTGTTTTTAATTGCCGAATAACTTCCAGATGCGAAAATGGCCAAGTTATTTTTAGCGTATTTAAAACCCACTTCGCCCAAATAAACCGGGCGTTTTTTAATGTTTACAGGGTTATAGGCTGATGCATTATAGTCGCCAATGTTTGGTGCGTTGTAAGCTTTTGTAGCCCTTGCAAAAATACTTGATGTATTGTTTATTTTGTAGTTTGCTCCTACTGAAGCTGCCCAGTTGGTTAAAGTTTCATCATAATGCGTGTAGCCTAAGATATTAGGGTTTGCACTGGCGGTTGTATTAACCGTACCATTTGCATTTAATGCATAATAAGGTCTGTCGCCTTTAACATTTTGATTATCTATGCGGGCACCAATATCTAAGCGCCATTTTTCAGATATTTTAATCTCATCTCCTGCGTACACAGAAAGGGTTCTCGTATCGCCAATAAAAGTGTTTTTGGTCTGGATGGTACGCTCTGCAGCTGTTGGTGATTGTAATAAAATGCTAGGGTGCTCTTTAAATTCAGTAAATGAACGGAAAGCATAACGTAAATCATCCCGGTTATACTGGTGGATGCCCAATCCGATGTTAAGACTGTGGTTTTTTACTTTCTTTCTTAAATCCAGGTAATCAACAATCTGAACATCACTATTAATTTGTCCTTGTGCATTAGAGGTAATTACATAATCTCCAGCTACGAAAGGTGCCACTGAGCCACCGGGATAGTAATAAGGCGTTGCTGCTGTTCTCGCTACAATTCCTGCAGGGGCAGTATAGGTAGAATTGGTATGGGTATTTTGATAACGAAAATTGTTAACAATCTGCCAGCCACTGTCGGTTAGGTAGTTGAACTGAAAACCACCCGATCCCAATTTGGTGTGGATTCCATCTGTTAAACTAAAATTATGGCTTCCTGCCGCCGGATCGTTATAGCTCCATTCTGTTTGAGTTGGCGTAATCGATTGAGCGGCCATATCATAATCGCGGTAAGTAGTTGGTTTACCGGTACCATCGTAAGGGTAATAACTTGTTAGTAAGAACTGAACTTTATCATTCAGGTATTTACCATACACCCTAAAAAATCCTTTATTGTTCTTAAAATTAAAAGTCATGTTCCCTTTAATCTGTCCACCCTCGTTAGCTGGCTTAAAACCTTGATCTACCACACCGTTATCGGTACGGTAAAAACCACCGATATTGTATTTAATCTGGTCGTTTATTTTGCCTCCGGTGTTGCCATCAACACGGTACAAACCTTGCGAAAAACCTGTTGTAAACTTAAATTGACCATATTGTTTATCTGCACCAACATAGCTGATGTTATTTACCACCGCACCTGGTGTGTTGGCCTGAACGATTGATGCGTTACCCCCTCTGATGGCTTCTATGTTCTGGATAGTCAGATCTGTTTTATAGTATTGATCTACAGATGGGTTTGTGTTGAACCCTGTTGGTAAAAGCGGTAAACCATCTTCCTGTATACCCAGGAAGATATATCCGCCCTGCTGCGGAAACCCCCTTACCCAAACATTTCCCGGGCCGTCGCCACCTGTACTTTCTACTGTTAAACCTGGTATGGCCTTTAATAAATCGGTACTGTTTAAAGGTGCCCGGTTGGTGATATCTTTATTACTCACTGAAGTTAAGGCCACACTGCTTTCTAATTTTTTCTTTGGATTACCACCGGTTACCATCACACTTTCCAATTGTAGGTTATCTTCTGATAGGCTGATACTCAGGTTTTCGTCGGCATTGCCAGGTGATAGGTTTACTTCTTTGGAAATGAAACCTACATATCTTACCACGATTACACGGCTGTCGACAGTTAAGCCTTTTAGCGCAAAAGCGCCATTTTCGTCGGTTGTGGTCCCGATTGATTTTCCTTTAACGGTAACTGATACCCCAGGGATGGCATTCCCTTTACTGTCGGTTACTTTTCCGGTAACAATGCCTTCAAAGGCTTTTAGCAGTTCGAGGTTGTTATTGGCGGGAATAGAATAGAGCAGAATCTGATCTTTAACTATTCTATATCCCACGTCATAACGTTTTAGCGAATTCTCAAGAAAGTATTTAAGTTTTTGGTTAACCACATTAATAGAAACTTTACGGTTGGAGTTTATTAATTGTGGGCTGTAAACAAATTTAACATTGGCTAAGTGTTCTGTTTTTTCTATAATGGTTTTAATATCTGTTTGATCGGCTTTAATCGAAATTGATTTGTTCAGGAAATCTTGTGCGTCGACATTTTTGGCAAAAGCACCACAAGTAAAAATTATTATTGCAAGTATTTGGTAAATCGAAACTCTCATTGCATATATCGCCAGCGAAATAAGTTGATTTTTTTTCATAAATTTGGTTATTGTTCATTAAATGATTGGATTTATTGGACATAGAAATACCATGAATACATTTCTAATGTATTTAACTCGCCGGCAATGCCCCACATTGTCGGCTTTGTTTTTTAGAAAAATATTATGGAATATGGCGCCGCGGTTACGGGCTGTTGGTGTTGTGGTTCTTCTTCATCATGTTTATATATTTGGTTAGTTTTTATTGGAAACCACAATGCTGGTTCCCTGGATGTAATATTTGCTTGATATGGTTCCACAGATCAGGTCGAGCTGCTCATATAGCCCTTTTTTGCTTAAATCTCCGGTAAAAGTATAAGTCGAAATCTGCTCATTATCTGATTTTATCTCTATCCCATATGCTTCAGATAAGGTTTTGAAAATTTCTTTAATGCTTTCTTCTTTAAAATTGTAGCTCAAGCTTGTGGGTATGTTATAAGCTTCGGCCAATGGAATAGGCTTGCTTACCAATGTTTTATTTAATTTGTGGTCGGAAAAAATACCTTTTTGATTTGGCGTAAGCAGAATTGGTTTCGCCAGTTTTTCTTTAGCAAAAGTGAATAGTGAGCTTTTCTGATTTTCTTCTACCTGAACTTTTCCGGTCCTTACCGCAACTTGGGCGGGAAGTTTATCTGTTGACGATTTTACCCAAAAGCTGGTACCCAAAACACGTATAACCAGTTTTTGATTATATACATAAAACGGCCGCTTTGGGTTTTTGCTTACCGAAAAGAAGGCTGTTCCTTTTAAATAAACCATTCTTTTGTTGGCAGCAAAAATCTTTGGATAAATAATATTGGCCTGCGGTTTAAGTGTTACTGTGCTTTCATCGCTAAGCGCTATAATGATGGGACGATCAGTATCATTGGTTTTGCTGATTAGGCTTAAATTGCTGTTTTCATCAATAAAAGATTGTTCAGCATGGTTGTAGTCCGTTAGGTATAATCCCCCGATAAAAAAGGCAACCAATATAGCTGCTGCAATTGCAAATTTTGGCCAAAGCTTTTTAACCTTTAATGTTGGTGCTGGTTTGCGTTCAATATTATTGATGTTTAGCCAGGTATTGGCCTGCATTTCCTCCAGTGCTGTTGACGATAGATCTTTAAAATTCCTGCTATTTAAGTTATGATACCATTTATCTACCCAAAGCTTTTCGGCTTCGGTACAATTTCCGTTTTCGTAACGGCTTAGTAAATCGTAAAATGATTTCTGGTCCATAAGAAAGAATATTTGGCTTTATACTATACAAGTAACACAATGAATGCGAACCCCTAAAGGCAGGAGATAAAAAAGCTAAAATAATTTTCAATTGCCTGGTAATCAGTTACAAAAAGATGTAGAAATTTTTAATATATTCTTTAATTCTTTTAATTGAGCGGGTAATATGGTATTCTACAGCTTTTTCGGAGATATTTAAACCAGCAGAAATATCTTTAGTAGATTGGTGTTGGTATCGGCTCAGCCTGAAAACTTCCTGTGTTTTTTCCGGAAGGGAGTTGATACCTTCTTCAATGATGGAAGATAGATCATGAAGATCGACCAGGTTTGCAGTGTCCTGATGGTTTTCTGAATAAGTTAGGCTTTGGTACTCCATGTACTTATTCTCCATAACCAGGCTCCTGATGTGGTTAATCACACTTAACTTCAAGGCACCGAACAAATAAGCCTGGAGGTTATTAATCACCGCTTCCTGCCGCTTTTCCCAAAGGGAGATAAAGATGTTTTGCACCAGTTCTTCAGCAATTACCTTATCGCCTGTTTTTTTGTAGGCTGCCAATAAAAGCTCATTACTATAGGTGAAATATATTTTTTCGTAAGCCTGTTTGTCGCCCAGTTTTAAGCGATCAAGTAAATCATCAGATTTTTCAGGCTCAGCGTGAGTCATTTGTTATTTGGTTATGCAGGTAAGTGTAGTAAATGTAATAAAATTAATGTTGAAATGTAATCAAGTTTGATTGTTGTATTGTTGAAAGGTTCTAATACCTGAGATATCAGTTAACAGTTTTCAGTTGGCAATTTGCAGTTAGCAATTTAAACAATCCGGTTTACAGTTAACTAGTTTATACAATTAACCGATTAATCCTTTTTAAACTAATCTAACCGATTAACCAGTTTAAACAATTAACCACTATTCTATACACTAAGTATAAATATTTTATCGCCTTTTATCTCATTTTTTTACCTTTGCTCAATCTCAAAAAAATTATGCAAGAAAAAATTGTTGTTTTAGGCTCTAACGGGCAAATTGGTACCGAGTTGGTAACCATGTTACGTAAAATATATGGTGATGATCATGTGGTTGCATGCGATATACGCAGACCAGATTACGATATCAAAAACTCTGCACCGTTTGAATTTGTGAATGTGCTTGATAAGGAAATGATCAATGGTATTTTTCATAAATACAAACCAACACAGGTTTACCTTTTAGCAGCTTTATTATCGGCTACAGGTGAGCAGAATCCAAAATTAGCCTGGGATTTAAATATGAACGGCTTGCTGAATGTTTTAGATTTAGCTTTAGAATATAAAACTGCAAAGGTATATTGGCCAAGTTCAATCGCTGTATTCGGCCCGAATTCGCCAAAAGATAATACCTCGCAATATTGTGTAATGGATCCGAATACCGTTTATGGAATCAGTAAACTGGCAGGTGAGCGCTGGTGCGAATATTATAACCAAAAATACGGATTAGATGTGAGGAGTATCCGTTATCCGGGATTAATCAGCTGGAAAGCTGCCCCAGGTGGTGGAACAACAGATTATGCGATTCATATTTTTCACGATGCATTGAAAAAAGGCAGCTACCAGAGTTTCTTAAATGCAGAAACGGAGTTGCCAATGATGTATATGGATGATGCCATTCGTGGAACAATCGAACTAATGGATGCACCGGCAGATCAGATTTCGGTGCGTAGCAGCTATAATTTTGGTGGGGTAAGTTTTACACCTGAGATTTTAGCAGCCGAAATCAGAAAACATATTCCGGATTTTACATTATCTTACGCCGCTAATGATCCCCGTCAGCAAATTGCAAATAGCTGGCCACGTTCTATCGACGATAACTATGCTGCAAAAGATTGGGGATGGAAACCAGAGTTCGATTTGTCGAAACTGACAATTGATATGTTGAATAATTTAAAAAAATAATATAAAGGTAGAGGGTTGAAAGGTTGAAGGCATAAGGTCTCCTATCTCAAATCTTATATCTCAATACTCGAAAAATGGGAAGAGCATTCGAATTTAGAAAAGAGAGAAAATTTAAGCGTTGGGCCAAAATGGCGGTTCAGTTTACGCGTATTGGTAAAGATATTGTAATGGCAGTTAAGGAATCCGGACCTCATCCAGAAACCAACTCGCGCTTACGTACGGCTATGCAAAATGCGAAAGCGGTAAACATGCCAAAAGATAGGGTAGAGGCAGCTATTAAGCGTGCATCTGATAAATCGATGGCCAATTACGAAGAAATTGTATATGAAGGTTATGCGCCACACGGTGTTGCCGTTTTAATTGAAACTGCTACTGATAATACCAACCGTACCGTAGCAAACGTTCGTAGTTATTTTAACAAAACGGATGGTTCTTTGGGTAAAACCGGATCGTTAGATTTCGTTTTTAACCGCAAATCTGTTTTCCGTTTTGTACCAGCTGAAGGTTTAGACTTAGAAGAGTTAGAATTTGAACTAATTGATGCTGGTTTAGAAGAATTATACGTAGAGGCTGATGAAGAAGGCAACGATATCGCTGTTGCTCAAGGTGCTTTCGAAAACTTTGGATCTTTACAAAAAGCTTTAGAAGAAAAAGGCATAGAGTTAAAGAGTTCAAAATTAGAGCGTATTGCTTTATCTCACCATGAGGTAACGGAAGAGCAGGCAGCTGATGTTTTGAAATTGATCGATAAGTTAGAGGAAGATGATGATGTGCAGGCGGTTTACCATAATATGGCAGAATAATATCAATTAGAATATTTTACAAGAGCTTGAAGATTTTTCTTCAGGCTTTTTTTGTGGTTTTTGTTTTTGAAGAGCAAAATCGGTGCTTATTGGTTACGACGGTCCCGCCATCATTTCAAGTCCTCGGCCTCGTTCCTCAACCTCCGGGCTTTCCATTTTGTCGGGTCTAGGTTACTTAGGTCAACCTAGGTAAATTAAACCTGACAGCAGCGGGCACGAACTCCCGATTTAAGCACTATTTTTATTGTTCTATTGTGTGCTTGCTTGTTTCACAGGTTTTCAATCGGGGTGAGTAAAGCGGATGGCAGGGCTTTTGGAACCGATAAGATACCGAACCTTGCTTTTCTAATTCTTTTACTCCTGATCGTCACCCTGATCCGATAGCTATCGGATTTATTTCAGGGTCTTGCCAGATAGATACTGAAACAAGTTCATTATGACGGATCGTTCTACTATTTCTTATGTGAAAATAGCCAGGTTAACAATTCTGGCTCTGCAAAGGCGCTGTCCCAGCTATTGTGGTTGGCATTTGGGTAAAGGGTAAATTTTACCTCATCTCCAACGGTTTTTAAGCGCTCGGCAATGGCAATCGAAAAAGCCGGATCAACTACATCATCTTTTGCGCCATGGAAAATCCAAAGCGGTATTTTTTGATATTTTTTAATATTGTTGGTGTTATCGCCACCACAGATGGCAATGGCAGCGGTAAATTTGCGGCGTTCTCTTCTTAAAAGCTCATAAGTACCCATTGCCCCCATTGATAAACCGCCCACATACACCTGGTCTTTGTTTATATAAGGTTTATTAAGGAAGTTTTTAACCATGCCTTGTAGCGCATGCATAATTTTGGTTGGTTTGCCACCCTCCACAAAACTGATTCTCCTTTTACCTTTTGCATCTTTCTCAAAATTGGCATTTGCCCAAAAGTCGTTTGATGGGCATTGTGGGAAAACAACAATAGCAGGGAAATTTTTGCGTAAATCATCTTTTAAAAACAATTTTCCACCATGTACCAGTTGACTGGTATTGTCATTCCCCCTTTCGCCGCTTCCATGGAGGAAGAAGATGATCGGATATTTTTGGTCGGGATTAAAATTCTCGGGAAAGAGGATTCTGTAGTAAATAGAGTCCATTCCTTTGATATAGCTTCCCTTGTCGTATTTTTTTAAGTCTTGAGCGTTTAAAAAGAGTACAGAAAAAAGAATGCAGATGGTAAAAAAAATCTTTTTCATCCGTTTTATATATTTTAAAGTTGATGAAGCTATCATGATTTGTTATTTCAAGGTGTGTTTTGATAAATTATGATGGTTTCATTTAACAAAAATAGAAAACCCTGGCTACTTTACAATAGCACAGGGTTCATAACCAAACCTAATTGTCTTTATTTGAGTGTAAAAGATGCTTCTTTTACATCGCGTGAATTTGTGCCAATGAATACTTTAAAATCGCCGGGTTCAGCCACGAATTTTAGATCAGCATTGTAAAACTTAAGATCATTTTCGGAAATGCTGAAAGTGACGGTTTTACTTTCTCCGGCTTTTAAATTAATCTTTTGAAAACCTTTTAGCTCTTTTACTGGACGGGTAATACTTCCCACAAGATCTTGAATGTATAATTGAACGACCTCTTTACCCTCATATTTACCCGTATTACTTAGCGTAACCGATGCCGTGATCGTTTTCCCTTTGGTTAAGGTATTTGAACTTAATTTAACATCGCTATAATTAAACGTGGTATAGCTCAGGCCAAAACCGAATGGATATAAAGGATCGTTGCTTACATCTAAATAGTTGGAACGGAATTTTTCGAACCATTTACCCTCTGCCAGCGGTCGACCGGTGTTTTTATGTGCATAATACAAAGGCACCTGACCTACATTTTGAGGGAAAGTTGCACTCAGTTTACCTGAAGGATTAACATCGCCAAAAAGTACATCGGCAATTGCATTTCCTGCTTCACTACCCGGGAACCAAACATTTAAAATGGAAGGAATATTTTCCTGCTCCCAGTTTAATGCCAACGGACGACCGGTAAACAACACCAGTACCACTGGTTTGCCAGTTTTAGCCAGTGCTTTTAACAGGTTTTTCTGTGTCTCGGGAATCTGGATATCGGTTACACTACTGCTTTCGCCTGTAAATTCAGAACCTTCGCCAATGGTAGCCACAATAACGTCCGATTTTTTAGCAATCTCTAGCGCTTCCTTGATCATTTCTGCTTCGGTTCGAGGATCGCGTTTGTAAGTGGGATTGTGGATGTTAACATAACGGTGTTCCATAGCAGAATCTGCTAAAAAATTAGCGCCGCGTGCGGTTAAAATTTTCGCTTTATCACCCAAAACATTTTTTAAACCTTGAAGTACCGTTACCGATTTATCGAAAAGGGCAGCAACACTCCAGGTACCGTACATGTTGGCGGTATTATCTGCCAATGGACCGATTAAGCCAATAGTCCCTGATTTTTTTAATGGAAGTATATTATTGTTATTTTTTAGTAACACGAAGCTTTCAGCAGCAATTTCACGTGCAGCCTGACGGTTAGCTGGACTAAAAACCTCTTTTTCTGCTCTTTCTGCATTACAGAATTTATAAGGATCAGCAAATAAACCAAGTTTATATTTTGCCTGAAGCACTAATCGGCATGCCCTGTCTATTTGTGCCATGCCAACTTTTTTCTCTGCCAATGATTTTTTTAAAGTACCTAAAAAGCCTTCGCCCACCATATCCATATCAATGCCAGCATTTAAAGCCAGGGCAGAAACAGTTTGTAAATCGCCCATGCCGTGGGCAATCATTTCAGGAATACCTGTATAATCAGTTACCACGAACCCTTTAAAGCCCCATTGGTTACGTAAAACATCGGTCATTAACCATTTGCTTCCGGTTGCAGGGATACCATCAACTTCGTTAAAAGAGGCCATAATACTGGCTGCTCCTGCATCAACAGCGGCTTTATAAGGGGGGAAATATTCATTGTACATGCGCACTTTGCTCATATCGGTGGTATTATAATCTCTGCCAGCTTCAGCAGCACCATAAAGCGCATAATGTTTTACGCAGGCTAAAATTTCGTTATTAGCCTGAAGTTTACCTTGATAACCTTTCACCATGGCTGCGGCAATTTGTGAACCTAAATAAGCATCTTCGCCACTTCCTTCCGAAATGCGGCCCCAACGCGGGTCTCTAGAAATGTCGACCATAGGAGAAAAGGTCCAGTTAATTCCACTTGCACTGGCTTCTATCGCAGCAACCCTTGCCGATTTTTGTACGGCGGCCATATCCCAAACGCAACTCATTCCTAATGGAATGGGGAAAACGGTATTATAACCATGGATTACGTCCATTCCAAAAAGCAAAGGGATTTTCATGCGGCTGTTTTCTACTGCAATCTTTTGAACTGCCTTTATCTTATCTACTCCTTTAATGTTAAATAAACCACCAACTTGTCCATCTCTGATTTTTTTAGAAATGTCGCTGCTGTTAGCCTGGCCGGTGGTGATATCGCCAGAACTTGGCAGGTTCAATTGACCAATTTTTTCATCAACGGTCATTTTCGCCATCAGATTGCTGATGAAGGTATTCATCTTTGCATCTGCTGCCGAAACAGGTTTTTTTGTTTGTGCTGATCCATTCAGTACAAGCAGGGTTAAAAAAACAACCAGGATATTCGCTCTCTTCATTATATGTGTGTTTTATTCTTTTTATTAGTTGGTGCTCGTTTCCAACGAATGCCTAAATAGCTTTACGATTTTATCGTGTTTTAACATTAATCGCTTAAAGCGATTGTTTATTTCCACACTCGTTAGAAACGAGCGTGAGCTATGTATTTTATTAATCAACTTTCTTTACCTCGGTTTTTGCCGATACACCATTCTCATTTATTGCTTCAATGGTAAAATAATAAGCTTTTTGGCTGTCCATTGCTTTGAACCAGTACTCGTTAAAATCATGGATCATAATGCAATTGTATAGCTTATCTGGCGCAGTACCGTAGTAAAGATTATAGGCAAATGCATTATCAACAGGCTGCCATTTGATGTAGGCGCTTCGTTTATCTTTTTCTGTCCTCAATACAATCAGGTTTTTAACCTTTGTTGGTTTTTCTCCATTTCCATTGCCGAAAACACGTAAGCCGCTAATGGCAAATTTTCCGGTTGGCATATGGATGTTTATCATTTTGATGAACCTGGTTTTTACTAGTGTCTGCAGTTCGATATAATCGTGCGGCACATCGGTTTTGTTCTGGCTTTTATCAACCAGGGTAGTCCATTTTTTACCATCAGTTGATGATAGAATCTTATATTGATGGTAAATTCCGATCTGTTTACCAATAAATTCTGCATCCTGATCTGCATAATTAATCTGGATGGCATTAACGGTTGCCAGACTACCCAGATCGGTTTGGATCCATTCTCCATTATTAGCGGTTTTGGCACTCCAATAGGTCTTAATGCTTTCATCAACAGCATTATTGGCATTAAAGCTTCCTAAAGTTGAAGAAACAGTAATGGGTTTTTTATAGTTAATTAGCATCCAACCTGGGCCTGCCGGACCACCTTCTTTTCTTTCGGAAGGAAGATAGAGGGGGTAGTCTCCAAAGGCAGTATTGGTCCACATCACATCGTCTTTATCAAAACCGGTTGGCCAGATACCCATTCTGCGCTCCCAGGTGTTTTTTACACAGATAATGCTGGTAGAAATGTGCCAGTAATTTTTACTGTTATCTTGAAAGGTTGCACCATGCCCTGCACCACGCGAAAATCCACCACCTTTATAACTTAAAGGATCAGATTGAGGCGTAAATGGGCTATCGTAAAACAAAGGTTTGGTTCCAACCACCACTCCATCAGAATAACCGCTAAATTCGGTTCCTGGTGCTCCGTATTGAAAGTAATATTTGCCATTATGTTTGGTCATCCATGCACCTTCGGCAAAAGGATCAAGAAATGTATTGTCCATATATTCGCCAAAACGCTGCCAGCCATACCGCCAGCTTTCAAGCAGGTACATTGGTGTGCGGGTACCTTTAGGTTGAAAAGTTTTGCGGTCTAATTCCACACCATACATGGGGTAGTTATTACTGCTTCCGTTATACATGTAAAATTTGCCATCGTCATCGGTAAAAAAGGACGGATCCCAGCCACCAATTTCTAAAGAATCAACCAATGGGAACCATTTGTTCCCTTTTGGATCGGTACTTCCCCATAAAGTGAAGTTTTTAGTATAGGTACTCCCGAAAACGACCATGGTATCGCCAACGATGCCTACCCCTGGTGCACAGAGTTCATCTTTTGTTTTGTTCCATGGACGGAGAAATTTTCTTTCATGGAATTTCCAGTTCAGCATATCAGCGCTATGCCAATAACCCCATTGGTTGGTGCTGAAAAGATAGAAATCGCCCTTATAATTTACAATCACCGGATCGGCAGTGGCACGGTGTTTCCCCCATTCGGTAAAAGATTCGAATGGTGTATAACCATAATCTACATTGATTGGATTGCAGTAAGTTTTTTGATTTTGTGCAAATGCCGAAGCAGTGCAGATCATGATTGCTATTGTTATAATCAGCCTTCTCATTTTATTTTTTTAAAGTAGGATGTTCAAAACCTAATTTTTGTAATCCATTCTGAACATTCTTGTTTCCCATAAAAAGCTTCCAAAGTAGGCCCGATCTGTAATTTTCGATCATCACAACTATTGGGCCTTGGTCGATACCTAAATATCTTTTCGGATACCAATTGTCCTGCTCTGAAAAGGCATCGTAAAAACCATATTTCCCCCAAACTTTATCGCCCAGATCTTCGTAAAGATGCCTGATTACCCTCATCGATTCTTTTGGAGTGTATGGGATCGATGATATAGCTGCAGTAGGAGAGATTACGCCAAAATCTTCCTGAGGATTGTGTGCTGCATAACCTTTTACCGAATAACTGGCTGTTAAACCCCAATTGTTTTCTCCATAACCTTTAAATTTCTTTGGGTTGGCCACACAGTAATCGTGTATGGCAAGTGTGTGGTTTACGTTATTTTCCCAATAATTTGCATAACGGTCTTTTAATCCTTTCGGATTTAAACCTAAATAGGAGTAATGTGCCCAAAATAATGGTCCTACTGAATTTTTCTGACCTTGATAATCAAGTGTAAAAGGATGTCCGTAAAATTTGAAACTAGTTTTAATCTGCCCGTTTCTTGCCCAACCTTCGTGATACACCTCTGCAGGGATACCATGCGTGGGGGATGAGGCGGCCATTACATACATAATCAAACATTCATTATAACCTTTAACCGGAAAGTTCATTTCCCATTTATACGCTGGCGACCAATGCCAGTACAATACATTTTGGCCATTGCGGTACCAGTTAAAATCGATTCCTTTCCAAAGTTCATCAGCTTTTTTCGCTAATGCCTTTTCACCATCCGTTCCATTTTTATAATATTCGTTAATACAGATTAAGGCCTGTGCAACAAAAGAAGTTTCTACAAGATCGCCTCCATTATCTTTTTGCCCAAAAGGACGTACTTTGGCAGTTTCTCCATTTATCCAATGCGACCATGCACCATGAAAACGATCGGCTTTGGATAGAAAATCCAATATTTTGTTTAATCTGTCTAATCCTTCTTTTTTTGTTACATAACCTCTATCAATACCGCTTAAAATGGCCATCAAGCCAAAGCCAGTTGCACCGGTTGCCACTGTATTCTTATCATTTTCCGGGTACACATTATCCACATGAAAGCGTTCTCTACCAGCACCTGATGTTGGTTCAGCCCCATCCCAAAAATATTGGAAAGTCTGTTTTTGCACAAGATCCAGTAATTCAATGTCGGTAAGGTTTTTTTTGATCTTCAGATCAGGATTGTATGCCTGTTTTTCACGCTGTGCACATGATGATAGCGTAAAAAGGGTAAATGATAATAAAAGGAAGTTTCGGAATATAAATTTCATTGCTGCTGTATAATGTTAAAGATTGGGACTGCTAAAACCAAGATTTTTCATGCCTGTTTTAACTTCGGGAGCAGACATAAATAAGTTCCAGATTAATTTGGTTCTATAATTTTCGATCATCACTACTATTGGTCCCTGATCTATGGCCAAAGTAGAAGAAGCAAACCATTGATCTTTTAGCGAGAAAGCATCGTAAAAACCATAATCTCCCCAGGTTTTGTTGCCCAGTTTATAATAAAAATATTTTAGCGCCTGCATCGATTCGGTTGGCGTATACGGAAAAGATGATAAGGCTGCGGTAGGGGCAATTACACCAATATCATTGTTCGGCGCACTTGCAGTATATCCGTTAGGAATATCACTTGCCGTTAAACCCCAGCAATTTTCGCCATAACCATAGTTTCCGAGCGGATTAGCTTTGCAATAATTATAATTAATCTGCGTGTGTGCTTTAGCCTGTGTTTCGTAATTTGCGTAAGCATCGCTTAACCCTGTTGGATTGATGCCCAAGAAAGAATAGTGTGCAAAAAATAATGGGCCACCATTGGCTGTGCCTAAAGGAAGTTGAACACCATAATAGGTATTCCCATTTTTCATTGCTCCATTTTGTGCCCAACCAGTATCATAAACAGTTTTAGGGATCGAATAAGTAGGAGAGGCTGCTGCCATTACATAAGTGATCAGGCACTCGCTCCAGCCTTTAATGGGCAGGTTCATGTCCCAGTTATAATTAGGGCTCCAATGCCAGTAAAGTGTATTACTGTTATCTTTTCTGTACCATGTCCATTCTACGCTGTTATAAATGGTATTAATATCAGCTCGTAACGCAGTTTCTGCTGCATCAGTTCCATTAAAATATTGACGGGCGGTAATTAAGCCTGCCATTAAAAATGAAGTCTCAACGAGATCGCCACCATTATCTTTGGTACTGAACGGAATTACTTTTCCGGTATTGCCATCCAGCCAATGTGGATAGGCGCCATGAAAACGATCGGCAGTTTTTAAAAAGGATACCATCTTTTGGATCCTCGTCAATCCATCGGCCCTGCTGATGAAATTTCTGCTGATACCAGTAACCAAGGCCATGATTCCAAAACCCGATCCACCAGAAGTTACGGTATTACCAGATGTATTTCTTTCCCTTGCAAGGCCACTGGTTGGGTGTGCAAAATCCCAGAAATATTTAAAAGTCTGCTTTTGAACTAAAGTTAAAAGGTCGTCGTCGCTGATGCGGGCAAATTTATCTGCATCATCAACAGCAGTGATCAGGTTTACAGCAACCGCCGATTGAAGTTTGCCACCGGTTTTTGATGATAAATTGTTATTAACGTTTAAGATATATTTAGTAATGGGCTGCAATGCAGTAGCAGTAATTACAACCGTATTATCGTTGTTCTCTAATTTGGAAGTGAATGCTGCCGGATTTCCAGAGGCATCGGTAAGGGTAACGTTGCCACTTATAGAAGTAGAATTGATTGGTGATGAGAATGTTATTTTGATAATTGGGTTATTGTTTAAGCCATAATAGGTAAAGCCACTGTAAGCATCGTTTACCTTTAAATCGCTAAAAGCGAAAGATGATGGTGTAACAGGCGGATCAACCGGTGCTGGTGTATCGCCTTTTTTGCACCCAAAAAAAACAGCCGATAAGATGAAAATATAAAAATATTTTTTTTTCATAGTGTGGTAGTTGAAAGGGCCCCCAATCGGTGGCCCTTTTAATTTGGTCTATCAGGGAGGAAAACTATTTTCCTCTTCCTTCTAGTTTAGATAATGAACCAATTTCAACATCGGTTAGTGCCTTGTTAAAAATTTTAACTTCATCTAATTGACCTACTAAATAACTCGCCCAATCTTGTTTGCCAGTTGAGTTTGTTAAACTAGGTGTTGTTTGAAATTGCACGGTGCCAAAAACCATTTTAGAGGCATCTTGAAAGGTTAGTTGACCCAAGTTTGCTACAACTTTTTCTCCGATTTTAGAGCCATTAAAATATACCTTATAGGTTGAAGTGGTAGCATCATATGAATAGGCTATTTGATTCCATTTATTCCAAGGATCAACAATCTTTAAAAAATTGTCTCCGCCATTGTTAACCACACCTGTATAAGAACGGGCAACCAATCTGCCAGTTGAAGCATCCCCGTTATTTTCCATAAACAGCGTTAGATTTCCCCAAAAATCGGATGATTTTGCAACATCAACTAATCCTACAATCCCTTTATCATTAAGGGGCATATTAAACCAGCAGGTAAGCGTAAAACTTTTTAAATTTTGTACTGCCGCTGGCGTGTTGGAAGTTACGTAGCCATTTAATGCGCCTTGTAACGATCTCCCTTTAATACCGGTACTGAAACTGGTACCAGTATTGGTGCCTGCTGTATTCGATACACTATCAATTAAACTGCCATCAAATGCCCAATAAGCTATTAGGCTTGAAGGAGCAATCTGTTTTGAACTCGTGTAGCCATTAATGTTTAAGGCTGGTGCATAAGTTGTTGGATCAAAGTCTTTTTGGCATGATGATAACACCAAGGTTACAGCTGTCAATAATAAAAAATATTTTGTTTTCATTTTCGTAAAAATTAGCGATTAGTAACCTGGGTTTTGAGTTAAAGTTCCTGCACTTTTATCAATCTCATTTGCGGGTATTGCCCAAACTTCGTTTTTGCCTGCTTTCCAGCCTTTAGGGCCAAATATAGCCGCTCCACGACCTTGGCGAATTACATCGAAATACCGGTCTGACTCCATAGCTAATTCTACTTGTCTTTCTTTCCAAATCGCCTGGCGCAAAGCCTCTTTATCAGAAGTGGTTACATCTGGTAAAATACCAGCAATCCCTCCGCGTGCACGCGCACGTACCCTGTTCAATGATGTTTTAGCTAAAGTGGGATTTCCTTGCTCGTTTGCAGCTTCTGCATTCATTAGCAATACATCCGAAAATCTTATTACCCTAACATTTTGTTGCGAGCCTTCTGTATAACCGCTTACAATTAAACTAAATGGTACATATGATTTTTGATTATACATTGGATTATCTCCAGTCGGACTAATAGCATCACCTTGTGGAGTAGTTTCTCCTCTAAAAATTATTGTTGCATCTTTACGGGGATCACCAGTTTCGTAAGCTGCTACTAGAGCAGGAGTAGGTACATTAAAACCCCAACCTGCAACACTACCCCGTACACCTTGTACCTGGCTATATTGAGAGTTAGAAGCATCTTTATTATTCAATAAAAGTTCGCATTGTATCTCAAAAACTGATTCGATATTATTTTCGTGGTTAGTTCTAAAGCCTTCTTGATAATTAGGATATAAATCGTAACCCAATGTAATTACAGTATTTGTAAAAGATAGTACCTGATCCCATTTTTGCTGATACATAGCAACTTTTGCATGTAAGGCAAGCGCAGCGCCTTTGGTTGCTCTGCCTAAATCAGCTGCTGGATAGGTTTGAGGCAAAACTGCTGTTGCATCATCCAGATCTTTCTCGATAGCGGCCCATACTTGTGCTTTAGGCGTTCTCGGAATATTAAACTCAGCCGGTGTTTTGGGTACGTTTAAACGCAAAGGTACATCGCCAAAAGCGCGAACCAATCTAAAATAAGAATATGCTCTAATAAATTTTGCCTCGGCTAAATAACGGGCTTTTAAGCTTGCATCCATATTGATCCCTGGAACGTTATCAAGCACTTGGTTACAAAGATTTATATTTTGATACTGTGCTTCCCAGAAACCTCCCATTTGCCCTTCTGTTGATGTTACTGTAAAATTATCATAGGCATTTAAATAGTCAGAATCATTTGCCGCACTACCTTTTTCTGCTTCATCAGAACCCATACTTTCGAGCGCTAATGCCGGAAAAGCGGTATTTCCCCAAGTTCTGAGCTGTGCATACATCGAATTAACCGCTTTTGCAGCATCGCTAGCATCTTTCCAGAAAACTACTGCAGGTTGCTGTGCTTGTGGATCAACATCTAAAAAACTTTTCTTACAAGCAGGTATTATTAAAAGTGAGGAGCAGATTACTACTATCCCCATCTTTTGTATATATGTGTTTTTATAATTTATTTTCATCGCTATTTGATATTAAAAAGTAACATTAACACCTAATCTGTAAACTGCAGATAGTGGATACACACTCGCATCGATACCTGCATTTGTTGGCGTACCACCGATTTCTGGGGTAAAACCTTTATATCCAAATAAGGTCACAGGGTTTTGCGCATCAACAAAAACTCTTACTTTTTTCATTGTCCACTTATTCATTAAAGTTGACGGTAAAGAATAACCTAATTGGATATTTCTTATACGGATATATGATCCATCTTCAACATAGAAAGAGTTTGGAGCGGAATTAAAGGTTGAGCCAACTGCTGCAGAAGGATAGGTGTTTGAAGTGCCTGCTCCATGCCATCTGTTATCATAAAAATCTTTACTAAAATTTTCGTTTCCAAAACGCGAGCCAATATTGGCATTGTAAACATCTACCCCGGCAACACCTTGTATATCAACGGTTAAATCGAAGTTTTTGTAGCCAAATGTAGTGCTTAAACCATAATTATATTTAGGATTAGGATTACCTAATACAATTCTATCTTTACCATCAATTACACCATCATTGTTTTGATCAATGTATTTAAAGTCGCCAGGTTTTGCTGTTTTTTGGGCAGATGCAGCAACCTCTGCAGGAGTTTGAAATATCCCATCTACTTTATAGCCATAAAATTCTCCAATTGCACCACCTTGTATAGTGCGTGTTGCTAAGCCTCCATTAGAAAGCCCTGCGCCACCTGCATAAATAGGGTTTAGGCCCGTAACAACTGATAAAACTTTGTTGTTATTTAACCCAACGTTACCGCTAATAGAGTATGAAAAGCCACTTTTAGTTTGATCTCTCCAAGTAGCCAAAAACTCAAAACCACGATTTTGTAAATCAGCCTGGTTGCCAATTTGCTTACCAGAAGAGGTACCAATAGAAGATAAAATAGGGATTTCGAAAATTGCTTGCTCTGTTTTTTTATTGTAAAAGCCAGTTTCTACATTTAATCTGTTATTTAAGAAACTTGCTTCAAGGCCAATGTCAGTACCAGTAGTACGCTCCCAATTTAAGAACGATGGCACTAATGAACTAACGTTTGCGCCAGTGTAAGCAACGCCGTTAAATACCACAACATAAGCGCCATCTTGTTTTACTACAAGCGTTGTTGGGTTTACAGGAACACCAGCATTACCCACTTTTCCCCATGATCCTTTTAGTTTTAAGCTATTGAAGATTTTCTGATCTTTCATAAAATCCTCATTGGAAATTACCCAACCAGCACCTACTGATGGGAAATAACCCCACAGATCTCCTCCACCATAAAATTGCGATGCTGCATCAGCACGTATCGTTGCATTTAAAAGATAACGGTCTTTGAATGAGTAATTTGCTCTACCAAAATAAGAAGAATAGGTTGTTAAGCTACCACCATCAATTACTGATCTATCTGCAGCATTACCAAGTGCTAAATATAGATCGCCCTCGCTTGAGTAAGGAACATTAAGCGCTGATGAATTAATATAGTAATTTTTTCTTCTCTGGGCAGTTTGACCTGCTAAAACTGTTAGGTTATGATCACCGAAAGTATTTTTATAAGTTAAGGTGTTTTCTAAGATCCAGTTTCTATCCTCGGTTCTTTTAATTTCTAATAAGCTTTTGTCGTTTCTTTGCCCCTGTGTAGCCTGATAAACCGGAGTGTACCCACGAACTTCAGCCTGACCAAAATCTCCGCCTATACTTGTTTTAAAAGTAAAGTGCTTAGCAAAATTTAACTCAGCATAAAAATTACCATTGTAACGGTAATTTTTAGATTTTTGATTAAAAAAATCTAAGGTTACCTGAGGATTAAAATTATTTCCTCCACCTAAACTAAAATCATTCGCATCACCATAGGTGCCATCAGCATAATAAACCGGAACTACTGGACCGGCTGCATATAACTGACGGAAAATAGAGCCGTTAACATCATCAGAGTTTGATGCTGTTGCTGAAATGGTATAACCAATTTTTAAAGGCTTTAATACCTGAATATCGTTAGAAAATTTAGCTGTATAACGCTTGTAGTTTTGTGTTTTAACAATTCCATCTTCTCCGGTATAACCTAAAGAAAAGTTATAAGTGCTCTTTTCACTACCACCGTTAATAGATACTTGATGATTGGTTTGTAACGCGTTTCTGAATGCCTGGTTATACCAATTGGTACCCTCGCCAAAGCTTGATGGGTTTGCGAAAAGGTTCGGAGCGCCATTAATTGCAGATAACTCATTTATTATCGTAGCATACTCTGTTGCGTTAGCCATAGCCAATTGATTGGTAACTACTCGATAGCCAACAGATCCGTTATAATTTATTACGGGATCACCTGATTTACCTTTTTTGGTCGTTATTAATACAACGCCGTTTGCCGCACGGATACCATAAATAGATTGAGACGAGGCATCTTTCAGGATACTTAAGTTTTCAATGTCGCTTGGATTAAGGAAACTGATCTCATCATACCAAACGCCATCTACTACATACAATACACCCGTATTGCCATAAATAGAACCAGTACCGCGAATGGTAATTTTTGGAGAAGAACCTGGTGCACCATTGTTGGTAATGCTAACCCCTGCAACTTTTCCCTGTAACGCACTTACCGCGTTGGTAGAGGCCTGCTTTGCAATGTCTTCACCTTTAACGGTAGCTACTGATCCTGTAACATCAATTTTTCGCTGTGTACCATAACCCACAACCACAACTTGCTCTAGTTGTTGTGTTGATGAAGCTAATGATACATTTAAAGTAGCTTGATTGTTTACAGCTTGCTCAAGTGCTGTATAGCCTACAAAGTTAAATACTAATGTGGCATTGGCCGGCGCGCTAATGGAGTAGTTGCCGTTCACATCTGTTTGCGTACCATTTTGTGTGCCCTTGATTAAGATAGTTACGCCTGGTAACGGAGTTTTATCACCCCCATCAACTACTTTACCTTTTACGGTAATGTTTTGCGCTAATGCTACGTTAATTGTTAGCAAACAAAATGCAGCGAGAACAGAGATTCTTGTAAAGATTCTTTTCATGCTTTATTATAAATTTAGTTTAATTGTTAGTTAAATGTGAGGTTGTTTTTGCTGATGTGCAAGTGTTTTTACC
This sequence comes from Pedobacter sp. 01N310, assembly GCF_056399805.1. Classification (NCBI taxonomy): domain Bacteria; kingdom Pseudomonadati; phylum Bacteroidota; class Sphingobacteriia; order Sphingobacteriales; family Sphingobacteriaceae; genus Pedobacter; species Pedobacter sp. 01N310. The sequence goes on from NZ_JBFTSB010000007.1 coordinate 164,098, forward strand.
TCTACATTAATACATCATCTGATACTGTGGGGTATCTCAATCAAATAAACCAAATGCCATTTTAGCCTAAAAATGCAGTTTTTTAGATTTTAACATCACATTAATAAATACACAAGTGTACAAATAACACTAAGTGTTTTGTGGGGCCGGAAAGCTCGCTATGAGAGGTAATGATGTAGTGCCGATTGAGTGAGATAACATGAAAAAGCCTCAAAAATCGTTTTTTGTGCAAACGTTCCCGAGACTGGTTCGAGCAATTTTTGACCGCTCTAATTTGATTCTAGCTGCAAGATTAAAGTTCCATTAAAAACTCTGTCAGGTTTTTATCGTGCGGTACTTCGAGCTTTTTGCGTAAGCGATATCTTCTGATTTCTACACCCCTTAAACTAATGTTCAACAGTGATGACATCTCTTTGCTACTCATGTTCATCCTGAGGTAGGCGCAGAGTTTCAAATCATTCGGAACAAGATCGGGATGCTGTGCCTTTAATTTTTTAAAGAAACTTTCGTGTGCCTCATTAAAACTATTCTCAAATAAATGCCAATCACGCTCGTCATTCATACCATCATTAATTACTTTCTGGATTTTGCGTGTTTGATCATCTGAGAGTTTTTTCCCGTTCTCATCCTTTAATTTGGTGATCTCATCACTCAGCTTTTGGAGCAGTTCATTTTTATAAACAAGGGTCATGGCTGAGTTGGCCAGTTCTCTATTTTTCGAGGCGAGTTCTGCCTGTAATTTTTCTGTTTGCAGCTTGATGATCTGCTTTTCGTTGATCTCTGTTTCCTGTTTCAGGATCTCTTCTTGCTCGGCCTGTAAGCGGTCGCTGATTTTTTGGCTATCCCGCTGTAGTTTTCTTTCGTAAATTTTCTTACCCAGAATCAACACCACCACAAATAAAACAACATAACACAAAATGGCCCAATTATTTAGATACCATGGACGCAAAATAGTAAATGAATAAACGGTTTCCCTGCTTACTGAAGTATCATCGATTTTTGCCCTAACTTTAAAAATATAGTTGCCAGCACTTAAATTGGTAAAATCTTTTTGTGTGGCATAACTCCAATCAGACCAGGCCTTAGAATATCCTTCTAAATAAAACTGATATTTAACCTTAGCCTGTCTGTAATAGGGCAATGCATAAGAAATGCGGATATTGTTACGGCTGTTTTGGATCTCTGTTGCTTCCTCACCGTTTCCAGCTTCACTGATGAGCGAAAATTTATCGGTAATATCTTCTACACGCCTGATCAGTACGGCAGGCAATTTTTGTTTCTGCAAACTCAGTTGAGCCGTAGGATTGTAGATTACGAACCCATCATCAACGCTGATCAGGTAAATGGAATTACTGATTCGGCTGATATTCTCATAATATTGCACCATCCGGCCATCTAAAATACTGAATTGATTCGAATCTATTTCTACTTTACCAGGTTCGCTAAAGTTAACCAGTGCTGTTTTGCCGTGATTAATAAACCAATATTTTTTGCCACCGGCGCTAATAATTTTATTGGAGGATTCGAAAGAACCGAGTTCTTTATTAAGTGCTTCGTACTTTGTAAACTTATTGCTCAATTCATCGTAAGTATAAAAACCTGCATCAGAAGAAAAGACAATCTTGTTTTCTAAGTTAAATATATTAATGTTGTAATTTCCGGGCAGACCGTTCCTTTCATCAAAATATTTGGTGCTGGTTACACTCGTGTAGTTAGGGCTTAAGCTTAATTTATACAGCCCCTTATAAGCATGCGCTACCCAAATATCCCCCTTATTATCCTGTTCTACATATCTGGATGGGGCATCAAATCCGGCAATTTTAGTAACAAACTTTAATCCTGATGCAGGATATTCTGTGAAAAGCGAAAGACCGGTATAAGTACCCTGAATAAGGTAATTCGGATTTGAGTTTAACTTTTTAATTGTCCAGCCACCAGATGATCTCGATAACCAATCGATTTTATCGCCGTTTACTTTAAATGTGCCGCTATTGTGTCCACAGATCAACTCATTATCAATAATGGTGAGTTCCCATACCTGCCCTTGCGAATTAGAGATTAACCGAAAATTAAATGGCAGTAGGTTATCTGGCGACCACTCGCTATAAAATAAACCCTGATTGGTGCCAAGATAAATTTTATTATTAAAGATAATGCTGGAGTAAACAGTACCAAACTGACCTGTTTTATCAAAATAAAAATATAAGGGAGAGTTAAGTTCTATGCGGTCGATCCCATTGTCAAGACCTGTCCAAAGATTTTGTTCATTATCGGCGTATAAGCTTAAAACAGTATTGTTCTGTAAACCGCTCGATTTATTGATCCGCTGCACAACTCTTCCATTTTCGTCAATAATGATCAGGCCATTAAGGATAGTGCCGTAAGCAAAATATTTACCCAATAAACTTACTCCATTGTTAAGTTGGTAGGTTTTAAGATAGCTATTTGCTGATGTGTTTAGCGGCGTAAAATCTTTTCCGTCATAGGTAAATAATCCGTTTTTACTGGTGCCGATAATGAGGCCGGTGGTTTTGTAAGGAAGGATAGAAAGAATTCCTTCTTTGCCAAGTTTTTCACTATTTGGGATGTGGACCAATTTGTTGCCAATGAGCTCGAACAAACCTTTTTCCAGTACTTCAATTAAGTACCTTTTGTTCACCTTATGAAGAAACAGAAAGGATGATGGCGATTTTACAACCTCGATTTTGTTGTTTTTATAGAGAAATATTTTCGAAAAGGATTGAAAGATTACCCTATCCTGATCTACATATATTTTCCAGACTTCATCATTGATTTTTATTCCTTTTGGCAAAAGATTGGTAAGTGAGCTATAGGTTAACTTGTTGCTTTTAATCGACCAAAAGCCAAATTCACCAAAGCTACCGGTATAAATTCTTCCTTTATCATCTGTTGCGACCGATCTAACAATTTGCCTGTTGGGCATCTGATATTTCTGCCAGTAGCGGCCATCGAAAGTTAAAAGTCCTTCAGCATTGCCAAAGTACATCACACCATTTTTATCTTTTGCTATACTCCAGTTCTGGTTTCCTGAAGAATAAACCGATTTTGGATAATTTTCTATATATGGAACGCCTATGCTTTTAATTTCTGATGCATGGGCATTTATTGCGAAGCAGGATAATAATAATAATAGGAGCCGGAAATGGTTTAGCATAAAATGGTTAATAGGTAAAGCCATTAATACACAAAGTAAATGAAAAATTGTTTAATAAGGGCGATAGATGGTTGATGGTTTAAGGAATCAAGCGCGAAAAAACATCATAACCTCGATTTATTAAAAATTATTCACAAGTGATTAATTTTTAGCCTTTGCTGAACGCGATCGTCATGCTGAATTTATTTCAGCATCTTTCCTGCAAGATAGATCCTGAAATGAATTCAGGGTGACGACACTATTATTATCACGGTTTCAAGAGGTTGTCAAACTTGTAATAACCTCTTGCCATTCTGTTCATCTATTGAAATGTAAAATTCTCTTGAGAAGAGTGCTATGTTTCTAGTAACTTTAAATTCGTTACGCCTTCACTGCTACCGGCTGCGGAACCTTTACATAATAGCCTGTACCATCGTAAGGGCGCTTGCGTGGATTGGTAGTGCACTCCGCTGAGCAACAGCCCTGAAGCTGATCACCGCATTCATCGCATTGGGTAATGTGCTCATTACATTCCGGATTGGCGCAGTTAATCATTTTAGGGGTAGTTTTACCACAGTTATAACAAACTGAAACAATGGTAGGGTTTACCGCATTTACATCAACAGCAATGCGGTTGTCGAAAACATAACACTTACCTTCAAAATCCTTTCCACCCGCTTCTTTTCCATATTTAATAATGCCACCATGTAATTGGTAAACATCGTTAAAGCCATGGTGTAAAAGCAAAGCAGAAGCTTTTTCGCATTTAATACCTCCGGTACAATAGGTTAATATTTTCTTGTCTTTATATTGGGCAAGTTGATTAATCTGTTCAGGGAAATCGCGGAAATTCTCGATATCGAGTGTTAATGCATTTTTAAATTTACCAAGATTGTGCTCGTAATTGGAGCGGACATCCAGGATAATTACATCCTCATCATCTTTCATTTTCATGAAATCTACAGGCTCTAAATGTTTGCCTGTTTTTTCATTCGGATTAATGATCGAGGTATCTCTTAAACCAGAATGAACAATTTCGGATTTATAACGGCAGTGCATTTTCAGGAACGAGGGCTCCTCAACATCATCTATTTTAAACTCTGTTTTTGCAAACCTTTCATCGGCATGTACTGCTTTCATGTAAGCGTCGCAAGCCTCAACCGTACCAGAAACAGTGCCGTTTAAACCTTCATCAGCAACGATAATACGGCCAACTAAACCTAATGATTTACAAAATTTAAGGTGATCGGCAGCAAATTGTTCTGCCTCTGCTATGTAACTATAGCAATAGTAAAGTAATGTCTGATATTTTTCCATAACGCTGTTGATACCGTTGCAAACGGCGTTTAAAGCGGGGCAAAGATAATAAAAAAAGGTAGAAGGTAGAAGGTAAGGTGGAAGGTTTTTAACTCCTGATTTCAGAATCTTCCCTTTTTAGGAAAACAGCCAAAATTGGCTGAGTATACCTTACGCCTTATACCCTACGCCTTAAACCTTATTATAAGGTGTAAGCTATTCTAAATCCTTGTGTTAATTTGCGGGCACCGTCGTAAGCAAAGCCATAACTGGCCCTTAATACCAGGCGTTGGAAGCCGAAATAAAATTCTTTATAATTTCTTTTTTCTGGAGAAGACAAATAGCCACCCCCAATAAACTCTTCCAATTTAGCTTTACGCAGTAACGGCACTTTATTTGTGAAAAAGCCTGCAAAGTTATGCTCTAAATGCGCTTCGAAGTATTGCTGATTGGTACTAAACTGATAAAAATCTAAATATTGAAACTTTCTTATATTAGGAGGGAAGATGGTAGAAATGTTACCTGAAAAATGTTTGAAATCAGGATAGTACATCTTTGCATTATTAAGAAACTTTCCTGCCCCAACCAAAAATGAACTATAGCCCAATAACCCTAGGCTAATTCTATCCTGATAAACTTCTGCTTTTACAAAATCGTAATCAACATCGCTATTTAAAACGTTGTTAAATCCTTTTTTATATAATACCGTAATTCTAGGAAAGTGAGATTCGGTATAAAACTTGCCATCTGGACGGGTAATGTATTTCTGGCCGATAGTGTAGGTTAAACTTACAGTTGCACTTAGGGAATTGTACGTAGGAAAAAGTGGCGTTTCTACAGTTGGACTAAAAGGATTGTTCGACGTAAATTCCCTATCCTTGGCATCGATAAACTTAAATGTAGAGTTATTGATTAAATTTTTGTTCCTGCTATAATCTACACTCGCACTTCCCTGTAATCCTGTTGCCAGTTCTCTGGTTGTATTAATGTTAATGAAGCTTTTCTCGTAAAATTTCGAGAAGTTTTTTTCGTAAAGCAATGAGTTAATGGTATTGCCTAATGCAGTCATTGAGCCCAGATTGTTTAGGTCAAAAATGCCATTTCCGAACGATGCACCTACACTGGCCCTTTTAAGTGGATTGTAATAGTAACTTCCGGTTAAACTTCCGGTAAGTTTTTTGTTGGCAAAACCATACCTCAGTTCAGGCCGGATAGAATAAGATCTTCTATTCTCGAAATCCTTTCTGTACGTAACCCCATATTTTACTGCAAAACCTTCTACAGTGTTGTAAAATATGGCTTTAAGTACCGGATCGAAAGACCAGTATTCCTTATCATAGCGATCGTTAACACTATGTCCTCTTAACAGCAATTTGCCGATGCCAAACTTATTGTTGTCTTTTTCTAGTGAATCGAGATACTTTTTCGATTCCTTTAATTTAGCAATACTATCTTTTTTAACGTAATTGAGCTTCTCATCACCTGTTAAAGGAATCGGCCTATTGTTTGTCCAGTAGGTAGAGTCTTTTTTGTTCACCATTTCAGTTATTTTCAATATTTCGCCATTGAAAAAGTTTTTAGGAAACTTAGGGTCAACATTGTAATTGCTATAAATACCAACAAAATAGCCTGCAATTTTAAAGCCTAACACATTACCCGCAAATTGAAAATTGATCGCGGTAGGCATATAAACCTCCTTAACCTTGGTAAATTGTTGGCTGATGTTTAAGGTATCGATAAAGTTGATGCCTGATTTTTTAGTTAAATAAACATCGGTATTGTAAATTCTCCAGCTGCCATCAATAATGTATATAATTCCCCTAAACACAGGATCATTTTCACGACGGGGGATGACCTCTATTTTGTGGATCAGTTCTCCATTCTCTTTGGTTTCGCCAAGCAACTTGTATTTATAGTAAAACAGGGCATTGTCTGCAATTGGCGAAATGAAGCCCCTGGTGCTTAATTTGTTTTCGAGCAGGTAATTATCATAGAAATTAATGATGAGATCAGATGCTTTATTAAAACTGAAAGCATTGTTTCTTCCGGCAACTTTTGATGAAATCATTTCTTCGTGCACATCATTAGGCCTTCTAAAATTAAACTTACTCTGCGATTCTGATAAATAAATGATGCCTTTTCGATTGGTATCAAGTTCTAAAACTTTTTGGATATCCTGACCGAAAAACTTTTTAGGAGCACCCCTTAAACGTTGTACACCTTTAATGTAAACATTACAACTAAACTCCTTAACTTCATTTAGGTGTGTTTTTCTCTGTTTAATGGTTTTGCGGATAATGGCATAAGCCGGATCCTCGGCATTTGCCCTGATGTTTACATTTTCTAAAGTATAACTTTCGGATGTTAGGGTTACGTTGAGCGAAATATCATCGGTAAGGTTGATGATATGTTCCTGCTGTTTGTAGCCCACAGCCCTAAAATTTAGTGTGTATTCTCCCGTTTTTAGCTTCATCGAATATCTCCCATCAACATTTGCAGATGTGCCGGTAGTGGTGTTTTTTAAATAAACCGAGGCAAAAGGAACAGGCTGCCCGTTGGTATCTTTAACTATACCCGTGATCGTAAATTGTTGAGCAAAAACAAAATTGGTGAGGCCACAAAAAAATAGGAGCGCGCAAATTCTTATCATAAATTAGATTAGTAAGCTATAAATATCGAATAACTTTTAAGACTATACATATAGGGGGGTGTTAAAGTTTGTTAAGATTGAAAAAATAATAACAGCTGATTACTATAACAAGTCGTTTTCATTCATTTAAAAGCTATTCTAATCGGTATCCCTTAGAAATAATTTTGAATTCACTTCCCGTGGATGAAGTTTTAATCACATAACAGGATAAATCGGTATCAATTAATCCACGCCATTTTCCCTTAAATCTGATAAGATCGACATCTTCCGCCAGAGATATAAATGCATCATCAATACAATCATCCGCTACTATCCCAAAATTCATATCAATGCGCATCCAATAAACATCTTCAAACAAAAGTTTTCCTATTCCACTGTCGTACCAATCAATTTCAAAGGTGATAGTATCTTGTTTTCCTGGTTTAGTTCTATCTATTTCGACTCTCTTTATAACTGAGTCGTGCCAGTATAATTCATCAAATTTCATATTGGTAGTAATTAGTTTTTGCGACCATAATTAGTAGCGCCATTCAATAGGATCTGGGTTTTGTCGGATTTGGGAAATAATAATAGTACTAATTTTCTTAAAATCAATAAATCTTGTGGTAATTAATTAATTGATCAAACGTTTGTCTACAAAATATAGGTATAAAATTGCCTTTTTAGGTCTGTAAAGACTTTTTTTTATAACTTTGGGCGTAAAATCAACCATATAAAAAGGCCATGTATAAAACATTACAACCTGTTCTTCAGAAAGAACTTGAAGAAATCGAAAACGCTGGATTATTTAAACGCGAAAGAATTATTATTACCCCTCAGGGTGCCGACATTAAGGTAAGTGGCGGTGCTGAAGTAGTTAACTTTTGTGCAAATAATTATTTAGGGCTCTCTTCTCATCCAAAGGTGATAGAAGCGGCTAAAAAAGCGATCGACGATCATGGCTATGGAATGTCTTCAGTGCGTTTTATCTGCGGCACACAAGATGTACATAAAGAATTGGAGGCTAAAATTTCTAAATTTTTAGGTACAGAAGATACCATTTTGTATGCTGCTGCATTTGATGCCAATGGTGGTGTTTTTGAACCATTATTTAATGCAGAAGATGCCATTATTTCTGATGAATTAAATCACGCATCAATTATCGACGGTGTTAGGTTGTGTAAAGCACAACGTTTCCGTTATAAAAATGCAGATATGGAAGATCTGGAAAAACAGTTAATTGCTGCTAAAGATTGCAGACATAGAATCATTGTTACCGATGGTGCTTTCTCTATGGACGGATCAGTTGCTCCGCTGGATAAAATTGCAGATCTGGCCGATAAATACGAGGCCTTGATTATGATCGATGAATCGCACTGTACAGGTTTTATCGGTAAAAATGGCCGCGGAACACACGAACACTTCAATGTAATAGACCGTATTGATATCATCACCGGTACTTTAGGTAAAGCTTTAGGTGGTGCATCTGGCGGTTTTACTTCAGGTAAAAAAGAAATCGTTGATATGTTGCGTCAACGTTCACGTCCTTATTTGTTCTCTAATACCTTAGCGCCAGCAATTGCAGGCGCATCTATCGCAGTATTAGATATGTTAAGTGAAACCACTTCGTTAAGAGATAAATTAGAAAATAATACGAAGTATTTCCGTGAAAAAATGACTGCAGCTGGTTTCGATATTAAACCAGGTTTCCATCCAATTGTTCCGGTAATGTTGTACGATGCAAAAATTGCACAACAATTTGCTGCTAAAATGTTAGAAGAAGGTATTTATGTAATCGGGTTCTTTTATCCTGTTGTGCCTCAAGGTAAAGCGAGAATCCGTGTACAATTATCAGCCGGACATGAGCAACATCACTTAGATAAAGCGATTGCTGCATTTACTAAGGTAGGGAAAGAATTGGGTGTAATTTAAAATCTATATATCTACGATAACTATAAAAGCCGCTTAAGCGGCTTTTATAGTTTATGGGTCCATTTTCTTTTATAATGGTATTGTAAACAGATTATTTGAACTCATTTACCCCTAAAATTATTGGATAATTTGCCGTATATTTGAAGCCATGTTACAGGACAAAATAACACAATATACCGATAAAATTAATGCTTTCGTAACTGAAAAAGCAGACGAGTTAGAGCAATTCCGCATCAAATATTTAGGAAGTAAAGGCGTAATCAAAGAGATTTTCGACGAATTCAAATCTGTTTCTGTTGAAGAAAAAAGATCGTTAGGTAAAGTTTTAAATGAGTTTAAGCAACTTGCCGAATCAAAATACTTAACCTTAAAAGAATCTACAGAAAGTGCCGAGGTGAAAACTGAAAACGCACAACAAGATTTAACTTTGCCAGGTGAAGGTTTCGAGATTGGCTCGCGCCACCCTTTAGCTTTAGTGCGCCGCGAAATTGTAGAAATTTTTGCCAAACTTGGTTTTACAGTAGCAGAAGGTCCTGAAATTGAAGATGATTGGCATAACTTCTCAGCACTGAATTTTCCTGAAGAGCATCCTGCAAGAGACATGCAAGATACTTTCTTCATAAAAAAAGGTGGAGAAAAAGGCGATATTGCACTGCGTACACATACTTCTTCTGTACAGGTTCGTATGATGGAGCAGGGTCAACCGCCATTCAGGGCAATCATGCCTGGTCGTGTTTACCGTAACGAAGCCATTTCTGCACGTGCACACTGCTTTTTCCATCAGGTAGAAGGTTTGTATGTTGATGAAAATGTTTCATTTGCCGATTTAAAACAAACGTTATTTTATTTCGTTCAAGAATTATACGGAGAAGGTACAAAAGTGCGTTTCCGTCCATCATATTTTCCTTTTACAGAGCCATCTGCAGAGATGGATATTTCTTGTACCATTTGTAAAGGAGCAGGCTGCCAGTTTTGTAAATACAGTGGTTGGGTTGAGATTTTGGGCTGCGGTATGGTAGATCCCAATGTTTTGGAAAATTGTGGTATCGATTCGAAAAAATACAGCGGTTTTGCATTTGGAATGGGAATAGAACGTATTACCAACCTGAAATACGAAATTAAAGATCTGCGTTTGTTCTCTGAAAACGATGTACGTTTCTTGAAGCAATTTAAATCTGCTTTAATTTAATGATGAAGTATTTATATAGCATATTGTTTGTACTCTTAATTACCACAGGCTGTGGCAAAGATGAAGGTTACATTCCTGATGTGCCGGTAAATTATAATGTAACACTTCAAGAGTTTTCCATTAAGCAAAAAGATAATGTTATGCTAGTTGCTGATCGGGGTGTTGGAGGTTTAATTATTGTGAGAATATCATCCAACAGTTATGTCGTATTTGATCGTTGCAGTACCGTAAATCCTGAAAAAATTTGTAAAGTAGTGCCTGATGACAGTGGATTTACCGCAACCGATCCATGTTCGGGCGCAAAATTTTCACTGCTTGATGGTAGCCCACAAAAAGCCCCCGCAGAAAGAAGCTTAAAAGCATATAATATTTCTTTGCAGGGCAATACACTATTACACGTAAGCAATTAAAATGGAAGCTGAAAAAATAAAAGAAACAGTAAAAAAGGCTGCCAAAGAACTATTTAGAAAATACGGTTATCATAAAACCAGTGTAAACGAAATTGCTAAAAAGGCGCGTATTGCCAAAGCAACGATTTACAAATATTTCGAAAGTAAAGAACAGGTGCTGGATAGTATCCTAATGGATTACCTTGATCAGAATCTTCACGAAATCCTGCATAATAAATTAAGCTACGCATCAGAAGAAGAGCATTTAAAAGCATTGGTAATGAAAACCAGCCGTTTATCTTTTACGGCCTGTAACGAATTTATCGGGTGGGATTTCGTTCGCGAAAATGCAAACTCACAGGAATTCTTAAAACACTTGTCAGATCAGCTTGAGGCTTTATTATTAGCCGCTTACCTGCAATTGGATAACTTTAAGAATAACCCTGCCAGAAGAGAAGGATTAGCCTTTCTGCTAAAAGCCAGTAAGAGCATAGTATTTTCATTTGCATTTACCTCAGTTAGTGATTCTGACGTTCGTAAAAACTTTGTAAGTTTCCAGAAAGAAATATTGCCATTTTTGGTAAAAGCAGCACTTTAAATAGAAAAGTCTTTAATAACAGGTTCGTCATCTCGACCGGAACATGGCGGAGAGATCTAAGTTAAAAGTGCTCTCCAGATAGATTTAGCTTCGCTGAACACTTTGTGGTTCTCGGCTGCGTTGCACTTCGCACAATCTGGTCTTAGCATCCTGCTAAGACACTAAAAAATAAACTTATTGGTATGTCGTAGCGAGGCGCTACCACCAGAAAAAAATAAAAAGGGAACGAACGCAGAAATCCGTGCTTATCTGTGTGTACCTGTGGTTAAAAATTCGACTTATTGATTGTAATAATCTTTCATCTTAAATTTTTGCACAGTCCTTTTTATTTTTCCATCAACAAGTTTTTGCGTAATCACCGTAACATTATCTGTAATACTCGAATCTTCAATTACCGATGAGTCTTCGTAAAGCACATTTTTAGTATCATATTTATAATTGATGGTTTTGTCAAAACAGCATCCATCTTTTTGGTGGATGGCAATCTGCTTTGTTTTTTTATCAATATCGAACATGCCCAGGTTTTCGCTTGCCAGTTTAGTAAGTTCTTTATTCAGTAAAAACTTATTTTCTTTTGATGATAAATAAATGTTGTAAGATGGACTGGCATAAGCACCATTATTGCCATTTCTTATGGCGATATCTTCAAAACCATCAAAATTAAAATCGCTAAAAATTAAAGGTGTTTGGTATTTGCCCAGATCGAGCCATCCAAGTTTGGCATTCTGGGTTTCAGTTAGGCCAAAATCTAAATCTTCAGAATGGAAGGTGTCTACTTCTCTATCTGTGGCCTTATCGTAAATAATAATTGTAGCTTTTCCGCTACAAGCATTACCTTCGCATTTATCAACAAAAATTTTGGCCTTGTATTGGTCAGAGCTGTTATTAGCTAAGAATTTAAACTGTGCTTTTGAAGTATTGGCAATCAATAAAATACTGCAAAAGATAATCAAGCTTTTCATTAAATATTTTTCGGTAAAATTACATCAATATCAGTCTGTAAAAAGTTAAAAAAGGTTAACGTTTTCTTTTTCGTGTTTTGATATAGCTTTGAACTGCCGATTTTGTGGTAAGCCAATCTCTACCTTCTTTGTAAGCATCTATTTTGCCCTGCCTCGCTAACAAACTCACATACTCCTGCCCATATGGAACATCAGGTTCTGAAACAATATGCGATATTAGTTCGTAATCTCCGTAGGTGTTTCCTGGCAATGCATTTATATAGATGTTTAACGAGCGCTCCAGAGCCTGCAGCATTAACAAACAAAGCTTATGGTAATTACCCTTGTTGGCTTGGTTAAGTGCCTCGTAGTATTTCTTTCTGTCGTTTTTAAGGATAATGGCAGGTGGGAAGCCTTTGCGCATGAGCAGTAAATTCATGGCAAGCCTCACCGTACGGCCATTTCCATCAAAAAAAGGATGAATCCAAACCAATTTATGATGGAAAATAGTAGACAGTAAAATGTCATTTAAGCCTAAAGGATTATCATTAACGAAGCCAACTAATTCATCTAATAGATCAGAAACGTTGTTAGCGTTGGGCGGTGTAAAATTTGCACCAACAATACGAACACCGCCGTTTCTTAGCCGGTCTGCATAATCATCTTCAATGCTCCTGAGCACTAAGCCATGAAGCGACAAAATATCGATGCTTCTAAGCGCGTAGTTCTTATTGACTATGGTATAGAGGTAATCGATGGCTTTTGCGTGGTTATAGGCTTCAAAATGCTCTCTCAATGATTTCCCTTTAACGGTCATACCTTCCTGTAAAACTATTTGGGTTTCTTTGAGGCTTAAAGTGTTTCCTTCTATGCTATTGGAGTTGTAAGTCCATTCTAAGGTAAGGTCTTCTTTGATACGGTGTAGCGCGCTATTAGGCAGTGGCCTTGAGGTTTCTAACCTGGCTTTTTTCTCGTACAACCTGTCTATTTGAGGTAATAGTTCTTCTAAATCGCTTAAATCGAATTTCCACATACCCAAATATAATAACTATCGGTTTGATTTAAAAATTCACTTATCCGATATTAAAGATTTTTATCCAAAAAAAATGATAGCTGATTTGCTACCATTTAAAAACCTTCTTTTTTCAGTTATTCCCATTTGAATACTTTTACCGCAACAGCGTAAATACCAATGCCCCAAAGCAATAGGATCATGATCTGGAATTTAACGTCCCATAAGCCCAAGCCCTCAAAAGCCACTTTGCGCATGGCATCGTTTAAATAGGTAAGGGGTAATGCTCTACTAATGGGCTGTAACCAGCTAGGAAAAGCCTCGATAGAAAAGAATGTCCCTGATAGTAAAAACTGTGGTAAAGTAACGATGTTCGAGATGGGTGGTACCATACTTTCGTTTTTAGCAATGCCTGAAATGATAAAACCAAAGCCCATAAAAACAATCACACCAAGCGTAGCCAGTATGAGCATATTGACGACGGTGAGCGCACCATGGACGAGTGTAAAGCCAAAAAAGAAATGACCTATCAAAATGATAAACAACGCACCAATTAAGGCAAAACCAATGCGGGCAATACCTTCGCCGATTACAATGCTTGAACGCCTTACTGGTGTTGCAAAAAAGCGTTTAATAACCAGGGTTTGGCGCAGACTTAAAAAAACGAATGCAGTTCCGAAAACACCCGTGCTTAATAGCGAGAAACCTAACTGCCCAGGAAGTATAAAATCGATGGTTTTATATTCGCGGCCAGTAATGGTGCTTTCTTTTATCTCTGCTACTGTCGGTTTTAATGTTTTATCGTAAAAAATATTGTTTAAAACCGATTTTAAAATCCCGCCTTTATCTCTTGATGCGGAGGTGTAAACTACGTTGACCGAATAAGCAGCTGAATTGACTTTTCTGTGAACATCAATCATGGCATCAACATTGCCTTTTTCTAACAGTTTATCAAACTCAGCTTTCGATTTATCTTTAACCAGGCGGATCATTCCTGTTTTTTCCAACATGCCCATTACCGGGTTGTTTACATCAGAGCCCGGTGCTACGCCCACATCGATGCGTGTTCCTCCGCCACCTAAAAATCCGAAGACTAAAATAAATATCAAAGGAAAAGCAAGCGTAAATACCACTGCCGATGGGCTCCGCATAATTGACCGGAAACTCGCTTTGGCAAGGGCAAGGGTTGCTGTAAGGTTATTGTATTTTTTCATTTACTATTTGATTAATAGTTGTACTGTTTTTATGTTCTTAAACCCGATTGTAGTGTAAATCCTTTTTGTTTTAGATGTTTTATTACCTATTGATGGATTTACAAAAAGATTGTAACGGAAAGCGGGCGTAACGTTAATTGTAATGCTGTCCTTGCTTTTCAAAAGAAAATTAATTATTCTCTCCATTCCTGGCCGGTAAGATTGATGAAAACATCTTCCAGATTGGCCTTTTTAACCTCTTTTTTGCGCTCAAAACCACTGCTCACTAATTTATCTATTAAATTATCAGGAGTATCCAGCGCGATAATCTGTCCGCGTTCTACAAAAGCAACGCGATCGCAAAGTTGTTCAGCCTCGTCCATATAGTGGGTGGTGATTACAACGGTGGTGCCTGCATTTCGGATTTCGATAATCAGATCCCAGAGATTTCTTCGGGCCTGTGGGTCTAAGCCTGTAGTGGGCTCATCCAAAAAAATAATTTTGGGTTGGTTGATTAATGTAGTTGCTATAGAGAAGCGCTGTTTCTGGCCGCCAGAAAGTGCTTTGTATTTGGCTTTGGCCTTATCCTGAAGGTTTACTTTCTCCAGCATTTCCATCGGTTTGATGCTGGCACCATATAAACCAGCAAAAAGTTCGATCAGTTCGATGAGATTCAGATTTGGATAATAACCAGCTGCTTGTAGCTGTACGCCAATAATCTGTTTAATATCCTGCGGCTGTTTGTCGACAGAAAAACCATCAACGATAATTTCTCCGGAGGTTTTATCCCTTAGGGTTTCAATAATTTCGAGGGTAGTGGTTTTTCCGGCACCATTAGGGCCAAGCAGACCAAAAATCTCATGCTCGTAAACTTCAAAGCTAAGCCCTTGAACGGCCACGAAATCATCGTATTTTTTTACCAGGTTTTTAACGCTGATAATGGCTTTTTTTGTTTCCATGTTGCGAATGTAAGCAGCTTTAAATGAATAGAGAATGAATTTGTAGATGGATAACCGAAAATGTCGGTAAAATGATGTTTGTAGTAGGTAAAAACATTAATTGGTGCTCTTTTTGGTTAAAATGATCACATCGCGATCTATCGAGTCTATTTTATAAGTGTTTTTAGCCTTGTTAAAAGCTTCGCCGAAAACAATTTGATCTTTTAGAAAACTAAACTTTCCTTTTGTATTTATACTGTCGGCAGGAATAACATACGATTCTCTATAAGTGCGATCGTATTCCATTCTGTGTTTCCAGGGGTTTTGGTATTCGCGTACCTTTTTTCCCGTAAAGGTTCCATTGGTTTTAAGCGATACCAAGTAGGTAGTTTTTAGATCATATGATTCAATACTCCACGTGGTATCGGGCTTTTTTGTCGCGTTAAATTTATAGATTAACCCATATTGTATTTTCTCTACAAATTCCCTGTTATTGGTTACTGAATTTTGAAGCCTGAAATTGGCATTTGTGCCATAGAGGGTGTCTAAGCTTTTATTTGCGACAAATTTCCAGTCCGCATAAATATAATCTTTAGCGTTAAGTACTTCATTTATTCTTTTTAAGTAAATCGTGTCGATGCTAGCAGCTGCACCCTTTCCCTGTCCGCCACCAAAAGGGTTATGTCCTTCTATGTTGTAACTCAAAAATCCTTCTTTTTTTATAATTTCAGAAAAGTGAAGGGGAGGGGCTTCCATCATGARGATTTCGGATATGAAAAATTTACTATAACGGAGTTCTTTTAAATAAAACTTACCATTTGCATCTGTAATGGTTTCGCCCACCTTACAGCCAACAACAGGGTTGTTCTGATAATCCAATATAGTGCCTGTAATTGCCGGTCTTGATAATCTGGAAATACAGGAGCTGAAGAAACATAATAAAACAGCAATACACGCAATAAAAAGGTTTTTCAACATGTTCTAATTTAAATAAAAAAACACTGCCAATAGGATTGAGCAGTGTTTTAATGCTTTAATAAAAAGACTTGTAGTTTACCAGGATAATTCGCCCTTCATTACATCAACAAAATCGTCGAATAAGTAACGCGAATCGTGTGGACCTGGTGAAGACTCTGGGTGATACTGAACCGAAAATGCTTTTTTACCTTTAACACGGATACCCTCGATTGATTTATCGTTTAAGTTAACGTGGGTAATCTCTACTTTATCAGAGTTTCTAACCTCATCAGGAATTACACCAAAACCGTGGTTTTGTGAGGTAACTTCGCAGTGGTTTTTGATAATGTTTTTTACCGGATGGTTTAATCCACGGTGACCGTTAAACATTTTCATGGTGCCAATACCATTAGCTTCGGCCAATAACTGGTGACCTAAACAGATCCCGAACATTGGTTTATTTACCGCTAGAATATCTTTGATTGTTTCTACGGCGTAAGGCATCACTGATGGATCGCCAGGGCCGTTAGAAATGAAATAACCATCAGGGCTGAATTTTTCCATTTCGGCAAAAGTAGTTTTCGCCGGGAAAACCTGAACGTAGATATCGCGGTTTTCGAAACTGCGCAAAATATTTTTCTTGATACCTAAATCTAAAGCCGCCACTTTTAAGCTCGCTTCAGGGTTGCCATAAAAATAAGGCTCGGTTGTACTTACTTTAGATGAAAGCTCTAGACCTTCCATTGAAGGTACTTCGGCTAATTTTTGTTTTAATTCTTCTAAATCCGTAATCTCAGAAGAAATAATCGCATTCATTGCGCCTTTATCTCTAATGTGGCGAACCAACGCACGTGTGTCAATATCAGAAATGGCAACCAAGTTGTCGTTCTGAAAATAATCCTGAATCGATTCTGTTGCTTCTTTACGGCTATAAACGATGTTGTAATTTTTGCAGACTAAACCAGCAATTTTAATCGAACCTGATTCGATTTCATCTTTGTGGATACCGTAATTACCAATATGCGCATTGGTGGTAACCATTATCTGGCCAAAATAACTTGGATCAGTAAAAATTTCCTGGTAACCTGTCATCCCGGTATTAAAACAAATTTCGCCAGTAGTGGTGCCAATTTTTCCGGCCGCTTTGCCGTAAAAAACTGTGCCATCGGCCAGTAATAAAATCGCAGGTAACTTGGTGTAGTTAGTCATGGTAATTACAATATGGATTTTGATTTAAAAAAGAGTTGAAAAAAGAATGGCTTTCGGCATTAAAGCCGTTTTTGCTGGGTGCAAAAAAAGATGAATATATCCCTTCCATTTCGGGGTACAAAGATAGAGTTTTAGATTGGAAATGTAAAGAGAAAAGTGAAATAAGGCTGGAGCTAAAAGCAGAAAGACTAAAGCTGAAAGCAGTGAGACACGATTTAAATAAAAAATGATTTTGGCCTGAAATAGCTTTGGTCTTTTACCTTTAGTCTTTTCAGCTTAATTAAAGAAAAAACAATACTTTTGGCAACACAAAACAAATCCCATGTCGGTACATAAAGAAATCAAACGCATCACCACGCACACTTTACAGGAAATGAAGCAACGTGGTGAAAAAATATCTATGTTAACGGCCTACGATTACTCGATGGCTACCATTTTAGATGATGCAGGATTAGACGTTTTACTTGTAGGTGATTCTGCTTCTAATGTAATGGCTGGTCACGAAACAACTTTGCCTATTACGCTAGATCAGATGATTTACCATGCTGCCTCGGTAATCAGGGCAGTTAAACGTGCTTTTGTTGTTGTCGATTTACCTTTTGGCTCTTATCAGGGAAATTCAAAGGAAGCTTTGAACTCAGCGATAAGGATTATGAAAGAATCGGGCGCCCACGGTGTTAAATTGGAAGGCGGCGAAGAAATTATCGAATCGGTTCAACGTATTATCACAGCAGGAATACCTGTAATGGGGCATTTGGGTTTAACACCTCAGTCGATTTATAAATTCGGAACATATACAGTCCGCGCTAAGGAAGAAGAAGAAGCAAATAAGTTAAAAACAGATGTTTTGGCTTTACAGGCTGCGGGCTGTTTTGCTATCGTATTAGAAAAAATTCCTGCTGCTTTAGGTAAAGAAGTTACAGAAAGCTTGAATATTCCAACTATTGGTATTGGTGCCGGACAAGACTGCGACGGCCAGGTTTTGGTGGTAAATGATATGATTGGCTTAACAAAAGGGTTTAAACCACGTTTTTTACGTCAGTATATTAATTTATACGATGAAATTTTAGGCGCAGCACAATCGTACATTCGTGATGTAAAAGCAAACGATTTCCCGAACGAGAAAGAACAGTATTAAGTTTGGGTTGGGCGTTTTGAGTTTGGAGTTTTTTCAAGCGCAGATAAACCATCCAACTTTAAACAAATTAACCAATTGACTTTTGCAATAGACGATTTGCCTTGTTAAGTGAACTAATGACGAATGAACCAATAAACTAACCGATGCCAATTACCGATAACGACATCCTTTTTGAAGACAACCATTTAATCGCCATTAATAAAAGAGCAGGTGATATTGTGCAGGTTGATGAAACCGGCGATGAGCCTTTGGATGAACAGGTGAAAAAGTATATCGCTAAAAAGTACAATAAACCCAATGGTGCTTTTTTGGGTGTAGTACACCGATTAGATCGGCCGGTGAGCGGCGTAATCTTATTTGCTAAAACGAGTAAGGCTTTGGAACGGATGAATGCCGTTTTTAAAAATAGAGAAGTAAAGAAAACCTATTGGGCAGTGGTGAAGAACAAGCCGGAGAAAGAGTCGGCTACTTTGATCCATTGGCTGGTTAAAAACCCGCAGAAAAATGTCGTTTCCTATTATAATACAGAGGTTACTGGTAGTCAGCGTGCGGAGCTTTCTTACAAAGTAAAGGCGAAGGTTGGCGATTATTACCTCTTAGAAGTAGATCCCTTAACCGGACGTTCGCACCAGATCAGGGTTCAGCTCTCATCAATGGGGTGCCCGATTATGGGTGATAATAAATATGGCTATCCCCGCGGAAGCAGAAAAGGGAGCATTTGCCTACATGCCCGCCGTTTACAATTTATACACCCGGTTAAAAAAGAACCCGTAAATATATTTGCCAAGCTGCCTGTTGATGGTTTTTGGGAACGCTTTGAAGACTTATAGCACAACAATATTTAATATAATTAAAATATCCGGTCACAATATTTAAGTATTTGATCGGATTTTTTATGATTTGGCATCATATTTCGTCTGTTCAGGACTAAAACCAAATTAATCATGAAAAACACCATCTTATCTATCGCTGCAGCAGGCTTATTGGCTTCTACATTAGTTTCGTGTGATAGCACTAAAAAAACGGAAACAACCAAAGACTCTAGTGAAATTTCCGCTAATGGAGACACCATTACCAAAATAACGACAAAAACAACTGAAACAGTTAAAACCGATGTTCCAACTTTCTCAAGTGAAGAGGTAAACAAAGGGCTTGCTGAATATGCTAAACTTAAAGACGAATATGTTGCAGCTGTGAAAAGTAAAAATGCTGCAGAAATTAAAGCGTTAAGCGATAAATACACGGCTTGGGCAAATCAGGCAACGGGCTGGGCAAGCAAGCTAAAGCCAGATGAAATACAAAAATACTCTGATTATATGCTTAAATTAAGCGAAGAATGGACGAAAGCAGCAAAGGAAGCAGTAACTAAGTAAAGCTCAGATTATAGAAAATCGTCATTCTCGCGTATGCGGGAATCTTAAAGCACTTTTGTTAGGCATTAAGATTCCCAATCAAGTTGAGAATGACGGTTCTTCGGAATTTATTTACAATCAATTTTGTCAAAAGTCATTAATCCATCAAACTTTAGTTTGCTTAGGTCTTTGAACTTGGTTTTTCCTTTTACTTCCTCTACATCGCCAAATCCCTCTGCTAGCTGATCACCCTTTTTCAAAAAAGCCACTTCCCTAATAGATGTTTTGCCTTCAGACTGAAAAGTATAGTTAGCAATTATGGTATCGCCTTTAACAATTCCGGCTATTATACCTGCATTTTTATCTTTTTCGTATAAATTATAACCTAATGTACCTGTTACCTTATTATCCGCTGTTTTTAACGATAGGGTGGCAGTATCCCGGTTTTTAATGTACTGGAAGCACCGAATAGAATCGGGGCTTGCCGTTGCATTGGTTACTATGGTGGAATCTATTTTAGCCTGTGTTTTTTTTGCCGTGCCACCCTGGCAAGATGCCAGCAATAAAGCGGCTGCTCCTAGTATTGGGAAGATGTTTTTCATTAGGATATATTCTTTTCTTATCGGATTGATTTTTTATTATTAAGCAAAGCCCCTGCCAAAAAGATTCTTAAACCTGTGCCGATCTTACATCGGAATTAAGTTTATCCTAAATATATGAGCTATGTTATAAGCTTAACTGGGAAGTTATTTTAAAAAAAACAACGAAATGTTGGTTCCTTTGTGTTCTTCAGATTTTATATCGACCTCTATTTTATGGAATCGGGCAATACTTTGCACAATGGCTAGCCCCAGGCCAAAGCCGTTTTCTTCGGTATTTCCCCTTTTAAATCGATCGAAAGCATTTTCTACGAGTGCTGCGCTCATGCCAGATCCGGTATCGCTGATGGTGAGGATATATTTTTCGGCTTCGGTTTTATCTGTTATGGCAATGGTCCCCCCCTCAATATTATACTTTATTGCATTATTGATAATATTGATTAAAAGGGTATGTATCAGTGCTTTATTTCCGGTAAAATGAAAGTCCTTCGAAAGGTGAGCATTATAACTGATATTTTTATCTGCTATTCGATCTTCCAGATCTTCATATATATCATCGATTTCCTGTTTGAGGCTAATTTCTTCGGTTTTTAGATACTGATTGTTTTCTACCTTCGAAATGAGCAATAAGCTGTTGATAATTACCTTTAAGCGGTTTAAGGTTTTTAAAGAGGCGTAGATTTTATTTTCATGCTCTACAGGAATATCTCGAGTATTGAGCATATTTTCGAAGCGCGTACTTAAAATTGAAATAGGGGTAAGCAGCTCATGCGAAACGTTAGCTATAAACTGCTTTTCTAAAGCAAAAAGCGTATTTATTTTACGCATTAAAGAGTTTATGCTATTGTCAAGGATTTTAAAATCGTTGGTGGTAGTTGGTATATTCTGATAATTGTAATGGGAAGGATCATCAACTAGATTGATCTTTTTGTCGATAATGAGGTAAAAAGGCTTTAATAAAAAGTTTGAGAAGGTAAAATCTGCTACCAAAGTAATAAGTAAGGCGGCAACCAGCACAATCAGCATGTAAAAACGGATCGAATTTTTAATGGATTGGAGCGCCGTCATTGTTTCTCCAATCTCCAGATTATACCAGTTTGTATGATACGAAAATTTATAATTGAGGATTCTATATACTTCAATATCGCCTTCAATTTCCCTCTTTTCTGTAAATACTTTTGCTGTGGAGTCTTTCTGGTTATCGGGGATATCTGTTAAAACGATAAATTCTTCCTTTAAAATATTGTAATCGGTAAAAGATTGTTCCTTATTTAAAAGGCTATCGATCTCATTATCGTTTAAGTTTTTAATGATTTTGTTTTTCTTTTTGATTAAACGGTTGTCAAATTGGTTGTAAGCAAGTTTATCCAACGAAAATAGAATGATAGCCCCCAATACCAGAATAATGGCAATTTTGGTTACTGCATTGTATAAGGAAAACTTAACCTGTAACTTCATTTTATTTAATGGTTCATTGGTTCAATTGCCATTGGTTCATTGGTAGATCGACGCTTAACTTCTGACTTCCCGACTCTCTAGCAATTAATCCTATAGCCAATACTCCTTACGGTTTCAAACCAATCTGTTACACTCACTGCTGCAAGTTTTTTTCGCAGGTTTTTAACATGAACATCAACAAAGTTGGAATCAGAATTAACTTCTAAAATATCACCCCAAACGTGTTCAGTTAAACTCATTCTAGATACCACACGGTTTTTGTTCAACACTAAATAGTTAAATATTTCGAATTCCTTTTTGGTAAGGTTTAGTCTTTCATCACCAAATGAAACAGTCCTGTTCTGGATATTGAGCAAAAAATTATGAATGTTTACCTCATTTTTCTCCAACTTATGTTTTCTACGGGTAATGGCATGCATGCGCGCTAAAAGTTCATTTAGCGAAAATGGTTTTGGTAAATAATCGTCTGCGCCTTCATCAAGCCCCTTAATCCGGTCATCTACAGCACTACGGGCGGTTAAGATAATTACAGCATCATCACGATCTTTCATGGCCTTTAACTGTTTTAAAATTTCAAAACCATCACCATCTGGCAAACCTAAATCGAGTAAAATGAAATCATAATTGTTTACAAATATTTTTTCTTCCGCAGAAGATTTTTTCCAGGCATGCTCTACAATAAATCCTTCTTTGCTCAAGAATTCATCCATTTCAAGCGCCAGGCTTTTTTCATCTTCAACTATGAGTACGTTCATTTTAATTTAGTTAATGTTCTTTAGTCTTTCAGCTTTATGCTTTAGTCTCTAAAACTAAGTTAATATTTTTTAAGATGATCGCACAAGCTTCTTCAATTTCTTCTTTGGTAATAATTAAAGGAGGAGCAATGCGCATAGAATTGCTGCAATGTAAAAACCAGTCTGATAACACACCATCTAAAATGCAGGCATCAATGATTTTTTTATTGATCTCGAAATTTTCAAATTCAACCGCCAACATTAAACCTTTTCCCCTAATTTCTTTAATGGCAGGATGTTGAAGGAGCAGTTTAAACAATTGTCCTTTTTCTTCTACTTCTTCAACAATATGATCATCAACCAAGGTACGTAAGGTAGCCAACCCAGCAGCACAACAAACCGGATGACCACCAAAAGTAGTCATGTGACCCAAAATTGGGGTATGTGATAATACCGACATAATCTCTAGTGAACTTATAAAAGCCCCAATTGGCATTCCACCACCGATTCCCTTCGCCAGGAGCAGCACATCGGGCACAACATTATAATGCTCGAAAGCAAACATCTTGCCGCTGCGGCCGAAACCAGATTGTATTTCGTCGAAGATTAACAAAGTTCCGGTTTCTGTGCATTTTGTCCGCAAAGCCTGCATATAGCTTAAATCGGCTACCCGGATTCCGGCTTCACCCTGAATGGGTTCGATAAAAACAGCAGCAAATTCTGAAGTGATTTTATTAAGATCTGCTATATTATTATGCTCGATAAAACTTACATGTGGCAAGAATGGGCCGTAGCCGGAGGAATAGAAATCGCTTTCCATTAAACTTTCGGCACCTTGTGTACTCCCGTGGTAAGCATTTTTGCAAGCAATAAAACCTTTACGGCCAGTATAACGTTTAGCTAGTTTCATGGCGCCTTCTACAGCCTCGGTTCCTGAGTTTAAAAAGTAGGTGCAGCTTAAGCTTTCAGGTAAAATATCGGCAAGGGCTTTGGCAAAATTTACCTGAGGCGTTTGTACATATTCGCCATAAACCATTAGGTGCATGTAGGTTTCCGCTTGCTCCTGAATGGCTTTCACCACCACAGGATGGCAATGGCCAACATTACTTACGCCGATACCGGCAATAAGATCGATGTGTTTTTTGTTTTGGGCATCGTAAATGTAGATTCCTTTTGCCCTTACAAATTCGAGCATAAGCGGCGCTGGAGAGGTTTGTGCATTGTGTTGTAAAAACAACTGACGTTGGGTAAGCATGGCACAAAAGTACGGAAATGAAAGAGTGCTTTAAAACAAAAAAGACCTACATTGCTGTAAGTCTTTTTATTTATTGCCTCTGGCCGCCTTTAAATCTATTGAGTAACTCGCGTTTAAAACCTTCCTGCGCCCGGTAAAACTTTCCAACAATTTTTATCGGCAATACAGCTTTAAGTTTGTTGTAGTATTTTTTATCGAGATTGAGGTCTTTTTGCTTGAAGTCGAATTCGCTGGTAATTAAACTTTGCACCTGTGCATCGGTTAGATTATCTATTTCAGTTGTTTTTCTGAAAGAGATCATTTTCTGCATGCGTTCTTTGCGCAAAGCGTTTTGCTCTGCCTGCATATCGTTATAAATCGGCCAGAAAATTTTAGCCTCTTCTGGTGATAGGTCCAGTTTTTGAGTGAAAAAAGCTATTTTAAGTGATTCTATTTCCTCTCCCTTTGGTTTTTGTGCCAACAGGGTTGTGGGTAATAAAAACATTAAAGCAACAAAAAGTAAATTCTTCATTTTCATCAATTTGTTATTGTTTTCAATAGTGATGAAGCTATCATGATTTGGTATGTATTTTATTCGGTAAATCATGATGGTTCCTTAATTAATTATTTAGTTCCTGAGATAAATCACTTGATGAGAAATTACTCAAGATGTAGTTTTCCATTTCTGTATCTGACGCAGAAGTAGTTTTTATATTAGATGATGTAGTATTTTGCGCTTCTAAATGATCGATGATCGTACTTTCGTCAATATCATATAATAGCTGTTCGTTTATTGCTTCTGCAGATTGTGTTTGCTGAACAGCAGTAGTTGAGCCGTTCTGGTAAAAATAAACACCAAACGAAGCCATTAATAAGAAACAGGCCGCGCTTGCGTATTTAACAATGTTGCGCCTCCATAAAGGAATAATTTTGGTCTCTTTTTTAGGTTCCGATGCCGCAATTCTATCAGCAATTCTACTCTGCAGGCTGTCGAAATAATTTTCAGGTACTGCAAAGGCCTGTTCTGCTTTAGGCAATTCGGACAGCGCAATTTGGGTTTGTATGCGTTCCGTTAAATCTTCAAAATAATTCTGCGGAACTTCAAAATTATTGTTACTTGTTTTCTGTTTCAACCCATCCAAAAAGGCAGCAGAAAAAATAGCCTCATCACAATTTTCGAAATATCCATCAGGAACGGAGAAAGGATTGCGTTTCCCCATTGCCGCAAGTGCAGGGGCTTCCTTCATCCAGTCGTTATTTTCTATATTTTCGTTCATCACAGATATATGATACAATTAAAGTGAAAAGGTTTAATAGTCTATTTCATCATTTGTAATAAAAGCTTCAATTTTTTTTGCAGCGATGTGAAATGATGCTTTTAAAGCCCCTACAGAGGTACCTAACACTTCCGAAATCTCTTCATATTTCATATCGTCGAAATATTTCATGTTGAAGATAATCCGTTGTTTTTCAGGCAGGGTAAGGATTGCTTTTTGCAGTTTAAGCTCAAGTTTATCGCCGTTAAAATAAGATGAGGCAACTAAGTTATCGGCAAGCTCGGATGATACTTCATCTAAAGGTGTATTGTTCCGCTGTTTTTGCTTGTTTAAGAAAGTGATGGATTCGTTGGTGGCAATACGGTAAATCCAGGTATAAAGCTGAGAATCGCTCCTAAATTTATCAAGGTTTTTCCAGACTTTAACAAATACTTCTTGTAAAAGATCGTCACAATCATCGTGGTTTAAAACCAGCCTGCGGATGTGCCAGTATATTTTTTGCTGATATTTTTTCAGCAACAGGTTAAAGGCTTCATTACGCGTACGCTCAACAGCGAACATTGCAAGAATTTCTGAATCTTCAACTTGTTTCATTTATGATAATTATAAAACCACAAAGACACTAAGTACACAAAGGTTTGGTTATGCTTAGTGTTCTTGGTGTCTTTGTGGTTAAATTTTAAATTTTATTTTTTTCTGCCAATTACTTTTTGAACAGCTTCAACAATGTTTACAGCATCTAAGCCATATTTAGACATTAATTGATCTGGTGTTCCGCTTTCGCCAAAAGTATCATTAGTGGCTACAAACTCTTGTGGTGTTGGCAATTCGGTAGTTAACAAACGTGCTACACTTTCACCTAAGCCACCAAATTTATTATGCTCTTCGCAGGTAACCACACAACCAGTTTTTTTAACTGACTTTAAGATGGCTTCGTCATCTAAAGGTTTAATGGTGTGGATATTGATAATTTCAGCATCGATACCCAATTCAGCTAATTTTTCACCAGCTTCGATTGCTTTCCAAACCATATGGCCTGTAGCAATAATGGTAACATCTGTTCCTTCGTTAACCATCCATGCTTTACCGATCTCAAATTTTTGATCTGGATCTGTAAACACAGGGATTACCGGACGGCCAAAACGTAAATAAACCGGGCCTTCGTATTCTGCAATGGCCATAGTTGCTGCTTTAGTCTGGTTGTAATCGCAAGGATTGATAACTACCATTCCTGGCAACATTTTCATTAAACCTATATCTTCTAAAATTTGGTGTGTTGCACCATCTTCGCCTAAGGTTAAACCTGCGTGAGATGCACAGATTTTAACGTTTTTGTTCGAGTAAGCTACTGATTGGCGGATCTGGTCGTAAACGCGGCCTGTAGAAAAGTTGGCAAAAGTACCTGTAAAAGGAATTTTACCACCAATAGTCATGCCTGCTGCAATACCGATCATGTTTGCTTCTGCAATACCAACCTGTGTAAAACGCTCAGGAAAATCTTTAATAAAAGCATCCATTTTAAGTGATCCAACTAAATCGGCACATAAGGCAACCACATTTTCGTTTTTCTTTCCAGCCTCATGTAAACCAGCTCCAAAACCCGAACGTGTATCTTTTTTTTCTGTATATGTATATTTTTTCATTGTTTTTTAGCTATGAGATGTGAGGTTTTAGACGTGAGATCAGGCGACAATTCGTCTCAAATCTCATATCTATTGTCTCAAATCTAGTTTAATAGTCCCCTAAAGTTTCTGGTAATTGCGCTAACGCTGCTGCCAACTGCTCATCATTAGGTGCTGTACCGTGCCATTTATGTGTGCCCATCATATAATCTACACCAGCACCCATTTGAGTACTCATTAAATTTAGAATTGGTTTACCTTTTCCGGTTAGTGTTTTAGCATAATGTAAGCCTTCAACGATTGCTTGCATATCGTTACCATCGGTATTGATTACATGCCAGCCAAAAGCTTCGAATTTAGCTTGTAAATCATCTAAGGCAAGAACTTTACTTGTAGGACCATCAATTTGCTGTCCGTTATAATCAACAGATGCAATTAAATGATCTACTTTATTAAAAGGGGCGAACATTGCTGCTTCCCAGTTTTGTCCTTCCTGTAATTCTCCATCACCCAATAAGGCGAAGATGAGAGATTTATCACCGTTTAATTTTTTGGCTAAAGCTGCTCCAATAGCAACTGATAAGCCCTGACCTAAAGATCCTGAAGCAATACGGATACCTGGTAAATGCTCATGGGTAGTGGGGTGGCCTTGTAATCTAGAATCCAGTTTACGGAAAGTTGCCAGTTCACTTTTATCGAAATAACCAGCATGAGCTAGTGTACTGTACCATACCGGAGAAATGTGTCCGTTCGAAAGGAAGAACAAATCTTCGCCAGCACCTTCCATTGTGAAGTCTGTTTTGTGGTTCAATACTTCAAAATATAAAGCTGTGAAAAAATCTGTACAACCAAGCGAAGCGCCTGGGTGACCTGATTGACATCCGTGAACCATTCTTACGATATCTCTTCTAATTTGAGAGGCAATATCTTCTAGCTCTTTAATTGTATGTTTCATTAAAATAAGAGGTTGTTGTTACATAGCAAAGGTAATATTTTACCCGCTATATCATAATTAGTTATTAATTAAATCGAGTACTTGTTGCGTTGAGTTTTTTGTGTCAACTTTCTTGATGATATGGGTAATTTTTCCATCGCCATCTATAATGAAAGTGGTACGTACTGTACCCATGTATTTTTTGCCGTACATATTTTTTTCTGCCCAAACACCATAGTCGTTTACAATTTTCTGGTCGGTATCTGCAAGCAGGGTAAATGGTAAATTATGCTTGGTAACAAACTTTTGGTGCGATTTTTCATCATCAACGCTAACACCTAAAACCACAATGCCTTTTGCTTGTAAGCCCTGATAATTATCCCTGAAATCGCAAGCTTCGGCAGTACAGCCTGGTGTATCATCTTTGGGGTAAAAATACAGAACAACCGTTTTGCCTTGATAATCGCTTAAAGAAACTTCAATGCCGTTTTGATCTTTTGATGTAATTGCCGGTGCCTGATCACCTTCTTTTAACGCTGCCATATT
The DNA here is from genome assembly GCF_056399805.1 of Pedobacter sp. 01N310. NCBI lineage: Bacteria > Pseudomonadati > Bacteroidota > Sphingobacteriia > Sphingobacteriales > Sphingobacteriaceae > Pedobacter > Pedobacter sp. 01N310. The sequence continues at coordinate 192,429 of NZ_JBFTSB010000007.1, forward strand.
TATAATGATTGAATTTAGAATGTTATATTGATTGAATGCTTAAGATTACACGCAATTTAAACGTTTTAACTTATTATACTGTTCAATTTATGTTAAAAGATGACATTTCTTAGTTTTAATTATGGTTTTGATGCAACTCGATCATAAAACCCTTAAATCTTGAAAATCCTGATCCTATTTAAAGAATGTTACTGTGTATTTTCTGGTGTTTTCTTTCATATCCACTACAACTAATTCCAATATATGCTTTCCGGAAGTTGTTCTTTCGTCAAAACTATGCCAAAGTGTAGCTGTTTTAGTGTCAAATTCCATTAAAGCCCATTTGCCATCGATATAACCATTAAAACTTTTTATACCTGATAAATTATCACTGATTCTGAAAAATATTTTAGATAAACCGGCCATGTTTTTTCCTTCAGCAATATTTACAGGTACGATCCTTGGTGCAAGGGTATCAATAGCGATATAAAAACTGCCGAAGTTTTTTGGAGTAGCCTTAACATAGCCATTTTCGAAAAACCCGCCCTGAGATGTACCGTTGTTATTTACAATTAGGGCTTTGCTTCTTAAGTTTTCCGGAAGGTTATCAGCCTTGATCGAGATGTCGAAACCGATATGCAGTGGCGTGTATTTATTATGAATCTGATGTACGGCCGACCAGGCATTTCCCGTCGGTTTAGGCAGTTTTTTATAAGTGAAATTTAAATCGCTGTACAATGTTCCGAGTGGGAAAACTACTTTAATATCATCGGTATTAAATTCATTCACCTTATTATACGGATAAATTATTCCGGCGGGAATAACCGGCGCTGCAATAGGTGCTGAGCCTGCATTTACGGTAAAAGGGAGGACAGAAGAGTTCCCTTTCGAATCGGTTACGATGTAGCGCAGTTGGTGTGAAGCACCATCATTGAAATTAATCCTACCACTGTTTACCAAACCGCTATAAATTTTTAAAGGGTTACCAGGTTCAACAAAACTTTTCTGAATACTTCTTTTGGTATTTAAATAAGTTGGGTAATCGATGTGCGAGTTGATGGCCTTACTGTCTTCAAACGCAAAGCGTTCAAGGGCAGAAGTATATATTTTCTTCCCATCAAGCTCCAGTTGGATCGAATATACCCCGTTGGTGCCTGATAAACCATTATGCCGATCGGTTACCACGATGCCGAAGCCAACCTCACCAGTTAAACTGATGGGGGCAGTGGTTTTATAATTGCCATTTGCTCCACTAATGCCGATGGCTTGTTTAGGTGTATTTTCGTTAAAGGTTTTGCCATTTAAACGGTATACATACAAACCATGAAGAACAGGTGGAATGTTATCGGGTATGATGATCCCGAAAAACTGAGGATTTATGGTCTCTTCTGTTCTGGTATCTCTGATTTCGAAATGCAGATGCGGACCGCCCGAACTTCCACGGTTACCAGACCAGGCAATAATCTCGCCTTTATGTACCGGAATTAATGTGGCATCGGGAAACTCATCAATCTCAAATGATTTTTTCTCGTATTCAAGGTTTTTAACAATGGTTGCAATTTTGGGAGCAAACCGTTGAAGGTGGCCATATACAGTAGTGAAACCATTAGGGTGATTAATGTACAATGCCTGTCCGAAACCACTGTTCTGAACCCTTAACCTCGAAATATACCCATCTGCAACGGCATAAACAGGGTAACCTTCGCGTTGGTTGGTCCTGAAATCAATTCCAGAATGAAAGTGATTGCCGCGGATTTCACCAAAAGAACCTGCAAGGGCAGGAGGACTAATATCCAAAGGTTGTCTGAAATCGGTAATAGGGTATTTATTCGTACTATAAATCTGTTGCGCCTGAACAAAAGTTGAAGCAAATAAAAGGCAGATCGAAACCAAAAATTTTAACTTATGCTGGATCGGGTTTTTAATCATTCGTTACTTTACATCAAAATTTAAAAGTTGCTTTCCTTCTAACCAGGCTTCCAATTTATCGCCCTTATTTATTTTTCCGACGCCCTGTGGTGTTCCGGTAAAAATTAAATCGCCTTTTTTTAAAGTAATGTATTGAGAAACAAAGCTGATTATCTTCTCGAACGAGAATAACAAATCTTTAGTATGGCCTACCTGGCGGCTTTCTCCATTTACCTTCAACTCAAAATTTAAGTTGTAAAGATCCTCAAAATCACTTTTAGGATAGAAGATACTGATGGGTGCCGAGTTATCAAAAGCTTTGGCAAGTTCCCAAGGCAATCCTTTTTCTTTGTGTTTGCTCTGGATATCTCGGGCGGTAAAATCGATGCCTAATCCCACTTCATCATAATAAGTCGCGGCGAATTTTTCTGCGATGTGTTTTCCTTCTTTACAGATTTTTAATACCACTTCTAATTCGTAATGTACATCATCAGAAAAATCAGGCAGGTAAAAAGGTTTATTGTCTTTTAAAACAGCTGTATCAGGTTTCAGAAAAATTACGGGTATAGTTGGAACCGGATTGTTCAGTTCTTTTGCATGTTCGGCATAGTTTCGGCCAATGGCGATGATTTTCATTCTTAAGAATATGAAATATGATAAAATAGACGGGAATTAAATCCACATCAATCAAAAATAGAAAAGAAAATGGTGTTATAAAACCGAGATCCGTTTTACCTGGCTTTCGGAACCGGCAATAACCCTCAAAAAGTAAATGCCAGGATTAATCCTGTTTGGAATGACGAAGCTTTTGGTCTGCTCACCAGCATTTAGGCGTTCATTTGAAAGTGTTGCCACTTCATTTCCCAATAAATCGATGATTTTGATCGTAGTCTGTGTGCCATCTTTTCCGATAGATAAGATAATATTTAACTGATCTTCTACAGGATTTGGATATATTTTTACGATGGTTAACAATTTATCTTTTGCTATAACCGTTGTATTTTTTGGAGTTGTGGAGTAAGTATTGAACATTCCAGAGCCGCCAACTGTCATATAAAGTGGTTTGTAAGGCGTAATGTTGGCTTTGATTTCAGGAATTCTGCTTACTTTTTTTGTTCTGTTTTTTAAGCTAATGCGAATACTATCAGCTTGTTGTGCCCAAGAATTTACGCCGCACAGTAAGACAATGCACAATGTGCATGCAAGTTTTGTGAGGAACGTTATCTTAGCGTAGAGTTTCATCAAATTGGTATAGCAAATGTATTAATTTAAAACAAAGAAATTAAACATTTTGTTTAAAACCCATAATTTAACACAATTTAACAATAAAATTTAAATTTCATAGTGTTAAAAATACACAATAATTTGGTTGTTAAATTGTTATAGTTAGTTTACTTTTGCCGCACTAAAATAATCAACGAAGTGTCAAATCATAAAAATGTCAACGCGTTAACCGCCGGCGGGGTTCTAATAAGTTTAGGAATTGTGTTCGGTGACATTGGTACATCTCCATTATATACCCTAAATGCAATTTTTACAACCATTTTAGGCGGTAAACAGGATATAAATCCCACAAATGTTCTTGGTGTACTATCCTGTATCATTTGGACGCTAACACTACAAACGACCATTAAATATGTTATTATTACCTTAAGGGCCGACAATAAAGGTGAGGGTGGTATTTTCTCTTTATTTTCTTTGGTTCGGAAAAAGGCGAAGTGGCTGGTGGTTCCGGCTGTGGTAGGAGGTTGCGCATTACTCGCCGATGGAATTATTACACCAAGTATTACGGTTACCTCAGCAATTGAAGGTTTAACCAGTAAGTTCGATGTGCCGGTTATCCCCATTGTATTAAGCATTTTAACGGTTCTGTTTATTATCCAGCAGTTTGGAACCAATTTGGTTGGAAAGCTTTTCGGGCCCGTAATGTTTGTTTGGTTTGCTGTCTTGGGTGTATTGGGTATGTCTTTTATTGTTAAAGATTTTACTATCCTGAAGGCATTTAACCCTTATTACGCCATTCATTTACTGGTTACCAATAAACTAGCGTTTTTAATTCTTGGCGGTGTATTTTTATGTACAACAGGAGCTGAGGCCTTATATTCAGACTTAGGCCACTGCGGTAGAAATAACATCAGAATCAGTTGGATTTTCGTGAAATTAACCCTTATTTTAAACTATTTAGGGCAAGGCGTTTGGATTTTGCAGAACAGTGGAAGTTATGTTCCAGGTGCAAAAATGAATCCATTTTTTCAGATCGTTCCCGATCAGTTTCAGATTCCGATGGTTATACTGGCCACTATGGCGGCAGTAATTGCGAGTCAGGCTTTAATTAGTGGGTCTTTTACCTTAATTGCTGAAGCAGTACGTTTAAACCTTTGGCCTAAAATTAAAATTGTTTACCCATCGGTTTCTAAAGGCCAGTTATACGTTCCCTCTATTAACTGGATGTTATGGATTGGTTGTTGTGGTATTGTACTGTTGTTTCAAAAGGCAGAGAAAATGGATGCGGCCTATGGTCTATCTATCACCATAGCCATGTTAATGACCACCATTCTGGTTAGTTTTTATTTGCGAAGTAGACGTTTTCCGAAATATTTAGTTGCGATATTCTTTTTTACCTATGTAATTATTGAAGGAACATTTTTAATCAGTAATTTAACCAAATTCTTACATGGTGGTTGGGTAACTGTATTAATCGGTTCGTTATTGTTTACAGTGATGTGGAGTTGGTTTGTAGCCCGCAAAATCAAAAACCGCTTTGTTAAATATGTCGAAATTGAGGATTATTATGAGATTTTAACTGAACTGAGCGGGGATGAATCGGTTCCGAAATACTCTTCTCAGCTGGTTTATTTAACCAGTGCGAACTTTAAAACGGAGATTGAATCAAAAATTATCTATTCCATTATACAAAAGGAACCAAAACGTGCCGATGTGTACTGGTTGGTACATGTTGATGTAATGGACGAGCCTTATACCTTAGATTATAAAGTTGAATTCCTGATCCCGGGAAAACTGATCAGAATTGATTTTAGATTAGGTTTTAGGATTGAGCAACGTGTAAACTTATTGTATCGTAAAGTGGTTGAAGAGCTGGTGAAGAATGGAGAAATCGATATTACCAGTCAGTACACTTCGTTAAACAAGCATAAAATTGCTGGCGATTTCAGGTTTGTTCTTTTAGAAAAACATTTATCTAAGTTTACCAAGTTAAGTTTCTATGAAAGACAGATTATGGATTATTACTTTATCCTTAAAAAATTAAGTTTATCTGAGGAGCGGAGCTTTGGCTTGGATAGCAGTTATGTTGATGTAGAGAAAGTTCCGTTGATTTTCGTTACACCAGATGATATTGAATTGAACAGGTTGCCGGTTTAACTGATGAGAACTGCGATTTTAATATTGGGCATCAGTTTGTTTATAGCTGGACCCATAGCTAAACTGTACCATTTCGATCATGCCAATAATTATATGATTGCATCTGGATTGGGGCTGGTGATGATTACCGCGCTGGCCTTTATAAAGAAGAAATAAATTGAATCCTCTTTCTGTTAAAGAAAGGGGATTTTTTGTTAGAAGGACATTTGCGAGATCGTCACCCTGAACTTGTTTCAGGGTCTTACCACTCGAGGGCTATCGGTTGGTGTCTCACCTACCGAAGAATTAGAAGATACTATAAATAAATTTCAGCATGACGCAGAATGAGTAAATAAGCAACAATTTATAGCTTTGCCCTTAAGTATTTAGTCATTGTATTGATATAGTTATCATCAAAGCCTATAGCAGAAATTTCTTTATACTTTATCTTTGTTGGTTCATCATCCATATAACCTGCGGGATCGAAGTTCAAAATTTTTAAACTTTTTCTTTTCACTTTCACAATCTCTCCGATTCTAAAAAAGAAGCGATCATTGTTTTCGTTTTCTACAGCACATTTTAAGTTTGTGCTTTTTATAGAATTGAAAATGGTTTCCCAGCTTTCTAAATCAATTTGGTAAGGTATTTCGATCAGCTTTTTCTGGCCCTCCTGTTCCATTATGGAATCGAAAAATTGATCATAGTCGTTGTGTCTGATCTTGATAATAGAAGATATTGGGAAAATGGTAAATCCGTTAAATAGAAAATCATCGTTCACTTTAAGGAGAACAAAATCAAATGAGTGATCTAAGATATAACCATGAGAAAGTACATAAGATTTGTTACCAACGTCTCTTTTAATTTTGACATAATTTTCCTTTGTCTGATGTTTCTCTATTTTCTCAAAAATTGTCATATCATTCATTAATAGCTTAAACCTCCGGATTTGCCAGTTTACTATGCCTGTAACCATAGGCAAAATAAACCACGAGGCCAACTACCAGCCAGATGCCGAAGCCGATCCAGTTCGAAATGCCAAGTTCGCACATCATGTACAAACAGCTAATCAATCCTAAAACCGGAATTAATGATAAGTTTTTGGTGATGCAATAGTAGGTAATCACCACACAGATGATCAAGAAAATCCACATGGGAATTTTGTGTTTAAACAACCCCCAACCACTTTCGTATTTCTTTTCTACGGGTACTTTTGAGGCTGAAATAAACTGTTCGTAACGATCGGCCGGTAATGCACTTAAATAAGATTCTGCATCTACTTTTTCTGCCAATACAATTTGTGGCGAGGCATTTTTAACAATTTCCTCTTTAACAATTTTAAGTTCATCGCCACTTAAAGAAGTAACAAAAGTTACCGTTTGGATTGTTTTAGGGGAATTGAAAAAGAAAGCTTTGGTTTCTTTACCATATTTTGTGAATGCAAAAATTATAGTCGCAATTAAAACAATAGGCACAATAAACTTACTGTTTACATAAGGTATCTTGAATTTTCCACGCTGTACATCGGGCCTGTTCTGTAATACTAAAACCCCTGCGCAAACCAGTACGAAAGCAAAAAGTGTTCCGATAGAACAGAGATCGGTAACGATAGTAAGATTCATAAACAACGATGGTACTGCCACTACAAAGCCTACCACAATGGTAGCAAACGAAGGCGTTTTGTATTTAGGGTGAATTTTCGAAAAAGATTTTGGTAATAAGCCATCTCTGCTCATGCTCATCCAGATACGTGGTTGACCCATTTGAAAAACCAAAAGTACACTGGCCATGGCAAATACTGCACTTACGGCAATAATACCGCTCATTAATTTTAAGTTAATCTGATCGAAAACGAATGCCAACGGATCGCCAACGGCTAAGGTATCTGACTTAACAATACCTGTTAAAACCAGTGCAATAGCCACATAAAGGATGGTACAGATAATAATCGCCCACATCATTCCGCGCGGCAAATCGCGTTGTGGATTTTTACATTCTTCGGCCGTTGTAGAAATGGCATCGAAACCGATATAAGCAAAAAACACTGCCGAAACTCCCTTTAAAACTCCTGAAACACCGTTCGGAGCAAATGGATCCCAGTTTTTTGTGTCTACATAAAATATACCTACCGCTAATACCAAAAGGATTACCGCAAGTTTAACCACTACCATCGCGTTGCTGGCATTCCGGCTTTCTTTCATTCCACGGTAAATTAACCAGGTAATTAAAATGATAATACCTAAAGCAGGAATATCTGCAACAAGATGAAAACTACCGATTGTTGGGGCGGTAAGCCAAGCATTATTGGCCAATGCTGTAGCCGAATCTAAATCTGCCAGGTTTTTGCCAGCCGCCAGAAGCGCTTCAGCATGTTTATGTCCGTTATAGGCACTTAAATAGTCCATTGTCATCCAATCGGGCACATGGATGCCCTCTATGCCGAGGGGTGGTATTTTGATGGTAGAGAGTAGTCCTGTAAAGTAATCAGACCAGGATATGGCTACCGTAATATTACCGATGGAATATTCCATAATAAGCGACCACCCGATAATCCAGGCCACCAACTCGCCGAAGGCTACATAAGAATAGGTGTAAGCACTGCCAGAAACAGGTACCATTGAAGCAAACTCTGCGTAAGCAAAGGCTGCAAAACTACAGGCTACTGCTGTAAAAATAAATAAAAAGATTACCGCCGGACCACCATCTGCACTTGCTTTGCCAATCGTACTAAAAATCCCTGCTCCAATAATCGCTGCAATTCCAAAAGCTGTTAAATCGCGTACTCCGAGTGTTTTATGTAATGTATTTTCATGGTCGCCATAGCCTTTTGCCGCATCTTGTAATATCTTGGAAATAGATTTTTTTCTGAATAGCTTTTCGAACATCTTTTGTTTGCTTGTTTCCTCAAACTTATAAAAAGTTTGGTTAAAAACGTTTAAAGCAGGATATAATTTTCAATACACCACGCGCTAGTAGGCAAAATGCCATCAAAAAGAGTGGTAATTATTAGATTAAAGTAAAAAAATACAATTATTTGGCTTGAATAATCCTTTGTTTGATTCGCATAATTTTAGGATAAATGAAACAGTTAATTTTGCTGTCAATAATCAGTAAAGCACATAAAACGATATAAGTTTTGTTTGATTAGAATATTTATATACCATTACAGTACCATTATGAATGCAGATATAGCACAAATAAAATACATCAAAGAACGTCACCAGGGTTTTGCTACTTTACTGGCCTTTGCCTTAATTCCATTGTCGGGTTTTGCTACCGATATTTATATCCCCTCATTACCTACCATGGCTGGCGAAATGCAGGTGAGCAATGTTCAGGTTCAACTTACACTCAGCATTTTTCTAATAAGCTATGGGGTTGCACAACTTTTTATCGGTAGTGTGCTCGATAGTTTTGGAAGGTATAAAATCTGTTTATACGCATTATTAATTTTTGCCGCAGCAAGTATCATCATTGCAACCACCCATAACATTTACCTTATTTATTTAATGCGCATTATCCACGGACTTACCGTAGGGGCTATTATTGTGGCCAAACGAGCATACTTTGTCGATCTTTTTGAGGGCGATCAGCTAAAACATTACCTGAGTTTGTTTTCCATCATCTGGTCTACCGGACCAATTATAGCACCTTTTATTGGTGGTTATCTGCAAACATTATTTGGTTGGGAATCTAATTTCTATTTCTTGGCTGGTTTTGCACTTGTTTTTGCAGTGCTGGAGTTCTTGTTCAGTGGCGAAACATTAAAACACTTTACCGATTTTCAACTGAAAAAGATAACGGGTATTTATATCGAAATGATTAAAACAACAAGCTTTACCTTAGGTATTGTGATGTTGGGTTTAGCCTATTGTATGGTGATGGTTTACAACATGACTGGGCCATTTATCATTGAGCATCATTTCAACTTCTCACCCGTTATTGCAGGTTATAGTTCCCTGTTTTTAGGTTTCGCCTGGATGGTAGGGGGCTTTATTGGTAAGGCCACCATTAATAAGCCCTTCTTTAAGCGATTAATGATCAACTCGCTGTTTCAGGTAGCATTTGTAGTCCTGATGATTATAAGCTTAAATTTTGTTTCTAATATTTGGTCGTTAATTTTCTTTGCATTTTTAATCCATGTAGGAGCAGGCTTCACTTTTAATAATTACTTCACTTTCTGCCTGAGCAAATTCCCCAAAAATGCTGGAATTGCCGGCGGCTTAACAGGAGGGATTACCTATGTTATTGTTTCTTTTTTGAGTTATGGTATCGTAAATCTGATCCCTGCTAAAGATGAACGTAATCTAAGTTATAGCTATCTGGTCATGATCTTAATTTCAGTTTTGGTGATGTTTGTTATTCTTAGGCTTCGAAAAAAAGATGAAGTGTAAGGTATTGGAGATGATGTGTGTTTTCTCTTCCTAAGCGGAGTCGAATATTTCTTGAAGAGCAAAGTTTGCAATATATAGGTAGGGTCCAGTCCTGCTGTTTGTTACAATCCTTTTGGGAAAATTTTGATAAAAATAATTATCCAACACCCAAAAGGGATTTTCACTTCCATCAGGTCTATTATTTGGGTACGGCAGATAAAACATGGGTATGATTACCGAAAAAATGTGAGGTAAATAGCAGCTATGTACGCCTATTTAGTTTCCGTGTCTTCTGTGTTTCCGTGGCAAAAAAATGCTTAGCGATATGTTAAATCCATTTGATAATCTCTCTCGGGTTGTCGCGCTGAACGGAGTCTATGCGTCTTTTTATAATATCCGTATTATTGTGTTTCCTTGGAGAAAACCAATGCCTTAGCGAGACGCTAAGACCAGATATGAGGTTCTGAATTCTTGCTTAGTTTCCGTGTCTTCTGTGTTTCCGTAGCAAAAAAATGCTTAACGATGTGTTAAATCCAGTTGACAATTCTCCCTAGGGTGTCACGCTGAGTGGAGTCGAAGCGCCTTTACAACGTCCATGCCGTAAAAAAAGAATTAAACTTCGGTCTTAGCGAGACGCTAAGACCAGAACTAGTATTAATCTGTGTTCATCCTTTTTATCTGTGGTTCATAAAAACAAAGAAGTCGTGGCAAAATGCCACGACCCTTATTATATTCCTATGAGGAGAAAAAAATCTTCTGCCTTATCCCAGTTTATCCAGTTCTGTTTTTACAAAACTTGCAAGTTCTTTTACATATTCTGCGCTGAAATCAAATTTGATTCCCGCTGTTTCATATATTTCGTTCATTGGCTTAGTATAACCTAATGAAAGTGCCGCTAAGTATTGATTTAAAGCCTTTTCTGGATTTTCTTTATAGTTTTTCCAAACAGCAATAGCACCTAACTGGGCAATTGCATACTCAATATAGTAAAACGGAACTTCGAATAAATGCAGTTGTTTTTGCCAGCCATTTCCAAATTGTTGTTCTAAATCTTTCCAATCGGCAAAACCAGCGCCAAAACGGTTAAAAATCTGCTTAAAAGTTTCTTCACGGTCAGCCGCAGTATGGTTTGGGTTGGTGTAAATCCAGTGCTGAAACTGATCAATTACAGCAACCCACGGTAAAGTTTTCAAAACATCGGCCAACTGTTCTTTTTTAGCACGGTTTAAATCTTCTTCGTTGTCGAAATAAACATCCCAGTTATCCATAGAGATGAGTTCCATACTCATAGATGCGAGTTCAGCAACTTCAGAAGGGCAATGTTTAAAATCGTTTAATTCTAAATCTGCGGTTAAAAAAGTATGTACCGCATGGCCGCCTTCGTGAACCATTGTGGTTAAATCGCGCAACGAATTTGCCGAATTCATGAAGATAAACGGGGCTCCGGTTTCAGCCAATGGGTAATTGTAACCACCTGGCGCTTTACCCTTTCTGCTCTCTACGTCAAAAAGGTTATTGGCTTTCATGGTTGCCAATTTTGAGCCTAACTTTTCATCAATGGCATTAAAGCAGGCAATACTTTTATCAATCAGTTCTTCGCCGTTGTTAAAAGGTTTCAAGGCTGGCTTGCCACTAATGCTTACTTCTAAATCCCAAGGCCTTAATACTTCTAGTCCTAAAGCTTCCCGGCGTTTTTCGGCCTGCTCTTTTAAAATCGGTACTATTTCTTTTTCAATAGCATTGGCAAAATCGTAACAGTCTTGTGGGGTATAATCGAAACGGCCCAAAGCCTGGAACATGTAATCGCGGTAATTCTCAAAACCCGCGTTTAAGGCAACCTGATTACGCAGTTTAATCAACTCATCAAACAACACGTTTAAATCATCTTTATCAATTAAGCGGCGTTGTTGAATCGTTTTCCATGCATTTTCGCGTACCTCGCGGTTTAAATCTTTGATAAAGATCGAGGCTTGCTCCAAAGTATATTCCTGACCGTTTAGCTCAACACTCATGGCGCCTGTAATGCTCTGGTATTTTTGTTGTTTCACCTGTAATTCGGTAAACAGCTCAATATTTTCATCGCGGTAAAGCGCTAATGCTTTTTTTATCGCACGGCTGTAAACGAAATATTTTTCTTTGTCCAGGTCGTTCATAAAAGGACTTTCGACAAATTTTTTGTTCAGTTCGTTGGCGAATGGAGAAATTTTCGGCTCTATTTCAGTTGCAAAATATTGAAAGTTTTTAACCAATTCTTCATTTGCGGTATCGCAACTCATTTTAATATATCTCCAGGCAAAATCTTCTTCTAAAGCAGCTTCAAGCTCCGAACGGTCTTTTAACCAGTGTTCTAACTCAGCAGTACTGGTTATTTCGCGGTTTTGCAGTTCGGTAAAAAGTGGTTCTAAATTTTCCCAGGTAATGTTTAGTTTCTGTGGAATGTATGTTCTAGGTTTCTTAGTTATAATCATGATGTTTAATTATTGAATTGGAGAATGATGGAATTAGTGAATGTTAAACATTCTATCATTCGGCCTTCTCTCATTTTATTTATGTCTCAAATACGCATCTATTAAAAAGCATATCGCAAATACTACCGATGCATAACCATTTAAGGTTTGAAACGCCCTGTTTACTTTGCTGATATCATTTGGTTTTACCAGTAAGTGCTGATAAATCAACATCGAACAGAAAAACACAATACCTATGTAATAAACCCAGCTAAAGGAGGTAAAAAACACAGGCAAAATAACACAGGTAGCAGAGAGTATATGCAACAGCACCGAAACATTCAAAGCATTTTTAATGCCAAGTGCCGATGGAATGGAATGTAATTTCTCTTCCCGGTCAAATTCTTCGTCCTGTAATGCGTATATAATATCAAATCCACTTACCCAGAACAATACGGTTAAGGAGTAAAGCACAGGAACCAAAGCAAAATGTCCGGTTACGGCAATGTAAGCGCCGATAGGAGCAAGCGCCAGGCCTAAGCCCAATACCATATGACAAAGCGCCGTAAATCTTTTGGTGTAGCTATAAAACAAAACTACAAACAAAGCTACTGGCGACAGATAGAAACAAAGTGGGTTAATAAAGTAGGTGGTAATAGCGAAAAGTACACAATTGGCGATTACGAAAATCAGCGCTTCGTTTGCCGAAACTTTGCCCGCAGGGATATCGCGCATTTTGGTGCGTGGATTTTTTGCATCAATATTTCTGTCCAGGTAACGGTTAAAAGCCATGGCAGAGTTTCTGGCAAAAACCATACAAAGCAAAACTAAAATCAGCTTATACCAGGAAAATGGGTTTTCTGTTGTAGTTACGCCCAAAAAGAAACCAATCATGGCAAATGGTAGCGCAAAAACAGAGTGGGCGAATAATACGAGTGAAAAGTATTTTTTCATTTTTTTAGAACTGATTAATTTCCCGTAGGGGATGATTACACAGATTTTTAATGTTAAACTGAAAATTGTGCACTGTGAACCGAAAACTGGTTAAAACTTCTTATAATCTGTTGGCACAACAAAATCTTTATTCACCTCATAAATGAAATTCAGCACTTCATCTTTTCCGGTTCCTTTTTCGGCAGAGGAAATAAAGGTGGCAGGGATCTCTTCAAAAAACTCACCTAATTTTTTCTTAAAGGCAGCTACATTTTTTTGGGTAGTTGTCATGCCCTGTTTATCAGCTTTGGTAAAAATTAACGAAAAAGGTATCTGTTTTTCACCTAACCAATAGCAAAATTCTATATCAATTCCCTGTGGCTCTAAACGGCTGTCTATCAAAACAAAAACACATTGTAAACTTTCTCTTTTGGTTATATAGGCGCGGATAAATTTCTCCCATTTCTCTCTGCTGGTTTTAGAAACCTTGGCATAGCCATACCCCGGTAAATCGACAATGTACCAGGCTTCGTTAATCAGAAAGTGATTAATTAATTGTGTTTTTCCCGGGCGTTGAGAGGTTTTGGCTAATCCATGTTGATTAACCAACATATTGATTAATGAAGATTTACCCACGTTAGAGCGGCCAATAAATGCATATTCGGGCATAGTTGGTGCTGGTAGTGCCGAAATCTGGGTGTTGCTGCAAACAAATGTTGCCGTTTTGATAATCATAGTGCAAAGGTAACAATTAGTTTTGAGTTGGGCGTTTGGAGTGTGGAGTCAAAAACCTACCGTCGTCAGCAATTCGTAAAGTTTAAGGGAATCGCTAAACTCCCAACTGCAAACTCCCAACTGCAAACTCTTTTCTCTATCTTTGCCCCATATCATGAATCAGAATATCACCCCATACCAAGTAGAAGATGCAACTAAAAAGGAGCAGGTTGCAACCATGTTTAATAACATTTCGGGCACTTACGATTTTTTAAACCATTTTCTTTCTTTAGGGATAGATGTATTATGGCGTAAGAAAGCCATTAAAGAACTGGTTTCCATCCACCCGAGAACTTTGCTTGATGTAGCTACAGGAACTGGCGATTTTGCCTTTGAAGCCATTAAAAAGCTTCATCCCGAAAAGGTAATTGGTGTTGATATTTCTGAAGGTATGTTAGAAGTAGCCAAGAAGAAAATTAACGAGCGTAGTTTAAACGAAGTTTTTACCGTTCAGGTAGGCGATTCTGAAGGTCTGCATTTCGAAAATGATACTTTTGATGCGATTACCTGCGCTTATGGTGTGCGTAATTTCGAAAACCTCGAAAAAGGATTAACCGATATGTACAGGGTATTAAAGCCCAACGGGAAAATGGTAATATTGGAATTTTCTAAGCCAAAGGTTTTCCCGGTAAAACAACTGTATAGTTTTTATTTTAAACAGGTAACGCCTTTCTTTGGAAAACTATTTTCTAAAGACCACAGAGCTTATACCTATTTGCCAGAATCGGTAGCAGCTTTTCCCGACGGAGAAGATTTTACCAACCTGATGGAAAAAGTTGGCTTTAAAAGTACCAAACAAAGAATTTTAACGTTTGGAATAAGTTCGATATATGTAGGAACCAAATGATCAGAAAATTAAGCCTCATTCTTTCACTTTTTATGATTTCTACAAGCGCCTTTGCTCAAAATTGGGGCGGTGGAATAGATGATGAAGATTGGAGTTTTGGTTTTAATTTCCAATATATCTCAGCCGAATACAAAATTCTTAAAAAGCAAAATTGGCGATCGCCTTTTTATGAGGTGCCAAATTCTCTGGATCCTTCTTACGATCCGAATTCGGGCATTCCGGTTACCTCAACATTAAATTCTATTTCTAGCCCACCATCGCAAGGTTTTGGGTTGGGTTTTGTAATGAACAGAATGATCTCTGATAACTTCGATATCAGGGCAACGCCGTCCCTTATTTTTAGTGATAGGATAGTAACTTACGAGTATGAACCTATGGCGCCGATCAACGTAGGCAATGGGCAAACGAAAAACTTTCAAACCGTAGTTGAAAGAAAAGTTCAGGCAACCATGTTCGAATTTCCATTAGGCCTAAAGGTGAAGTCGAACCGGATGAATAATTTTAGGGTATATTGGTTAGGCGGCGCTAAATATTCAATAGATATAGCTTCGAAAAAGAAAACTTTCGATGAAGGCGAAACACCGGTAAATAAGTTTTTAAAAAATCAAAGAAATTATCTGTCGTACGAAACAGGTATTGGTTTCGACATTTACTTTGAGTATTTTAAAATGTCGCCCGAAATAAAACTCTCCTATTCGACCAACGATTTGCTTCAGCACGACAATACGGTTTATGCCAATCCGATAGATAAGTTGAAATTACGTCAATTAACATTCAGTTTGATTTTTCAATAGTCCTGCAATCCAAAAAAACTTACCTTTGTTGGTGTAGGTAAATCAAAGATGTTATCTTAAAGAATTACCGAGACTTAAAATTCATAAAAATGTCTAAAATCGCATTAATTACAGGCGCAACTTCTGGTATTGGCGAAGCTTGTACACATACATTTGCTCAGCAAGGTTACAATCTGGTATTATTGGCCCGCAGAGAAGATCGGTTGGCAAAAATTGCCCATCATTTAGAAGACAAGTATGCCATTACCATCAAACAGGTTTTTGCCGATGTTCGCGATAAAGAAAGTCTTACCGCTGCTTTAGAAGTTTTGCCAACAGAATGGAAAAAGGTTGATGTTTTGATTAACAATGCGGGCTTAAGCCAGGGTTTAGATCCGATTGATAAAGGCGATACCAACGATTGGGACACCATGATTGATACGAATGTAAAAGGTTTGCTTTATGTAACCAAAATTGTTTCCAACTGGATGATACCAAACCAATCCGGCCATATTATTAACATTGGTTCTATTGCCGGGAAAGAAGTTTATCCAAATGGAAACGTATATTGTGCCAGCAAACATGCTGTTGATGCTTTGAGTAAAGGTATGCGTATCGATTTATTGCCCCACGGCATAAAGGTTACCGAAATTAATCCGGGCATGGTAGAAACCGAATTTTCGGTGGTGCGCTTTAAAGGTGATGAAGACCGGGCAAAAAAAGTATACGAAAACCTGGAGCCGTTAATTGCCGACGATATTGCAGATGCCATTTGGTATGTAGTAAGCAGGCCAAAACATGTTAACATTAACGACATGCTGATTATGCCTACCGCACAGGCTACAGCAACAATTATAAGTAGGGGTTAACTGTTTAAATTGTTTAAACTGGTTAACTGTTGTGAATAGCAATGGCATTTAACAGATTAACCTTATAACAATTAACCACTTAACCCCTGGAACGATTAACCAATTAAAGAAATGATATCAAACACAATAGATCAGGAAATAAAAAAAGCCATGTTGGCTAAAAACAATGCACAGTTAAGAGGTTTAAGAGCAATAAAGGCAGCTTTACTTTTAGCTAAAACAGAGAAAGGATCTTCAGAAGAAATTACGGAAGAAACTGAACTTAAAATTCTTCAGAAACTGATTAAACAACGCCGCGAATCTGCTGATATTTACAAGCAACAAAATCGCGAAGATTTGTATCAGGTAGAAGAAGAAGAAATTGAAGTGATTAGTCAGTTTTTGCCAAAACAGTTAGATAGGGCAGAGGTTGCTGCAATTATTGAGGCTGTAATCAAACAATCTGGTGCTACATCGGTTAAGGATATGGGGAAGGTAATGGGCATGGCAAATAAGGAACTTGCAGGTAAAGCCGATGGTAAATTAATTGCTGAGATTGTTAAAGAAAAACTAGCTTAATTTAAGGCTAAAAGCAGAAAGACTAAAGCTTAAAGCGCATTTATCGCTGGTCGCTAGTTGCTTACCGCTTTACAAAGGGCGTTTTTATACCGTTTTCGATTTTATTTCAGAAAAATGGCATAGAAATGCATAAATTTAATTTTACTCTACTAACTTAGTAGCACAATACCATCTAGAATATATATGACCTACCCGATAATAGAAGAAGACGGATTTAAATACATCGAAGCTGGAACAGGCGAAACACTGGTATTGCTACATGGCCTAATGGGCGAACTAAGCAATTGGGAACTGGTTATAGAACAGTTTAAAGATCGCTATCGTGTAATTATTCCAATTTTACCAATTTACGATTTGCCTATTTTAACATTGGGCGTAAAAGCATTGTCGAGATATCTTCATCGCTTTTTAAAATATAAAAATTTAAACCAGGTAGTACTTGTTGGTAATTCGCTTGGTGGCCATGTGGGTTTGGTATTTACGGTTGCCCATCAGGAATTTGTTAAAGCCTTGGTACTAACAGGTAGCTCTGGTTTATACGAAAATGCTTTTGGAGGTTCTTTCCCGCGGAGAGAGAGCTACGATTACATTAAGGAAAAAGTAGAGTTTACTTTTTACGATCCTGCAACTGCAACCAAAGAACTCGTTGATGATGTTTTTAAAACGGTTAACGATAGATCGAGGGTTATTAGGATTTTAACTATGGCTAAATCGGCAATACGCCACAACATGGCTAAAGAACTGTCGAAAATTACCATACCGGTTTCTTTAATCTGGGGTAAAAATGATAAGGTTACGCCTCCAGAAGTGGCAGAAGAATTTCATGAATTGTTGCCGAATTCGGAATTAAATTGGGTTGATAAATGTGGGCATGCGCCTATGATGGAACATCCGGAAATATTTAATGCATTTTTAGAGAAATTTTTAGATAGAATATTGTTAAAATAAATGTTTGCAGCAGAAATCATATCAGATGCAATTCCATCACTAAGGGCCGATGACACGGTGCAGAAAGCTTTAGATCGTATGAACGATTTTAAACTAAAGCATTTGCCGGTTGTTAACGAGGTAACTTTATTGGGGCTGGTTTCTGAAGATGATTTACTAAATATTGATAATCACGATACACTTTTAAGCGATAGTGCGGTAAACATACTTAATGTTTTCGTGTTGAGTAACGTACATACTTATGATGTAATCAGGTTATTGAGTCAGTTAAAATTGACAGCTGTTCCGGTTTTAGATCAACAGAAAAATTACCTGGGTTTAATTTCGATCAATAACATGGTAAATGCCGTGGCCGAACAGTATGCTGTAAATGAACCTGGAGGAATTATCGTTTTGGAAATCAGTAACCGCGATAATTCTCTGGCACATATTGCACAGATTGTTGAAGCCGATAATGCACAGGTGCTCTCTTCTTACGTGAATTCTTTCGAAAATTCTACACGTTTAGAAGTAACGCTCAAAGTAAATAAAACAGAAATTACTTCATTGGTAGCTTCTTTCGAAAGATATGATTATCTGGTTAAAGAGGTATACAATAACACGCAGATTGATGATGGGTCGCAGGAGCGTTACGATTCTTTCATGAACTATTTAAATGTATAAACCTACTTTATGAGGATTGCAATTTACGGGAGAGATTTTAATGACACGGTTTTGCCCTACGTTCAAGAGGTTTTTAATCATTTAGCCGAGCATCATATCCAGCCGGTTTTATATTCAAAATTTAAAACATCCCTTCATGGCAAAATTAAGTTGCCTGCCAATACGATTATTTTTCATAACCATAGCGAACTAAAAGACCTTGCCGATGTATTGTTGAGCTTAGGAGGCGATGGTACCTTACTGGATACCTTATCGTTAATCCGTAATTCGGGCATACCCGTAATAGGAATCAATTTTGGCCGGTTGGGTTTTCTCGCCAGCATCAACAAAAATGAAATAGGATCGGCGCTAAAGGCCTTAATTAACGGAGAATATACCTTAGATTCCCGTTCTCTTTTAACTTTAGAATCGGATAATGGCCTGTTTGGAGAAGAGAATTTTGCACTGAATGATATTACCATTCACCGCCGCGATAATTCTGCCATGATGATTATCCATGCCTCAATGAACAATGAGTTTATTAATTCTTATTGGGCCGATGGATTGATTATTGCAACCCCGACGGGATCAACCGCTTACTCATTAAGCTGTGGTGGCCCGATTATTTATCCCGATTCTGAAAATTTTGTAATTACGCCTATTGCACCGCATAACTTAAATGTAAGGCCGGTGGTTGTACCAGATGATAATAAACTCTCTTTTGAGGTAGAAGCACGCGAATCAAAATTTCTGGTTTCTTGTGATAGCCGAACTGTCACCGTAGAGCGTTCAGTAAAAATTAGCATAAAAAAGGCAGATTTTTGTGTAAATCTTATCCGCCTTAACAATGAAACCTACTTAAACACGTTAAGAAATAAATTATTATGGGGCATTGATACCCGTAACTACTAAGTATGACGCCAACCAAACCTCTCTTAATTCTCCTCTTCTTTATCTTTAGCGGACAAATTCTTCGTGCGCAAGAAGGCACCTGGGAAGTTGGGCTAATGGGTGGAGGAGCAGGTTACATGGGCGATCTCAATCAAAATAATCCATTGCAAATTAGCGGACTCTCAGGCGGTGCTTATGTAAAACGTAACTTTAACCAATATTTGGGCGCTCGCTTAAATTATACTTACGGACAAGTTAAGGCAGATGATGCTAATTCTAGTAATGAACAGTTCCGTGAAAGAAACCTCCGTTTTAAAACATCAATGCACGAGTTTAGCGGGCTGATCGATTTTAATTTTTTTAACTTCAGTATAGGTGGCGGAACCAGACAATTCACTCCCTACCTTTTTACTGGTGTTGGTTTAGTTGTTTTTAAACCTACGGTAAAAATTGATGGTGAAAGATACCGGTTAGATCGACTCGCAACCGAAGGGCAGGAAAATGGTTACAATAATGCTGTTTTAACTATCCCATACGGATTAGGGCTCAGGTATAATTATAAAAATACCTGGAGTGTTTTTACTGAACTAGGTTACCGGACACCACTTACCGATTATATTGACGATGTAAGCGGCCGCTATCCGGTTAATCCTGTAATAGTTGGAAATGGCCAAAATCAGGTCAATTTATCCGATCCTTCACGCTACCAAATCGGACAAGCGGGTACCCAAAGAGGCGATTTTAGAAAAAGGGACACTTATCTATTTGTTAGTGTTGGCATATCTTTTACCTTTGTATCCTCAAAATGCTATTCCTTTTAAGCTGATTTTGACATAATTAATGGGATTTAAAGAACAAATAGACTATAGCCGCCTGCCAAAGCACATTGCCGTAATCATGGATGGTAATGGAAGATGGGCAAAAGGCCAGGGTAAAGTGCGGGTTTTCGGACATGAACAAGGTGTACTTTCTGTAAAAGACATTGTGGAAGGTTGTGTGGAAGTAGGTATCGAGTACCTCACTTTGTATGCTTTTTCTACAGAAAATTGGAACAGGCCTAAAGAAGAGGTAGATGCATTAATGCAGATTCTGATTTCTACCATCAACAAAGAAACCGAAACACTTAATAAAAACAATATTAAACTGAATGCCATTGGTAATATTGCATCTTTACCTCAAGAATGTATAGATGATTTAAAAGAAGCCATGGAAAAGACTGCCCATAACGAAAAATGTACTTTAACATTAGCGTTGAGCTATAGTGCAAAGTGGGAAATTTTGGAGGCCGCCAAAAAAATTGCATCAGCTGTGAAAGATAATACGATTTCTTTGGATGATATAAACGAAGACCTGTTTTCATCTAAACTAACAACTGTAAATATACCCGATCCTGAACTCATGATCAGGACCAGTGGCGAGCACCGTATCAGCAATTATCTGCTTTGGCAAATGGCTTATACCGAGTTTTATTTTACTGATGTTTTATGGCCGGATTTCAGACGAGAAGATCTTTTCGAGGCTATTGTAGACTATCAAAAACGCGAACGCCGTTTTGGTAAAATTAGCGAACAATTAAACTAATTTTTCTTTTAACACTTTTTAACAAGCGTTTAAACTAACTTAGCACCACTTTTATACGATAAATGAAACCATAATAAGGGAACAACGTAAAGAAATTTTGCTTTATAAAATATCGTTACCTTTTGGCCATTACTGAACAATTAATTTTAATGAAAAGAATATTTCAAGTTTTAATCCTACTAGTTTTAGCCGCTCCGGCCTTCGCTCAAGTACGTCCACAAGGTCAGGCACCGGTAACCCCTTCTTTAAAGGTTGGTGGCTTAGATCTCGATTATTTTAGTCCAAAAGAATATATCATTGGTGGTACCACGGTAACCGGAACCCAATATTTAGACAAAGAAGTATTAATTACCTTATCTAAACTAACTAAAGGCGATAAAATCGTGCTTCCCGGCGAGGCAACTTCTGATGCGATTAAAACGCTTTGGGCGCAGGGATTGTTTGATGATGTTAAACTTAATATCGAAAAGTTTGTTCAGGATTCGGTTTATTTTGAAATTGAAGTAGTTGAGCGCCCGCGTTTAAGTTCTATCGATTTAAAAGGTATCCGTAAATCTGAAAAAACTGCAATTCAAGAAAAGCTAAATGATAAAACAGGTAAAATCGTAAACGATAACCTGTACAACACCACCTCAGCCATTGTTAAAAAATACTTATTGGATAAGGGCTTTTTCTTTACCCAGATCGATTACAAAACACGTAAAGATCCGAATGCAGAAAACAGTGTGGTATTAGAAGCAAATATCGATAAAGGTCACCGTGTTAAAGTACAGCATATCGATTTTACCGGAAACAAAGATTTTAAATCAGCAAAACTCAGAAAATACCTTAAAACCCCTAAACAATTTGCCTGGTGGCGCTTTTGGGGCTCTGGAAAATTCGCGAAAGAGAAATACGAAGAGAACAAGGTGAAAATGATTGCCAAAATGCACGAGAAAGGTTATCGTGATGCCGAATTATTAAAAGATACCATTTACCAGCATAACAAGAAAAAGGTTAACATCAGGATGGACCTTTACGAAGGGAAAAAATATTACTTCGGTAATATTACCTGGGCAGGTAATGCCATTTATCCGGATAGTATTTTGCAAAAAGTATTAACCATCGAAAAAGGTGATGTTTTTAGCGAAGAAAAATTAAATAAAAAATTAAACGGCGGTGGCGAAAACGGTGGCGACATTAACAGTATGTATACCGATAATGGATATTTAACTTTTAATATCGATCCGGTACAGACCAAAATTTATGGCGATACTGTTGATGTGGAATTACGCATGTACGAAGGTCCACAGTATACCAACAACCGCATTACTTTAAAAGGTAATACCATTACAAACGATAAAGTTGTTTTGCGTGAGATCCGTACCAAACCCGGACAGAAATTTAACAAAAGTGATTTGATCCGTACCATCCGCGAAATCGGTCAATTGGGTAACTTCGACGAGTCTAAAACTGTACCTACACCTCGCCCTAACCCGGCAGATGGTACTGTAGATATTGAATATGCTGTAGAAGAGAAACCTTCAGATCAGATTGAGTTATCAGGTGGTTTTGGTGGTGGCCGTATCATTGGTACATTAGGTTTAACCTTCAATAACTTTTCGTTACGTAACTTATTTAATTTAAAAGCTTACAAACCATTGCCAAAAGGTGATGGGCAGAAATTAAGCTTACGTGGACAAACCAACGGTAAATATTACCAATCATATAGTTTCTCCTTCTCTCAACCTTGGTTTGGTGGCGAGAAACCGGTAAGTTTCGGTGTGAGTGCATTTACTTCACTACAATCTAATGGATTAAGTTCAGATAATGCGCAGTTTCAAAAAATACGTTTAAATGGTGTAACGGTTAGTTTAGGTAGAAGATTAAACTGGCCAGATAACTATTTTCAGTTAAGCCATGCGGTTAGTGTACAACAGTACATCTTAAATAACTATTCAGGATATTTATTCAATACGGGTACATCTTACAACATAAGTTTATCACAGGAGATTAGCCGCGATTCAAGAGATTCGCCGATCTTCCCTAAATCTGGATCATTCTTACGTTTCACCGTTCAGGCAACGCCACCATTTTCATTGTTAAATAAAACAAACTATGCAACGGCATCAGATAGAGAGAAATATCGCTTTACTGAATATCATAAATGGAAATTCGATTCACAATGGTACCAACGTGTAGCCGGAAACCTGGTAATCAAAGCGCAGGCCCAGTTTGGTTTCTTGGGGCAATATAACAAAGCAGTTGGCCAATCAGCATTCGAGCGTTTTAAACTTGGTGGTGATGGTATGCAGGGATTCGATTTCTTGCAGGGATCTGAGCTGATCGCGATGCGTGGTTACGCTAACAATGCTGTTATCCCGAATGGATCCGATCCGGCTGTAGCGCAGCAATCAGGTAGCCCAATTTATACCAAATATGTATTAGAGGCACGTTATCCCGTTATTGCAAGCCAACAAGCCACAGCTTTCGTTTTGGCCTTTGCAGAAGCTGGTAACACCTGGAACAGATTTGGTGATTTTAATCCTTTTAACGTTAGAAGATCAGTGGGTGTAGGTGCAAGGATCTTCCTTCCTATATTTGGTTTGTTGGGTATCGATTATGGACATGCGTTTGATACCATACCTGGACTATCAGACGGAGGAAAGCAAAATTTTACATTTAGTATCGCACAACAATTAGGTGGATTTTAATTGATAAAGAACAAAAATTTAACTAATTATGCAATAAATCATTGCAATAGGAGTTTAAAGAAAGCTTAGGTTATTAACTATATCATTAACACACACACAAATGAAGAAGTATCTTTTTATCGCATTCCTACTTTGCACTTCTTTTGGTGCCTTTGCACAGAAGTTTGCTTATGTAGACACGGAGTATATTTTGAAACATTTACCAGAATATAAATCGGCACTAAGTCAATTAGATGTTGCCTCTAAACAATGGCAGCAACAGGTGGACCAGAATTTTTCTGAAATAGACAGGATGTACAAGGCTTATCAGGCCGATCAGGTTTTGTTAACCGATGATATGCGCAAGCGCCGTGAAAACGAGATTATAGAAAAAGAAAAACAGGCTAAAGAATTTCAACGTTCTAAGTTTGGGCCAGATGGGGATCTTTTTCAAAGCAGGGTAAAATTAATTAAACCCATTCAGGATAAAGTAGCCGAGGCGATTAAACAGATTGCAAAATCTAAATATTTAGACTTCATTTTCGACAAGAGCAGTGAAGCAACAATGATGATTTATGCGAGTAGCAGTTACGATGTTAGTAATGACGTAATTGTAAAATTAGGTTATAAACCAGGGACTGTAAATAATTAGTATATTCGCCCCTGATTTTTGAAGAAAAACAATTAGAAAAAAATAAAAAAGTAAAATAAAACGATGAGAAAGTTAATTAACGTATTCTTTGTAGCAGCAGGGTTATTGTTTACAGCGAATATGGCAAGTGCACAACAAAAATTGGGTCACATTAATTCTGAAGAGGTATTTGCAAATTTACCAGAGGCTAAAACAGCTCAAACTACTTTAGAAACCTTAGGTAAACAAAAGCAAGCCGATATTGATGCAATGATCAAAGAATATCAAAGTAAAATGGCTGCAGCAGAAGCTAAGCAAAAAACTTTGAGTGAGGCTAACAAAGAAACAGTAGGTAAAGAATTACAAGCTGCGGGTCAAGAATTACAGGATTTAGAAAAACGCATTACTGATGCGCGTACTAAAGCGTCGCAAGATATAGGTACTAAACAAGGTGAATTATTCCAACCTATCCAGGCTAAAGTTGCAACTGCAATTTCTGCTGTAGCTAAAGAAAAAGGTTTAGCTTACGTTTTCGATATCGCAAACGGACAAGGTGGTAACAATTTAGTTTTCTGGGATGGTGGTGATGATATTACTGCTTCAGTAAAAACTAAATTAGGAATCACTGCAACTGCTGCAAAACCAGCAGCACCTAAAAAGTAGTTCTGAGTCGGAAGTTCGGAGTTCAAAATCTCCTTACCAATTCAAAATATAAGGCGGAATTAAGTTTAACTTAGTTTCGCTTTTTGTTTTAGGATTTTCGTCATGCTGTCCCGAGTTTCGGGATCAGCATCTTTGATGTCTAACTTCAGCGCAGCAGATCCTGAAACAAGTTCAGGAAGACGACCGTTTTAAAGATTTAACTTTTCAATATTTATCTATAACTTTCCAACACAATGCAGGCTTCGCCAATAGGTATTTTCGATTCAGGTTACGGTGGTTTAACAGTTTTCCGGTCTATTGCCGATAAATTGCCCGATTACAATTATATCTATTTGGGCGATAATGCCCGTTCGCCCTATGGCGACCATTCTTTCGAGACCATTTATAAATATACTTTAGAATGCGTAGAATGGCTTTTTGCTAAAGGATGCCATTTGGTTATTCTTGCCTGTAATACGGCGTCAGCTAAAGCGCTTAGAACGATCCAGCAAATAGATCTTCCTGCTAAATATCCCGGTAGAAGAGTGCTTGGCGTAATCAGGCCCACAGCTGAGGTAATTGATGGTTATACGAGCACTAAATCGGTAGGGGTAATGGGGACCAGAGGTACAGTTAATTCTCAATCTTATCTTTTAGAGATCAATAAATTTTTTCCTGAGATTAAGGTTTACCAGCAAAGCTGCCCGATGTGGGTTCCACTGATTGAAAATAACGAACACTTACAATCTGGCGCTGACTTTTTTATCAATGAATATTGTGATCAGTTATTGAGCCAATCGGCAGCTATCGATTGCGTGCTATTGGCTTGTACACACTATCCTTTATTAATGCCTAAACTGAAGAAGGTATTCCCCGACCATATAAGCGTTTTAACGCAAGGCGAGATTGTATCCCGCAGTTTAGCTGATTATTTAAAGAGACACCCTGAGATGGAAGAAAAACTAGCTAAACAGGGCGAAAGGTATTTCTATACTAGCGGTGATCCTGCAGCTTTTGATGAACACGCCTCTATTTTTTTCGGAGAGCCGTTGAAATCAGATAGAATGATTGTTTAACTGTAAACTGAACCCTGGTTAATTGTTTGAATTGGTTAACTGGAAATTGCGCATTGAAAATTGTTAATTCCTGATCTGCGTCCTGCTGAACTTCTTTCAGTATCTATTCTGTTGATAAAAATCTTTAAATTGATTTGTTGCCAGTACAGATGGACGGTTCAGTAATCTTTCTCTTTTGCATTAGTAACTGTAAAACGCAAACCGTTGATATATGAAATTAATTGAATAGCGCGATCTCTGTAGGTAATTCAAGTAAGTGTGTATAATTTACACTAACTAAGCTGGCTATTTGAACATATTGGAATTAATTAGAAGGGGCGATTGGAGTTAGAGATAGATTAGTCGCACTTTTAGTTCATCTGTCAGCCTAAACTCATCATAATAAAAGAAAACATTTTTCTTTAGGTTGTAACGAGTTAAAAGGATAACTTTGCGGCTTCAAACCCACACAATGAGTGATCAGATAAAACACGAATGCGGAATCGCTTTTATTCGCCTGTTAAAACCACTTTCTTACTACCAGCAAAAGTACGGTACAGCACTTTACGGCCTTAACAAATTATACCTTTTAATGGAAAAACAGCATAACCGGGGCCAGGATGGCGCAGGTATTGCCACCATTAAGCTGGATATGAAACCGGGCAGTAGGTACATCAGCCGATACCGGAGCATGGCATCTAATGCGGTAGCTGATATCTTCGAATATGTGCAGAACAAATTTGTCGATATCCAAGAAAACACGCCTGAATTAATGCAGGATACAGAATGGCTCAAAAACAACGTAAGCTTTATCGGCGAGGTGTTAATGGGCCATTTGCGTTATGGTACGCATGGTAAAAACAGCATCGAAAATTGCCACCCTTTTTTAAGGCAAAACAACTGGATGACACGTAACCTGGTAATTGCAGGTAACTTCAACATGACGAATGTTGATGAATTATTGGAGCAATTGTACGAGTTAGGTCAGCATCCAAAAGAAAAAGCAGATACCGTTACGGTATTAGAAAAAATCGGGCACTTTTTAGATGATGAAAACCAGGAGCTTTTCGATCAGTACAAAAAAGAAGGGCATGATAACATTGCGATTACACACAAAATATCTGATAATTTAGATATTGCAAATATCCTTCGCCGTTCGGCCAAAACATGGGATGGAGGTTATTCGATCTGTGGTATGGTGGGTAATGGCGATTCGTTCATTATGCGCGATCCGGCAGGTATCCGTCCGGCGTATTATTACTATGATGATGAGATTGTTGTAGCGGCATCTGAAAGGCCTGCTTTACAAACTGCATTTAATATCCAGTTCAAAGATGTTAAAGAGATCGATCCTGGGCATGCTTTAATTATCAAGAAAAACGGTGAGGTGAGCATGGAGCAGTTCCGCGAGCCAACCGAAAGATTGTCGTGCTCTTTCGAACGTATTTATTTCTCAAAAGGAAGTGATGTAGAGATTTACCGCGAACGTAAACAGCTTGGTCGCTTATTAAGCGATAAAATCCTTCAGGCCGTTAATTACGATCTAAAAAATACAGTATTCTCATTTATCCCAAATACGGCAGAAGTAGCCTTTTTTGGAATGGTTGATGGTGTTCAGCAATATGTGCGCAGGCACCAGAAAGATATACTTTTACATAAAAAAGAAACATTAACAGATCAGCAGCTTGAAGACCTGTTATCTTTAGCGCCCCGTGTAGAAAAGCTTGCGGTTAAGGATGTAAAACTGAGAACTTTTATTACTCAGGACGCAGACCGTAGCGAAATGGTAGCACATGTTTACGATACTACCTATGGTATTATCAATAACCACCAGGATACTTTAGTGGCACTTGATGATTCGATTGTGCGTGGTACAACTTTAAAGCAGAGTATCATTAAAATTGTTGACCGCTTACACCCTAAGAAAATCATTATTGTTTCTTCTGCACCTCAGATCCGTTACCCTGATTGTTATGGTATCGATATGAGCAGGATGGGGCAGTTCGTGGCTTTCGATGCAGCTATTCAGTTGTTAACGGAGCGCGGTATGTGGCAGGTGATCGAAGACGTTTACACGAAATGTAAAGCTTCGTTGCTTTTACCTAAAGAGGAAATTGTAAACCACGTTAAGGAAATTTATAAACCGTTTACGCCTGAAGAAATTTCGGCTAAAATTGCACAGATTATTACGCCAAAAGGTACTGTTGCTGAGGTTGAAGTAATTTATCAAAGTTTAGAGAACTTGCACGAAGCTTGTCCGAAAAACAAAGGTGACTGGTATTTCTCAGGAAATTATCCTACCCCGGGGGGTAATAAAGTGGTAAATAAAGCTTTCGTTAACTGGAAAGAAGGAAATAACCAAAGGGCTTATTAGGTCCTAATTCCCTAAAGGGTACTTGAATAATAAATAGCTCATATTTTATATGGGCTATTTTTTTTGTTTTTTACCACTGAGAACAACGAGTTTGCACAGAGAAAAGAAGAGTTCCGAGCCCCTGTTTAGCGCTGAGCACGAAGACACAAATTGTAGCTTCCTATGCAGAGAAGAGTCCTTCGACTCCGCTCAAGGTGACCATCAAAAAAGGTAACAATCTTTTCCTACCTAAACCTGACATTCGCGGAAAGCCCGGAACCCGATCCTTTATCGGGTGAGGACTTGCAGCATTGGCAGGACTAACGTTTAATAGCAGCAATGCACCTGCTTTCCAAAAAAACAGAAAACTGGTTTAGTGATTTTTGTTTGCCCTTCGACTCCGCTCAGGATGACCGTAAGATTGAGTACGATCTTCCCTAATCTAAACCTGACATTCGCGGAAAGCCCGGAACCCGATCCTTTATCGGGTGAGGACTTGCAGCATTGGCAGGACTAACGTTTAATAGCAGCACTGTCCCTGCTTTTCAAAAAAAACTGCTAGTAATTTTTGTCGGCCCCTCGACTCCGCTCAGGGTGACAAAACGTGAGGAAATTTCCGTGTGTTCTGTGTTTCCGTGGCTAATAATAAGATGTGTATGCTGCGATTTTCTTTATAATCTTTGTGGTAAAAACCTATACGTAGAACTTCAGGTAAGTTTTAACGATGAGCCAAATGGCAAAAAAGATGATAACCACACCTGCGATTTTATTCAGTTTTTTAAGCGCGTCTTCTTTTATTTTATAACGGAGTTTACTCGAGTAGAAACTCTTTGCACCATCTATACTCAATTGGGTAGCCATGGCAATAAAAAAGCAGACTAGCTTTTCGTTCAGCATGTTATTCAATTTAACCGAGATGATCCCGCTTACAATAATCCAGAACATTAAGGTAGAGGGGGTAAGGATGCACATTAAAAAACCTTTTATTACATAGCCACGTTTACTTACTTTTTGAAGCGTTGAACTATTATAGTGCACCGTTATTTTAGAAACCAGGTAATATATACCTACGGCTAACAAGAATAGGCCCCCAATGGTGCCTACATATTTATCAAATTCTGCTTTATAATCAAAAAACTGGCTGCCAAAAAGAACCAGGCCAATTAAGACCACATCACTAATAATTACGCCAACAGCTAAAGAAAACCCAGCTTTGAAGCCCCTCTCTATGCTGGTTTTAATCATTGCAAAAAATACCGGCCCTGTTAAAAACGACGAAATAATCCCTGCTCCTATACCTAGTAATATGGCTTCAAACATGCATTGTATTGTTTATAATATGCGAATATGCAACTTTATACCTAAACATTTAACATTTATTTTTGTTGCATAGGTTGCATAAAATTTACTGGTTTTCATTTTTTTTTATTTATGTTTAGAGCCACTAAAACTAGATTTAAAAAATGAGTTCAGAACAAACACAAACCAAGTGGGGGCAGTTTATTCCTTTGGTTACGGTATTCTTTTTCTGGGGCTTTGTAGCCGCCAGTAATGATATTTTAATACCGGTATTTAAAAAAGCTTTTGATTTATCGCAAGCCGAAAGTCAATTGGTTTCATTGGCATTTTATATTGCTTATACAGTGGGTGCTTTAATTTATAACGGTATTTCTGTTATAATAGGACAAGATATTGTAAACAAATTGGGTTATAAAAATTCGCTTGCGCTTGGTCTGGTTATTTCGGCACTTGGAACCTTATTGTTTTATCCTGCAGCAAACATGCATTCGTTTCCTTTAATGCTTTCAGGCTTATTTATTGTGGCATTAGGTTTCTCCTTACAGCAGACTGTTGCAAATCCATTAGCTATTGCATTAGGGCCAATTAAAACAGGTTCGCAACGTTTAACGCTTGCCGGTGGTATTAATAACTTTGGTACAACCATTGGACCACTTATTGTAAGTTTCGCTATTTTTGGTTCTGCGGCAAATGCAACTACAAATATTAGTATAGAAAGCGTTAAAATTCCATATCTAATTTTGGGAGTTGCTTTTATTGCCGTTGCTGTTTTCTTAAAAATGTCATCGTTGCCTGATCGACCTGCTTTGGTTGAAGCTGTGGTTGAGGATACTAAATCGATTAAGGGATCTGCTTTGCAATATCCGCAATTGGTTTTGGGTATGATTGCCATATTTGTTTATGTGGGTGTTGAGGTATCTACCGCAAGTAATCTACCGGCTTATATGGAGAAAGATTTAGGCTTTGCCATTAAAGATATCGCACCTTATATCTCTTTATATTGGGCCAGTATGATGATCGGTCGTTGGACAGGTGCTGTTGAAGCTTTTACTGATAATATCAGCACACAAAAAGTATTACGTTTTATTGCACCATATTTAGCTTTTGGTATTTTCTTAGCTGTAAATGCTATAGCAAAACATGATCTTGCTCCATTTTATGTATACGGTTTGATTATATTGGTGTTAATTGCTGCTGATATGGCGAGTAAAGGTAACCCGGCCCGCATGTTGCTAATCTTTTCGGCAATAGGTATTACTGCGTTGTTAATCGGAATGTTTACTAAAGGAATGGTAAGTGTTTATGCCATTACCAGTGTAGGTTTATTCTGTAGCACTTTATGGCCTTGTATTTTTACCTTGGCAGTAAGCGGTTTAGGTAAACACACCAGTCAGGGAAGTAGCTTCTTAATTATGATGATTATGGGCGGTGGTATTATTAGTTGGGCACAAGGTGCTGTATCAGAATTTACAGGTATTCAATACAGTTATGTTGTAGGGATTATCTGTTTTGCTTACTTGGCATTCTATGCCTGGAAAGTAGCTGGAATATTAAGATCACAAGGAATAAACTTTGATCAAAAAATTTCTGGCGGACATTAATTTTTAATAAAGTAATTTTGCAGCCACAGAGATTTAGTTCTTTGTGGCTTTTTTGATTTTTATAATGGCAGATAAACCAAGTTTCGATTCGATATTTATGAACCTTGCCACCGATTTGGCAGCCCGTTCGCATTGCGTGCGTGCCCATGTAGGTGCAGTGTTAACAAAGGATACCCGTATTATTTCTATCGGCTACAATGGCCCACCAGCTGGTACCCACAATTGCGACGAGGAATGGCCTGAGCATGGCTGTGCGCGTGATAGTAAGGGAAGCTGTTCTTTAGCCTTACACGCTGAGGAGAATGCAATTCTGTATGCTTCTAAAAACGGTTCGAAAATAGAAGGCTGTACTTTATATACCACCTTATCGCCCTGTATTGCCTGCGCCCGCTTGATTTTGTCATCAGGAATTAAATTGGTTTATTATTCTAAATCGTATGCAGCTTACAAAGGTTTGCCTAGCGATGAAGGAGTAGACTTTTTACGGAAATTTGGGGTTGAGGTGGTTTTGATAGAATCGTAAAGGTTCAGTGGTTCATTTGTCATTGGTGACTGCAAGTTGTAAATCAGCTCACCAATTTTATATCTAAAACATAACTCGGTTTATCTTGACAACTTGACAAGTTTTGTTTATATTTGATTATAAATCTATTAGCTATGAAAACAATGTCTGTTGGAGAATTTAAAGCTCACTTTTCTGAAGTACTTGAAGATGTTAAGGCAGGTATTGGTATTGCCGTAACTTATGGAAGAAAAAAAGAGGTTATTGGGTATTTTGTTCCTGATTTGGAAGAAAACAATAAAGAGCGTAAAATAGGTATGCTTGACGGGAAAGCCGAAATAATATTTAAAGATGATTTCAAAATTACTGAAGAGGAATTCTTAGGCATATGATTTACCTCTTAGATACCCATGTACTAGTTTGGTCATTAATGTATTCATCCAAGCTTTCGAATGTCTGCTTGGAAATTTTAAAGAACAAAAAAAATACAATTCTAGTGAGTACGATAAGTTTTTGGGAAATATCTTTGAAACATTCAATCAATAAACTGGATATTTTGAGAATCATACCGGAGGCTTTGCCTGAACTCGCAATCGAGGCCGGTTACGAACTTTTACCCCTTTTACCAAATGATGTGGCTAATTACCATCACTTAAATGCGAACTGGCACAGAGATCCTTTTGATAGGATGTTAATATGGCAGGCTATTCAGAAAGATATAACTTTAATCAGTAAAGACGAAGACATTAATAAATACCGATCAGCGGGATTAAAGGTTGTTTGGTGATTATTGTTCAATGGTTCATTTGTCATTAGTTCATTGGTGACGATAAGTAGTTTACTGGTTAATTGTTTAAATCAGTTAATCAACTTCGGACTTTTTAGTTATACTGGTTAATCGGTTAACTGTTTGAAGCGGTTAATTGACTCCAAACTGGCTTCGGACTCCTGACTGCCGACTCCGGACTTTTTTAAGCTAAAAATCTCAAATCTCCGGCTTCAAATATCATATCTAATTGGTACCTTTGCGGATGCAAGAAAAAATCATTATCGTCGATTTTGGTTCGCAATTTACACAACTCATCGCTCGTAGGGTTCGCGAACTAAATATTTACTGTGAAATATATCCATACAACAATCTTCCTGAGGTTACGCCTGATGTAAAAGGAGTTATTTTTTCGGGTAGTCCATTCTCCGTTCGTCAGGAAGATGCACCTCAGATCGATTTATCGAAATACCATTTAAAATTTCCTTTATTGGCTGTTTGTTATGGTGCACAATATATTGCCCAACATTCTGGCGGTGCAGTTCAGCCATCTTCAACACGCGAATATGGTCGTGCTAACCTGAATTTTGTAAACCAGGAGAATAAATTATTTAAAGGCATTAACATCGGTTCACAAGTTTGGATGAGCCATGGTGATACCATTACCGATATTCCAGAAAATTTTGAGCTGATTGCCAGTACTGATAGCGTAAAAGTCGCAGCTTACCATATTAAAGATTCAGATACTTATGCCATCCAGTTTCACCCTGAGGTAACGCATAGTATTGATGGGAAAATCCTTTTAGAAAACTTCTTGGTTGATATTTGCGGATGTAGCCAGGACTGGACTTCTGCTGCTTTTGTTGAAACCACAATTGCCGATATTAAAGCTACTGTAGGTAACGATAAAGTTGTTTTGGCACTTTCAGGTGGTGTTGATAGTAGTGTTGCTGCGGTACTTTTACATAAAGCCATCGGTACAAACCTTCACTGTATATTTGTTGATAATGGTTTATTGCGTAAAAACGAATATGAAAGTGTTTTAGAACAGTATAAAGATTTTGGCTTAAATATTAAAGGCGTTGATGCTAAAGATAAATTCTTGGGCCAATTGGCCGGGGTAGAAGATCCGGAAACAAAACGTAAAATTATTGGCCGTGTATTTATCGAAGTTTTCGACGAAGAATCTCACCTGATCCAGGATGTAAAGTGGTTGGCCCAAGGTACAATCTATCCTGATATTATTGAATCAGTTTCGGTTAAAGGGCCGTCGGCAACCATAAAATCGCACCATAATGTAGGTGGTTTGCCAGATTTTATGAAACTTAAAGTAGTAGAGCCACTTAAAACTTTGTTTAAAGATGAAGTAAGAAGAGTAGGCACCACTTTAGGGTTAGAATCGTTTATTTTAGGCCGTCACCCATTTCCAGGCCCAGGCCTGGGTATCCGCATTATCGGAGAAGTTACTCCAGAAAAAGTAGCCATTTTACAAGATGCCGATAAAATTTATATCGACAATTTAAAAGAAGCAGGCCTTTACGATAAAGTATGGCAGGCAGGCGCTATTTTCTTACCGGTAAGATCTGTAGGAGTGATGGGCGATGAGCGTACTTACGAAAATGTAATTGCATTAAGAGCAGTTGAATCACTTGATGGGATGACTGCAGATTGGTGCCATTTACCTTATCCGGTATTGGCTAAAATCTCAAACGAAATCATCAATAAAGTTAAAGGGATCAATAGAGTGGTATACGATATCAGCTCTAAACCACCTGCAACTATCGAGTGGGAATAGTTTTTAGTTCAGAGTCCTGAGTCATTAGTCGGGAGTCGATATACAAATAATATGCTTATGCTAGCAAGGTGGAATAAACTTTGCTAGCATATTTTGTTAAAAATGATAGGTATGAATTTCAAGAAGGTTTATTGGTTGCTGGTTTTGTTTGCGGTAGTTTTGGGTGCTTGTTCGCCTAAAATCAGGACACCCAAGCCTGAAACGGAAAAACCGGTTGAAAAAGAAAAGCCAACAGATAAAAAGCCTATCAAAAAGTTTTCGCAGGCAAGTGTTTCCTTACTTGTTCCCTTTAAATTGGATGAGCTGAATTTAAAAACAGCAACAAAAGCCGATATAGAAAAATATGCTATGCCTATCGATTTTTATCAGGGCTTTAAATTGGGATTGGATTCTGCCGCGGCTCAGGGTTTAAATTTTAAACTCAATGTTTTCGATACACAGGATGATAATGCACATATATCGGTTTTGTACAAAAATGAGCGTTTTAAACAAAGCAATTTAATTATTGGCCCTGTTTTTCCTGATGGGTTAAAGTTTATCTCCAATTATGCCAAAGAAAACAATGCAATCATCGTATCTCCTTTGGCTGCTTCCGAACCTGCAGAATTTAATAATCCAAATCTGGTGTCCATTGTAAATAATATTGGTTTACATGGAAAAAAGATAGCCACATACATTGCTAAAAATTATAATCCTGCCAATACTATAGTGGTACTGATTAACCCAAAGAAAACAGAAGACGAACAATTTGCAGCGCCAATAAGGAACTATTTTCAAGCCAGTACCAAGTTTGTGGTACAGGAGTATGCTTCGGCCTATGCTTTTGAAACAAAAATGATCAAAGGCAAAGAATATGCAGTGGTGCTTACCTCATCCGACAGGACTTTTGTATTGCCAACAGTAGAAAAACTGTATAAATTAAAGCATCTACCCACTGGTGGTTATAGCATTAATCTATTTGGTCATCCTAATTGGGTAAAACAGAATTATCCCACTGATAAATTACAAGACCTAAATACCATTATCAGCTCATCTTATAAAATAGACTATAAAAACAGTACAGTTGTTACCTTTATTAAAAAATATCGCTATAGGTATGGATTTGAGCCTGGAGAATACGCCTTTAAAGGCTTTGATGTTGGCTATTATTTCGGTAAACTGTTAACTACTTATGGAGAGGATTATAGAGATTATCTGGTAAAAGATAAATATAAAGGCCTCCATAATAACTTTTCATTTATCCATGATGAAAAATTAGGCTATATTAACACCAGTTTAATGTTACTGAAGTTTAAAAACTTTGCGTTAAACCTAGTTGAGTAATTCTATAATTTTTTCTTCCATTTTAATTATTGCATGAGAGCAGATCATCAGTTAAGAGCCTTTGAACAGATTTTGAGTAATTATGATGGAAGTTTGCCCTTGCATCGTTTTCTACCAACCTATTTTAAGCAGCATAAGCAAATGGGTTCATCCGATAGGAGATGGGCTACACGTCATATGTATAGCTTTTTTAGATTAGGTAAGGCTTTATCGGCACTTCCGCAGGAAGAACGTTTAAGTATTGCCGATTTCTTATGCCACGATACACTTAGCCTTATTGTAGAGAAAAATCTGCCGGAATTAAAGGAAAGTATTATACTGCCGCTGGGAGAAAAAATATCCATCATTAAAACCAGGTATCCGGATTTTGATTTGCAGGAGGTATATCCGTTTCACGAAAATCTATCTGATGGATTAGACCGGGAAGCGTTTTGTACCTCATTCTTCAAACAGCCAGATCTCTTTATCAGGGTAGGAGGAGAAGAATCTGTAGCTATTATTGCAAAATTAGAAGATGAAAACATTGCGGTTAAAGCGATTTCTGATACTGCTCTGGCTTTGCCTAATGGAACCAAGTTAGAAACCATATTAAAAGAAGGCAGTTATCAGGTTCAGGATTTATCTTCTCAGCACACAGGCAGTTATTTTAAACCGAACAAATGGGATAAATGGTGGGATTGCTGCGCGGCATCTGGTGGGAAAACGCTGCTGTTGCACAGTTTGGAGCCTGTGATTGAGCTTTTGGTTTCTGATCTGAGAGAAAGTGTACTCTTAAATTTAGATGAACGTTTCCGCTTAGCCGGGATCAAAAAGTACCATAAAAAGGAACTGGATCTTTTACAGAACAACGATCAGGTTTTACACCACTATCAATTTGACGGGATCATTTTGGATGCGCCCTGCACTGGTTCTGGAACATGGGGCAGAACACCCGAAATGCTTACATTTTTCGAGGAACGGAAAATTAATCAATTTGCCAGCATCCAGAAGGGGATTGTCCAAAATATTGTAAAGTATTTAAAGCCAGGTAAGCCCTTAATTTACATTACTTGCTCTGCCTTTGCCGAAGAAAACGAAGCCATTGTTCAGCATATGATTGATCAGTTGCCATTAGAACTGGAAAAAATGGAATTGATAAAGGGTTATGAAAACAATGCCGATACGATGTTTGTGGCGAGGTTGATTAAGAAGAGCCAGGATTAAACTACTTGTATCGTCACCCTGAATTTATTTCAGGGTCTTAACATATAGATGCTGAAATAAATTCAGCATGACGCTCACTTAAAGCGACATTACGTATGTTCAAACCAGGATTTGAAATTCTTTTTAAAGTATTTTACCGCTTCGATTAAAACGGCTATTGCTCCAATAATTAAGGTATATTCTTCAAAGCTGTTCATGATGTAAGCTTTATGTTTAGATGGATATACGTAATTATTGTTACAGATTGATTGGAGGATTGTCATTTTGATGAGTACTTTTCTACGTTCGTCGTCTTGCTGAACTTGTTTCAGCATCTTTTTTGATTATTGGACCCTGAAATAAATTCAGGGTGACGAATCTTTGAAATGATACCTATAGTCCCGTATTATTTCTGAACAATTTAATCGCTATAGCCAATAAAATTACCCCAAAGGCTTTACGTAAGATGTTCAAGCCCGATTTTCCAAAAAGTTTTTCAAGTCTGTTGGTATTTTTCAATACAAAGTATACAAACAACATATTGAGTATAATGCCCACTAAAATATTCTGGGTATGATATTCTGTTTTTAGCGAAAGTAGGGTAGTCATTGTTCCTGCTCCGGCAATTAAAGGGAAAGCCAACGGAACGATGGAGACTGTTTCTGGTGCTTCTTCTTTAAAAATCGTTAATCCCAATACCATTTCCATAGCGATAAAAAAGATCACGAAAGAACCCGCAATAGCGAAAGATTCTACATCTAATCCGATTACTTTTAATAACGATTCGCCAACAAATAAAAAGAGGATCATTAAGCCTGTAGCAACTAAAGATGCTTTTTCTGATTCGATATGACCTGCTTTTCTACGTAATTCGATTACAACGGGAATGGCGCCCAAAATATCGATAATAGCGAAGAGCACCATCGTTGTGGATAGGATCTGGCTTAAGTTGAACGTCATAAAATCGAATTTCATAGCAGCGCAATTTTAAGCAAAGGTAGCGGAATTTGTATCAATTCCTCCATTGTACTGTTATTTATTAGAAATAGAACTGTGTTCTTAACGTGAGCACATTGTCTTTTCTATCAGCAGTATAACCCTGAATTTGGGTCGATTCGTTTTTAATGATATCATAATAAAGTACAGCCTTAAAATGTGGATTAAAATGATGTAAAAAACCAAATCCAAAAGTATCAAAACGAACATCCGCTGGAGAAAGCCCCTGAGTATTTGAAATATCAAGCCCTTTTACCTTTGAATTTGGATCATACCAATCGTATTTTAAAATAAGCTGATTGTCGGTGCTATTCAAGGTTTGTACAAATGTAACGTAAGCACCATTGAAGGTTCGGGTATAATAAGGCAAGGCTATCGATTTGCTATCAACAGGATAAGAGCCAGGTGTGGTTGAGGTAGTTGAAGTGCCTGTTTGTAAGCCAGACACCACTTCTGCCCTCAATTCAGATTTCCAGCTTTTGGTTTTTGTAGCCAGCTGAATATCGGCACCATAATATCTCCTTGGAGCAACCTTATTGATGGTATTGGCCGACGAATCCTTCATCATTCTCCATTGGTTGTCGATTCTATCCATCTTATAACTTACGGGCAAGCGATGGTTTAAGCCGCCTTGTAGCGTACTTATACCGCCCGCAATGGTGAAATTTTTAAAGGCATAGGTTTTATGGCTTAACCTGAAGATAAAATCTTTACTATTATCAAATTCTCCAGCGCCGGCTAAGCCTTGTCCGTTGTAAATACCAAAATCGAATACAAAGTTTTTCAACCGGGCATCTTTCCAACGAGGATTTAGGGTAAACGTAGCCCCCAGATCTCGTTCTGTTTTCATTAAAATCTGCGACATCCGGCCACGCTCCGGCGCTTCCCTTACTGAAGAAGATAATTGCAGTTCGTTCCCAAACGGACGGCCAGAAAGCCCTAAAGTAACCGCCAGTATTTTCCATTTATTTTCGTAATAACGTCCCCAAAAATCACGAATGGCAACACCTTGTTCAGTACCGTCAAACTGAAGTACAAAATAGGTAGAAGGACTGCCATCATCTGTTAACATCATATAATCGGCCCTTAAACGACCTCTTCTCAACCTAAACCGGTTATTGGTAAACTCGCCAAAATTTCCGCCTTGGTATTCTGCCTGTGCACCATTTGCTTGCGCAACCTGGAATTGAGGCTGCAGGTACCCGCTAAAAGATAATGAACCATATTTCTTAGAAATAATGAGCAAATGGTTAACCGTGGTAGAATCCATTACATCGTTAATTGTTCTCTGCGCATATCCTGCAGCGGAAATGAATAGCAAAACAATCGTTAAGAAGAAATAAGTGATCTTAAATTTAGCAAAATAGCGGTACATGTTATCAATTTTTTGCAAAGGTAGTTTTATTAACAATTATTTAACATAAAAAAGCCCCGACTTTTCGGTCGAGGCTTTTGTTTTTTTGAAAAATGTAATTTATTTAACGTCTTTCAAATGAGAATTCTTTTTACTGTATCCAAAGTAAATGATAAATCCTAATGCTAACCAGCCAAATAATCTTAACCAGTTTGTCCAGCCTAAACCAAGGATCATTAAACCGCAGGCAACAACACCCAAAATCGGAATTAAAGGTACCCAAGGTGTTCTAAACTGACGAGGAAGATCTGGATCTGTTTTTCTTAAGATGATTACCGCTATACAAACCAACATAAATGCGAATAACGTACCGATACTAGTCATATCGCCCACTACATCGCCTGGGATAAATGCAGCAAATAAACCTACAATTACCAAGATCACTAAGTTTGCTTTATAAGGTGTTTTAAATTTAGGGTGTAAATCACTGAACATTTTAGGTAATAAACCATCTTTACTCATCGAATAAAATACACGGCTTTGGCCTAATAACATCACCAAGATTACAGAAGAGAAACCGGCTAAAATTGCTACTGTTACTAATTTAGATAACCATGAGTATCCGGTCATATATTCGCTAATTGCAGCTACCACAGATGCTTCACCACCTTTAGTTCTGAAAAACTCAACTGGTGCAATTCCCGTTAAAACGTGTGCGAATAATATGTATAATACAGTACAAACTGCTAACGATCCTAAAATACCAATTGGCATTGCTGTTTTAGGATTTTTAGTTTCCTGAGCGGCAGTACTTACAGCATCAAAACCGATAAAGGCAAAGAATACCGTTCCGGCAGCGCCAATAACGCCCCAGAAACCACCAAAACTATGGCTAATACCTGCATGATCTACATATGTGGTAGCAGCCGGAATGTATGGATGGTGATTTGCTTCGTGGATGAAGCCCCAACCTAAAACAATGATTAAGATAACAATACCCACTTTGGTAATTACGATTAAACCGTTTACAAAAGCAGATTCTGAAGTTCCTTTAATTAAAAGTAAACTTAACAAGCCTACTATAAACAAGGCAGGAAGATTCATAATTCCATTTACGGTACCATCTGGATGCGATTGGAAAGGCGAGTGGCACCACTCGTAGGGTATGGGTGAGGTATGTAATACTTCTACCAATAGTTTATTCAGATATTCGCTCCAGGCTATACCTACAGTAGCGGCACCTACAGCATATTCTAACACTAAATCCCATCCAATAACCCAAGCCATTAGCTCGCCCATAGTAGCATAAGTATAAGTATATGCACTACCAGAGATTGGAATAGAAGAAGAGAGCTCGGCATAACATAAACCTGCCAAAGCACAGCCTATCGCAGCTATTATAAAACCGATTGTAACTGATGGTCCAGCATTTTGAGCGGCTGCAGCAGCAGTACGAACAAATAGCCCGGCACCAATAATAGCCCCTACACCTAATGCAACTAATGCACCTGCACTAAGTGTGCGCTTTAAGCCTTTGCTTGAATCACCTGCTTCTTCAAGCAATAGATGCATTGGCTTTTTAGTAAATAAACCCATATTATAGTTTTTGTTTAGATTAATTCAGCTCCAAACGTAATTAAAAATTACGGAAATGTAAAAGGGATTTTGGTTAAAAAATCCCTTTAGCTATTATTTTATCAATGTTTTTACAACTAACGCCTTAAAGTGTCGGTGGTATTGGTTAAAGTATCCGTAATTACGTTACCTAAACTATCGGTTTTTTGCTCAATTCTGATTTCTTTTCGAACTTCTTGCTTATGTTCGCTGGCAATTGCCTTAACTGCGATGTATGGAGCAATAACTAGTGAAACAATAGACATTAATTTGATTAAAATGTTCATTGAAGGACCCGAGGTATCTTTAAAAGGATCGCCTACAGTATCCCCTGTTACTGAAGCCTTAT
Source organism: Pedobacter sp. 01N310 (assembly GCF_056399805.1). Lineage (NCBI taxonomy): Bacteria > Pseudomonadati > Bacteroidota > Sphingobacteriia > Sphingobacteriales > Sphingobacteriaceae > Pedobacter > Pedobacter sp. 01N310. The sequence goes on from NZ_JBFTSB010000007.1 coordinate 233,443, forward strand.
GTGGTTCTGATTTTTTGTAGTGCATTTCACCATTGATCATTACACCTTGTTCGAATGATTTTTTGGCGTTATCCCATGCGCCACCTGCGTTGCTTTGGAAAATCCCCATCAATACACCGGTAACGGTTACGCCGGCCAATAATCCACCTAAAACTTCAGGACCAAAAGTAAAACCAACAATTATCGGCGTGATTAAGGCGATAGCACCGGGCATCATCATTTCACGGATAGATGCTTTGGTTGAAATGGCTACACATTTTTCGTACTCTGGTTTGGCTTTGTACTCCATAATGCCAGGAATTTCCCTAAACTGGCGACGAACTTCCTGAACCATATCCATTGCCGCTTTACCCACCGCCTGGATGCAAAGGGCCGAGAAAATGAAAGGAATCATCCCGCCAACAAATAATCCTGCTAATACTGGCGCTTTATATATATCTATCGCCGTAATACCTGCAATGCCTACAAAAGCTGCAAATAATGCTAAAGAGGTTAAGGCTGCAGATGCAATGGCAAATCCTTTACCGGTAGCTGCAGTGGTATTTCCAACAGCGTCTAAATTATCGGTACGTTCGCGTACTTCTGGAGGTAACTGACTCATTTCTGCAATACCGCCCGCATTATCAGCAATTGGTCCGAAAGCATCAATGGCCAATTGCATAGCTGTAGTGGCCATCATACCTGCTGCTGCAATAGCTACACCATATAAACCAGCAAAGTGGTACGATAACATAATCCCGCCTGCTAAAACCAAAATTGGAATAACAGTCGATTTCATTCCGACAGCTAAACCTGCAATAATATTGGTGGCATGTCCGGTTGATGATTGTTGGATAATAGAATTTACAGGGCCTTTGCCCATTGCGGTAAAATATTCGGTAACAATACTCATAATTGTACCCACTACTAAACCAACAATAATGGCATAAAACACATTAATACTAGAGAACTCATACCCACGTAAGTTTAATGTTTCGGGTAACATCCATTTTACGATAAAGAACGAAGCTACTGCTGTAATCAAAATTGATGACCAGTTACCTAGATTTAAAGCCGTCTGAACATTTGATTTATCATCTTTAATGGTTACAAACCAGGTACCTACAATCGAGAATAAAATACCCAATCCGCAGATTACCATAGGCAAAAGGATGGGAGACATACCCCCGAATTTATCAGTTACTGTAATTTCTTGTCCTAAAACCATGGTGGCTAATATCGTTGCTACATATGAGCCAAATAAATCGGCACCCATACCTGCAACATCACCCACGTTATCGCCTACATTATCGGCAATGGTTGCAGGGTTACGTACATCATCTTCAGGAATTCCGGCTTCTACTTTACCCACTAAATCGGCACCAACATCAGCAGCTTTGGTATAAATACCCCCACCAACGCGGGCAAATAAGGCAATAGATTCGGCACCCAAAGAAAATCCGGTTAAAACCTCAATAGCAGTTCTCATTTCGGTGCTATTGGCGCTGGTTACATGGAATACCTGTAAAAAAACAATAAATAAACCGCCTAAACCTAAAACAGCAAGGCCAGCTACGCCTAAGCCCATTACGGTACCGCCAGTAAACGAAACTTTTAATGCTTGTTTTAAACTTGTTCTAGCAGCCTGTGTGGTTCTAACATTTGCTTTTGTGGCCGATTTCATTCCGATATAACCCGCAGTTGCAGAAAATACCGCTCCTATAATAAAAGAAATAGAGATAATCCAGCTCGAATGCATAGGTACCCCTTTAATTTCGGTAATTGTTCCTGAGTAGGCTAGGAGCGCAGCCGTAAAAACAGCGAAAATGCTCAATACCCTCCATTCGGCTTTTAAAAAGGCCATAGCTCCATCGGCTATATAGCCCGCAAGTTCCTGCATGTTTTTATCACCTGCATCTTGCTTGTTTACCCAGGCGCTTTTAATCATCATAACTATAATCCCGACAAGGCCTAGCGCCGGAATACAGTAAATTAAATTGTTTTGTAAAAAATCCATAGTTAATAATTGGTTTTATATTTGGTTAGTTGTTTATGTTGTTGTGTAACTGGTTAACTGTTTAAATTGGTCAATTGTTTAATCTATTTCAAACGTTCAGCGCCAAACGCTTCTCTCCAAACTACGTACTTATATCTAGCAAGATAATAAAATATTTTTCTTGTGATTAAATTTTTCATTGTCAAGTAGAATAAAATTTCGCTCAATTAAAATAATACAAGCGAAGTACTCCTATTTTCTTTTTTTTAAATAAATTAGCCACAAACTAAACCAAACTAAAAATGAATATTGAAAAAGAAGATGGACCTTCTAAAAGAAAATTAAGCCTTTTTGATGCTACCATGCTGGTAATGGGTTCGATGATCGGAAGCGGTATCTTTATTGTTAGTGCCGACATCATGCGGAATTTAGGTTCCGGTTATTGGCTGATTGTGGTTTGGGTGATCACTGGGGTGATGACAGTTGCCGCCGCAATTTCTTATGGAGAACTTTCTTCCATGTTTCCCAAAGCTGGTGGGCAATACACTTACCTGAAAGAGATTTTCGGTAAAATGATGGGATTTCTTTACGGTTGGGGCTTGTTTACCGTAATTCAAACCGGCACTATTGCAGCTGTTGCTGTTGCTTTTGGTAAATTTACGGCCTATTTAATACCAGCTTTAAACGATGCTGCTCCAATTTTTCAGAGTGGCGGTTATAAAATTACCTGGATACAGATTTTAGCCATCGGTGTGATTCTGCTTTTAACTTATATTAATACAAAAGGTGTTGAAGGCGGTAAAATTTTGCAGAACATTTTTACTGGTTCTAAAATTGTCGCTTTAATCGGCTTAATTATTTTAGGCTTTCTTTTGGTGAAAAACAGTTTTTGGGCCGGAAATATGAGCTTTGGCTGGGATGCTTTCAATAATCTTAAAACAGATCCAAGCGGCAATTTCTTGAAATCGGGATGGGAATCCATTTCCGGAATGGCAATAATGGGGGGGATTGCAGCTGCCATGGTTGGTTCGGTATTTTCGAGTGTGGCCTGGGAAAACGTAACTTTTGTCTCGGGAGAAATCGAAAACCCTAAAAAAAATGTTGTACGTTCTATGGTTTTAGGTACTTCAGCAGTGATGATTCTTTATTTATTGGTCAATTTTATCTATCTCAATACCCTAAACAGAGAGAGTATTGCATTTGCCCTCAATGATCGGGTTGCTGTTGCAGCCTCAGAACAGATTTTTGGTAGTGGAATCGGCACAATTGTAATTGCATTGTTGGTAATGATTTCTACTTTCGGTTGTGTTAATGGAATCGTATTGGCAGGTGCAAGGGTTTTTCAAACCATGGCAAAAGATGGAATGTTTTTTAAAGCAGCATTAAAAAACAATAAAAATGGAGTTCCTGAAAGATCACTTTGGATGCAGGGCATTTGGGCATCTGCTTTATGTTTAAGTGGGCAATATGGTAATCTTTTAGATATGATATCCTTTGTTATCGTGCTATTTTATATGATTACTGTTTTTGGTGTTATTTATTTAAGGATAAAACAACCTGGTCTTGAAAGGCCTTACAAAACCTGGTTATATCCAGTTACACCGATTATTTACTTATTGATAGGAGCGGCATTTTGTATTTTGCTGCTCATTTATAAACAGCAGTATACCTGGCCGGGGCTTGTGATTGTTTTGCTGGGAGTGCCTGTTTACTTTTTTATTAATAAAAAAGAGCAGCAAGATTAACCAGAGGCGTCCTGCTGAACTTGTTTCAGCATCTTACTGGTAGGATAGATCCTGAAACAAATTCAGGATGACGAAATGAGATGAGAATTTACCATGAAACCTCGCAGGCTTTTAAAAACTGCGAGGTTTTTTGCTTCTCAAATCTCATATCTAACCGCTTCAAATCCCATTTTTACATTTTGAAAAGCAGGGTTCTGTTTCAATCGGTTCCGAAAGCCCCGTTATCCACTTTACTTCTCCCGATAGAAAAATCGGGATCGTGTTCGCTGCTACCGGGTTTAGCTAAGTTAAACCTGTGCTTAAACTCAGTTTTCCAAACCCGA
>NZ_JBFTSB010000008.1:0-233423 GCF_056399805.1 Pedobacter sp. 01N310
ACCAATGCTTCTGCCGAATCATTCAATGCAACCAATGCTTCTGCCGAATCATTCAATGCAAAGATTAAAGCGTTTAGATCCCAATTTCGTGGCGTGAAATGCGTAAAGTTTTTCCTATACAGGCTAACTCAATTGTATGCTTAAAAATGACTACTCCACAACTTTTGGTATTGATCCCAATCTTCTTCAACATTCGAATAAAAAACACAATTCTTAAGTAAAAACGCCCTGTTTTTATCGTTCATTACTTTGGAAGAATGGTTACAATTACTCTTTTATATAGGCTTAGCCGGGGTGTTCCGTTATCGGTAACCTTCAAGATGAAGTGAGTAGTTTGAAGACTACCTACCTCTGGCGCTTTTAATTCTGCAATAACAGACATGTTTTCTGCCGGAGTGACCGCTATATTATTTTCGAGCTACATAGATGCTGACCACGAAGTAGCTATTAGGCCTTTAAAACAATAAAAACTGCTAATAAAACAAGTTCAGCAGGACGACCGCAGCAATCGAAATGACGAGGAAGAATTTTATTCTAACCTGATCATTTCACCTGTTTTTACCGATTCATCGCAGGCAAAAGCAATCCTTAAGCTGTTTACAGCATCTTCAGTAGCGTCATTTAAATTGATATCTTCTGTAATGGCTTTTAAGAAATAACGTTGCTCGCGGTTGCACAGTTCCTGATGATCGGGCTCATCGGTAAGGTCTACCCATTCATCAGCTTTGCTGAATTCATCATTGGCATCTAAATCGGCATGATGTATTTTAATCGATTCGGTTTTGGTATGCGCATCAATGTTATCAGAGTTTCCGGCTGCACCTGCTTTTTTAGCCGTGATAGATACTGATCCCTTTGGACCAAAAACATCTTTAATAAAAAAAGCATTATCACTCACCATCGGGCCCCAGCCAGCTTCGTACCAACCGATAGAACCATCTTCGAAACGAATTTGCAGCTGCCCGTAATTGTAATTCCACTCCGGGATATCGTCAGTAAGCCTGGCACCAATGGCACTCACCTGTACAGGCTTCGATCGGGTCATTTGACACATAATATCGATATAATGAACGGCACAATCAACAATTGGGCTTAAACTTTTCATCAGGTTACGGTGCACCATCCATTTAGGTCCATGGCTCTGTTGGTTCAGGTTCATACGCATCACCAAAGGTTTTCCCATTTCCAGGGCGAGCGCTGTAAATTTCTCCCATGAAGGATGATAGCGGAGGATATAACCCACTAATAACTTTTTATTCGCTTTTTTAGCAGCTTCTGCCACCTTTATTGCACCTTCTACGCTATCGGCCAATGGTTTTTCGATAAACACATGGCAACCATTTTCGAAAGATTTTATGGCATAAGCTTCGTGTGTATCGGGATAAGTAGAAATGCAAACGGCATCTGGTTTGGTTATTTCAAGTGCCTCATAAAAATCAGTATACAAATCATATTGTCCACCTAATTTTTCATTAAGCTTTTCTTTGCTTTTACCGGTAGAAACCAATCCGCAAATTTCAAAACCGGGTAAGGTGTGATAAGCTGTGGCATGGGAAGCACCCATATTGCCACAGCCTACTACTAATACCTTTAAATTCTTATTTTCTGTCGACATACTAAATCTTAAACGCCCAACGTCCAGCCTTTACGGTATTCGCGTTTCACAAATTGATTTACCTCGTTAAAATTGGTCACCTTCATATTTACTTTATCCCAAAGCATTTTGATATCTCTGCCCGGGTAACTGATTTTGCCAGCTGCATCTCTGCGCTGTACATCTGTTCCTCTAATGGCGAGATTAGCAATCAATAAAGTTTCGGTAAGTGGTCCGGCAATTTCAAATGGCGAGCTCAGTTCCATTTTTCCATAACCAGCAATGGCGGCTTCGGCAAATTGAGTATAATGGCCTTCTTCCTGATTAACGATACGCGGGATAGTGATTTTCGTTCTATCTGATTCGTTGCGCGAGAGTGGTAACAACTTTGGATTTTTACCATAGGTTTCGCAGATCATCTTACCTCTTGTGCCAATAAAAAGCACACCGTTATCGCCGAAGCTTTCATTAGGCCCCAATTCTTCTGGACGTTCCGGTTTAATGCCTCCATCCATCCAATGCACCTGAACCTCGTGTTTGGTTTTTGGGGTTTTGGCGAAGGTTAAAATGACGTGGCTTGATGGCGGGCAGCTTTCTGGCAAATAGGCACGTTTAAATTCATCAACATATACACTGCCTACGCTGCATTCTACGCTGATTGGGGTATCCAGGCCTAACACCCTAAAAGGAGGCTCTACCAAGTGACAGCCCATATCGCCAATGGCTCCGGTGCCGTAATCCCACCATCCCCTCCAGTTAAAGGGAACCAGTTTATTTACATATTCTTTATATGGAGCACTGCCCAACCACAAATCCCAATCGAGTTCTTTCGGTATTTCGGCTTTTCCACTTGGCCATGAGATTCCCTGTGGCCAAACTGGCCGGTTAGTCCAACAGTAAACGGTATGAACTTTACCTATCCTGCCTGCATCGTACCATTCCTGAAGTCTTCTTACCCCATCGCCCGAAGCACCCTGATTACCCATCTGCGTAACCACTTTATAGCGGTTTGCGGCTTCCGTTAACATTCTGGCTTCGTAAATATCGTGCGTTAAAGGTTTTTGCACATACACGTGTTTACCCAATTGCATAGCTGCCATGGCAATTTGTGCATGGGTATGATCGGGTGTTGATACCGTTACGGCATCAATGTTTTTACCTTCTTTATCCAATAACTCACGATAATCTTTGTAATATTTTGCCTTTGGGAAGTTTTTTAGAGAATTTGCAGCTCTTCTATCATCTACATCGCATAAAAAAGCAACATCTGTTTTTCCTCCCCTAACAATACTGGCAATATCGCCCTCTCCTTTTCCACCTGCACCTATTCCAGCCAATTGCAAACGATCGCTTGGCGCCAGAAAACCTGGCCCACCCAACACATGGCGGGGTACAATCATAAATCCAGCGGCAGCAAGTGCTGTTGTTTTAATAAAGTTTCTTCTCGAATTTTCTGTTTTCGAATTTGCCTTATCTTCTATCATTATTCAACCTGTTATAATGCTAAATTTAACTTATTTCTTTTTACCTGTAACTTTTGTATCAGTTTCTTTTTGATCTGTCTCTTTCTTGCTCAGATCCTTAATCCTGATGTTGCGGAACTGAACAGGAGAACCATGACCTAAGAAGCCTATATGCCCACTTTCACGTAATAAACCCGGATGTTCTTTATGATCTGGCGTGCCGTTTTTCTTAAATGGTTCGATATCGCCATCTAAAATTACGGTGCCGTTTAAAATCACTTTAATCTTCGATCCTTTGGCAATTACTTCTTCGTAGTTCCACTCTCCGGTAGGCTTTAAGAACCCTCTTTTGGCAGCGATAGTGCCATAAACCGAACCATGGTACTGGTACACTTTCAAGTCTTTATAAATTGGCGCATCATTATCCAGTATCTGCAATTCCATACCGGCGTAAGCAGCATCACCTTCTAAAGGAGCCCTGATTCCTAAACCGTTGTTTGCACCTGGCGTTAACTGAAATTCGAAACGATAAACAAAATCGCTAAATTCTTCTTTGGTGAATAAGTTACCGCCTGATCCTTTACCTGGTTTTGGACGGATAGCGATGTTTCCATCTTCGATAACGTAATCAGTAGTATTACCTGTCCAGCTGTGCATATTGGTTCCATCGAACAATACTTTATAACCTTCTTTTTTCTCTTGTACACTTAGCTCAAAAGGTTTTGGGCGGGGAATTTCTTTGATATAGATATCGCGGTAAGCCACCGGCGATCCATGCGCCTGCAATTCGATCTGCTCTTCTGCAAAGATCGGCAAACTTCTGTCCCAATAATTCTCCAAAATCACATTATCGGTCACCAATTGTCCGTTCAGATAAACGGTAACACGGTCGCCTTTCATTAAGATTCTGAATGTATTCCACTCATCTAACTTGTTGTCGGCTACTTTAAGCGGTTTACTTTCATTCGTTTGATTGTTGTACAAACCACCAGACCCAACCTGGGCACCCACTTTTGTACGGGCAAGATCCCAGATCTGTACCTGTGGCGTACCGCGGAGATAAATACCCGCATCACCTTCTCCTTTTTTATCGTCGATGATTTTCCAGTCTACCAACATTTCAAAATCGCCATATTTTTTAACGGTAGCAAGGTTATTGCCATGACTTTGAAACTGTAGTTCGCCGTTGATCACTTTCCAGCTTTCCTTTGCTTCGGCATCAGCTTTGGCTTGCGCTTCGGCTAAGGTTTTTTCATCCATTTTTGATCTTTTGATCGGATCGGCCACCAATCCTTTCCAGCCGGATAAATCTTTGCCGTTAAAAACCTGAACAAAGCCTTCGCCAGCTTTCATCTCAGAAATATACTTCCGCATACCTTCTTTCTGATAACCGGCATCGCCTCCGGTAATTACGGCAATGGTTTTATTTAACAAGCCTTTTACAATGTCGCCATTGTAAGTTCCGGCCATGGTAATATTCATCACCGCGTTTGCCGCAGCCTGTTGTAAAGTAGCATTATCTAAATACTGACCTGCAAATACAATCGCATTAAAACATTTTGCCTGTTCGGTATCTTTAAGAATCTGCTGTTGTTGTGCTGGTGTTTTAGCCACTGCCATCGCATTGCGCAACAATAGTAAGCGTTGCTCAGCTGGGTACTTTGTATTTCTTACTAAAGTTAGGTAACCCACAATCGCCTGGTTCAAAAAGTCTGGATTGGTGGTGGTACGCGCAATGCTGATCAATGCATCCGTTGCGCCTGCATCCGACCATGAAGAAAGTGCTTCAATTGCAGCTTTTTTGGTGGCGTCATCGCCTGTGGCATACGCTTCTAACACCGATTTTAACGATTGCTGGCCACCTAAACTGCCCAGCACCTTATAAAACAACAATTTCTTATCAGCAGGTGTATTGCTCATTTGCTGAAGAATGGCATTGGTTTGTGCCGCTTTATCTGTTGATCCTTTTACCGAAGCAATAATGGCATCTTGTACAGCAGTAAGTTCACCGGCATCGGTGGTTTTATTTAAAAGATCAAATAATTGCGCTTTATTTTCAGCTACTGCTACATGTTGTAATGAAAGGTATGCTGCTTTTCGTACTTCAGGTTTTTTACTGTTTAATGCAGTATAAATAACTTCCGTTTGGCTTGTTGCTGCACGGGCAGCTAAAATATTAATCAAGGCAACCTGTACTTCTGGTTTAGCTTTCGGAAGATAAGCGCCAACTTTATTGGCTACACTTTCGCCTTTTATTCTTAAAATACCATTAGAAATGCCGGCAATATCTGCTGTATCTCCTTTGCCCATTAACTTCAGCAGGTCGTCTATAACCTCTTCCTGTCCAAGTTTTACAGCGGTGTTAATTGCAGCCAGTTTTACCTGCTCATCGTCGCTTTTAATTAGTTTGAGTACGGCGGGCAATGCAGATTTTGCTTTGCTATTGCCAAGCATGTCTAAAATAGAAACCTGGGTTGGGGCATCAACCTTTTTTAACTGGCTTACCCAGACTGCACTATTGGTATCATTTACACCTGCAGCAGCGAATTTAACCGCAGCCGCACGAAATTCAAACTGTTTATCGGCCATTGCAGCTAACAAAGCCTGTTGATCGGTCTGTGTTGCAGAAAGTAATTTTAAGGCCGCAGTACGTTCGTTTACCTGATCGTCAGCCGTTGCTTTTTCTAATATTGTTTTGGCAATTGTTTCTACTCCAGTTTTATCTGTTGTTATGTTTTTCTGGGCGTAAACCAATAAAGCTGCAACCGCATTGGTTTGGTCGTATTTATAACCTGCTTGTTCAGCAGCTTTTACCAAAATTTCTTTTGCAGATGCATCGCCAATATTTGCCAGGGCATACAAACTTACCTTGGTTAATGCTTTATCTGTTCCAGTAGCTAATGGCGCAATAGCTGTAGCTGCTGCTTTAGCGTTAGTATGGCCCAATGCTTCCACAATGGCAATTTTTGCTTTGCCGTTTGCTTTACTCAAGCCACTAACCAATGCATTTGTAGCAGAGGCTGTGCCAATTTTGGCCAGTGCTCTCGATGCTTCGTCAGCCAGTTGTTCGTCAGCAAGATAATCTGTTAAACAGGCTACCGCAGCATCATTCCCTACTAAATCGAACTGACTGATGATAAATGCTTTGTTCTGTTTATCGGTTAGTTTGGGTAACGCTTTGCAATAAGCGCTGATAGCCATACTCTTTAAATTCTGTTGACCAGTTTTGGTCGCATAAGCAGTAAAACCACCGACCGCATACTCAATAAGGGCGTTGTTTCCTTTTTCAGAAGCGGTTAAACCACTAATTAAGGCTACGTAACCCTCTTCCCCTAAATCGGCCACTTCTTTCATATTGCGTTCTAGCTGGTCAGCATTTCTAGCGGGTAGCTGTGCCAATAAATCGGCAATACGTGTGGTTGTAGTTCTCTCGTCTTTTTTATCTTGAGCCAGGGCCCTTACCGTAAATAATGCATTTGTAAGCATTACAATGGCTAGCAGCACCAATAATATTTTTTTGTTCATGATGGTTTGTATTTGAGATGTTTTAAATAGAATATGGTGCACGCATTACGGGATTAATCAATCTGTTAGCAGCCTCATCATCTACGAATTCTTGCTTAACCGGGTCGAATTTTAACGATCTTCCCAATCTTAAGGCAGCCAAACCAATATTTACAATGTTGCATGAACGGTGTCCGTTCTCTTCATTTAAAGCGAATTTTTTCCTCGTCCTTACTGATTCTGAAAATTCTACAATCTCCGGATCAGGATCAGGGAATTGCGCCAGTTTACGTTCCAGATCAGGAATATCAGATTTAAAACCCGGATACAATTTACCTTTTGGACCTTCTATATAAGGTACATTGGTATCTTTACCTTCACCGTCTAAAATAATCTGGCAGCCATCGGCATAAGTATAGGTAATCCTGCGCCAAATGCCTACCGCATCGGTATGTTGTTGTGGTGCATCAACCTCTACAGAAATTGGGTTGGTATCATCCTTACCCAAAAAGTATTGAATCGGGTCGATATAATGTTGTCCCATATCACTTAATCCACCACCATCATAATCCCAATAACCTCTAAAAGTTTGGTGAACACGGTGTGCATTGTAAGGCTTATATGGTGCAGGGCCTAACCATGCATTATAATCTAATTCTGGCGGTACGGGTTGAGGTTCTAAATGATCTTTGCCCACCCAATAAAATTTCCAGTCGTAGCCGGTATGTTTACTTACGGTTACTTTTAATGGCCAGCCCAGCATACCACTATCTACCAATTTTTTAATCGGTTTTACAGTAGTGCCCATTCCGTAAAAGGTATCTTTAAACCTAAACCAGGTATTTAACCTAAACATTCTACCGTGCTGTTTTACCGCTTCTACCACCCTTTTGCCCTCGCCTATGGTATGTGTCATTGGTTTTTCACACCAAATATCTTTTCCTGCATTGGCAGCATCGACAGCCATTATACCATGCCAGTGTGGCGGGGTAGCAATGTGTACAATATCTACCTCAGGTAATTGTATCAGTTCTCTATAATCACTAAATGTTTTTACACCTTTATCTAACATTGATGCTGCTTGTTTAAGGTGGTTCTGATCAACATCACATATGGCTACTACCTGGGTACCTTCGTAGCCAAAATGGCCTCTGCCCATTCCGCCAACACCTATTACGGCTTTGGTTAATTTATCGCTTGGGGCAAGATATCCTTGTCCGCCCAATACATACCTCGGGACAATGGTAAATGCTGCCAGGCCAATCGCAGATTTTTTGATAAAATCGCGTCTGGTGTTTTGTTCATTTTGTGGTTCTTCTTTAGTTTTCATTTGTTTCTTGGTGTTGTAAAAACTTATATGATAGTTTGGTTCCAAAAGCATTAGGGTGCTGGAACATAGTGTTTACCAATCTGGTTAGATTAAAATTACAAGGTTAATGTTAATAAGAAATTATTGTAAAGACAAAACATCGTTGATTTCTTTACGTATTAAAAAAACTTTAATAAATTTTTAATAGAAGTTATCTATATTTATCGAAATAGTGCAATTAACGACATGAATCTTAGTCTATTAAATAACCTAACGTCAGATATTAACGATAAGCAGTCGATCCAAAAACACAAGCTCATAAAATACCTTTTTAATTTAGGGGCATCTTCAGTTTCTACTTTATGTGAAATTATGGAAATGAGTACGCCGAGTATCCTGAAGCTTCTGCTTGGCCTTATTGATGAAGGCTGGATAGAAAAGAAGGGCTATGGTTTATCTATTGGGGGGCGAAAACCCGACCTTTATCGTTTAAAGGATAAAAAGATTCTGATTCTCTGTATAGACATTGAATTATTTCATACCAAAATAGCCATTATTGACAACAATTATAATTTTGTGTTGGATGTTAAAACCATTTCAGTGCCTATTTCAAAAAGCAGGACTGATTTTTTCAATATTTTACGTACACACCTTCAGGATATCTTAAAATCGGCAGGTATTCAGCATAGGCAGTTTATTGGCTGCAGTGTTGGCATGCCTGGCTTAATTGATGCTGAAAAGGGAGAAAATTACAGTTATTTCCTAAGCGATGATGAAAATATCCCTTTAACAGCCGCATTTGAAAAAATGCTAAATATACCTGTAGTGATCCAAAACGATGTGAATGGCTCATCAATGGCAGAATTTACCCACGGAATGGCTAAGGGCAAAAAGAATGTACTCGTATTGTTAATGGATTGGGGTGTGGGTTTAGGCATTATAATGGACGGAAAATTGAGGCAAGGTAACTGCGGTTTCTCTGGCGAATTGGGCCATATGCCTTTTGTAGAGAATGGCGCACTCTGTTACTGTGGAAAACACGGCTGCCTCGAGACCGTTGCGTCTGGAAACGCACTGTCAGAAATGGCAAAAGAAGGTATTTTATTGGGCAAAAACTCTATGCTCACTAATCTCTCGAACGAAGAACTGGAAAGAATTGAGCCCGCCCTGATTATTAAGGCAGCCAATAAAGGTGATCAATACGCTATTCAGCTGCTCTCCAATGTTGGCACTCACATGGGCAAAGGAATAGCTGTTCTGATCCAGTTATTCAACCCCGAACTGATTATTTTAAGCGGCAAAATTGCCGGGGCCAAACAATACATCACATTACCCATGCAACAGGCAATAAACACTTATTGCATGACCCAAATCAGAGAAAAAACAACGATAGTTTCTTCCGAGCTGGGCGAAAACTCCAGGCTATTAGGATATGCCGCAACAGGTATCGATCAATTTCTGGGCGCCTATATCAAAAAAGTAAAAAAGCTTAAAAAATAAGAGCCTGTTTAATTTAATTATAAATTATTAGTATGTCAGTCTGAGGGATAATTTATTTTATAAAAATCAATATTAATGACAGGAGAATTTAAAAAATTAAATCTCCTCAGATTATCGTCATTGCGAGAAGGCTTTTTCAGCCGACGAAGCAATCTTACAACTATCGCTAGTAGCGAGCGCTTTAAGATTATTCATTTTCGCAGTTGTTTTTAACGGCATTCATGAGCTCACTCCGTTCGGTTATCTTCGTGCCTCGCAATGACGATCTTTCTATTTGGGCTGTCAATGGTAGTGTAGTCGAAGACCCGTTTTTCGATACATTAAAAGCAATCGACTCCCCTCAGGGTGACAAAAATGTTAGATAAGTAAAATAATTGTATCAAATTTAAACAGGCTCTAATATTCCGAATGGCGCAAACCACCCTAAATTTGTCTGTTATTGGCACCTTATTTTCAGATAGCTTATTTAGATTTGTATAGCAAATTTTAAACCGAGACCGATGGCAACATATAAAAAAGCAGGACATGAAAAGATAAATGGCATTAACATGTATTATGAAATTTACGGGGAGGGAGAAATTCCGTTGGTATTGATACATGGCGGCGGTTCCACCATTCAATCTTCATTCGGCAGACTTATTACTTTTTTGGCAAAATCCGGTCGGGTTATAGCTGTTGAGCTTCAGGCTCATGGACGTACCAGCGACCGTGACCAGGCAGAATCTTTTGAGCAGGATGCAAAAGACGTGACCACTTTATTAAATCAGCTAAAAATAACGAAAGCCAATTTTCTAGGCTTCAGCAACGGCGGAACAACAACCTTACATATTGCAGCACACCATCCGGCTGTGGTGAATAAAATCATTGTCATTTCGGCCAATTACCAACGGGAAGGTTTAATTGATGGCTTTTATAATGGCTTTGGAGATGCAACCATCGACCATATGCCCGAACCGCTTAAAACAGCTTTTTTAGCAGTAAACCCAGATCAAAACGCGCTGCAAACGATGTTCGAAAAGGACAAACAGCGCATGCTCGATTTTGTCGACCTCAGCGATGACGATCTGAAGGGAATTACCGCCGATACGCTTTTAATGGTGGCAGATAAAGATGTGATCAAGCCCGAACATGTGGTTAAAATGTCGAGATTGATTGCAAATGCGCAACTGGTTATTTTACCTGGTATGCATGGCGCTATGATTGGTGAAAACCTGAACCCGGATGTAAGCAACAAAACAATTGAGATTACAGCACATCTGGTGGAAACTTTTTTAAACCAATAATGATTTTAGCTAATCTGTGTAAAAATTACCTCGTCTGATTTAGCATTTAATATCTTTGCGGGATGGAACACGTATTGGATAATCCAATTTATTATGCCTTAACATCCGGACATAGCCATATTGCAAAAGGCCTTGAAGAGGTAAAATATTATATCGAAGATATCACCGCATTTGCCGGCTTAAAAGATAATTCGCAGGAGAATCTAGACACGCTTTATCAAATCAGTCCTGCAGAAAGCCTTTTCGTATTTTTCTCCAAAACACCGGTCGAAATACCTAAGAAGTGGAAATTGCTAACCCATATCGATATGTTTCAATTTGTTTTTCGCGGCAAAGAAACACCAACTGCAGAGGCAACTGGAATAACAGACCTTAGTCTGGAACACGTTACAGAAATGATCGACCTGGTAGAGCTGACCAAACCAGGACCATTTTTGGCCAAAACCATCGAGCTTAGTAATTACACAGGCATATTTGTTGATGGGAAATTGGCAGCTATGGCCGGACACCGGTTCCATCCCAGCCCTTACCGTGAAGTAAGTGCGGTTTGTACTCACCCCGATCATTTAGGCAAAGGTTATGCTTTTAAGATTTTACAAGAACAGATTAAAAGAATATTGCTCCGTTCGGAAATACCGTTTTTACATGTTAGAAATGATAATGAAGCCGCCATTAAACTTTATCATAAATTGGCTTTCGAGATCAGGACAGACATGATTGCCTACGTCATTAAAAAAGAGGCTTAGTCCAAGAAGAGAATGTTTCTAAATAGAAAACCGTTCAGAAATTACCACTTCAATGCTTTAGTTTTGCACTAAACTAACACATACATGTCTAAAACAAAACTTACCATTAACAATAACGGCTCTGTTAAAATTGAGGGCGATTTCGAAATTGTAGATAGAAACGGGAACACATATGGCTTACAGGGCAGAGAAGTACTTTCGATCTGCCGTTGTGGTTTATCAAAAAACAAGCCTTTTTGCGATGGTGCACATAACGGCCATTTTGAGCATGAGGCAATAGCCTTTGATCTTCCTCCAAAAAAGGTTTAATAACGAAATTAAAATTTTAAAGAGGTTGTATCATAAATATAGATTTGTCATCCTGAGCTTGTCGAAGGACCTTTTAAATTACTCCTTAAAGTGTTTCGACAAGATCAACATGACAGCATCTGAGGTGAAATCACCTTTATGATACAACCTCTTTTATATTTTGAAAGCAGCATAAATTAAACACCTACCCTGGATGGCGCCATGCCATAAGCTTTTTTAAAGGCGAAAGAGAAATGCGACAGGTCTTTAAAACCAACTTCGAGATAAACATCTGATGATTTCCAGCCTTTTTCGGTCAGGAGATAATAGGCATCATTCAAGCGCTTTTTCTRCAGCCAGCGATTGGGAGAAAGGTTAAAGATCTTCTCAAAATCCCTTTTAAATGTGGCCAAACTTCTTCCCGTTAAATAAGCAAAACGGTTAATATCTACATTGAATTTATAATTGGCATTCATATAGGCTTCCAGATCAATTTTTCCAGGTTCCGAAAAATCGAAAAGCACATCTTTTAATATTGGGTTGGTCTGCAATAAAATCATTACTGCTTCTTTAACTTTTAAATCGATCAAAGCCTGATTAAACGCGTTATTTCCGTCTAAATATGGCCATATCGAATCGATATAATTCTTCAAAAGGCTGTTGGCATCTAACACCAGACCTTTAATATCCTGATTCGGCTTTTGCGTATGCAGATCATATTCGTTGCTGATGCTATGCAGAATATCCTGGTCGATGTTAATGCTAATCGACTTAAACTCTCCTCCTGCTGGCGGGTATTTGGTATACCGGGCCAATTGATTTCGCCTGAAAAAACGAAAATCACCATCCGAAAACACAAATTTCTCTCCTCCGATAAAAATTTCAGATGTACCAGCAATAACCAATCCCAGCGAATGATTGGGAATAAACTGTTCGCCCTCACTACTTTTCTGGGCATAACACGAATACAGGATATTTGGGCGTTTCTCTTGATTTGACATCTTGATCAAATTTATAGATTTATGGCGAGACATCGTCATCCCCGTGCAGACGGGGATCTTAATGCAAATAAGCCTTGGTAATGGCATTAAGATTATTCATAAGTTTTCCTTTTTTCAGAGGCATTCATGAGCACTCCGTGGTTCCCAATCAACCCGATAGCTATCGGGTTGGGAATGACGTACCGCCAAATATGGATGGATCTTTAATAAATTTCTCGACTGCGCTGCACTCCGCTAGAAATGACGATGCAACCAATTATTTCTTTGTAAAAGATTTACCCAGGTCAGTTGCCAAAAAATTCTCAGCCTCATCATGATCGGTTGATAAACTTACGTCCATCCATTTCTCCATTTCGGCAGTTCTGGTAACATCAGCATGTTTAAGCATTCCAATGGCTTCACTTCCAAATACCAGGTGTACGGGTGGCTCAGGGTGCTCTACCAGTGCCAACATGGCTTTCGCTGCTTTTTGCGGATCGCCCATCGGTATAAAGTTACCACTTTGGAAAAAATCTGAGCGCTTTTCTACAGTAGATTCGTACCCTTCAACGCGAGGTGCATATGACATTGAGGCACCAGCCCAATCGGTACGAAAACCGCCAGGTTCTACACAGGTTACATAAATCCCTAAATCCACTACTTCTTTTGCCAGGGATTCACTAAAGCCGCTCAACCCAAACTTTGCAGCCTGATAAATACTCACCCCGGCATTACCTACTCGCCCACCTATCGAGCTGATTTGAAGAATTCTGCCCGAACGTTGTTTGCGCATAAATGGCAATACAGCTCTCGTGATTTCGATCGGTGCATATAAATTTGTTTCCAACTGACTGCGCACCTGTTCTTCGGTAAAAGCTTCTGCTGCACCAACAATACCAAAACCCGCATTGTTAACCAAAACATCTATTTTACCAAAATGGGCTACAGCCGATTCTACTGCCAGATACACCTGATCGTAATCGGTAACATCTAAAGTGATCGGAAAAATCTGATCAGGATATTTTTCTACAAGTTCTTTTAAAGCTGCTGTATTTCTTGCTGTTGCCGCAACCAAGTCGCCTTTTGCCAATACTTGTGCTGTTAGGTCACGTCCCAATCCACGGGAACTACCTGTTATAAACCAAACTTTTTTCATTTTTCTAAATTTTATAGAATCAAAGGTAGGTTGATAATCGAGGTGAAGCTTTGCTTTAAGGCTCAATTTACTTTGTTAAAAAGCTCAATTGGTTTATCAGAACTTTTAAGTACAATCTGCTGTTAATTAATTAGTAAATACTTGGGTTATGGCGAAAGAAAAGAAAAAAGGAAAAAAGAATAAGCTCGGTGTTAAAAATTCATTGGTAAACAATATTAATGCCCGAAAGAAGAAAGGGAAATCGAGGTCTAAGAAGAAATCAAAAATTAGTAAAAAGGCTTATAAAAAGATGCAGAAAGGATGGAAAAAGTAGCCGTTTGTTATACTGCTGTCAAATCTGGATAGTTTTACTATCTAAAAGATACTAGTATCCCAAAGGATAGTGCTATCCTTTACGAAAGCTTATACCTTTGTATTATGGGACCAAGAAAAGAACACCGTAATAAAGAAACCTGTACGGCAAGTTTAAATGCGGTAAAAGACGCACTCTATGTGTTAAATGGCAAGTGGAAACTTCCTTTGATTATTTCTCTGCAAGAAGGACCACTGCGTTTTAATGAGATCCAAAAATCACTTGGAGAAATTACACCCAAAATACTGTCGAAAGAACTTAAAGATTTAGAATTAAATGAATTTGTGATCCGGAAAGTATTTTCTACCACTCCGGTTACCGTAACTTACGAGCTTACCCCTTATAGTGAATCGCTTGAAAGAGTAATTGATGAACTAAGGGATTGGGGATTAAAACATCGCGAACGGTTGGTTAAAAACAGAAAAAGCGAGTTGGTTGAAGCTGAAATGGCGACCTCACTTTAGGCCGCCAAATTTGATCTACTAGACCACCCATTTTGCTCAAAAAAGCAAAAAACTGATAATGATAAAATTCGGCTATCTTTGTACAAAATAAAATCGATGGCGGTATTACATAAAAAAGAAGAAAAAATTCAGGCAGTGCTGGGTAGGTTGCCTAAAAAATATACAGACGAACAATTCGTAGAGATGTTTATCAGACTTTACTCTAAAGATTGGGGCAAAATTAAATCGGCTTACATTAAACAATCTCAGGATAAAGAACCTGGAACCATCATCAACATGCCAAAACCAGAGGTATATTTACGACAGATCCTGGCAAACTATCTTCAACAAGATCATGCGCCGAAAGCAGTAGAGGTTAAAGAAGAACCTGTTGTTGAAGCTCCGGTTACCGAAGTTAAAAAAGCGAAAGCTCCGGCTAAGAAGAAAGAAGCCGTAGCTGAAGAAGTACCTGCTGAGGTTAAAAAAGCAAAAGCACCTGCTAAAAAGAAAGCTGAAGCAATTGAAGAACCAACTGTAGAAGTTAAAAAAGCTAAGGCGCCTGCAAAGAAAAAAGCGGAAGCAATCGAAGAGGCTCCGGTAGTTGAAAAGAAAGCAAAAGCAGCAGCAAAAAAGCCGGCAGCAAAAAAATAAAAAAATATTTTACGTCAAATATAATAAATCACCTTTTTGGTTGTTTATATATATGAGAGCGTTAATTTAGATGACGGGGATAGGTCGGTATGATTTATCCCCGTTCTTTTTTGACTTTTTTTTCGGCTATTTTATCGTTTATCTTTTTTTTAATTATTAGCCACGGGAGCAGAGAAAATATTGATCTGCAATTCTTATTCTAAGAGGTCTTTATCAAAAAATCCAGCGACCAATCACAGCGCGATACGTCATTCCCAACTTGATTGGGAACCACGGAGTGCTCATGAATACCTCTGAAAAAAGGAAAAATTATGAATAATCGTAATGCCTTGGTAGGATTTGTATGTTGCATTAAGATTCCCGCCTGCGCGGGAATGACGACCGTTCTTTAAAATCTCTCATATTACAATCTGTCAGTAATAGTGCAACGAAGAATCTTTTCAGCGCGCACCATATTTCATTTTTATCCATTGGCATGTTTTACATCCAATTGTAAACTTTATTCTTTTAATTGGTATATCGGGAAAAGTCGATATACATTTGTACCATGGATCAAGTAGAAATATTCAAAGCCCTTTCGAACAAAACACGTTTACAGATTTTAGGCTGGTTAAAAGCGCCTGAGCTACATTTTCCAGAACAGCCCAATGCCGATTTTGAAAATGTAGGTGTTTGCGTTGGGCAGATTCAGCTTAAAAGTGGTTTATCACAAAGTACCATTTCCGAATACCTGTCTATTTTACAGCGCGCCGATTTAATCAGTTCAACGCGCTTAGGCCAATGGACTTATTACAAACGCAATAAAGAAGGCTTAGAAAAATTAAGCGAAATCATCAATACCGAATTATAATTTAGAAACATATGAACACAGATAGTTTATTTAGGCCTTTTAGCCTTAAAACATTAAATATCAAAAACAGAATAGTAATGGCCCCAATGACGAGGTCATTTTCTCCAGGTGGCGTGCCAACAGCCGATGTTGCTGGCTATTATGCAAAAAGAGCGGCTGGTGAAGTAGGTTTAATTTTATCAGAAGGAACCGTAATTAACCGTCCATCTTCTTCTGCCGATCCTAACATTCCACATTTTTACGGTACCGAAGCTTTGGCAGGTTGGGAAAACGTAATTAAAAGTGTACACCAGGCCGGTGGTAAAATGGGACCGCAGATCTGGCACCAGGGCATTATGGATAACCATGCATCAGGCTGGTTACCAAGCACACCCTTCGAAGGTCCATCAAGCTTAAACAAACCAGGTTTCGAAAACGGTGTACCGATGACTGATGCAGCCATTGCGGATACCATTGCGGCTTTTGGCCAGGCGGCAGTAGATGCCAAAGCGCTCGGTTTTGACACTGTTGAAATACATGGCGCGCACCAATACCTGATCGATCAGTTTTTTTGGGATGGCACAAACAACCGTACCGATATTTATGGCGGTAAAACCTTAGCTGAACGTACTCGTTTTGGTGTTGAAGTAATTAAAGAAGTACGTAAAAGGGTTGGGGAAGATTTCGCGCTGATTATCCGCTTATCACAATTTAAACCTGCTGCCTACGATTTTAAACTGGCCAAAAACGAGCAGGAAATGGAACAGTGGTTAACGCCATTGGCCGAAGCCGGAATTGATATTTTTCATTGTTCGCAACGCCGTTTCTGGGAGCCTGAATTTGAAGGTTCTGACTTAAATTTTGCAGGTTGGGCTAAAAAAGTAACCGGAAAAGCTACGATCTCAGTGGGCTCAGTTGGTTTGGATGGCGATTTCTTTGGCGCTTTCGCAGGCCAGAGTTCACAGCCGAGCTCATTGGATGAACTGGTGCGCAGAATGGACCGCGGCGATTTCGATTTAGTAGCCGTTGGCCGTCCGCTTTTAGCAGATCCGAACTGGGTTGAGAAAATTAAAAACAACCTTACAGAAGAATTGAAAGGCTTTAGCAAAGAAGCTTTAATGGAATTGGTATAAACACCATATTTTTTCTTTTTAAGTTTAGAAAGGCATCTCGAAAGGGATGCTTTTTTGATAAGGAGGCATCGTCATCTCGATCCGATAGCTATCGGATGAAACGCAGTGAAATGGAGAGATCTACCCGCTCCGTCAGCTGTTAACATGATGAGTTTAGAAATAATTTTTCTGCCACGGAAGCACAAAGGGCACGGAAATTTTCTTGATCATTTGAAAAGCAGTACCTGTATTACTTCGGTTTCACCAGCCCCGCCCTTTGCTTAATCCGACTGAAAAAGTCGGGATAACGCTGTCGGTCGGGTTTATTTCACTTCTGACAGTAGCAATGCCGTTGCCACCTAAACCCGATCAAAGCGAGATGCCGATTTTCTTCAAATTGGCAGAAGCGGGAGCGGGACTACAATAACCCAAAAGCTTCTGCAATTGATTTCCAAAAAACAAACTAAGCCTTTTTCATGGCACCAGATATTACCAAACCAATCTGCCTTAGGATTTTTTTCCTTAAATTCACGTCATCAAAAAATTGATTATCCATGTCGAATATTAAACTCATTATCGAAGAAAGACCAGCAAATATTGGCAATTTTATGGTTGGCAGGTTACTGCCTTTCAGAGAGAAACGTATGGTTGGGCCTTTTTCTTTTATCGACCATATGGGCCCTGCTGCAATGAGCGATCACGAAAATCTCGACGTTCCACCTCATCCACATATCGGTTTATCTACCTTAACTTTTTTATTTGAAGGTGAAATTACACATAAAGACAGTTTAGGTTCGGATATTGTAATTAAACCCGGGCAGGTAAACTGGATGACTTCGGGCAGCGGCATTGTACATTCGGAAAGAACCCCCGAACATCTTCGCCATACCGATAAAATGCTCCACGGCTTACAGATCTGGGTAGCCTTACCCAAAGATTTGGAACAAATGGAACCGGAGTTTTGCCATGTAGAAGGGGCAGATATTCCAAGCTGGACAGAAGATGGTGTAAGTTTTAAATTAATCGCAGGAGAAGCTTTTGGCTATAAATCTCCGGTTCCGGTATACAGTCCGCTATATTTTTTAGAATTAAAAAGTACCAAGCAGCAAAAGCTAAACATTGGCGATTACCTGTTTGGCGAAAGTGCACTTTATATTTTAGAGGGTGCGATTGAAAGCGAGGGGAATATTTTTGAGCCGCGTTTAATTTTAATTGCCAACGACGCCAAACTATGCGAATTTACCATGCACGAAAACACCACGGTTTATATTTTCGGAGGCGAACCCTTTCCTGAAGAGCGTTTCATTTACTGGAACTTTGTTGCCTCTGACAAAGAATTGATTGAAAAAGCCAAACAAAAATGGTTAGATCAAAGCTTTAAACCCGTTCCTGGTGAAACAGGTTTTGTGCCTTTGCCAGATCAAAATCCAAAGATCAAGAAATAAACCCTGATGGAAATACGACAGATTAACAACGAAAAGAAAGGGCAGTTCGAAGCCTTAGAGAACGGCTTACAAGCAGGCGTTATGGCATATGTTTGGGCTGGCCCTGGCAAATTCATTATTGACCATACCGAAGTAAGTCAAGATTTTGCTGGCAAAGGTGTAGGGAAAAAGTTAGTGCTTGCCGCCGTAAATTATGCCAGAGAAAACAAGATGAAAATTCTTCCGCTTTGTCCATTTGCAAAAAGTGTTTTCGATAAAACCTCAGAAATTCAAGACGTATTATTTTAATCTTAATTAATTCTTCCTGCCAAATAAATTCATATTTACTGAAACGGCCACGCCTGTTGATGATAATTTAGAATTTCCGTAACCAATATTGGTTAAGGGTATTTTCATAAATGGTTTAGCGCTAATGCTTAAATTATTATTTATTTTGTGCTGAAACTCGATACCAACATTGGCTATACCTAAATAATGCTGATTCTGGTTTCTGACTTCGTAGCTTTGAGGGCCCTGATAAGCTCCATTATAAGAATAGCTGTATTTCTCTTTCAACATCAAATAACTAGATAAACCTGTACTTACTGAAATCGAATTTCTACGCCCATCAAAAACCTTATAGTTCACATTAATAGGAATATCAATTACATCGCAATTGGCATGAATATTTGCTGGGTTTGCCTTAAAAACATAATTGCTGTTAGGGTTGTATTGGCTAAAATCTGAGTCGTAGATTTTCTTAGCATAAGCTGCCCCTGTAGTAACACTCAATTTCTTTGTTAAGAAAAGCGTAGCCTCTACCCCAAAACCACCACTTAAACTACTTTTGCCTGATTTCTGCACACTGGTTAAATCGGGTGCAGCCAGAATACTTAAGACAAATCTTGATTTTTTCTTAAAAATTGGGTCTTTAATTCTTGGCATTTTGCCTCGAACAGGATCAGCTACAAGATTCTGTTTTTCAAATTCTACAAGCTTGGTTTCGGCTTTTATTTCTGGATTATAAATCACATCCGCTAAAAGGTTATTATTACTACTATTACCTTTCTCAATAACTTTTGGAAAAATTTCGTGGACGAATCCTGTTCTGATTATTTTTTGATCTTTGCTATCTTCCGCTCCTTTATTACTTTCTGTCAATAAACTTTCTTCCCTATCCTTGGCTAACGAATCATTGTTGGTTGGCTTTTCGATTAAATCTGCCTTATTATCTAAAGGCTTGTTGTTCTCTTTTTTGTGGGCATTTGTATCTGTTTTCACCAATGAATTGTTTTTTGACTGATCACCATTCGGCCTAACCAATAAAAAAACCACCAGCAACATTGCGGCTACTGCAGCCACAGCAGTTAACCAAATTAACGGCACTATCCTCCTTTTAGATGTTGGATGCAATCTCTCTTCCAGATTATCCCAATCTAAATCATTAAAAGGAAGATCGGGATTTTCCAATCCATCCTTAAATAATTTATCTATATCTTTTCCCTCTCTCATTGCATGTTTGTATTTAACCTCACCTGTAAAAGGTTTCTATCTACCTCCGAACTCCTTACCTGGTAAGTTTTCGCATCTGTAGTTTTTAGCATTTCCTGTAATTTCTGTCGCGCCTTAAACAGGTTCGACTTTGATGTTCCTATCGATATTCCCAGCATTTCGGCAATTTCCTCATGGCTATAGCCATCTATAGCGAAAAGGTTAAAAACCGTTCGATAGGCCGGACTTAGGTTTTGAACCAATGCTAACAAATCATTATAAGCTAATTTATCGTACACAGAGTTTGTATGTGCAATATTTTCATGATCCTGAATATCTACATGATCGGCGAATTTTAAATTGGCACGATAATAATCAATGGCAGTATTGGTTATTATCCGACCGAGCCAAGGCAAAAAGGCCTTCGAAGTTTCGTATTTGGTTATATTTTTAAAGGCTTTAAAAAAGCCATCGTTCAGTATTCCTGCAGCATCTAGCCGATCGTTTGCATAACGCAAACAAATCCCCATAGCAAAGCTATAGAAATGTTTGTATAGTGCTTTTTGACTATCCCTTTCATTTCTAACGCACCCTTGAATATACTTTTGTATAATATCTTCACTATCGCGGCTAGTGGTCACAGGTTCTCCTTTCAAAATACATTACGGTAAGAAATTACAAAAGGTTGCCTCAAAAAAGTATTTTCTTAAAATAATTATTATTCGTTCGGTTATGCTAAAATTCTCTTTTCAACAAGCAACCATTTACAAGCTGACGGCGTAATAGCAGCATATTAATGATTAAAGTTAAAACTAAAAACAAAAATCTTATGCTAATCTACTTAAAAAGAAATCTATTGGCTATCGTTTGCATAGCAATGGTATTTACAGCCTGCAAAAAAAGCAGTTCAGACGAACCTACAACACCACCCGTTACCAATAACAATAAGGGGATTCAATTGGCAACAGATGCCAAGTTCGGGACGGTATTAACTGATAAAGACGGTAAAACTTTATACTTTTTTGCATCTGATGCTGCAGGTACGCCAACCTGTACCGGTGGTTGCGAAACCGCATGGCCCCTTTATTACTCAGCTGATGCCAGCACCGATTTAAACCTGAACAAAGCAGAAGTTGGAGAGGTTACCCGTGCTGATGGCCGTAAACAAAGCACTTACCGTGGTTATCCACTTTATTACTTTGCTAACGACGTTGCAAAAGGAGATATTAAAGGCGATGGTGTTAGTGGAATATGGTTTGTGGCTAAACCCGATTATTCATTGATGCTGGCCAATGCACAACTGACCGCGAACAATATTAATTACACCAGTACCTATGCTGTTGGCGATGGCAAAACCATTTACTTAACCGATAGCAAAGGACGTACGTTGTATGCTTTTGCGCCAGACAAAAATGGTGTAAATACCTATACAAAAAGCGCTACACAAGAAGGTATTTGGCCAGTTTACGAATCTGAAGTGCTTAATGTGCCCTCGGCTGTTACAAAAACTGATGTTGGTGTAATTACTGTGGCTACAATTGGCAAAAAACAGTTAACTTATAAAGGATGGCCTTTATACTACTGGATATCAGATGTAAAAAGAGGTGATAACCTGGGCATAGTAATCGGAAAAGGGCCAGGTTTAACTTGGCCGGTATTACAGCTAAATGCTACAGTTGCTCCAGCGCCATAAATAATTTGGGTTAGGCGGGTAGAATGGTCGGCTGGTGTTTTCACAGCCGGCCTTTTTTTATACTTCTAGTAAGGCTTGTTTAATTTTTTCGGCAGCTTCAGCCAATTCTTCGCTGGTTGGCTTTAATTTTTCTTTGCTAAAATTCATATCGCTTACATTATTCATTGGTATTAAATGAATATGAGCATGTGGAACTTCCAATCCGATAACCGAAACACCCACTTTTTTGCAAGGGAAAGCTATTTTTACACCTTTAGCTACAATTTTAGCGAACATCCAAAGGCCAACATACAGATCTTCATCCATATCAAAGATATAATCGGTTTCAATTTTCGGAATAACCAAAACATGCCCCGCCGTTAAAGGCTGAACATCTAAAAACGCTAAATATTCTACAGTTTCAGCAACAACGTGTGCACTGATTTCGCCTGCAACAATTTTTGAAAAGATAGTCATAAGGTGGAAGGTTAAAAGGTGTAGGGGCTGGGCGGTTAGGGTCAAGCGTTTGGCGGTAGGCGATTAAACGCTCATCGCCAAACACTATCCGCTTATCTAGAAATTTCTAGCACTTCGAACTGCATTTTACCTGCCGGCACTTCGATTTCGGCGAATTCGCCTACCGATTTACCTAACAAACCTTGTGCAATTGGCGATTTAACAGAAATTTTTCCTGTTTTTAAATCTGCTTCTGTTTCAGCTACCAACTGGTAAGTCATGGTAGCACCGTTTTTAACATTCTTTATTTTAACAATCGATAAAGCAAGTACTTTCGATAAATCTAATTTAGACTCATCAATTAAACGTGCGTTTGCCAACGTATTCTTTAATTTTGAAATTTTTGCTTCATGCAAACCTTGCGCTTCTTTAGCAGCATCGTATTCTGCATTCTCCGATAAATCACCTTTATCCCTTGCTTCTGCAATTGCTTTAGATATTAGCTGACGACCGGTGGTTGTTAAATAATGAACTTCCTCTTTTAATTTATCTAACCCCTCTTGGGTGTAGTATGTTACCTCTGTCATTGCTCTATTAATTTTATTCAAACGCTATAAAAAACAAACAAGACTATATAGTTGGTTTGCTACATAGTCTTGCTTCAATTATAACGAAGATAAAATGTGGAAATTACAAAAGCAAATAAAAAATTAAGAAGCGACCAATATTTTAACCTTTTGTGACGCTCAAGGTCAATTTGAAGCATTAATTACGCTTTAAAATAAAGACAAACACATTCGTTCCTTATTATAATTATATGTCAGAATCACCACAATGGTAACATTCATTTATACACTTATCCAAAATTCAACCATTAATTCTATTTTTAGCTAAAATTATTCGTAAAAATGAAAAAGTTATTATCTATTGTCCTACTCATTTGTTTGGGTGGTTATACCGTTTCCGCCCAAGAACTTTATATGCCCAGAAATATAAAAGCAGCATATGCTAAGGGCACCCGTGCCACGAATGGAAAACCTGGCCCTAACTATTGGCAAAACCATGGTAAATATAACATGGATATTAAGGTAGACGCCGAAACCAAAGTGGTAAGCGGTAAAGAAGAAATTTTGTACAGTAACAACAGCACTGATACTTTAAGAACTTTGGCAATCCGTTTTGTAAACAACCTGCACAAACCAACCTCACCGAGAGGTGGTGCAGTAAGTGAAGATTTTTTGAGCACAGGCTTAAATATCAGTTCTTTCTCTGTTGATGGCGAAACGTATAAAGTAGATAGCAAAAATTGGGGAACAGTTGGCAATGTAAAACTGAACAAGCCGTTGCTACCAAAATCGAAAATTGCGGTTAAAATAGAGTGGGATTACCCATTATCAAAAGAAAGCGGTCGTGAGGGACAGATTGATCCAAACTCATTTTTTGTGGCTTATAGTTATCCTCGTATCTCTGTATTTGATGATTATAACGGCTGGGACCGCATTCCACACAC
Organism: Pedobacter sp. 01N310; assembly: GCF_056399805.1. NCBI lineage: Bacteria > Pseudomonadati > Bacteroidota > Sphingobacteriia > Sphingobacteriales > Sphingobacteriaceae > Pedobacter > Pedobacter sp. 01N310. Next base: position 23,764 of record NZ_JBFTSB010000008.1, read on the forward strand.
TGATAGAGCTGAGTTTTATAACGACTTTAACGATTACGAGTTCGCAATCAGAGCGCCTAAAAACTATGTAGTTTATGCAACAGGCGATTTCCAGAATCCTGATGAAGTGTTACAACCAGAAATTTCTGCACGTTTAAAAAAATCGTACAATGGAGATGAGGTCATTCATATCGCTACAGAGCAAGAAATGAAAGATGGCAAAGTAACCCAGCAAAAAGACTGGAATACCTGGAAATTTGCAGTAAAGCACATTACCGATGTTACTTTTGCTTTGAGCAACCATTATGTTTGGGATGGCGCAAGTGTAATTGTAGATAAAAAGACCAATCGCCGTGCAAGTGCCCAGGCAGCCTACAATCCAACTACCGGAACAGATTTTACCAACTCGGTTAAATACAACCTTAATGCTTTAGATTGGTTCTCGAACAATTGGCCGGGCATCCCCTATCCCTATGCTAAAACCATTGCTTTTCAAGGTTTTGCGGATATGGAGTATCCGATGATGGTTAACGATTCTCAATTTGGCGATCCTGTTTTTGCACAATTGGTTCAGGACCATGAAGTAGCACACACTTACTTCCCCTTTTACATGGGCATTAACGAAACCCGTTATGCCTATATGGACGAAGGCTGGGCTACAACATTCGAATATTTAATCGGTATTGCAGAACACGGTAAAGAAGCTGCTGATAAGTTTTACAAAAACTTCAGGGTAAATAAATATATCAATGATAAATCGACAGAAGAAGATCAACCGGTAATTTCCATGTCCGATCAGGTTTCGGGTTCAGGTTATGGGAATAATTCCTACGGAAAGGCTTCATTATCTTATCTCGCCTTAAAAGATATGCTGGGTGATGAGCTATTTAAAAAAGCATTGCATACCTATATGGGCAACTGGAATGGCAAACACCCTATTCCATGGGATTATTTCAACTCGATGAATGCGGGATCTGGACAAAATTTAAACTGGTTTTTCCAAAATTGGTTTTTCACCAACAATTATCTTGATTTAGCCATTGCCAAAGTAACACCTGCAAAAGGAAAATCTACCCTAACCATTAAAAATATTGGTGGCTTTGTTATTCCTTTTGATATAGTGGTTACTTATACCGATGGGAAAACTGAAACGATTCATAAAACGCCAGCGGTTTGGAAAGCAAACCAGAAAGAGGTGAATGTAATAGTTAATACCGCTAAAAAAATAAAGTCAATTGGTTTAGATAATGGCATTTATGTAGATGCTACGCCGAAAGATAATGTTTGGTCAGCTAAATAGTTGACAGTACACAATTTTCAGTTGGCAGTTCGATATGACTGCCAACTGAAAGCTGTTAACCGTTTTCTGCTTTACAAGTAGGTTCGTGTTTAACTGGAAAATTTAATGAATTGGCAATAAAACACATTTTATTTGCCTCATGATGCAGCGAAGCTGCAAGTTCGTAATGTGCCTTATCGGCTATTAAAACCTGGGGATGAAGGGTAACCTCTCTAAAACGGCCACTGCCATCAGCCGATTCTTCCATTGTACCTACGGCCTCATCCTTATAATCAATCACTACAATTTCGTTTTTAGAGCATAAGTGTAAATACCAGAGCATATGACAGCTGGATATTGAGGCCAATAACAGATCTTCTGGGTTATATTTAGATTTATCGCCCAAAAAAGCAGAATCAGATGATCCTGAAATATCGGCTTTGCCTTTTACTGAAATTACATAATCGCGATCGTACGAACGGTAATCCATTGTACCCGAGCCTTTATTGCCCGTCCAAGTAACTGTAGTTGAATATAAATGATCTTTCGGCATGATAAAATTGGTTAGATTGTATAGCCAATTTAAGAAAATAAAATTGAGATTATCTATTTTTTAGACCTATATGATTTTAAAATCTCATGGGGAGTGCACAGATTTCCGTGCTTTTTCCCTCGAAAATCTGTTAGGCCGGATAGCAGGATGCAGATAGTATGATGCAGAGACAGGCATCCGTAGATTGATTACTTTGAAACGATGAGGGGCACGCTGGGTTGTCATCTCGACCGTAGTGGAGAGATCTTTGTACTTTCTAATACGGTCGTCATCCGATAGCTATCGGATCCCGCACAGGCGGGAATCTTAAACCATAGGCGGCTAATACATCCGGGCGTTTTGTATTTTGCCTTCCCCCACCATTTTCCATACCCCGATACCGACACAGCTGTGGCCCAAAATAACCCTAGGCTATGTTTCCTTTCACCTTTTATTTAACTATTGTTAACCCGCCAACCTAAAGCGATGCAAATCTTTGACATCGCTGATCTTCAACGTGGTTCTGTTTCAACCAAAGCAAGTCCGAAGCAGTAGGCAAGTAGGTGTACAGCAAGGCATAGCCAAGCCTGGCCAGAAGGTGGCTTGAACGTGGGGTAAATGTGGCGTAAAGGTGGGGTTTAAGGATTTTTAATCAGATCGATTAAATTGAGTAATCATCCTTTTGTTTAACCACAATATACTAAAATTATGGCGATCCAGAATGGAATAATCAAAATTAACGGGCAACTGGGCAATCTTGTTTTTTACAAATGCAGAAGTAACTGCAGGGCAATGCTCAATGTCATTAAGTTAAGCACCATGCCTTTGCCAGTCTGAGCTTGTCGAAGACCTTTTTATAGTCGAAAACAAAAAACATTTGTTCTTCGACAGGCTCTCCGTAGGAGTCCTTTGGACAGGATGACAATATTTTTTGTTTTCTACTTAACTTAATGATATTGGGTAACGCTTCACCCAGGGTTAGATGGCAGAAACAGTTGTTTATTTTAGGGTTTGAGGGTCACAACCGCTCTGTATGAACCCAATGTAATGAATCCCGATGTTAAGTCGGGAGTAATGGAAAGCAGGACAGAACCTCAAATATTAGCAGTGCCCCCTGCGTTCCAAATTAAACTAAGTCAGGGTTATGATTCACTAAAAATTAAGATTCCTTAACTTCTCAGCCAAAACCTCCGAAATTTTCCGGTAAGAATCGAATGTCCAGCCACCAACATGCGGAGTTAAAATCACTTTTTCGTTATTTTTTAGTTCATCATACCAAACCTGTTCGCCCAATGCAGGGAATTTTTCTGTTTGCAGCACATCCAGTCCGGCACCTAAAATCTTTCCACTTTTAATCGCACTCAACACTGCTGGCATATTTACAATTTCTCCCCTTGCGGTATTGATAAAGAAAATGGCCTTTTTAAAATGGAAGAAATACTCATCATCAACCATCTGTCTGGTTTCGGCTGTTAGGGGAATATGCAAGCTCAGTACATCACTGTGTTTCACAATTTCTTCCATGCTTACCTCACGGGCAAACGCATCAGAAAATCCAGTTTTATATTTATCATAGGCCATTACATCAACCTCGAAACCCGCCAGTTTCTTCGCAAAACTCTGCCCCATAAAGCCATAACCAATAATCCCCACCTTTTTGCCTTTCAATTCGTAACCACGGTTACCTTCTCTATCCCACACCCCGTTTCTAATCTCAATATCGGCCCTGCGGAAATTATTCATTAATGATAGTAACAGACCTGTAGCATGTTCGCCAACAGCATCACAATTGCCTTCAGGTGCATTGATCAATTCGATATTTCTTTCAAAAGCAATTTTATCATCAATATTATCTAAGCCAGCCCCTGCTCTTGCCACAAACTTTAAGTTTGGAGCGGCAGCAAAAATTTCGGCGTCTATCCTAAATTTCGTTCTTACTGCAATACCTGTATAATCTTTTATTTTATCTAATGTTTGTTGGCGGGTAATCTGTGGTTCATCATCAACCTGGTAGCCCATAGCAATGGCCTGCTCTTTAAATGCAGGGTGCAAATCATCAACAATTAATATCCTATTCATAATAAACAAAAGTAACATTTTGCAAATTGTTCAATTGTAATATTCTTTTATAGTTTTTGTAAAACTGATGACTGCTGATTGAGAACAGTTAATTGCCGATTAGCCCACAAAAATATTACTATAAAATGGCTGTAATAAAATAGTTACGGCTCCTTAATTAAACTTAGTTGCCGTTACTTTGTCTCCCTTTATAAAACACACGAAATTTTATTTTTTAATGAGACTTTTACAATCGACAACAATACAGATTACCCTTTTACTTTTAAGCTTATCTTTTAGTCTTTTCGCACAAACAAGTGGAAAAGCAAAAATTACCGGAATACTTAAAGACGCAAAAACACAAGAAACCATTCCATTTGCTACCGCTGTTTTAATTGATAAAGCAACAAGCAAAAATGCAAAAATTGCCCAAACAGATGTAAATGGTGCATTTGTAATGGCAGATATCCCCACCGGAACCTTTACCTTTAAAATAAGCTTTGTTGGCTACCAAACCATGGTTAGAGATAACGTGGTAATTACTGCCACCACGGGTACATTAAACTTTGGCGACATTAAAATGAATCCTTCAAAAGGAAATATGCTAAGCGAAATTACCGTAACAGGCCAAAAACAAGGCATGCAAATGGGGATCGACAAAAAGATTTTTGCTGTAGACCAGAGCGTAATCAGCGAAGGTGGCTCAGCAGGCGATTTATTGCAGAATGTTCCTTCAGTTTCTACCGATATGGATGGCAATGTGAGTTTACGTGGCTCTACAGGCGTAAAAGTTTTAATTGATGGAAAACCATCTTTAATTGCCGGCGGTAATGTAGCGCAGATTCTCCAATCGATCCCGGCCAGCTCTATCGAAAGCGTTGAGGTAATTACCAATCCATCGGCTAAATATGATGCAGAAGGTCAATCAGGGATCATCAACATCGTACTGAAGAAAAATACGAAACTTGGCTTTAACGGTTCAGTTGCGCTAACTGCAGGTAACCGTGATAACTATAATGCCAACACTAATTTAAGTTTTCAGAATAGCAAAGTAAACCTTTACGGAAACTATGGCTATCGCTATGGCAACCGTTTGGGTGGCGGTTTCCAGGACATTACCTACAAAACACCAACCAGTTCAACAGCTTTCGCAAATCAGAATACCGTTTCTAATTCTTCCGATAGAGGACACAATGCTAAAGCTGGTTTAGATTATTATTTGGCACCAAAAAGCGTAATCAGCTTATCGGGTGGTTTTAACTCAAGAGAAAATGAGCGGAACGAGCTGCTTGATATTAGACAATTAAGTGCAAACCAGTCACCTGTTTTATTAAGTAACAGAACCAATAATAATGACGGTTATGGAAAAAGTTATGACCTGAATTTAGATTACGTACAGAAGTTTAAAAGACCGAAAGAAGAGTTAACCTTCAACTTTGGTTATTCGTATGGAACAAACAACAACGACCAAACTTACAGCACCAACACCACTAACCGAAATGGTGTGCCGATTGATGAAACCTTAAGTTTACAGCGTGTTTTTAACACTGGCAATAACACCAATTACAACATCCAGACTGATTATGCATTACCTGTTGGTAAAGCCGGTAAAATTGAAGTTGGTTACCGTAGCCAGATCCGCTTAGGAAACAATGATCAATACGCAGATTCGATTCCTACAAATACGAATATTTATGTCAGTAACAATAAGTTAATTAACGGTTTCGATAGTAAGGATCAGGTGCACGCACTTTATTTCAATTACCAGAACCAGATTAAAGATTTTGGTTACCAAATTGGATTAAGAGGAGAAGATGCGCGTTTAAATACGCATTTAGAAGGTTACACGGGTAATGTATTAACCACGGCCGAAGGAAATATCCATTACAAAAGGATATATCCAAGTGTTTTCTTAACGCAAAAATTAAAGGGCGATAATCAACTCCAATTGAGTTATACACGCCGTGTAAACCGCCCTCGCCCCTGGGATACCAATCCATTTTTGGATGTTTCGGATCCTTTAAACTATAGAGGTGGTAACCCGAATTTATTGCCAGAGGATGTACACTCTTTCGAATTGGGATATAGTAAATACTGGAAAAAAGTAACCTTAACCTCGAGTTTGTATTTCCGCCAAACCAATGATGTAATTCAACGGGTAAGAAGTACACCAGTTAATGGGATCATTACTTCAACCCCTCAAAATTTAACGAATCAAATCAATAGTGGTTTAGAGTTAATTGGCCGCTTTGATCTGATTAAAGCTTTAAATTTTACCACCAACGTAAACTTATATCAAGCTAAGTTTGCCGGAGATGCAAGATTTGATATTCCATCGAGCAGTGGATTTAGTTGGAATGCCAACCTAACGGGAAATTTAACCGTTGCAAAAAATGTATCGTTACAGGTACGCGGCGATTATAGAGCACCGGAAGTGATGGCACAGGGAAAACGTAACGCCATGTATGGAATTGACGGCGGAGCCAAATATGATTTCCCGAACAAAAAAGCATCTTTAAGTTTCAATGTTAGAGATGTATTTAACACCAGAAGATGGAGCATGACCACCGAAGATAAGGCAACTATTGTTGATTTCGAACGACAAATGCAGGGAACAATGGGTAACCTAACCTTCTCTTACCGTTTTGGAAAAACAACATTTACGGGTGCTAAAAAGAAGAAAGACGATCAGCAGGATAACCGTCCTGATGAGGGATCATTTTAATAACCTAAGGTGCTTAGAAAAATATTTCTAAGCACCTTTTTTAACTAATCAGATATTGGAAAAACTTTTACCTAAGCTTTGCTTTACCTTATTAATTTTACTCAAGGCCTTTACTGCGCTTGCTGTAGAAAAAGGTGTAATCAGTGGAAAAGTGATTGAAGAAGTTGGTGGATTATCTATTCCATCAGCGGTAATATCTGTTTATATCGATGGATCTGAACAGCCCATAGTTACATCTGCCACAGATGAGGATGGCCATTTTAGTATTAAAAATCTAAAAACAGGAAATTATAGCATTAGGATAAGTTTTGTTGGCTATGCCCCATTAAAAGTAAATGGAATAGCCATAACAGAAAAAGATTTTGATAAAAACCTGGGCGCATTAAAACTAACCTCTGAACAAAATTCTTTGCAGGAAGTAACCATTACCGTCCAAAAACCACCTATCGAATTCGGAGCTGATGGTGTTACCTACAATGTTGGCTCAACACTATTAGCCGAAGGCAGTACCGCAACAGATGTATTAAAAAACGTACCAATGGTGCAGGTAGATATTGATGGCAACGCTACCATTGCAGGAAAAAGAAGTACGAGGGTTTTTATTGATGGTAAACCCTCAGACTATATGACCTCGAACATCGCCGACCTGCTAAATGTGCTACCTTCTGATGCCATCGATAAGATAGAAGTCCTTACCAATCCACCATCTAAATATAGCGGAGATGGCGAAGGCATCATTAACATTGTAATGAAAAAAGGCTTCAAGGTTGGCTTTAACGGTAATGTAGGTGTTTCGAGTGGATTGCAGGGCAACGGTAATACCAACGCCAATGCATCTTACCGCGGAAAATCTTATGCTATAAATGGAAGCGCTGCTTATCGTTATAATGTTGGGAAAGGTGACAGCCACAATTTCCGCGAAAACTTTTTTCCCGATACAACTTTCTATTATGACCAATATGGGGCTTACCGGAACCATAACAACGGTGGAAATTTTAGAATAGGTTTAGATTGGACCATTAGTCCAAAGCAAAGTCTGCGGTTATCAACCAATTACAACCTCAATAATTCAAATTCAAATGCTACAACCGATCTTCATTACTTAAGCGAAGAACGGATAGAAAACCGTCTCCGCAACCAGCATAATACGGGTAAAGGCAATAGCAATAACTTTGTTTTTAATGCCGATTACGATCTTCAGACCGATACCAGCGGAGGTAAAATATCTTTAGGATTAAATTTCAACACCAACAAGAGTATCGATTTTAGGGATTATAGCACCACTTATACTCAACCCAATACATCATCCCCAACTTTACAGCAAAACAATAACAACACCGGAAACAGGGGACTAAACGTAACCTTAGATTACGAAAAACCAATATTCAATAAACGCGACCGCATTGAAGCCGGGCTAGCTTTTAACTACAGAAAGAACGATAACGACTTGTTAATCGAAAATTTTAATTTTGCAACGCAACAGTTTGTGCGTAACAACAAATTATCGAACCAGTTTTTATACAATGAAAATATAGCTGCTGCCTATGCCACCTACAACTACCGGAAGGTTGGCTGGGGTGTTAAAACGGGAGTTAGGGCAGAACTTACAGATGTAGCTTTCGATTTATCAACCGGGCAGAATTATAATGTAAAACCTTATTTGAGCGTTTTCCCTAATTTATCTTTAAATCGATTTTACCGCAAACGGTACAATATTGGTGCTACCTATAGCATCCGTGTAAACCGGCCAAGAGAAAATACCTTGAACCCACAGGTTAATAATGTTGATACACTTAATATCTCCTACGGGAATCCTAATCTATCGCCAGCTTACACCCACCAGTTTGATATTAATTTTGGGGCTTTTGGCCAGAAATGGTCATTCAACCCGCGGCTTTCTTATTCTACCAGTCAAGGAGTTATAGAACGCTACCGCACGGTAACGTTAATTCCAGGCTCCAATACAGCCAGATCTGAAAGCACTTACGATAATGTCGGCACCAATAATTCGCTATCGCTTATCCTAATCGGGAATTATCGCCCTACCAATAAGATATCAGCCAATGGAAATTTCAGTGTGATCCAAAGTAATTATAAATCGCAATTAAACAGTTCGCTAAACCGTGATGGTTTGAGTTTTAGAGGGGCAATTGGCCTATCGATGCAGTTACCGCTTAAAACGGCTTTCGAATCGAACTTAAATTATGCCAACAATACTAATGCGCAAGGCCGGAGCAAAGGTTCCATTACTTCTAATTTCTCGGCCAGGAAAGTCTTTTTTGGTAACCGGTTAAACCTTCGCGTAACAATAAATGATATTTTAGGAAACAGGACCAATACCTTTTACAATGAAGGCCAGAATTTCAGGTTGGAGAATTATTCAACCAATAACACGCAGAATTTCACTTTTAGCCTAAATTATCGTTTCACTAAAATTACCGTAAATAAAATTCCACCACCGCCGCCTCCTGCAAAACCACAGTAAGATAAAATCATATTGCTTATCTTGCACCATGGAAGAGATCAACCCTTGGAAAACACTAGAGAGCGAGGTAAAGTACGATAACAACTGGATTCGCTTAACCGAACATCAGGTGATTAACCCCTCTGGCGGAAAAGGAATTTATGGTACCGTTCATTTTAAAAACCTGGCGATCGGAATCCTCCCACTAGATGAAAATTACAATACCTGGTTGGTTGGTCAATATCGGTATGCCCTAAACGCTTACAGCTGGGAAATTCCCGAAGGTGGTGGCCCATTTCACGAAGCATCGCTAGAAAGCGCCAGAAGGGAATTATTGGAAGAAACGGGCATGAGCGCCAGAAACTGGAAAGAGATCCAAAGAATACATTTATCTAACTCTGTGAGCGATGAACTGAGCATAATCTATGTTGCTACTGGTTTAATTCAAGGTATCGCGATGCCAGAAGAAACGGAACAACTCGTGGTAAAAAAATTGTCCTTTGATGAAGCTTATCAAATGGTTTTGAATGGAGAGATTACCGATTCGATAAGCGTTGCCGCAATTTTAAGAGCAAAACTGATGATAATGAACGGCGAATTATAGAATAATATATTAAGATTCCCTCATAACGATTAACCTAGATTCCGTCATTTCGAGCGCAGTGCAGCGTAGTCGAGAAATCTTTCAATGCGCATAAATTAAATCAATTTTAAAGGTTCCTCCGCAACGGTCGGAATGACGACAAATACATGTTTACAGCTTTAAACCTTTTGCAATTTGTGATGCACCAAGTTGTAATTGCGATAATCAAACCAGAATAATTTATTATTATCTTTGCTATCTATTAAATCAACCAGATGAGCAAGCTTTTCGGATATATTTTAAGCCCTATTTTTTATATTTTCTTTGGATTAACACTTTGTATCTTCCATCCTATACAATGGATTTGCTTTAAGCTTTTTGGTTATAAAGCGCATAAAGTTTCGGTAGATATCCTTAACTTTTTCCTAACCTACTGCCAGATCTTTCTATTCAATTCAATCAGTTTTAAGAATGAACACGATTTACCGACAGATAGACCAATTATTTTTGCCGCAAACCACCAGAGTATGTACGATATCCCTTCGTTAATTTGGTTTTTAAGGAAACATAGTGCAAAATTTATCTCTAAAATTGAGCTTACCAAAGGTATTCCATCCATATCCATTAACCTGCGTTTAGGCGGTGGGGCAAACATCAACCGAAAAGATAACAAACAAGCCATTTCCGAAATCATTAAACTTGGCCGTAGAATGAAAGAAAACAACTGGAGTACTGTTATTTTCCCAGAGGGAACCCGGGCGAAAGATGGTCAGCTGAAAACATTCCAATTTGGAGGTATTGCTACCATATTAAAAGTAGTACCCAATGCTTTGGTCGTTCCGGTGGCCATAGAAAATTCGTGGAAAATTGTTCGTTTTGGCATGTTTCCATTAACCACTGGCAATGCGCTAAAATGGACAGTTTTAAAACCGATAGAACCGGGCTTAAAAACACCAAATGATATTACGCTTGAGGTAGAAAACGAAATCAGGAAAGTTTTAGGTCAACCAATGGAACAGGCTGCTACTTTATAATTTTTATTAATCTCTTTAAAGATCCTTCGACTCCGCTCAGGATGACAATCGCGGCAGGATCATTCCGTGGTTTCTGTGCTTCCGTGGCAATTAAAAGGTTAATTGTTTGAACTGGCTAAGCGCCTAACGCCATACGCTCTAAATGTTCTTATTTCCGATCACCCTGAAAAATTCATCGCGGTAAGTATCGCCAACAGGGATAATCTTTTGATTGATGGTAATGCGGCTACGCTCAATACTTTCAATTTTATCAACAGCCACAATATAAGATTTGTGCACCCTGATAAACTGACCTTGAGGCAAAGCTTCTTCCATCTTCTTCATACTCTGTAGCGTAATTACACGCTCATCTTTCGTAAATATCGAGATATAATCTTTTAAACCTTCTATAAATAAAATATTATGCAGATAGATTTTTTGAATCTTGTGCTCTGTTTTAACGAAAATATAATCCTGAACAGGATTTGCTGAACCAGAAAACGGTGCAGGTGTAATGATGGGCTGTGCTACACTTGCAGGGGCTTCAACCGGTTTTACCTGATTATGTACTTTTTCTACCGCCTTATAAAAACGGTCGAATGCAATTGGCTTTAACAGGTAATCCGAAACATTTAGGTCGTAACTTTCTAAAGCATACTGTGGGTAAGCGGTAGTTAATATATAGTGGCATTTATTGCCAGCAATTTTTAAAAACTGGATTCCGGTCAGCTCAGGCATTTGAATATCTAAAAACACAAGATCAATCCCTCCGCCCTGAACAATCTGCAAAGCTTCAATAGGGTTTTCGCACCTTTTAACCATGGTTAAAAAAGGCACTTTCGAAATATAATCCTGTAAAATATCAAGCGCTAAAGGCTCATCATCAACAACAATACAGTTTAAGTTCATTTTAGGTTATTATTTTAATTAATGATTTTATCCGGGCTATGGTTAGTTAACGGATTATATGTCAATCATCAGTTCACAGGTATAATGAGTAGCCGAATTTACAACATTTAATTTATATCTATCAGGATAAACCAATTGTAACCGTCGTTCTACATTGGTTAAACCAACCCCTCCCTGCGCATCTTTGTTCTGTTGGTTCTTTTTATTTACTACACTAAAATGCAAAATCTTCTGGTTGGCAATGATATTGATTTTTACCGGTTCGGCCGGATCAGTTACTACCCCATGTTTAAATGCATTTTCTACAAATGAAATCAACATTAAAGGAACAATTTTTTGATTGTCAATTTCGCCGTTTAAGGTAAGCTCGATATAGGCACCATCTTTAAACCTTATTTTTTGCAATTCGATATAACTGGTTAAATAGTCTACTTCTTTGCTTAGCGCTACCGTTGGCGTATTGCTCTCATAAATCATGTAACGCATAATTTCCGAAAGCTTCATAATGGCATCGGCAGTTTTATCCGATTTTTGATAGGCTAGTGAATAGATGTTATTAAGCGAATTAAAAAGAAAATGCGGGTTTAGCTGCGATTTTAAAAACTGGAGTTCCATTTCGCGGCGTTCGCTTTCTAAATTCCGCTGGATCCTTTCGCTTGCAAACCAATCGATCGTAAATTTGATAATACAGCTGCAGATTAAGAAAAAACCTGATAGGAAAGTAACCATGATCACAAAATTATGAACAGGTATGTCCATACGTTTTCCTTTGGCATTTACTGCAGTTAACACATCATCCGGATACAATACCGCTATGGCTGTTTTAGCAACAACAGACACCGCAATTAATAATAGAAATGCTAATACGTATATAAAATATTTCTTCCTCTTCTTGATCAGTTCAGGAATTAAGAAAATATAATTAATGTAGAAAATTGAAATATTGATTATTCCATATACCACATAGCTGATAAAATAATCTTTAGCTGTATGTATTGAAGTATCAAAAATATTCATCCCAACAATTAGCATTACAATAATTGTCCAAAAAATAGCATGTAATATTAAAGGCCCCTTACTTTGTTTCATTAGAAATATATTAAATGGTTATGAAAGCTGATATCCGTTTAATAGACACATATTCTTTCATGCATCCAAAATAAATAAAGTTTTATCGATTTACTTACACAATCTACCAACGGGCATTTTTTTTCTACCAACGGCCCAATAGGCAAATTTTATCGACAAACGCCAAAAATGTCTGTTGATCTAGAATCTTGAACACTTGGTATAATAGATTTTAGCAGGTTGTTTTTCTTGAGTTTCTTTGAATCATCAAAACGAAAACAAAATGAAAACATCATCAGCAATTAACTTAAAAAATCAAACAGTAATTACTGATGGTATTTTCGCAACCGCTCAAATAAAACTATCGATCATGAAAAAGTTAGCAAACACATCACCATTTTTACTTTTATTATTACCTGTATTTATGATGATTATTTTAACACTTACCGTTAGCACCAATCAGAATGATGCAGAAATAGTTGTAAAACCTACAAAAACACCTGGTTCTGTTGTGAAACAAGTAACTGCTATTTTTAAATAGAAACAATGGGTAATTACGCTATCGAAACAGTAGGTTTAAACTTTAACTTCGGCAACCAGGTTATTGTAAAAGATCTCTCACTACAAGTACCAAAAGGCAGCATTTACGGCTTCTTAGGTCCAAATGGGGCTGGAAAAACAACTACTATAAAAATCTTGCTTAACCTGCTCAAATCGCCTTCTGATCAGGTTTTTATATTCGGTAAAGAAATAAACAGTAACCGTATAGCTACCCTTAAACGCATTGGCGCTCTAGTAGAACAGCCAGCCATTTATGGGCATTTAACAGGGAAAGAAAACCTCATTAACCGCTGTATTCTGTTAGGCATAAAAAAAACGAAAGCTGATGAAATGCTGTCACTAGTAGGTTTGACAGAAGCAGCAAATAAAAAAGCCAGTAAATATTCGTTAGGTATGAAACAACGGCTAGGCATTGCGCAAGCACTAATTTCAGACCCAGAATTACTCCTGCTGGATGAGCCTACAAATGGTTTAGATCCAAATGGCATTATTGAGGTCCGGAACCTCATGATCGATTTAGCTACAAAACACCAAAAAACAATATTGGTTTCAAGCCACTTATTGGCAGAAATAGAAAGAACAGCAACCCATGTTGGCATTATAAACAAAGGTCAACTATTATTTCAAGGCACCATTAACGAACTTCATTTACTGAGCAAACCTGTGCTCGAAATCGAAGTCGACAAGATCGAAAGCGCAAGTTCCCTTTTAACCAAGTCGGGTTATGAAATTATAGCAAAAACCGAAAAGATAATTACTATACCATTTACTTCATCACAAAAAAGTGGAGAACTAAATACATTACTTATCCAAAATGGTTTTACTGTAAGCAGTCTTTACCAGCAAAGAAAAGACCTCGAAAATTTATTCCTTGATATTACCAAAACAAACTAACATGCACGCTCTTTATATTTCTTTAGTATCAGAATTTTACAAATCCAGAAAAACCTTAGCTTTCTGGGCAGCGATATTATTACCAGTTATTATATGCGGGTTGATCAGCTTTGGTTTTTATTCCGACGCTGAGAAAATCATCGCCAACCATTATCCTCCAATGATATTATGGGCACATTACAGTGGAGCAGCACTCGGCGTAATGGGATTCTTAATAATGCCCTTCTATGTTATATTCATGGCCTTTTCGGTCAATAATATCGAACATAAAAACGATACCTGGAAAATGTTATTTGCCCAACCCTTAAATAAATTTTCGATTTATGCGGCTAAATACCTGTATGCTGTGTTGTTAATATTTATCTGTTTATTCCTATTTGCTACACTTACTTACGCCTTTGGCCACTTATTACAGGTATTGGTGCCTAAGCTTAATTTTAATCAGTACAACCCGCTAAATATCCTGGTTAACTCTTACGGCAAATTATTCTTATCATCTTTAGGCATTTTATCGCTACAGTTCATATTAAGCCTGCTATGGAGCGATTTTCTTAAGCCGATGGGCATTGGCTTTATTGGAACCATTATGGGCATTATTACCGCAAATGTAGGGTGGAAATATGCTTACCTGATCCCTTATTCATTACCTGCTCTGTCTTTAAAGATGACTAAGGTAAAAAAAGGAGGCGATCCGCTGGATTTTCCGGTTTTTACGCAGGAAATATGGACAAGCTTGATTTATGCTTTGGTTCTTTTCATTATTGGCTATTTTATTGTAACCAAAAAGAGCATAAAATAGTTTCAATCTGTAAATTTCTTGTACCAGACAATGCGATATGTAAAAATCTCATTGGATAATAATTTGAAGTGGTTTAAAGTGTATTTTAGATCAAAATCAACCACCAAATTATTCATAAAATGATCAAAAAATTTACAATCACCGCATTGGCCTTTGGCCTGTGCTTTTCAGCTTTTGCGCAAGACACCCCTGACGCAGCTGTAGTACAAAAAATAAGAAAGGAAGGTTTAGAAAATTCGAAGGCAATGGATATTGCTTTTAATTTAACTGATGTAAGCGGTCCCCGTTTATCAAACTCTCCGGGATTAAAAAAAGCACAGGATTGGGCTGTGAAGCAACTAAGCGATTGGGGATTAAAAAATGTACATCTTGAAGCCTGGGGAACTTTCGGTAAAGGCTGGCAGATAGACAAATACTATGCCGCCACTACACTTCCTTACTATCATGCCATTATTGCCTCTCCTAAAGCATGGACACCTGGTACAAATGGCCCGATCAAATCGCAGGTCATTTTAATCAAGGCCGATAGTGTTGCCGATTTAGCAAAATATAAAGGCAAATTGGCCGGAAAAATCGTTATGATGGATCAGGGTACCCCTCTAACAAGTGGCATTAAGCCCGATTTTCTGCGCTATGCCGATACTACCCTGGCACAAATGGCCGCAGCAAAACCACAACCTGCAGGCCCAAGACAACGCCCTAATGGCGGGCCAATGGCCGATAGAATGGCACAGATGATGAAAATGCGTGAAATCCGTGCGGCAATGAG
The DNA here is from genome assembly GCF_056399805.1 of Pedobacter sp. 01N310. Lineage (NCBI taxonomy): Bacteria > Pseudomonadati > Bacteroidota > Sphingobacteriia > Sphingobacteriales > Sphingobacteriaceae > Pedobacter > Pedobacter sp. 01N310. The sequence continues at coordinate 39,397 of NZ_JBFTSB010000008.1, forward strand.
TGCCATGCTGGTAGAAGAAAAAGTAGGTTTAATTTTAACTTATGCCCGTGGAGGACAGGGGACGTTTTTCACCAGTAACGGTGCTTCTTATGCTTTGGATGCAAAACCGGTATCGCCTGAACTTGAAGTTGCAGCAGAAGATTTCTTGCATATATTGCGTCTTTTACGTGCTGGCAAGCCTGTAGAAATTGAAGCTGACATCAAAACCTCATTTTACGATCAGGATCCTCAAGGATATAATGTAATTGCCGAAATACCTGGGACCGATAAAAAACTAAAAGATGAAGTGGTAATGATTGGCGGGCACTTCGATTCGTGGCATGCGGCAACGGGCGCTACAGATAATGCAGCAGGTTCTACCGTAATGATGGAAGCCATGCGTATTTTAAAAGCGATAGATTTTAAACCAAAGCGCACCATCCGTATTGCACTTTGGAGCTCAGAAGAGCAAGGTTTATTTGGATCGAGGGGTTATGTGGCAAAACATTTTGGCGATCCGAAAACCATGGTATTAACACCAGACCAGAAAAAAATATCAGCTTATTACAACCTCGATAATGGAACAGGAAAAATCCGCGGCGTTTACTTACAGGGCAATGCAGCCGCTGGTCCAATTTTTCAAAGTTGGTTAACACCTTTTAACGATCTTGGCGCTACCACCATCACCATTAATAACACAGGCGGTACCGATCACCAAGCCTTTGATGCCGTAGGTATCCCAGGTTTCCAGTTTATTCAGGATCCTGCCGATTACAATACCCGTACCCACCATAGCAATATGGATACTTATGATAGGCTTGTTGAGGATGATTTAAAACAGGCAGCAACCATTATCGCTTCTTTTGTTTACAATACTTCGCAGCGCGAGGCACAGATCCCAAGAAAAGAACTACCTGCTCCACAACCCGCAAGACCTTAAAGCAATATAGTATATAAACAAAAGCCTGCTGATTTGACTTTAGTATCAAATAGCAGGCTTTGCTGTTTAGAATGAGAGGTTATGCGTATCTTAACCTTTATAAGGATAATATTCTTTCTTTAAAGGCCCAAACAATTAATTGATAAGAATTTTTAAGATCGAGCTTTCTTACCATATTTCTTCGGTGCGTATTAACGGTATGCTCGCTGATAAAAAGCATTTCGCCAATTTCTTTACTGTTGTACCCCATCGATAACAAGTGTACAATTTCAACTTCCCTTTCGCTGATCGAACTGTGATTTTCCCGTAACAGGATATTGTTTATCATTTTTGAAAGAATTAAATGGTTAATGTTTCTATAATCAAGCTCTATTAAAAAATCAGACTTGTTTTAAAATAAGTTCAAAATATTTGTTTTAATAGGGCCCACGGCATTCATCGTTTACAATCACAAATTATTCAGCTGTTATTGTATACCAAAAGTAGTGGTACGTCGCAATTCGCCGTTAGCGCAAAACGCCTTAAATGAAAGGGTATTTTTACGGTATTTTAATTGCAAATAGCTCTTGCCGAAACCCTTATTATTATCGATTTTTAGAGAAAATCAAACAATAAATTTATGAGTCAAAAATTAAATTCGGAACCTATCGATAAGAAGGTTGCGCAGGCCATGGTTGATGCCTATGCTGTCGAGGCAAGAAAATTCCCACAATCTTTCACTAAAGCAGTATGGTTTCCGGCAGAACAGATAATGGAAATTGCAAAATTAATGAGCGAAGGAAAATATGATGGGTTAAGGCTCTATTTTGCGCAATATACCGATGTTTTACCTGAAGGGGTAAAAAGTGGGTATGCAGGTAAAAACACTTTGTTATTGGTACCCACTATGGCATGCGAAAGCAATGATGAAGAGCATCAGGATAACCTTGATGACATAGGAAACAGAGGTCAGGGCTGTCCAGAATTTTGTGAAGGCACACAATTATAAAGCATGAGGTACTTAACTCCTATATTTATAGCAGAAGTTATCTGTTTTATAGCTGCTATTGCAATCATATGGAAAGATAAACATGCTTTTGGGAAAGTAATTACCTGTTATTTAGCCATTGCATTAGTTACTGAGGAAGCCGCTGCCTATCTGGCTATAAGAGGTATACACAATTTATGGCTATTTAATATTTATATTGTTTTTGAAATCAGCGCAATATTATATGGCCTTTACCATTGTATCAAAAAATATACTAATCCCAAATCTATATTTATTATAGGTTTGGGCATTATAGTCCTTACCTATATTTTCTTTTTAACCACCCAACCGTTTACCAATTTAAACACCATTACAATTAGTGTGATGTCTGTCATTTTCACGCTTTATTGCCTTTACTACTATTATTTGTTGTTAAAAGATGAAAACTTTATCGAAATCAAAACTCATCCTGAATTTTGGTGGGTAACAGGAGTCTTGTTTTATTACTTTGGAAGTACCATGTCGAATATTTTTGATGGGTTATTTACGGTTAAAATTATAGGCTTTGCTTTAAAATTCCTTATTTATATCCTGTTAAACCTTATTTTATATAGCTTTTGGTTATATTCCTTTATATGCAGAATGAAACAACAAAAATTGCAATCTTAGTTGCCATTGCAACTTTGGTATTTCTTCTTATGCCTGTTTTTTTGATTTTATATATCAGATCTTATACCAGGCATAAAAAGAACCATTTTCTGGAAAAGCAGAATATGCAGCAAAAATTTGAGTCCGAAATGCTTCAAACCCGCGTTGAAGTACAAGATCAAACGATGCAAAGTATAGCCACAGAATTACATGATAATGTTGGCCAGTTGCTCAGCCTTACCACACTCACCTTAAACTCTGTAAATTTAAACGATGGGGAAAAGGCCAAAAAGAAAATCGACAATTCGTTAGCACTGGTTAACAAATCTATTAAAGAATTAAGGGAGTTGGCAAAACTATTACATGGCGAGCAACTGGTAGAAAACGGCATTGGCCACGCAATTGATCAGGAAATTAACTGGTTGAATAAAGCTGGTTCTTATGAACTAAAAATTAACAATCAATTAATCGATCTGCAAATTACATCGCCGAACAAAGATTTAATCATTCTCCGTTTATTGCAAGAAATCATCAATAACATCATAAAGCATGCCCAGGCAACCGATATTCAAATCGATTCGCATCTGGCAGACAATACTATATATTTAAGGGTTTCCGAAAATGGGATTGGTTTTAACCCCGAAGAAATTAGATCAAAAAAATCAGGAATGGGACTAAATTCTATTTATAAAAGAATTGAGATGATCAATGGAAAATTAATATTAAATTCGACTCCAGGCGAAGGCACTTCCATTTCAATAGAAGTTCCATACCCTTAATTGTATGCAAGAACAAAGTATCTCTATCGCTATTGTTGATGACCACACGCTTTTCCGTTCCGGATTGGCCAGCCTATTGGAAGAATTTGACGAAATAAATGTCACGTTTGAGGCTGTGAACGGATTAGATCTACAGTCTAAAATAAACAACCACAAACACGTTCAACTGGTGCTAATGGACATTAATATGCCGGTAATGGACGGCTTTGCAGCAACTAAATGGGTTAAAACCAATCATCCGAATGTACATGTGCTTGCATTAAGTATGCTCGAAGATGAAAAAGCGATTATCGGGATGCTTAAAGCCGGTGCCGGAGGCTATATGCTTAAAGAATCAACCCCATCCGATCTGCTAACCGCAATTAAAGTAATAGTAGATAAAGGTTTTTATGTAAATGAATTGGTATCGGGCAGGCTTTTGGTGGCGCTGAAAGACAGTGATCAAAAACCGGTATTCTCTGCAAGAGAACTTACATTTTTACAATATTGCAGTACTGAACTTACTTATAAGGAAATTGCAGACCTCATGAATGTTAGTCCGCGCACAGTAGATAACTACCGGGAATCTCTTTTTGCAAAGCTGAATATTAAATCGCGCACGGGATTAGTGGTATATGGCATCAAAAACAACCTGATTACAATATAGTCCTCATTTTCGCAGGATAACCACAATCGACTGATTTACAGAAATTACGAATTCAAATTCAATACTTTTCTTAAAGTAAAACCTTAAAAGGGAACAAAAAGTCGTTCTCGTTAATTTTTCTAATAATTTATTCAATAAAATTTGGATAACTAACTAATTAGTTTTAACTTTAGTTAAGGCAAAGTAATTTGTCATCATCCTTATTATTATTAACTATTATGGAAATTAAAGATTTAACCAAAGCCGAAGAACAGATTATGCAGGTTTTATGGCAATTGGAAAAAGCATTCGTCAAAGAAGTTATTGATGAACTCCCCCTCCCTAAACCTGCGTACAATACCGTATCAACCATTATTAGAATTTTAGAAACTAAAGGTTTTATTGGTCATGAAGCCTTCGGTAAGGCCCATCAATATCATCCTTTAATCAGTAGAGAAGAATATAAACGCCATGCAACAGAAAAATTGTTGGGCAATTACTTCGAAAATTCGGTAGAGAGTATGTTCTCTTTCTTCGTTAAAGAAGAAAAACTGGATTTAAGCGATGTTGATGAAATTTTAAAAATGATTAATAAAATTAAACATAAGCCAAAATGAGTTTTGCCCACTACCTATTACAGGTGAACTTATACTTAATTGTTTTTTTCGGTTTTTACAAATTACTGTTAGATAAGGAGACCTACTTCACTTTAAACCGCATTTATTTAGTAGCTGCGGGCGTTTTGTCGTTATCTATACCATTTATTCGTTTAGAATGGCTAACGGAGCAGAAAGCGGCGCAACAGGTTTATACTTCAGTTAATTGGGAAGCCGTATTAGCACAAGCAACGATTGTAACGGAGCGCAATACCGGTTTTAACTGGGGCAATGCATTCGTTTACATCTATTGCGCTGGTATTTTGTTTTTCTTAGGTAGATTGGTGTTTAACCTATTAGCGGTTAAAAAACTCATTTCAATAAGCAAGGCTGGCTCGGCTTTCTCTTTTTTTGGCAAAAAAGTAATTGATCAGGAATTGCCACAAATGGATGTGATTGATATTCATGAAGAAGCACACATCAAACAATGGCATACCGTAGATATTTTATTTTTCGAAATTATAGGGATTATCACCTGGTTAAACCCTGTGATTTACCTTTATAAAAAAGCAATTAAAAATATCCACGAGTTTTTAGCTGATGAACTTGCTGCCGAATTTCAGGGTGATAAGGCAGAATATGCGATGTTATTGCTAAGTAAGTCGTTCGGCATTTCGCCAAATGCCTTAACAAATGGCTTTTTAGAAAAATCATTGATCAAAAAAAGAATTTTCATGCTTCATAAAGAGCGGTCTAAAAAGATCGCTATTATGAAGTATGGAATTTTTATCCCTTTATTTGCCCTTCTGATTGTGTTTTCGTCGGCTACTGTCCGCAAAAATGAGAAGTTGTTATCCATTACCGATCAAATCCCTTTAGAGAAACCGATTGAGATTGTAGAAAACATGGTTACAACACCTGAGAAAATAATTGTAGCACCTAAAATTTCAGTTGATGGCAAAACAGATGCAAACTGGAAAGGATTTTACCAGTTTCTATTAAGAAATATTAAATACCCAGGCGCAGCCAGCAGTGATGAGGTACAAGGTAATGCCCAGATAAAATTTAATCTAAAAGGCGGCAGGGTTACCAATATTACATCGAATGTAGAACTGGGGGCAGGCTGCGATGAAGAAGTGATGAAAGCAATTTTATCCTATAAAGGATTTAAAACTGTAGCAGATGGCAAATATGCTTTAACGGTAAGTTTTAAAATTCCAGAATCTTCAGAAGAGTTTAAGAATAAATTATTGCCTAAATCGGATGGATATGTAAATCTGAACAAGATTAACATTATATCTTATCTTCCTAAAACCACTGAAACTGAAACCGGTGCCGTTAAATCTGAAAATACAGATAAAGTGTATGATTTCGTTTCAATCGAGAAACAACCGGAGTTTCCGGGCGGTATAGCCAAGTTTTATAAATACCTGAGTGGCAGCATCAGGTATCCAAAAATGGCGCAGGAGAATAATGTGCAAGGTAAAGTTTTCCTCAGCTTCGTGGTTGAAAAAGATGGCTCTTTAACAGATGTCCAAATCACACGGGGTTTAGGAAGTGGTACCGATGAAGAAGCGATGAGGGTTATAAAAGAATCGCCAAAATGGAACCCGGGCATCCAAAATGGTTTAGCTGTGAGGGTAAAATACAACATCAATGTTAATTTCACACTCAATGACCCCGCTAAAGAAACTAAAACAAGCAGTATACCAACAAACCGGATCACCTTTAAAGATGGCATAAATCAAGAAGCATTGATCATCTTAGATGGTGTGAGGTTGCCAAACAATAGCCAATTGAGTACTATAAATCCAAATAATATAGAATCAATTTCTGTTTTAAAAGATCAGGCAGCTGTTAGTCTTTATGGGCCAAGAGCCAAAACGGGTGTAATTCTAATTACAAGTAAAGGGTCTAAAAATAGTGCTTTCAGACCATTGGATGCAAAGGAACTTACTATCGACAAAACTTCTAATTTTTTTGAACTTAAAAGAAAATTCTAACCAAAATGAAAAATATAATCGCCTTTACCATAATGATGGGTTTTAGTTTAGTTGGTTTTGCTCAAAAGGCAGACAGCACAAAAACAACCAAAATTATACTTAGAGGCATACCCGCCTCTGGCACTGAACCCCTAATTGTAATAGATGGCAATAAACAGTATATAAGGGGCACATCATCACTTACTGAGGTTGATCCTAATAACATTGAGTCTGTAAGCATCTTAAAAGATAGTTTAGCAAGGGCTAATTATGGGGCTGATGGTTTTGCAGGTGTAATAGAAGTTAAAACCAAAAGTAATGCAGTAGGCAGTTACACACTTAAAAACAAAGCAATAAAACCTATAGACCTTACTTTGAATGGAAAAGTATCGGGCTTTAGTGTGCGCCCATTACCTAATGGCGAAGTGCCTGTCAGAAAGCGATACCTACTAAACCGAGATTTTGACCCCAAAGCAAAGCCGCTTTATGTCGTTGATGGGAAAGAAGTTTCAGAAATAAAAAACCTGGATCAACAATCTATTGAATCAATAGAAGTGCTTAAAGATTCGTCTGCAATAACTTTACATGGCGATAAGGGCAAAAATGGAGTCGTGATTATTACCACTAAAAAATCAAAAGCAACGCCCAAGAAAAACTAAATAATCAACATTTAATAAAAAAACAATGAGAAAGCTAATCTTTTTAGCCCTAACGGGCATCGCCATGTTCTTTAATTCTGCTAAAGCGCAGGATAATCAGGACAAAGTTTATGATTTTACTTCATTGGAAAAGGCTCCAGAATACCCAGGCGGCATTTCGAGGTTTTATGAGTACTTAGGCCGTGAAATTAAGTACCCCGCAGTAGCCAAGAAAGATAAAACCCAGGGCAAGGTATTTGCTTCTTTTGTGGTGGAAAAAAATGGAACTTTAACCGATGTTCAAATTACAAGAAGCTTAACCAAAGAAACCGATGAGGAGGCTTTAAGGGTATTGAACAAATCGCCAAGATGGAACCCAGGTTTAATTGATGGCAGGCCAGTGCGTGTTAAATACAATATCAACGTTAACTTTAAAATGAACTAAACTCAATATTATCAATCCGCTTAAAAACACAAAACCCCAGCAAAATTGCCGGGGTTTTATGTTTTCTCTCCTGTCTCGGAAGACTAAATTTAGAAAAATTTTAATGTATATGCAAATATTACAGAATAAAATTTCTAAATACGCAAAATTTTAATATGCAAACATAAGATTATTGCGACTTTCGCAAACTTTTATTTCGAGCCCACTTTGTTGTGCAAGGTTTCGGTTTTAAATTATAAAGTTTCATATGTTTTCATAACAGCGGGCAAATATTAAATATGTATCTGTTTTAGTCGTTAGCATGCTAACAAATCATTAAAATTTATTCATTATTTATTCTTGGTCTATTAACCAGTATTAGTCTGATAATGTGTCTTAAACAGCTATTTAATGATTAGTTTGTAGTTTCCTTTAAAACTAAAAAGCCTCCACGTTGTGGAGGCTCAAGAACCCAGTGGTTAAGCTGGGTGCACAGTATATCTTAAACTTTTAAATGGTTTCTTCTGAAATAAATTTTGCAGATGCAAAATCGCGGTTCATACGAGCGATGTTTTCTAAAGAGATTCCTTTAGGGCATTCGGCTTCGCAAGCACCAGTATTGGTACAGTTACCAAAACCTTCAGCATCCATTTGCGCAACCATGCTCTGCACCCTGCGATAACGCTCTGGCTGACCTTGTGGTAACAGTGCCAACTGAGAGATTTTAGCTGATACGAATAACATTGCTGAAGCATTTTTACAGGTTGCCACACAAGCACCGCAACCAATACAAGCTGCGGCTTCGAAAGCAGCATCTGCCTGCATTTTAGGGATTGGCAGGTTGTTCGCATCTTGCGCATTACCTGTGTTTACCGAAATAAAGCCACCTGCAGCAATAACTCTATCGAAAGCAGAACGATCTACGGTTAAATCTTTTACTACCGGAAAAGCTGCTGCTCTCCAAGGCTCAACAACAATGGTATCGCCATCTTTGAAAGAACGCATGTGCAACTGGCAGGTAGTAACCAAGTCTTTAGGTCCGTGCGGACGGCCGTTGATAAACATCGAGCACATTCCGCAGATCCCTTCGCGGCAATCGTGATCGAATACCACTGGCTCTTCGCCTTTATTAATTAATTGTTCGTTTAATACATCGAACATCTCTAAGAAAGACATATCCGGTGAAATATCGGCCAATTTATAATCTACCAAAGCACCTTTGGCATTGTTATTTTTTTGACGCCAAACTTTTAGCGTTAAGTTCATATTTCCTGTACTCATTGTATCTCAGATTTGAGATTTGAGACATTAGATGTGAGAGCCAAGATTTTCATCTCATGTCTCACATCTCACATCTCTTATCTATTTATAACTTCTTTGTGCTACTTTAATATTTTCAAACTTCAGCTCTTCTTTATGAAGTTCGAAGTTTACACCTTCTTTAAATTCCCAAGCGGCTACGTAAGCATAATTCTCATCATCACGTAGTGCTTCACCTTCTTCTGTCTGATACTCTTCACGGAAGTGACCGCCACAACTTTCGTTACGGTTTAACGCATCAATACACATCAACTCGCCTAACTCGATAAAATCAGCAACGCGGCCAGCTTTTTCCAATTCGGTGTTTAATTCATCAGCTGTTCCAGGTACACGAACATCGCTCCAGAATTCAGCACGTAAAGCTCTGATTTCCTGAATTGCTTCATTTAAACCTTTTTCGTTACGGGCCATACCACATTTCTCCCACATGATGTGGCCTAAACGTTTGTGGAAATGATCTACCGACTTAGTTCCTTTAATATTGATCAGTGTATTTAAAATACCAACTGCTCTTTCTTCAGCCTCTACAAAGGCAGGGTGATCAGTAGGAATTGCTTTTACCGAAATCTCTTTTGATAAGTAAGCACCAATGGTGTAAGGAAGAACGAAATAACCATCAGCTAAACCTTGCATCAAAGCAGATGCACCTAAACGGTTGGCCCCGTGATCTGAGAAGTTAGCCTCGCCAGTACAGTATAAACCAGGTACCGATGTCATTAAGTTATAATCAACCCATAAACCACCCATGGTATAGTGAACCGCAGGATAAATACGCATTGGTGTTTCGTAAGGATTTTCACCGGTAATCTGCGCGTACATATCGAACAGGTTACCATATTTTTCCTTAATTACTGCAGTACCTAAGCGCATACAGGTTTCTTTATCAGGATTGTGGTTACCGGCTTTAGAAGCTTCGATTTTTCCGTAACGTTCTGTATTGGCTTTAAAATCTAAGTATACTGCTAACTTGGAAGCGCCTACTCCATAACCTGCATCACAACGCTCTTTCGCAGCACGGGAGGCCACATCACGAGGAACTAAGTTACCAAAAGCAGGGTAACGGCGCTCTAAATAATAATCTCTTTCATCTTCAGGAATTTCTGAAGCTTTACGGTTATCATCTTTCTTTTTAGGAACCCAGATACGTCCATCGTTACGCAACGACTCAGACATTAGGGTTAATTTAGACTGGTGATCGCCAGAAACCGGGATACAAGTTGGGTGGATCTGCGTGTAGCATGGGTTTGCAAAATAAGCACCTTGTTTGTGTGCTTTCCATGCTGCAGTAACATTACTTCCCATCGCGTTGGTAGAAAGATAGAATACGTTGCCGTAACCACCTGTTCCCAATACCACTGCATGACCGAAATGACGCTCTATTTCTCCTGTAATTAAGTTACGTGCAATAATACCACGTGCTTTGCCATCGATTTTAACAACCTCAAGCATTTCGTGGCGGGTATACATTTCTACTTTACCCATACCAATCTGGCGTTCTAAAGCAGAATATGCGCCTAATAATAACTGTTGACCAGTTTGACCAGCTGCATAAAAAGTACGTTGTACCTGTGTACCACCGAATGAGCGGTTATCTAACAAACCACCATACTCACGTGCCAAAGGCACACCCTGAGCCACACACTGATCTATAATGTTGGCACTTACTTCGGCCAAACGATGCACATTGGCTTCGCGGGCACGATAATCGCCACCTTTAATCGTATCGTAAAAAAGGCGATAAACGCTATCACCATCATTCTGATAGTTTTTTGCTGCATTGATACCACCCTGAGCAGCAATTGAGTGTGCTCTACGTGGTGAATCCTGGAAGCAGAAACATTTTACTTTGTAACCCATTTCGGCCAAAGTAGCCGCTGCCGAAGCACCCGCTAAACCCGAACCTACTATGATTACTTCAATAGTTCTTTTGTTCGATGGGTTAACCAAAGGCACAGAAGACTTATATTTTGTCCATTTGCTGGTTAATTCGCCTTCTGGAATATTTGAATTAATATCTGACATATCTTTTGTGCTAAAAATTATTGAATAAGACCGAAATAAACTGCAATCGGCATGGCTGCGAAAAGGATCGAAATAATAACCGAATACCAAACGCCAGCTCCTTTAATTATACCGTTATATTTTGAGTGGTTCCATCCTAATGTTTGGAATGCGGAAGCAAAACCATGCAATAAGTGGTAGCATAAAGAAAACATAGCAAGAATATATACGACAACCCTTACCGGATCCTGAAATTTCTCTTTCATTACCGCATAAAGATCTTCATGTCCGTTGGCATCAACCGTTGGGATTCCTGTAAAACGGGAAACTACCCAAAAATCTTTCAGGTGAACCACCAGGAAAATCAGTAAAAGTGTACCCAATAAGCCCATAGAACGGCTGTACCATTTACTGTTTGCCTTACCATCGTTTACGGCATATTTAACTGGGCGTGCTTTTTGATTTTCCAACGTTAAACGCAACGCCTGAAAAATGTGCGCAAGCAAACCAATAAACAACACAATCTCGCCAGCCCGGATAATCCAGTTAGTGGCCATAAAATGTGCGCCTACGTTAAATGTTAAACCACCGTCGCTAATAAAAATTAAAGCATTAATACCGCAGTGTACAATTAAAAAAAGTATCAGGAACAAACCTGTAATACCCATGATGAATTTCTTCCCTATTGAAGAAGAAAATGCATTTCCGAAACCACTCATTTGATTAGGATTTATATCTAAATTTCTTGCAAAAGTATCTAATTATGAGTTTAATTTATAAACGAATATGACAAAACAACGATAAAACATTTATTTAGAAACATTCTAAAGCATATTCGGAAATAATTGAAAGAATATGGGAACATTTGTGGTTTCACTTACCAAATATTCGTCATTTCGAGGTACGAAGCAATCTCATTATGAAAGCCATAATAAACCAAAGTATAGGATTGCTTCGTCGTTCCTCCTCGCAATGACGATTTTTTGAGAATTTATTTTAGTTATGCAAACCCATATAACTAAGTTTTTCGTTATATTGCTCTATCAAATTATTAACATGAAAAAACAGCTCTATTTACTTACTTTATTAGCGGGCCTCTTCTCTTCCTGCGATCCAACTCCTGCTACTTTTAATCTCGAAACCAAAAACTTTGGCCCAAATGCCGTAATTACCATTCAAAGCGCTGAAAAGGGCGAAACACTGAAAGTTGAAAACATTACCAATAGCAATCAGACTTTTAAAATCAATATCCCAATAAAAGGCTATGCCACTTTAAGAACTGAAGATGGCAGTCGCACCGGAGAATATTACTTCTACCTTGATAAAGGCAGCTTCAAAGGCGTTCTTGATGGAAAAAATATCAATTCATATCCTTTAAAAAGCGTTCCAACTGAAGAGGGTGAGCAATTTATAAACTATTATAAGTTAAAAGACGGCATGAGTAAAAACCTACTTGATAGTTTGGACATTGCTGAATCGGAATTTGACCGAGCCACGCAAAGCAACATTATGGAAAAGGCCAAAAATGCAGACCGTTGGAGAGAGAAAAAAATCTTACTCCAATTGGATATCATAAAGGCCTTTGCTAAAAAGCACCCCGGTTCTGCGCACAGCCTCTTTTTATTGGAACAACTGGGCAGGGCAGATTCGGAGCCCAAAAATTATTTATCGATTTTTAACAGTTTAGATAAGGAAATCCAGGAAAGCAAAAAGGGTAAAAGTCTGTTAGAAGAGATTAAACAAGCTAACCAGATGATGGCGGGAAGTAAAATGCCTAATATTGAAGGAGAAAATCCAGATGGAAAAAAATTCGATCTAAGTATACTTAAAAAGGTAAACCTGGTTATATGCTGGACTTCTTACAGTGGGAAAAGCAGAAAAAACAACCAGGTATTGGTTGAACTCTACGAGAAGTATAAAAATAAAGATGTAGAATTTATCGGGGTATCGTTCGATAAGAAAAGAGACTGGTGGGTAAATGTGATCAAGGACGACCACCTTACCTGGCCACAATATTCAGATCTTCAGGGAGCGAAATCGCCCAATGCAAAGAACCTGAGCAATTATAATGTTACTTACTTCTTTTTAGTAGATAAAAACGGCACTGTATTAACCAACAATGATCTTTCTTTAGATTTTGTTGACAGTGAAATCAGCAAAAATTTGGCAGGCAGATAAATGTGAGGATCGACAATTCAAAAGTTGATTCCACAAAAAAAGTCCCGATTTGCATCGGGACTTTTTACGATTTATGTGTTTGAGTTTTCTTAAGCTACTTTAACATTTACCGCGTTTAGGCCTTTTCTACCTTCTTCTACATCGTAGTTTACGGTATCATTCTCGCGAATGTTATCGATTAAGCCTGAAGCATGAACAAAAATTTCGGCATCGCCATTAGATGGAGTGATAAATCCGAAACCTTTAGTTTCATTAAAAAATTTTACTGTTCCTTGTTGCATTGTATTGTATTTTAATTTGTTTCAAAGATAGAGTTAAATCCCTATAAATCAATTTTTTATTTTTTTATTATATAAATAACGCTAAATATATTGATAGTTTGCCCTTTAAGCCCGATTTAGCGGCCAGATTTAGTCTATCATTGCTCGATGTATTGCCCGGTTTTATCAATAAAGCACGTTCAAAACAGGCCTTTGCCTCCGCTTTTCTACCTGAAAAAAGCAAATACTACGCTAACATATAATTGCCGTCGTAATCAATACGGACTATCTGGAAAGAAATCAGGTTAAATTAACTATAAACCAGGTTTTCGTGCTGCTCATAATTTACCTTCAGATTTTCGGTAATTTTCACCACTAATGTTTCGTTTTCTTTACCATTATAACTTAAGATTAACAGATCACCAATGATTTCGTGTAAAATTAATTTCGGGCTGGTATAGGTGATCGATACCACATGCGCTGCTTTATTTAACAGATCTGAAGCATAAATATGTAATTCGGCCCAATCGAAAAGGATCGGGTGATCTTCTAAATCGCTTAAAACAGGCATTTTATTTGCTAAGGCCGCAATGCTGTTCATTACGGAGTACTGAAGCTTTTGGTGTAATGTATTTGCCTTTTCGCTGGCTTGCTGCATCTGAGAAAAGGTATGTGCGTGCTCATCTAAGTTGTATATTTTTGATCTTTTTTGAAATTCTTTGTAAGTATCGTGAAATATCCGTCTTTCAAAATCTGTTCTGCACATGAAATTGAAATATTGTTTTACGCTGAGGTTAATGCTAGCTAAAGCCATAATATTCGGTTTTTGTTGCTGATTCAAATATGGAACAATAAAAAAAATTAATTTATAGCGTATCGGTAAACGCTGATTATCAATCGGTAAATAGCGAAACTAAATCTTGATTATGAAAAACGGATGAATATTGGTTTGAGTACAGGGATTTGGCTGAACAGCCCGTTATTTAAGATATTTTAACATTTCGAGATTTCCTGAAGGGGGCAACTCGAGCGTAGTTGAAGGATAGTCTTTTTATTAGAAAATGTAACGGTAGTAGTTCTTGGCGGTTTGCAGTCCCGCCATTCGCTTTAGTCCCGATGAAACCTGTGAACAAGCAAGCACACCATAAAAAGAAGAAAACAGTTCTTAAATCGGGAGCTGCCGCTATTGTCGGGTTTAAGAACAAGGGGTTGTACACCCTGCAACCCCAAAAATGAAATGCTGTTGTGGCCAGCTAGCCCCGGTTGAAGCGATACCCTGCAGCAACGAGGTACGAGGCAGCAAAGCGTATAAGCGTAAAACGGGAACGCACTTATTGCTATGTACAAGCATTGCGCTTCAAACATGAAAATATTAAATTGGGTTTTTAAATGCGAAAATAATGATCTTCGACTACGCTCTCCACAGGAGTCCTTTGGACAGACTGACAACCATGGCGCTTAACTTAATGACCTGTGCCTCCTCTGTGGCTAAAAATACAACCTAATAGATTATAGGGCATACACTATTGAATTAGCTGCGCACAAAGCAACCAGTCGCCAATTTCATTTTTTTTAAAACAGTTTAATTTCCAACAGGTTATTAATATACAAAATAGGTATAACCAAAACTTTTACGATATGGAAACGAGAAACAACCATGGTTTAATCCAGGCTTTACTAGATTGCGCGCTAGCTTGCGAGCATTGTGCATCGTCCTGCTTAAAAGAAGAAGACATCAACATGATGATTGACTGTATTAAACTAGATCGGGATTGCGCAGATATCTGTACCCAGGCAGCCCGGTTATTGCAAAGAGATTCAATTATCGGGCATCAATATTTATTGCTCTGTGAAGAAATATGCAGGCTTTGTGCAGCCGAATGTAGCAAACACGATCATGAACATTGTAGACAATGCGCTGTTGCCTGCGAGGAATGTGCAGATGCCTGCCATGCCAATCACGAACCGATCCATCAGGATTAAAAAAAAGCGTCCCGATTTAAATCGGGACGCTTTTAAAAACTATTTTTTATCAGATCAATTACTGCGCTGGGAAGCTATAGTTATAAGAACCTTGCTCGCCAACACCAGAAATACTCACCATGTTGTTTCTGCCTAAAGGCAATGCTTTTTGGACATCGGCTACAGAATTTACAGGTTGGCCATTCACTTTAGTAATGATTAGCCCCTTTTCAACACCAATATTATCAAATGCTTTTCCTGTGGTTACAGACGTTACTACAACACCACTATTTATGCCATATTTCGATTTCTGGGCTTGAGTAGCAGGAGCAAAAGTTGCACCTAATTTCGAAACCTCAGCGCCTTTGCTTGTTGTATTTTTGGCTGTAAGGCCAACGCTGGCTTCTCCTTTTAAAGTTACGGTGTAATCCTTCAGTGCACCATCGCGTAACACCGTTAATTTAACTTTATCGCCTGGATTTAAACGACCAACTCTTTCCTGAAGATCAGGAGAATCGTTGATCACTACGCCATCAACTTTTTTGATTACATCACCTGATTTAATGCCTGCTGCTGCAGCACCGCCACCGGCAACTACATCATTCACATATAAACCGCTTATTTCGTTGGTTTTAATGCCTTCAGGTTTATCTTCTCCGCTTAATGGTACAAAGTTAACGCCAATATAACCACGTTTAACCGAGCCATATTTCATAAAATCATCAACAATTTTACGGGCAAGATTAACTGGAATTGCAAATCCATAACCTTGATTGTACCCGCTTTGCGATGCAATTGCCGAGTTAATACCTACCAATTCGCCATTTGCGTTTACAAGCGCACCACCGCTGTTGCCTGGGTTAATGGCTGCATCGGTTTGGATAAATGATTCGATACTGGTATTTGCCGGACGATCTGGTTTTTTACCCGTACGTTGGTATTCGCGATATTCCTCTTCAGTAATTTCGTTGCCTTGTTGCTCGCGACCAATAATACCAATACTACGGTTTTTTGCACTCACAATACCAGCTGTTACCGTAGTATTTAAATCTAACGGGAAACCAACCGCTAAAACCCATTCTCCAACCTGTACATTATCTGAGTTACCCATTTTTACAACAGGTAAGCCCGTTGCATTTACTTTAATCAAAGCTAAATCAGTATTCGGATCGCGGCCAATTACTTTTGCCTCAACTTTACGTCTGTCTGTTAAAACCACCTCTACCTTCTCTGCATTTTCTACCACGTGGTTATTGGTTACGATATAACCATCCTGACTGATAATTACACCAGAACCCGATGCTGCTCTAGGCTGACGTTGCATTTGACGACCACCGCCGCCACCGAAGAAATCTTCCATCATATCAAATGGGGACGAACTTTTACTGCCACCATTTTGTGCCGCATATGTTGTTTTAATATGGACCACACCTGGCGCAACTGCTGCTGCTGCCTGCGTAAAATCGGTTGCTCCTGCAGATGTCACTTTAAGTGGATTATTTGCGAAGTATAAATTCTGTTTTTCAGTAATGGTACTGCCAGTTTGGTTACGCTCAAATAGTTTGTAACCTCCAATTGCTGCTGCCCCACCTATAAAAGCAGCCAACACGGTAATTCCTAATATTTTTTTCATGTGTTTGTATATTGTTTTTTAATGGTCATGAAGCTATTAAAAGCTTAGCATTGCTTTAAAAACCGTTAGCTTTTAATGGTTTCATGTGTTTGTATATTGTTTTTTAATGGTCATGAAGCTATTAAAAGCTTAGCATTGCTTTAAAAACCGTTAGCTTTTAATGGTTTCATGCGTTTGTATATTGTATTTTTTAAAGCCATGATTTATTATAAGCTGATTTGCTAGCTAATTGTTTGGTTAGCTTATAATATTCATTTGTTAAATGTTATTATTTGCGAGAGCATTTTCACTTTGATTTAAGCAGAATGCTCAGGCAGTTTTTATCTGCTCAAATTTTCTTTCGTAAGTATATTCAAATTTAATACCATATAAACGATATTTGTATCCTCAAAGCACTTAGTTTTGTGTTAAAAAATGTTAAATTAAAAAACACAAACCACTAATTACCTTTTGCAACTCAAATATTGCATTAAAAAATGAAGCTTTCATGAAAATTAATTTCTTTAAATACCAGGGCGCAGGCAACGATTTTATTTTAATAGACCACACCATGAGTCCGTTAAAAAATATTGACAATCAATTAGTTGAACAACTATGCCATAGAAGATTTGGCATTGGTGCCGATGGATTAATGTTTATTACCAAACATGAGGATTATGATTTTGAGATGCATTACTTTAACGCTGATGGTAAGCTGGGCAGCATGTGTGGAAACGGTGGCAGATGCATTGTTGCCTTTGCCAAACAACTCGGAATCATCGATCGCGAAACAAACTTTTTGGCAGTAGATGGCCCACATTATGCCAGAATTTCAGAAAATGGCGAATGGGTTGATTTACAAATGATTGATGTAGATACCATTACCAAAGATGGCGAGGCATATGTATTGAATACTGGTTCGCCGCATTATGTTGCTATACAAAGCGGTTTAAAAGACTTTGATGTTTTTACTGAAGGGAAAAACATTCGCTACAATGGAACTTATGCAGAAAAAGGTATAAATGTAAACTTTGTAGAAGATAAAGGCGATCATTTATTTGTACGTACCTACGAGCGTGGTGTAGAAGATGAAACTTATGCCTGTGGTACTGGGGTAACAGCCGTAGCCATGGCCATGGCGAAACACAAAGACCAAACCGGTCATATTAAAACGGCCATTAAAGTTTTGGGTGGTGATATTAAAATAGAATTCGATTACGATGGTAAGGAATTTACCAATGTGTTTTTATGCGGCCCGGCCAAATTGGTTTTTGAGGGAGAAGTAGAGTAATCTTCTTTTTTAACCTCGTAGGTTTTAAAAACCTGCGAGGTTTGAATCCTATCTGAACACCTCGTGTAAAACAGACACTATCAATGTATTTTATTGCCTAAAATACGCAACATTTATTCTAAAAAACCGTATATTTCCTTTGGATTTAACAGCTTTTAACATCTGTCGCAAGATATTTACACACTGTTTTTTATGCCAAAAAATACGACAACACAATCTTTAACAGTACTTTAAAGGAAATCCGACAGGTTTTCAATCGAAAAATAAATCAATCGATTGATTAAATGACAGAATTCGGACAGATTTATTTTTTTTTAGGCTCTATTTTTGGGCATTTATTGGCGAAAATCGAAGTCCTATATTTTTTGACAACGCCCTTAATTCCGGAAATTTAAATTTAAACACACAGAAATACCCATGAGAAAAGTAACAACTCTCTTTTTTAGCGTGAGCATTGGTATGCTTCTAGCGTCCTGCGGAAATAACGATGCAGCTAAAAAAGCTGCCGCTGCAGCAGCAGCAGGTCCACAAGCTTACCCTGTTTTTACAGTAACCACACAAAATACAACATTAGATTCTGATTATCCAGCAACAATTGAAGGTATTCAAAACATTGATATCCGTCCGAAAGTTGATGGTTTTATCGAAAAAATATTGGTGGATGAAGGTGCTGTAGTTAAGAAAGGTCAATTGCTTTTCACCATTAATGCACCACAGTATGAGCAACAGGTTAGAACAGCAAGAGCAGCTATTAGCAGTGCCGAAGCTGATGTAAATGCTGCCCAGCTAACAGTAAACAAAACCAAACCCCTGGTAGAAAAAGATATTATTAGCAAATACGATCTGGATGCAGCGCAGCTAACGCTTCAGAGCAGGAAAGCTGCACTTGCACAAGCAAAAGCAGAATTGGTAAATGCACAGGTTAATTTAGGTTATACTTCGATTACCAGCCCTGTTGATGGCGTAGTTGGTAGTATCCCTTTCAGAAATGGAAGTTTAGTGAGCAGCAGCAGCACACAGCCGTTAACTACTGTATCCAATACTTCTAAGGTTTACGCCTATTTCTCATTAAACGAGAAACAGCTTTTAGATTTTTCTAATACCTATAAAGGCAATACGCTTGCACAGCAAATGAAAAACATTCCTGCGGTGAGCTTGGTTCTTGCCGATGGTTCAATTTATGCACAAAATGGCAAGATTGAATCCATCAACGGACAGATTAACACCAGCACTGGTTCGGCTAGTTTAAGGGCAACCTTCCCTAATCCGGTTTTCTTATTAAAAAATGGTGCTAGTGCATCGGTTAGAATTCCTCAACATGTTGAAAATGCAATTTTAGTCCCTCAAAAATCAACGATCGATTTACAGGGTAAGAAATTCGTTTACATTTTAGGCGATTCGGCTAAGGTGATCAATACCCAAATTGAAGTGATGGAATTGGCCAAAGGTAATTTCTACGTGGTTACCAAAGGACTTAAAGCTGGCGATAAAGTTATTTTAGAAGGCTTTCAATCGTTAAAAGACGGGACTAAAATTAAACCTGAGGTAAAAAACACCGATTCAGTTTATGCTGAAATAAAAAAATAACAATATAGTCAGTGCAATCACACTACATCAGTGTAATCCATATTAATTATGTTTAAGAAATTTATAGACAGGCCCGTTTTATCAACAGTTATATCCATTATAATTGTAATATTAGGTGTATTAGGCCTTGTAACTTTACCCATCTCTCAATACCCCGAAATTGCACCTCCAACCGTTCAGGTATCGGCTTCGTATCAGGGAGCAAATGCCGATGTGGTAATGAGTAGTGTTGTTGTTCCGCTGGAAGAGCAGATAAATGGTGTGGAAGACATGACTTACATGACTTCTAGTGCCAGTAATGATGGTACCGCAACCATTACCGTTAACTTTAAATTGGGCACAAATGCCGATTTAGCAGCGGTTAACGTACAGAATCGTGTAGCCAGGGCAACCAGTTTATTACCTGCAGAGGTAACCAGATCGGGTGTAATTACAGCAAAAAGACAGGCGAGTAACTTGCTTATTTTTGCCATTTACAGTGATGATCCATCATACGATCAGAAGTTTTTACAAAATTATGCCAACATTAACATCATCCCTGAAATTAAAAGGATTAGCGGTGTAGGTGATGCAAGTGCATTTGGTACTTTAGATTATACCATGCGTATCTGGCTTAAACCAGAAGTAATGGCTGTTTATGGTCTGGTACCGAATGATGTAAGTGTAGCCTTGGCAGAGCAAAACATTGAAGCTGCACCAGGTCAGTTTGGTGAGCAGGGAAATCAGGCTTTTCAATATACGTTAAAATATAGTGGCCGTTTAAAAACGGAAACTGAGTTTAGCGACATCATTATTAAGGCGGATGCAAACGGACAGATTCTTCGCCTAAAAGATGTGGCCAGGATAGAACTTGGTGCACAAAGTTATGCCAGTTATGTAAAGTTTAACGGCAAACCTGCTTTAGGTATTGCCATTAGTCAAACAGCGGGTTCGAATGCGAAAGAAGTAATCGAAAACTCGATCAAAACTTTAGATAAAGCAGCAACTTCTTTCCCTAAAGGTGTTCATTATGAAACCGTTGTTAACGTAAATAACTTCCTGGATGCCTCAATCGAAAAGGTAATCCACACCTTGATTGAAGCATTTATTTTGGTGTTCTTAGTGGTATTTATTTTCCTACAAGATTTCCGTTCAACTTTGATTCCGGCAATCAGTGTTCCGGTGGCTATTATCGGTACCTTTTTCTTCCTGAGTCTGTTCGGTTTTACCATCAACCTATTAACCTTATTTGCACTGGTACTGGCCATCGGTATTGTGGTGGATGATGCCATTGTAGTGGTGGAGGCCGTGCATGCCAAGCTCGATGCTGGTTACAAAGACCCGAAAAAGGCAACGAAAGATGCGATGGATGACATTAGTGGTGCGATTATTTCGATTACACTGGTAATGGCGGCAGTATTTATCCCGGTAAGTTTTATCCAGGGTTCGTCTGGTGTATTTTATAAACAATTCGGTTTAACACTGGCTATCGCGATTATTTTATCAGCGATCAACGCCTTAACATTAAGTCCGGCACTATGTGCGATGTTCTTAAAACCGCATGCAGAAGATCACGAAAAAAGTAAAAATTTCTTACAACGTTTTTATACTGCTTTCAATACTTCATTTGATGCCGTAACGCAAAAGTATAAACGCTCTGTTGGTTTCTTAGGCAAAAAAAGATGGCTTGCAGGTTTAGGAATTGCTGTTTTCGCAGTGGTGTTAGTGTGGATTATGAATACAACGCCTAAAGGTTTCGTGCCAAACGAAGATTTAGGAACAGTGTTCTCTGATATTTCATTGCCACCTTCTACTTCACAGGAAGAAACCGATAAAATTATTGTAAAAATTAATGATATTGTAAGTAAGGTGCCAGAAGTAGAGGCTACATTTAGGGTTGTTGGCCGAAGTTTGATCAGCGGATCGGGTAGTTCTTATGGGATGGTTATCGCAAGGCTTAAACCATGGGATAAACGTAAGCGTGATGTTAAAGCCATTATTGGTGAATTATTTGCAAAAGCATCCAGCATTAAAGGTGCGAAGGTAATTTTCTTTGCTCCGCCAACCATTCAGGGTTTTGGTACCGGCGGTGGTTTCGAGTTCCAGTTACAGGATAAAACCGGTGGCGATATCAAAAAATTCAACAAAGTGGGTAATGCATTTTTAGCCGCATTGAGTAAACGCCCTGAAATTCAATATGCATCAACCTCGTTCAACCCGAATTTCCCACAATATCAGATCGATGTAAATGTGGCAAAAGTGAAACAAGCTGGCTTAACGGTTAGCGATGTGTTGGGTGTTTTGCAGGGTTATTATGGTGGTGTTTATGCCTCAAACTTTAATAAATTCGGGAAACAGTACAGGGTAATGTACCAGGCAGATGCCAAATACCGTGCTAATCAGCAAAGTTTAACCAGTATTTATGTGCGTAATTCGAGCGGTACAATGGCTCCTATTTCTGAGTTTATCACTTTAGAAAAAGTTTACGGGCCACAGGCTATTTCACGTTTCAATTTGTATACCTCAATTGCAGTTACGGGTAACCCGAATGCGGGATTTAGTTCTGGTGATGCAATTAAGGCCATTCAGGAGGAAGCCGCAATTCACCTTCCAGCAGGTTATGGATATGAGTTCTCTGGTTTATCGCGTGAAGAGGTAAGCAGTGGAAGTCAGACGATTTTTATCTTTCTACTTTGCGTAGTCTTCGTGTATTTCCTGCTTTCAGCACAGTACGAAAGTTATATCTTACCATTGGCGGTATTGTTTTCGCTGCCAATTGGTTTAGCCGGGGTATTCATCTTTGATAAGATATTTGGTGTAGATAATAACATCTATACGCAGATTACCTTGATCATGCTTGTGGGGCTACTGGCAAAGAATGCCATTTTGATTGTAGAGTACGCGGTAGACAGGCGACGAAAGGGAATGAGTATTATTAACTCGGCTATTGATGGTGCAACTGCCCGTTTACGCCCGATCTTGATGACCTCTTTTGCTTTTATTCTGGGTTTATTGCCTTTAATGTTGTCATCAGGTGTTGGTGCAGCAGGTAATACTTCAATTGGTACCGGAGCTGTAGGCGGTATGTTAATCGGTACTATATTCGGCGTGTTTGTAATCCCGGCCTTGTTCATTGTTTTCCAAACCTTACAGGAAAAAATCAGTAGCAATTCTCCTTTTGAGGAAGGCATTGATCGCGAACAAACAGAAGAAGAGTACGAGTTAGCGGTTAACCGTCCACATTAATTTTAAAACCATGAAATTTAGATATAAACATTCCATTTTAATCGGTGTAGCCATCCTCAGCCTAAGCGCTTGTGTAACTAAAAAATACGAGCGCCCACAACTTAAGAACGAAGGTTTATACCGTGATAACAATAATACCGATACAACAACCATTGCTGATGTGCAATGGAAAACGTTGTTTTCAGACACCACTTTACAATCGCTGATCCAACAGGGGATAAATGAAAATTTAGACCTGAAACAGGCCATCGAGCGCATTAAAATTGCCGAAGCAACGCTTATACAAAGCCGAGGCGCATTATTGCCCAGCTTACAGGCCGATGTAAATGTAACCGACAATAAAGCTTCTGCAGCAGCACAGAATTTTCCGGCAGGGATTAACATTAACCTGGAAACCCAAACCTATAAAGCACAGTTGAGCACCAGCTGGGAAGCTGATATTTGGGGGAAATTAAGCAGTGCAAAGCGTGGTGCTTACGCTACTTTATTACAAAGTGATGCAGCAAAACGCGCTGTTCAAACACAGTTAATTGCTACCATTGCTAATAATTATTATGCTTTATTGGCCCTTGATAAACAATTGGCCATTACCGAGCAGACCATTAAGGTTAGAACTCAGGATGTTGAAACCATGAAAGCCTTAAAACAAGGTGCCGTAGTTAATGGCGCGGCTGTTGTACAGAGTGAAGCCAATTTATATGCAGCTCAGGTAACCTTGCCCGATTTAAAAAGAAGCATTAAAGAGGCTGAAAATGCGCTAAGCGTCTTGGTTGCTAAAGCACCAAATGCGATTAACCGCACAACTTTGGATCAACAGACCCCTTATGCTAATTTACAAACCGGCGTTTCTGCACAATTGTTAAAAAACCGTCCGGATGTGATAGCTGCTGAATTTGGTTTCAGATCGGCTTTCGAAAACACAAACGTAGCAAAAGCTTATTTTTATCCTGCTTTAACCATTACCGCAGCGGGTGGATTATCAAGCTTACAATTACAGGATTTCTTCAGCAAATCTATCTTCTATAATTTGGTGGGTGGTTTAACGCAGCCAATTTTTGCAAAAGGCGCAAACAAAGCACGCTTAAAAACAGCCGAAGCGAATCAACAGATTGCTTTTTACAACTTTCAACAAACACTGTTAACCGGTGGACAGGAAGTATCGAATGCTTTGTACGCCTATCAAACAGCTTCAGAAAAAGAAGAAACGAGGGCAAAACAAATTGCTTCATTAACCAAAGCAGTAGATTTTACCAAAGAATTGTTACGTTACAGTTCGGCAACAAACTATACTGACGTTTTAACTTCAGAACAAAGTTTATTAACAGCACAATTAAGTGGCATTAACGATCGATTACAAAAACTACAATCGGTGGTAAACCTATACCGCGCATTAGGCGGTGGCTGGAAATAAACAATAATTAACAAATTTTTAAGGCATTCTGATTTTCAGGATGCCTTTTTTGTTTAGGCCAATCCACAAATAGCATTACAATTTGGTCAATCGCGATAATAAAAACGAGCGTAAGCTAAGTCAAGCGCTCAATTATTTTTCAGAAAAATAATGTACGTTTGTTTCACTAAAACGCTAGCCACTAAATAGTTTATTTGTATTTTGGCTGCACCAAACAATTTTATGCGCTTCTCAAAACTGCTAGCCCTATTTGTCGGCTTATTTTTCTGCAATAATATATATGCTCAAACTTATGTAGTAACCAGTAATGCCGATAGCGGCCCTGGAACACTAAGAGAGGGGTTAACACAAGCGGCTATAGCCAATAGGATAACTACTTTTACCATTAACTTCAATTTGCCAGGCACGCCTAGCGACAATGCCAACCGTACCATTAGGTTACGTTCGGCATTACCTGTGGTTTCTTCAAATGTAGTAATCGATGGCACCTCGCAGGTTGCGTGGCCAGCACTTGGTGTTTCTGGCGCTAAAGTAATTTTGGAGCCTGAATATCCAAACACTACATTTTCGGGATTGGTTATCGGCCAGTCATCAACCACGCAGGTCCAAACTACTGGCGTTGAGGTTTATGGTTTATACATCCGTAATTTTGCTACGATCAATAACTTACAAAATGTAAATATGGCTCAAGGCTCGGGAATTGTAATCGATTATCGTGCAAATAATATTACCATTGGTGCTCCAAATAAAGGAAATGTTATTGGAGGGAACATTAACGGTATTATTGTGCAGAACAGCTATTATTTTAACACCATCACCGCTACTAAAATCAAGATCCAATCGAACTTAATCGGGGTAATATATGATGGAATAACACCAAACACCAATGTTTTTGGTATTTCGGCCAGTTTATACGATAGTGCACTAGATGTTGGTGGTGATAATCCTGGTGAAGGAAACGTTATCGCCGCAAACAGGATTAATGTAGATATCACCAGGTCATCGTACTCCACCAATGCAAGGTTTGATGTCAACGTGATCAATAATAAAATCGGGGTCGATTATACGGGCAAAAAAGATTTCCATGAATTACCGATATTTCTTTCTTCCTCCGCTTTAGAAATTGCAGGTTTAAAGGTCAATGCGGTAAATACGGCACTTTATGTGCGCAATAATATTATCGGCGGAAACAGAACTACAGGGGTTTCGATCACCAATTCTGATTTTATTTTAACCGGTAATGCCATTGGTACCGATGCTGCCGGAGCTGTAGTGATGAGTAACGGAATTGGCGTAAAAATAGAGTTGGGTGCAGGAGGAACCATCGGTGGCGCAACACCTGCCGAAGCAAACTTAATCGCCAACAACAATTTCGGGGTGGAAACGGTATCGTCAAAACCCGTAAAAATCACAAGGAACAGTTTCTTTTGCAACAAGACATTTGGCATCGGAAAAACCCTATCGATCCTTCAACCCTACATTCAGGTACTGAAAAAAAGAAATGATTATGTTTCGGGTAAGGCCACACCCAACTCAGAAGTAGAACTATTTTATACCGTAAATTGCCAAGGTATCTGTGAAGGTAAAACCTATATTGCAACTGTACAGGCCGGTAGCGATGGTCGTTGGGAATACAACGGAACCCTAAGCGGAATGGTTACTGCAACAGCCAGCTTATTAAATGCAACCACCTCTCCTTTCTCTACTGCTGAATTATTACCAAACGAAGCTATAGTAGAACCTGTAACCTGTAATGCCAATGGATCAATCACCATCCCAGAGCCCCGCGAAGGTTTTACTTTTAGCTGGGTAAAAATAGAAACAGATGGTAGCCGCGTACCTAAAGGAAATACACAAAGCATCTCCAATTTAGATGTAGGCACTTACGAGGTAACCGTTGATGATGGCTGCAAAGCATTTCCATCGGTGTTTATCATCAAAGATCAGAAGTTAACCAAACCTACTATTCTGCCAGTTTCGCCTGCCTGCGGACAAACCACTTTTACATTTACAGCTGAGGTTTTAAGGGGTAAAGGTGTATTAAAATACGAGTGGATAAATACCGCAACAAATGCCGTGGTAAGCAGAAGTAACCCAGCTAATTTACCAGAAGGCACCTACTTCGTAAAAGTATCGGATGAAGCAAACTGCTCATTAGATTCTGATCCGATTACAGTTAGAAGGAAACCTCAACCTAAAATTGGGAATCCAACTAAAACCACCTCTGCAGCATGTGGTAAAGAAAACGGATCTATTGTAGGCATTACCATTACAGATGCAACGGGTACCTTAAGCTACAAATGGTTTAAACGCGATCCGATCACAGGAATTTTAGGTACAGATGTGGTGTCAACTACATTGGATCTGGAAAATGTAGGAGGCGGCAACTATACTTTATCTGTTTCTGACGAAGGGCAATGTTCGCCAGTTTCCTCATCTTTCTTTATCGGCACCTATAGCGATGTTGCGATTAACGGAGGGACAGTTACTCCGGCCAGATGTGGTGTTAACAATGGTGTTATTGATGGTGTATCGATTACCAATGCCGATACATACGAGTGGTTAGGCCCAACGGGGCAAAGCATCAAAAAAGGACCGTACTCCCCTGGCATGTCAATAAAAATGATTGACCTTGCCCCAGGAACTTATACATTAAGAGCCAGCAATTCGCTGTATACCTGCACTTTAGACAGAACTTTCAGGGTAGATGCATTAACACCAACGGTTTATACCTTTACGCCAACCGTTAACAACACCACTTGCGAGTTGATTAACGGAAGTATCAACCTAAACTTCAGTTCCGTTCTTCCAACATTGTTTAAATGGGTAGATGAATCAGGCGCTACAGTTGCAGGTGCAACCAAAACAGGGAACATTATTGAACTTAAAAATTTGCCCGGAGGCAATTACAGGATGTTTGCCTATGATGTGAACAATTGTGAAACTATTTTAGGACCATACGCCATCAATATCACGCCAAAACTAAACATCGTTTCCAATACAGCAACCGTAATTAAAGATGGCTGTACTTTACAGAGAGGTTCTGTTAAAGGCATACAGGTAATCGGTGGTATTCCAGCGTATGATTTTAAATGGATAAACGAAGCTGGCGAGGCTGTTCAATACACTCAAGATCTAATTAATGTTGGCGCAGGCACCTATCGTTTAGAAGTAAAAGACAAAACATCTTGTGGTTATGCCATCAGCGAGGCTTATACCGTAGTAGATGAGCCTTTTAAAATCATAGCTCCCATCATCAACGATCTACGCGTTTGTTATGTTTCAGATATCGTTTTACCTGTAATTGCACCAGAAGAAGGCACCTTCCAGCTCTTTGAAAAAATTGATGATACGAAGCCATTTTCAGAAAACACCAACGGAATATTCAAATTTAGGGTAGCCAAAACGGCAGATTATTTTGTGAGGAGAAAACTGGGTTCTTGTACAAGCGAGTTTACCAAGGTACATGTAGAAGTAACACACGATAACCTGGAGGTTACCAACACCATGACCCCGAATGGAGATGGTATGAACGATGTTTGGCAAGTGAGGGGTTTACCAGATTTTAATGGCACCAATATTAAAATCTACACCCGTGGCGGTCAGTTGGTTTACGAATCGATCGGCAATTATACCAAACCTTTTGATGGTAGATTTAGGGATAAAGAATTACCAGCAGGGGTTTATTATTATGTGATCGATTTGCGGGCTGAATGTAAACCACTAGGTGGCAGCATAACACTTTTACGTTAAAATTGCCTACTTGGACAAACTACCTGATAGCGGTTATTCAATAAAATACCCAGTACAATTTCGTGGGTACCATTATTTACCGAACGTAATCCTGAAGTATTTACATCATAAGAATAACTCAGGTTTACCAGCGACGCAATATTAAATCCTGCTAGAAGCGAAAAAGAATCGTTGTTCCTGAAACTGGTTCCAACCCAAAACTTATCCCGATAGGCAAATTTCAAATTGGCATCGAAAGTAGCCGGAGCGTTGACCCAATATGAAATCAAACCAGAGGGGATCATTGCAATATCCTCATCCAGAAATATTTTATAACCCGCCGTTCCGTAAAAAGTAGCTGCTTGGTATGGACTGGTTTTAACTTGATTATTTACAATACTGCTTTTATTTCCAACCAGCTGTTTTGCTGAAACACCAGCAAAAAATCGTGGACTATACAACCAAATACCTGCGCCAATATCGGGTCTAATTTTGTTGTTATAATCGGCAGAGAATAAAGGGTCGCCCGATTCATCGGCTATAATTCCGCGTACATCAACACTGATCGATTTAAATCCTCCTGATAAACCAACTGATAAATTTACTTCGTTTGTAAGGCCTAAATGATATGCATAGGTTAAATTCACATTAGTCTGCCGAACCAAACCGGCTTTATCCGTCATGGCCACCAGGCCAATTCCATGGTGAGGCTCTGCCGCGGTGTAGCTGTTTACAAAACTTCTGCTCATTGGATTGTCTCCATTCCCGGCAAATGAATTTACATTGCTCCGAACAAAATCTTCGCCAATAGCGGTACTTAAAGAAAGGTATTGTGTACTTGGTGCACCTTCTAAACCGCTCCACTGTTTGCGTAAACCTATTTTTAAATCTGTATAATTATCTATTCCCGATAATGCAGGATTCAACAGGATATTGTTAAAAATATATTGGGTGCTCCTGGGGATTTCTTGGCCATAGCTATAAAAGAATAAGCAGGCAAACAGAGAGAGCGCGTAAAAAAATTTCATGTAAACCTTAATAGTGATGCGTTAATTGATTGATACTAAAAAGCCTATCAATACAAGGGCTAAGATAATAAGTTGTAGCCAATTATAAAGCATTTAATGTTTATCTGCCTTTAACTTCAAAATAAACGTTCCATCCAATAGTAGCAATTAACCATTCTTTTAAATTTCGATAAAAAAAACTGATAATTTTTATCTCAAAAACCGCTACTTCTTTTTGATGTAACCTCAAAATATTGTAAGTTTAAAGTTTTTTAAGCGCTTAGCTTAGAAAAAATTTTAAACCAATCAATGTTACGTGTCGATAGCTCTAAAACCTGTAAAGTGGTGTACTCTTTGTGCAAACATGAGTACTTGGGCTATTTAATTGAACCTCACGTTGTTCAGCTCAATCCACAAGGAGATTTTTCGTTTACTTACCAACGGATTTTTACGCATACCGCAGAAGAATTTAATGCCTGTTTAAGTGATATTGATTATAAACTGATCAAAATTTTAGATGACATTGAGCAAGACTCGCTGATTAAAAAATATTATAAAAAGCTAATCAGGCCAACTGAGTTTTTCACTAAAATTTTCGACAATAAATTTTATGAAAATGTTCGCCCTAAAATCGAAAAGAAACTTGCCGAAGCTTTAGAGCTTTTAAAGGTCAAAAACGAGCTTTATGTAATGGACAAAGATGGCTGGCCGGTAGAACGCAAAATCGAACTGGCTGATGAGCCTGCATCTATTCTTTTTCATTTCCGAAGGAACGAAACTGAAACACGTTATTTTCCGACCATCAAATATCAGAATCTGCGCATCGAATTTATGTTTAAAGAAGCACAGATTATCAGCAACAAACCTGCGTGGTTATTGCTTAACGATGTATTGTACTTTTTTGATCAGGATATTGAAGGAAAAAAACTGCAACCCTTTTTAAACAAACGGTTTATTGCCATACCCAAAACAACCGAAGCCACTTATTTTGAAAAGTTTGTAGCCCCTTTAATAGAAAAGCACCATGTGTATGCCGAAGGTTTCGAAATCAGAACCGAACAATTTGAGGCAACACCGGTAATTAAAGTTTTATATGTTGATGGTGGTCTTTCTCAAATTCAGCTATATTTTAAATATGGCGAATATACTTTCCCGGTAGAGAATGCGCACAAAGTAACTGTACGTTTAGAAAAAACTGCCGATAACTATATTTTCCACCGCATCAAACGTTCGGCAGAATGGGAGAAAAAGCAGTTTAATTTGCTGTTATCCTTAGGACTAAAAAAAACGAGTTCTTTATTCAGCAACCTGGAAGTAGCTTCTGCCGAAGAAAATCCAAGTTACGGGGCTATAAATTGGGTAAACGAGCATATCGAAATTTTACAGGCATCGGGTTTTGAAATTGAACAGGCCACAGGGCAGAAAAAATTTGTTTTCGGTGCCAGCAAAATAGATCTTGAAGTTAAAGAAGGAAACGATTGGTTCGATATCCATGCTGTGGTATGGTTTGGAAAATACCAGATTCCTTTTCTTTCACTAAAGCAACATATTCTACACAAAAAGCGTGAGTTTTTGTTGCCCGATGGTGAAGTAGCTATTATCCCTGATAAATGGTTTACCCAATACGGTAGTTTATTCAGTTTGGCAGAGGCCGGAAAAACGCTAAAATTAAAGAAACACCATATCGGTCTCATCAATGATCTGGCTGAAGATAGTCTGGCTAATGTTACGCTTGAACGCAAATTACAGCGATTATCAGACTTTGAAGATATTGCTGATACGCAAATGCCTGTTCATTTTAAAGGCAGTTTACGCGATTACCAGAAAGCCGGTTATAACTGGTTCAGCTTTTTACGCGAATACAATTTCGGTGGCTGTTTGGCCGATGATATGGGTTTGGGTAAAACCATCCAGACATTGGCTATGCTGCAAAAGGTGAAGGAAGATGACCAATTGCTTGAAACGCAGACGACCTCGCTCATCATCATGCCTACCTCTTTAATTTACAATTGGTTAACGGAGGCTAAAAAGTTTACACCAAAGCTTAAAATACTGGCACATACCGGTACCAACCGAAATAAAGATGTTACCAATTTTGCCAATTACGATATTATCATTACCACTTACGGTGTAACCAGAGTAGATGTAGATGAATTGAAAAACTTTTATTTCAACTACATTATTCTCGATGAAAGTCAGAACATTAAAAACCCCGCATCAAAATCGTTTAAAGCCGTTAGAAGCTTAAAATCTAAACATAAACTGATTCTGAGCGGTACACCCGTAGAAAACTCAGTAAGCGATTTATGGTCGCAGTTGACCTTTTTAAACCCTGGTTTATTGGGTACACAGGCATTCTTCTACGAAGAATATGTACAAGCGATAGAAAAGAAAAAGGACGAAGAAAAAGCGCGTAAACTGCAATCGATTATCAAACCATTTGTACTCCGTAGAACGAAAGAGCAGGTGGCTGCAGAATTGCCGCCAAAAACGGAACAGGTAATTTATTGCGACATGAGCGAAGATCAGGCCGCATATTACGAAAAAACAAAATCTGCCTACCGTAACGATTTATTGCAGAGCATGGACGATGGAACTTTCGCAAAGAAACAGGTACAGCTATTACAAGGGTTAACCGCCCTACGCCAGTTGGCCAACCACCCTGTAATGATTGATGGCACCTATGTTTCAGATTCAGGAAAGTTCGAAAACGTAATTCATACGCTCGATAACGTACTTAAAGGCGGACATAAGGTTTTGGTTTTTTCTCAGTTTGTAAAACATCTTGATATCTTCAAAAAACATTTTGAAGCGGAAAATATTCCATTTGCTTATTTAGATGGCGCAACCCGTAACCGTGGCGAAATTGTTTCCGAATTTCAGCAGAATACTGAGCTGAAAGTCTTCTTAATCTCTATAAAAGCAGGCGGCGTAGGTTTAAACTTAACACAAGCTGATTATGTTTTTATCCTCGATCCATGGTGGAACCCGGCAGTAGAACAACAAGCCATCGACAGAACGCACCGTATTGGTCAGGATAAAAAGGTTTTCATCTACAAATTCATCGCAAAAGATACCGTAGAAGAGAAAATATTGGCCTTGCAGAACCGTAAAAAATCGCTCGCAAACTCTTTAATTACAACTGAAGAAAGTTTCTTTAAATCGCTGAGCAAGGAAGACATACGCGATATATTGAATTAATCGCCGAAAATTTGCCACAGAGGCGCTGCAATCACAGAAGTTCTTATATGATTGCCACTCTGAGCGAAGTCGAACAGTTTATTTGAATATTGCACCCTCTAACAGACTATTCCACTTAATTTTTTGCCACGGAAACACGGAAATCACGGATGTACTCTCCGTTGGTCACTCTGAGCGGAGTCGAAGAGTTTGCTGTGTAAACAGGCATCCATAGCCAGTATCTAACAAACCTTTCAAGTTATTCTTTGCCACGGAGACACAGAAATCACAGAGTATGCTTCGCAGCATCCTATTATTTTACTATTTTAGTAAATACATCCCAAGTTAATTAGTTAACCTTTATTAAATCTCTTGGTATGGAAATCCGTCAATCGAACTTCCCATTAAAAAACGAAACAGACCTAATTATTAGTGCTGCTATTGAAATTCATAGCCATTTAGGTTGTGGTTTTCTAGAAATCGTTTATAAAGATGCACTTTGTATAGAACTAAAAAACAGGGATTATTTTTATGAAAGAGAGAAGTTATACCAAGTTTATTATAAAGGTATTCCCCTACCCCATAGCTTTTATGCCGACTTTATCATATTCGATACGGTAATATTAGAAATTAAATCAAAAAGTGCTATTGCAAGCGCCGATATAGCGCAAACTCTAAACTACTTAAGATGTTCAGGTTGCAAAGTTGGGCTTATTTTAAATTTCGGTAAACCAACGCTCGAAATCAGGCGTGTTGTTTTATAATCCTGGTTATTAGTACTTCTTCCGTGTTAATCAGCGTTTCTGTGGCTAAACATCAACGTGAATACAAACAACCTGGTCTTCCGTACTAATCTGTGTCTCCGTGGCAACATACACAATTAAATTTCTTTTCAAAACTCATTTCCTTCTTACTTGTTATACAGTAGAACATAAATTTAACCATCATGACAAATCAAGATTTTAATACCGCTGTAAACAATGTTAAGGAAGCCTGGAAGTACCCAGAATTGTTCGAAAACGTTTCAAAATCTGAACGTTGGTTATCTGGAACTGCAGGAACATATTTACTTTTTAAAGGCATCACCAGCATTTTTTCGCATCCTGTAATTGGCCTTACGGGTGCAGCAATTGGTGCAGGATTACTGTACCGCGGCATCACGGGTTATTGCCCAATGCGCGATTTGGCAGAACAGCGTAAAGAAGATATTGCCCCTGACGAAGTAATTATAAGCGAAACCTACGTTGTTGACGATTTGGGGTAAAATTTTAAATACGAAATTTCCTTTTCTTAATAAACTGGTTAACTTTAAAAAGTTAAACCACAATCATGAACAAGTACACACTATTATTTATTCCTGCATTTTTTGCAGGGCAAGCTATGGCACAAGATAAAAAACCAGATCCTGCCAAAGACCCAAAAACAACCGAGGTTTGGGAACCCGTTCCTAAAATTGTTACACCGGGCAAATTGCCTCAGGATGCACCATCTGATGCTACCATTCTTTTCAACGGAAGAAATTTAGATGCATGGCATTCTGTTAAAGATCCTTCTAAACCAGCTGCCTGGACAATAGATGATGGTTTTTTTACGGTAAAAAAAGGCACTGGGAATATCGAAACCAATAAAAAGTTTACCGATTACCAATTGCACATGGAATGGAAAATTCCCGAAAACATATCTGGCGAAGGTCAGGCACGTGGAAATAGCGGGGTGTTTTTAGCATCAACAGGTGGCGGTGATGACGGTTACGAAATCCAGATTATGGATGCTTACAACAATAAAACCTATGTTAACGGACAAACAGGCAGTGTTTACAAACAAGCTATTCCATTGGCAAATGCCAACAAGAAACCAGGTGAATGGCAATACTACGATATCATCTGGAACGCACCGCGTTTTAATGAAGATGGAACAGTACAAAAACCAGCAAGTGTTACTGTATTTTTAAACGGCGTACTTTTACAGAACGGATTTGTACTAAAAGGGGAAACCAGGTATATCGGTGCACCAGAATACAAAAAACATGGTCCGGCTTCAATCAAATTACAAGATCACGGCGATCCAAGTCCTGCAATCAGTTACAGGAACATCTGGGTAAGAGAATTATAATTTCAACAAAACAACAATAAGAAACCTGCAGATCAAAAGTTTGCGGGTTTTGTTTTATAAGATAATTTCATTGATAATTGTACCAAATTTAGTGTCGATTTTTTTTTATGAACAAAGGCAGATTAGAAGCATTTAGTGATGGAGTAATTGCAATTATCATTACCATTATGGTTTTAGAGATTAAGGTGCCCGAGCATGGCGATACTTTAGTTAGTTTAAAACCGCTTATTCCAAAATTTATCAGTTATGTTTTAAGCTTTACTTACGTAGGTATTTACTGGAACAATCACCATCACCTCATGCATGCGGTTAAGAAAGTGAGCGGATCAATGTTATGGGCTAATTTAAACCTGCTTTTCTGGTTATCACTTTTCCCGGTTACGGCAGGATGGATGGGCGAAAACCATTTCACCTTTTGGCCAGTTGTGGCTTATGGCGTAGTATTATTTTTAGCGGCCATTGCTTATTTAATTTTGGTCATCACGATTAAAAAAACAGAAGGTGCACATTCACTGGTAGTTGAAGCAATAGGCAATGATAGCAAAGGAAAAATTTCTTTAGTTTTTTATGCCTTGGGAATAGGCCTCAGCTTCATAAACCCTTGGATTGGCTGTTCCATGTATGTAATTGTTGCAGCCATTTGGTTTATACCCGACACCAGAATTGAACGGGCTATACATCAATCGTTAGAGAATAAAGATTAGTCCACTGTCAAAATACGCATAAATGTTTCTCGTTCAATCATTTCAGCACCTAAACTCATTAAATGATCGTTCGGCAACTGACAGTCAATTAAATCGATATTCATTTTACTTAAAAAAATCAATGCTGCTTTTGAGGCATTGCTTACATGGCTAAACATACTTTCTCCACAAAAAACACGATTTACTTTTAAACCATATAAGCCACCCACCAATTTATCCGCTAGCCAAACCTCTACACTGTGCGCGTAGCCCTGTTGGTGAAGGCTAATGTAAGCCTCTTGCATTTCGTTGGTAATCCAGGTACCATCCTGCCCTTTCCTTTCGGTAGTTGCGCAATTGCGGATCACTTCGGCAAAAGCCTGATTAAAAGTAATCCTGAAAACTTCCTGGTTTAAAATTTTCTGCATGCTTTTACTGATTTTAATTTTATCAGGATAAATCACACAGCGTTTGTGTGGCGAATACCAGAGGATTGGTTCGCCTTCACTAAACCATGGAAAAATCCCATTCGAATAGGCGATTAACAACCGCTCCGTACTTAAATCACCGCCAATGGCCAATAAACCATCCTCTTCTGCCAAGGCTGGGTCTGGAAAGCCCGGATTGTCATCTAGTAGCTGAAAAAACATAGGCAAAAATAAGAAAGAAAACAAAGATTAAACCTTGGCGTTTTAAATATGTCATACTGTAAAACAGTCTATTATGAGCGCAAAAGATAATTTCTTAAAAGTAAAACATCTTTACAACCGGGCAGGCTTCGGGGTTTCTTATGCCGACTTACAAAAATTAAGCAAAAAAAATCTCGATAAAGTGGTCGATAATCTACTTAAAGATTCCCTAAAAAACGATCCCATTAATTTAGTGAACGATTACGAATCGAAACGACAACTTTTGGTTCAGGCGGGTTTATACTCGAAAAAAGACCTGACCGATGAAGAAAAGAAAATGCGCCAGCAGATTGTACGGGAGCAAAACGAAGTAAGCCGCGATCTGAATATTGCCTTCATTACCAAAATGATCAATACCGATGCCCCGTTGAGGGAAAAGATGACGCTTTTTTGGCATGGCCATTTTGCCTGCCGCAGCAATAACCCATTTTTTGCGCAACAATTAAATAACATCCAAAGAACAAATGCCCTGGGCAGCTTTAAAACCTTACTGGTTGAAGTTTCCAAGTCGCCCGCAATGCTGCAATACCTGAATAACCAGCAGAACAGAAAAGGTAAACCAAATGAGAACTTCGCCCGCGAACTCATGGAACTTTTCACCCTGGGAAGAGGAAATTATACCGAGCAGGACATTAAAGAATCTGCCCGCTCATTTACCGGCTGGATGTACGACAAAGATGGCTCGTTTATTTTCAGGCAAAACCTGCACGATCCCGGAACAAAAACCTTTTTCGGTAAAATCGGGAATTTCGAAGGCGAAAACATCATCGATATTATCCTCGAAAAACCAGAAACTGCACAGTTTATCACTCGAAAAGTATATAAGTTTTTCGTAAACGATAACCCGAATGAGGCTCATGTTAAAGAACTTGCCACACATTTTTACAACTCGAAATACGACATCGGCTCGATGATGAAAAAAATGTTTACATCAGATTGGTTTTATAGTCCGGAGAATGTAGGCACAAAAATTAAATCACCCGCTGAATTTTTAGTAGGCTTAAGTCGCGAGTTTTATGTTACCTATAACAAACCACAGGTGTTAATACAGCTACAAAGCAGTTTGGGGCAATATTTATTTAACCCACCTAATGTAGCGGGCTGGCCTGGCGGACAAAGCTGGATTGATAGTTCATCATTAATGTTAAGGATGCGCATTCCTTCGCTTGTTTTAAATGACGGGGAAATCGATTTCAGCGGCAAAGCAGATCCTGAAGACGAAGCTGTAATTGCCTTAAGCAGAACAGCTACCACCAATGCAAATGCCAACATGAAACCAAAATCGTACGTAAACGCAAATGCAGACTGGCCTAAATTTTTAGATACTTTACCAAAAGGATTAACGCCACTGGAACTTACCGAGTTTTTATTGCAACCGAAATTAAATGCCAAAATAACAACGATGGTAAGCGATAATAAAGGATTGCGAAGTACTGCAGTCGAAATTACCAGTATGCCAGAGTATCAGTTGTGTTAATAGTCAATGGTTGATGGTCCAATAGCCAATTAGCTGAACACCCAAACCAATGAACTATTGACGAATGAACATTGAACCAAAATATTAACAAGATGAACAGAAGAAATTTTTTAAGAAATACAGGATTTGTTGCAGCAGGTTCGCTATTTGTTCCCGCTTTTATGAAACCGCTTGAGGCCATGGCGCTTGATGAGCTGAGCCTATACAAAAACCTAGTTGTGGTACAGCTTTCTGGTGGAAATGACGGTTTAAATACGGTTATTCCCTTTGGAAACGATATTTACTACCAAAAAAGAAAAAGTATTGCCATTAAACCTGAAGAGGTAATTAAATTGAACGACATGCAGGGGCTAAATCCGAACATGGCGGCCCTGCAAGAAATTTATGATCAAGGCTGGATGACCATCATCAACGATGTTGGCTACCCCAATCCAGATCGCTCGCATTTCCGTTCGATGGATATCTGGCAAACGGGTAGCGATAGCAATCAATTCCTATCAACCGGATGGATTGGCCGTTATTTAGATAGCAATTGCCAAACCTGCAAATTCCCTTATACTGCGATAGAAGTAGACGACTCGCTTTCTCTGGCCATGAAAGGGCAAACCAAAAAAGGAATTGCATTAAAAGATCCCGCAGCTTTGTTCCGTAATACAAACGATCCCTTTTTTAAGGCCATGCTGCAGAATGATAAGGAACATTTAGATGAAGATAATTTAGGTTATTTATATAAAACCATGATCGAAACTTCATCCTCTGCCAGTTATATCCAGAATACTTCCAAAATTTATCAGTCGAAATCTACTTACCCTACTTCGGGTTTTGCAAACCAATTGAAAACGGTTTCTAAATTTATTTCTTCGGGATTAAAAACAAGGGTTTATTATGTATCCTTAAGTGGTTTTGATACCCACGTAAATCAGATTGGTCAACAAGGTAATCTGCTTAAACAATATAGTGAAGGTATGGCTGCTTTTTTGAAAGATCTAAAATCGAACAATAAATTGGAGGATACCTTGGTAATTACCTTCTCCGAATTTGGCCGCAGGGTTGAACAAAACGCCAGTAACGGCACCGACCACGGAACGGCAAATAATATGTTTGTTTTTGGCGGAAAATTAAAGAAACAAGGGATTTTTAATGCTGCGCCTAATTTAAGTGATCTGGATACAGGCGATTTAAAATATCAATTGGATTTCAGACAGGTTTATGGTACCATTTTAGATAAATGGCTGGATGTAAATAATGCTGATATTCTGAATAAAAAGTTTAATACGCTCGATTTTATATAGATCTTACAAGAAGTCAAGTTTCATAGCAGGTTGTTTATTCAACTTGACTTCTTTATTATCTATTTCCTTTTTAACACATAAACAGGTCTACTGCTGTCTTTATCAATCTGATCGGTATAGGTATTAAGAAGTTCATAGCCATATCTTTTCAATTTATTGAGGCAATCTATTTGGGAATTGAAAAGCAAATCATTTCCGTCGTCGTCTCTTACGTTCATTTCTTTAGGCCGTTTGAATTTTTGCCCATAATCTACCCTGGCAATATAGGTATCACCACCATTATAAATCGGTTTTAATTCGATGTAATCTACCTTGATATCACTTAACTTAAAGCCATTTACATTTTGTGCTTTGGCACGCGACAGCCCAAAGCACGCGACGAATGTCGCTGCAAGAATTAATTTTTTCATGTTGTGTTTCTTTTGTGTGTGATTCTAAATTACGAAGAATACGTGAGTATGTATTAAATGAATTGTAACAAAACATCCATTATTAAATCTTAAACTAAAAAACATAATGAACTTTTTAAGCAATATTATCTGGATTATTTTTGGCGGTATCTTTATTTTCTTCGAATATATTATTGGAGGCCTTATCCTTTGTCTAACCATTGTGGGGATTCCTTTTGGCATCCAATGTTTTAAATTTGCCATTGTAGGTCTCGCTCCTTTTGGCGTTAAAATAACTGATACCTCATCAAACACAGGTTGCCTTTCTACCATCATGAACCTGATCTGGATTTTATGTGGCGGTTTCTGGATTGCCTTAACGCATTTATTTTTTGGTATCCTGCTTTGCATTACCATTGTGGGTATTCCATTTGGGCGTCAGCATTTTAAGTTAATGAATTTAGCATTTACACCGTTCGGAAAATCGATTTCTTGATTTGAGGTAATTCCCTCTATTTTTCGTCATTGCGAGGCACGAAGCAATCCTACAACAATCGCTATTAAGATTGCTTAGACTCGCTCATTTCCAGTCCCGAAATGGCGATAGCTTTTTTTGGAAAGCAGGTTCTGTGCTTATCGGATCCGATCGTCCCGCCATTCGCTATAGCCCTCATGATCCCGATGAAAAATCGGGACGGGGCTGCCGCTACTGTCGGGTTTATTGAACTGTGGCCTGTTCCCGTTAGCAAAAACATTGTACCTAGCCCCGATTGAATGGATGCCCACGATACTTCATCGGGGCAGGAAGAAAAGCGGGACTATCAAGACCGATGAGCACGGCCCTTGCGCTCCAAAAACTATTGTATCAATCCTATTGCTTTAGAATGTTCAATCGCTTCCCCGCTATTATTAAATAAACACGCACTCACCCCTTTTTCCTCAACTTTGTTAAGCAATTGTCTTGTTTCTACTTCTTTTTCAGGACGAATATTGCGAATGTAGACCGCTTCGATATTTTTCGGATACTTCTCCACTATTGTGGAATAAATTTTTGGGTCCTGCTGCGAGTTATCACCAAAAAACACAAACTTCTGGTTGGGGAAGGCATCTAAAATCCGCATTACCCTCAATAATTTACCCTCATGACCTGTTTTACCTGTGCTGACTAAATCTTTCCATCGTTTTAATGTATTTAAAAGAAAAGCACCGTCAGGCAACTTGTTAAACCTAAAAGTCTCGACCAAATAATCGTAAAGGTTCCATTCGCTGCTGCTTACATAAAAAAAAGGATTGGGCTGATCTGATTCAGTGTGCGACATGGCCAATTGCTGATAATGACTGGCTGCATCAGGAAAGGTTTTACGTGTATGTGGATTCTTGATAAACAGCTCTCTCAACCGCCGCCCTATAGTTGCCGAATGAGAAATCATCACGGTATCATCCACATCCGAAATAAAGGCATATTGCGTAATGTGGGGTACATATACCTTACCCTCACCTGCACTTAAAACTTTCCCGTTTTTATCAACAGCTTCTACTTTAACAAAGTGCCAACCAGCAGGCACCTCATGTTCAGCTTTCCATTCGAATTTAAAAAAGCCATCCCCTTCGGTTTTATTGTAAATCGTTTGATCAAAAAATTGCAAACGCACCTCAACAAAAGCGTAAGGTTTTAAAATGAAGAGCTTTAAAAGATGCGCGATATTAACAAACAAATTATTGCTGTAAACCTGCTGTGTTTTTGCCTTGCGTTTAAAAACATGACCATAAACAACCAAATTGTGTGCATGGCCATAGCCATGATATACCTTAACACTAGCAGATTTATTCATCTGTATTAAAACAGAGTTTATTAAAAGTTGTTTGTGATGTAAACCATAAGGTAACACATGAAATTATTATTCATCATCAACCCAGGCTCGGGCAGCCATGACATTAACCTAAAGGAAGTAATTTCTACCCATTTCGATGCAAAAAAAACGGAGATCGATCTTTTCGAATTACCAGAAGACTGCTCTTTAGAGCAGATAAAAGAAAGGATTAAAAGCGCGAAGGCAGATCGTGTGGTAGCCGTTGGTGGCGATGGCACCTTAAAACTGGTTGCTGAATGTCTGTTGCATACTGAAACCCCTATCGGGATTATCCCTGCCGGTTCTGCAAATGGAATGGCGAAAGAATTAGGCATCCCGACTGATATTGAACTGGCTTTAGCTATTCTGGATGAAGGCCGCTTGCAAAAAATTCATGTAGTTAAACTTAATGATGAAATCTGCATCCATTTATCCGATTTAGGTTTTAATGCTTATCTGGTAAAGAAATTTGATTCTCTTCCCCAACGCGGCATGTGGGGTTATGCAAAGGCTACATGGCATGCTTTATGGAACCACAGCAGAATGGACGTGCAATTGAAACTTAAAGATGAAACAATCACTTCTAAAGCGGCAATGGTGGCTATTGCGAACGCAACCATGTATGGTTCTGGATTAAAAATAAACCCAGACGGAAAATTAGACGACGATCTATTCGAAGTGGTTTTGGTAAAAGACTACTCATATCTTGAAATACTAAAAATATGGATCACCAAATTGCCTTTCAATCCTAAAAAAATAGAAGTATTTCAAACCGCTGAGGTTAAGATTTCTTCGAAACATAAAGCACACTTTCAGGTTGATGGAGAATACATTGGCAGGGTGAATACCGTTGAAGCAAAAATTCTGCCTGCTGCCATAACGGTGGTTTTACCTGGTGTATCAGAATGATGAACGGTGAATTTTAATGGTAAAATACAATCTGAAGAATTCGGCAATAAAACAGATGCGGAACAAAATATCAAACCAACGTTCGCCGAGGTTTAACACTTCTGGCAAATAAGTAATAAAGCCGATAGAAAATACCCAAACCACCAAACGGAATGGAAACTGAATATAATAGGTAATAAAACCGAATTTCTTAAATAAGATTAAACCCGCTGCCGATACAAAAAGCGACACAAATAAGGGCAGCAATAAAACAACCTTGGCCTGCGAGAGTATCTGATCGGGAATTTCGTTCAGGTGTGTTAAAATCTGCCAAAACTGTTTAGCCAATAATGCAATGCTGATGATATCCAATAGGGCAAAAAATCTGCTTGTGTTTTTCATTTACTTACAATACTTTGCTAAATAATCATCAACCATTTTACTCCCCATATATTTAACAAATAAAAAATCCTCACAAGCACCTTGTTTATCGCCCTGTTTTATTTTTTTTAGGGCCATTTTTATCCGGTCATCCAAGTATTCATCATCAATGCCCAACTGGTTTTTAATGGCAATAATCTGAACCTCTTGTCCGGGTTTTGCCTGGTCTATGTTTTTATAGAAATTAATTACAGAGTTGGTTAAACCTTCTTCAGCCAGGTAAGTACGGATAGCTTCCTGAATGGCCTCATTTGATTTTCCTTCACAATTATAGCCCGAAAGTTTAAAATTAACGGGTGCCACAATAGAAACTGTGGTATCGTAACCTACCGGAACCTGCCATTTACCGCTGCTTAAACGCACCAAGCGCAGGGCTTCTTCATCCAGATCAGATAATATTCCTTTACTCACTTTAGAAAAATAAACCTTCCCTTGTGCATCAAGCTTAAAGCTCACATTTACCGTTCCCTGAATACAATTATCTTTAGAGAACTGCGGATAAATGGTATTCTCTCTCAGGAAGTTTACAAAACCGCTTTTACCCGATTTAAACTGAACCTGGCCCATGGCCAATGAACAGCAGAAAAGTAAAGAAAGGGCGAGCAGGTTTTTCATTATACTAATTTACGGTTTATTCAGGTTTAAACGCAAAGTTTTTCGCAGCGAAAAGAGGAGTTGTTTTGCCACAGAAGCTCAGAAACGCGGAAAAATTGCTCATCCTCCAAACTGGAGTGTAAGCTGTATCCATTTTACATTAAGGGAAATAGAGAAATCTTTTAAAACGCTGTGCCTTCTGTGTTTCCGTGGCTAACCACATAAAATTTCTCTATATGCGCTGTGGTTAAACTAAGAAAACGTAGACTTCAAAATCAAATTCGGATCGGGGCAGTTTGCCAGGTATTTTTCTCGCTCACTAAACCTACAAACCCCAGGATAATCGCCTTTTAATCCTTCCATATTTTCGATCAATTGAAAATGAAGGTGTGGCGGCCAGTAACCGTTCTCTTCTTTTGAGCCTAATTCTGCGATTTTTGCGCCTGCCGGAATAAATTTACCTTCCTCCAGCCCATTTAACGAAGCTAGGCTTAAATGCCCATATAACGCATTAAATTTAAAACCATCGATTTCGTAAGTTAAGATAATGGTTGCGCCGTAATCGCCAAAGTTGTTGTTATTGGCAAAACTTTGAACAGTGGCATCATAAAAATTGTAGATCGATGTCCCCGCTGGCCCCCAAATATCAACACCTAAATGCAACCTGCGGGCTTCTTCACCGGCATCAAAATGAGCACTTCGTGAATATATAGTGCGGTGTTCATCATAACCGCCAATTCCATAACGAGCATTATTATCAATTAATTTTCCATTTACCCAGGCAGAAAATAAATCGGTATTATCCAGAATCTCATCCGTTAATTCAGTATTTGCTGCTGTAAAATCTAAAGATAAAAGCTGATCCCGTTCTACATCAAAATCAACCACCTTATAGATCAATGACGCATTTGCTTGAATAACCTGCTCAAAAGTTTGCATTTATAATCTACTTAAAAATATAAATGAAGTTATAAATATAGTGAGATAAGGCCCCTCCAATTACAAACAGGTGCCAAAGTTCGTGACT
This sequence comes from Pedobacter sp. 01N310, assembly GCF_056399805.1. Taxonomy (NCBI): domain Bacteria; kingdom Pseudomonadati; phylum Bacteroidota; class Sphingobacteriia; order Sphingobacteriales; family Sphingobacteriaceae; genus Pedobacter; species Pedobacter sp. 01N310. Next base: position 83,183 of record NZ_JBFTSB010000008.1, read on the forward strand.
GTGCATCCACCTGAAGAGCTGTTTATCCTTTGCGTAATAATAAGTTCCGGCAATGTAAAAAATGCCACCAAACAGCAACCAGAAAATTGCACCAATAGGTAACGTACCTAGCATTTTCTGTAACAAAGGCACAATTAAGCAGCCCATTAAAATATAAATAGACAATGAGATAGCCGTGCTTTTTAATTGGTTAAAGATTTTAAGCAGGCAACCTATAATAGCGATAATCCATACGATGGCGAACAAACTCCAACGTAACCAGTCATCAAAGACCAGCAAAGCAGTTGGCGTGTAAGAACCTGCTATCATCAGGTAAATGCAGCAATGATCGAATTTTTGCCAAAAACGTACACCATAATCGGTAGCCGGATAACCATGATACATGGCACTTACACCAAAAAGAATAAAAGTGCCAATGCTATAAATCCAGGCAGCAGTATATTCAATAGGTGTATTGCATTTTTGGAGCAATATATAGCCAGCCGGAACTGCAATTAATGCCGGTATAAAATGAGTGAAGAAATTAACGGGTTCCCTTAGCTTCCTCACAAAGATTATTCGCTGTCTTCGTCCTTCTGTCTGGGTTCTTTTGCAATTTTATCGAAAAGATGATCCATACGCTCTACATACTCGTTCGTATCATCTACAAAGAAAGTAAGCTCTGGCACCACCCTAACCTGATGGCGGATTCTGCTTCCCAGTTTATACCTGATTTCGCCCGAATGTGCGTTAACTGTATTGATAGAAAGCGTGGTGTTATTGGTATTAAAAAAACTCAGGTAAACTTTAGCCACTGCCAAATCTGGCGAAACCCGAACACGGGTAATCGTTACCAATGTATTAGGCAAAAATGCAGCACCTTCACGCTGAAAAACCTGTGCTAACTCCTCTTGTAATACTCCTGCAAATTTCTGCTGACGTTTACTTTCCATAATGTATTTATCTATCGCCTTTATGATGAAACCTTATCGGTTTTAAAAACCTACAAGGTTTATTTTCGCACCGCAATGACGGAATTTAATCTAATATAACAAATTACTATCATACGGGTATCTTGCCACGTGCGCAGCTTTAACCTTATCGTACAATAATGTTTTAAACTCTTCTAAGTTTTCTTTTTCTGTGGCCGATATAAACAATACAGGTACTTTATCGTGACTCATCCAGCTTTTCTTAAAGTCTTCTAAAGTCAGCTTACCATCATCCTCTTCATCGTCAACTTCAGGTGAAACATAAGCATCAATCTTATTAAAAACTAAAATCATATCCTTATCAATCGCACCAATATCTTTCAACGTTTCGTTAACCGTATTAATCTGATCTTCAAAGTTAGGATGGGAAACATCAACCACGTGGATCAACAAATCGGCTTCACGTACTTCATCTAAAGTAGATTTAAAACATTCTACCAAATGGTGAGGCAGCTTGCGGATAAATCCAACGGTATCAGAAAGTAAAAAAGGTAAATTCTCGATCACAACCTTACGTACAGTCGTATCTAAAGTTGCAAACAATTTATTTTCTGCAAATACTTCCGATTTCGACAGCATATTCATGATGGTCGATTTACCAACATTGGTATAGCCAACCAAAGCTACCCGAATTAACTGACCGCGGTTTTTACGCTGCGTTTCGTTTTGCCTGTCTATGTTTCTTAAACGCTCTTTTAACAAAGAGATTTTATTTAAAATAATACGTCTATCACTCTCAATCTGCGTTTCACCCGGACCACGCATCCCGATACCACCTTTCTGGCGCTCTAAGTGCGTCCACATACCGGTTAGGCGTGGCAAAACATATTGTAATTGCGCCAGTTCTACCTGTGTTTTTGCTTGTGCAGTTTGGGCCCTGTTGGCAAAAATATCCAGGATCAGATTGCTTCGATCTAAAACCTTAACTCCAAGTTCGCGATCGATGTTACGTAGTTGCGACGGCGATAATTCATCGTCGAAAACCACCACATCAATTTCTTCGGACTTCACATACGCCTTTATCTCTTCCAGTTTTCCCGTACCCACAAATGTAGCACGCTCTGGTTTAAGCATCTTCTGTGTAAAAACCTTCTCTACCTTTCCCCCAGCTGTATCTACCAAAAAAGCCAGCTCATCTAAATATTCTTTTGTTTGGGCTTCTTTTTCGCCAGGTGTAACCACTCCAACTAAAATTGCCCTTTCCTGCACTACGGCAGTATCATATGTTTTTTGTTTTCCCATGTAATTGAGGCAAATATACGAATTTGCCAACGTGTAAATCCATTAAGCTTCGTTATTCCATCATTTCGAGCGCAGCAAAGCGTAGCCGAGAAATCTTTTAACAACAAGTCCATCTAAAGATTTCTACTCCAAGGGAGTTCCTTTGGAACACTGCGGTCGAAATGACGATTTTTCTATAAAACCCGATCTATATCTGCGCTACAAATTCTTTTATCGCAACACCTGGATTATCAGTCTTCATAAAATTCTCGCCAATTAAAAATCCGTTAAAACCTGCGGTTTTTAATTCACGGATAGTTTGTGGATTACTGATCGCACTTTCCGAAATCTTTAAAAATTCATTCGGGATTTTATTTACTAAATCGAACGAAGTCTGGATATCTACCGTAAAATCGCCCAGATTTCTATTGTTTACCCCAATAGCATCCAGATTCGGGCAGATGCTCCGTTCCAACTCTTCCAGGTTGTGCACTTCTAACAGCACATTTAAACCTAGGTCTTTTGCAAACTTTCCGAAATCGTTAATCTGTTGAGGGGTTAATATTGAGGCGATCAATAGAATAATATCAGCACCCCAGGCTTTCGCTTCCAGGATCTGATACTCATCGATCATAAAATCCTTCCTTAAGATCGGAATATGGTTTGCCGCTCTTGCTGTCAGAATATCGTCGGTTTTACCACCAAAGAAATCTACATCCGTTAATACCGAAAGCGCAGATGCACCCGCGGCATTATAAGCCTGCGTTACCTCTGCAACATCGGCAATGCCATTAATTAAACCTTTTGATGGCGAACGACGCTTAAACTCAGCAATAATGCCGGTACGGTCTTCGGCCAATAGAAACTCCTTAAAAGAATAAGGTGTTCGGTTAAAATGCACCGAATTTTCTAATCCCTGTACAGAAACCAAAGCTTTTGCCGCAGCAACTTCTTCTTTTTTACGTAATACTATTTTATCTAATATGTTCATTTCACTTATCCGTCATGCAGATCCAATAGCTATCGGATTTGTTTCAGCATCTAAAAGTTAACTAATCCCAGTAAGATCCTGAATCAAGTTCAGGATGACAACCGGATGAATAAAGCACTAGGGGGTTGAGGTTAACCAGTTTTCCATCATCTGTTTCCCATACTCCGTTAGCACACTTTCTGGGTGAAACTGTACCCCGCGTACATCTAAAGTTTCATGCCTTAACGCCATAATTTCATTCTTATGATCTCTTGCTGTAATTTTTAAACACGAAGGGAAGTTCTCTTTACTCACCACCCAGCTATGGTAACGGCCAACATTTATGGTTTGCGGGCATTCCCAGAACAAAGGCTCATCGCCATCCACAACAGTTACCGGTGTAGCAATTCCGTGCATTGGTCTGCCCAGGTTCAGTAAAGTGCCACCAAAAACTTCGGCTATGGCTTGCTGGCCCAAACATACGCCAAAGATACTCTTCGTTGGCGCATAAGTTTTAATTACATCCAATAACAAACCAGCTTCTTCCGGAATGCCAGGCCCAGGTGAAAGTAATATTTTATCATACTTATCTACATCGGCCAGATCGAACTTATCATTTCTCCAAACCTCTGCTTCATAACCAACTTCGTTAATTAAATGCACAAGATTGTAGGTAAAACTATCATAGTTATCAATTACTAAGACGGTTTTTTTATCTATATTTTCCATTTTATTTCCTGTTAACGGATTTTACTCCAAACTAAAAACTCCTCACTCCCAACTATATTCCCTCTGCCATTTGCACCGCTTTACGCAAAGCTGCAATTTTATTGTTCACCTCCTGCATTTCAGTTTCGGGAACAGAATCGGCCACGATACCTGCACCCGCACGGTAATGCAGTTCATTATTCTTGCTCATAAACGTCCTGATCATGATGGCATGGTTAAAATCTTCATTAAAGCCCATAAAACCAATTGCACCAGCATAAAAATTCCTGCCCAGCTTTTCGTTTTCGTCAATCAACTGCATGGCTTTATATTTTGGCGCACCACTTAAGGTACCTGCCGGATAGGTATCGGCAACGACTTTAAAAGCACTTACATTTTCCTGCAAATGACCACTCACTTTACTTACCAGGTGGATCAGGTGCGAATAATATTGCACTTCTTTAAAAGATTTTACCTCCACGCGGTTACAGTGCCTGCTTAAATCGTTTCTGGCCAAATCAACCAGCATTACATGTTCTGCACTTTCTTTCGGGTCTTGTTCTAATTTACGGGCCTGTTCAGCATCTTCGATGTCGTTTCCGCTGCGTTTAAAAGTCCCTGCGATTGGAAAAATATTGGCCGAATTGTTTTTGATGGTAATCTGTGCCTCTGGCGAAGAACCGAACAATTTAAAATTCCCATAATCAAAATAAAACAGGTAAGGAGATGGGTTTATCGAACGCAGGCAACGGTATACATTAAATTCATCACCAGAAAATGCTTGTTTAAATGCTCTTGAAGGCACAATCTGGAAAACATCACCGCGGTAAATATGCTTTTGTAGTTTCTCTACCAGATCCATAAATCCCTGATCGGTTAGGTTTGAACTTTCCTCACCGCGAAGTTGAAACTTATATTCAGGGTAATTTTTATTCTGGATCAGGTACTCCATTTTTTCAAGCCCCCCCTCTTCTTCTCCTTCGAAAGTATTTTTGAAAAGGGTGATTTCATTTTTAAAGTGATCGATGGCAATGATATAACGGTACAGGTGATACTGCATTTCAGGAATTTCTTCACCCTCTGGTGTTTCAGAAGTAAACTTTATATCTTCAAAATGTTGTACTGCATTCCAGGTAAAATAGCCAAACAGACCGCTCGAAATAAATTTGATTTCGGGTAATTCCGTTTCTCTGAATTTATCTTTAAAATCGGTAATTTCTTCAATCAGGTTTTTACTTTCGGTAATCTCTACGGCACCATCAGGAAAATAAGTCTCTAATCGCGATCCCTTTAAAATAATTCCCGCTACCGGGTCGGCACAAACAAAACTCATCGAGTTTTCTCTGCTGTGGTAGTCAGAACTTTCTAACAGGATGCTGTTAGGATACACATCACGTAAGCGTAAATAAATGCTCACTGGTGTTGTGGTATCGGCAAGCATTTTTTTGTAAGTCGTATTAATTTTATACATGATAAAGGTAAATGGTGTAAGCTATAGGGCTTAAGGTTTGTATTTCGTATTTTTTAACAATAAAAAGCCCGGCGTGTGGTTCTACGCCGGGCTTTAATGGTTCTTTAATAAGGTTTAGGTTGATAAACTATATTTTGTTCATACGCAGCCAGCGCAATTCGTTCGAATTACTTTGCCAAAGCCATGTATGTATATTGTTGATCATGAGCAACAAAAATATAAAGAATTTCCAAAAATGGAAATAATTATGAAAATAAATTTAGTCCGAAGTTAGTAGTCGGGAGTCCGAAGTCGAATACAGCACAGGATTAATCTTGATTATCTATGCTTTTCGCCATGCGCCCAGCCCCCTGCTTTTTATAATTACTATGAAACCCCAAAAAACGATCTACCCGGAACTTCTTTTACCATTAATAAAATGGTTACAATAATCAAAATCAATGCTAAGCCAAAGAAAACTGAAATGGTACGGTGTTTTGCAACAGCGTCAGCAACTTTTTTCGATTTAGCATTACCAACAGTAATTAAAATAATCGCAATTATCATCATACTGATGTGCTCCATTTTAAAATAACGCACCGCTGGTGCACCGGCACTACTTAACTTATACCAGCCTTCGCTGAAATAAAGTACCAAACCAATCAACAATTGAATGTGTGCACTGATTAAAGTGAAAACATTTAGCTTTCTATCACCTTCTGTATAGGTTTTATTACCGAACCAGCCAGACAAAGCCCTAACAACGGCAATAATTAGCAAAAGAAAAACCACATAGCGCCATCCAGAGTGGGCACTTTTTAAAATATCGTTCATATCAATAAATTTCTATGACTCAAAAATAGACATTAATTGTAAAAAATAGGATATTCAACAGATTGAACGCTTATTTATATTAGTTTTAAACAAAAAAAACACTAAACTTATTATGAAGAAAATTTTACTTGCCATCGGGCTGGTATTTTCTACTACAATTCTGTTTGCACAGCAAACTTCCTTTCCCGTTAACGGTTCTTTCGATACCCGACCTGGAATGTTTGCCTTCACCAACGCAACAATAGTAGTTAATGCCAACCAGACTCTAACAAATGCCACACTTTTAATCAAAGGACAAACCATACAGGGTATTGGTGCTGGTTTAGCCGTACCTAAAGGCTACGTGGTAATCGACCTTAAAGGAAAATTTGTTTACCCCTCCCTAATTGATGCCTTTACCAGTTATGGCCTTAGCGAAACACCTGCACAACAGCGCGGTTTCGGCGGTCAACGTCAGTCTATTTTCGTTTCTACCAAAAAAGGTGCTTATGGCTGGAACGAATCAATCAGGCCAGAAACTTATGTAAAAAGCATATTTTCTACCGACAGCAAAAAAGCAGATGAATTACGTAAGGTAGGCTTTGGTAGTGTAAATGTAATTAACCGCGATGGTATTGCCCGCGGCGTTTCTGCTGCTGTAACTTTAAACGAGGGCGCAGATAACAGCGTATTCTTAAAAGATCAAACCGCAGCAAATTATTCGTTTAACAAAGGAACTTCATCAAACGATTACCCAACTTCGTTAATGGGTTCCATTGCTTTATTGCGTCAAACCTATTATGATGCACAATGGTATGGCAAACAAAAAGATGAGTTTAACATTTCTTTGGACGAATTTGGGAAACAACAGTCCATGCCACAGCTATTTGAGGTAGATGGATGGCAGAACATCCTGCGTGCCGATAAAATCGGAAAAGAATTTGGCAAGAAATACATCATTAAATCTACAGGTGATGAATACCAACGCATAAACGAGGTTAAAGCTACCGGAGCTAGTTTAATTATCCCCTTAACTTTCCCTAAAGCTTACGATGTGGAAGATCCTGCAGAAGCCAGAAACCTGACATTATCACAAATGAAGGGCTGGGAACTGGCACCAACCAACCCGGCAAGTTTAGAAAAAGCGGGAATTAAATTTGCACTAACTGCATTTGGCTTAGAAAACAGCCGCGATTTTTGGGCAAATATCCGCACGGCAATAGAAAACGGCTTAACCGAAAAACAAGCTTTACAATCGGTTACCGAAATCCCTGCTTCACTTTTGGGCATCAGCGATAAAGTGGGTTCCCTGGAAAAAGGAAAAGTAGCCAATTTTTTAATCTCATCTGATAACCTGTTCAAAAACGGAAACATTATTTTCGAAAACTGGGTACAGGGCAAACGTTTCATTGTTAACAAAATGGATGTGAGCGATGTACGCGGCACTTATAATTTAAACGTTGATGGTATTGGTGCTTTAATCCTAAAAATTACCGGAACAGGTGGCGGATCGACAGCCGCTATTGAAAGAACCGGTGTAGATAGTGTTAAAACCACAGCAACCTTTACCAGAAATGGCGATTGGGTAAGCATCAATTTCAACCTAAAGAAAAATCCTAAGGGTGATGTCCGGTTAAGCGGTTACATTACCTCGGCAAATCCCATTACCATCAAAGGCGAATCGGCTCTGGCTGATGGCAATACGGGAAAATTTACAGCAACTTATAAAGAAGCCGCAAAAGAAACACCTAAAAAAGAAGAGCTAAAAAGCACTTTGGCCATGGGGCCGGTAATTTATCCCTTCTCTGCCTTCGGAAGCCCTGAACTGCCTAAACAAGAAACGGTTTTAATTAAAAACGGTACCGTTTGGACGAATGAAAAAGACGGAATCCTCCAAAATGCCGATGTACTTTTAGAAAACGGAAAAATTAAAGCGGTTGGCAAAAACCTTTCGGCAAGCGGCGCAAAAGTGATCGATGCTACCGGTAAACACGTAACCGCTGGCATTATTGATGAGCACTCGCACATTGCAGGAGCAGGTGGTATTAACGAAGGTGCACAATCGGTTTCTGCCGAAGTACGCGTTGCCGATATCCTCAACTCAGAAGACGTAAACATTTACCGCCAGTTGGCCGGTGGTGTAACCACTTCACAAATTTTGCATGGGTCAGCCAATCCAATCGGTGGCCAATCGCAATTGATTAAACTGCGCTGGGGTAAATCGCCAGAGGAATTGAAATTTGCAGGTGCCGATGGCTTCATTAAATTTGCTTTGGGCGAAAACGTGAAACAAAGTAATTTCGGTACAGGTGCCCGTTTCCCGGTTACACGTATGGGTGTTGAGCAAACTTTTGTGGATGAGTTTACCCGTGCAAAAGAATATGAAAAAGCTTTATCAGTGAAAGGTAACAGCGTACGTAAAGATCTAGAATTAGATGCTATTGTTGAGATTTTGAACAACAAACGTTTCATTACCTGCCACTCTTATGTGCAGAGCGAGATCAATATGTTAATTCATGTGGCTGATAGCTTAGGATTCAAGATCAATACCTTTACGCACATTTTAGAAGGTTACAAAGTAGCCGATAAAATGAAAGCGCACGGCATTGCAGGTTCTACCTTCTCCGATTGGTGGGCTTATAAAAACGAAGTGGCCGAAGCCATCCCTTACAATGGAAAAATTATGCATAATGTTGGTGTAACTACGGCTTTCAATTCTGATGATGCCGAAATGGCCCGTCACTTAAACCAGGAAGCAGGAAAATCAGTTTTATACGGTAACGTTCCTGAAGAAGATGCTTTTAAGTTTGTAACCTTAAACCCGGCAAAAATGCTTCACATTGATGATAAGGTGGGCAGTTTAAAAGCAGGTAAAGATGCCGATGTGGTGATCTGGACCGCCAATCCGCTTTCTATCTATGCCAGGGCAGAAAAAACTTTTGTAGATGGTGTTCCTTATTGGGATATAGAGAAAGATGCGTTGGTAATTAAAACACAACAAGCAGAGAAAGCACGCTTGATCCAAAAGATGTTAGAGAGCAAAAGCAAAGGTAGCCGTACACAACGCCCATTGGGTGATGCACCACGCCTGTACAATTGCGAAACTTTAGAAAACTATTCAGCAGAATTAACCGAGAAAGAACATGCACACTAACATGAAAACATATTTATTCAGTCTGGCTTTATCGGCAACAAGCCTAATGTGTTTTGCACAGGCAAACCTATCGCCAGCTAAAAAACAAAGCAAAACCATTGCCATTACAGGTGCAACCGTGCATATTGGCAATGGAACAGTGATCGAAAACGGCACCATCCTTTTTGGCAACGGAAAAATTATCTCGGTTACCGCCAACGGACAGGTTCCACAGGATGATGTAATGCGCATTGTGGCTACAGGTAAACATATTTACCCAGGCATTATTGCCGCAACCACCAACCTGGGTTTAACCGAAATTGAAGCCGTAAAAGCAACATTGGATTTTCAGGAAATCGGCGATTTCAACTCGCACATCCGTTCTATTGTGGCTTACAATACCGACTCGAAAGTTCCGGCTACCTTGCGTAGCAATGGCGTGTTAATGGCTCAACCAACACCACAAGGCGGTACAGTTTCGGGCAGTTCATCAGTTGTTCAGCTCGATGCCTGGAACTGGGAAGATGCAGCACTTAAAACCGACGATGCCATGCACATGACCTGGCCAGTTACGCCACGTTTCAGAGGTGGTTTTGGTGCTTTCGGCAGACCGCAACAATCGCCAGAAAGCTTAGCAGAAAGAACGCAGGCTGCCATTGTGCAGCTAATATCCTTCTTTGCCGAGGCAAAAGCCTATTCGGAAATGGGCAAACCAGAAGTAATTAATACCCGATTCGAAGCGATGAAAAAAGTATTCGCTGGTAACGAAAAATTATTCATCGCGGCCGATAGTCAGAAGGATATTGTAGCAGCCGTTAATTTCGCTAAGAAATTTGGCATCACGCCAGTAATCACCGGTGCAGACGAAGCTTACCTGATCATCGATTTCCTGAAAGATAACAACATAACCTTGGTGGTGAAACAGCCTCATGCTTTACCCAACAACAATGACGACGATGTAAATATGCCTTACAAAAATGCTGCAATATTGGCTAATGCAGGCTTAAATGTGGTATTGAGTATTGATGGTTACTGGCAACAGCGCAACCTACCTTTTATGGCCGGTACGGTTACGGCTTGGGGCTTGGACAAAGAAAAAGCTTTATCAACCATTACCTTAAACGCTGCAAAAGCGATGGGCATTGATAAAACCACGGGCAGTATCGAAACTGGCAAAGATGCTACTTTCTTTATCTCTGCCGGTGATGCTTTAGATATGCGTACCAACAAAGTGGAGCAGGCTTTTATTCAGGGTAGGGATATTAATCTTGATAATCTACACAAACAGTTGGATAAAAAGTTCAGTGATAAATATATTGCTGAGAAGAAATAAGTTAACACCAGTTTAAGACAAACGGCCGATATTGATTTATCGGCCGTTTTTTGTTTTAATAGATTACTTTATTTGTAGATCATTAAAAAAATTTAGGTTAGTTATCTGTTTTTACCATTTAAGGAATGTAAGGACATATAAACTTAAATGCTCTTATATGTCTTAAATGGTTGATCGAAAATGCTGGTGTACGTGTTTGGTGACTATTGCACTTGCAGTGGCAAAAATGTAGTTTGCAATTAGATGCTTAAAAAAAGATGGTAACATTTCCTTAACACTACCGCCTAATATCAATTTATCTAAAACATTTTATCTTAACATCAGCACTAAAAACTACCAAGGACTAAACCTATTATTAATATTAAATCAGGATTCAATTAACAGCACATTAACATCTTTGTCATCATAAAAAATCAGAACTAATCATAATGAAATCTGCCTGAACAGCAAAAAAACAGGCTCAGGCAAGCTTTATAACCGTTAAAAAAACAAATGATGATGAAAAATTTACTTATTGCAGTGTTGTTCCTGTTTTGCCTTGTCCAGAACCGGGCATTTGCACAAACAACCCAGGCATCAATTTCGGGTGTAATCACCGATCAACAAAAGAAACCTACTCCTGGAGTTTCGGTGCAGATCAGAAACAATTCAACAGGTTTCACTACTAAAACATCTACCAACGCTCAGGGCGAGTATACTTTTAAAGAGCTTCCATTGGGTGGCCCTTATTCGGTAAAAGCCATTTATGTAGGTTTTGGCGAGCAGATCAGAAATGGCTATATGTTAAACCTTGGCGATGTGGTTAGGGTAAACGTTGCCATGCAGGAAGCTTCGCAGGATTTAGACGCGGTACAGGTCGTGGCTTCGGGTTTGAGGAACAAAGTTCAAAACTTTGGCGCTTCTACAGAAATTTCGGCCAAAACAATGAACCAATTACCCGTAAACGGGCGTAATTTTTCTAACTTAATGGATTTATCTCCTTTAAGCCGTGGTGGAAATATTTCGGGGCAGTTAGGTTCTTCTACAAATTATACCATTGATGGAATGAATGCTAAAAACCCAACATCAGCCGGTAGTACGACGAGTCGTAGTGGTGCGCCATATTCAATTTCTATTGAGGCGGTTCGCGAGTTTAAGGTAGTAACCAATCAATATGATGTTACTTTAGGCAGAGCAGGTGGAGGTACCGTAACTGCTGTAACTAAATCTGGTACAAACACAGTAAGTGGAAGCGCCTTTGGTTATGGCCGTGCAGATTGGTTAGCCAGCCGTTACGATATTAGAGGTGTAAAGCGCGACAATGATTTCTCTACTTATCAATATGGTTTTACTTTAGGTGGCCCGATTATCAAGGATAAATTACACTACTTCGTTGGTTTAGATCATCAGAAAGATGCTCGCCCATTAATTATTGCCGATGTTAATGGGCCCGCTGATGAAGCACGTTTCAGAATCACCAATAGTACTTTAGCACAGTTTTTAGATGTTGCCCGTACTAAATATGGCGTAGCAAATACACCTCAATATGGTTCCTTCGACAAAAAGCGCGGCTCGGATGCTGCATTTGCCCGTATAGATTGGCAAATTAATGACAGAAATTTATTAACCATTCGTGATAATTACACAAACGATAGAAATCCGTTAGGTTTAGCAGATAACACCGCGATAAATTTCTACGAAAGTTATGGTAACGATAAAAATGTCGACAATAATTTATTGGCCACTTTACGTTCAACCATAAGCAGCAAAATCACTAACGAATTAAAAATACAACATTTATATACTTTCCAGGCGAGTACCCAAAATGACGAATTAACAAGTGCCATTCCAAGAGCAATTGTAGGAAATATAAAATCTGACCTTGCTGATGGCACCAAGGGTATCTCTACTGCAATACAAATTGGTGGCCACCGTTTCGGACAAGAAGGTTTTACCAATAATGTTTTCCAACTGGTAGATAATTTTTATTATAATACCGATAAGGTTAAATATACATTTGGTGTTGATGTGATGTATACCAATGCAAAATCTCTTTATGGTAGTGAAGTGAATGGCCGTTTCGAATACTCAACTTCTCAGATTCAAGATCCTGCTTTTCCAAATGACCCTACAAAAAAGATCGAAGTTCCAGCGATTACAAACTTTAATAACCTTGCTCCAAACAGATTTTATCGTGAAGTACCTTTGGTTGCAGACCCAACTGTTAAAGCCGGCATTTGGAACGCCGCTATTTACGGCCAAATGCAGACTAAATTGGCAAAAGGTTTAGATTTTATAGGTGGTTTACGCATTGATTACAGCACTTATCCAAAATCGCCACTAAATCAGCAACTATTTGATGCTATTGGTGTGAGAACAGACCATGAGTTAAAACAATTTTTAATTCAGCCAAGAATTCAATTTAACTGGGATATTAATGAAAACCGAACAGACTTTGTTCGTTTCGGAGCAGGCATTTTCGGTTCGGATGTGAACAATTATGTGACCATTAATAACTTAACCTTTGATGGTAAACATTTAGCAACAGTTGATGTTTTCGGCGCAAATGTACCAACACCAAACTTTATAGGTTATAGAAATGGTACTGTTGCTACACCTTCATTAAGTGCTTTACAGGTACCAACTATCAATACTTATGCAGAAGATGCAAAAATTCCAGTGGTTTATAAAGCCAACTTATCATACAGTAAATTAATCACCGATAAATTTAAGGTTGGGATTACGGGTTACGCAACATTAGGACGTAACAACTACATGTATGTTGACAAAAATATGGCGGCAAATCCATTCTTTACCCTTCCTAACGAAGGTAACCGTGGTGTATTTGTACCAACGTCAAGTATAACAGCGAGTAATGGTGTTGCCGATTGGAAAGGCGGTCGTTTAACTAATCAGTTTGGCCGTGTGTTAGAATTAAATAGTAAAGGTAAAGTAAATCAATTCGCTATAGTTATAGATGCGACCTGGAATTATTTCAAAGATGGAGAAATCTCTGCAAGTTATACTTATAACGACACAAAAGATAATACCTCATATAATGGCAACGTAGCAAACTCCGCTACTTTATCTCTGCCTGTTAAAGATGATCCAAGAGATTTGAGCAAAATGTCTTATTCAGATAATCAGTTCCGTAATAAGATTGTTATTTATGGAACGTCGCCAAGTTTTTATGGCTTTAGATTAGGCGTTCGTTACTCTGGTATTGGTGGAACACGATATAGCTTATTGGCTGGCGGCAATATTAATGGAGATTTTGTGGCTACAAATGATTTAGCTTTTGTATTCGATAGAAACAATCAAAATATTGCTGCAAATATCCGAACAGGCTTACAGACATTATTGGATAATCCAGATGCAAGCCAAAGTTTAAAAGATTATATTAATAAATATTCTGGTCAGATAGCAGAGCGAAATGGCGGCGTAAATGACTTTTTTGGTATTGTTGATTTAAAATTAAGCTATCAACTACAATTAAATAAAAAGCACAGTATTGAATTCTCTGGAGATGTGTTTAATTTTGCAAACCTACTTAACAAAAAATGGGGTGTAAATGAAACTTTGGGCAACCAGGCTTTATATGCTGTTAGCGCATTCGATGCTACAAACAAAGCTTATACTTATCGTGTAAATAACACAGGTATTGTTACACCATCAGGTAACCCTTGGCAGATACAAATTGGTTTACGTTACGGATTTTAACAACCGTTTAGCTAAGTTTCTTAGCTTAAAGTCATAAAAAAAGGGAATGGATTTTTATCCGTTCCCTTTTTTTATGTTTGCATTAACAAACGGCAAAACTTAATGGGATTATTACTTAACTACCTGAAAAACCACAAGTGGATTGTGGCCTTAGCGTTATTGCTAGCAGGCATAAATATTGGTTTTTCACTTTTAGATCCATACATCACCGGTCGGATTTTAGACCGTTTTATCAATAAAAAAGATTCGTTAACGTACAACCAATACCTCTGGGGCTCCTTGGGTTTAATCGGGCTGGCTATTGGCGCAGCCATGGTTTCGCGTATCGCTAAAAACTTTCAGGATTATTTCACCAGTGTGATTGTTCAAAAAGTTGGTGCGAAAATGTATGCCGACGGCTTACAGCACTCTTTAAAATTGCCTTATCAGGTTTTCGAAGATCAACGTAGCGGAGAAACCCTGGGTATTTTACAAAAAGTACGTTTAGATTCGGAGAAGTTTATCACCGCCTTTATCAGTATCCTTTTTGTTAGTTTAATCGGGATGATTTTCGTCATCGTTTATTCGGTTTCGGTAAGCTACAAAGTTACCCTGGTTTATTTTTCTGCTATCCCGATCATCAGTTTTGTAAGCTGGTTTTTAAGCCGCAAAATCAAAACCATTCAACGCTCTATCGTTGGCGAAACCACAGCTTTGGCAGGTTCTACAACCGAATCATTAAGAAATATCGAATTGGTTAAAAGTTTAGGTTTGGCCGATCAGGAAATTGATCGATTGAATAAAACCACCTACAAAATTCTAGGTTTAGAGCTTAAAAAAGTGAAATATGTACGCAGTATGAGTTTCGTTCAGGGCACTACCGTAAACCTGGTTCGAAGTACGATGGTACTGGTGCTGCTTTTGCTTATTTTCGATAATACGATTTCAGCCGGGCAGTATTTTTCATTCCTTTTTTACTCGTTCTTCCTTTTCGGACCGCTACAAGAACTGGGCAATGTGATTTTAACCTGGCGTGAGGCTGAAGTTTCGTTAGGTAACTTTAAAAAGATTTTAAGTACACCGATTGATAAAAAACCTGAGAATCCAACTTCTATAGCAAAAATTAAGGATTTAACCTTTAACAATGTGGGTTTCAAACACCTAACAGCCAATAGAAATGCCTTAGATAATATTTCGTTTAAAACCCATCACGGGCAAACCATTGCATTTGTTGGTCCATCGGGTTCTGGAAAAAGCACACTGGTAAAACTATTGGTGGGTTTATATCCGGCAAAAGATGGTGAGATTTTATACAATGGTATCCCAAGTAACGATATCGATCTTGATGCCTTACGCGAGAAAATCGGTTTCGTAACGCAAGACACGCAATTGTTCTCGGGTACAATAAGAGAAAACCTGCTATTTGTTAACCCTAATGCTACGGATGAAGAATGTTATAAAGTTTTAAACCAGGCTGCTTGTCAGACACTTTTAGCCCGTGCCGATAAAGGTTTAGATTCGTTAATTGGCGAAGGTGGTGTTAAGGTTTCGGGCGGAGAGAAACAACGTTTATCAATTGCGAGGGCATTGCTCCGTCAGCCAGATATTTTGGTTTTTGATGAGGCTACTTCTTCTCTGGATTCGATTACAGAAGAAGAAATTACCAAAACCATCCGTTCGGTATCTGATCTAACCGATCACATTACCATTTTGATTGCCCACCGTTTATCGACCATAAAACATGCTGATAAAATTTATGTATTAGAGAAAGGCCAAATTATTGAGCAAGGACGGCATGAAGAACTAATTGCACAAAATGGTTTATATCAGGCTATGTGGCGCCAACAAATTGGCGAAAGAGTTGTTGAAGCTTAGGAACAAAAAGAATTTGTCATGTTACTAGCTCAAATAGAAAGCAACCAGATCGCAATTATCATTATCATAGCGGCCATATTATGGCTGGCCTTAATATTAACGGCATTGTATCATATATCGAGAAACAACAGCATCGGTTTCTCGGTAAAGGTGCTTTGGTTTATCATTATCCTGCTTGCTCCCTTTTTAGGTTCCATTATTTATCTAATCTGGGGCAAGAACAAGAAGTTTTAATTTACAATGGTCCGTATCCTCACGGACCATTTTTGTTTTTAACCACCAAGAAACAAAGGCACAATGTTTTTCTTGCATGAGGGATAGCAGTGGAAATCCTTTTTTGATTTTTCTTCAAAAAAGATTGTAACGGATAGCCCGACCCTTGCGCAGCCTGGGGCATGCCCAGATTATTTGCAACAAACTCGGCATAATGATGTTTAAAAACCGCTATCTAACAACCTTATTTTTTATAGCATAATAACTACCGTGAGTAATTAAATTTCAGAGTTGTCAACTTTCCAGCAAAAGGCTATTAAAGTTGGCAACTCTACACAGGGAATCGTCATCCTGAATTTATTTCAGGATCCACTTAGCATGAAAATCCGTATACCGAAATGTTTAGGCAGCAACTAAACAACTTTAGTTGTCTGTTCATTAATATCCTGCAAACTCAGTTTCGTTAAAGATTTCGTCTTTAGCCATGTAATTCCAGCAATTGCCAATGTCATCGTTCCTCCAAAAACTACCGATGGGATGGTACGCATCAACTTTGCGGTAAGACCCGATTCGAAAGCTCCGATTTCGTTTGACGACCCAATAAACATGCTGTTTACTGCCGATACACGTCCGCGCATTTCGTCGGGTGTTAACAATTGCATAATGGTTGATCTGATGATTACACTTACGCTATCAAAAGAGCCTTCTAAAAAGAGAAAGAAGAGCGTTAAGTAGAAATTTTTAGATAAACTCCAGCAGATGATGCTTAAGCCAAAACCGGTTACGGCGATCAATAAATTTCGCCATGGTTTGTTCATCGGCGAAAAACGCGTCATAGCAAGCATCGTAAAAACAGATCCTGCAGAAACAGCGGCCCGCATAAAGCCTAAACCCTCGGGTCCAACTTTTAATATATCATTTGCAAACACGGGCAATATGGCTACCGCACCACCAAAAAACACCGAAAACAGATCCAAACTCATTGCCCAAACCATCATTTTGGTTTTAAACACAAAATTTATTCCTTTAAGCAAACTCTCTTTAATATTTTCTTTGGGCACAAACTGCGGAGGGTGTACTTTTAAAAAGAAAATACAGATAAGGGCTATAAATACAAAAGAAATAATTACGATATAAGTTATGGTAATACCGAAGAAACCATAAGTTATTCCTCCTATTGCCGGCCCTAAAATAGAAGCCATCTGCCAGCTCGAACTGCTCCAGGTACTTGCATTTGGATAAAGGTTTTTTGGTAAAATCTGAGCCATTAAAGAGAATGTAGCCGGGCCGAAAAACCCTCTTGATATCCCCATCCCAAATACGAGTACATACATAATTAAGGCAATTAGATTAACCTTAAAATTAAACAGGGTAAAAATAATATCGAACTGCCCAAGGTTAAACTGCGGTAATGTTACCAGCAGCATAATGAGGGTACAAAGAAATACGCCTCCAAATACTTTGAGCAATAAGCCCCTTTTTTCGCTCTTATCTGCAACATAACCTCCGTATAATGCAATCCCTATAGCAGGAATAGCCTCACACAGGCCTACAAACCCTAAGGCCAATGGATCTTTTGTTACATGATAAATATAAATCCCAAGCACTACTGCCTGCATTTGATAGGCAAATGTGAAGAAAAAACGCATGCCTAAATAAGAGCGGAACTCCCTAAAGCGCAATGCGGCGTAAGGATCTGGTTTTGTAATAACCGAATTGAGGTCTGAATCTGTCACAGAAAAAAGTTTATTTGCAAAACTACGCTTTGAAAATTAAATACGGGAATGGCCAAAGGCTTAAGCTTACCTGTTTTTTCTATTGAAAAGTAAAAATATCCGATCGACCAGCTCCAAATATTATTGCATAAAAAACCCGATGAATAATATTATCCATCGGGTATCTAGATTGGTTAGCTTAGTAACCGGGGTTTTGTTCTAGTAAATTATTTTTGTTTACTTCATCTCGACTAAATGGCCTGAAATAAAGTTTATTGTCCCAACTTCTGTTTTCTTGTGCATTTTCTACAACTGGACTATAAGTATAATCATATACAGTAGGGTCATAATGGTAAGGGGCAGACATCGTTTTACCTGGTTTAAATTTACCCGTAACTTTGATGTAAGTAACCTTTCTGCCTAGTGTTTCGCCAGCAATTAACCATCTGCGCGTATCGTGATAACGTTGTTCTTCATAGGCCATTTCTATACGGCGCTCATGGCGGTAAACCTCTCTAAGGCCAGCCTGATCTGTTGCTGTAACCGCAGGCATACCCGCCCTGAAACGAATTTTATTCAACCAGTTTGTGGCATTACTCAATTCGCCAAGCTCAATACTCGCTTCGATATAATTAAATACCGCTTCGGTATATCTAAAGAAAGGCCAAGGCACATTTTGCGACATCGAGGCATCTACAATAGTTGGATCTGGATCGATAAATTTATGGTAGTAATAACCTGTCCAGCTGCCGTTCCAGTTTTCGATAGAACTTGCGCGTGTATCTAAACCTCTAAAGTCAATTCTCGTATTGTTATCCATTAAATCGTATACTCCAGTTTGGATTTGACTGGCAGGATCGACATTACCAGATGCTTTATCGCGGGGTTTCCAACCTGCACCATCATATAAAACTGTAGCGTAAAACCGTGGATCTCTATTTACATAAGGATTTGCTTTCTGTACCGGATCGTTCCAACTAAACTTTGTCCCATCCATCATTTCATAATCATCAACCAATAACCCAATTGGCGTATTTCCAGCCCAGTTATGGTAACCGTTCGGGCCATTTTGCTGTGCATGTTTGATATTGCTTTGGATGATAAAATAGCGGGCAAAAATAAGTTCAGATGCAGCTGATGCATCAATATTTGGTGCCTTGCTTGCTCCACCCATAGCTATACTTTTATAATTTAACCGGCCATCTGTTAGCGCAGCAGGGGCAGAAAGATTTAATTTATAACCAGTACCTAAATCCATAACGGCTTTGGCAGCAGTTTGGGCTAATTTATAACGGTCTGCTTGATTTCCACTCGCATAGCTTAAGAAATCTAATTTTTGCGCAGCTATTCCTGTAATTTTTGCATTAAGTTTCGCTCTGTCATGCAAGTCGCTTGCCGCATAAGTCAGCACTCTAGATTTTAATGCCAGCGCAGCAAGTGCAGTAGTGCGGCCTTTATCGAGTGTTTTACCTGTTAACAGCTTATTGGCTTCATCGCAATCTTTAATAATAAAATTCACACATTCTTCGTAAGTGTTGCGTTTTAATTTAAAATCATCAGTTAAAGCGTAGGTTTTGGTAATGATAGGTACGGCTCCATAATAACGCAATAACTGCTGATAAAAGTAAGCACGTAAGAAATAAGCCTCTCCCAGTAACTGATCTTTTAACGATTGGCTGGAAAGTCCATTATCGCCACCAACAATCCTTTCTACAGTGGTGTTACAAGCCCTGATGCGGTTATACATCTGTTTATAAGCCCAGGTATCATCTACCCAGCCTAATGTAGATGGGTTAATGGTTGCATTGTTGATCAGGTCGATTCCCCTTGTTGGGTGGGTAAACATCGCTTCATCCGAAACAGAAGCCAGCATTTGCTCAGAAAAACCGCCATTCCCCAATCCGTTATAGATATCGTTTACAAAAGCCTGTGCAAGTGCAGGGTCTTTCCAAACCAGCTCCGAAGATATTTTATCGGGCGGGTTTACATCCATAAAATCTTTCTTACAAGAAGCTGCAAGAAAAGTTATAAAAACCAATATATATAGATTTATATTTTTGTTTGTTGCTTTCATATTTTTCATCCTTTAAATTTATTTTCAACTGCGATGAAGCTATCATGATTTAAATATTCAATATGTGATTTTAAAAATGATGATGGTTTCATTATAGTTAATAAACTGTTATACATTTTTAAAAAGCGGCCTTAATTCCCATGTTGATTACCCTTGCCTGAGGATAGTACTGACCACTTGTATTGGTTGATTCAGGATCCCATATCTTGATTTTATCAAGCGTTGCCAAATTGAGGCCGTTTGCATAAACCCGTACACTGTTTAATCCAATTTTTTCAACCCATGTGGTTGGCAATGTATAACCCAACTCGACATTTTTTAGCCTGATGTAATTGTTGCTGCGCAGCCAATAGGTATTATTTAAGGCATTATTACTATCGGTATAATAAGTAGCGCCCCTGTTTGATAAACGTGGGTTTACTGAACTCGGATTCTCGATACTCCAGCGATTTTGATACGACCATTCTAAGAAATTACCTATATCCCCAGATTCGGTTATCCCTACGATTTGCATCCCCCCTGTGGCCCCCTGGATAAGTACAGAAAGGTCGAATCCTTTATATTGCAAATTCAAGTTTAGCCCTCCGGTGAAGGTTGGTGTTCCGTTTTTGTCTAAACGTATTTTATCATCCGCATTGATTTTACCATCATTATTAGTGTCTTTAAATTTCATGTCGCCAGGGCGAAGATTGCCGGTAAGTGCACTATAATTAAGCGTATTGGCATTAACTTCTGCCTGATCTTTAAAAACACCATCATAATCGTATACCAACCACGAGCTAGTTACCCTACCAGTAGAACGTTGCCACTCTGGGGCACCCGGTGTCTCATCCCAAAATATGATTTTATTTTTAGCATAACCACCATTTACACTCACGCCATAATTCCAATCACCTACGTGGTCGTTATAACTTAATTTAAATTCGAAACCTTTGTTATTTACTTTACCCAAGTTAACAGGCGGTAAACGGTCTGTAATCCCTGAACTTTCTGGAACCGAACTTCCTCTGCTGATCAGGATATTTGTACGTTTATTGTAGAAATAATCGAACTCAAGAGAGAGTTTGTTTTTCAAAAAGGATGCATCCAAACCAATGTTCGTATTGTTAGCAACTTCCCATCCGAAATCTAAATTAGGCACCTTGCCTTCGGTCAATGATTTTGTAATCAAATCATTAAAAACATAACTTCCAAAATTCATTAAGCTGAGGTACTGGTACTCTTGCAAGGCATCTCCAAAGTAGGCTTCAGCACCCATTTGTCCCCAAGAAGCTCTCAATTTTAGATTATCCACAAACCTAACATTGTCTTTAAAAAAGGGTTCTTCAGATAAGCGCCATCCCACCGATACGCCAGGGAAGAAACCAAAACGTCTGGCAGTTGGAAAAATATAAGAACCATCTACACGCCAAAGAAATTCGGCCAGGTATTTTTCTTTATAATTATAGCCTGCGCGTCCGAAATAACTTAATCGTGCACGGTTGAATAAATTGTTCGGGTCGCCAGGATTATTACCTAACGACTGCTCTTTCTCATCACCTGCCAATAATTGCTCAATTGCCGATGACAAGAAATATCTTCTGAATGCAGTAAAACCATCATTCGTTATTTTCTCGCGGGTTACACCAGCCATTAATCCTATAGTATGATCGCCGATTTTTTTATCATAATTGATCATACCCGTTAAGTTTACAGCCAATTGGCCGCCAGCTGTTTCTCTAAGTCTTGGATCGGTATATTGAGATCTTATTGTACCTGTTAATACAGGCGTTACTCCATCCGCTTGAAAAGTCTTCTTGTCCCAATCGTAAAGTGTCCATGGTAATTGCCAGTTTTTTTGCCTTCCAGAATATTTATCTATGGCTGCAGTACCGGTTACTTTTAATCCTTCTACACCTGGGATTTTAATTTCAACTTTACCTGTTGTTTGAAAGTAATCTCTGATATCTTTATTGTACCCTGTTAAATCAGTAGTAGAAACCACTGGATTATAACCATATTCAATATCTCTACCCGGCAAACCGTTAGGCCATATGGCTATTTCATTAGGACGTCCTCTCATTAAAAATCTAAATATATCGCCCGCACTAACCGTCGGAAAATTGCGGTTTTCCTCTCTCGCAGTTACACCCAACGTCGTGGTAATATATTTACTTACTTTTGCTTCCAGGTTAAAACGCATATCGTATTGCTGATAGCCAGTAGCAGAATTCTTATAGTATGCATCTTGATCAAGATAGCCGAGTGAAACCAGATATTTCACATTTTCACTGCCACCATTAATCTGAACATTATGTCTTTGTTGAGGCGACCAATTTTGAAAAACAGTTTTAAACCAATCAGTATTGGGATACCTTAAAGGATCTGAGCCGTCGCCGAATTTCCGGATTTCATCTGGTTTGTAAGCAGCATTAATCGTTTTACCGCCGGTAGATAAATAAGTACCTGTTGTTTTGAAACTATTCCACGCTGCCGACCATTCATTCGGATTAAGATCAGAGCCGAAAATATTCAGTTCATTTAAAATCTCAGCATACTGAGTGGAATTGGCCATTTTAGGTGTGCGTGTAGGCTGTTGTAGGCCATAACTAAAATCGTAAGAAAATTGTGGTTTCCCCGATTTTCCTAATTTGGTAGTGATGAGGATTACTCCATTTGCAGCCTGCGAGCCATAAATAGCTGCAGATGCATCCTTTAGCACCGATACACTTTCTATATCGTTCGGATTTAACCTTTCGATCCCACCTGCGCGGTTRGGTATTCCATCGATTACAATTAAGGCATTATTATTACCAAGCGAATTTATACCGCGAATCCGGATCGTCGAGCCGTCGTATCCAGGCTCCCCGCTTCCTTGTAGTGCCGTAACGCCAGGTAAACGACCAGCCAATGAATTGGTTAAGTTTACTGAAGATGATTTAGCCAATTCTGTACCTTTAACCGATGCTACAGCACCAGATACAACTGCCTTTTTTTGGGTTCCATACCCTACCACTACTACTTCGGATAAGTTTTGGTTGTTTTCTAGCAAACGGACATTAATATTGGTTTGGTTTTTTACCTGAATCTCTTGATCTACATAACCTACATAGGTAAATACTAAAGTAGCATCTTCGGGTACTTTTATGCTAAATTTTCCGGAAGCATCTGTTACGGTAGTTGCAGCAGCTCCTTTTAATTTAACACTTACTCCAGGAATCGGACCTTTAGCATCGGTAACCTGTCCCTTCACAATAATATCCTCAAGCGGAGGTCTGTAAAAATCAAAGGGTTCTTTTTCGTGCAATGATGCTTTAGCAGACATGCTGGTAAACGGGGAAAAAACAAGACAACCACCGCAAACAAGAAACATGCTACTTCTGGCAAAAGTCTTCCATAGATTTTTTTTCATAGTTTTCAATTTATTTTGGTTAGATAATAATTGTATTATAATTTAATACTCATAAGTAATATCGAACTGTCATTACACAAATCAATTATACATGACTTATCGACATAATTGCTTACACCACTTAACATCAAAAAAATTAAGGCTCCCTTCTAATTATGCCAATAAATCATTGTCAACCATATCAAATCGGCTTTAATTAGTTCAAAATTCATTTTTTGAATTAAAAATCACAAGGTACGATGTACCTAATTTTGGACTTGCCGACGCTACAGTTCACATTTGGTTACACGCAAGATAGAAATATTAGGAGGTAAAAAAAAGGGGGTAAAATAATATTTATAAGGGGCTGATTAGTAAAAAAATAATTTCAAACTACACAAAGTAGCACTAATAATACAGCACTAAATATTATTGCAAAATAGGAAGAGAAGAAAATTATAATAATTGGAAGAATTCAAACTTAATACAAGATTAGCTTATTTTGTCGAAAGAAATGCCCCTTTCTAATTTCTGCAGGTAAGCTTTTAAGATTGCATTTTCGGGCTTTGCCAGCTGCGGATCGTCTTCAAAAAGTGCGATTACGGTGTTACGTGCTTCAGACAAAATAATCTGGTCTTTGGCCAGGTCGGCAAGCTTCAGATCTAAAACGCCGCTTTGCTGAGTTCCTGTAATATCGCCAGGGCCGCGTAGCTGTAAATCTATTTCTGATATTTCGAAGCCGTTGTTGGTTCTTACCATTGTTTCCAAACGAATCTTACCTTCTTTACTCAGCTTATTCCCACTCATTAATATACAAAAAGACTGTTCTGCACCGCGGCCTACCCTACCACGCAACTGGTGCAGCTGTGAAAGCCCAAACCGTTCGGCATTTTCAATTACCATTACCGAAGCGTTAGGTACGTTTACGCCCACCTCTATTACGGTAGTGGCTACCATAATTTGGCTTTTACCGTCGATAAACTGCTGCATTTCGAACTGTTTATCGGCATTGGGCATTTGCCCGTGTACAATACTCATTTGGTAATCAGGCCTAGGAAACTGATAGCTCAACTGCTCAATTCCAGCTTCGAGATGCAAAAGATCTAATTTTTCGCTTTCCTTAATTAAAGGATAAACAATGTAAACCTGCCTGCCTTTGGCAATTTCCTGCTTCATAAAACCGAACATCCTGAGGCGTTGGCCTTCAAAAAGGTGTTTGGTTTCTATTGGTTTTCTGCCCGCAGGTAATTCGTCAATAACCGAAACATCAAGATCGCCGTATAGGGTCATGGCCAAAGTACGCGGAATTGGCGTAGCGGTCATCACTAGGATGTGTGGGGGAATAATATTTTTCCGCCAAAGCTTAGCGCGTTGCTCTACACCAAAACGATGCTGTTCATCAATCACAACCAGCCCCAAATTCTTGAATTGAACCTTATCTTCAATCAGGGCATGTGTTCCGATCAGAATATCGATTTCTCCATTCTCTAATTGCTCATGCAAAACAGTACGCTCCTTCTTTTTGGTATTTCCTGTAAGGATAGCAACACGCACCAGGTCGTTGGTTACAAGTTCTGTAATAGAGGCATAGTGCTGGCGCGCCAAAATTTCAGTGGGAGCCATCATACAAGCCTGGTAGCCGTTGTCATTTGCTAAGAGCATACTCATCAGTGCAACCGCAGTTTTACCGCTTCCTACGTCGCCCTGTACAAGCCGGTTCATTTGCACACCGCGTTGTGTATCTATCCTAATTTCTTTAACCACACGCTTTTGCGCATTGGTTAATTCGAAAGGCAAAAACTCGTTATAAAAGCGATTTACCTTTTCGCCAACCTTTTCAAAGGTTACACCTTTAAATTTTAACTGGCGCAAATGTTTATTGTGCAAAAGCTGTAATTGGATGAAGAATAATTCTTCAAATTTAAGGCGTCTTTCTGCTGAACTTAAATCCTTCACATTTTTAGGAAAATGAATATTCAGTAGCGCCAATCTTTTATCTGGCAGCTGATACTTATCAATGATGTATTGTGGTAAATTTTCGGGAACCTGGGGGATGATCTGATCCAACAAGCCGGCGATTAAACGCTGTAAGCCTTTTGAATCAAGATTAAACTTTTTAAGCTTCTCTGTTGAGTTATAAACCGGCTGTAAGGTTAAATTTCCCCGTCCCACCTGTTTGCGCTGGTATAGCTCCATTTCTGGATGCGAGATACTGAATGTACCGTTAAAGATGGTTGGTTTTCCAAAGGCCACGTAAGCGGTGCCAACAGTGATATTATCATCAACCCATTTTAGGCTCTGGAACCAAACCAATTCCATAATTCCGGTTTCATCTTTAAAAACAGCAACAATACGTTTTGCTCTTTTATCGCCAATTACTTTTTTGCTGATCACGCGCCCAATAATCTGGATATATTGCGAATCAGGATTAATCTGGTTAATCTTGAAATATTTTGTACGGTCGATATACCTGAACGGATAGTGTGCAAGCATGTCCTGATAAGTGAACAGGCCGAGATCCTTTTTCAAAACATCGGCACGGCTTGGCCCAACGCCCTTTAAAAACTCAACAGGTGTATCTAATACCGAATTAAACAAAATATTTTACTGTTTCTTGTAAACAACACTCTTTAGCAACTGTCCGTTAAAAATAACGATCGATAGCAGCAAAAGCAAATAGGCAAAAAATTGGTGCAGATCTATTTTCTCTTTAAAGTAGAAAAATGCAACGGTAAATGCAACTATAGGGTTGAGATAGATCAAAATACCCAGGGCCGATGAAGGCATACCCAACAGTGCATACGAATTTAAAAAGAGTGGAATAATGGTAAATACAATGGCAATCAACAATATATGCGACCAAAAGAAGGTTTCGGTAGGAAAAGGCGCAGCATTAAGAAAATACAACGGAAGCATTATTAATCCTGATAAAATTAACTGAACGCCCAAAAAATTAAACTTATCTACATCTTTAATTACTTTTAGCACAATAACATATAAGGCATAAAAAGATGCGACGATAATGGCCCACATTACTTCATGTATAGAGCCTGTTGCCAATAGGATGATACTTATAAATGCAATGATTAGGGCAATAATTTTAACCTTTGTTAACTGTTCCTTTAAAATGATAAATCCACAGAGCGCAGTTAACAGTGGGCACACCATATAGGCAAAGGCGGCTGCTTTTAAACTTACGCTATTTACGGCATAAATATAGGTGAACCAGTTTCCCGTGATCAGAAATGACGACACTATGGTAAGCAACAATAATCTTGTTTTCTTAGGGGCGCTTAATGATTTTAAGAAATTGAAATCATTCTTTAGTGCTTCCCTTCTGAATAAAAGAATAATTGTCCAAACTACGATAATGGAAATAAATATCCTGTAGTATAAAATTTCGTGTGGCGGAAAACCTTTTATGTTACGCAAAGGTATAGACATTGTTCCCCAGATAATATAAGGAACAATGCCGGCTATAAAATATTTGCTTTTACTATCTGCCAAAATTAGCCTACAATGGCAATTACAGAAATTTCTACATTAACATTTTTAGGCAATACCGAAACCTGAACCGTTTCGCGCGCAGGGAAATCAGCAGTAAAATACTGTCCATAAACTTCGTTTACCTGAGCAAAGGTACCCATATCGCTTAAGAAGATAGTAGACTTTACTACGTTATCGAAAGTTAAACCTGCTTCAAGCAAAACTGCTTTAAGGTTACGCATTACCTGGTGTGTCTCTTCTTCAATATTGCCAATATTTAATTCTCCATTTTCGGGATTAATGGCTACCTGGCCTGATACGAATAAAAAGTTTCCGGCTTGTACAGCTTGGCTATATGGTCCAATTGGAGCTGGAGCATTGGTTGTTTTAATAATTTGTTTCATACAATTTTGGGGTTATTTAGCAAGCCATTGGATTAGCTTGTAGATGATACCTGCAAGAAAAATTAAGATGGCCAATGCATTTATAAAATGCATAATTTTCAGATTGATATTATTTGGCCTGTTTGGATCCTTTTTTCTAAAGAAGTACATAACACAAACTTAGCTAAAAAGCTTAACACAGAAAATTAAAAGGCACAAAAAAAGTCCTGACTTTCATCAGGACTTTTTTAAATCTTATATTGAAATACTAGTTTCTAGCAGTTTCAACACGACGGTTTTGGATACGACCTTCTTCAGTATCGTTAGAAGCAATTGGATTAGCTTCGCCATTACCTTTAGTAGCAACTTGACTAGCGTTAACGCCAGAGTTTACTAAGTAAGTTTTAACAGAGTTAGCTCTGTCTTTAGATAATTTCAAGTTATATGCAGCAGTACCTTCGCTTGAAGCGTAACCGTTTACAGTTACTTTACCACCGTTTTCACGTAACACTGAAGATAATTTATCTAAAGTAGGGTAAGACTCAGTTTTTAAAACTGAAGAGTTGAAATCGAAACCGATTTTTTCGAAACCAGTTACATCACTTGTAGCAGCAGTAGGTGCTTCAACTTTTGGAAGAGGACAACCTGAACCATCAACAGCAGTACCAGCAGGAGTTCCTGGGCATTTATCGAATTGATCAGCAACACCGTCACCGTCAGTATCTTTTTTCAAATCTTCAACTGATTTTTCAACAGCAGAAACACGGTTTTTCAATGCTTCAACTTCTTGACGTAAAGTTGGATCTTTTAACTCATCGTACATAGTAGCTAATGGGTTAGTCCATTCTAAACTTGGTTTAGCAGAAGAACCTAAAGAGAATTCTAAACCAGCATAACCGTAAGAGAATTTATCTTTAGTTTGACCTTTTGCATAAACTCCATCTAAGTTATCAGCATCAACAAAGTTCATTGTGTAACCTAAGTTAAAGTTAACACGCTCAGAAACTTTGAATTTAACACCAGCACCAACTGGAATGTAGAAACCTTTTACGTAATCTTTAGCATCATGTCTGTCATCAGCAGGACCTACAGCTTTACCTTTCCAGTCAATAACAGTACCATTACCTAAAGTAACTTTTGGAGCATAAGCCATATAACCAGCACCAGCAGTTAAGAAGAAACCTACTGAGTTCTCACGACGTAAGAAATCGATAGAACCAACGTTTACAACACCACGTAAATCTACAGCATATTGTAATTCAGTTTCGAAATCTTTTGTAGCTGGGTTAGTAATACCTTCGTTAGTACCTGAAAGTTTACCACGAGTTCCGTTTAATTCTAAACCGAATGAGTGACCTAGTTGTTTACGGATGTTTAAACCGTAACCTAAGTTAGCATCCCATTTGTTGAAATCATTAGTACCACCGATAGCAACAACTGGCATTAAAACACCACCATGTACACCGATAGACCAAGTTCTGTACTGACCTCTACCGCCAAATACCTTGACAGCAGAAGTTGTTGCAGGTGCATCTTGAGCGACAGCAAGAGAAGCAACTCCTGTTAATGCCACTAAAGAAAGCGCAACACTTTTCTTTAAAGTAGAATAATTCATAATCTTTTTTCTTTTTTAAGGGTTAAACAATTTAATTGATTAATTTTTTAGTAATGCCAAAATTAAACAAAATTTTAAATTTTCAAACTTTTATACAAACTCCGTTCCAAACTTCACAGTAATTAATCATTTTATTACATTTGGCCATTGCCCATATAAAAATATCATTTTCATGAAATATCCTACTATTGATCAGTCATTATTTATTTTAAACAGAAAAAAAATCACTAACAACCTAAAAAACAATTCATTAGCTATATTCAACTCAAGCGATGAATTTCCTAGAAGCGGCGATCAGAACTTTATTTTTAAGCAAAACCCTGATTTATTTTATTTATCAGGAATTGATCAAGAACAAACAATATTGCTATTATTTCCTGATTGTCCTAATCCTTTGTACAGAGAAGTCCTGTTTTTAAGACAGACTAACGATTACATTAAAGTTTGGGAAGGATACAAATACACTAAAGAGCAGGCTAAAGCCGCATCGGGTATTCAAGCGGTATATTGGTTAGAAGATTTTGATAACATATTGCATAGCATTGTGAACTATGCTGAACATATTTATTTAAATACAAATGAGAATGATAGGTATGCCCATGAAGTTCCTTATCGTGATATCCGTTTCATTGAGAAAATGCGGGCAAAATATCCGTTGCATCATTATGAACGTTCGGCACCAATTATGCGAAATTTACGTGCAGTTAAATCAGATGTTGAAGTTGAACTAACTAAAAAGGCTTCAGCAATAACACGTGATGCCTTTATCAGGGTATTAAAATTTACCAAGCCCGGCGTTAAAGAATATGAAATTGAAGCGGAGATTATCCACGAATTTATCCGCCAAGGTGGAACAGGTCATGCCTACACCCCTATTATTGCTTCCGGCCATAATGCAAACATCCTCCACTACAATGATAATAATCAAGAATGCAAAGATGGCGACGTAATACTTTTTGATTTTGGCGCCGAATATGCCAACTACAATGCAGATATGAGCCGATCAATCCCTGTTAACGGTCGGTTCACCCAAAGACAAAAACAGGTATACAATGCAGTATTGCACGTAATGAAAGGGTCGATTAAATTAATTGGCGAAGGAACCATATGGAATACCTACCACGAACAGGTTGGCGAAATTATGACTGAGCAGCTGGTTAATCTTGGACTTATTTCTACAACAGACGTGAAGAACCAAACGGCAGCATGGCCAGCTTATAAAAAATATTTTATGCATGGCAATTCACATCATTTGGGCATTGACGTACACGACTTTGCCGGAAGATACACGCCATTTGCAGCAGGCAATATTTTAACTGTTGAACCGGGAATATATATTCCAGAAGAAGGCCTGGGTATCCGCTTAGAAAATAATATTCTTATCGCCGCAGGCGGAAATGTAGATCTAATGGCCGATATCCCACTGGAAGCTGATGAAATTGAGGAGATTATGAATAGTTAGTTCAGTTGGCCGTTTTCAGTTAACCCGCTTCAAAAAATTATAGGTTAACCATTGCGGATAAATTCATCAGCAAAACGATAAATATTAAAATCATCTTGCTTTAAGGCTGCCTGAACTTTTTCTAGCAGCCTTTTTTTATCAACAATCTTCATTTTTTCATGCTGAATGAGTCTCCAGGCTTTCTCTGCAAACAGAAAAGCCCTTCGATTATGATCAGCTGTAAGCGGCTTGATTATCCAAGCACATAATTCATCAATACCTGTATTTTTATCGGCCACTGTTTTCAATATTGGGATAGTCTTCGTGCCCTGATGAACAATTTTCTTTAAATTATTGGCAAAAATAGCTGCTCCTTCTCTATCAGCCTTGTTTATCACAAAGCAATCGGCAATCTCCATCAAACCAGATTTGATATTCTGCACCTCATCGCCCGATTCTGGAACCAGCACCACGATGGTTTTATCTGCTAATCCGGCAATTTCTACTTCCGATTGCCCAACACCAACAGTTTCCACAATAATCAGATCAAAATTAGCGGCTTTTAAAACATCAACCATCTCGATGGTTTTCGCCGAAATACCGCCCAGAGCGCCCCGGGTAGCCAACGAACGGATAAAAACATTTGGATTGTTAAACTGACCGGCCATGCGGATACGATCACCTAGCAAAGAACCAAAATTAAATGGGGAGGTAGGATCTATCGCCAATATCGCGATGCGCATCCCTTTCGTAACAAAATGACCAGCTATTGCATTTACCAGGGTACTTTTACCGGCGCCTGGAGGTCCGGTAATGCCTAAAACGGGGACATTAACCTGACTATCTAAATCTCTTAAAATCGAATCGGCTGGTGTAATGTTGTTTTCGACAAGGGTTAATGTTCTTGCCAAAACCTTGTAATTCCCGGCTTTTACTTCGCTTAAAATGGATAGATGCGTATTCATCAATAAAACTATCTTTGTACAAATAAACAAAAATTATCAGCTACAAAGCATCCACATAATGAAAGTTACCGGTTTTACCTTTTTAAGAAATGCAATTGTAAACGATTATCCAGCAAAAGAAGCCATACTTTCAGTCTTACCTTTGTGTGATGATTTTATAGTTGCACTGGGCAACTCATCTGATGAGACTTCTGAAATGGTTAAAAGCATCGATCCTAAAATCAGGACCATCGATACCGTTTGGGATGACAGCATAAGGGAAGGCGGTCGTGTTTTTGCTGATGAAACCAATAAGGCCTTAGCAGAAATAAACGAAGATACCGATTGGATGATCTACATTCAAGGTGACGAAGCCATACATGAAGATTATCTCCCCTTGATCAAAAAAGAAATGGAGCTAGCGCTTAACAACAGCAATGTAGAGGCCTTACTTTTAAAATACAAGCATTTTTATGCTTCTTATGACTATCTGGCTGAGTCCAGACGCTGGTATAGAAGAGAGGTTCGGATTATAAAAAATTTACCTGGGGTAAGATCTTACCGCGATGCGCAAGGCTTCAGAATTAACGACAGAAAACTTAAGGTTAAGCTAATTGATGCTTACATTTATCATTATGGCTGGGTTAAACCACCAAAAGGATTACAAGGTAAAGTGCGGAACTTTAATCAGTTTTATCAAACAGAAGAATGGATTGAAGAGAATTATCCCGTGCAGGAAACTTATGATATGCACAATGCCGATCGTTTAGTTCATTTTAAAGGTAGCCATCCAAAAGTAATGCAAGAAAGAATTGCTGCTGCAAACTGGAAATTTGAAAAAGATTTAACCAAGGAAACTCCAAAAATGAATTTCCGTAGGAAGGTTTTGCAAAAAATTGAAGATTTAACAGGAATGCGTTTGTTCGAATACCGGAATTATAAAATTGTAAAGTAGTCTACAATTTAAATCTGTCTATATTTGCATAATTTTTTTTCTTCTAAATACACGATTTAATTAATGGAAAAGCCTAAGGTCTTAGTAACTTTTGATTCGATGAAAGATGCCAATTGTGGCTATTTTTCGTTTGGAAAAGGATTAGGCGACGCATTAATCCAGGAAAACAAAGGAAAGTTTGAATTAAAATTTTATCTTTTCAAACAGACAAAATATCTTTTTAACGGCTTGGTTGATATCATTTATCTTTCGAGATTAGATCGGTTATTTTTTAAGAAAAAAAATGATTTCGAAGTTGTTCATCTCTCTGATCAGACCTGCAGATTAAGACCAAAAAAAGTTAATGCAAAAAAAATAATGACCATTCATGACATGAATAAGGTTCATTTAAAGTTTAGCAGGCCACACAGAATCCAGGTATATCTAAAAAAACTAGGCAAGCTAATATCACAGTGTGATAAAATTGTATGCATATCGCAGTTTGTTGCAAATGATGTAAAACACTATTTCCCTGAGTCAGCAAATAAAATCAGTGTAATTTATAACGGGGCCGATAAATTAGTTTCAGATGAAAATCATCAGCCAGTTTTTAAACCCAGAAAGAAATTTGTATTTACCATTGGTTTACTTTCGGTACAAAAAGGTTTTCACTTATTACCTGCATTATTAAAAGATAACGATTTTGAACTGGTAATTTCTGGAAGGGAAACACCTCACAAGCAGCGAATTTTAGAGGAAGCAGAAAAACATAATTGTCTGGATAGGGTACACATTACAGGGCCAATTAGTGATGAAGATAAAGCCTGGTACTACAAAAATTGCGATGCTTTTTTATTCCCTTCAGTTGCGGAAGGTTTTGGTCTTCCTGTAATAGAAGCCATGCACTTTGGAAAACCTGTTTTCCTCTCCAAATTTACCTCACTCCCAGAGGTTGGCGGCGACGTGGCTTATTACTTCGATAATTTTGAACCTGAACACATGCAGGAAGTATTTAAAAAAGGAATGAATGATTTCGCTCAAAATAATCGCGCTAAAGAAGCAATTGCCCAAGCAGAAAAATTTTCGTGGGAAATTGCAGCCAACCAATATCTGAATTTATATCAGGAATGTTTGGAATAACAGTTATTAACCTGTATTCTATAGCCCAACGGTTGACGCGAAACATTCCGTAAAACAGCATCTCAATCCATTCCATAACCCAAGAATTGTAATTTTAATTTTGTTGGGTTTCTCCATCTTATTCATATGTATGAAAAACCGTACATTTGCTCGGATTTTATTATATTTTTTTCCTACTGGGTACTTCCTGGGTTCTGTTATATATACAATACTTAATGAAAACTTATTTTCGTTTATTATCATTTGCCAAGCCTATTGAAAAGTTTGCCATACCATACGTTATTGCAACCTTACTTTCTATTCTATTCGGAACCTTTAACTTGGCATTGTTATCGCCGCTGTTCGAAACACTTTTAAATGCAAACAAGCAAGCTTGCCAAACGCCAAGCTTAACAGATAAAGCAGCCTCCTCATTTAGCTTATTGGGCAAGTTAAGAGATTTTGTTAACTATTCAATAAAGGTTAACACTATAGAGAGTACGCTGATGTACATCTGTATTATCATTGTTATCTCTGTATTGCTTTCCAATTTGTTCAGGTATTTTTCTCAGCGTTACATGGAAGATTTGAGAGTCCATACGTTGCTAAACTTTAGAAAGCGGGTATTTAACAATGTGATGAACCTTCATGTAGGATATTTTAACAATGAGAGAAAAGGCGATATTATCTCTAAAGTAGCCTCTGATGTACAGGTGGTTCAATTCACGGTTACCAATACATTACAGGTTGTTTTTAAAGAACCTGTAACACTAATTGTATATGTTATTCTTTTATTTAATATTTCAGCAAAGCTTACCTTATTCTCTTTACTGGTAATCCCAATTTCTGCATTTATTATCAGTAAAATTGTAAAAAGGTTAAAGCAGCAGGCAAAAGAATCGCATGAATCCTTTGCGAAAATGATTGGCTTTTTAGATGAGGCATTAAGTGGGATTAAAATTATAAAGGCCTTTAATGCAACAGAACGAATTAAAAACAAATTTAATAAGGAAAATATATACTATTCCAATTTAACACGCAAAATGGTTAGGCGCCAACAACTCGGCTCACCAGTTTCTGAATTTTTAGGTGTCTTAATGATTTCTATTATCGTTTGGTATGGTGGATCATTAATATTACATAATGATAAAAACGCCTTAACCGCATCAGATTTTATTGCTTACATCGCTATTTTTTCCCAGGTAATGCGTCCTGCAAAAGCATTAACAGATTCATTTAGTGGAATCCATTCTGGAATTGCAGCAGGCGAACGGGTTTTAGACCTAATAGATACTAAACCATTGTTGGTTAATGAACCAGATGCGAAAGTTCTTGATGATTTTAACAGTACAATCAGCCTTCAAAATATATCATTCAGTTATGGGGAAAAACAAATTCTTAACTCGATAACCTTCGACATTGAAAAAGGGCAAACAGTAGCACTTGTCGGACCTTCTGGAGGTGGAAAAAGTACATTAATGGATCTGCTTCCACGTTTCCATGATCCAAAATCAGGAACAATTAAAATTGATGGCCACGATTATAGAGAACTTACTGTCGAAAGCATCAGGGCACAAATGGGAACCGTTAATCAAGAGTCTTTTCTATTTAACGATACCATTTTTAATAACATTGCGTTTGCCAAACCAGATGCCACAATGGAAGAAGTTGTTGCCGCAGCAAAAATTGCAAATGCGCACGATTTTATCGAAAATACAGAAGATGGTTATCAATCTTTTGTTGGAGATAGAGGAAATAAACTCTCAGGAGGACAGAAACAGCGTGTGTGTATTGCAAGGGCCGTATTGGCTAATCCACCAATCATGTTGTTGGATGAGGCCACTTCAGCCTTAGATACAGAATCTGAAAAATTAGTTCAGGATGCCTTAAATAACCTGATGAAAAACCGCACCTCAATTGTAATTGCTCACCGTTTAAGTACAATACAACATGCCAATAAAATTGTGGTGATAGATAAAGGCAGCGTAGTAGAAACCGGAAGCCACAATGAGTTAATGAACAAAAATGGTTTATATAGGCGCT
Source organism: Pedobacter sp. 01N310 (assembly GCF_056399805.1). NCBI lineage: Bacteria > Pseudomonadati > Bacteroidota > Sphingobacteriia > Sphingobacteriales > Sphingobacteriaceae > Pedobacter > Pedobacter sp. 01N310. The sequence goes on from NZ_JBFTSB010000008.1 coordinate 118,672, forward strand.
TAATCGACATGCAGGCCTTTAACGACTAACATTTAGATGAAGAAAGTACTATTTTTTATGCCTGATAATCCGCTAAAAAAAATTGCGGGCAACAGAACCAGGGTTTTAAGCATGTTAAGCTATTTTAAATCAAGGAATTTTGAAATTGATTTTGTAAGCGAGTATTTCACCGGAAAATGGAACGAGGCAGATATTAAAGCATTTGAGCAAGCAGGCTTAGCCAGTAATACTTATGTAATTAAAAAAAAACCATCTAAAAAGAACATACTCTATTACCTGCTTTTTTATAAACTGCCTAATTTCTTCTATCAGAATAAGGCTTGGTTCTTTCCGCTTCAATTCCCTGAATTGGTGACCTTAAGGTTTAAGAGGGCTTTCAAAAAAATTCTAAAAAACAACGATTACGATTACATCTTTATCAATTATGCCAGTTGGGCTACATTGGTAGAGGGTAACCACTTTACAAAAAAATCAATAAAAGTAATTGATACACACGACTTTATAACCGCTCAACTTCAAAAAAAAGTTAATATTGGTCAGGCTTTTAAAGAAGAAATCAGGAGAATTTCTTTATTTGATATCGCTTTAACCATTTCTGTTGAAGAGCAGTATATTTTTAGTCAATTCTGCAAAAACAAGGTGGTGTTAGCTCCAATGATGCTTGATAAACCACAAAATCTTCATGCTAGTAATGAAAAGTCGTTTGATCTGATATATATAGCTAGCAATAATATACATAATCAAAAAGCTGCCAAGTGGTTTTTTAAGGATGTGTATCCGTTATTACCAACCAGCGTGCAGATATGCGTCATTGGACAGATAAATGAGCATCTTTCAATAAAGGCACCGAATATTGTTTCCGTAAACTTTGCCGAAGATTTATCAATCTATTACCAAAATGCTAAAGTAGCACTGTGCCCTATGCTTACGGGCACTGGAACCAAGATAAAAGTAGTAGAAGCGCTATCTTATGGTCTACCAATCGTTTGTAATACCCGTGGGATCGATGGACTGATCAACAAGACCGACAATGGCTGTTTGGTTAGTGATGATCCCGTTGAATTCGGAAATAACATCATGAAACTATTAACAGACGAATCGGAATATAAAAAACAGGCAGAAAATGCCTTTGCTGCTTTTAGCATTAATTATGAAAAAGAACGTTGTTACAAAAATCTTGATGCTGTTTTCGAAATAGTTTAATCACTCAAAATAAATTGAGGGCATTTAATAACCTTTTTGTTGTAAGGAAGTGTAATGGAAAGGCTGTTTTTTCAAGATAATTTAATTGAGATATGAACTAAAGTATACCTAGATAGCGTGTATTAGCCAAAATTATTTTAATAAAATGAAGTCATTAATAGTGGATAAAAGTACATTTTTTCAAAATTTTTATTATGAGTAAAAAATTATCAATTATAACTATCAATTACAACAATAAGGCGGGGTTACAAACAACAATTCAAAGCGTGGTAAGCCAAACTTGGCAAGATTTTGAATTTATTGTTATTGATGGAAATAGTTTGGATGGAAGTAAAGATGTCCTTAATACATATTCTTCATTTTTTAGCTATTATGTATCTGAACCTGATAGTGGCATATATAATGCAATGAATAAGGGCATTAAGATTGCAACAGGTGATTATCTAATGTTTTTAAATAGTGGAGATTCTTTAATTGACAATACCATTTTAGAGAAATTGAATGCTGAATTAAATGGTCAATACGATATTTACTATGGAGATATCCTACACATTGATGGAATAAAAAAAGAGATTCGCACTTTTCCTGAAAAGTTAAATTTCGCTTTTTTTTATGAACAAAACATCTCTCATCAAGCAAGTTTTATTAAGGCGAAGCTGTTTAAGGATATTTTTCTATATAATGAAAATCTCAAAATTGTAGCTGATTGGGAATTCTTCACTTATGCAATTTGTAAACGCGAGGCTTCATATAAACACTTAGATTGTGTAATTGTAACTTATGATGGAACTGGAATATCCGCAAATTCAAAGAATCATCCAGAAATCGATAAAGAAAGAGATACTTCTTTGAATAGATATTTCCCTGAATTTGTTAAGGACTATGAATATTTGAAAGAGATAAAGTTTAAAAAGGCAGAACAATTTATGCATATAAAAAAGTATCCGATAGCCTATAAAATTTTGAAAGGCTTTATGAATATTATACTTTTATTTTTGCCAAAATTTAATAGAAACTAAAATGAATAGTTCTTGCGTAATTGTAATACCAATTTATAAGTCCGAACTTTCAATTTATGAAAAGATAGCTTTGACCCAATGTGGAAAGTTATTGTCTGATTATGATATTGTAATACTCAAACCAGATGGTTTAGACATATCGAATATGCAGATAGGATTCTCTTATAGTGAGGTGTCTTTCCCAAGTTTTTATTTTAAAAGCGTGTTTAGTTACAACGATTTAATGCTTTCGGAACTCTTTTATGAGAAATTCTTGAATTATAACTACCTACTCCTCTATCAATTGGATGCTTTCGTATTTAAAAATGAATTAAAATATTGGTGCAGCTTAGGTTATGATTATATAGGTGCTCCATGGTTGAGAGAAAAAGAATTCCCAACCTTATTTAAAAAGACCAAAGAGAAGCTAAGATCCTACCTGCACAGAAGATATAATTTACTTGATAAACAAGGTCGGCCTGACATAGAGCGACAATTATACAACCATGTCGGCAATGGAGGCTTTTCATTGAGAAAAGTTAAATCTTTTTATAATATCTGTATTCAAGAAAAAGAACTCGTAGAAAATTACGTTGGCCGGAACAGCAGCGATTATCATGAAGACATGTTTTGGACCATAGAAGTGAATCGAAAGAAGAAGAGAATAAAGATCCCTACTTACAAAGTGGCATTGAACTTTTCCATTGAAACAGCTCCACAAAGGGCAATGACTTTAATTAAAGGAAACATGCCTTTTGGTTGCCATGCATGGGATAAAAACATCCGTTTTTGGAAACCTTACTTTAAAGAAGCAGGTTATCAGATTTAACTGCGCCAAATTTCTTTATTTAGCATTAAAAATAGACTAAAGTTGTTTTTGCTTAGTTTACTTCGCCAAAATATTTTAAATATTTCTATCTTTTTATACCCAGATATTTTCATCTGCTTTAGAAAGAATTTGAATGCATGTTTTTCAGCAAAGAAACTTTCTTTTTTTGATAACCCTTCTACATCTATCGGTAAATCAGCGGCCCATTTTTCATGTAATTTTAATGTTTCCTCTATCCAGGTTTTACAATAATTTCCTTCTGAGAAATGTTCTAATAATACTTCAAAAGTTACAACGGCACGATGTGTTTTATGTACTTGAAGTGAAAAATCCAGATCATAACAATGAAACTTCTTAAATGTTTCCTCATCAAAATTATTGGCTTCAACTATTTCTTTTTTGGTACAGAACCAAACGCCGTCTACAACAACTACGCTTGAATACTTTTCATTTTTTACGTTTTGAGAAATGTGTTTTGTTTTCTCTTCACTAAATTTATAGCGTTGAAGGATATTCACATAATTGATTTTTTTTTCACCGGCGCTACAAAACCATCCAGACGGAACTTTAGTTTTATAACTATTTCCGGCTATGCCAATCAATCCTATTTTTTGGTCTTCATTAAAAATATCTGCAACAATAATACCCCAGTCTTTCGTTTTAATACTGATATCATCGTGCATATAGCAAAGCAGCTTATATTTGGCCCGCTTTGCCCCTTCATTGTAAATTTCGCATAATCCACGTTTTCCATCAGCATTATCAAAACTGATAATTTCATGTTCTGCTCCTATGGTTGCGGCAATGTTCTCCTTAACATCAGAAAGCTGATCTTTATTTACGGAGGCTATAATTATTGATATCATCTCCTTCAAAAATAAAATAAAAAACAATACCTATTGTAGAAAATCAGATACCTTTGCATCCAAATTTATAATTCGGCATGGGTTTAACATCATTTCTTTATAAGAAGATCAATAAAATAAGTGTTACCCATAAGTTTCTAGAAAAAAAATACAGAAACTTATGGCCGCATGTAGAGCTCATAAAAAAGAACGGTTTTACGGCAGTTAACCTAATAGGCAAGAGTCAGACCAGGGGACAGGCTACGGCAAAGATCTTGATCGACTGCCTTAAAGAACTGGTTACGGACAAGGACCTGCACTTTAAATTTTTCATCAATGATAAACCTGCCGGTGGTTATGAAGATGATTCCTTTTATTATTGCATAGACGACGATCAAAAGCAGGATTTTCTGATCCCTGATTTTGCCTTTGAAAGCTGGAAAGAAGCAGGGATCAACAGTTTTTCGGATACAGTAGCCGAAATTGAGACCAAAGGAAAAGAAACCTGGGGCGACTCACGCGTATTTTGGGCCGGAAATGTCAAAACGAATATAATCAGAGAGAAACTGATAGAAATCGGAAATCAGGCCCCAGAGATTTTTGACTTTTACAATACCTATGTGGATGATTATTTTATCCATAAAAAGGATGTTCCATATTTTACCCTGCCCCAACATACCCGGTACAAATATTTAATCGACGTGGAAGGCAATAGCTATTCTGCCCGCTTAAAATTTCTTTTTTACAGTCAGAGGGTTGTATTTTTACAGGAAAGAAAGTGGAAAGAATACTTCCATTACGATTTAAGGCCTTACGAGCACTATATCCCTGTAAAAAACGACATGAGCGATCTGGTAAGCCAATACCACCGGATCGAGAAAGATCCCATGCTTTACAAACAGATTACGGAGAACGCATTAAAATTTGCCCATGAGAAGCTCACCTACCAGTGTGCCGTTGATAAGATGAGGTCTACTATCGAAAACAGAATCAATAAGCCATAATAATAAATGAAAAGTGAAGAAAAATATGATTATTTAGTTGTTGGCTCCGGCCTCTTTGGCGCTACCTTTGCTCATGAAATGACTAAAGCTGGAAAAAGCTGTTTAGTAATCGATAAAAGAGATCATTCTGGGGGAAATATTCATTGTAAAAAAATCGAAGACATAAATGTTCACTGGTATGGCGCTCACATTTTTCATACTAATGATAAATTTTTGTGGGATTATGTGAATCAATTTGCTGAATTTAATCGATATACAAATTCACCTGTTGCAAATTATAAGGGAGAATTATATAACCTTCCTTTTAATATGAACACATTTTATAAGCTTTGGGGCACAAAAACACCAATCGAGGCTAAAGCTGAAATTGCAAGACAAATAGCACATTTAGCTATAACTGAGCCTAAAAATTTAGAAGAGCAGGCGCAAATGTTGGTTGGCACTGATATATACGAGAAACTAATTAAACAATATACAGAAAAACAATGGGGGAAAAAGGCAATTGAACTTCCTGCATTTATTATAAAGAGATTACCTGTTCGATTTACCTATGACAATAATTATTTCAATGATAAATATCAAGGAATACCAATTGGAGGATATAATAAAATAATCAATGGCTTGTTAGCCAATTGCACCGTAAAATTGAATACAGATTTTTTTGACGACAAAAATTATTGGAAAAGTATAGCTAATAATATTGTTTTTACGGGTAAGATCGACGCATACTTCGATTATGAATATGGTGAATTAGAATACCGGAGCTTGAGATACGAGATGGAAATTCATGACATGGAAAACTATCAAGGAAATGCTGTAATGAATTTTACAGATGCAGATACACCTTATACGAGGGTTTATGAGCATAAACATTTTGAATTTGGTACGCAACCTAAAACGGTAATTACAAGAGAATACCCGTTAAAGGACAATAAAGATGCTGAACCATATTATCCTGTTAATGACGAAAGGAATATGGCTATGTTAAAAAGGTACCAATTGTTAGCTGAAAAGGAACCTGGTGTAATTTTTGGAGGTAGATTAGCTGAATATAGATATTATGACATGCATCAGGTGATTGCATCTGCTCTAGCAAAATCAAAAAAAGAATTAAGAAGTGAATAAAGACTTAACAATTTACTCTGTTTATCATAAAGAATTTGCTGTTCCTCATTGCGATTACATCCAGCCTATTCAAGTTGGAAAAACTTTTTCTAAACTAGAATTAGGCTTTATATCTGATGATGTAGGCGAAAATATAGCTGTTAAGAACAAAACATTTAGTGAACTAACGGCATTATTTTGGATTTGGAAAAACATAGAAAAAGTTGATTCGGAATTTATAGGCTTATGTCATTATCGACGATATTTCACATTGCCCGAAGTACGAGTTAAGAAGAAGTTATTCAACACAAAAATCATTGTTGATCCTCGAGATGTTTATTATGCTCCTTTTAGCGAAGAGGCTTTAAAAATAACAAGCAATGAGAGTTTAAAAGATGCACTGTTTAATCAACTTCATTCTGGAAAAGTAGTTGTGCCTACTGCAGCTCACTTAGCGTTTGAATTATCTGGAGAGGCATCAATAAAGATGCATTATATCTTTTATCACATAAGGGAAGATTGGTATTTGATGAAAGATGCGGTTGTAAAACTTTATCCAGATATGGAAAAGGCATTCGATGAATTCTTCGACACAGAAAAAAAAATGCATTGCTATAACATGTTTATAGCCAGGAAAGAGGTTCTAATTGATTATTGTAATTGGTTGTTTCCAATACTATTTGAGTTAGAGAAAACGGTAAAATTAAGTGAATATGAATACCAAAGACGAATTTTTGGTTTCTTTTCTGAAAGATTATTTAACCTTTATCTTTTTTATAACAATCTCCAAAAGGCTGAATTTCCAGTTGTATTTTTCTCTTAACTAACCTCCAACAGTCCATTTAATTTTGGTTTTAAGCAGCAATCTTGTAATTCCAAAAGCAATCGTATAAACGATCAAAAATCTGAATATCGAGTACAAGATGTTTTGTTCTACAGAAAAGTAATTGAAATTCCACTTATCCCATTTGAAGATCTCTGGAAGTAATATAATAATTAAAATTTGATGGATAAGGTAAATTCCAAATGTAGATTGTCTAGGCTTTAATATATTATCGATAAATTTTATTCCGCCCATTTTTAAAAGTAAAGTAAACATGGTTAATGAATAAAAAATATTGGTAACCCTAAGGGTATTGTACTCATCTTTAGAACCATGATGATTTAAGTACATTACCTCTAAACATGCCAATGCAAAAAAAACAATATTAACCAAAATAATATAAGACCATTTTAACTGCTTTACATAAGCCATTACTTTGTCGAAATAGCGATTTAGATAAACACCAAGCCATAAATAAAATACAAATCCAAACAGGGCAGCTGAATGATGAGTCACAAACCACTCATGATATAAATTAAAGCTATATAGAAGCGATGTAATTGCCCAAATTAACCCAAACCAAAGCTTATATAGATATCTTTTAAAAATAAGTAGGATGCTTATACAAATTAAGAAATTGAGTATGAACCAAAAACTGCTTTCAAACAAGATATACCTAAATTCTTCGGCAAAATAACCAATAGGATTTCCGTTGAATATAGAGTCACCAGATTTAATGTTTAATACTATTTTATGGATTAGATTAAGGATAACTAATACGATAATCCAGAATAGCCATGGTTTGATAGTATTTTTAAATCTCCGAGATAAATATTGCCCTGGCGTATACTCTGTAAATTTGTAATTAATCAAAAAACCACCAATAAGGAAAAAGGCAATTGTAGCAAACTTCCAAAATTGCATAGTAGTAATTTGTAGCCAAACATCAGTTGTATTGTTATATTTAGCCCCCCAAAGTATTGCAGAATGCTCAAAAACAATTCCTATCATTGAAATACACCGAATTGTATCAACGAAGTTAAAACTCTTTTTCTCCTGTGTTTGTAAGGTTTTTAATTCAAAATCCATTAAATAGTATAGGTAGATAAATGTCAAATATCTGTTAAAAAAAAGAGTTCCGAATTAATTCGGAACTCTTTTAACATTTATGTATGTAAAATATTACAGTTAATGGTTGTAAGTTAACATGTAGAATTTTATTCCCTCGCTGACATAACCTCCATATGATGTATTAAGCGTATTATAATAATGATCACCATTACCAGGCGCAAAGTAACTATAAACAGCCGACGTACCTGCTATACCAGCGCTTCCATAAACATAGCCAACTATACCCTCATAAGTATATCCACCATAATTTTGCTGGCTCGTTGTATAATAATGATCACCAGATGGAGAATTATGGGCAACATATCTATAAAGCGGGATAGTACCGGGTTTTTGAATCGAGTGAACATATCCTAGAACCTTTTCGTATGTGTAACCAGGCCTATCTTTCCTTATTGTAGTATAGAAATGATCACCACTTGTACTATAATATTGATATAGTTCCTCTACATCCTCTTCAGGTAGCGGAAACGTCGGATTTGGATGAGGTTTCATAAGAAGGTAAAAAGCGATTCCATTAAGTGCATAACCATCGAATGTCCCAGGTCCGTCAACGTAAATATAATTATTTGCAGACTGGCTTTTATGTTGATATACAGGTCGTGTCTTGCTTACCTGATTACTATAGACATAACCTATGATCATAGTTGGAGCGCCATAAACTGGATGAGTAGGTTCCGTTGAGTAATACTTAATTATCTCCTCAGTATCATAGTTGTGATAAAACTCATAAAGCGGAATAGTTCCAGGTTTCTGAACTTTAAAAACATACCCAATTACTCCAGCAAATATCTCATTACCAAGGTAATCTCGAGAGATAACAGGCCCTCTATAAGTTGTGTAAAAGCGTGTCCCTCCCCTCTCATTTGTATAGGAATATAATGGATAACTATCTGCGACTGGGGCGTCTATTGCTGGTGCTGGTGCTACATTTATTGTTGCAAAATTAACATTCGATGTGATCCACTCACCCCATGTATTAGTTGAGGAACTATAATATCTTATTTGTAAAAAGACATTTGACGTGTTAATTGATTCAGGTATGACACCCTGTATATATTTCACATTTGAATAATCCGAAACACTTCCCGTGGGTGTAACAAAATCGGAAGATGTCACTATGCGGAAAGTATTATTATTGTCATCCAACTCAGTGATATTGGTTACTCCAGCAATCAACCTTACCTGAGCATTTACCTCTTCCAATACCGCAGAGCCATTAACGTAAGATCTTGAGAGTGTGTATGAGGCTACGAAATAGCTATCTGTCCCACCATAAACTTTAATTTTTGAATTTTGTAGATAGGTGCTTTCAATAGAAAAATTAGAGATGGCTGGCGTAGCGTATACATTTAAACCTGTAATAAGTACTAATACTAAAAATATAATTCTTTTCATGTTATTTAGAATTTTTAAACTTATATTCATTAGCATTATTATATCTTTTCTGCATATCTTCTAGTGATTCTTTGAAGTTGGTACCTGAGATGTAGAATTCTTTTTTGTCTTTATCAAAAGAGATTTTTTCTTTTGGCATTTCAGTGGTGGTTGCAATAAAAGTAATAATCTCATTAATCTCACTTTTTTTCTCTATTGTGATAGGTTGATTATCGGTTTTTTGGTTTTTCTTACATCCTTGCAAAGCTCCGAACACCAAGTGCTTGCAATCAACAACTTAAAACAGGTTAAAATTTTTCTTTTCATAATTGTTTTTTTCACAAAAAGACAAAGAAAAAATATTAATTTTGACAACCCTTTATTATCATTATTTACTTATTATAATACAATAAGTAAATAATACAAATACATAGTCATTAACGCTTCTCAACATGTTAGATATAGGAAATACCTTAAGAAGGTATAGGGATAAATACAATTATACACAGCAATATGTTGCTGATGTAATCGGAATAAGCAGGGTTGCTTATCGAAAGTGGGAAAATAATGAAGTAGATTTTGCCATATCGCAATTGCATAAAATTGCTGGGTTATACAATATCCCGATTCATCAGATAATCATTCAATCAGATTTTGAAAAGCACAAAATAATTTCTCTCCAACAAAAAGGGCATCAATATCATTGATGCCCTTACTTTATTTTAACAGAGAACCGATTACAGTTTTCTAGCTACTTCTACTTGTTCGTAAGCTTCTACAATATCGCCAACTTCGATGTTATTAAAGTTCTGAATGTTTAAACCACACTCGTAACCTTTATTAACCTCTTTCACGTCATCCTTAAAGCGTTTTAACGATGCCAGTTCACCGGTGTATACAACAACACCATCTCTAACGATACGGATCTTGCTGTTACGGGTAATCTTACCATCCAATACCATACAACCTGCAATGGTACCCACTTTAGTAATTTTGAAAGTTTCACGAATCTCAACGTTAGCCACAATTTTCTCTTCGAATTCCGGATCCAACATACCTTCCATCGCTGATTTAATCTCGTTGATTGCATCGTAGATGATAGAATATAAGCGGATATCGATCTGCTCAGCTTCTGCAAGTTTACGTGCACCTGTTGATGGACGAACCTGGAAACCAATAATAATCGCATCAGAAGCCGAAGCTAACAACACATCAGATTCTGAAATCTGACCAACACCTTTACTGATGATATTGATCTGGATTTGCTCAGTTGATAGTTTCAACAATGAATCGGCCAATGCCTCGATTGAACCATCCACATCACCTTTAACAATGATGTTAAGCTCTTTAAAGTTACCGATAGCCAAACGACGACCGATCTCATCCAATGTAATGTGTTTCTGCGTACGTAATCCCTGTTCGCGTTGTAACTGCATACGTTTGTTTGCAATATCACGTGCTTCGGTTTCACTTTCTAAAGCATTAAATCTATCGCCTGCTGTAGGTGCACCTTGCATACCCAAAACCTGTACCGGTTGTGATGGGCCTGCTGATTCTACCTTAGCACCACGCTCGTTGGTTAATGCTTTTACACGTCCACTATAACTACCCGCTAAGATTGGATCTCCCACTCTTAACGTACCGGCCTGAACCAATACCGTAGTTACAATACCACGTCCTTTATCCAATGCAGACTCGATTACAGTACCTGTAGCTCTCTTATTCGGATTCGCTTTCAGCTCTAATAATTCTGCTTCTAATAACACTTTATCTAAAAGTAAATCAACATTTAAGCCGCTTTTGCTTGAGATTTCCTGCGACTGATATTTACCGCCCCAATCTTCAACCAAGATATTCATTACTGATAATTGCTCGCGTACTTTATCTGCATTTGCACCTGGCTTATCTACTTTAGTGAAAGCAAATACCAATGGTACGCCTGCAGCCTGTGCGTGGTTAATCGCCTCTTTAGTTTGAGGCATCACCGCATCATCAGCTGCGATAACAATAATGGCAATATCGGCAGCCTTAGCACCACGTGCACGCATCGCTGTAAAGGCTTCGTGACCTGGAGTATCTAAGAAGGTTACTTTTTTACCGGTTGGTGTAGTTACCATGTAAGCACCAATGTGCTGGGTAATACCACCTGCCTCACCAGCTACCACGTTTGCTTTACGGATATAATCCAGCAATGAGGTTTTACCGTGATCGACGTGGCCCATAATCGTAACAACCGGAGCTCTCTCGATTAAATCTGCCTCGTTATCTTCTTCCTCAATTACATTTTCTTCATCCTCATCTGGTTTAACGAATTGAATTTCGTAACCAAACTCATCTGCAACAATGGTTAAGGTTTCAGCATCTAAACGCTGGTTAATGGAAACGAACATCCCTAGACTCATACAGGTACCAATAATTTTGGTAACTGGTACATCCATCATGCTCGCTAACTCATTAGCCGTAACAAATTCTGTTACTTTTAATATTTTCGATTGAGATTCAAGCTCATTTGCAGCCTCTTCTGCATTCGATGCTACATCATCACGTTTCTGACGACGTAATTTAGCACGTTGTGCAAATTTACCCGATTTACCAGCACCACTTAAACGGGCAAGTGTTGCTTTGATCTGATCTTGAATTTCTTTCTCAGTAGGTTCTTCTTTAGGTCCGCTTGGTGTAGCGTTTCTATTTTGGAAACCTGGTCTGTTATTGTTGTTATTTCTATTTCCTTGGTATGGAGTTCCGCCTTGTCCCGCTGGTCTGTTACCTTGGTATGGAGTTCCACCGCCTGGTCTGTTACCTTGATAAGGTGTACGAGGTTGCCCTGGTGTACCACTTTGACCTTGGCCCTGACCTGCAGGATTATTTTGTCCTTGCTGGCCTTGACCGCCGTGTTGACCTGGTTGGCCAGGTGCTCCTGGAGTTTTTTTGCGTTTACGCTTACGTTTAGCAGCTTCACTATCGCTAGATGATGCTACCGGACCGTTTCTTCTATCCGGAGTTGTTGGTAAAACAATTTTACCAATAATATTCGGACCGGTTAATTTAACGGTACGTGCTTTAATTACTTCAGGCTCGTTGCTTACCGGTTTTGCTTCAGCTGGTTTTTCTTCCACTTTAGGTTGTTCAACTGGTTTTACAGGCTCAGGTGCTTTAGCCACTGGTGGCGCTACAACCGGCGCTGGAGGAGCAGGTGTTTCTTCCTTTTTAACCTCAACCGGTTTCTCTTCCACTTTAGGTTGTTCAACTGGTTTTACAGGCTCAGGTGCTTTAACCACTGGCTGTTCTACTACAGGTGCAGCAGGTGTTTCTTCTTTCTTAGCCGGACGTGTTTTCGAGTTAAAATCGTTTAAATCGATCTTCCCTACAATTTTAACCCCTGGCAATCCAGTTTCTTCAACTTTATCTTCTGCCTTAGTTTCTTTTACTGGCTCTACTGCTGCCGCAGGGGCTGGTGTTTCTGCCTTAGGGGTTTCTACAACCTTTGGTTTCTCTACCGGAGGCGTAAATGATTGAGCATTTTTAATTAAAATCTCTTCATTTTTCTCAAAATCGGTATTCTTCTTCGGCGCTTCTACTGGCTTTTCAGTCTCAGGCTCGTCACGACGTATTTTACCAATCACTATTTGTTTGGCTTCTTCTCTTACGATCTTATCTCCCTGATACTCTTTCAATAAGGCATTATACATGTCTCCCGTAAGTTTAAACATAGGGCTCTTCTCGGCAGAGAATCCCTTTTTGTTTAAAAACTCAACGGCCGTACCCATGCCTATATTAAGTTCTTTAATAGCTTTAATTAAAATGATTGGTTTGTCGTCTGACATTTAGCTCCTGTTATTGTTTTTTTATTTAATACAAAAGTAGTGTTTATTTGGCAATTACACCACTTATTCAAATTCTGACTTCAAAATTTGAACCACTTCTTTAATGGTTTCCTCTTCAAGGTCGGTGCGTTTTACCAAATCTTCTACTGTAAGTGCTAGTACACTCTTAGCAGTATCGCAACCGATAGCCTTTAATTCATCAATGATCCAGCTATCAATCTCATCTGAGAATTCTTCTAAATCAACATCCTCGTCGTTTTCTTCTCCGGCTTCACGATACACATCAATTTCGTAGCCAGTTAACTTACCAGCCAGTTTAATATTGTGTCCGCCACGTCCAATTGCCAATGAAACCTGATCTGGTTTTAAGTAAACCGATGCATGTTTGGTTTCATCATCCAATTTAATAGAGGTGATTTTTGCCGGGCTTAAAGCACGGGTAATGTATAATGAAATATTATTGGTGAAATTAATCACATCAATGTTTTCGTTTTTCAATTCGCGAACGATACCGTGGATACGTGACCCTTTCATACCTACACACGCTCCAACTGGATCGATACGGTCATCGTACGATTCAACAGCAACTTTAGCACGTTCTCCTGGTTCGCGAACAATTTTCTTAACGGTAATTAAACCATCGAAAATTTCTGGAACTTCCTGTTCGAAAAGGCGTTGCAAAAATTCTGGTGCTGTTCTCGAAATGATAATTTTCGGGTTAGCGTTGATCATTTCTACTTTAGAGATCACTGCTCTTACAGAATCACCTTTTTTGAAATAATCTGCTGGAATCTGCTCTGTTTTAGGCATTAAAAGTTCGTTACCTTCATCATCTAAAACCAAAGTTTCTTTCTTCCAAACCTGGTAAACTTCACCTGTTACGATTTCGCCTACCCTATCTTTATATTTTTTGAAGATTTCGTCTTTCTCTAATTCCAATACTTTAGAAACCAAAGTTTGACGGGCAGCTAAAATTGCTCTACGGCCAAAACTTTCTAAAGTAATCTGCTCGATATAATCATCGCCAACTTCTAAAGTGCTATCTAATTTAGAAACTTCAGCAAGCTCGATCTCTAAATCATCATCCTCAGAAAATCCATCTTCCATTACTTTTCTAGTTCTCCAGATCTCCAAATCCCCGTTATCCGGATTCACGATAACATCACAGTTTTCGTCTGTTCCGTATTTTTTACGCAACATGCTACGAAAAACTTCTTCCAGCACACTGATCACCGTTGGGCGATCTATATTTTTGAAATCTTTAAACTCTTGAAAAGAGTCGATCAAATTAATTGTTGTAGTACTCATTTTTACTTAAATGAAATTAACACACTTGTTTCTAATATATCATTAAACGGAACATCTGTTTGAATTGCTACCGCCTTTTTCCCTTTTTCTTTAACCGATTCTTCAATCAGCAGATTATTTTCTGTAACCGAAAGCAGTTTCCCTTCTTTTTTTAATCCTTCTTTCAACTTAATGCTTACTGTACGGCCAATATTTTTATTGTATTGACGGATTAATTTTAAAGGCTCACCAACACCCGGCGAAGAAACTTCTAAATTATAAGCCTGTTCTATTGCGTTTTCTTCTTCGAGATGAAAACCAACATGCCTGCTTATGGCCACACAATCCTGTATGCTAATACCTTCGTCGCCATCAACATGGATAATTAATTTATTGTTTGGCAACATTTTTACTTCAACCAGAAAGAGTTCTGGCCGATCTGCTATTTTTTCCTCAACGAGGGCTGCAACTCTCTTTTCTACCTGCATATTTTAACCTGATTTCATAGAAAAAGGGGACACTGTCCCCTTCTCTTTTCTTCGATTACGATGCAAATGTAGTAATTTTTTAGAAAAAATCAAACACTTGCGCTAATTATTATGCTGATTATTACCGTTTAAGTGTTTGTTGCTGCGCTTTTAAATTCTGCTTACCCTTCCCCATAATCAGATCGCCCACGGTTGCAAATTTTATCCCGATGTAACTCTCAACCAGATATTCTTTACCCTTAAGAAATGGCTGATCGGGATTAAATACGAGTGAATCGCCTAGTATCTTAACCTTGCCGGGCACTTCCAGCTCATCCTGGATACTGTCCAGATCGCCCGGTTTTAGCAAAACAGAAACCAAATTAAGTGTATCTGCGTTAGCCTGATAGGCATTTTTAACCTGTAACAGACTCGCCTCATTAATATTTTTAATTATTATTGATGAACTATCCCCAGAAAACTTAATTATTGGCCTGTTGTTTGTATTCGAACATGAAAGTGCAAATATAACAACAGCAATTATGGCCTGGTATTTAAAAAAGCATTTGAACATTTACAAAAATAAACAATTATGAGATTTATTATCGAAATCCTTTTGATGGGATTAGCCTTTTTTATCGGCGCAAGAATAGTACCTGGCGTACATGTTGATAGTTATGCAACATCCATTATTGCTGCAGTACTGGTTGCACTTGCAAACTCGACCATTGGGTTCATTTTAAGATTATTAACATTCCCTGTTAATTTTTTAACGCTCGGACTGGTATCATTTATCATTACCGTTTTAATGATTTTATTGGTTGATAACATGATGACCTCTTTTAACACTTCAGGCTTTATCGCTGCTGCATTTTTGGCTATAGTTGTAGCTTTAATTAAAGCAGTGTTTAGCGCTGTAGTTGGGGAGAAGGAATAGTCCGAAGTCGTGAGTCTGTAGTCATGAGTCGGATTGGACTAAGGACTACAGACTTTTGACTAAACGACTAACGAATAACTTCTCTCGAAATCACCATTTTCTGAATCTCAGATGTACCTTCATAAATCTGGGTAATTTTAGCATCGCGCATTAACCGTTCTACGTGGTATTCTTTTACGAAACCGTAACCACCGTGCACTTGTACAGCTTCGATGGTTACATCCATCGCCACTTTTGAAGCAAAAAGCTTGGCCATAGAACCGGCCTGTGTATAAGGTAAACCCTGATCCTTTAACCAGGCAGCTTTATAAACCAATAACCTGGCGGCTTCGATCTGTGTAGCCATATCGGCCAGTTTAAAAGCAATGGCCTGATGTTCAGCAATTGGTTTGCCGAATGATTTACGCTCTTTAGCATACTGCGTGGCCAACTCGAAAGCCCCCTGTGCGATACCTAAAGCCTGGGCCGCAATACCGATCCTCCCGCCTTCTAAAGTTTTCATGGCAAACTTAAAACCAAAGCCATCTTCACCAATCCTATTTTCTTTTGGCACCTTCACATCGTTAAACATTAAAGAATGTGTATCAGATCCGCGGATGCCGAGTTTATTTTCTTTTGGTCCAACGGTAAAACCTTCCATCCCTTTCTCTACAATAAAAGCATTGATACCTTTATGCCTTAACTCTGGGTGGGTTTGCGCAATAACCAGATAGGTTGATGCAGTACCGCCGTTGGTGATCCAGTTTTTTGTACCGTTCAGTAGATAATAATCGCCTTTATCTTCAGCGGTCGTACGTTGCGAGGTAGCATCAGATCCGGCTTCGGGCTCCGATAAACAAAATGCGCCTATTTTTTCTCCAGCTGCAAGCGGCTTTAAATATTTTTCTTTTTGGGCTTCACTGCCATAGGCCTCTAATCCATAGCAAACTAACGAGTTGTTTACCGAAACAACAACAGATGCGGAAGCATCGATTTTAGATAGCTCTTCCATTACCAAAACGTAAGAAATGGCATCGAGTCCGCTTCCATTATATTTTTCGTTCACCATCATTCCCAGGAAACCAAGTTCTCCAAGTTTTTTTACCTGCTCGGCCGGAAATTTCTGATGTTCGTCTCGTTCGATTACACCCGGCTTTAATTCTTGCTGCGCGAAATCGCGGGCAGCTTGCCGAATCATTAATTGCTCTTCACTTAATTCAAAATGCATAACATTTATGTATAAAAGGTTAGTAAATCAAATGTAGCATTAATGATCGAAATTACTATGGTTGCATAGTAATTTATTTTTAAATTCATTGGTTGTTATATTGGTGTATTTAGTACCGGCCTATTATAGCTTTAAACAGATGTTTCGGTTATTTTTTGGAAAGCAAGAGCAGTAATTCTTGGGCTCCGATAGCCCTGCCCTGTGCTTTATCCGGTGAAACCTGTGAAACAAGCAAGCACACAAAAAAATAAAAAAGTATAGTGCTTAAACCGGGATAACGCTGTCGGTCAGGTTTATTTAACCAAAGGTAGCTTGTACTATTAAGCCATATTTATTTGCTTGTATGATCTGCGTTAACGATGGAAGCGGCATCCTTTTTGGCTGTCATCCGGAGCGTAGTAGAAGGGCAGCCAAAAAGATACAGCGAACAGCGTGTTAAAACGCCCACAAAAAGATTATTTAGTCACCCTTTTAGTCAAGATGAGCCCAAGGCTTAAACTTCCTAAAACAAGAATCAATAAAACCTGCGAAGAATGAATGATGGTTGAGTAAGCCAAACCATCTTTAAAAGATATGCCATACAGCACCAAAGACTGCGCAACCATCCAGTGGAAAATACCAATACCGCCCTGAACAGGGGCTGCCATAGCAAAACCAGAAAATACAATTGCGGTAAATGCAGCGTTAAAATGTAATCCTGAAGTAGCTTGAATAGAAGAAAAGGCGAAATACATAGAAAGTGAGTAGAAAAGCCATATCCCTAGTGTATAGGTTAAAAATAATCCTTTTTGTTTTAACTTGCTATATGAGCCAAATCCCTGGCGCAGGCTTACAAAAATACGCAAGAATTTTTTACTGAATTTTTGGCGGAGAAAATATATTGCAACAGCAATGAGCAGCAAAATAATGATACCCAAACCAACTAACCACAAATAATTAATCGTACTTAATTTTTTAATAAGATTGACGTATATGGTTTGATAAAGAAAATCGGCTACCATATCATACTGAAAAATCAGCATTGCCAAACTGGTGAGAAAAAGCATCAGCACATCAAATAGCCGTTCGGTAATTACGGTACCTATAGAAGCAAACATGGGTACCTTTTCGGCTTTGTGAATAACCGAACAACGGCCAATCTCTCCGAAGCGCGGTAAAGCAAGGTTAGCCAGATAGCCGATTATTACGGCATGGTAAGCATTCCAGAAACTCACTTTGTAATGAATAGATTTGTACAGCATTTGCCAGCGCAAAGCACGTAATACATGTGCAATCCATACGGCAAATGCAGAAGTAATTACCCAAAAGTAGTTGGCGGTTTTAATTTCCTGCCAGATCTTTCCTAAATCCTGACCTCTAAAAGCTAAATATAAAACCCCTATCCCGATTAAAAACAGGATGATATATTTTAGCGCTGTTTTGAGGTCGAATATCACAAGGTTATTTTAGCAAGTGGTTGTTATCGTCAGGAAAAACCAATATTGGATTGTATTTTTTGGCTTCTTCTATTGGTAATGAGCCATACGACATAATGATGAGAATGTCGCCAAGCTGAGCCAAACGGGCTGTTGCGCCATTTAAACAGATGGTTCCGGTACCGCGTTCGCCTTTAATCACATAAGTTTCGAAACGTGCACCATTATTATTATTTACAATCTGCACCTTTTCATTAGCGATAATGTTAGCTGCATCCATCAAATCTTCATCTATCGTAATACTGCCTACATAGTTCAATTCGGCTTGTGTTACCCTAACACGGTGTATTTTCGATTTTAATATTGTGATAACCATTCGGCAAAGTTAGTAATCAGTTTGGAGTTTTCAGTCATCAGTTTGGAGTTTCGCAAATCGGTAAATTCTGATTCTTGATACGCACATCTTGACTTTACTTAATAATCATATTATCGATCAGCCTGGTTGAACCTACTTTTGCTGCAACCAGCGCAATCAGGTTATTTTCATGTTTTGATTTGGCTGGTTCCAGTGTATCGCCATTGGCAATGGTAAAATAGTCCAGTTCAACACCATCAATATTATGGTAAAATGCTTTGGCCTTATCTTCTAATTCGGATAGTGAATATTCGTTAAAATGATCAACAACGAACTGCAGCGATTTACTCAGCACGAGCGAATGTTTGCGATCATCGGCCGATAAATGGATATTTCGGCTGCTCATGGCTAAACCATCGGCTTCGCGGATAATCGGACAGGTAATAATGGTGATGGGCAGCTTAAAATAAGCCAGCATATTCTTGATCATTAATACCTGTTGGAAATCTTTTTGTCCGAACATGGCTACATCTGGCTCAACGGCATCAAACAATTTTTTTACAATCTGCGTTACACCTTGATAGTGGCCCTTTCTAAATTCGCCTTCCAACAGAAATTCGGCATTACCCAAATCAATGCGCCAAGCCTCGTCGGCCCCGGCAGGATACATTTCATCTACATTAGGCATAAATACACCGTTACAACCAGCATCGGCCAGCATGGCTAAATCGTGTTCGATTGGGCGCGGGTATTTCTCTAAATCTTTGGGATCTGTAAACTGCGTTGGATTTACAAATATGCTACAGATAATGATATCTGCATTTTGTTGGGCCATTTTTATCAACGATATATGACCATTGTGCAAGGCACCCATGGTAGGCACAAGTGCTATTTTTTTACCTGATGCTTTTAAGGGTTTTAAAAAAGCCTTAAGTGCTGCTTTGGTTTTAAATATTTCCAATTTGGACAAACTAAATTAAAGCCGTAAAGGTGTAAATTAATCTAAACGAAACCAAACAAATGCTTGCTATATTGATAAATAGTATTATTATGCTTACCTTTGCAGCTCATTATCTTTTATTTAACTTAATATTTTCTTAGAATATGGAGATGGCCAAAACGAAGCTGCTGATTGTTACACACGAGATGTCGCCTTTCCTCGAGCTTACTAAAATTTCTGAAATCACGCGCCAATTACCACAAGCAATGCAAGAAAAAGGATTCGAAATCCGCATCTTAATGCCTAAATTTGGTAACATCAACGAAAGAAGAAATCGTTTACACGAAGTAATCCGCTTATCAGGAATGAACATCATTATCGATGACAACGATAATCCTTTAATCATTAAAGTAGCCTCCATCCCAGCTGCACGCATGCAGGTTTATTTCTTAGACAATGAAGAATATTTCCAACGCAAACAAGTGTTTAGAGATGCAAGCGGGAAATTCTTCGACGACAATGATGAACGCACAATTTTCTTTTGCAAAGGCGCATTGGAAACCGTTAAAAAATTAGGCTGGGCGCCAGATATTGTTCACTGTCATGGCTGGATGAGTGCATTAGTTCCTGCCTATATCAAAACAACTTATAAAAATGATCCTACTTTTAAAAATTCTAAAGTAGTATATTCTGTTTATGAGGATGGCTTTACAGAGAAATTAAATGCTAATTTCGCGAATAAAGCAGTAATGGCCAATATGACCGAGGATGATACTAAAGCATTCTTGCCATCTGATTGCGACAGCATGCACATTGGTGCGATAACACATTCTGATGCAGTAGTTTTAGCAGATGAAAACCTAAATGCAGCTATGTTAAAATTTGTTAAAGATTCCAATAAGCCAACATTAGCTTTTAACTTAACCGAGAATTTCGAAAACTTCTATACTTTTTATGAAGAAATTTCGAATGACGAACTGGTTTCACTTGCTTAATTAAGGTATTATTATTTTAAATATGAAATTTACAAAACAAGACTTATTAACCCTGTTGATAGGTCTTTTTCTTTTTGCATCGTGCAAAAACCCTGATGGTGTTGGTTTAGATGTAGATCCGAACGCTGCAATTACCGGAACGCTGGTGGTATCGCCGGTTAAGGCTCAACTTGTACAAGAAGACGCTGCCAATACCTACGGATTAAACCGTTATCCATTGGGATACATGGTAGACCCTACCTTTGGAAAAACCGAGGCAGCTTTAGCATTAACGGTTTACCCAATTGTTAATACAGATTTCGGTACCACTCCAGTATTAGATTCTGCAGTTTTGGTATTAAAATTAGATACAACATCTACACTAACCAAATTTTATGGCGATACCACCAATTCTAAATACAGTATTGATGTTTATCAGTTAGCTAATAAGGTTACGAATTATAAAAGCTCTGATGTACAAGCGATTAACAACACACTTTTAGGCAATTTTACAGGTAAACTGGCGCCGAATACTAAAAGAAAAATATCTATTATTGTTCCAGGCAAAGCTGATACTCTAAAAACTGTACCTGCACAGATCAGAATTCCTTTAAACAAGGCATTTATACAAAACGCCATATTAAACTTAGGCACCGCAGGAACATCCACAAATGCAAAATTTATAGACGCATTTAAAGGCTTATATGCTCAGGTAAATAAAACATCTTCAACAGGGGTTGGAGGTATTGCCTTTTTCAATTTCACAGGCACCGATTCATATTTACAACTGGTTTGGAAAAAAACCAATTCATCAAGCGGAATAGACACCAATAGTGTTAACTTTCCAATTGGAGCGTTGGTTCAAAATAGCAGTAGTGGCAGTTCAATTTCCGGAATAGCCGCAAACATTAAGCACGATTATACCGGCACGGAAGTGCAAAAACAAATTGATGTTGCAGTTCCAACAGATCCGGCTCAACAATATAATGTTACTTACTTACAAGGCTTAGCCGGTGTAAAAACCAAGTTAACCTTCCCAGCATTAACAAGCTTTAAGGATACTTACGGGAAAGCAATTATCAATAAGGCAGAATTAGTTGTAGAGATAGGTGAAAATGCACCAGCATATCCTTTTAATGCTGCTCAACGACTTTCTTTATATCGTTGGGATATTGCGCATCAACCAGCCGATATACCTGATTTTACAACTTTTTCAAGCAGTGCTTCAGGGGGTGCAGCACTTTTTGGCGGTTATTTCGATTCGTTAAAGAAACGTTATATTTTTATCATAACCAGTTACGTTCAGAGCTTGATTGATAAAAACGTTGAAGATTATGGCACATTCCTAGCTCCTACATCTTATACCGATTTCCAGAGAACACCTACTGCTACATCTGCAGAAAGATCGATTATAGGCGCTAGCAGCTCAACTGCTAATAAGATAAAGTTAAATATTTATTATACTAAAATTAATTAACGATTTTAGTGTAATCATAAAAACTCTTGCTAGCAAAACTGGCAGGAGTTTTTTTGTATCATTATTTTATGGCTACGGAATAAAAGCGCATAAAAAAAGCTACCTCTCATCAGGTAGCTTTTTTATGTATTTTAACTTTAATTAAAAGGGAAGATCTCCATTCTCATCTGATGGACCAATTGTAAATTCATCTTCAATTTTAGCTT
Organism: Pedobacter sp. 01N310; assembly: GCF_056399805.1. Classification (NCBI taxonomy): domain Bacteria; kingdom Pseudomonadati; phylum Bacteroidota; class Sphingobacteriia; order Sphingobacteriales; family Sphingobacteriaceae; genus Pedobacter; species Pedobacter sp. 01N310. The sequence continues at coordinate 141,072 of NZ_JBFTSB010000008.1, forward strand.
CAGAACTTTGATGCGTTGGTGTAGTTGGACTTTGCTCGAAATCGCTTTTTCTGCCTAACATGGTAAAGTTTTCGGCCACAATTTCTGTTACATATTTTTTAACCTTTTCTTTGTCTTCAAAGGATCTTGTTCTTAATTTGCCCTCTATGTAAACCAGTTTACCTTTCTGAAGGTATTTGGAAGCAACCTCTGCTAAGCCACGCCATAACACAATATTGTGCCATTCCGTTTGTTCTACTCTTTTACCGTCTTTGTTGTATGTTTCCGAGGTAGCTAATGGAAAACTGGCTACTGTTACGCCACCGTCTAAATGTCGCACTTCAGGGTCTTTGCCTAAATGGCCTACTAAAATAACTTTGTTAATCCCAGACATAAATATTTTTGGTTAGTTGTTTCGTTTTCTAAGTGCGCACCGAATAAGATGGTTAGTTATTCCATTTTGTTCTTATAAAAATATTCCAGAACAAAATCATGGATTACTTTTGGCTGCGGTAACTCATCTAATTTACTTAAAGAAACCCAATTAAGTTCCTTTTGTTTATTAAAGTTAAATATATAATTTTTTAATGCAAAAAATTGTACATGGATTATTTGGTGAGTTAATATGTGCTTTTTGGCTCTTATAAATGTAAAATCGGCGTTGTTTCCGAATACAGATTTTACCCGATCGATGAATAATGAATCGCTCCACTCGCATTCTTCTGTAGTTTCCACGCTAGGGAAATCATATAAATGCTGCCATATATCCCCTGCTTGCCTTTCCCTGATCAATACTTTTTCATCTTCAAAACAAACAAAATAATTAATATACCGGTGTTTTTGTTCGGCTTTGCGGATTTTAACCGGTAGCATATTTACCTGGCCATGGTTAAAAGCATAACACTCCTGACTAAGTGAGCAAACGCTACAATTGGGCGATTTTGGCTTGCACTGCATGGCTCCAAACTCCATAACAGCCTGGTTATATAGCGCAGGGTCATCTTTGTAGAGCAAATCATTTGCTAACGCATAAAACTCTTTTTTGCCGGCCGGGCTATTTATTGGCGTAGCTAAACCATAGAACCTGGAGAGTACCCGAAATACATTTCCATCTACCACAGCCCGTGCTTCTCCAGTCGAAAATGAGGAAATGGCAGCAGCTGTATATTCACCAATCCCTTTTAATTTTATGAGCTCATCATGCAGATTTGGGAAGATTCCATGATAATCTTTCACCACAATTTGAGCGGTTGCATGCATATTCCTGCCCCTCGAGTAATAACCCAGTCCTTGCCAAAGCTTCAAAACTTTGGCTTCGGTAGCACTGGCAAAATCGGCAACTGTAGGGAAATTCTCTAAAAACCTATTAAAGTACGGAAGCCCTTGTTCTACTCGTGTTTGTTGTAATATAACCTCTGATAACCAGATGGTATAAGCATCATTGGTATGCCTCCAGGGCAAATCTCTCTTATTTATCAGGTACCAATTGATGAGTTCATTTTGAAATATCATTACTGCAAATTACGGTCTATTTATCCGATTAAAAAAAAACTTGCAATTGCCTGATAAGTCTAGTGATAAAAAAATCATCTTTTATTTCCCTATCTCATTAAAAAGCAATACTTTTGCAACCCCAAAACAGTAGTAATATTAAAACATAATATATAATAAATAATAAAATATGACTAAGGCAGATATTATTTCAGAAATATCAACAAAAACCGGAATTGAGAAGGTTGATGTACAGGAAACAGTTGAGGCATTTTTCAAGGTTATCAAAACCAGCATGATTGGCGGTGAAAATGTATACGTAAGAGGCTTCGGAAGCTTTGTTGTTAAAAAGAGAGCGCAAAAAACTGCGAGAAATATCTCAAAAAATACTGCAATAATTATCCCAGAACACTTCGTTCCTAGCTTTAAACCAGCAAAAGTATTTGTTGATAAAGTAAAAAGCAATTCAAAAAAAATTAACGTAGAAGCCTAAGTCTTATATATGAATAGCAATATCAGATCAAAACAAACCATAGTTATTGGAGCGATTGTATTGCTTGTTGCATTCTTATTTACAAGAGACATTAAGGGTTTGGTTAAACCAACGGAAGAAAATGGAAAAATGCCTTCAAGTGGCCCAATGGCCAGAGCAGCTTCTCCATCAAATACATCGGTACTAAACCTCGAAACTTCGTCTACTGCTGCAAAGAATGTAATCAATAAGAATTTGGCTACAGACATTACAGCTTTAGAAAACAGCTACAAAGGCGCAAATGGCGCAGAGAAGATTGAACTTGCTAAACAACTGGCTCAGAAATGGGACGATGTTGAGCAAATTACGCCATCTGCACTGTATTTAGAAGTTGTAGCCGAAGGCGAACCATCATCAAAATCGTGGTTAGCTGCCGGTAATCAATTTATAAAAGCTTTTGAAAGCACACAAGATAGCATAGCGCAACCTGCTTTATTGCAGAAAGCCAATGTATCTTACAAAAATGCATTAGAGAAAGACTCTACAAACATTGAAGCTAAAACAGGCTTAGGTATAACGATAGTAAACGGCTTAGGCGCACCAATGCAAGGTATTGCAATGTTGTTAGAAGTTGTTGCTAAAGAACCTAAAAATGTAAAGGCCAATATGAATTTAGGATTGTTCTCTATAAAATCAGGTCAGTTTGATAAAGCAATTCCTCGTTTTAATACCGTAATTGCCGCTGCTCCAACTCCTGAAGCCTATTTTTATTTAGGAACAGCTTTAGAAAATTTAGGCAGAAATAAAGAAGCAGTAAATGCTTACCTATCAAGCAAAAAATTAGCGGCTAACCCAACCTTATCTTCATTCATTGATAAGAAGGTGGCTGAACTAAAGAATAAAAATTAATTAACAGATTAATAAAAACATTTAAAACTTAAAACTATGCCAAGCGGTAAAAAAAGAAAGAGACATAAAATGGCTACCCACAAACGTAAAAAACGTTTAAGAAAAAACAGACATAAGAAAAAATAGTTTCTTATTTGATAAAGCCAGTTAAACCTCATAGTAAACACTATGAGGTTTAAACAATTTATATGATTTTTTTATTGTATATGTTTTTGGCTACATCACTGTTTTTATTTACTATCCATTTGTTAATAGGCGAAAGCCTTAAATCTGTAGCTGTTGGTAAAAGAATTAATTATCAATTCGACTCCTGCCGGAGTTACCATAGCGTTGATTGAAGACAAACAACTTGTTGAGCTTCACAAAGAACAAATCAATATTAACTACGCTGTAGGCGATATTTATTTAGGCCGCATTAAAAAAATTATGCCTGGCCTGAATGCCGCTTTCGTGGATGTTGGTTATGAAAAAGATGCTTTTTTGCATTACTTTGATTTGGGCCCTCAGGTGCAATCTTTAATTAAGCTAACGAAGATCAAGCGTAATGGCTCGGTTACAGGCACATTATTAGATAATTTAAAGCTAGAAGCCGATATTAACAAGGCGGGCAAAATTTCTGATGTGCTCAGTAAAAACATGCTCCTACCTGTACAAATTGCCAAAGAGCCAATTTCTACAAAGGGACCGCGTTTAAGTTCCGACATTTCGATTGCCGGCAGGTATGTGGTACTGGTGCCATTCTCCAATACCATATCTGTATCAAAAAAAATTAAAAGTAATACCGAACGTAATCGTTTAAAAAAGATTATTGAAAGTATTAAACCTCAAAATTTTGGGGTCATTATCAGAACCGTTTCTGAAGGCAGAGGGGTTGCCGAAATGCAAAAAGATCTTTTAGATTTAATTGCTAAGTGGGAAAACTTCATTAAAAAAATGCCATCTACCGAACCTTCAAAAAGAGTTTGGGGAGAAATGGACAGATCATCAACGTTAATCCGTGATATTCTGAACCCTGATTTTACAAACGTTTACGTGAGTACGCCAGAGTTGTACGATGATATCCGTTCTTATGTTCACGACATCTCTCCCGAAATGGAAAAGATCGTTAAACTATACAAACAGAAAGAACCTATCTTCGATCATTTTGGTGTAGAAAAGCAGATTAAAAACGCTTTCGGAAAAACAGTAAACTTACCAGGCGGTGCTTACCTTGTTGTAGAGCACACTGAAGCACTCCACGTTATAGACGTGAATAGTGGAAACCGTACTGCCAGTAAAGAAAATCAAGAAGAGAATGCTTTACAGGTAAACAAAGAGGCGGCCAAAGAAATTGCCCGTCAATTGCGCTTGCGCGATATGGGCGGTATTGTGGTAATCGATTTTATCGATATGCACAAACCAACAAACCGTAAAATGCTATTCGATTATTTGCGTGAGCTGATGTTATTGGATAGAGCCAAACACACTATTTTGCCTCCGAGCAAATTTGGTTTGGTACAGATTACCAGACAACGTGTTCGTCCGGAAATGAATATTGTTACGGTAGAAAAATGTCCGGCCTGCGATGGGACCGGAGAAATTAAAGCGAGTATCGTTTTAATGGATGATATTGAGAACAACCTTAATTATATTTTAAGAGAGCAGAATGAAAAAGGCGTAACCCTTTGCGTACACCCATACATCGAAGCTTACATTACAAAAGGCATTTTCAACCTTCAACGCCGCTGGTTCTTTAAATACGGCCAATGGATTAAAGTTAAGGCACAATCATCGTATCACTTAACCGAGTTTCACTTCATCTCCGCAAAAGATGAAGAGATTAAGTTATAACTCAAAACACATTTAACAGAAAGCCCGGATTTTTTAAATCTGGGCTTTCTGTTGTTTAAGTGTATTTCAAATCTAAAATATTAATTAAGTGCCTCATTAAGTTGTGCTCAGATGACTTAGGTGGTCAATATTTTTGGAAAACAACTGTCCTGTGCGTTTTGGCCACTTAGTCCTGCTATCCCTCCAAGTCCTCACTCATTCTTCGCTCCGGGCTTTCCGTTCTATCAGGTTTATCAACAATGGCGCTGCATTTTATAGTGATGTTTCGAACCTCGCAGGTTTTGAAAACCTGCGAGGTTTAACGTAAACACGATTCGGGCAAACGATTAATTGTTCAAAAAAATAAAAACACTTTCAATCCTGAAAGGTTAAATTCGTAATCTAAAATTTTAATCAATTGGCAAAATCAAAAAGTGCATTTTTCTGTCAGAGCTGTGGCTACGAATCGGCAAAATGGTTGGGTAAATGTCCGTCTTGTAACCAATGGAATACCTTTGTAGAAGAAATTGTAGAAAAAAGCTCCGCTTCTGTTCCAACCTGGAAAAGCGATAATACCAGTCGCAAATTAAGCAAACCAAGTAAGGTTGATGAAATACAATCATCAACTGAGCGTAGAATATTAACTGGCGATAAAGAATTAGACCGCGTTTTAGGTGGTGGATTAGTAGAAGGATCGCTAGTGCTCATCGGCGGTGAACCGGGTATCGGGAAATCGACCTTGATGTTGCAACTGGCTTTAAATTTAAAGGGCAAAAAACTACTCTATATCTCCGGTGAAGAAAGCGAACAACAGATTAAAATGCGGGCAGAAAGGATTCAGGAAAGCCCCTCATCCAACTGTTACATTTTAACAGAAACTTCTACACAGAATATATTTAAACAGATCGAAATTCTTGAACCAGAAATTTTAGTTGTAGATTCTATTCAGACTTTGCACTCCGCTCATATCGATTCAACACCAGGTAGTGTATCGCAGGTAAGGGAATGTACTGCCGAATTATTGCGTTTTGCAAAAGAAACCGGCGTACCTGTTTTCCTTATCGGCCACATCACCAAAGATGGCGCTATTGCAGGCCCTAAAATACTCGAGCACATGGTTGATACGGTTTTACAGTTTGAAGGCGACAGGCACCACGTTTATCGCATCCTAAGATCCATCAAAAACCGGTTTGGTGCAGCCGCAGAACTCGGGATCTACGAAATGCAGGGCAGTGGTTTAAGAGAAGTTTCCAATCCATCAGAAATCTTGCTCTCACAACGTGATGAAGAGCTGAGCGGAATCGCCATAGCCGCAACCTTAGAGGGTGCAAGGCCGATGTTGATTGAAACACAGGCCTTAGTGAGTTCGGCAGCATATGGAACTCCTCAACGCTCAGCAACAGGTTTCGATACCAAAAGGATGAACATGCTCTTAGCTGTTTTAGAAAAACGCTGTGGCTTTAGATTAAGTACACAAGATGTTTTCTTAAATATCGCCGGTGGAATTAGAGTGGAAGACCCTGCAATTGACCTGGCCGTATTAATTGCCATTATATCATCGCATCAGGATATCGCTGTTTCTTCAAAAAACTGTTTCGCCGCAGAAGTAGGCCTATCGGGAGAAATTAGGGCGGTAAACAGAATCGAACAACGTATTGCCGAAGCAGACAAATTAGGTTTCGAAACGATTTACATCTCTAAATACAACTTGAAAGGAATTGATACAAACAAATACAACCTTGAGATTAAAGCAGTAAGTAAAATAGAAGAAGTGTTCAGCCTTGTTTTTGGATAGATAAAAGGTGGGGAAACAACTCAACAAATTTCCACAGAAAGAAGATAATATTCTACATTCCTATAACATCATTGAATATTAACAAATCAGCAAAAAAACAACAACTAACTGAATATAAATACATTAACTATACCAAAAACAAAAAATTAAACTTTTGGATTCTAGTTTGCCTATAATAATTTAAATGTACATCATAAAATGTGATTGCAATTATAGGGATGATTTTCCCCGTTAATGGATGTTAGCGGGGATTTTTTGTTTTCATTATTAATGAAAAATTTTAAATAACTTTGATTAGATCATTAACCGGATAATTATAAAACCATGAAAAAAATCATTCTAAGCTTCAGCTTTTGCCTATTTACGGCATTTTCATTTGCTCAAAGCGCATATACTGGTCAAAAATTTGGAGAAGAAGTTAAACCAGGAGATGTAAAACCTGCTGCAAAGATGGAAGCTGCCATGGGGGATAAAAAAATTGCCGATATGAAAATCGAAGGCAAGGTGGTAGATGTGTGTAAGAAAAAGGGCTGCTGGATGACTTTAGAAATGCCTAATGGCGATCCAATGCGGGTAACTTTTAAAGATTATGCGTTCTTTATGCCGATGGATATTGTTGGCAAAAAAGTAGTTTTGGATGGATTGGCAAAGAGACAAACCATCTCTGTAGAAACTTTACGCCACTATGCGGAAGATGCTAAAAAATCTCCTGAAGAAGTAGCAAAAATTACCGATCCTAAAAAAGAATTGGCTTTCGAAGCTAAAGGCGTAGTGATTTTGGATAAATAAAAGAAAGTCCGGGGTCCGCGAAGACCGAAGTTAGCGGCGGCAAGCCTAAAGAGCTAAATTTTGCTAAAATAAATTACAAATAACAATATACTATATGAAAGTCGTCATCTCGACTGAAGCGTAGCGAAATGGAGAGATCTATAATAGATTAGCTTCGCGCTGAGCCTTCGGGTTTTCGACTGCGTTATACTCCGCTCGAAATGACGATATATAAATAAGAAACCCCGATGCATATTCTGCACCTGGGTTTCTATTTTTATGGATGGTGATCTTAGATTACCCAGTTCCAACCAAATTCATCAGGTGCTAAACCGTAACGGATATCGTTTAATTTTTTAGCAATGCCATTAGAAATATGTCTTGTAGATGGGTCGGTCAATTTATAGCTCTGACCATTATAGCCCATTTCGCCTACATGTGTTACTGTAGCTGCAGTTCCTGCGGCAAAAGCCTCTGTTAAGCTTCCGTTTTCAATTCCTTCAATCACTTCTTTAACAGAAACCCTACGTTCTTCAACTTCTACTCCAGCATCTTTAGCCAGTTTAATAATAGTATCACGCGTTACACCATCCAAAACAGTACTGCGTACTGATGGCGTAACCAATTTGCCATTAATTACAAAAAGTAAGTTGGCAGTTCCAGCTTCTTCAATAAACTCATGCGTTACCGAATCTGTCCAGATCAATTGATCGTAACCTTCTTTTTTTGCTTGCTCGAAAGGATATAACGAACGTGCGTAATTTCCAGCAGTTTTGGCAAAGCCTACACCACCTTCGTCTGCACGCGTAAATTCAGTTTCAATTTTAACCTTTAGTGCACTACTGTAATATGGACCAGTTGGTGTAGTTAACAAAGCAAATTTATAGGTATCAGATGCCTTAACGCCCAAATAAGGGTCCATTGCAAACATGACCGGGCGGATGTATAAAGCATAATCTTCTTGATTAGGTACCCATTTCTCATCAACATTGATTAATGCGGCTAAACCTTGCATAAAAATTTCTTCAGGAATACCTGGCATCGACATTCTGGCGGCTGATTTGTTAAAACGTTCGAAGTTTTTATCGGCACGGAAAACACTAATTTTACCATCTGGTTGGCGGTAAGCCTTTAATCCTTCGAAAATCGCCTGTCCGTAATGAAGTGCAGAAATTGCCGGGCTCATCGGAATTGGACCATAAGGAAGAATCTGTAAATTTTTCCATTCGCCATCTTCGTAGTCGGCAGTAAACATGTGATCGGTAAAAACCTTACCGAACGGTAATTGCGAAAAATCAGTAACAGCCAAACGTGTTTGCGCTGCTTTGGTGATTTTTATATCTAATGTCTCGGTCATTGTATTTGAATTTTGAATGGGTGAATGATCGAATGGTTGAGTGTTTTACCGCTCATTCTCTTATTCAATAGTTCGCTCATTCTGTCATTAATTATTTCGCGCAAATTAAGAAAAAACAGGCTTTTTTAATAGCTTTTTGTAATATTAATCTTTGTTTTTGAGTGTTTTAAGTACACTAAGCACCCAACCTTTACCCCACTCTTCCATTTGCTCACCGGTCCATAAGAACGGATAAAAGATTCTCTTCTGAAAACGCGGAGGCAGATACTTTTGCCAGTTGGTTCCACCTGTTGCTGCAATATCAACCGGATCTTTCTCCAAATAACGTACGGCCGATTTGTAGTGCGATAAAGGCCATTCTACATTTACATACAAATCTAACTTGCGCAACTCCTCTGCAAGGGCAGAAACATCAGCTCCATTCGCTTGCAATTGATGGTATAAAGCAGAAAAATTAGTTAAAGTGCGATCTTTAGCCAGTTGTAGAAACTGAGCAGCATACTTTTTAATAAATTGCTTTAAGGTTAAAGTTTGCTTACCCGAAGACAGCTCGGTTGCACCGAATTTCCAGTAAATATTTTCGAATTGTTCTGCTATTGTTGCAGTACTTAGTTCTTCGCGTTTGCTTTTATCTACCAATTGGATAAAATCTGTAGCACAGATCTCGATCATCCGGTACTGGCCAGATTGGAACCCACTGGCAGGCAATAACGACATGCGGAATTTCAGGAATTGCTCTTTCTCCATACCATCAACCATCACCTCGAAAGAAGTGGTTAAGGCATTGAAATAAGCGTTGATCCGTTTTACGCGTGCAGTAAAAAACTCGGCGGTTAAATTTTCATGTTCAGCAATCTGCCTGCATTCATGCAGTGCGAGCTTAAAATAAAGTTCCGTGATTTGATGGTACATGATGAAAATCTCTTCATCCGGAATTGGTGTTTTAGGATTCTGCAAGCTCAGTAAAGTATCCAAATGAATGTAGTCCCAATAGGTTAAGAAATCGGCATATAAGAGTCCATCGAGGTACGATGCCATATCTTGCCCCATTGCCGTATACTTTTCTTGCAGTTGATGTAATTTGTCTTTTATTTCGGGTGTGAAATCCATGGTTTAAAGTTAGCTGCACAAAGGTGATAAAGATTTTGCAACAAATAACTAAATTTTATACATTTGGGACAATGGCGATGGAGTACCGCCAAAACCGCCCAAACAGGCTGATGACTCCTACGATTTTTATTTAAAATTGAATTCAAATGCCTGTTAAAAAACTAACAGAAGGATTTCTTCTGTCTATTAAACATTTTATTAAACTCGACTTCGGATTACTCTTAATTAGCACATTAAAGTGGCTGTTGATTTCTGCAATATTGGGTGGGATTATAGGCTCTGCCTCTGCCCTGTTTTTAGAAACTTTAAACTGGGCAACCAATTACCGTGAACAACACCTCTGGATTATCGCCTTTTTACCAATTGCCGGTATACTCATTGGCCTGGCTTACCATTACTGGGGTGCAGCCGTTGTAAAGGGCAACAACCTCTTGATTGAGGAATTACAATCGCCCAAAAATGTGATTCCGCTGATTATGGCGCCACTCATTTTTGCAGGCACGATTATTACCCATTTATTTGGCGGCTCGGCTGGAAGAGAGGGTACAGCTGTGCAAATTGGAGGAGCCTTTGCCGATCAGTTTACGAAACTGTTTAAACTTAAAGCCAGAGATCGAAAAGTGATCCTCATCTGCGGGATCGCTGCTGGCTTTGCCTCTGTTTTCGGGACACCATTGGCAGGCGCTGTATTTGGATTGGAAGTTTTCGTTATTGGAAGTTTAACCTATAGTTCCATTCTTCCTTCATTTATTACTGCAATTATTGCCGATTATGCCTGCAAAAGCTGGGGTGTTGGGCATACCCATTATTCCATTTCTCTGGTGCCGGAAATGAATTCGATCAATTTACTGTTATCCTTAGGTGCTGGAATATTATTTGGACTGGTGGCGAGATCTTTTTCGGCCTTAAACCATAGCTTATCAAGTCTTTTCAGTAAAATCAAATACCCACCATTAAGGCCATTTATTGGTGGATTAGTTTTAATCGCCATTATTTACCTGATCGGGAATACACGATATATCGGCTTGGGCATTCCGGTTATTTCAGAATCCTTTGTTCAACAAGAAGCGTATTATACATTTGCGATCAAATTATTTTTAACAGCATTTACCCTGAGTGCAGGGTTTAAGGGCGGCGAAGTTACTCCACTTTTCTTTATTGGGGCCACACTGGGTAGTTTTTTGAGTTTCTTTATCCCCTTACCTCTTGGACTGTTGGCAGGAATGGGCTTTGTGGCTGTTTTTGCAGGGGCAGCGAACACCCCTTTGGCTTGTATTTTTATGGGCGTAGAGCTATTTGGTACCTCATCGGGAATTTATATCGCCTTAACCTGTGTTACTGCTTACTTATTTTCTGGCCATACGGGAATTTATCGGTCGCAAACGATAGGTACACCTAAGCATTTGTTGTTGAAGAGGCATCAGTTTTTGAGGTAGCTTTGACAACCTTCTCAACAAGAGGCCTGAAGGTTGTCAAAGCTTATCGAATTGGTTTTGATAATCTTCTAGAGATTGCAAAGAAGGCTGTCAAAGTTCATCAAACATGATAATATCCTGAATGTCAGAGTGAAATTTTAGATACCCTGCTTTTCCACCAAACCAATCCAACACATAATGTTTCTTTAATTTAGTATTGGCTTCAAGTAAAATCCGACCGTAAGAACTCCATTTCCAATCTCTGAAATCGGAAATAAGATTATGCTTTTGAGGATTAGAATGAATATAATAAACAAGCCTTGTAAAATAAGATTCGTCGTTTATCTGAGCACGTTTAAATGGCGTTTGAAATAATGTACCTATTCTTTTATGCTGGATATTAAATGCCAATGCGTATGATTGGAAAAATATTCTGAATTGTTTGCTTACAATATCATGCACTGAAAATTCACTAATTGGGTCATTAGCCTTTAAACTTTCTTTAACCCGGATTAGCAGATGAAAATGATTCCCTAATAAACAATATGCATATACATCTAAAACATTGGAAAGGTATAGATCGAATTTTTTTAGGAAAACCTATAATTAGCATCTGATTTAAAAAGTGGTTGCCTATCTATAGATCGGTTATAAATGTGATAGAATTTTCCTTGTTCAAATTTAGTATAGTAATGTTCGGTCTTTGCCATAAGAATGCTTAATAAACCAATATACTAAAAATAGGCTATAAAAAGCTTTGACAACCTACTGGCAAATAGCCTATAAGGTTGTCAAAGCCTCCGATCAACACAATTAGTATAGCACCCTAAACTTTATGGTATGCTCGATCTTTTTAAGCGATTTAAACAATTGTTTATCATATTCTGCATTGATATCGGTAATGGCATAGCCGATCTCAGGGTTGGTCATTAAAAACTGGCTCACAATGTTGATGTCGTGCTTAGCAAAAACAGTGTTGATTTTCGCCATAATACCCGGAACGTTTTTATGGATGTGAATTAAGCGATGCGATTTCTCAATTTTCGGCAATTGTAAGTTAGGGAAATTGCTGCTTAGATAAGTTGCTCCGGTATTCATAAAATCGGCAACCCGTTTCGGGATAAAATCGATATTACGTGGATTATTTTTAGGGTCATCGAAAACAACAATACCTTGTTTGGTACATAAATCGAGGTCTATTCTATTTTTCGCATTACCTAAATAACCTATAGTTTTTAGCTTAGCTGCGTTTTTTAACTGTTCTTTATTTATTTTTTCGCCATCAGCTAAAAGAATAATTCCCACATCCTTTACGTATTTATCTTCAAAAGAAGTCTTATGCCTAATTGATAAACCATCATTTTTAAGGATAGAAATCGTTAAGGGATCAACTTCACCAATTACCAGGCAAAGGATTCTGTTTTTAGGATAAGAAATTGCACGCGGCAGATCGTTTACGTACAAAAACTCGTCGAAGCTTGGTGTTACATGGTCAGCTTTCGAAACAATACTTTCACGGGCTATATTCTCCGTAAATGCAAAAAATTTATTGATGATACCGCTTTCGCGCAACTGGAAATCAGAGTACCCATCGCCAATACCGAATAGTTCGCCTTCGAGCTTTAAATGCTGAAGTAATTTTACTTTGCCACCCTCTTCACTTAAAGGATTGGTATGATCGTAATCTATAATTTTACCATCGCCAGTGGTTACAAAGGTATTGGCATAAATATTTTCCTTTTTAATGTGGTATTGGCTCACTACAGGAGTAATAAATTCCTTAAATCCGCCAGAAACAATCAGCACCTCATCGGCATGTTTCTTAAAAAACTCAGCATTACGCGAAAAAGAGGTAGACACTTTCTTTTTCAAATGTTTGATGAGTTGTTTTAAATGATCTTCGTTAGCTTCAAGAAGCTTAACACGTTGTGCTAAACTTTCGGAGAAGGAAAGTTTTCCTTCCATGGCAAAATTGGTATAATCTTCAATTTTTTGAAAAATCGCCTCTTTATCTGGGTGGTTCTTTAGCGAAATTCGTGCAAGTTCATCAAGTGCTTCTACCTGTGTAAAGGTACTATCAAAATCGATGATGTAATAGGCTTTCTGTTTGGGCATTATCTTAAATGTTGGGTAATTTCTTTTATGCTTTCGGCAACCGGCTTAAAGGTAATGCCAGTTTCCGTTTTTATTTTATTGTTATTGTAATAACTTAATGTTAAACTGCTCTTTGCAGCATCTTTAGTGATGGAAGGCTGTTTACCAGTGAATATGGATGCAAATTTTAGCGCCCTCCAGGCTATTCCGAGCATCCATGGTTTTGCTTCTCTTTTTGGTTCTTTAACGCCAAAACCCTGAGCAATTTCACTGAACAGATCTTTATAATGATAATCATCGGCAGAAATGATATACCGTTCTCCCGAAACTTCAGCATCCATTAACAGGATCATCGCTTTGGCCACATCTTCAACATCTACAAAACCAGAAGCCCCATCGGTGTAAAAGGGAAAACCACCTTTTATCAGTTTAAAAATTGCTCCACTCCCCTCAAAGCCCGCATTTTTACCGATAATTACCGATGGGTTGACAATGATAGCATCTAAACCTTCAGTAATGCCCCGCCAAACTTCCATCTCACCCTCGTATTTCGATAAACCGTAGGCGTGTGCTCTGGCATCATATTCCCAAAAGTCTTTTTCAGTAATTTTATTGCCCTTTTTAGCATTTCCCAACGCAGCAACTGAGCTTACATGCAATAAACGGCAATTATTTTCGGCACAAAGATTTACAATGTTCGAGGTTCCTTCTATGTTTACATGGAAAAGTTGCTTTTTATCTTTTGGGTTGAAGGACACAAAAGCTGCGCAATGGTAAACTTTGGTAATCCCGATAAAGGCATCTTCCAATACGGAAGGCTCGTTAATATCAGCCTCAAACCATTCAATGAGTGGGATATTCTGGATTTGTGAAGGAATTTTAGATTTCTCCCGCCTCAAGGCCCGAACAGTTAAACCTCTATCGGTTAACTGCTTAATTAATTCAGATCCTAAAAATCCAGTTCCTCCGGTTACCAGTATCATTTTATTTTTTTCGAGCTATATGTGGAAATACGCATTCAAAAATAGATATTTGAGCCGAGAGTTTTAAATATATGTCATTAACGGATTTCTTTTCCCCTATAAACCCTGATAGTTTTACACCCAAGCAAGGATTTTTCACAAGTCAGCTGGGGTTAAAAGCGCAGATTTACACCGAATTGTTCCCCGATTTTGAGGAGCACACCTACGATCTGGCAATTTTTGGGGTACTTGATGGAAGAGGCGCCGTTAACAATGAAGGCTCTGCCCTGGCACCCGATTATTTTAGAGAGAAATTTTATAAACTCAACGAAGGTGCTTTTAATAGTAGGATTGTCGATTTAGGCAATATTAAACACGGCGCAACCATTGCCGATACCTATATTGCCATCAAGATGGTGGTTTCGGAACTGATTAAAAAAGACATTATTCCAATCATTATTGGCGGTGGACAAGACTTAACTTATGGCCAATACCTGGGTTATGAAGATTTAGAGCAAAAAGTAGATCTGGTGGTTATTGATAACCAATTTGACATTGGCGATGACGACAATGAGGGAATTGCTACCCGCTCAGACTGTTACCTGAACAAAATTTTCCTGCACCAGCCCAATTACCTTTTCAATTTTAGCAATGTGGGTTATCAAACTTATTTTGTAAACCAAGAAAGTTTGAGCGTGATGGATAAATTATATTTTGATGTACACCGCTTGGGTGAATTTGCTCAGGACATTACCCTAACAGAGCCTATTATCCGTAATGCAAACATGATTAGCTTTGACATGGGCGCTATCCGTTCTGCAGATGCCGCAGCAAATGCGAATACCACGCCGAATGGTTTTGATGGTGAAGAAGCCTGTCGTATTGCCCGTTATGCTGGCATGAATGATAAGTTGACCTCAATTGGTTTTTACGAGTTTAATCCGGCCTATGACAATAATGGACAAACTGCCTTCTTACTTGCTCAAATGGTATGGTATTTTGTTGATGGATTTTATGCCCGCAAAAAGGATTTTCCGCTAACACCGAAATCACAATTTATGATCTATCGAACCAGTTTAAAAGACGGTTCGGGAGAAATGATGTTTGTGAAAAGCAAAAAATCAGACCGCTGGTGGATGCAGGTCCCTTACCCTTCGGGACAATCTAAAAACGAGCGTTACCATCTGGTGCCTTGCAGATATGATGATTACCAGACTGCTGTTAATGGCGAAATGCCCGATTTATGGTGGAGAACCTACCAAAAACTTAACTAAAAGCTATCCCTGAAACAGTCCATCATAATTTTACACAGCTATTTACGTTTTAGCGGTACAGATTTCTATATTTGGACAGAATTAAACTAACCTCATGAAACCATCATGATTTTCAATATCACAAAGTAAAATCAACAAATCATGATAGCTTTATCACCAATGAAAAAAATATTATACAGATGAAAAAACTATTATTATCTGCGATGGCGCTATTGCCCCTTGCAGCCTTGGCACAGAAGCCATTTACAGTTAGTGGCGATATAAAAGGATTGAAAACCGGAGATAAGGTTTACCTGATCTATCAGGGAGATGGTAAAAACATTACTGATTCGGCAACTGTAACAAATGGCACTTTTGCATTTAAAGGAACATTGTTAAATCCTGCACAGGGAAGTCTTTTCTTAAACAAAAACCCTTACGTAAACCGTCCGGCACAGGGAGAGAAATTAGATGCTTTATCGCTATACGTAGAGCCAGGAAATATAAAGCTAGCCGCAGCAGATTCTTTAAAAAAAGCAACAATTACTGGCTCACCAGTTAATGACGATGCAAAGAAATTAAAAGCATTAACTAAACCTGTAGCAGATAAACTTGCTGCAATTAATGCAGAATATGCAGCCTATACACCCGAGCAGAAACAAGATAAAGCTGTTATGGGGGCTTTAGGTGCCCGTTATGAAAAAGAAGCTGCTGGAATGGCTCCATTATTATTACAGTATGCAAACGGCAATCCAAAATCATTTATCAGCTTAAGCGCAATTAGCCAATTGGCAGCAGATCCTGATCAGGCAACAGCAGCAGAAAAAGCTTTTGTTGGGTTGTCGCCAGACTTGAAGGCAACTACTACAGGTAAAAAAATTGCTCAAATATTTGACGCTGGAAGAAAAACCGCTGTAGGTGCCATGGCTATGGACTTTACGCAAGTTGATACCGCAGGTAAACCTGTTAAATTATCCGATTTTAAAGGTAAATATGTACTGGTAGATTTTTGGGCATCTTGGTGTGGCCCATGCCGCCAGGAAAACCCAAATGTGGTAGTGGCTTACAACAAATTTAAAGATAAAGGCTTTACTGTTTTGGGTGTTTCTTTAGATGGAGGAAATACCAGAACTACCAAAACGGCATGGCAGAAAGCCATTGAGGCTGATAAGTTAACCTGGACACATGTATCAGATTTAAAAGGCTGGAGCAATGAAGTGGCTCAAATGTATGGCATTCAATCCATTCCGGCTAATTTCTTAATTGATCCAACAGGTAAAATTATTGCAAAGGGACTTAGAGAACAAGCTTTACAAGACAAACTTCAAGAATTACTGGGAAGTAAATCGAAATAAAAAAGCGTTCAAAACAAAGAAAGCCCCAATTAAAATTGGGGCTTTCTTTGTTTATACGAAAACGTATTATGCAGATTTTAAGAAATCCAATACGTTAATGAAATAATTTTCAAGCCCTTCGTAAGGATCTTCTCCCGGAATCCATGAAGCAAATTTCCAGTATTCCCAATCTGCATTTTCAATTACCGGCGGGATTAGAAGAAAATATTGCTCTTCTCCTAAGCCACCAATAATAATGCTTCTGGCCAGTTTAATGGCTACCTCTAGCAACTCATCATTTTCTGTCCAAATCTCGATTAGCTGTGGATCAACATCCTTTAGAAATGCGATATCACTTGCTTTTGAAAACGACGGATCAACGTGTTCATTTGGCGTGGTAAATCCATTGGTAATCAACAGAAATTCCTTATAATCCGTTGGAAGCGTTACGCCCAATCTTACCTCAGCTTCTTGTATTTCGGCTGAGGTGGCGGGTTGATTGCCTAGCCACTTTGCTTCGGTTTGCTCAGGTGTAAAACTAAACTCTCCTTGTTTAATTGCGATTTCGGAGATCTTCTTAAGTACTTTTTTCAACTTATGTTATTTTTAAATTAAGTCAAAACCAATATCTTCTCTGAAATATTTCCCGTCGAAATAAATTCTGCCAGCATCAGCAGTTGCAGATTGTAAGGCAGTAAACAAATCTTTTTGCAAACTGGTAATCGCAATTACCCTTCCTCCATTTGTTTTCACGACATCATTTTCTAACAATGTTCCGGCATGGAATGCGTTAGAATGACGTAGGTTTTCAATTCCAGTAATGGCTTTACCCTTCAGGTAATCGCCTGGGTAACCACCTGCCACAATCATTACAGTAGCAGCTGTTTGCTCAGAAATAACCAAACTCACCTGGTTTAATTGTTTGTTGGCAGTAGCTAAAAACAACTCTACCAAGTCGTTTTCAACTCTAGGGATCACACTCTCTGTTTCAGGATCGCCCATACGTGCATTGTACTCGATTACAAATGGCTCTTCTCCTACTTTTATCAGTCCGAAGAAGATGAAACCTGTATAATCGATATTATCTTTCTTTAAACCCTCAACTGTTGGCTTAATAATCCGTTCTTCTACTTTAGCCAAAAATTCTGGTGTGGCAAAAGGAACTGGCGAAACTGAGCCCATACCACCAGTATTTAAACCGGTATCGCCCTGACCAATCCGTTTATAATCTTTAGCTGAAGGCAGTGTGATATAATTTTCACCATCGGTTAAAATAAATACCGAAAGTTCTATCCCGCTTAAAAATTCTTCGATTACTACTGTTGCACCGGCTGCACCAAATTTACCGCCAAGCATTAGTTTTAATTCTTCCTGAGCCTCGATGGTTTCGGTACAGATTAACACACCTTTACCTGCCGCCAAACCGTCGGCCTTTAAAACAACTGGCAATGCATGGTTTTGCAAATAAGCCAAGCCATCCTCTAAAGTTTCGGGCGTGAAAGATTTTGAGGCCGCAGTAGGAATACCATGGCGTTCCATAAACTGTTTAGAAAAATCTTTACTCCCTTCTAAAATAGCTCCTTCTTTTTTAGGTCCGATAACTGGAATGTGCGCAATGGCTTTGTCGGCAAGGAAAAAATCGTGAATACCATTTACCAAAGGTTCTTCAGGGCCTACTACAACGAGTTCAATGTTTTCGGTAAGCACTACTTTTTTAATGGCATCAAAATCGTTTACATTGATGTTGATGTTTGTACCATAAGCTCCTGTACCACCGTTACCTGGAGCAATAATTAGTTTATCGCAGTGCGAAGACTGGCTCATTTTCCAAGCGAATGTGCTTTCTCTGCCGCCTGAACCTAAAAGTAAGATATTCATATCGGCAAAGATAATATTTTAGTAACAAGTAGCGAGTATCAAGTAATAAGACTTGTCATCAAATACTAGCTTCCTTTAGCGCTTCGTGTCATTTGTTCGAGCATATCCCACATTTCGTTCGGGATTGCTTCCAAACCATTCATCTGGCCTGCTCCCTGCAGCCATTCTCCGCCATCAATGGTAATTACTTCGCCATTAATGTATCCAGAGAAATCGCTCACCAGAAATGCAGCTAAATTGGCGAGTTCCTGATGATCGCCAACTCTTTTCAACGGTACACGGTTTTTGAAATCGAATTTTTTGGCTAAATCGCCGGGCAATAAACGCTCCCATGCGCCTTTAGTTGGGAACGGACCTGGAGCAATAGCATTGGTACGGATACCATATTTACCCCACTCTACGGCCAAAGATCTTGTTAGTGCTAAAACACCACCTTTTGCACAGGCAGAAGGCACAACATAGGCTGAGCCTGTAAAAGCGTAAGTGGTAATTATATTTAAAACTGTTGCCGCTTGTTTTTCCTTAATCCAGTGTTTACCAAAGGTAAGTGTACAGTTAACCGTTCCTTTTAAAACAATATCGATAATGGATGAAAATGCATTGGCTGATAACCGTTCGGTTGGAGAGATGAAATTACCCGCAGCATTATTCAATAATATATCAACAGAACCAAATCTTTCTAAAGTTTTGGCCAATACGTTTTCTACCTGTGCTACTTCTCTAACATCACAGGCAACTGCCAATACTTTGCCGCCTGTTTTTTCTTCCATTTCATCGGCAGTTTTTTGCAGTACATCCTGTTTTCTGCTTGTGATTACGAGGTTGGCTCCTAATTTCAAGAAATATACGCCCATTGCTTTCCCTAACCCCGTTCCACCACCTGTAATTACAATGGTTTTTCCTTTTAAAGCGTCTTCTCTGAGCATTGGTGCATTATAACTGAACATAGTATATTGGTTAATTGGTTAAAGCTAAAAATGGTTAACTGTTGAAACTGGTTAATCGGTTAATTGTTGTAATTAGCTAACTGAAAACCGACAACTGCAAACTGATTATTTTCTCTGCAGATTAGCTAAAATTGTTTTTAAAATATGGCGTGTTGCCGGCGACCACCATTGTGCTAACATTTTTTCTAAAGTAGCCGACTGATCTGCAG
Organism: Pedobacter sp. 01N310; assembly: GCF_056399805.1. NCBI lineage: Bacteria > Pseudomonadati > Bacteroidota > Sphingobacteriia > Sphingobacteriales > Sphingobacteriaceae > Pedobacter > Pedobacter sp. 01N310. The sequence goes on from NZ_JBFTSB010000008.1 coordinate 160,854, forward strand.
TTACGGCAGCAATTAATTCCTCGCGTATATTTAACTTGCTTTGCGACCAGGTATTACTTTCGAGCTCCATGTATTTCTTAATCTTACGCTCGGCAGCCGTTAACAAACTTTCATTTTTCACCAATTCATCAACCAAACCGACTTTTAAAGCTTCTTCGGGGCTGTAAAGTTTACCTGAAAGCAAACTACGACTGGCTTCAGCCTTACCTAACCAAAACGCATACAATTGAAAAATACTATTTGGTACAATAATACCTACCGGCACCTCATTAAGTCCAATAATATATTGTCCTTCTGCCATTACCCGATAATCGCAGGCCAATGCCATTACGCATCCGCCGGCCGGGCTATGGCCACTAATTGCCGCTACCATCGGTTTTTTAAATGAGACCATATTGGCTGTAAAACCCAAAAACAACTGCCAGAAAACTTTAGCCTCCTCTTCGTTATAGTTATAAAGTTCTACCAAATCCAATCCAGCAGAAAAGAAAGGTGCTGTACCGGTTAAAACTACACCGCCAATGTTATCATCGGCGGTAATATTTTTAAGCATATCGTCAAGCTCGGTAATCAACTCGCGATTTAAGGCATTCGATTTTCCTCTATCTAACGTAATGGTTGCCAGGCGGTCTTTAACACTTACTTTTATTGTATTCATATTTTAAATAGTATCAAGATTTAAGAATCTAGGATCAAGATAAATATACCGCAGCATAAACTATGCATGCATACTAATTCAAATTTATCTATTTTTCTCTATTTAACGTCATAAGTGTAAACTTTTCTTGCCAAATGCCCTATAGCGTCTATTCCTTCTATTACTACACGGTAGGTTCCGGGTTCGTCTGCATTATAAAATTCGAATTGTGCTTTTCCATCTTTATCTGTAACAACCTGTGGGTTCCAATAAATAGTTGTTCTGAAATCGGTCCTGCTGCTTGAGCTTGTTGCATCATATTTTGGCGAATAAAACTCTCTTGAAATCGTAAATCCTTTTGGATTAAAGGTTACAATACCTGGAGCATAACGGGTAGTACTTCTTCCTCCATCACCACGTTTAGTTGTAACGATAATTACACCTCCGCCACCTTGCGAACCATAAATGGCTGTATTACCGATACTTTTTAAAAGCTCAATAGATTCTACATCGTTAGGGTTAACATTATCCAGAAAATCGGCTTCCATAGGCATTCCATCCACAATGAGTTGAATAGGAGTATTTTGGCTGCGCATTAAATATGGCACATTACCTCTAAATATTACACCTGGTAACCGCCCTTGCAAACATTGCGAAAGGGTAACACAGGTAGAGAGCTGATCGGCTGTCATCACGAAATCGGCCCTTCCTGCGCCATTTAGGTTGGATGAATTCTTCGCTGGGTTTTTCTTTTCAGTAATGGTTACTTCTTCAAGTTTAATGGTCCGCTCCAGCAAGCCTAAACGTGTCATCTCATTAAAATAGTTATCGCTTTCTTTAATATACTTCATCAAAGTATTATTCACATTGATATCGATATCGGCTCCATTTTTATTCTTGGTTACAATCTGCCCGGGTACGATATCAAGATTAATATCTACAAACTTCCTTTCTGTTTTAGTTCTGGCCTGAACAACAAATTTTGTACTATCGCCAAAACTTAAATTATCGAAAACAAACTTTCCTTCGGCATTGGTTACCGTATCCAAAATGTACATCGTTCCTTTTGTAGCCATTAGCATTACCTTACCACCAGGTACAGGCTTATTGCCTTTCATTACCGTTCCGCTAATGGTAATAGACTGCTCGGGTTTATAGGTAATATTCGGACCAACACCATTGATAATATTTTTCCAAAGAAATCTTCTCCAGCCCTGGGAAAGCATTAAGTTATCGAGTTCCTTTTGTGTTTGAAGATCATCCTTTAAAAAATAATGGTTGGGTTTCTCTACGTAGCCACTCAAATCAGAGGTAAGTAACAACGAGGTGAGGATATTAGACTCGTTATTTTCATCAGGCGTTACTTTTACCGTATTGGTTACAGCAACCGAAAAACTACCTAAAACGGGTTTATTATCATTATTAGCATCGAAAGTAAAGGCCGCTTTCCCTCTTTTTGAACTAGAAACTCCTGATGCATTAATCGATAAGTCAATTAATTCGGCCTTGTTATTAATAAAAACCAACCGCTCTGCCAAAGGTTGATTGCTGCTTGAAAATAAAGTAAACTGCACAATACCAGTTGGCAGGTTCTTTTTTGGAATATTGGCCACTAGTACCTGTTTATCCATTTTAGCTTTCGAGCCATAATATACATTGCCACCATGCTGCGCCACAACTTTTAGTTCATCGCCATTCACAAGATCGGCACTGCCCATAATTTTAACCACCACTTTACCTGTATCTAAAGCATTTACAGAAAGTGCATAACCACTTTTAACGGCCACAGGTAATTTAAACGTTTTTTCTGATCCATCCTTAAATTTAATCTTTGCCGAATATGACTTACCTGCCTGATTATTAAACACAAAATTACCCATACCTAAATAATTGGTGGCAAAACTGGTTACTTCATTTCCCCCTTCGTCTACTATACTCCCTTCTACATCTTCACCGCGACCATCGGCATTAACAGCTTTAATAGCAACTTTTTGGGGCAATTCTTCAACAAGTGTTCCCCCCTCTGGCATAAACTGTACATCAACATTGTTAGAGGTGGAAGTGATCGGAATAGATTTGATTACTTTTTGTTTATTATCCAGCGCGATGGTCGCAATAATTTTCCCTGATTTATTTTGGAAAGATTGATTGTTTGTGAAGCTAATTACCGCATCACCCGTTAAACTTGTTTTAACTTTACCCTTTGTAACGGTACGGTAATCTAACTGAACTTCATAACTTACTTCATTTTCACTGTAAGCCACGCCATTTTTATCTTCAAAATGAACTGTTGCCGTTACTTTATCTGCATTGTTCTCTTTGATAAAACTGTAAGAAGTTTTTGTAAAAACTTTGTTAGCCCAGCTATTTCCGATCTTAATTGTCTTATCGTAAAAGAATTCGGTACCAAAATTCCGCATGTAATTGGTATAGGCCCTAATTCTATAATTGCCCTCGCCAAGTGAATCTGTTAACTTAAAATCGCCCCAGGTAATTCCTCCCATAATAGGTAACTTAACTAGTTTTTTTAGCGAATCTTTTTCATTTATCAGCTCTACATACAGGATCTTACTAATGCCCGAAGGGGCCGAAGTCTTGGTATTTACAACATAGGCTTTGAACCAAATATCATCGCCAATGGCATAATAAGGCTTATCTAAGTGAAGGTGAACTTTTTCTTGTGGATTTTTACTGGTGTAATCTTCGAGTTTTTGCAAGAGCTGACTAAATGGATCATCATCCATTTTAAATGCGGCAAAAACAATAAGTAGAGATAGAAAACTGATTGCGAGAGTAATTTTGAGTTTCATGTGGTCAGGTAACAAATAAATACGTGTCAAGGTACAAAACCTAAGGCATATTTTTATGAAGATACTATGAAATTTAGTTTCAATCTAAATTTTTAGTTCATAACTACAGAAACACATTAATTTATCAATATGGCGTTGAAAATGAAGGATTCAGTGTGCTTAACTCTATCGGTCCGTTGTTCATAAACCCAACAGCAACCATAGCACAAGGCTTTCATTTCCAAGAACGGAAATATTCCTTTAGCTATTGATTTGGAAATGAGGGGTTCTGATCACTTGGCCTCACCAGCCCCGCTTTTGTTTCTGCCGATGAAAAAATCGGCATTCACGACAATCGGGTTTAGGAACAATGTTTGGACCACGGAGAACAGACTGCCAATCATAAACCCGACAGCAGCGGCGGCTCCCAATTCTTCTATCGGGACCACAGCAAATGGCGGGGCTAAAGCGGCCACGTTACACTGCCTTTCATTTCCAAAAACAAAAAATATTCTTTAGGCTATTGATTCGGAAATGAGGAGTTCTGATCACTTGGCCTCACCAGCCCCGCTTTTGTTTCTGCCGATGAAAATCGGCATTCACGACAATCGGGTTTAGGAACAATGTTTGGTCCCCGGAGAACAGACTGCCAATCATAAACCCGACAGCAGCGGCGGCTCCCGATTCCTTCTATCGGGACCACAGCGAATGGCGGGACTAAAGCGGCCATAGCACGCTCCCTTTCATTTCCAAAAAAGAAAAAGATACCAGTTTTCAATTGAATTGGCTGTCGGCAGTTAAGCAATCTCTAAAACTTATTCTTCCACATCATACTTTCTACTGGTCTGGTGGTTTTGTTGTTGTATTTAGCATTACCTTTTGAATTGTACATCGTTTCTATTTTACCTTCAACAACAAAATAAATCAATTGGCCAATAGGCATTCCGGCATAAATTTTCACAGGTTGTGCTACTGATATTTCTAATGTCCAGGTATTACAAAAACCAACATCACCTTTACCTGCTGTTGCATGGATATCGATACCTAAGCGGCCGGTACTGCTTTTACCTTCTAAAAAAGGCACATGCCCGTGTGTTTCGGTATATTCTAAAGTAACACCAAGATATAGCGTACCTGGATGAAGGACATAACCATCTTTAGGGATTTCGAAATGTTCGATTTCATTGTGCGCTTTCGCATCGAGCACACGGCTTTTATAAGTAGCCAGGTATTTCCCTAAGTGCACATCATACGAGTTGGTTCCTAAACATTCGCGTTTAAAAGGCTCAATGATGATTGTTCCCTTCTCAATTTCTTCTAATATCCTGCTATCAGATAATATCATTTTTATACGTATTTTTGGCCTAAATTATCATTTATTTAAGATAATTTTGCATGTAATCTCCAATTTAATCAATGCCAATAATTTACAATAAAAATATTGATCAGCATTCTGTTTTAGCAATTTGGAAAATTGAAGAAACGGAGGAAGAATTGTTGGCTGGACTGCAGCTTAAGCAGCATGAACATGACATTATTTCGTCATTAAATAACGGCAAGCGGTTACTGCACTGGTTAAGCACAAGATTACTATTGAGAACAATGCTTAATACAACCGAGTATATCGACTGTCAGTTTGATGAACATGGCAAGCCCTATCTGGTTAATTTCGACTATCATATTTCGTTAAGCCATTCTTATGATTATGCTGCCGTAATGATTAGCAAAGATCATGCTGTAGGTGTTGATATTGAACTGATTAAGCACAAGATAAAAAGCATTAAACACAAGTTTTTAAGCGATGTAGAACTTGCCCAGAAACAGATTGGCGATAATACGGATGGCTTATATGTTGCGTGGTGCGCTAAAGAAGCTATTTATAAGTGGCATGGCAAAAAGGGTTTAGAATTTAAACAGCATATCCATATTAAACCTTTTAAGCTAAAAAACGAAGGCTCACTAAACGCATTGGTAGAACTGCCAACAGGTACGCGAGAGCTGACCGTTAATTACTTTAAAACCAAAGACAGTTATATGTTAGGCTATGTAGCCAGCAATTCTTAAAATAAATGGAGATGAACGAGACAGCGGAAAAAGCAATTGCAACAGATTTAAAGCCAACTATTTTTACAGACTGGGGCTTAACAGACTATCAGGAAGCTTGGGATAAACAGGAAGATCTGTTAAATAAAACGGTGGCCATTAAGACAGAAAACCGTGTAAACAATACCAATAAGCCTACCCCAAACCATCTTGTATTTTGCGAGCACCCACATGTTTACACCTTAGGTAAAAGCGGGCATCCCGAAAATTTATTATTGGATGAGCAGGGATTAAAAGATAAACAGGCAACCTACTATAAAATAAACCGGGGCGGCGATATTACTTATCATGGTCCGGGGCAGCTAGTGGGCTACCCTATTCTTGATCTTGATAATTTCTTTACCGACATACATTTATATTTACGCACGCTGGAAGAAGCCGTTATCCTTACCTTAAAAGATTATGGGATAGAAGCTGGCCGTTATCCCGGTTTTACGGGGGTGTGGTTAGATGCCGATAACGAAAAGGCTCGTAAAATATGTGCCATGGGTGTTCGTTGCAGCCGTTGGGTTACCATGCACGGTTTTGCCTTTAATGTAAATGTAGATTTAGATTACTTTAAAAATATTGTGCCCTGCGGCATCGATGATAAGGCTGTAACTTCTTTAGCAAAGGAGCTGGGTTATCATCTTGATATGGAAGAGGTAAAAGGAAAATTAAAGAATCATATTGCCGAGCTCTTTAAAATGCAGCTGATTTAATTGGTTGAATAAAACTAAACCGAACGCTAATTCGTAGATTAAGCTATGAAGATTTTATTAAGCGCCATTTTATTTTCTTTCTTAACTTCGGGCTGCACAAAACAACAGCCTATGCCTACTGAACCCGTTATCGACCGAACAAACGCTTCTTCAAATGGAGAAGGTGATTTTACATATCTGGCACTTGGCGATTCTTATACCATTGGCGAATCGGTTAAACAGGCAGAATCTTTTCCTTATCAGCTTCAAAGTTTATTAAAAGCTCAAGGCAGCACTGTAGCAAATCCAAAAATTATTGCGGTTACCGGTTGGACTACAGATGAGCTGCAGGGCGCTATAAAAAAAGAGAATTTAACAGGCACCTATAGTTTTGTTACACTCTTAATTGGTGTAAACAATCAATATCGGGGTTATCCGATAAATACTTACAAAAAGGAGTTCACAGAATTGTTACAAACGGCAATCGCTTTTGCCGGAGGCAACAAGAATAAGGTTTTTGTAGTTTCTATTCCAGATTGGGGCGCTACGCCCTTTGGCAAAAACTCGGGGCGAAATCCACAAACTATTGCCAATGAAATCGATAGCTTTAACGCTGCAAACCAAGAAATCACGCTTTCAGCTGGCGTAAACTATACCAACATTACACCGGCATCTCGAAATGCTGCAACAAATTTATCGTTAGTGGCGAGCGACGGGTTGCACCCAAGCGCTAAAATGTACACCGAATGGGCAACCGCTTTATTACCAAAAGTGGCAAATGTATTGAAATAATTAAACGTTTGTTTATGCTGTTTTTAAATTAAAAAATATATTTTAGTTTAACTATTTAAATTAATACACTTAAAAGTTGATACTATGGAAGATCAAAAACCTCAAGAACAAGCACCCTTCGGTCAGCAACCGTTTGGACAAACACCATTCGGAAATCAAGGCCCAGCGCCAAAGAACTGGCTTGTAGAATCAATTCTGGTTACATTATTCTGCTGCCTGCCTTTTGGAATAGCTGGTATTGTAAATGCGGCTAATGTTAATAGTAAATATGCCATGGGCGACTATGCAGGGGCTCAGGCAGCCTCTCAAGCCGCTGGCAAATGGACAAAAATTGGATTCTTTATTGGAATTGGAGTTTATGTCTTATATATATTATTTTTTGTGGTGCTAGGTTTTGGCGGTGCCATGATGAGTAATTACAGATAGATGAAATTAATGTACATCTTAGGAATCGTTATAGGGTTAGCACTTGTGATAATTTACTATAAATTTAATCCTGAGATGTACAATTTCTTTCCGGAATGCCCTTTTCACAAATATTTACACCTCGATTGCCCTGGTTGCGGTTCACAAAGGGCAATACATGCCCTGCTTCACCTCGATATTCAAAAAGCTGCAGGATATAATCTACTCCTTGTACTCAGCTTACCACTACTTATTACCCAGCTGGCTTTCAAAATTTATTCTTTTTCAACAAAGAAGAACCTGGTAATGCGCTTTTGGTATAACCCAAATACACCTAAAGTAATTTTTGCTATCGTAATGATATTCTGGATCGCCAGAAATTTGCCCTATACACCATTCAACTATCTCGCTGCTTAACTAGGCCATTGTAGCAGTAAGGTGGTTATAATCTTTTAGCACCGCCTCTAGAAACTGCAGTTCATTCATCCCCGCCGGAATGGTTACGAAAATATGTTCTTTGGTTTTGGCTGCCATGGCATAAATTAAATCGGCATTCCCAGTTTGGTAATAGCCGGTTAACACTTCATGAATAAGCTCTATATCTCTATCATTTAAGTGCAGAACTTCTTTAAACTGCGGTTCATATTCTTCAGGTAAATTAAAACTGAAAGCCACGTTAGAAAATTCGGTTCTTGGTTTAGTTTTAATCAATGTCGTTTTTGCTAATATATCACCCAATCTTTGATGGTTTTTGGTTACTGCTACAGAAACCAGTGCTACAACGCCCCATCCAAAAGGAAAACCAAAATCAATCATCCTAAATAACCACCTAAAAATATACTGTCCAAGTGTTGGTTGTGTACCATCAATACTAATTACCTTTATCTTTAACACCTTCTTCCCCAAAGTCTGGCCATCCATAGTGATTTCGCAAACCAGATCGTAGAAAGTAAAAATTGCAAGGAAAATAAAGAAAACAACTATTGCAGCACTTCCCGACATCGCCATCTGTGCGGCTCCCATTACCACTAAAGTAATTATAGCGAGAATTAGAAATCCAGCCAGATCGATACACCTTGCAGCTATACGCTCTCCAAGGCCAGCAATTTCGTAATCAATATCAATATTTTGAGCAGTGCTAATTCTGATGCTATCCATATTCAAACATAATTTTTTTTAAGGATAATAGCTGTAGGCCGATCTTTATTTTTTAAACTAAAGTTTTCTTATATTTTCATATTTAGATTGTTCATCTATGTATATTTGTTAAGCCTGGTTAATTGATTTGAATATAATGCCGGTTTCATTTCCATAAAAAATTAGCTATTTTAACCCGAGATTTGGTAAAGCCTTTACATGAGAGAAGCATTATTTGTTAAACAGAATTCGAAGAAGTGGCAACATTATGATTCCATGCAACAGGCAAATCCTGATGAAGTGGCCAATCAGTTTATCGAAATCACTAACGATTTGGCTTACTCAAAAACGTTTTATCCAAATTCGAAAACAACCGCTTATCTCAATGGCTTAGCCTCTAAATTACATCAATCCGTTTACAAAAACAAAAAGGAAAAATCGAACCGGTTTATCCATTTCTGGAAAACAGAACTCCCCTTAATATTTCTACAACACAGAAAACAGGTATTTTATGCATTGGCATTTTTCTTGGTTTCTTGTGCCATTGGTGCTTTATCGGCAAAATACGATGATACTTTTGTGCGATTGATTATGGGTGATGGTTATGTAAACATGACAAACGAAAACATTGCCAAAGGTGATCCTTTTGGGGTTTACAAACAAAGTAATGAGTTTATGATGTTTATGCAAATTGGGGTTAATAATATTTATGTTGCGCTATATACCTTTGTTTTGGGGATTATATTTTCATTTGGCTCTATTGTTTCATTATTCAGAAATGGCGTGATGCTGGGCTCATTCCAATATTTCTTTTTTAGTAAGGGATTAGGCTTTCAATCAGTTCTGGTTATCTGGATTCACGGCACATTAGAAATATCGGCAATTGTTTTGGCAGGCGCGGCTGGTTTAATTTTGGGCAATAGCCTTTTATTTCCCAAAACGTATACCCGTATGGCTTCAGTTTTAAAAGGGGCTAAAGATGGATTAAAAATTGTAATTGGCCTGATACCGATTTTTATAGTTGCAGCATTTTTTGAGAGTTTTGTTACCCGACATACTGAGATGCCGCTATGGTTAAGTATGTTCATTTTATTATCTTCTGCAGCTTTCATTATTTGGTATGTATTTATATACCCCATAAAAATCTACAATAAACAAGCAACACTAAATTAACATGCCAGGGAAAATTGAATTTAAGAAAAGAAGAGATTTCGGACAGGTGATTAACAACACCTTTACCTTCATGCGTCAAAATCTTAAGCCCCTCATTAAAATATATTTCACATTTTGTGGCCTATTTGTACTGGCTAGTATGTTAACCATGTTATTGCAACAATACAAAATGGTTAATGTAATAAATACGGGCATTGTGAACAGATATGGCAAAAGCTCGGGACTCGGGTCTATTTACGGTATTGAATACTTTTTATCACTATTATTTAGCATGGCAAGTTACGTCAGTATGAGTGTTGCCATACTTTCTTATGTCGCTGTATATGTGCAGAAAGGGAACCAAACACCAACCACCGATGAAGTATGGGGATATTTTAAGTATTACTTCTTCCGGATTTTTGGCAGTTCTATCGTATTGATTATCCTGTTATGCATAGCCTTTATGTTTTGCCTTGTACCTGGCTTCTGGCTATTCCCTTATGTGGCCATGATGTTCCCCATTATGGTAATCGAAAATGGTTCTTTAGGTTACTCTTTTAGCAGAAGCTTCAAAATTATAAAAGATAATTTCTGGATTACTTTCGGTACGCTTGCCGTTGTTTGGATTATTGTTTCTGCCTGTATGAGCATGATTGTTTTACCTACAAGTTTATTTAATATGATTGGTATGTTTACGCATAAAACCCCACACATGTCTTTAACACTAACCATGATTACAACAGTTTTGCAGTCATTATGCCAGGTGTTTACCATCATCCCCATCATTACCATTTCATTGGCCTATTTCAGTTTGGTTGAACAAAAAGAAAGCCCCGGCCTAATGGAACGGATTTCTAATTTTGGCATTACCGAAAAACCTATAGATACCAGACCTGAAGAATATTAAAATGCAGCCAGCACTATTCCGATATCTTCTTGTTTCACTTTTGTTTTTTATTCCGGTAATCAACAAAGCACAGACAGCTAAACCTAAGCCTGTAACTGTTGTAATTAAAACAGATACCAGTAAGGTTGTGGCCTCGAAATTTGATAAAGAGGCCATAAGCAATTATAAAGAACAAAAAGAGTTTCAATACGACGAAATAGGTCAACAACAATTATCGTTATGGGACAAATTTTGGTTATGGTTCTGGGGTATAATCGGCGAACTATTTCAGGGAGCAGCATCCAACATTTTTTCCAGGTATATTTTTATCGGACTTGGTGTTGCGCTGATCATATTTATTGTGGTTAAAGTTATTGGAGCAGAAAAAATCTTCGCTAAAAAATCGAAAGAAACAATTCTTCCATACGATGTAATTACCGAAAACATCCATGAGATAGATTATGAACAGGAATTACAAAGATTAGTTGCCGAAAGAAAATTCCGTTTGGCCGTTAGGCTTTTATACTTGAGGGCGCTAAAAAAATTGAGCGATGCCGAAATTATCCAATGGCAGCCCGATAAAACCAATTATAATTATTTAATGGAAATCAGTAAGCCAGAGCTGAGAAACGATTTTAGCCAGCTTACCCTACAGTTCGATTATATCTGGTATGGCGATTTCCCTATCGATGAAGTGAAATTCGACCCTATTAAGCAATCGTTTAACCAGTTTAACAACCAGATTAAATGAAAGGCTACAAATTATACCTGATTATCGGTTCCATTCTAATTTTGGGTTATTTAATTGCGCAGTATAATAAGCCTACGCCAACAAACTGGGCGCCAACATATGCTATTAAAGATAAAATCCCTTACGGAACATATATTTTATACAATAGAATTAAAGATATTTTGCCCTCGGCAAGTATTCAACAGTCGAAAACAGCTGTTTATACTACGCTAAAATCTAAAAGATTCAATAAAACGGCTTATATAATCGTTGCACAAAAGGCAGATATTAGTAAAACTGATCTTGAACAGCTGATAAAATATATGCAAGCGGGCAATGATGTATTTATAGCCACTTATGATTTAGGAAAAATAAGGAAGGAACTTAAAGTGCAAACTTCTACCGCAATGTCTCCCGAAGGAAGTACCTTAAATTTCACCAATCCAGAACTAAAAACTGATGCAAACTATGGTTTTGAAAGAGGCATCGGCAGCCAGTATTTTAGTAAGGTAGACAGCAGCAAAACGACAATACTTGGCGTAAATGGGAAAGGCCAGCCTAACTTTATCCGTTATGCTTACGGAAAAGGCAATCTCTACCTCATCGCAGAACCCGGTTTTTACACTAATTTTAATCTGCTAGATAAATATGGTGCAGAATATGCCGCTAAAACCTTGAGCTATTTACATGGAAATAAGCAGCTCATTTTCGACGAATATTTTTCTGCACAAAAGAACACCGCTACCGATATACTCAAGGTATTCTTTAAACATCCTGAACTGGAGTTTGCATACTATCTGGCAATATTTAGCCTGATAGTTTTTGTCTTGTACGACATTAAGCGCAGGCAAAGAATTATCCCAATCGCAGATCCGCTTACTAATTCTTCTTTGGCCTTTGTTAATGTGGTGGGCAGTGTTTATTACCACGAGCGGAACAACCTCGATATAGCCTTAAAAAAGATCAATTACTTTATGGAGTACTTAAGAACCAGGTATTATGTAAAGACCAACGATATCGACAGCAAATTTGCTCAGGTGCTAATGGAGAAAACAGGGATTAATGAAGCGCTGGCCAAAACCCTGACTAAACATTTTATCCAAACGCCAACAATGGGCGATTTAAGCGATACCCAATTGATTAATTTAAACGAAAGCATAGAACAGTTTTATAAAAATACGCAAAGTAATGGAACAAGAACAGTTTAACCCACGTACCGATTTAAGTGCCTTAAATGAAGCTGTAAATCAAATCAGAAATGTACTTGGAAATATCATTATCGGCCAAAAACAGGTTATTGATTTCTTAATTGTTGGTTTGCTTGCCGACGGGCACATCTTAATTGAAGGAGTACCTGGTGTAGCCAAAACCCTGAGCGCTAAATTGCTGGCAAAATCTATTGATGCACAATTTTCGAGGGTTCAGTTTACCCCCGATTTAATGCCATCTGATGTTTTAGGAACCCCGATTTTTAATACCAAAATAGGAGATTTCGAATTTAGAAAAGGTCCTATTTTTGGCAATATTATTCTGGTTGATGAAATTAACCGTGCACCTGCAAAAACCCAATCGGCCTTGTTCGAGGTGATGGAAGAGCGCCAGGTAACTATAGATGGCCATACCTATATCATGGACGAACCTTTTATGGTATTGGCCACACAGAACCCGATTGAGCAGGAAGGAACATACCGCCTGCCTGAAGCACAATTGGATAGGTTTTTATTTAAAATAGAAGTTAAATACCCTTCGTTAGCCGAAGAAACTGCGATTTTAATGGCTCAGCACACTTTAGTTAATAAAACATTATTAAACGATGTAAAACCAGTATTGTCTGTTAAACAGATACAAGAGGCTAGAGCAATCATCCGCAATTTGTTTGTAGAGCCAAAATTATTGGAGTTTATTGCCAAAATCGTAAATGAAACCCGCAACAATTCATCACTTTATCTAGGCGCTTCGCCAAGGGCATCTTTAGCAATTGTACACAGCGCAAAAGCTTTCGCTGCTATTCAAAACCGCGATTTTGTTACACCTGAAGATATTATTGCCGTTGCAGGCCCTGTATTGGCGCACAGGATATTGTTATCACCTGAAAAAGAAATGGAAGGATTAACCACAAGCGACATTGTTAATCAGATTATTAAAAAAATTGAAGTACCGCGATAGGTCAGTTATCGGTAGCCAATTTTCAGTTTACAGTTGGCTACTAACAGTTAACCAGTTTAAACAATTAACCGATTAAACAACATTGAAAAAATTCTTTCAGCAATATTACAACAATCTATTCCTAAGCGATCGCTTGTTTGCAGCTTTAGGCCTCTGCATTGTGCTTTTTTTGTTGAAGTTCTTTTTTGCCTGGCTGGGCGATATCCCTGAAATTGCCACTGGCGTCGTATTTGTTTTATTTTTTATCGATATTTTTATTCTATATCGAAATACTCAAGGGATTGATGCCAAAAGAATTACCTCGAAACGTTTGAGTAATGGCGATGAAAATCCGATACAAATCGAAATCAGGAATAGTTATGGTTTTGGGATAAATGCCAGGGTGATTGATGAAGTACCTTTTCAGTTTCAACTCCGGGATAAAGATTTTAAACTTCATCTAAAATCTGCAGAAGTAAAATCGATCCACTACAACCTGCGCCCAACAAAACGTGGTGAGTATGATTTTGGTTTTATTAGAGCGTACATCAGTTCACCTCTGGGCTTAATTAACCGCCGTTATAATTTTGATGGCGCCAAGATTCTGCCTGTTTTTCCTTCTTTTATTAACCTTGGTCAATACGAATTGATGGCCGCTTCACGCTATTTAACAGAATTCGGGATCAAAAAAATCAGAAAGGTTGGACAAAGCAGCGAATTCGACCAGATTAAAAATTATGTTGGTGGCGACGATATCCGTACCATTAACTGGAAAGCTACGGCCAGAAAAGGTGGTTTAATGGTGAATACCTATACAGACGAGAAATCGCAGAATATTTATTGTGTAATTGATAAATCGCGTGTAATGCGCATGCCTTTTGAAGGATTAAGCCTACTCGATTATGCTATAAATGCAGCCGTTGCACTTTCGAAAGTGGCCATGCTTAAAGAAGATAAAGCAGGTTTAATTACGATATCTGAAAATATCGGCGCTGTTGTACCAGCAGATCGTAAAGCTTCTCAGCTTGGCACTATCATGAATGTGCTTTACAAGGAAAAAACGAGATACCTTGAAAGTAATCTCGAAGCACTTTATTCCGCGGTACGATCAGTAGTAAAACAAAGGGGCCTTTTGGTTTTCTTTACCAATTTCGAAAGTTTATCGGCACTGCAAAGACAGTTGCCATATTTAAAAAGAATAGCTAAATACCACTTATTGGTGGTTGTATTTTTCGAAAATACTGAACTAAAAGAATTAAGCACAGCACCTGCAAAAGATGTAGAAGGCATTTACCATAAAACCATTGCCGAGAAATTTATCTACGAGAAAAAACTAATGGTTAAAGAACTCAACAAACATGGCATTTTAGCCATCCTTACCCCACCTCAAAAACTTACTGTTAATGTAATTAACCAGTATTTGGCATTAAAGGCACAGCAGCGGATTTAATTTGTAGTTGAGGGTGATGAGTTTGGAGGCACTGTTCTACTGAAACATGCTAGGTAACTCAAAAACCCCAAACGCCCAACTCTAAAGTCCCTACTCCTCTTCCCTAAAATACACCTTGTAAAAGTTCATCGATTTATCATCGTCGTAACCTTTTTCGATCATATCTTTATTGCCATGGATATAAATGTGGAAGTTTTTATCCAGCTTTAACACGCTTTTATAGGCACGGGCTTGTTTTTTAACAGCGGATTCGGCGATTTCAAAATTATCGGCAATCGGGCTTTCGTACTCTTGCTCGTAATTCTTCTTATAGTTTTTGAATGATTCAATCCCTTCGGCATTACCAATTACTTCATTACCGAATTCCTCAATATCAAAGGTTTCTTTTTCTTTGAAATACTTCATCGAGCGGTTTAAGAGATCGATTTTATCCGCTTTACTGATTTCGTAATCGTCATCAAGTTTCTGTGTAACGAAGTTTTTGTAAACCCCTAAAACATTATTGGTTTGGTTATAACTGTCGTTCCTGATTTTCAGCTTCAAAAATTCATCTTTCCAGTAAACAGCAGAATCGTTGCTACTTTTCGATTGATCCAGCACCACAACTTTATAGCCTTCTTCTTTATCAACGTTAAAAATCAGGCAGCCTTTATCCAATTTATTAATACTGATGGCTTCTTGCTCGTAACTTACATTAAAGCCATCCTGCTCAGGGTAAACTTTTAGGTAAGTATCTTTTGTTTCGGATTTAAAAATGCCAACTACATCCAATTGCTCGCCTTCTATCTGCACCTTTTCAAAATAAGCGACATATAGCTCGCCAGATTTAATTTTTGGGTGATTGGCTACATCGTATAAATGTTTGGCCAGTTGTTGCGAATCTTCGTGAAAAAGTTCGTTGTTTTCGAAAATTTCATGAACGAAATGGAATACTTCGTTCAACTCCAGGTTATCGTTGGGGTGATAAAAACGGTAGGCCTCATTTACCTTTTCGAAAGGTTTTAAGAAATACTGCATCAACAGGTTTCCCAACACTTCATCATCAATTTTTAAAGGAGCATCAGATAATTTATAATACTCTTCAAGCAATTTATTGCCTGTGTGGTGGATAGAAAGTTGCTTAAGTGAAGCCTCGAAAAATGAAATCATGGGGGCAAAAATAGTAAAATCATTGGTTAACCTTCTCGGTCATTCAATCATTCTCTAATTCAATTATTTCTTAATATAAACCTCGGCCCGCTGCAGAAAGCTTTTTTCCTTTAACGATGCCTCAACCTCATTTATAGCCTTCATTAAGTTATTTTCCGTATTCGTAATTTCTGCTGTGGCTTTAATAATCACATCCCAAACAGGCTCCATAGTGGAAAGAAGTGCTGTACCCTTTTCTGTGAGTTCAACCAAACGTTTACGGGTATCTATTTTATCTTTTTTAGACCGGATCAGTTTCTCCTTCTCCAATTCTTTTAACAAACTGATGGTAGAAGGATGTGCATAACCAATTTCATCTGACAACGAAACCACGTTCATCGTCGATTTTTTATATAAAGTATAAAGCACAGGGAACCATTTGGGTTGAAAATCAATTCCGAATGCTTTATAAATCAACAGACCATCTTTACGGATCTGATCGCTCAGCCTTTGCAATCGGGTAGAAATGGCCAATAAACCAGAAGCATCAATTACATTTTGTTCCATTAAAGAGATTTTAAATCCAGGCTATAAAAAACATTGTCTACAGCCATCCGAGGGAAGTAAACCGGCAAATCTTCCATTGCAACTGGTTTAAATCCATTACGTTCATAAAAACGGCAGGCCGCCTGCAATACGTCTTTTGTACCCAAATATACCTCATTCAGGTTATTATCCTCACAGTAGGCTAGAAGTGTTTTTAATAAAGCTTGCGCAACACCCAAATCTTTCCCTCGGAATTCCTTTTTAACAAACATTTTTCTGATTGCCCCCGATTGATGCTCAGGAACAGCAATTAAGGCAATGGTACCGATCAGTTCACCATTTAGTATGGCACCCCAAAAAGCACCACCTGAGCCATTATAATTTTTTTCTATATCCAACAAATCTGGCTGTGCCGCCAAATCGATATCTACATTAAATTCTATTTGTTGGATAGGTAGAATTAACCCAATAATCGCTTCACAGAATTGATTATCTAACCGTTCAATTTTAAAGTCGTTTTGCATTGTTAAATATTATCTGCCAAAGATATGTAGTTAACTACATATATCGCAAATAGAAATATCATTTGAACCTCAAATTTTAGGAAGGATTAGGAATGTTTTGGTTATTGGAGAAAGTTATTTTGTGTTCTTTAACTTATTGAGAAAGTCGACTATCTTTTTATCTGCATAATTGGCTACGCCTTCATGTTTGAAAGACAAACGGCCCTGTTTATCAAAAATAACTGTGGTTGGTAAAGCGCCTGCAAATACTTTTTCAGGAATCTCACTTTCTACTTTATAAACGGGCATCGCATATTTACGGTCGGACATAAACTTGCCCGATTTGGCAAAATCGCCATCTGCATCCGCAAAAATGAAAACAACATTTTTATCATTTTTAAACTGAGTGTATAATTTGTTAATCGATGGCATTTCAGCTCTACAGGGAGGACACCAGGTTGCCCAGAAATTAAGAAAAATGACTTTTCCTTTTAAATCGCCAAGATCAATCACATTTCCTTTTACATCCTTAAACTGGATTCCGTCAAGGCTCGTTGCGATTTCCTTTGGGCTTTCAACTTTTGGCGAATAAAAACCAATTTCCATTAATCCCCTAATTAAAAATGCTTTTGCATCAGGTACAAAAACAATTATCAAAAGGATAATGATAAATAGTGCATTGAATATATTTTTCCTGATAAACTTCATAATTTACTATCCTCCTATTGTGTATAACAACGAAATTGACGCACAACTGGCATGTCCATAACTTATTACTAAACTCATCACTCCCCTTAAACCATTGACTAAATCGCGAGTCATAAAACCATAAATACAATGTTACTTTGTAAATATATATAATTGCTTAGGAATTACTACTTTTGGCCTGTTGAAAAAGCATAGACAAAACATTAAGAAATATTTATCGGCATTTATGCTGATTGTATTTGCTATTGCTTTAACTCCGTGGAGTGTACTTCACCACCATAACCCTCTTCCGGTTGTGCAGAAAGAGGTCAACTGTAAACATGTTAGCCACGTGCAGGCCCATGGCGATACCTGTTTAATCTGTAATGCTAGTTTTGAAAAAAATTATGTGCAAACGCACCACATTTACAGAATCTTCTTATCGGCCAAAATTTTTAGCCGAATCGAACCTACCTTAAACAATGCTTTTACCGAAATAAAGCGCACTTGCTTACGAGGTCCCCCTTTAGCATAATTTTTTCTTTTCAAGCGCATCCGCGCTTAATCAAATTATTTATTTGAAAAACTAAAACTGGCTTCATTTAGCTATTGCTTTGGTTTTTCTATCATTTTTATTTACTACAACACATGAAAAAATTACAGCTTATTGGCTTGGTAATTCTATATACATTATTAAGCAGCACTGTTTTTGCTGCCGCTTTAAAGAATATAACAGGTAAGGTTATTGATGCCAGCACCAAACAAACGTTGCCAGGGGCAACCATTTTTATTCCTGATTTAAAAGTTTCGGCAGTAACCAACAATGATGGAGAATTTACATTGAATAACCTTCCTTCAAAAGGAAGTTATCTTATTGAGGTACATTATATTGGCTATAAAACCACTACACAGGTGGTAAATTTTGCAAGCGCAGCCGGATTAGAATTTTCTTTACAACCTACTGCCATAGAAACAAAGGAGATTGTAATTACCGGAAGTTTGATCAGCAGTACCAGCAAAAGAAATAGTGCTTCTTCTGCAGTAATTGGCAAGGATCAGCTTTTACAGCCCTCAACCAATTTAATTGATGCCTTAACTAAAATACCCGGTGTATCACAAATTACTACTGGCCCATCTATTTCTAAGCCTGTAATCAGAGGCTTGGGTTACAACAGAATTGTAACTTTAGATGATGGGATAAAACAACAAGGCCAGCAATGGGGCGATGAGCATGGTATTGAAATCGATCAGTTTAAATCAGACCGCATTGAAGTTTTACGTGGCGCTGCATCGTTAATGTACGGTTCTGATGCACTCGGTGGTGTAATTAACCTATTAGAGCCAAGTACCGCACCCGAAGGGCAGATTAAAGGAGAATTTATTACCAATTATTCTACAAATAATGGCCTTACCGCTAACTCGTTAATGTTAAATGGTAACGAAAACGGGTTTGTTTGGAGAGCTCGCGGAACGTATAAAAATGCTTACTCTTTTAAAACACCAACAGGTTACTTCCCTAATTCGGGGTTTAACGAAACCGATTTAAGTGGTATGGTAGGTTTAAATAAAAGCTGGGGTTATACCCACTTAAACGTTTCTAACTTTCATAACAATATTGGCTTTTATGAGCCAACTTTAGATGACAATGGAAATTTTGTAAAAGAAGATGGTAGCGCTTTTACAAACGATGATTACAAAAACCGTACTTTAGAATACCCTCGTCAGGATATCAGGCACTTTAAAATTGCATTGAACAACAATTTCATTATCGGTAACGGCAATTTGAAAGCTGATTTTGGCTATCAACAAAACCAACGCCGTGAGTTAGATGGACCGGACCCTGCATTATTCTTCGATCTTAAAACCTACAATGCAGACCTGAAATATTATATACACGAAACCAATGGATGGCAGCCCGTTTTTGGGGTAAGTGTAGATGATGCACATAGCCAAAATAAAGGAACAGAATTTTTAATCCCAGCTTACGATACTTTTGGTTTAGGTGTTTTTGCTTTTGCCAAGAAAAACTGGGAGAACAATACATTTAGCATCGGTGCACGTTACGATTTTAGAAAAAACAACGGAAAACAATTATTTGATGATGGTGAAGAACTTTTTGCACCTTTCAAAAATAAGTTTTCCAATGTAAGTGGTGCATTGGGTTTTACGCACCAATTTAACGAAGAGTGGAACTTTAAAACTAACGTAGGTTCTGCTTTCCGTGCGCCAAATCCAGCAGAACTAGGATCAAACGGTGTGCACGAAGGTACTTTTAGATATGAAATCGGTAATTCTGGTTTAAGTCCTGAGCGCAGTTACCAGGTAGATGTGGCATTAGAATATGAAGGAAAAATTGTGAGTGCAAGTGCAAGTGTTTATAACAACTACATCCACAATTATATTTACGCTTCCAACAATGGCGAACAAAGAGAAGCTGAAGGTACACTTTATGATGTTTACCGTTACGGACAGGTAAACGCGAATCTTTACGGTGCTGAAGCAAGCTTAACCATCCACCCTGTTCCGTTTATCCACTTCGAGAATACCTTTGGATACGTTCATGCACAGAATAACACTTTAAACAGGCCACTTTCATTTATTCCTGCAGGAACTTTGAGAAACGAGTTGCGTTTCGAGCCTAAACTGAAAGGAACAAATGATGCATACCTATCTGTTGGTATCAACTCGGCATTTAAACAAACACGTGTGGATGATGTTTTCGAAACGCCAACCAGCGGTTATACGCTATTAAACGCAGGTATTGGTGCTACATTTAATTTAGGCAAACAACCAATCAAATTATCTGTTTCGGCCAACAACTTGCTAGATCAGAAATATTATGATGCTTTAAGTAGATTTAAACCAGGTCGTTTTGATCAGGAGAATCCTAATTTAGGCGTGTACAATACCGGTAGAAATATCACTTTCGGATTGTATGTTCCTTTTACACTGGTAAAATAACAAACAAATCCGTCATTGCGAGGCACGAAGCAATCTAATAAAGGCAAATTAATAGCTAAATAGATTTACTTTGTGCTTTGCAATTAATATCATATTATTTATTTGGAAAGCAATGGCAGTACCTTTTAGCTTGGCTCCGGTCCCGCTAATGTTCCTGCCCCGATAGAAAATCGGGACATCCACTTATATCGGGTTTAGGTGGGTTGGATTGAGGTACTATGTGCCAGCTACATCATAATTGATTAAAAAAGACAAAGCCGGCAAATGCCAGCTTTGTCTTTTTTTCTAAGATCGTCATGCTGTCCCGAATGTTCGGGATCAGCGTCTTTCTGGCACGTAAACCCTTAACCAGATGAAAAATTAGCACAGGGCAATAACCAATTATTATTTCTTAACCATTTCCCTTTTGGCCCTAATGTATTGGTTTGGCCATTCGGTATCATCGCCAAGCACTTGCGCCGCATGTGTAGGAAAATAAGCATCACGTAACGATTCGCGGGCAATAAAAATCAAATCAGCTTTGCCTTGTTCTAAAATTTCTTCCGCCTGCCGCGCCCCTACAATCACCCCCACAGCACCTGTATAAATGCCAATTTCATTTCTGATCTTATCAGCAAAAGGAACCTGATAGTTTGGTCCCGCAGGGATAAATGCATCAGGCACATTACCACCCGATGAGGTATCAATTAAATCAACACCGCGATCTTTTAACACCGCTGCCAATTGTAGCGAGTCGTTCTCGTTCCAGCCACCTTCCGTCCAATCCGTTGCAGAAATGCGAACAAATAAAGGCAAATTTTCTGGCCATACCGATTGTACAGCTTCAACCACATCGATTACCAAACGAATACGGTTTTCGAAACTTCCGCCATAAACATCTGTACGTTTATTGCTCAGCGGACTAAAAAACTGATGCAGTAAATAACCGTGCGCAGCATGTATTTCTACAACTTTATAGCCTGCATCCAATGCACGTTTAGCAGCTGCCCGGAAAGCAAAAACAATATCCTGAATCTCTGATATCGTTAATTCATGTGGTTCAACCTGTCCTGGCTTAAAAGAAATTGGAGATGGCGCAACTGGTTTCCAGCTATTTTCACCAGCGGCAATTTGTTCGCCACCTTTCCAGGGCACTTCACAACTGGCTTTTCTACCTGCGTGCGCCAACTGGATGCCCGCAATAGCCCCATTATTATGAATAAATGAAACAATCTGTTTCAATTTATCTACATGTTCATCTTTCCAAATGCCCAAATCGGCATAGGTGATTCTTCCATCGGCAGTTACTGCAGAAGCTTCCTGGATAATTAAACCTGCACCACCAACGGCACGGCTTCCTAAATGCACCAAATGCCAATCGGTTGCAAAACCATCAACAGCAGAATACTGACACATTGGCGAAATAACAATTCTATTTTTTAAGGTTACATCCTTTATGGTAAAAGGAGAAAATAATTTAGACATATCGTGTGATTTGCTTTTCCACAAACATACAATCTCCTCATCAAGGATGTTTTAATGCAACAGTTATTAAACTCATATTTTACCTTTCCATGGCGGAGTGCGTGGAGCGATGAGCGCATATCTATTTTTTAACCACAAAGAACACAGAGAAAATTACAGAGGGCACAAAGCGCATCGTTTTAGATCGCAAATCAATTTCCTCATCCATTTTACGTTTTCCGTGTCAAACGCCCACCGCTATTCGCTTACCGCTAAACTTTTTTCTACAAAAATTTGGAGATTACCAAACAACATCATACATTAGTGTATTATTTAACTAATACAGTAGATATGATAAATATTAACAATCTTAATTTTGGCTACAGCAAGCATAAGCCATTATTTAAAAATATGAGCATGCGGTTAAGCAATGGTCATATTTACGGTTTGCTTGGAAAAAATGGCGCTGGCAAATCGAGCTTATTAAAAAATCTGGCCGGTTTAGTATATGCACAGAGCGGCACCTTGGAGGTAATGGGCTTTAATCCAGCAAAAAGACAACCCGCACTATTAGAGCAGATTTGTTTTATACCTGAAGAATTTTATTTGCCTTCAGTAAAAATAGATGCCTATTTAAAAGCAAATGCTCCATTTTACAAAAATTTCGATCACCAGTATTTTACCGATCTGATTAAGGAATTTGATATTCCGGTTGAACAGAAACTCATCAACATGAGCTATGGCCAGAAGAAAAAAGTAATTATCGCCTTTGGACTGGCTACACAAGCCAAACTGGTTATTATGGATGAGCCGACTAACGGTTTAGACATTCCTTCTAAAGCGCAGTTCAGAAAAATTATGGCTTCTGCGATGACAGACGAACGGTGTATCATCATCTCTACCCACCAGGTTAGGGATTTAGATAATCTGATCGATACGGTGATTATGCTCGATGAAAATGATGTAGCACTTAAAGCTTCGGTAGAAGAAATTACCGCAAAGTTAACTTTCAAAAAAGTAAAGGAAATTGATGACAGCATTATTTATGCAGAGGCATCACTCTCTGGTTATAATGCGGTAATGCCAAATTATCATCAAGAAGACAGCAAATTAGATATGGAGCTTCTTTTCAATGCCATACTTGCAGAAAAAATCAAATTTAAACCTTTATTCAGTTAAGCGATGAACAACACATTTAATATCAACCGATTTGGCTTATTGCTTAAAAGACAGTGGTTAGACTTTGGGAAAATCTATCTGATCAGCCTTGTTGTGCTGTTGGGAATAGTAGTAGGCTTTTATAGTTATAGTATTCCATCGCCACTTAAAGACAATAATTTTGACTACGACGGCAACCTCGATATGCGTTTCCGCTACCCTCTTTTCCTGATTTTGGGATTTGTTTTTATCAGCATCGTAGCCAGTAGCTATTTTAATATCCTGGGACAGAAATCGAGGGCCATTTTAGAACTGATGACACCCGCTTCAGTATTCGAAAAATTTCTGGCAGGTGTAGTTTACACTGCAATAATAAGTTTGTTTAGCTATCTGTTAATCTTTTATTTAACAGATTTGGCCTTTGTAAAATACCTGAACGGTCACCTTGAAGCCTTTAAAGGCCTCTTACCAAAAAACGGGGCTGTTAGAGAAGTTGAAACGATTACTTATCAGGTATTTAATGATGAAGGCTATAGAAAATATTGCGGCTACTTTTTTGCTTTCCCCTTTCTCATTACCAGCCTGTTCCTGTTAGGATCTGTCTATTTTAACCGTTTTCACTATATCAAAACGGCTCTTTCGGCTATGGTTTTCATTGGCCTAGCTTCTTACCTGGTGGTTAAACTTTCGATATGGCTAATGGAGGGTAAAGTTGCTAATCATCATCATTTTAGAAAAGAAGATAAAGACTGGGTTTTGCTAACAATTTTATTGGCAACAAGCATCATCACCCTAATTATTTGGACGATTACTTACATCCGTCTTAAAGAAAAAGAAGTTTAATTAAAAGGTATAGATATGGAATTTAGAGATAACAAGGCAATATACCTTCAAATTGCAGAATACGTTTGTGAACATATTTTGCTCGGAAAATGGAAAGCCGAAGAAAAAGTACCCTCAGTTAGGGAATTAGCGGTTGAACTTGAGGTTAACCCAAATACAGTAATGCGTACTTACGAATTACTGCAAAATAAGAGCATTATCAATAATAAAAGGGGAATCGGCTTTTTTGTTGGCGATGATGCCATTGACCATGTGAAAAGCTATAGAAAAGTGCTATTTATGGACGATGAGCTTCCCGTAGTATTCAGAAACATTTATTTATTGAATATTGGCTTTGATGAACTGAAAAGCAAATACGAAACATTTGTAAAAGAAAATTTTAACGCTTAAAAATATGAAAACAAGCAATAAACTATTAATTAGCCTGGCGGTGCTATTAATTGTTATACCGATTTTAGTGGTAGGCATAAATATCAAGGTAAATTATAAAGAAAAAGGTCCTGAAGACACCTATTTAGGAACACAAAACATCAACAATGAGTCTTTTGAACAAAAATCAAAAGAAAGGGTTAGCATTTCATTGCAATCGCCTTTCAATGCAGTTCAGATTAAAGATGCAAAGGGTTTTAGTGTACAACTTTTTGTAAAAGAAGATAATAAGTATGGCCTTAAGATTCCCGAAAAGTTTAAAAATGATTTAAAGTATGAGGTAGATGCAAACGGCGTACTTCAACTATCGATTAAAAATTTTAGTGAGGATAATGGCATTGAAAAAATTGTTATCGTTATTTATTGTCCAAAAATTAACAAAGCTTCAGTTGCTAACGCAGATCTCCTGGAATTTAGTGCCCATTCAGATTCCTTACTGTTGGATATTGATAATGGAGGAAGTTTATTCTTATCGGGAGACATTACAACCAACGATGAGAAAGGAAAAATAACAAGTGTTATCAACCCAACCAAAATCGGAAAACTTTACCTCAATCTAAACAAAACTAAGTTTAGTGGTTTTACCAACGCTTTTAAAGATTTATATATTACGGCAAATAAATCAGAAATTGAAATCGGAAACACGGATGACAATAGCAAAAAACCTTTCCCTTTTGATAATCTGAGTATCAAAACAACAGATACATCGAGTGTAAAACTGCAAAACGTTAAAGTGAAAACCTTTGCAGGTGATTTTTCAGATGCAACAACATTACAGATCCCTACACCTTTGCTTAAGCAGCTATTTAAGAAATAATTTTAATGAGGCTGTACCATAAGGTTAAATTCAAGCCCCGTCACGTTGAGCTTGTCGAAACGCTTTATCAAAAGCACTTAAACAGTTCCTTCGACAAGCTCAGGATGACAACTCTATATTTATGATACACTCATTTTTTACGATTTAATGTATTTACAAATACCTTTTATTCCTCTTATGTAAAAAGGGCATGATTTTTAAGCTAACTAATTGGCAAAAGTTTAACTTGGGCCAATTAGCTTTTTAGTTTTTACATCATTACCCATTATGAAGAGATATTTTCTTTTATTTGCCCTCAGCCTGTTCGTTTTTAGCCATGTACGTGCACAAAAAATAGATACCCTATCTATCACCCTTGATAACGTTAAATACCCATATCCAGTTAAATATTTCCCTATCAATACCGAAGGGCAAGATATTAAAATGGCCTATATGGATGTTGCACCAACCGCAGCAGCCAATGGAAAAACAGCCATCTTATTCCATGGAAAAAATTTTGGAGGTTATTACTGGGGCAATGTAATTAAAGCATTAACCAACATCGGTTACCGGGTTATTGTACCTGATCAAATTGGTTTTGGCAAATCATCTAAGGCATTTATCCATTACAGTTTCCACCAAATGGCTACCTGGAATAAAAGGCTTCTAGATACCTTGGGCGTTCAAAAAACCGTAGTTTTAGGTCATAGTATGGGTGGTATGCTGGCTACACGCTTTGCTTTGATGTACCCGGAAACAACTGAAAAACTCTTGCTCGAAAATCCAATCGGGCTAGAAGATTATAAAACTTTCATTCCTTACATCACCACTGCACAACAGTACCAAACGGAACTTAAAACCACGCCTGAAAGCGTACGAAGGTATTACCAAGGCTCTTATTTTACGTATTGGAAACCCGAATACGAATACCTGGTGAGCATTGCGGGAGGGGTAACCAATAGTTCCGACTACCCGCGCTGGGCTAAAGTTGCTGCACTAACTTACACCATGATTTATGAACAACCTGTGGTCTACGAATTTCAGAATTTAAAGGTTCCTACCGTTTTGTTCATTGGTAAGGAAGATAAAACCATCGTCGGCAAAGGCCTGCTTACGCCAGATCAACAGGCTTTACACGGGCAATATAAACTTTTAGGGAAGCAGACTGCAGCCAAAATTATCGGCGCTAAAATTATCGAATTTGATGCCTGCGGACATATTCCGCATATCGAAATTCCGACGGAATTTCTGGTGGCTTTGACAGGTAGTTTGTAGTTTTCTATAAGACCTCGCAGGTTTTTGAAACCTGCGAGGTCTAAATGAGTTAATTAACCTCTTTCCCTACAATTTTATTAATACCCTGCATTTCGAAATCGATGTCCTGCCCCATCGATTTCATTTTACCATACAGCTCAACACGGAGGTGGCTGTTAAGTACAATTCCCGTTTTCATATCAAGTGAAGTTTCTCCGGAGTTGGTTCCTTGTAAATCAGTTTCCATTTTGTTGCCCATCACTTCAAAATTTCCTTTTGAAACCAATGTGCCTTTTACGCCTAGTATAGCAATGCCGTCTTTTACCTCCTTCAATGTGTATTGTGTAATTGTTTCAATGGGCATACTCATCTGCATTTTGGTATCAACCGTCCAGCTGTCGCCTATTTTAACGGGTTTATCAGGGTAAATTTTAAATGACGATTCCATGGTCTGTTTCACCACCTCGTTGCTAAATTGTTTACTTAAAGCATTTTTAATCTGTTTAACCTGACTGGTATCCTTAGTCATCCTTGCCGCCATATTATCGAGCATTTTATCGATACCAGCAACTGTTTTAATCCCACCATTTGGGGTTACGGTCATATAAAAAGACGCCCCTTTTAAGCCGCTAAAAGGATTCTTTTTGGTACTATCCTGATCATCTGAATTGAGGGTCATGGTGTTGCCCATCGCTACAGATTTCATGAAAATTCTGTTGTATATTACTTTCACATCCTTTTCGCCGCTATGACCTTCGGTAATATCAAAAGTATAATCTGTTCCAATGCTTTGGGTTAAATGCACATCGCGGCCAGCAATTTTCTGGTTAATGATCTGTTCGGAAGTAAGTGTGAAATCGTACTTATAACCCGTTGGGTAATTTTGTCTTAACACATAGGTTTTCTGTGCAAAAGCAGTTATAGAGACCAGGCTCCAGATGATTGTTGCAAATATTTTTATTTGATAATTGACCATTTTAACCTGCAGGCTGTTGCGCAAAAATGCGGCTTAACTGAGAATATAATTCCGGATGTTTTTCCCTTAACTGTTCAGGTTTTTCAAAGAAATATTCAGAAACCACAGCAAAAAATTCAGCCTGATTGGTAATGGCATAAGGGTTAATATCCGATTTATTGTCTTCAATTTTTTCCATTTCCTCATGCATCATCTTAATCCAGGGCAAAGTATATTCATGTGCAATTAAATTCTCTGGAACACCATCTGTTGCGCCGTCAGATTTATCCAAAAGGTGCACAAATTCGTGTATAGCCGTATTTTCTTTCCCTGCACTTTTAGAAAAACCATGTCGCAAGGCCGAGCGTGATAAAATCATCTGTCCATTCATATAACCCGTTCCTACCATACCCATAATATTCCTTTCGCCACCTTCAAACTGAAAATCTTTATTAAAAGTATCCGGATACAATAAAACGCTAGTTAAGTTTTTGTATTGCCAATCGTCAAAACCAAAAATGGGGATAACTGCGCTCGAGGCAATCAGCAACTCGTCTAATGTTGTCATTTCTAAACCCACCGCTTCTATCTTAACCGTGCTGAAAAACGCGGCCACTTTCTGCTCAAACCTCAGCTTATCCGTCGAATCGAGATTATGGTAATACCCTACATAATCATCCAGTATCTTTTGGTCTACATCCGTTAAAGGCTCAACAGTAGCCTTCTTTTTTTTAAGGATGAGATAAAGGGCAATTAGAAAAATAGGAATTAAGTAGGCAAGTGGAAGCGAGTTCATAATAAGGATTGTACGGATTTAAAGGATTGCACAGATTTAGGGTGATTATAAGAATTTAACAGATGGAGAGATAAGGGTTAGCTTTCGATAATTTCTAATTGGGTCAAAACATCCTCGCGTGTAACCGGATAAGGTTGATTGTTGTTTATTGCTTGATAAACAGCTTCGAAAAGCGGTAAATAACTTCCTACTTCTGATGGAATTGTCTCCTCGGTTTTATGGCCTTCAGCATCAATGGTTGTTAATAAACCATCTTTACTTGCGGGCTCAACGCCGTACCCCGGATCGGTTAATTTCATACCCGCCAGCAACTGTTCTTCCTGAATATCCGTTCTTTGTTTAATAAAACTTCCATTTACGCCATGTAAAACAAATCCTGCCTGTGGGTTTACCACCAACATGCTCGAAGTAACAAAAACATACAAACTATTAGGGTAACTCAGTTGGATCGAGAAATAATCGTCGACCAAAGTACCTACCCTATTCTTACCCAGAATTTTATGGTAACTCAATGGTTTGCCAAACAAGCAGATTACCTGGTCTAACAAGTGCGGGCCTAAATCGTATAAAAGTCCGCTGGCCTCTACCGGGTTTTCTTTAAATGCCTTCGGCCCAATTACATTTCGGTAGCGATCGTAACGCAGGTGCATTTCGTTCAATTTCCCCAGTTTACCGCTTTCAATTACCTTTTTAACCGAGGTAAAATCACTGTCCCAACGGCGGTTCTGGTAGAAAAAGATTTGTTTTCCTACACTATCGGCAAGCTCAAAAAGCTCCTTTGCCTGCGCAGCTGTTGCCGTAAATGGTTTTTCAACCAGAATATGCTTATGCCTGGTTAATGCCGCTTTCGAATGCTCATAATGAAGATTATTGGGTGTATTAATAACAACCAATTCTATTTCTGCATCATTTAAAAGCTCATCAACGCTATTATAACTTGTAATATTGGGATAATCGTTAACTGCAATTTTATGGCTGCGTTCTACTATAGCCTTTAAATTAAACCCACTATGTGCCTGTAAAAAAGGAGCATGGAAAACCTTCCCCGACATGCCATAAGCTAATAAACCGGCATTAATTGTTTTATTGATATTCGTATCCATAGGTTATAAATGTAGCTAAAAATACAATTACGATTCAAGCTTTATGTTAAAACAGCAAAGCTTTTACTTATGCCTTACACCTTTTTACATTATCTTTGCAAGATATGAAGCCGTCGGAGATTAATGCCAAGTGGAAAGTTTTACAGGAAAAGATTTCAAAGGAATTTGATTCGGATTTTCCTGATTTAAAAGTAATGCTTTTTCTAATTGGTGTTCAGGAATTGGGCAAAGGGCCAAAGAAATACAGCAAACGCCAAAAAGAGGAACTGATGCACATTGCTACCTGCCGTTTATTGAGCGAAATGGGCTTTTATGAGCTTGAGGGCTTAGATCAGGATGGCTGGCCACACTGGAAATTAATTAAAGCAATACCTCCCTACACCATGCTCGAGCAGGAAATGCTGATGAAATCGCTTGTGGTAAGTTATTTCGAAGATATTTATTCTTAGTAAGCAGTTTTTAGCCACTTTTGCCTAACACGATTGTCATACTGAACTCGTTTCAGCATCCTTCCTGCTAGATAGACCCTGAAATAAATTACCTTCGGTGAGCTCGCTTAATCCTCGGTTTACTGCGTAGCTTTTCGCTGCGCTACAGGTCATGGTGAAGAACAGGGAAAGATATAAGATTCTTTCTTTTTGGAAAGCAAGGCCATTTGCTTTTTTTAATGTCAGCCGGGCTTTTCGCTATATCTCCCAATCCGATGAAGAATCGGGATCGGGAGGATGCCGCTTCAATCCCGTTTAGATCATTCAGTTTGTGCAAGTATTTGGGACTGCAGGGCGGTTAGAAAACTTCGTAAGTTTGGCGTGGCCAGCACAAAACCCAAGTTAACTAAACCTGATAGAAACGGAAAGTCCGTAACGAAGTGGAGGCTTGAAGTGGCTAGCAGGGCTTTCTGAACCGATGTGCACAGGAACCTGCTTTTCAAAAAACAGACTAGTTTATTATCTAGTGTCAGATGGTAACATCTGACACCACAACTAACTCTGCAAGAAAACTTACGAAGTCTATCAGACTCGCAGCCCAAGCCGACTTCGTAAGTTTCATGCGGCAACAAAAAAAACCCGGTGGAGTACACCGGGGCTGCATTTATAATGACCTCATAGGTAGAGGGAAATTGCGATATTATCCTTGTTTCTGTGCTGTCGCTTTTAATGCATCGTTAGCAACGATTACAATCTCTACACGACGGTTAGCTGCACGGCCTGCATCAGTTTCGTTATCTGCAATTGGCTCAGCAAAACCTTTACCAATGGTAACTAACCTTGATGATGGAACACCTTGAGATACCGCATAAGCTTTAACCGCTGCTGCTCTTCTTTCCGATAGGCCCATATTATATTGTTCTGTACCACGGCTATCGGTATGACCGATAATTTTGATATCAGTATCAGGATATTGATTTAATGAAGAAGCTAAACTCTGGATGTTTGTTTTAGCCGCATCTTTCAAAGCCGTTTTATCGAAATCGAATAAAATACCACTGTCGAATTTTACAATAATTCCTTCACCTTCACGAATAACTTCTGCGTTAGGAATAGCTTTCTGAATTTCAGCTGCCTGTCTGTCCATTCTACGGCCGATAAAAGCTCCCGCTGTACCGCCAATAGCACCACCAATTAGTGCACCTACTGCTGTATTACCGGCTTTTTTACCGATCAATGCACCAATAACACCACCAGCTGCAGCACCAATACCAGCTCCTTTTTGTGTTTTAGTTAAACTATCACAACTTTGGAATGCCATCGAACCTACTGCTAACCCTATACTTAATGTCGCTATTCTTACTTTTGAAATACTCATAATAATCTAGATTTATAATTTCTACTCCTTATATTCAAACACAATGCCAAAAAATTACCGAACTGTATTTTCTGTCTGTTTTGACCAAATTTTACCCTAAATAAAAATTATACGCACAAAAAAAGAGTTCCCGAATAACGGAGACTCTTCGATAATGTATCATTCTTAGTACAAAAACTAGGCAGAGAAATAACTCTCCAACTCTTTCAATGTATTTTCGTCTGTTTTAAAATCTTTAATTACCTGCCCTTTTTCAACCAAAATGATCCGGTTACAAACGTCGGTAACGTGGTTTAAATCATGACTGGAAATAAAGGTAGTCATGTTGCCTGTTTGCTCTTTCAACAATTTCTTTAAACGGATCTGCGTGGTTGGATCGAGGTTGGCAAAAGGCTCATCTAAAATTAAAATTTCTGGCTTCTGCATCAGGGCAGCCGCAATTCCTACTTTATTCTGATTTCCTTTACTAAAATCGCGGATGTATTTTCCACTGTTTAATATTTCTCCATTAAAGAACTCACCGTATTGACTTAGATAGGCAGAAACATCTGCTACACTTAAGTTATTCAAACTGCCAATAAAAATAAAATACTCCTCAGGGGTTAAATAATCAATCAGAAAACCTTCATCCAAAAATGATGCAGTATAATTCTTCCAGTTATCGTTGTGCATTACATTTTCGCCTTTTGATAAAACCTCTCCATTAGTTGGACGGATTAAATCTAAAAGCATCCGGAAGAAAGTGGTTTTACCAGCGCCGTTATTTCCAACCAAGCCAACGGTTTCGCCAGCGGCAATCTGCAGATCTTCGATGTTTACAACGGTTTTATCGCCATAAACTTTTTGTAAATTCTTAACTTCTAAAATCATAATTATTCTCTAAAGCCTTCGGCTATTTTATAACGTTGTAATTCTAATCTTTTTGCAATATAATTAACCCAAAAGCCCCTCAGCAATAACATAGCCAGGCCAAAAACAGATACAGCAACCAATCCCCAATAAGGTTTATCGAGTTTGCCAAAAGGCAAATAAATTAAAATGGGGGTAAGTGCATAAGGGAACATTAATAGCCATTGCGTAGCCCCCGTACCCTGATAGTTAAAGCTTGCCGCTTTGGTAATATCTAATCTTTTATAGTTTAACGTAGCAAGGTAAAGTACTACTACAGTTCCGAAACCAATATTGTATAAATAGGCCGCCAAGTGTAAGAGTAATAACTTCGGACTTAAAAACCCATAAAAACTCGCCAATAAGGTAATAATGGTACAGCCAATGGTAAATAGTAAAAATTTAGCCCTGATGTAATCTTTAAAATTGATTTTATTGGCTAATATCCCGTCAAAATGGGCACTTTGCCATGCAAACATAAACTGGCCATAAATAATAATAGAAACACCAGTCATAAAAATTGCACCGAACATCATTTGTCCGAAAGCATCGCGATCTATTGCTTTTTCTTTATAAAAAATAAAGCCGTAGAACAGGAAGAAGAAACCAAGAATAACCGAAGAACGAGGGCGTTTGTGGCGAAGGATTAATTTCAGCTCTAAAGCTGCCAGTTCGCCAACTTTACCAAAGCGGTTAAGGAAAGCATAATCGGTACTGCCTTTTTTCTCTTGCTTTGTACTTAATTCTTCTACATATAAATTTTTACGCAAGAAATTAGAATTGAAGTAAAAAATACCAATGGCAGCAATTGTAAATACAAAACCATATAACGGCTGTGCAGCGATGGCCCTGAATACCACATCAGAACCTGCCATGATTGAAATAACCTTATAATATTCTAAAGCAGCAAAGGCAGCAATAACAACCAGGCCTAAAAAGGTATAAAGTGTATTGGTGATCGATTTCCGCTTGATGTACAACACCAGGTAGTTATTAAAAATCATGATCGAAAATATAGAGACGATGTACATGATGGTGGTAACTGCACCAAGGCTCGGAGCAATTTTGATGAAACAGAACGGAAGAAAAATAAAAAATGGCCAAAGGTTAAATGCTGAGAACAGTGCTTTAACATTTAAAAATTTAATGATCTTACTCTTCTGGATTTTGAGATGCAGGTAAGGAATGATACTTAATGTTGGCAACTCCTGAAACTGCATGCGCATGATAAAATCGAATGCAAAATAATAGAGGATAATGCCGTTAAAGCTTGTTAGAATGTTTTGATCTGGAAAAATTTTCGGAAGAAAAATACTCATTCCAAAGCCTACTCCAACGGCTACAGCAAAGAAATAGAGCATAAAAAAGCCCAAAACAATCTGGCCAGCAATACTACTGCCCCTGTTTCGCGAACGCCAGAAAGATTTTCTTTGATGGCTTAAAAAAGTACTCAGCATATTTAGTTTAGGTGTTTGATTTTAGTCAATATATCTATTAGTATGCATTCAGCAAAAAATGTTACACTAATATTTGTATTTGTCTTTCCAGTTTTGCTTAAGTTTTTCACGCAACTTCTCTTCTGCAGGGTTTTTTCCCGGATCGTAGAGTTTAGTGCCACTTAATTCTTCTGGAAAATATTCTTGTGGTGAAAAATTGCCTTCATATCCATGCGAATATTGGTAATCTTTTCCATAACCGATATTTTTCATCAGTTTGGTCGGTGCATTACGGATATGCAAAGGCACAGGCAAATTTCCAGTCTGCTTAACCAAAGCCTGTGCTTTATTAATGGCCTCATAAGATGCATTGCTTTTAGGCGAACTGGCCAGATAGGTTACACACTGCGATAAAATAATCCGCGCCTCCGGATAACCGATTACATTTACCGCAGTAAAACAGTTATTGGCTAAAAGCAGGGCATTAGGATTGGCATTGCCAATATCTTCTGAAGACAAGATCAGTAATCTACGGGCAATGAACAACGGATCTTCACCTCCTTCTATCATCCGGGCCAGCCAATAAACGGCGGCATTGGGATCGCTGCCACGGATGGATTTGATAAAGGCCGAAATGATATCGTAGTGTTGCTCTCCGGCTTTATCGTATAACGCAAGGTTCTGCTGTGCATGCGCCAGCACATTTTCGTTGGTAAGTACAATTTTATTTCCACCGATGCCATTAATGGCAATTTCGAGCACGTTTAACAATTTCCGCGCATCACCACCCGATAAACGGATCAATGCTTCGTGCTCTTTTATAGCAATATTCTTCTCTGAAAGAATGCTATCTTTTTTAATGGCTGTTTCCAATAAACCCGCTAACTCCGTTTCAGTTAACGATTTTAAAATGTAGACCTGACAGCGGGAAAGTAAAGCGGAGATCACCTCGAAAGATGGATTTTCGGTTGTGGCACCAATTAAGGTAACCAAACCTCTTTCTACTGCTCCCAACAAACTATCCTGCTGCGATTTGCTAAAACGGTGAATCTCATCGATAAACAGAATGGGTAGGCCTAAAAAACTATCCTTCAGCTGTGCGGCCCTGTCGATCACCTCCCGAATATCTTTCACGCCACTGTTAATGGCGCTTAAGTTAAAAAAAGGACGATCTAATGCCTGCGAAATAATATAGGCTAAAGTTGTTTTACCCACACCCGGAGGTCCCCAAAAAATCATGGAGGGAAGCTGACTGCTTTCGATCGCTTTGCGCAATACTGCACCTTCTCCAACTAAATGCTGTTGACCAACATATTCATCGAGATTTTGAGGGCGCATACGTTCGGCTAAAGGAGGCAGGTTTTGCATAATGGTAAATATATAAAAATTGAGTATTTTGTTTGTCGATAATTTACTAACCAAATATTGAAAGCATAACGCTTAGCTAAAACAAAAGGACGGATGCTTTAGTTCTAACTTATTACTATGGACATTAAAAACTTAGATCACCTTGTACTAACGGTTGCCAATTTAGAAAGCACCTGCAAGTTTTACAGCCTTGCCCTGGGAATGGAAATTATTGAATTTGGCGAAAACAGAAAGGCTTTGAAATTTGGGAATCAGAAAATTAACCTGCACCAATATGGAGGTGAGTTTGAACCAAAAGCTTTCAAACCCATGCCCGGAACAGCCGATCTATGTTTTATTACCGATTTCCCCTTACGCGAAGTGATGCAGGAACTTAAAGAAAAATGCATCGAAATTGAGGAAGGGCCTGTAGAACGCACTGGCGCCAATGGGAAAATCATCTCTATTTACCTCCGCGACCCGGATATGAATTTAATTGAGGTGAGTAATTATTTGTAAACTCCTCGCAAAGACTTTTTGCCACGGAAGCACAGATTGACACGGAGATTGTAACGCTTTCATCGTCCTCGTTTGCAACGAGGATGGAGGAGAAAGGCGATTTTATCGCCATTTAGTTTGTTTATCTGCATTACAAATGCAGATCTCGATAATCCTCGTTACAAACGAGGACTACTTAAGTTGTTTAAAGAAAGGTCTTCGACAGGCTCAGACTGACACATCAACATTTCATTACAAAAAAGGGATGTTTTGATTGCATTAAGATTCCCAATCAAGTTGGGAATGACGCCCCATATTGTATTAAGCTCCAAGAAATTAGTCCTCAATTTTAGAATGGTGTTTGGTATCTTTCATGGTGGTATATAAAATCAGTGAGATTAAAATACATCCGGTTACATACCAATAGAAGTAATTTTCATGGCCGATATTTTTAAACCAAAGCGCAAAATATTCTGCCGTTCCGCCAAAAATGGCAACAGTTAAAGCATAAGGTAAACCTACGCCCAAAGCCCTGATTTCAGCGGGAAACAGTTCTGCCTTAACTACGGCATTAATGCTAGTGTAACCGCTTACAATAATCAAAGCGCCAATCATCAGCAAGAATATGATAGTAGTATTGGTTTCTCCCGCCAAACCGGTTAAAATTGGATAAGTACATAAAGTACCCAGCACACCAAAACCAATTAATAAAGGTTTACGCCCAATTTTATCGGATAACAGGCCAAACAGCGGCTGCATAATGGCAAAAACCAACAGAGAAATGAATGATAATGTTGTAGAGGTTTCTTTACTCAGGTGAACCGTATTCACCAAAAATTTCTGCATATAAGTGCTAAATGTATAAAAGGCAATCGTTCCGCCCAAAGTTAAGCCTACTACGGTAAAAACTTCCTTTGGATATTTCATCAGTACCGTAATGCCACCTTTTTTGTCTCCCGAGTTTTTGCTTTTAAAAGCCGAGGTTTCGTCGATATGTCTCCGCAGGTACAGCGCGATGAAAGAAAGTATCGCGCCGATAAAAAATGGAATCCGCCAGCCCCAATCGTGCAGTTCGGCAGGTGTAAGCAACCAGTTTTGCAAGATTAATTGAATACCCAAAGCCAGTAACTGCCCACCAATCAGGGTTACATATTGAAAGCTTGAATAAAACCCTCTATGTTTTTTAGTGGCCATTTCACTGAGGTAAGTGGCAGAAGTACCGTATTCGCCACCAGTGCTCAAGCCCTGAATCAATCTTGCAAAAATGAGTAACAAAGGAGCCGCAATTCCAATCTGTTTGTAACCTGGGGTTAAACCGATAATCAATGAGCCTATTGCCATGATGAGTACAGAAAGTGTCATCGAACGTTTTCGCCCTAACCTATCTGCAATGCTGCCAAACAGCCAGCCACCGATAGGCCGCATTAAAAAGCCTACTGCAAAAATACCTGCAGTATCTAATAACTGTGCAGTTGGATTACTATTAGGGAAAAAGGCAGGAGAAAAATAAAGCGCAAAAGCAGAATAAGTATACCAATCGTACCACTCCACAAGATTACCGACCGAACCACCAAAAATAGATTTCAACCGATATTCTATATCTTTAATTTCGTTCTGTTGTAATGCTTTTTCCATAATATATAATGATTGAATGAGAGAGTTTTGAATGATTGAATGAAATTTAATTTAAACAACAGTTCTTAACCAAAAATATAATAATTTTATAAGGAAA
Source organism: Pedobacter sp. 01N310 (assembly GCF_056399805.1). Taxonomy (NCBI): domain Bacteria; kingdom Pseudomonadati; phylum Bacteroidota; class Sphingobacteriia; order Sphingobacteriales; family Sphingobacteriaceae; genus Pedobacter; species Pedobacter sp. 01N310. Next base: position 198,069 of record NZ_JBFTSB010000008.1, read on the forward strand.
GAGCTGAGTCCTTTTCACTTTATTCACTCACTCCTTCTCTCATTCAATATTCAATCATTAATAAAATGAAAGATAATTTTTCTACCCAATCTGCCGATTACGCTATCTACCGGCCAACTTATCCGCAAGAATTATATGACTATCTGTTTTCGCTGGTAAAAAGCAAAGAAACGGCGTGGGATTGTGCTACTGGTAACGGACAGGTTGCGCGTGTATTGGCCCAATATTTCGATGCCGTTTATGCAACAGATATCAGCGAGAATCAATTAAAAAATGCTTTTCAATTGCCAAATATTACTTACAAAGTGGAACCTGCGGAACAAACATCGGTGGGTAATGCTAGTTTCGATCTGATTACGGTGGCACAGGCCATTCATTGGTTTAATTTTGAAGCATTTTACGCTGAGGTAAAACGAACACTAAAACCAAATGGCCTTTTTACAGTGATTGGTTATGGCCTAATGTTTATCGATAAAAAAGTAGATAAGGCTGTACATAAACTTTACGAAGATATTTTAGGCAAATATTGGGACAGCGAACGCCGTTATATTGAAGAGGGGTATAAAACCATCCCCTTTCCCTTTGAAGAGATCATTGCTCCTCATTTTCAGATTAAAACCACCTGGAATTTTAACCAACTGATTGGCTATTTAAATACCTGGTCTTCTTTGCAGCATTATAAAAAGGCGAATGAACGCAACCCATTAGAGTATATGTTTACCGAATTAAAAGAAGCCTGGGGAGATGATGCGGAGAAAGACGTTCATTTCCCGGTTTTATTGCGAGTTGGACGGTAGGTTTAACCACAGAGGGAATCGAATGCACAGAAAATTCGCCAAGTCCGTCATCCTGAACTTGTTTCAGGATCTTTAATGAGGGGAAAACCAGAAAAGTATTCAAGCGAGAATAGTACTTACCAAATAGATCCTGAAACAAGTTCAGGATGACGACCGCACCTCCCGCCTCTGTGAAAACTCAGCGATCTCTGTGGTTAATATAAATTATTATTTCAACAACTCCAGAATACCCAAAACAGTAAGCTTCTTCTGCTCACCGCTTTGCATGTCTTTTAGGGTAAGTTCTCCGCTTGCAATTTCATCACCACCAATTAAAATTACGTAAGGGATGTTCTTCGCATCGGCATAGGCCATTTGTTTTTTTAGTTTCGCCGAACTTGGGTACAACTCTGCCGAGATCCCTGCATTTCTGAATTGCTGAACAATTGGCAAAGCATACTTTTCAGCTTCTGCATCAAAATTACTGATCAACACTTTTGTTCCAACCTCTGCTGAGGCAGGGAAAAGGTTAAGTTCTTCCAATACATCATAAATGCGGTCGGCACCGAAAGAAACACCAACTCCGGTTAAATCTTTTAAACCGAACATACCGGTTAAGTCATCGTAACGGCCACCACCACCAATGCTGCCCATGGCTACTTCGTTGGTTTTAACTTCGAAAATGCAGCCGGTGTAGTAGTTTAAACCTCGCGCTAAAGTAATATCCAATTCCAGTTTAGCCGTTAACGGCAAGCCATAAGAAATCAAACTTTCTACATATTCGAAAACCTGTTCAATTTCTGCAACACCTTTTAAACCTGTTTCTGATTGCGCCAAAACAGTTTTCAAACTAGTCAGCTTTTCTTCATTAGTGCCTTCCAACAAAATTACAGGACGAAGTTTTTCTAAATCCGCTTCTGTAAAACCACGTTCTAAAAGTTCTTTACTTACGCCATCTAAACCGATTTTATCTAATTTATCGATGGCTACGGTCATATCAATAATTAAATCTGGTTTACCGATAATCTCAGCAATACCAGATAAAATTTTTCTATTGTTAATTTTTACGCTGAAATCTTTCAAACCCAATTTGCTCAAAGCTTCGTTGTAGATTAAAATAAATTCAGCTTCGTTCAATAAACTTTCAGATCCCACCACATCCACATCGCACTGATAAAACTCACGGTACCTGCCTTTTTGCGGACGGTCTGCACGCCAAACGGGTTGTACCTGAAAACGTTTAAAAGGCAAAGTAATTTCGTGTTGGTGCATCACTACGTAACGCGCAAAAGGCACCGTTAAATCGTAGCGCAAGGCTTTTTCAGAGATTAGCGGAATCAGTTTATTGCTATTATCTTCATCTGCAAAATCGAAAGATTTCTTTTTTGGATCTTTAAGAAATTCGCCACTGTTTAAAATTTTAAAAATCAGTTTATCACCTTCATCACCATATTTCCCTGTCAAAGTCGAAAGGTTTTCGAAACTTGGGGTCTGGATTTCGGCGTAACCATATTTTCTGAAAACCGTTTTAATGGTATCGTAAATAAAGTTGCGTTTTACCATTTCAACCGGAGAAAAATCACGGGTACCTTTTGCTAATGAGGGTTTAATAACTGACATAGCCGCAAAAGTACAAAAATGTAATGTTTAAACCTCGCAGGTTTTTAGTGGCTTTCTTAAAATCTTCAAGTTATTAATTCCGTGGTGTAATTGTAAATTGCCAACAGTTAGCTTATTTGGGCGTTCCCCAAGCTGCGCAAGGGTCCTGCTTTTCAGGGCTACGCTGCGCTTCGGTACCGATGAAGACCTGTGAAACAAGCAAGCATACCGTGATTAAATAAAAACATATGCTTAATCGGTACTTAACCCTTACAATCCCTAACGCGAATTAACGCTATATAAATTACTTTCCTAACACCTCTTTCACCAGCTCCCGATTTGGTTTCGATACCGGAATTTTATCGCCACTATCCATTAAAAGTGTTCCACCATCTTCTTTAAGCCAGCTTTTTACAAATTTCGGGTTAACCAAATGGCTTTGATGTGCCCGCACAAAACCGTGGGGTTTGAGCAGATCGGAATATTCTTTTAATGATTTCGAAATCAAAAGCTGATCACCGTCGCTAAAAAAGAAGTTGGTGTAATTGTTATCCGCTTCGCACCTGATGATTTCTTCGATACCAACATATCTAATTTCATTCTGTTGAGGTAACGCTATCCTGGTAACCCCTTTAACGGTATCCTTTTTGTCGATTCTTTCTTCAACAGTAGGGTTTTGATAATCAAGCGGAGGTGCAAAGTTTATGGCTACGGTATTCGGGGCAACGTTTGATGACGTATTACGGTTTTTTTTAATCAAAAAGTAGATCAGCATAAAAATACCACCAAAAAATCCGAAAAAGACAAGGCCTGCTACCAAAAGCATAATTATTTCCGCACTACCCATATTTAGAAAATCGGCATAGGCAATATGAATACCATAAGCGAGGATAAAAACTAACCCAAAGATTATCTTATTTTTCATTTTTAGCTGGCTTAACACGTCTAATTAGATATAAACATAAAAAAATAAAACCTATAACGAAGGTTACAGTAAAAAAGCCCACAACCAAAAGCATTATTATCTCTGCCGCACCAAGATTCAAAAATTCTGCATGCGCCACCTGTAAGCCAAAAGCAATGATAAAAAAGAGTAAAAATAATAACTGTTTCATGTTGATTGATTTAAATGTTCAACGAAAGTAGCTATGTGCTATTCATTTAAAAATCAACATTGAGCATTGGTTGGCTTATGGTGAGGATTGACAGGTAATCCTTTAGTATTTGCCTATACTGGTTACTTCCCCAACACCTCTTTTACCATTTCTCTATTCGGCTTACTCACCGGAATTTTATCGCCACTATCCATTAAAAGTGTTCCACCATCTTCTTTAAGCCAGCTTTTTACAAATTTCGGGTTAACCAGGTGGCTTTGGTGTGCCCGCACAAAACCGTGGGGTTTGAGCAGATCGGAATATTCTTTCAGTGGTTTCGAAATCAGGATTTTATCGCCATTGCTTAAAAAGAAAAACGTGTAAGTGTTATCGGCAAGACAACGCATAATATCATCAACCGAAACATAACGGATTTCGTGCTGTTGCGGCAATGCAATTTTCGGCGTACCTGGCTCGTTCTTCTTGATCTGACTCAGTAAAAAATTGAGCTGCTCGCCATGTATTTTGTTTTTGATCCTGATCTCGGCCTTTTCAACAGCTACTTTCAATTCGTCAGGATCTACAGGTTTCAGCAGATAATCCAAGGCAGCAAATTTTACCGCCTGGATACCATAATTATCGTAAGCTGTTACAAAAACTACTTCAAAAGTTTTCTCCGTAAGCTGGTTTAACAAATCGAAACCGGTTGTTTTACCCATCTGGATATCGAGGAAAAGCAAATCCGGATGATGAAGATTAACCTGGCTAAAGGCGTCGCCAATATTACTGGCAATGGCTACCACCTTAATATTGGGGCAATGCTTATCCAGTAAAATCCTCAGATTTTCTAAATTCGCTGCTTCATCGTCTACTAAAATTGCCCGCATCTTACAACCATTGGCTTAGTGTGATCTTAATTACTGTCCCATCTGCATCTGCTTTCATATCCAATAAAAACTGATTTTCTTTATAGATGGAATTGAGTAAAGATATTCTGTTTTTAGTCAAAGCCAAACCTAAACCTTCGTAATCTTGGCTTACATCGAAACCACTTCCATTATCTTTTATACTTAAAACCAGATCTGCTGATTGTGCTGTAAAACCAATTCCGATCTTACCATCATTTCCTTTCTCTGCGATGCCATGTTTTACAGCATTTTCTACAAAGGGTTGCAAAAGCATGGCCGGAATTTCGATATTCTCGACATCTAAATCAGGTGAAGCTGTGATCTGGTACTGAAAACCAAAACGCAATTGCTCCATCTGCAGGTAATCATCAAGCAAGGTTTTCTCAGAAGTTAAGCTGATGAGTTCTTTATGATCTAACACATTGCGTGTTAATCGTGCAAATTTAACAAGGTAGCGGTTGGCATTGTCGGTTTCGTTTTTGTTCATCAGCGTTTGGATACCTGCAAGTGCATTGAACAAAAAGTGTGGGTTTAGCTGTGAGCGGACAGATTCTAGCTGGAGTTTGGCGATTTCTTTTTCCTGAGATTTCTGAGCAAGTATCTTAGCCGCCTTTTTTTTGCGATTATTAAGGATTAAAACCGATATGAGACCACAAAGGCCGCCTACTATAACACTAATTAGTAATAACTCTCGAGAGGTAAAAAGCTTTTCTTTCTTTTCAATAATTGTAAACTTAAATGATGTTTCGGTTAACGTAAAGGGTAAACCTCGTGGTAAGTCTAGCGATCTATATATTTCAGGTGCAATTGAAACCCTATATTTTCCTGGTTTCTTAAAATATTCAGCATCAATTTGTATATACGAATTTTCCCAATTGCTAGCGGTTAGAACTGTTTCTTCAGGATAATCATTGCTATACCTCGTTATTTTCACTTTATAAATAAAATTAACACCAGTATTTTTAATACCTATTGACATCCGCAGAATACTATCATTTACTATGGTTTCGCCATCTTTAAAAGGCTTTCCTTTGAGGAAAAATGCACTTCTTCCTTTTTTCTTAACAAGATCACCGATCTCTTTAACCGATAACCCCTTAGTATTAATCGATTCTGAAAATACAGTCTTGCTTAATATCTTAGCTGGTAATAGAGGCTGATTATAAATTACAGTGGTACTTACCTTAAATTTTTGAGGTAGTTTATATATTTTGATAGTAATCTTTTTATCAATTGCATTGTAATCACCTAAACTCATTGTAAGGTAATTTGGAAAATCACTTCTGCTATTCCATCTAAAATTTATCTTACTTGGAATGGCGTCATCTACGAGGAAAACGCTATCATTCTCTACAATCGAATATCTAAAACATTTTAGGCTGTCTTTGTGTATCCTCATCTCCAGATGTATTGTTTTTGCCTCTCCAAGGAAAACACTATTTTTCAGTGGATCACTTGGTTCATGATTACTAAAAGAAATCCACTTGGTTCTTTCATCAACTCGAAGCAATACAGGACAATTTGAATATGGACTGGTAATACCATATAACATTGAATTTCCATTCGCTTCACTTAAAAAAGTGTTATTTTTCCCTTGGCTCAGTGAGTATAGAGGAAAACATAGGATGATAAGGTAAATTATCTTTTTCATGCGTTTAATTTTTCATAAACATCTTGCAAAAAATTTGTTCAGGAAACATTAAAACAGGATATGGCATGAATAACTTTGTAAAAGAGGGATTTGAGACAGTATTTATATTCGGGAAGAATTAGGTTTCTCGAAGATATTGCACTTCACTACCATTGACAGACTCCAATAGAATGATCGTCATTCCCGCACAGGCGGGAATCTTAAAGCTTATTGCATTACGATTCCCAATCAAGTTGGGAATGACGATTCCAAGCAATATATTAATTCATTAAAATCCGCTGTCAATAGTATTGATTTTTATACAATAAATTAGCACTCAGGATGACAGCTTTTTCTATTATCCTCCGGCTTTTTTCACTTTATAACCATCTTTCTGCAGGATGCCCATTACTTTATCGCGTACATCGCCCTGGATCATGATTTCGCCGTCTTTAACTGAGCCACCTACACCACATTTAGTTTTAAGCATTTTGCCCAATACTTCTAAATCTTCAGTACGCCCTCTAAAACCGGTAATTAAGGTTACCGCCTTACCACCACGGTTCTTTTTATCGAGCATTACCCTTAAATCCTGTTGATTATTTGGCGAAGTAACGGTATCATCAACTTCTTCTTCGTATTCGAATTCTGGATTGGTAGAATACATAATTCCGCCAAGATCACTTAAACTATTTTTCTTTGGTTTCATGTTTTATAAAAGGTTCATTGGTTCACTGGCCATTTGTTCATTCGTTTGGGTGCATAGCCCAACAATTAGTTGCGGCGCAAGATTTGAGTGTGCTAAGCAATCTATTTGATCAGGAATCAACGCCAACCGCCGCACGCTTAGCACAACACTCAAGGAACAATTACTTTGAGCGAGAGCGGATTTACTACCGCGTGTATCTCAGTCCCCATTTGTAAGGGCTCGCCATCTACATGCACTGCACCAGCTTTTTCTCTGGTAATTTTAATGTTTTTGCCTTTAATAATTTCAATCATGTCTGATGTTTCGGCCTTCCCTCTTAACATTACATAACCCAATAATGGCAATTTTATTATCGGAAAAGGTTTAATAATACAAACATCCAGCAAGCCATCTTTTACCGAAGCATTAGGTGCAATATAAACATCGTTGCCGTACTGCGATGAATTGGCAATGCTAATGGCAAAAGCTTTTCTGGTATATTCGGCGCCATCAATGTTTAGCAAATAAGTTTGTGCTTTATAGTTAAAAACCTCTTTAAAACCCAGCTTTACATAACCTGACAGACCGCGTTTTTTATCTTTCGAAAAAACAGCGCTCAAATGGGCATCGAATCCCATACCGGCCAGATTAAAAAAACATTTGTTGTTAAACTCGGCAGTATCAATCTCATCAATCCTAAAATTATTGATCAGGGAAAGTGCATACCTTAAATTTTTCGATATTCTTAAAAATCTGGCAAGGCCATTCCCCGATCCAAGCGGTAAAATCCCCAAAATCTTTTTGTGTTTTAATACTTTACTGGCCACCTCGTTAATGGTGCCATCGCCACCTGCAGCAACAATTACATCGAAATTTTTAGTTGCGGCTTCGTCTGCCAATTCGCCGGCATGACCAACATATTCGCTAAAAACAAAGTTCGGACTAAACTTCTCCTTATCCAGGTATTGATCAATAAAATCAGGGATGCGTAATTTTCCTCGCCCACCAGAGATAGGGTTTATAATAAAGAGGATATTGATCTTTGTGTGCAAAGTGTAAGAATGAGTGCACAAAATAATCTATAATTTTTGAAATAAAGAAAATATGCTAATTTTGCAGCAGTAAAAAAGTGGATTGATTTGCTATCCCGACACCTCGGGACCGGATTGCAACCACTTAAAAAAATTGCTAATGCCTCCTTTCAATCATTTAAACACCTGTTTCCAAGGGGTTTGGCAAGTATTAATTTGTTTATTTACCATTAATTTATTTAATAAATGTCATATTTATTTACATCAGAATCTGTTTCTGAAGGCCACCCAGATAAAATCGCCGATCAAATTTCGGATGCATTAATTGATAACTTCTTAGCTTTCGATCCAGAATCAAAGGTTGCTTGCGAAACTTTGGTAACTACTGGTCAGGTTATTTTGGCTGGTGAGGTAAAATCTAAAACATATTTAGATGTACAACAGATTGCCCGCGATGTAATCAAGAAAATTGGTTACACCAAAAGCGAGTATATGTTTGAGGCCAACTCTTGCGGAATTTTATCGGCAATACACGAGCAATCTCAAGACATTAACCAAGGTGTAGATAGAAGCAACAAAGAAGAACAGGGTGCTGGCGATCAGGGTATGATGTTTGGTTACGCCACCAACGAAACCGAAGATTATATGCCTTTGGCATTAAACCTTTCTCATAAATTATTACAGGAACTTGCTGTTTTGCGCCGCGAAAATAACGAAATCACTTATTTACGTCCAGATGCAAAAAGCCAGGTTACTTTAGAGTACGACGATAACAATAAACCAGTACGTATCGATGCGATTGTAATTTCTACACAACATGACGATTTTGATGAAGAGGCAACAATGCTGGCTAAAATCAAAACTGATTTAGTGAATATCCTGATCCCAAGAATTATCAAAAGTAATCCTGCATACGCACATTTATTTAATGATAAAATTGAATATCACATTAATCCGACCGGTAAATTTGTAATTGGTGGCCCTCACGGCGATACTGGTTTAACCGGAAGAAAAATTATTGTTGATACTTACGGTGGTAAAGGTGCGCATGGCGGTGGTGCTTTTTCGGGTAAAGATCCAAGTAAAGTAGACAGAAGTGCGGCTTACGCTACACGCCATATCGCTAAAAACTTAGTGGCTGCTGGCGTAGCCGACGAAATTTTGGTTCAGGTATCATACGCTATCGGTGTTGCAAAACCAATGGGTATTTACATCAATACTTACGGCACTGGCAAAGTGGGTAAAACGGACGGCGAGATTGCTAAAATTGTAGAATCGATTTTCGATATGCGTCCTTACTTTATTGAGCAACGTTTGAAATTAAGAAACCCAATTTATAGCGAAACTGCTGCCTACGGACACATGGGCCGTACGCCAGAAACGGTTACCAAAACTTTCAGGACACCGAATGGTGAAGAAAAAACAGTTACGGTTGATTTGTTTACCTGGGAGAAATTAGATTACGTAGATCAGGTTAAAGCTGCTTTCGGTATTTAATTCTTCGAATAAATTATAGAAAAGGCGTTCTTGCAGCTATGCAGAACGCCTTTTTTGTTGCGGCCGGTGCAAAACTTGCGGAGTTTGACCGTGCGGTCAGATGTTTCCAGCTGACTGAATAGATTTGTGTCAGGTGGTAACACCTTACACCACCCGAAAAATCATTGATAACTTTTTTGAAAAGCAGGTTTCTGTGTACATCGGCTCCGATAATCCCGCTATACGCTATACTTCGTACCGCTGCTATCGGGTTTAGTTAACTTGGGCTGGTGGCTCTTGGGGAGATAATCCTTGTAAGAAATAAATACACTGAAACTATGCAGACCTCCGGTAATAGTAGCAAAGGCCTACCTACCCAAACCTGATTGAAATGAAAAGCCCGTAAGCCCGGTCCTTCACCGGGAGCGGATTTGTAATGAAAAGCAGGACCGACATTAAAAAGAGCTTCTGCAATTGCTTTCCAAAAACAATACAAATACATACTTAACTATGTATTCCTAGTTAGGCTAACAGCAGAAACGTCTATGGCAAAGAACTTTCTTTTTGAGTGAAAGACCCTGAAATAAATTCAGGGTGACGCAGAGAGAGGTAAGTCTAACTTACGAAGTCTAGGCCAAGTGGTATTTCAGCTCCTGATGGCTGCCTTGCTCAACCACTAAACCTTTATCCAATACAATAATTTTATCAGCATTGTTCAACGTGCTCGATCGGTGCGTAATTACAATTACGGTTTTCTGTTCGGCTTTTAAAAGTTCGATCATGCGTTGTACATGTTGCTCAGAAACCGAATCGAGCGATGAGGTGGCTTCGTCTAAAATCAGGATTTCCGGATCGCGGTATAAAGCCCTTGCAATGGCAATCCGCTGCCTTTGTCCGCCTGATAAAGATGTACCGTTTTCGCCCAGATAAGTCTGAAAGCCCCTAGGCAAAGCCTCAATAAAGCCAATTAAACCCAGCTTGGTGGCAATATCAATAATCCTTTGCATATCGGGCTCTTCTTCGCCAATGGCAATATTGTCGATTACGTTACCAGCAAATAAATCGATCTGCTGTGGCACTACCGATACCACTCTGCGAAGCGACGAGTTGGTAATGTATTTCAGATCATATTTACCTATACGCACATTGCCCGCCTGTATCGGATAAATATTCTGCAGGATAGACATTAGAGTTGATTTTCCCGAACCACTCTCGCCAACAATGGCTGTAAATTTACCTTGTGGAATGGTTAAATTCAGATTTTCGAAAACGGGTAGCCTTGCCCCATAGCGGAAAGAAACATTTTCGAAATGAATATCCCCAATTTTATCGGCACTCAGTTCAATCTGGTTCTCATCACTTTCGCGTTCCAGATCCATAATCTCGAATAACCTGTCGGCCGCAATAACAGCATCCTGTACGGTTTTATTCATCCCGATTAAAGAAGATACTGGTCCTGTAAAATAACCGATCAACGTATAAAACGACAATAGTTCTCCAGGGGTAATCGAATTGCTTAATACATAACCTGCACCTACCCAAAGCAATACAATGGTAATCATGCGCGAAATAAACTCGGTAGAAGTACCCGATACAACGGCATTTATATTCGATTTAAAGCCTGCCTGGAGCAACTTGATGAAACGGGTTTCGGTTTTATCGTTAGCATGATCTTCTAAGCCGAAACGTTTAATGGTACCTACAGCGTTTAAGCTCTCTACCAATTGCGATTCGAGCTCGGCAGCATCTTCCATTAACCTCCTTTGCGTACGTTTGTTAAATTTATCGGTAATTACATAAATTATTAGGTATAACGGGATAACCGTAAGCGTGATGAGTGCCAATTTCCAGTAGTAGGTAAACATCATGATAAATGAGAAGAAAACAATAAAAATGTTGACTACAAAATTTACGCATACATCATTTAAAAATGTTCTGATTTTTACCGCATCATTAATCCTCGAAATAATTTCGCCCACCCGCATGGTATCAAAAAACTGCTGTGGCAAACGGAGCAGATGTTTGTAGTACCCTAAAATAAGCTGCGAATCGATTAACTGGCCTGTTTTTAAGGTAAAAATTGTTTTTGCCGAGCCAATAAACAGCTGTACCAGCAGAATAACCATCATGGCTATGCTCATGAGGTTTAGCAGGTTATGGTTACCATCTACCAGTACAAAATCGACTAATTTCTGAACAAAAATAGAGGTGGATAAACCCAGTACAGTATAAACAATAGCACCAAATAAAACTTGCGTCAGAATGCCTTTATGCGGTTTAATCAAACTCCAAAATCTACCCTGGATTGATTTTTTTTCATTGCCGATCTGAAAGTCTTCTGATGGCAACAATAAGACTAAAGCACCAGTCCATTCCTTTTTGAATTCATCGTGCGTTTTACGGTGCACTTTCCCATCTATAGGGTCCATCACCTCTATAAACTTACTGTTTACTTTGTAAATCACTACATAATGCTGAAGGATATCATTCACAATAATATGTGCTATAGCGGGCGTAGGTATTTTAAATAAACTGTCAAAAGGTGCCTTTACACCTTTCGCTTCAAATCCTAATTTTTGGGCCGCTTCAACAAGTCCTAAAACGGTTGTACCTTTTTTATCGGTTCCGGCAAGCTGCCTGATGCGGGCAACAGCCAAATCCAATTTATAATGAGCAGCAATTGAAGCCAGACAAGCCGCACCACAATCTGTTATATCTCGTTGCTTAACTTTTGTACTCATTGCTTCTATGTTTTTTGGATTAAATTCGGATTAACCCAATCATCAACCTTATCATAAAGTAATTGATATAAACTACGGTCGGTTACTTTAAAACGAGCCGTAAAATTCATTCCTTTTTTGAGGTATCCTTTGTAACCGTTTTTGAGCATCAGAAAATTTTTATCCATTAAACACTTTACCTTAAAAGCAGGCTGGTTACCATTTAAGATCACAATATCGTCCGAAATATCGATCACTTTACCTACTGCCAAACCCCACTGGTTATAATTATAGGCATTGATCTGAAAATGCACTTCCTGTCCTTTTCTAATCAGGCCAATATCTGAAGGATTGATATAACAGTAGGCAGCTAAACCCGCATCGGGCGAAACCTCTCCTACTTTTTGGTTGGCAAATACGTATGCGCCATTCTGCAAACCGACTAAATTCTGAACTGAACCATCTATCGGCGCACGCAATACATATTGTTTTTTCTGCTCATTAAGTTCTGCCTGCTGACCCGAAAGTTGACGCAGCTCATTCCGGTAACCATTGGCTTCAGTTTGCCATTGAGTTTTATATTTGGTACGCACCATTAAATAAACCGATTCGGCCTGCTCTAGTTCGTATTTGTATTTTTCGTATTCAGATTGCGTAAGTACTTTATTCTGATAGAGCTTACTATAGCGCGCAAAATTGCTCGCGGCTTGTCTTTTTGCAATACCAGCATTTTTTGACTCCTGCACATATTGTTGCCAGGACGCTACATATTGGCCGCTTTGCAAATTTGATGACCCACCGTTAAATGATAACAGCGTGCTAATATCTTGTAAAAAATGGGTGATCTGGTTTTTGCGGGTTTCAACCAAGGCATCCTGCTGTTTGGGTAAACCCGCATCAATGGCTAAGAGCGTATCGCCCTGCTTAAGTCTTTTATTATCCGAAAGTTTGTACTGTATTAACCGGCCATTAACCGGTACAATAAGTTCTGTTTTTTCGATGGTCGATTGTAAAACGCCTGTCCCATTTATACTAATGGGTATTTTAACAAATGGAAGGGCAATCAAAACAATTAAAATGGCTGCCACAGCAACGACATAAATTAATTGGCTTGATTTACTAATTTGAGAACGGTAAACGAGAGCAGTATTTGAAATTCTTTCTGTAGAGTAACTGGTTAGCGCCATAGTGTTGAAATCGTAAAGCATCCGCTATTCTGGAAACCAGAACAGCGGATACAATAAATTGCTTATAGACTCCAAACAAGTTTCAAAACATTGGTTACTGTTTTGCTTAAAAATGTCGAAGTGTCTGCACCAACTGCATTTAAAGTTCCTGCAAGAGAAGTTAAAAGTTCGTTTAATGTATTGTTAATAATACCACCACCTTCAACTTGTGACATTTCAGTTGTGTTCATTTCTTTAACACCAAGATTTTTTAATTCTAAACTTTTCATACTAGATTTTTTTTGAGTTTTAAGATCCCTACTCTTTTGAAGGCTTTTCGGGATGCGCCTGATGCTTGGCCAAACACTTCGACGAATGTAATAATATTAGCTATACTGATGTAGTATTAAACACCTAACAAAAACCTAACGATTCGTTAATAACCCCAAAAAAATGCCCCCATCACATAAAAAACGCAATCACTACCAAAAAACTAGGGTATTAGTTTTCATATTCAATTTATTCATTAGCCTGAAACCGCCTTGCATTCTTTTTATTCGCTGATTTTTATTAGTCTGGTTTAAAAAAATAGCTTGATCAGATGCCATTCATTTTCATAAATGCTATCTCTTTTTCTGCGATATGATCGTCGTCAATGGCATACGATTTAATATTGCCAATCTTCATCTCATCAATTACATCAACAAAATTTTGGAACTTGGCCGTTTTAGCTGGCTTGATAATTACGATCATGTATTTGGCAGGATTGTGCTGATGTGTTTCTGCAACCAGTTTCTCATTTTTACTAATTTCTTTTTGAATATTTGCCACAGGTATAATGTGCATATCTGCCTTTTCTATTGTTCCCATGTAGCAAACGGCCTTGTTGTTTTTGCCGAGCAGGATGGTCATGGTACGTGATTCGGGATAGGGTACAATATCTACACCCTCATCTTTAACTGGTTTAGCAATATCTGCCGCATTTAAGCTACCCAATGAAGTGGTGAGCATAAAAAATGCAGTCAATAAAAACATCAGATCTACCATTGCGGTAAGATCTACCCTTGGGACTGGTTTTTTGGTTCTTCCTTTCGCAGCCTTGCCGCTTTGAGATTCGTTTAATGTTGCCATAATAATTTAGGTTTTTAATGATGATGACAAGCGCTATCAAATTGCATAAAAAAAGCGATTAAAAATTTAATCGCTTAAGAAAAAGTCGTCATTGCGAGGAGGAACGACGAAGCAATCTTACAACTGTGGGTTTATGGCTACCGTATTAAGATTGCTTCGTCGGCTGAAAAAGCCTTCTCGCAATGACGATCATATTAATATAATATTACTTCACTGCTTCAATTACACCGCAACCCACCCTTGGCCCTGAGTTACCAGTTGGTTGTGTAGTATAATCGTCGGTACCACCATGCACAATAATTCCGCGACCGATAATATTTTTAATATCGCCATCCTTAATGCTCCATCTATCGGTAGTAACCGAAAGCGTGGCATGGCCTTTATTATCTAACATGATGTTGCCAATGTCACCGCTGTGATAATTGGCAGATCCCCATTTGCCGTGAGCTTCTTTAGTTGGGTTCCAGTGGCCGTGTGTATTTTCACCCATATTGCCACAATCGCCATGTTCGTGAAAGTGGACCGCAACATTACTGTCTGCACGTGCAGCAAAATTCATCTCGATGTCCATCTTAATTTTTCCATCGCTTAATTCGTAAAACTTTGCCGTTCCAATGGTTTTTGTATTATCAGCTGTTTCGGTCAAAGTGGCCTGGGCAATTTCTTTGTCGGTTTTAGCACAAGCACTGATAAGTGCTACACCTGCAATAGCTAAGCTTAAAAGATATTTTTTCATTTTATAAAAATTTAGTTCACATAAGAAACAGATTGACAATCATTTAGTTTGCTTTAAAAAGAAGGATGCTAAAACCATTTCGAATGCCACTTGTTTAAACAGTATAAAATCGTATAACTATGGAACAGCCAATTGCAATGAACACTTTAAGTCAAATTTTGGAGAAATTGAGGCTGAAAGGAAAAGATAACGAATTAAAAATTTCTGATCATGGTAAGATGCAAAGTAAATCGCTCGGAAAAATTTATAGCCCCGAAGATTTAACCATTGTTAAAACTTATCGCTTTGAAGGAGATTCAGATCCTGCAGACAATTCAGTATTGTATCTGGTAGAAGATCAGGAGAAAAACATTGGGTATATATTAGATGCTTATGGCATCTACTCTGATAATGAAGGACCGGCATTTGATGATTTCTTAAAGAAAATTCCTACCGAAAATAGAGATGAACAGGAACTTTTCTGTTAATAGCCTAAAAATTTTATTGGAAGGGAGAATTAGCGTAATCTGATTCTCCCTTTTTGTATTTTAAAATATTAGCAGGTTATAATTCCGTAATTTTGCGCCTCATTTACCAGCGACAGATGAAAAGCAAAATCAATATCCCACCCATACCAGCCGTTTTACTGTCTATTATCAGTGTGCAGTGTGGGGCGGCAATTGCAAAAGGGCTTTTCCCACAAATTGGCGCTGCTGCTACCGCATCGTTACGGATCGGTTTATCAGCGATCATCTTATTAATCGCTTTTAGGCCAAACTTATTTAAACTAAATGCCAAACAATGGAAATATGTTACCCTATACGGTGTTTGTTTAGGGGTAATGAATATGGTATTCTATATGGCTATAGCAAGAATTCCGATTGGTTTAGGAGTAACTTTAGAATTTGTTGGCCCATTGGGCCTGGCTATTTTTGGATCTAAAAAACCTATAGATTTCCTTTGGGTAGTACTGGCCGCAGCCGGCATTGCACTAATTGCCCCCTGGACTAGTACAGGGCTAAATGTTGTGGGTGTATTGTTGGCACTTTTAGCCGGCATTTTTTGGGCAGCCTATATTATACTGGGTGGTAGGATCTCAAAAATAATGAAAGGTGGTGATGCTGTTGCCATTGGAATGTTATTCGCTACCATAGTCATCTTGCCATTTGGTGTTTTTAGCGACGGCTTAAGTGGCCTTAATCCAAAATTACTGGGTTTAGGAGCAGCGCTTGCTCTACTATCAAGCGCCATCCCATTTACCCTCGAAATGAGAGCCCTTAAGCAGCTCCCTGCCCGGACTTTCAGTATTTTAATGAGCCTCGAACCTGCCATGGCTTCATTAGCTGCACTCGTTTTTTTACAAGAATACCTCACTTTAAAAGAGTGTTTTGCCGTGGCTTTCGTTGTTATTGCTTCTGCGGGTTCTTCGTTAACAGCCAGGCGTGCAAAACTGTAATTAGGCCAGTTTTTCTGTTTTATAGATTACAATGCCATCCGTCAATGTATCTGCTTGCGCTACAAAGGCTAAAATATAAGGCTGCTGATCGTGGAGATCCAAACCTGCCTGATCTTTCCACTCCTCCTGAAAAATAAAAGTATTATCAATTGCAGATTCATGCAGATCATACTGAATGCAGGCTTCCTCTTTGCGGGAATTTACCACCATATCCAGCAGCATAGTTCTTAATGCTGCTGTGGTTTCTTTCTTACTTTTAACAATTGCTGTTAGATAAATGCTCATATACTGCTGTATTTAAAAAATTTTGGGTTAAATGTTCCTCATGCAATTTAAGTGCATTCGTTATATCTGCGTTCTTTTCTACATCGTGAAAATGAATGCCATCTATGCATTCCATTCCGGTAAAAGCGTTCATTCTATGAAAACCAAACAATACACCATCATCTACACTGGTTTCCATAAAAAATTCTTCAGGTAAGGTAAATGCTTCTTTTGGTGCATTCCACGATGATGTTACCATGTACTTACGACCGTGCAACATCCCTCCGGTGCCGTAGTTTCTTGTCGGATTATCTGCTTTACGGCCATCACTTACATAGATTCCTTTTTTATGCCCTTCGGTAAACACAACATCGATATATTGTTTAAACCCATATGGTAACTGAAACCACCAGATGGGTGTATGGTAAATTACAACATCTGCCCAAACATATTTTTCTACTTCCTCTTTCGGATCATAATCATGATTAATGTTAGTTGTTTTCACTTCGAAATCTGCCAATGAAGAAAAGAAACTGGCTGTAGCATCAGCTATTGTTTCGTTAAACCTGCCCCCTGAGTGACCAAATTTTTGTCCCCCGTTGATGATGAATATTTTTGTCATTTCGTTTTTCTATTTGATAAGACAAAATTACAGCGCCTAAATCTATTATTAAAACAAGTTAATTCATAGCTTTGTATCAGAATTATAATAGCAAAATTATGGTTAATTTAGAATGGTACAGAAGTTTTAAGGCAATTTATAAAACGGGAACCTTAACCGGTGCAGCAGAGAACCTGTTTATTTCGCAGCCCGGGGTAAGTTTGCATTTAAGTTCTTTAGAAAGTTACGTCGGCTATAAGCTGTTCGAGCGTACGGGCAGGAAGATGATTCCGACCGAAAAAGGAAAAGTGCTTTATAATTTCATTGTAGAGCCGCTTACAAAACTTGAGGATGCTGAAAAACATTTTCAAAAAAGCACTGAGAAACATACACCAACCATTAGCGTAGGCATGTGTTTCGAAACTTTTCAGATTACACTCGAACAATATATATCTACACTTCCTTTTAATGTGATCATCCGTTTCGGCGAATATCCTGAAATGTTAGACCAATTGGATAAAGGTATTTTAGACCTGATTATCACCCCACAAAAAGGCAATTCGGCCAATGTAGAACACGAGGCTTTTTCCTCCGAAACCATTGTTTTAGTAGGCGGAATAGAAACTGATGGGCAAACTTTTAATTCGTTGGTTAAAAAGAACGATTTAGCCGGAATGGAAGCCTGGTTAAAACAACAAAAATGGTATGGAACAGCCGGCGATATGGAACATCTTCTACGTTTCTGGCAGCTTAACTTTGGCAAACATGCCGATTTTCGCCCTAACTACATTGTACCGAACCTCAATTCGATTGTACGCTGCTTATCCGGAGGAAAAGGCCTGGCTATTATACCCGATTTTCTTTGCAAAAAAGAAGTTGAAGAAGAAAAAGTAAAAGTAATTTGGGAAGGCACCTCAAAACTGACAAACACTTTATATTTTGGTTGTAGGAAAAACACCCAGTATGCATCAGAAATCCACATCATTAAAAAACTTTTTAAGGAGGTTATGGTTAGTATATAGTTTATATTGAAAATGATCATGGTTAGATCCCTGATTTAATTTTGCTTAAACAATAGATAAATAATTATTTCAGATAATACTTTAAGCTTCCATAATGAGTTATCCTAATCACCTTTTAAGTAGCGATCAATTATTAGAAGTTTTTAATTTGACCCATACGGCCACAGCTGTTCATGTTGGCGAAACGGCCATAATTCAGGCGGCAAATGATGCAATGCTCAGAATATGGGGAAAAGACAGGAGCGTAATCGGAAAATCGTTAGAAGAGGCTTTACCTGAACTTAAAGGACAACCTTTTATCGATATGTTCAGGAAAGTATGGTTGGAAGGGCTTGTAATTTCGGGAAAAGGCACTGCCGCCGATATAGTAATCGACGGCGAATTACAAACTTTCTATTTTGATTTCGAGTACCGGGCGATAAAAAACGATGCGGGTAAAACCATCTGCATTTTACATACGGCAATTGATGTAAGCGAGCGGGTACTTAGACAGCAGGCTGTAGAACAGGCGCTTGAAAGAGAAGAGGCGTTACAACGCGAGCAAACTTTAAATGAAGAACTGGCGGCAACAGTAGAAGAACTTGCCACAACCAATGAAGAGCTTGTGGCCACCAACGAAGAGCTCCAGGAAACACAAGAAACGCTGCACGTTTTAAACAACGAACTGGAATTAAGGGTTATTGAGCGCTTTAACCAGCTTTCGGAAAGCGAAAAGCGCTTTAGGACCATGGCAGAAGGAACCGATATTTTTATTGCTGTTGCTGATGAAAGTGGAAATGCCATTTATTTTAATAAATCGTGGGTAAAACTCACGGGCCGATCGATGAAAGATCTGCTCGACTTTGGCTGGGCAGATTTAATTCATCCTGAAGATCGGGATAGGTATATAAATATTTACCTTTCGGCCCTTGCCGAAAAAAGACCTTTTACCGGCGAATTTAGAATACTCACCAAAAAAGGCGATTACAGATGGTTGCTTGCTAGCGGCCCTCCACGTTTTCATGCCGATGGCTCATTCGCTGGTTACATTAGCTCCTGCATTGACATTACAGAACGGAAGTTAATTGAAATAGAGCGACTGAATCTAAATAAACTTATAGAGGCGAGCTCAGAGTTTATAGGCATTGCCGAATTGGATATGTCAATCCAGTACCTAAATCCTGCCGCAGTACAAAAACTAGGCTGGTCTGGCATTTCGAACAGAACAATCTTAGATTGCATTTTTCCAGAAGATCGATTAAAGGCAAAGGAAATTCTACCAGAGATTTTAAAGAATAATACCTTCAGACAGGAGATTCGATTCTGGAATGAAAAGACAGGACATCCTTTTTGGATTGAATGGAATGGCTTTGCCATTCGAAATGAAACCGATGAAATAGTTGCCATTGCTACGGTAAGTCCTGATATTACAGAGCGAAAACTTTATCAGGAAGAACTGCAAGGCATAAATATGGAAATGGCAGCAGCAAACGAAGAGCTGGCCACTACAAATGAAGAGCTTGCTAAAACGCATGATGACCTTATCAAGTACACCAATAAACTATCAGACAGTGAGGAAAAACTCAGACAGGCGATAGAAACCGGCAGAATGGGTACATGGAGCATCAATCCGAAAACACTTGAAGTTACGATGTCGAGCTTTGTTAAGGACTTGTTGGGCTTGCCTTTGGATAAACCTGCAGAAATGGATATGATTATGAAGGCCGTGAATCCGGATTACCATAACATGCTTTTTTCGGCGCTGGATAATGCCATAAAAAACCATTTACCTAGTGATACGGAATACCCGATTAACAATTTAATTAATGGTCAGGAAAAATGGGTTAGAGCAACCGGGCGTGTTTTTTTAGATCAACAGGGAAATCCAACGGAGTACTCTGGCCTTTTCATCGATATTACGGAGCAAAAATTAGATGAGATTCGAAAAAACGACTTCATCGGAATGGTTAGTCACGAGTTAAAAACACCGCTAACTGCAATTAATGGTTTTGTGCAGGTTTTGCAGCGCAAAGCAAAAAAAGATGAAGATAATTATGCCATTATTGCTTTAGATAAAGCGCACAGCCAGATCAGGAAAATGACCGCCATGATTAATGGTTTCTTAAATGTATCCCGTTTAGAATCGGGCAAGCTGCTTATCGAAAAAACAAACTTTAGCTTAGATGAACTGCTGAAAGAAACCATCGAAGAAACTTATGTGTCACAATCTTCGCATCAAATTATATTAAACCCAACATGCGAGGTTAACATTAATGCCGATCGGAATAAAATCGGGAATGTGCTTTCTAACCTGATCAGCAATGGCTTAAAATACTCAGACAATGGTACACGTATCGAGATTACCTGCAAATTGCACCATACTGAGGTTGAAATTCAGATTAAAGATGAGGGAATAGGGATAAAGCCGGAAGATATTGATAAACTTTTCGAACGTTATTACCGCGTGCAGGGTAACCACACCATTTCGGGCTTTGGGATCGGGCTTTACTTAAGCGCCGAAATTATTGAAAGACATGGCGGCCGGATATGGGCAGAAAGCGAAGAAGGTAAGGGTTCCGTTTTTCATTTTACTTTGCCATTGAGTTAATTAGCACAGTTTTTACCGCAAAGATCACTAAGGTTTTCGCAAAATGAGATAAGTTTTTTCTGGAAAAATGGTCGTTACGGAATTTGCACGATCTATATTTTTTTGTCATTCTGAGTGAAACGAAGAATCTTTCTTCTGTATGTGCTGTTACATGAAAAGATTCTTCACTGCGTTCAGAATGACAAAAAGGCGTTTTTCTTTTGTAAAACTTTAATCTATCTCTAATCCCTCCAAAACCTCATCATCAACCAAATTCGGCAGTGTAATTTTTAAAGTACCAGTCCGTTCCATTTCGCGTTCGATGGCAAAGCGGGCTTCTTTATTTCGTGCCCAGCTTCTTCTGGCAATGCCGTTGTTTACATCATAAAAAAGCATGTTTTGTAGTTTTTCAGCAGTTTGTTCGCTTCCATCCAATACCATCCCGAAACCACCATTTATTACTTCCCCCCAGCCAACGCCACCACCATTGTGGATCGAAACCCATGTGGCGCCCCTAAAACTATCGCCAATTACATTATGAATAGCCATATCTGCGGTAAACCTGCTTCCATCGTAAATATTGCTCGTTTCTCTAAATGGAGAATCCGTTCCGCTTACATCATGATGATCTCTCCCAAGAATAACTGGTGCCGATAATTGGCCGGTATTAATCGCTTCGTTAAACCTCAGCGCAATCTTTGCTCTTCCTTCAGCATCTGCATATAAAATCCTGGCTTTTGAGCCTACTACAAGTTTATTTTCCTTTGCCGCGCTGATCCAATTGATATTATCCTGCAGTTGTTGCTGTATTTCTGCCGGGGCACTAAGCTTAATCTCTTCCATCACCTCTTTAGCCATTTGATCGGTTAAATCGAGATCCTTTTCGTTACCTGAAGCACAAACCCACCTAAATGGGCCAAAACCATAATCGAAACACAATGGGCCTAAAATATCTTCTACATAAGATGGATATTTAAAATCTATCCCATTTGGAGACATTATATCAGCACCTGCCCTACTACACTCCAACAAAAAGGCATTTCCATAATCGAAAAAATAAGTTCCTTTGGCAGTATGTTTGTTAACACTGGCGGCATGCCTTTTTAACGAATCCTGAACATAAACTTTAAACCGATCAGCTGCATGGGCCATCATTTCATTTGCCTCAATAAAACTTAAACCTACCGGATAATAGCCTCCAGAATACGGATTATGTAACGAAGTTTGATCAGAGCCAATAGCCACATCAATATTTTCCTGATCAAACCGCTCCCATACATCAACGATATTGCCAATGTATGCCAGAGATACCGTTTCTTTTCCTTTTTGGGCAAGTACTACATGGTTAACCAATTCATCTAAGTTATCGATAAGTTCATCTACCCAACCTTGTTGATGCCTTTTGGTTGCAGCCTTAGGATTTACCTCTGCACACACCGTAATACAGCCCACAATATTGCCCGCCTTGGTTTGTGCGCCGCTCATACCACCTAATCCTGCAGTAAGAAAAACTTTGCCAGCAGTATCCTTTCCATAAAAACCCTTTTTGCGGAAAGCATTCATTAAGGTAATGGCCGTACCATGAACAATACCCTGAGGCCCTATATACATGTACGAACCTGCCGTCATCTGTCCGTATTGGGTTACCCCTAACGCATTAAACTTTTCAAGATCCTCAGGTGAAGAATAGTTGGGTATCATCATACCATTGGTAACTACAACGCGTGGTGCAGCGGTGCTTGATGGAAATAATCCCTGTGGATGCCCGCTGTAAATATTCAGCGTTTGCTGATCGGTCATCGTAGCCAGGTATTGCATTGTTAAAAGATACTGTGCCCAATTTTGGAATACACTTCCATTTCCGCCATAAGTAATCAGCTCTTCAGGATGCTGTGCAATTGCCGGGTCTAAATTATTCTGGATCATGAGCATAATTGCCGCAGCATGAACAGTATGGCAGGGGTACGCCGTTATGTCTCTTGCATAAATGGCATAGTCGGGCATAAAACGGTACATATAAATGTGTCCGTAGTTTTCCAGTTCAGCCAAAAATTCTTGAGCAAGCGCCTGGTGCCATGCTTTTGGAAAATAACGCAAAGCATTTTTAATGCTCAGTTTTTTTTCACCTGCGTTTAAAACATCCTTTCTTACAGGCGCATGGCTTAGTTCTGTATTTCTGTTTTTGTGTGCAGGCAATGTTGAAGGAATACCTGCCAGTATCTGTGCTTTAAAATCCATGTTTTACAATTTTGACCGCTTAATCTAATGTTGATTCTGCCTCGCTTGCAACGGCAACAATTTCACCTTTTTGTACCATTTTAATGGCATTCTCCATCCTATCATACATAATCTGATCTTCTTCAAAATGATCAATTTCGGTACGCACAAAATCGTGTACCGCAGCCAGTATTTTGCCCGGTTTTAATGGGTGATGATAATCAACGGCCTGTGCGGCACAGAACAGCTCGATACCCAGGATTTTTTCTACGTTTTCGATCACCTGCAGGGCTTTACGTCCGCTGATCGAACCCATACTCACATGATCTTCCTGACCTAAAGACGTTGGAATACTATCTGCACTAGCCGGAAAACAAAGCCCTTTATTTTCGCTGGCCAAAGCAGCAGAGGTATATTGAACAATCATAAAACCCGAATTTAATCCAGTTTCTTTCATCAGGAGTTTAGGTACACCTGGCGTATTTCCTTCCAGGGAAAGGTAAATCCTACGATCGCTGATGTTTCCGATTTCTGAGGCGGCTAAGCAGGCGTAATCGAGCGGTAAGGCCAATGGCTGACCATGAAAATTACCGCCGCTGATCGTTAAATCGTCATTAAATATTACAGGGTTATCCGTTACCGAATTCAGTTCGATTTCTAAAGCTTCTTTTAAATGCATCCATGCCGTTCTGGAAGCTCCATGTACTTGTGGAATACACCTTAATGAATATGGATCCTGTACTTTGGCGCAATCGGCATGCGATTTCATAATTTCAGAACCTCGCAACAGTTTACGTACTTGCCCGGCAACCGCAATATTTGCCGGATAAGGCCTAAGCTGATGAAGCTGTGCATGAAAAGGTTTTTCAGAGCCTTGTAGTCCTTCGATCATCATCGCCGAAATGATATTGGCTGAAGCCAGCACATTTTCTAATCGCTGTACCACTTTAACGGCATGCGCAGCGATAAACTGGGTACCATTAATGAGGGCCAAGCCTTCTTTTGGCCCCAACTGCAGCGGACTCATCTGATATTCTTGTAAAAGCTGAGCTGTAGCAATAATTTCACCTTTGTAATGAACTTTTCCTAAGCCAATTAAAGGCAAAAAGAGGTGAGATAAAGGAGCAAGATCGCCGGAGGCACCAACAGAGCCTTGTTTGGGTACTACCGGTATAGCACCGATTTCTAAAAACCAGATCATTCGATCGAGCGTTTCGATTTTAATACCTGAATATCCCTGCGCTAAAGCCTGTAGTTTTAAAACCAACATCAGTTTTGATATTTCACTATCTATCGGCTCTCCAACACCAACAGCATGACTTTTCAAAATATTCTCTTGTAATTTACGGGTATCAACCGCCGAAATCATGGAGGTACACAGTGGTCCGAAACCGGTATTGATGCCGTAAACGGCTTTACCTGAAACCGCTATCCGTTCAACTACCTTACTACTTTCCAGTACTTTATTGCGGGTATCCTGGCTCAATATTCCTTTTATCTCGCCATTGCTGATGGCCAAAGCCAGTTTAGCGGTTAAATGATCTGTTCCATAATTAAAAATCTGTTGCTCGCTCATGTTAAAAAGGTTTTAAACAAAAATAAGCTCTATATTTGATACCTATAAATACCAATTACATCATCATGTAATAACCATGGGTTATCAGATAGAACTTAGGCACTTAAAATATTTTCAGGTTTTGGCCGAGGAACTGAAGTTTAGAAAGGCCGCAGATCGCCTTTTTATTTCTCAACCAGGCCTGAGCCGGCAGATTAAACAGATGGAGGAAATTTTTAACGCCCCATTGTTCGATCGCAATAAGAAAAAGGTGGAGCTTACCGAAGCAGGCCTGTACCTAAAAGATGAGGTAGATTTTCTGTTCAGCCATATCGAAAACATTAAAAAACAGATCAGCAATATTAATGAAGGCAAACAGGGCGAACTTCGAATTGGTTTTTTAGGCTCAGCAGCACAAAAAATCGTCCCCGAAGTTATATTTAAACTGAACAAAGATTTTCCAGAAATCAGAACAAATCTGGACGAAATGCCCAATAAGTTACAGATCGAACTGTTGGAAAAAGACATGCTTGATATGGGTTTTGTAAGGATGCAACAGTTTAAACCTGGCATTTCTAAACACATGATCCATCAGGATACTTTTTCCCTTGTATTGCCTAAAAGTCATCCCATGAAAAAGGCATCATTTGAAGCGGTAAAAAAATTGGGCAATGAACCCTTTATCTTTTTCTCTAGTGATGACAGTCCATTCTATTACGACCTAATGATGAGCATTTGCGAGGATCATGGCTTTAAACCCAAAACCTATCACAAATCGGTTAATGCGTTAACCATTTACAAACTGGTAGAAGAAGGTTTGGGCATTGCCATTGTACCCACCGCCCTGCAATATGGCTATCAGGAAAACGTAAAGTTTGTAGAGCTTACCCATATTCCGCAAAGAACAGAACTTTACATGATCTGGAAAGAATCTAACCGGAACCCGGCACTAAAAAATGTAATCAAATTGTTGTTGCAGGATAAAGTTTAGGTTGTAATACCTATTTCAATGAATTTAGAAAAGAGATTATAAACAGTATTATTAATATCTAGCGGATAACTTCCTGTATCGCCGTTATTCAAACTATAATCTAATTGTTTTTGATCAGCGCATGCTAAATTATCAACCTTAAACCTACCCCATGGATTCTGCTTAATCAAAATAATTTCATCTTCTTCACTTATAACTGCTAAAGAATCAATTAATTCATATTTTTCATTTTGTTTGTAAAGATCCAATTCTTTAAATTTCCCTTCTTCAAAGAAGAGTTGAAACTTATCCAATTCATTCTGATCAATAGCCTTAAGATCAAAACTAGAAATTGCTTCAAAAATTAAACTGTCAATCTCATGTTGGCGTTCCAGTTTGAAGATGGTTTCTTTGTTTCTATAAATAGACCTAAAAGATAATGTTGTGAATTTATCATCTACAACAACATCGAAAATATCTTTTAATGATGGTTCTCCATGAGGATTCTCATCTAAAAGAAATTTATTTAAATCTAAACTGTAACTAAATTTAAGGTCGGCGATTAAACATAGTTCTTTTACTTTCGGCTCGTAAGTTATACCTGAGACTTTTGGCTTAATAATTTTCATAAAATTTTATTTACAACTCTGCAACGCTTTCCATGCAGCGTCAGACTTAGTTCTGTTAGTTCCGGACGAGTTTCTTATCGCATCAATCTCTGCTTGCATCTTGGCAAAATCCTTTGAATGAATTGTTACGGTACCTGTTGTAACATTCCCTTTAGTTATAGGTATGGTCACGCTTTTGGCACCACCTCTTTGAAGTTCGCTAAAGATATTTGACCTACATTTTGTACAAACTCCTACCGGCTTACTTCCTCCTGGATTAAAATCACCAGTTACATCAGTTATATGTACATCTTGACCATTTAACCACCCATTCCGAGAAAAATCTTTTAATCCATTTATTTCAGCATGTCCGCTCGGAGAACTACTATAGATTCCCGAATTTCCTCCTGCAGTTATTTTAGCAGTTGCACCATTCATGAAATCGCCCCATGGCATTAAACCGAAAACATCTAACCAGTAGTTGCTATCTTCAACATAGGAATAAAGTTTATCCCCTCCTTCCAGTCCTATTGGATCTTTACTTACATACCCTCCAATCTCTGGATCATAATACCTAAACCGGTTATAATACAACCCCGTTTCGGTATCCTCATATTGCCCCTGATACCTGAACGGAACAAATTCCCTGCTGCCGCTAAGTTTACGGATTTTTCCATAAATATCAAGCTCACAATCCCACACTTTTTTACCTGTGTCATCAAAAGCCTGTACAGGTGTACCCAAATAATCGCTAATAATGGAGTAGCACTGGCCATTAACAATTTTGGCACTTGGGTTAAATTTATTCTGATCGTAAACCCAGGTAATTAAATCACTGCCCAGCGGTTCTGTTTTATCATAACCGAGTAGACCGTCTTCATTAACTACTAAATTTGGCCGGTCGTTTAAGGGGTAGTTCCATTCATGAAGGAGTAAATTCCCATCCCACACGTAACGATACACCGTATTTTTAACAATTTTGGCTTTCCTCCTTCCTAAAGCGTCGTATTCGAAACTGATGATCTCGCCATGTGGATTTTTAACCGCTTTCATCATGCCATTGGCTGCCCAGGCGTAGGCCCAGTCACCTTTTTTCCACTCTGGCAAATCGGGTTCGGCATCGGCTAAGATATCAAGCATTTCAGTTTTGGGAACATCAGGGTTGGCCATTCCCCAGTTTAATTTTTTGCCAAATAGGCCATTGTCTTCAGATTTAGCAACTTCTTCTTTTGCCAGACCGATAATATTCCGTTTACTTTTTTGTAACAGGTTGCCTTTGGCATCGTAACGGTAATACCATTGGTCATCTTTAAGCAGTTTACCACCTTTATCGTAACGTCTGTCGCTGCGATCGCCTGTTTTATATAAGTTTCCTGTTTCATCGGGATTCTTATAAATCACTTTACCATCGCTATAACTTGCCGAAGAAAGACTACCAAAAGTATCGTATCTATAATTGATGCTGCCACTCGTAATGCTGTTTAAGCAGCTATTCAGTTTATCGTTTGGCCCCCAGGCATATTGTTTAAATGCTGTGATGGAACGACTGGCTTCGACCTTTTGACTAATTGGATGGCCTTCATGGTCATAATCGAATGTCGCTCTAACCCCGCCGCTTAAACTGCGGCTGGTTTCCTGTCCGTTTTTATTCCGGCCAATAGCTGCTGTCCATTCTGCTGATCCGCCACTTTTAGCTGCGATGCCATTCAGATAACCAATTTCATTATAATCGTATTTAATATCGGCCCCTAATGAACTTTTTAAACTTGTCAGATTTCCAAAAACATCGTATTGATAATTAATCTGGTAGCCATCCTGTATTTCCTGGGTGATCATACCCAACGGATTGCGCCTAAAACTAACCGAAGAAAGTTCGTTCTCTGCTGTAATGAGCAAACCAAGTTTATTGTATTGAAAGGCTTCGTAAGTACCATCTTCATAGCTGCTGTATACCAATCGGCCGCTCAGATCGTAATTGTGGTACACGGCCTTTCCATCGGCCTGTATCGTTTTAATAATCTGCCCGTCCTGGTTGCGGATATATTGTTGCTCTTGCCCGTCAAAACCAATTTCCTTTACCACATCATCATTCGCATCCCTTAAAAAGGTATACTCTTCACCTTTTTCATTGGTAATACCTTTTAAATTTTCCCACTTATCATAGGTAAAATGAAGGGCCTGGGCATTTTGACTGGATGATTGGCTGCTTCTTTTTTGTGTTTTTAGGCTACCCATTGGGGTGTAGGCCATGTGCCATTCTTCGCGGCCATCGGTGGCGTAAACCGGAAGATCATAGGCATCGTATTTGAAACGTAAAGCCTCTTCTCCAAAATCTTTCACAAGGATTACGCGGCCCATTTCATCACGTTCCCAGATCGTAGTTTGATCACCATCGGGGCTAAAACGGATCAGTCGACCGTAATCATCATAAGTCCAACGACGTCTATTACCTTCGCTCGAAACCGATTCGATTAGTTGATTTAGACTGTTATATGTCCAATGAACTTCATAGCCATCATTATCGCGACAAAATATGGGTAATTTTTGTCCTTCGTTATAATAAAAATCGACTATACGATTATCTTTTTGAACATGTTTAAGCAATTGGTTCTGCTCGTTGTACAACCATGTTTCGTTTGACCCAGCCGGATCACTGCGCAATATGAGGTTATTATTGTCATCATATGCATACTGATACTGCTCGCCATCTGCCGTATGATAAGTGGTGATATTGCCCCTCTCATCGTATTCATAACCGATTACCCTGCCCTCAGGGCTGGAAATCATTTTTTCTTCATTATAACGATCGTGTTCATACCAGGTTTCGCCACCCATAGCATCTACTTTTTTGTACACCAGATCGTTTTCATCATAATAATAGCGTTCTACTTTACCATCGCGATAATATACTTCGTTATATCCTTCTTCCGGGAAATAGCTTATCGATCCACTCATAAAACCATCTCTGCCTTCAGTATGGATTACACGGCCCTCCTCATCATAACGCCAGAAATAAGCCATCCCGTTACGGTTTGTTCTTTTCACTACACGATCGTGATCATCGTACTCAAAGCTGATAGCTTTACCTGCCTGATCGTATACTTTGATCATATTGCCGCGTTGATCGTAATCGTAACTCACCAACAGATCGCTGGTGTTTTTATATTGATAATAAACTGCTTTAATTGCCGTACTTGCCTCATTGTGCTGCATTTCGAGCACACGTCCAGAATTTTCTACAATGCGGGATAAAAGTTGTTTTTGATAGTAAAATGTAAGGTTGGTGCCGTTATTGTACTCAATTTTGCTTATGCGGTAAATATCGCCATCAACCGCGCCACTAAAAAGCGTATAGGTATAAATATCCTGATCAATAGTGAGTACCCAAGTATTTTCATTGGGCCGTTCCATCCAGATTTTTTGTGCACGATCGTACTGTTTGCCTGAATACGGTTCGATATAGGGCAAAGGCATCACCATATTTTCTTTCGGGTGGCTAAAACCAACAATTTCAGCTTCAGGATCTGGATAAATATATAAATCGTAATTATTGTAAACCTGATTGCCCAACATACCTGCATATGGCTTATCGCTGCGCCATACATTGTTCCAGGCCAGTGTTTGGCCACCAGGCAGTTCGAAATCGGTCCATTCGAAAAACATGGCACCAGTAACAAAATTAACAGGTTCCAACCCCCAATGACAAAGTTTTTTTGATATGGGATTATTTTTAAAAAGTCCCCGTAATACTTTATTGACACCTTTTAAGGCCGCTTTTGATAAGGCACTTCCTAATTTGGTGAGCCCCCTCATAATACCAAGGGCCGCAAAACGCATTAAATACTCTTTCAGCGTATAATTATGGGGTGCAAATGTACCACCAACCAACACGGGTTTACCAGTATTAATCTGTACATACATACTCAATAAATCGCTGTAAAAAGCGAAATAAGCCAATGGGTTTTTCTTCAATTTACCAGGTACAGTTGGCAGGGGTTTCAAACCCATTGGTGGGCACCAGCAGGTAAGCACCTGGCCGGGATTAGAACCGCTCATTTCCGAGCCTTGACCTTTTACAGTAGTAGAACCCCAGTATACCTCGCCCTCATGTGGCGAGCCGGGGATATTCACAATAAAATAAACTGGAATAGAACTGATGTGCCTAAACGGGAGCAAAACACCCATAACAGTAGTGGTAGTAGTGGCTTTGTGGCGACCATGTACATAAATTGAGCCGCCCATCGGGATACTGGCGGTACCGATTAAACCTTGCGCAAATTTTGGAATAGGAATACTGAAATGCAGGTAATCCATCGGATCGAACACCATCCCAATAAAAGGATGTGGTAAAGGCAAAGGAATAAACCCAAAAGATGGCGGAATGGGAATGGTTGTCCAGTGAAAATCGATAGCCAGTACCACATCAAAATGCTTGCTAACATGTTGTACCGCGGTATTGGCCATTCCAGGCTTTTTAGCTTTTACAAGCTTTAAGGTGCTTTTTGCCGCAGGGGGATTACTTCCAGGGGCAACGCCACCACCGCCGCCAACTGCTTTTGGTTCGGCTTTGGTTAGGCTTGCAGATAGGCTAATTGACCTATCGGTAGACATATTCGGTTTACTCGCTTTTACTTTTTTCATCCGTATATTTTTTATGATAATGGATTGGCGTGATTTTTTGGTACTTCAGCCATTGATTTCCAGTCTTCTCCGTAATCCTGCCGCATATCCATATCTAATTTTTTGCCCTCAAGGCTTTCCTCACCATATTTTTTTAACATGATCGATGCGGTATAAGCCATCGAACTTTGTCGCCGTTTTTCAACCGGCATTTTTCTGGCAATTTCCAAACACTTCAAATAATAATTCATTGCTTTTGCAGAGCCGGTTATTTTGCTCTCCGAAAGCTGACCAAGTAAGCGGGTACATTCCATCGCTATAAAATCGTTCTCTATAATTTCTGCGATTTTAATTGCCTTTTCGAAGTACTTTTTAGCTTCATCTTTACCCGAATGTGCCAGTAAGAAACTGCCATAGCTCATGTGGATATGCGCACTCAATAGTGTGTTTTCTCCAGCACGGGCCAAAGCCATCTCATATTGTTGGCGTGCTTCACTCCTTTTATTCTTTATGGCTAAACTCTGTGCCAGCATTATTCTTGCTGCCACTACCGCCTCGTGCAATCCTTGTTTCTGGGCGATTACAATTGCCCGTTCTAAAACTGCATTGGCCTGCTCATGTTTGCCTTTACTTAAATAATTACTTGCAATCAGTATCTGCTGCTGGTAATCACTTTCAGGATCGTTCTTCTCCCGGTTGGTATGTGCTGCCGCATTTTGCATCAACTGGCTCACATCAATATTGATCCTGAATTCGGTACCCTGTTTTAATTTTTTTAAGGTACGGTGTGTATGGTGCTCGGTATAAACCAGTTTAATATTATGGTTATCGAACGCTTTAACACAGCTGCACCATTCGTTAATCCATTCAGATAGGCCAGCTACATCATAGATGGTAGTTGGTGCCAGCTGAACATGTATTTTCTTTAATTTTAATTCAGGATAAAGATTGCATAACCTTATAAGTGCTGTAACAGGCAAGTAGGCATCAGTTTTATAATTCCGGGCACCTTCACCAACTTCAATATCCCAAACAACACCGGCTCTTGTATCCTTCTGCCATAAGTCAAAAATCTCCTTCCATTCTTTAACCAAACTTTTACCGTAATCATTTTCGTTCTGGAATTCCTGATAATGGAGCAGGAACATATCGTTAGTTCTGCTTTCTTCTGTTAATTGATATTTAAAATAAGCTTCGAATAAATTTACTTCGTGCCGCTCACCCAAACAGAGAAACAGGGTTTCTGATGGATGTTGCCTTACTACTTGTTGCCATTGTTTATCTATCTTAAATAATTCCAGTTGTATCGGGTTCATGGAGCTTTAATGTCGAAAATTAGTTTAGATTGATGGTGCCGCTACTGATATTCGTTTCGCTTTCACCTCCCACATTAATCTTTTTCGAAGCCAGATTGGCCTCTGTTTCGCCACTCATCGAAAGCGTTTTAGTACCAATATCCAAGGTTTGTGATTCTATCCCGATACCAGAAGTTGGTGTTCCATCTTCAGGCCCTACACCTATACCAATACTGATTGAGGCAGAATTTCCGATGTTTTCTCCTAGTGTTAAAATATCCTTTCCCTTAATGATGATTTTTCCCGTTTTATCCATAAAAATGCTGCTCTCTCCGCATTTAATCAGGATTGATTCTTTAGTTTCGAAAACTGCTTTACCGGCTCCATCCAGCTCGATAAAATTGCTGTCTTTATCCCGCATAATCATACCCGCACCGTCATCCATGGTTAAAGTATGTCCGCTTTTAGAAGTCAAACTTTTGCTGTTATTGCTGGCACTACCGCCACTACCACTTTTGCCGTGAAATACCGAACCCAATACGATTGGCCTGGCAATATTGCCTTCTTCGAAGGTTAAAGCTACCTGATCGCCAATTTCGGGGATAAATACAAAACCCCTGTTTTTACTCACTTTATCGCTGCTTCCTGCATCTGGTGTAATTACCCGCAGCCACTCCGTTACGTCATTGGTTTTACATTCCCATTTAAATTTTACCTTAATACGTCCCTGCCCTTGCGGATCGGCATTGTCTATTACATCTGCCAGTTGCATATCTGGGCTTGGTTTACTATAGTTTTTTACCAAAAGGCGCTCCGTTGTAGCTACCACACCTTCGAAAGTGTTGTAATATTTACCTGTACCATCAATATCATGGTTGATACTGGTGATCAGAAATTTACCCAGGCTTTCTGTAGAAAAAGATAGTTCTTTTCTCACACTCATCGTAATTTCGGCGATACTGCCAATGCTCAAAGCAGCATTATCTCCATTTGCATTTACTTTCAATAAATTACTGATGTGTGCCTTTTCTTCATTCTGTACATGATTTTTAATGTCGTTGTTATTGTCTACCCGGATAAGCGATGGTTGATTGAAGGTTTTGCTATACATCGCGTTAGAAACTTGTATGGCGTGGGCAAGGTCGGGTGATCCGTCACCCTGTCCGCTACTTTCACTCTGGAGCATCTCATCCTGTTTGGGGTTATAAGCAAAACGTTTATTCTTGATTGGTGCAATTTCCATGGCATACTGCAGGTTTTGTACATCACGACCGTAAATCAAGGCAACCTCTTTCTGATCATCTGGCTTACCAAAATTCAATTGGTTGCCATCATAGTAAAACCATTCATGGTATTCGCCCGAAAGCCTGTTCAGAAAATCGAAATCACTCTCCCTGTATTGAATCAAGTAATCAATAGGATCTTTTCTAGCGGCATTGGCCACAATTTTAATATCGTTTGAGGGAACATCCGATGTAGCAAGAGTTACGATCGTATTTAAATCTTTATCAAGATAAGAACCTAAATCAGGACCGCGATCGATCAAGATCGTTGGACTATAACCGCTCACAATCAGTACACCATGATAGCCATGGCTTTGTGCCAGTTCTACTTTGGTTACCAGGCCGGCAAATTCCTGTAAACTACCAGAATCGTGACCAAAGGAAGCAGTAAGGGTTTTACCCACAAAATCGCGACTGTCATTTAAACTGATCATTCCCGGCGAACCCATCTGATCGTGGTTAAACCGCAGCTCGAAAAAATGATGCGCATTAAAAGCTTGTTTTAAACTAAATGAGGCAAAATGGGTAATTGCCTTATTTTCTATGTTAATTTCTACAATGAGTTTCTTTTCCATAAATTCGATCTTTTAGCAAATCCACAAATAAATTCCGTTGGTTCTGGGGTCTAAGAAATAATCCTGATATAAACATTTATAGCCATCCCACAGGGTAAAATGGCCAGTCGCATCACTAAACTGGGTTTTAAAGCAGATAATACCCGATACGCCGTCTATTTTATTTTGAAACGCCCTTAAATCATGATGTGCTATCCAAGTGTCTCTAACTCCTTTTTCCACTTTAATATCGGGCTTTTTATATTTGTGGTTGAGGTAGTCGAAAAATTCGCTCACCCGAAAACAATAGCGCTTTTGATCAGCTCCAGCAATAGTTTCGAACTTTTTAGTATACGGATACCGACTGGGTATGGCATGGACTTTTACCTTTTCCTGGGCCAGGAAATTCTGTTTTGTGGTATATTTCCAACTAGGCAGGCTTAGGCTAAAAACCTTGTTATTAATACCTAGATAATTAAACGCCCTGCTCATCCTCACCACACAGGTATTGGTAATGTAAGCAGCATTAACAGCCCCACCAATTGTTGCTTTTACCAGTTCGCTACTTGTTGCTGGGTAATTTATCCTTAAATCGGTAAAACTTGGTAAAGAAAGTGGCATGCTATTTTTTGGTTAGAAGTGAATCAAGATATTTAGTACTTTTAAATGATGCATTTTCCAGTGCATAGAAAAATACATTCTTGCTTCCTGAAAATGAAAGAGTTGATTTAGCTTTCTGGAGAAAAACAATCAGCGTATCATTTGGGTATTCAATATATTTTAAATCACTCATTACCATATACTTCAGGCTATCCATAGGTTTTAGCTTCCCCTTAAATGATTTTAATATTTTCGCACTAAAAACCTTTTCGGCATTGTAAACGGAGTCAACCCTGGTAATATTTACCAGCACAATGTACCCTGCTTCCTTTTTAAGCTCATACACCATTTCTTTTGGCGGATCTTGATTTTTTTCGCCTTCCAGGTGTTTATTTGTGTTAACTAAAGCCAAAGAATCTTTATTAACGGCAGCAGGTAAAACATTCTGCTTCTTATTATTTTGCTGGCATGCGGCAAAACCTATGGCTAAAAGAGCCCATAGTAAGTTATGTGCATATTTTTTTGTTTGCTTCTGTATATTTTTATCGATTTTAAAAGCAAATACATCTGCCATGAGGAAGGTATTTAAATGTTAATTGCGATTCTATTCCGTTTAATTAAGGAAAAAGCATAAGACCAGGCACTAGAGGGATATCTGTGGCCTGGTCTGCTGAAATTTAGGCTTTAGGCCAATCGTTTTCATGTTCTGCATTGCCCAGTTTTAGTTTACGGGCCGATACCACAAAACTTAAAGTCATTGGCGTATTGTCGTTTACCGCAATACCCTCGTTATACTGGATGATATAACCA
>NZ_JBFTSB010000009.1:0-232710 GCF_056399805.1 Pedobacter sp. 01N310
AAAGGCAGGGACTAATACGACCACAAGTTCTGTGAACTAGAGATGACGGAAGTTCACCCTGCCTTTTATTTAAACGCTTACCAAGCTTTCTTCTTGTAATACTATTTACAAGAAGAAAAATCAGTCCGATAAACCAAAGGAGATGACGACGATAATTCATCATGAGAAATATAATTGCCGTTTTTAAACTCATGCTCTGCGGCTAAAAGCTCATTATTATCGGCTTCAAAAGTAAATAGATGCTGATAGGCAAGTAACTAAGTTGATTTGCTAGCAATTGGTAAGAGTTGTCAACTTTCTGTGCTTCTGTCATTAAAGTTGACAACTCTGAAATAAAAAAAGCAACCTGGTTGCAGGTTGCTTTTTATTATTGGTCATCACCCTGATCCGATAACTATCGGATTTATTTCAGGGTCTATCAGTTTATGAACATATAGATGCTGAACTAAATTCAGCATGACGAATCTTATATTAACGTAATTCTAAAGTTTGTGCTCTATCTGGTCCTACAGAAAGGAATTTGATCGGCACTTCTAATTCTTTTTCTAAGAAAGCAATGTAATCAGTTAATTTAGCTGGGATTTCATCTACAGAAGTAATTTTAGTTACATCAGTTGCCCAACCATCAATTGCTTTCAATACTGGTTTTGGCTCGATTGAAATGATGTCGTATGGCATGTAATCGATCGTTTCGCCATTGTATTCGTAGTGGGTACAAGCATAAATGGTATCGAAGGTATCCAAAACATCAGCTTTCATCATAATTAACTCGGTTACCCCGTTTAACATGATGGCATATTTTAATGCAGGAAGATCGATCCAGCCACAACGACGGGCACGACCTGTAGTTGCGCCAAATTCGTGACCTAAAGCGCGTAAATTTTCGCCAACTTCGTTATCTAATTCAGTAGGGAAAGGGCCACCACCAACACGTGTGCAATATGCTTTGAAGATACCATAAACGGCTCCTACTTTATTAGGCGCAATACCTAAACCAGTACAGGCGCCTGCAGTTGTGGTGTTACTAGATGTTACAAAAGGGTATGAACCAAAATCTACGTCCAATAACGTTCCCTGAGCACCTTCTGCTAAAACAGCTTTTCCTTCTTTTAAGAAACCATTTACATAATGTTCACTATCAACATGAGGAATGGTTTTTAAGAATTCGATTGCTTCAAAGAATGATGCTTCTTTCTCAGCCAATTCATATTCGAAACCTTCGTAATGAGAAAGGATTTCAGTATGTTTTTCTACCAATTTAGCATAGCGTTCTTTAAAATCAGGTAGAGTAGTATCGCCAACGCGTAAACCGTTACGGCCAGTTTTATCCATATAAGTTGGACCAATACCTTTTAAGGTTGATCCAATTTTATTTTTACCCATGCGTGCCTCGTTAGCTGCATCCAATAATTGGTGGGTTGGTAAAATTAAGTGCGCTTTACGGGCAATCACCAATTTGCCATCGGCAATAGGATCATGACCAGCTTTTTTTAAATTATCTAACTCTCTTTTTAGGATAATAGGGTCGATTACTACACCATTACCAATAAGATTCATGGTTTTTT
The DNA here is from genome assembly GCF_056399805.1 of Pedobacter sp. 01N310. Lineage (NCBI taxonomy): Bacteria > Pseudomonadati > Bacteroidota > Sphingobacteriia > Sphingobacteriales > Sphingobacteriaceae > Pedobacter > Pedobacter sp. 01N310. Next base: position 1,566 of record NZ_JBFTSB010000009.1, read on the forward strand.
CGTTAAAAATTCCTGAAGGGATTGTATTTAAAACGAATTTTTTGCCATCGAACTCTAAAGTATGTCCGGCATTTGGGCCACCCTGAAAACGGGCAATAAGATCATATTTTGGACTTAGTACATCAACGATTTTTCCCTTTCCTTCATCACCCCATTGCAGGCCGAGAAGTACATCTACTTGCGTCATTATTTAATAAATTAAGCTGGTTTTATTTGTATTTTGATTTAATTTTCTACAATTTTTGCGACTGTTGCTGCGCTTTCGTTTACTTTTCTGGCCATACTGCAATCAGAGCAGAAGCCATAAAGATTTAACGAATGGTGTTTCACATCAAATTTTAAAAGATCACCAACCATGGTTTGGATCTGGTGGATTCGTGGATCGCAGAATTCTACTACTTTACCACATTCGATACAGATTACGTGATCGTGCTGGCGGTAACCATAAGATTTTTCGAATTGCGCCATATTTTTACCAAACTGGTGTTTGGTAACTAAATCGCATGAAACCAGTAACTCCAATGTGTTATAAACCGTAGCACGACTTACGCGGTACTTTTGGTTTTTCATGTGGATATAAAGGGTTTCTACATCAAAGTGGTCGTTTCTTGAATATATTTCTTCCAATATAGCGAAACGCTCTGGTGTTTTACGTAGATTTTTGTTTTCTAAATAAGCCTCAAAAATCTTGCGAACGAGCTCATTTGTTTTTTGTTCAGACATAGTTTTTAAACTCCATTCAAAGGTAGGTAAATTGTTTTGAAAAATGATTACACCGATGAAATGATTACATAGATTTGAATTGTTTGATTGTTACAGCCTTTGATTGTTGAAATGTTGTAATAAGTCGGATGCCCAAAGTCGGAAAGTCAAAAGTCGGGAGCCCTGAGTTCAATTTGCTAATAGTGTAGGTAACAGTTTTTCAATTAAAGTCTTTATATTGCTTGTCAGTTAAATCTTTAATCTCTATCCTAGGGTAAATAAAATGTTGTTTGGGTTTGTCTAAAAATTGTTTTTCCTCTCCCATTGCGAAGCCAAGTTTGTATCCAATATTATCAGAAGTAGTTAAAAATACATTGTCATGCTCTGTGTCATCAGAAGGAATAAATAACATTACTTTTTTATTTGCAACTTTATCAGTTATCCATTGCTCTCCTATTCTTGTTGTTGCCCAGCCTATTACGTCAAATGATTTTTCAAAACTCATTGGATAACGAACATAATTAATGAAGTAGCAGTAAATCTCAAACTCTATATCAAGTGGAAAAGTGATTGCAAATTCGTTTTCTCCAAGTTTATAAAGTCTTGGTTGGGCTTGAAAATTTTCTTGATTATACATATTACAAAATCCATTTATAATACTATCGATTTCTAAGTTTGAAATGTTTTTAACTAATATGAGTTTGTCATTTTTACTTTCTATTTTTTGTAAAAATTCTTTTGAGGGTCTTGCAGTATTATTATCCGGTTCAGTTTGTTGGTTTAGTAATTTGGTTTTAATTAGATAAAACGCAATAGCTACTAATATGATTCCAATAATTAAAGATTGCATCTTCATTTTAAGTATGGGTAGGGTTTTTAATTGCCATTATGCGCAAATTCCTATTTATGCAGTCTGAACTGCTTACTAAATTCTGCTATACTACTCAGGACTTCGGACTAATTAGGCATCAAACCTCGTTACTCCTGTAACACCTCTAACTTTTAATAAATTTTTAATCAGGTTTTCCAGGTGCTCGGTATCGTTTACGAAAATCATAATCGAACCATCAAAAATCCCTTCGTTAGTATCCACAGTAATTGACCTCATATTTACTTTAAAATCGGTAGAAATAACCCTGGTGATGTTATTGATCAAACCTACATCATCAATGCCTACAATGCGTAAGCCGGTTAAGAAAGTTAATTCCTGTTGTTTGTTCCATTTGGCTTTCACCACGCGATAACCATAATTGGCCATTAGCTGCGCAGCGTTAGGGCAGTTGGTACGGTGTATTTTAATCCCTTCACTTACGGTAACAAAACCAAAAACATCATCACCAGGGATTGGATTGCAACATGCGGCTAGCGTGTAATCTATTTTTTGCAGGTCTTCTCCAATGAGCAAAATGTCATTTTCCGAGCCCTTCATTTTGGTTTTAACGATGTCTACCGTTAGGTTTTCAGGTCGCTCCGGTCCGCGGTTTTCAACTTCTTTCTCACTCGACAGATACTCTTTTATATCTTTCAGCTCGATTTTTCCTAAAGCAACATTAACAAAAAGCTCTTGTGTAGAAGGCAGTTTAAAGAAATAACTTAGCTTTTGTAGATTGTCGGTATTGTAGGTGATTTTTAAAGATTTCAGCTTCCTTTCTAAGATTTCTTTCCCATTTTCGGCAATTTTCCGCTTTTCTTCTTTTAAAGATGATTTAATTTTCGATTTAGCCTTGGCAGTAACCACCACATTTAGCCAATCTTCTTTAGGTGTTTGTTTGCTTGAGGTGATAATCTCCACCTGATCGCCATTTTGAAGCTTATACGAAATAGGAACCAGTTTGTGGTTCACTTTAGCGCCTATACAGGTTGCACCTACGTCGGTATGGATCTCGAAAGCAAAATCTAATGCGGTAGCGCCTAATGGCAACTGGATCAAGGCGCCTTTTGGCGTGAAAATAAAAATTTCATCCGAGAAAAGGTTCATCTTGAAATCGTCAAGGAAATCTAAAGCGTTGGCTTCAGGATTGCTCAGCATTTCGCGGACTTTCTGGATCCACTGATCCAGGCCGTTATCGTTACTCGATTCTTTGTATTTCCAGTGTGCAGCAAAACCTTTCTCTGCAATTTCGTTCATGCGTTGTGTACGGATCTGTACCTCAACCCATTGCCCGCGTGGCCCCATTACCGTAGTATGCAAACTTTCGTAGCCATTTCCTTTTGGTGAGGAAACCCAATCGCGTAAACGATCCGGATTTGGGCGGTATAAATCGGTAACAATAGAATACGCTTTCCAGCAATCGGCCTTTTCATTTTCAGGTGCCGAGTCCAAAATAATCCGGATGGCAAAAAGATCGTAAACCTCTTCGAAAGGAATATTTTTCTTTTTCATCTTGTTCCAGATGGAGTGGATTGATTTGGGTCTGCCATAAACATCGGCCACTAAGCCTTGTTCGTGAACAATTTCGTCAATCGGTTCGACGAATTTTTTGATGAAAAGCGCACGTTCAGCTTTTTTCTCGTTTAATTTTTTTGCAATGAATTTGTAAGTGTCAGGGTCGAGATATTTCATCGAAAGATCTTCCAACTCTGATTTTATGGCATATAAACCCAATCTATGGGCTAATGGTGCATATAAATAAATGGTTTCTGAAGCGATTTTAAGCTGCTTGTGGCGGGGCATAAAATCCATTGTACGCATGTTATGCAAACGATCGGCAAGTTTGATCAGGATTACCCTCACATCATCTGCCAGGGTAAGCAGCATTTTACGGAAATTCTCAGCCTGTAAAGAGCTATTGGTATCGAAAACGCCAGATATTTTGGTTAAACCGTCGATAATTTTAGCGGTTTTCTTGCCAAATTCGCGTTCAATATCTTCTAAAGTGATATCGGTATCTTCTACCACATCGTGTAATAAGGCACATACAATAGAGGTTGTTCCTAAGCCAATTTCTTCAGCGGCAATCTGCGCTACAGCAATGGGGTGGTAGATGTAAGGTTCGCCAGACTTTCGGCGCATATCTTTATGGCTCTCCAGTGCCATATCGAAAGCTTTCCTGATTTCTTTTTTATCGCCCTTTTGTAAAGTAGATTTGCTTGCCCGTAGTAATGCCCTATATCTTTTTAGAATCTCTTGCTTTTCCGCCTCTAAATCAATCACTAACTCTGTTTTCATTTGTATTTTTTGCGTAAAAATTGCGTCTTATTTATGAATAAAACTTATATTAGTTTTGTGAAACACCTAATATATGAAATAACACCTAACTTTGTAAAAGTATAAATTTATGAAAATTAAAGGGCTCTTTTTTCTTTGTATTGTAATGATTTGTAGCATTTCGCTGCGGGCTCAGGATCCTGCTGCGCCAATATTCCCTAAATTGGGTAAAAGCGATACAATAAGAGTAGCCTCAACAAATGATAATGGTGTAATGATTCCGTGGATGCAACTTAACGATGTATCTATTTATGCCGCAAGGATATGGAAATCACCGGCAGAACAGGCCGCGTATAATCGCTTAAGGTATAACGTATTAAAAGTAATGCCGTATGCACTGTTTGCAAAACGTAGATACGAGCAATTAGAGCAGGATATTGCCCGAACTCCTGAGAAAAAGGAACAGAAACAGCTGGTTAAACAATGTGATAAAGAAATTAAAGACATGTTTAACCGCGAAATAAAAGAATTAACCATTACTCAAGGTCAGATTTTAACGAAACTGATCGACCGTGAGGTGGGCAGAACAACGTACGATATAGTAAAGCAGACCAAAGGCGGTTTTGCTGCATTTTCTTATCAGATTGTGGCCCGTGTGGTAGGACATAATTTAAAAAGCACTTACGATCCGAATGAAGATAAGGATATAGAATCTATTATCCGCACTTCAGGATTTTATCAATAACTATAATGCAGGAACGCATTCCGAATATTTATTCATTTAAGGTTAAAAAAATTAATGGCGAAGAGCAGCCGTTATCAGCCTACCGCAACAAAGTTGTTTTAATTGTAAATACAGCCTCCGAATGTGGTTTTACGCCACAATTGAAAGAATTACAGCAGTTAAAAGACGAGATTAATAGCCCTGATTTTGAAATTTTGGGTTTTCCGACCAACGATTTTGGAAAGCAGGAACCACTTAATGGATCTGATATTGCATCTTTCTGTGAGATTAACCATGGTGTAAAATTTCCGGTTTTTGATAAAATTATGGTACGTGGGGCACGTGCACACCCGCTTTATCAATTTCTGAGCGATAAAAAACAAAACAGAAAATTAAGTTCGAAACCCCGTTGGAACTTTCATAAATACCTCCTGAACAAAAATGGCGAGCTGGAAGATTATTTTTTACCATTCACCAAGCCATTGAGTTCGAAAATTAAAAAGAAAATTCAGCAACTGCTGAGCCAAAATGCCCAATAATTACGTCATGAAGTTAGATATTTTAGTTATAGCCGTGCATCCTGATGATGCAGAGCTTTGCTGTTCAGGTACTATTTTAAAACATATTGCCCTTGGTAAAAAAGTTGGAATTGTAGATTTAACCAGAGGCGAGCTGGGTACGCGTGGTACTGCAGAAACAAGAGATGAAGAGGCCGCAGACTCTGCGAAAATTTTAGGTTTACATGTTCGCGAAAATTTGAGAATGAGGGATGGCTTTTTTCAGAATGATGAATTTCACCGTTTAGAAGTAATTAAAGCCATCAGGAAATACCAACCAGAAATTATTTTAAGCAATGCGCTAGAAGACCGTCACCCTGATCATGGCAGAGCTGGCGATCTGGTGCACGATTCGGTTTTTTTATCGGGACTGCCAAAAGTAGAAACATCAATTGATGGTGTTAAACAAGAAGCGCACCGGCCGAGGTTATTGTTGCAATATATTCAAGACAGGTACTTAAAACCTGATATTATTGTGGATATATCTGACCACATGGATAAGAAAATTGAATCGATTAAAGCTTTTAAAACCCAGTTTTATAATCCTGATGTAGATGGCTTGCAAACCTATATTTCTTCACCAGAATTTTTTGAAAGCGTAATTGGCCGTTCCAGAGAATTTGGTAAAAGCATCGGTACCACTTTTGGCGAAGGCTTTACCTCAAGAAAATTGTTGGGTGTTGATAGTTTGTTTGATTTAAGGTAAATTTTTTAACCGCAAAGAAAAGAAGTGTTCCGCAAAGTACGCAAAGCTGTAGGGATTTGTCTTACTAAGATTTCTCTTTCTTTTCCTTAGCGAAAAACTTAGCGCCCTTTGCGGTTATTTTGACAGTCCAACAAAACCGCCCTTCGTTTGTTATTCTCAAAACGAATAATAATGGCGAATATATTCTCTTCTCTCAAAAATGCGTACAATCTTTTTAAACATGTAGATTTCGATAAGTTAGAAGCTTTATCGAAAAAAGTCGATTTACCCAAAATAGTCGAAACCATATCCAATCTGGATGATAAACAGATTCAGGGGATGATGAAAATGATGGGTGGATCGGGTAAAAAGCGAGAATTACCACCAATTGAAGGTGATTTTTACCATTTGGGCGACGAAGCACTCAACGATGAGGATCGCGAACTCCAGTTAAAAGTGCGTGCTTTTTTAGAAAAAGAAGTAAAGCCCATTGTAAACCATTACTGGAACAAAGCCGAATTTCCTTTCGAAATTATCCCAAAACTTGCTGAACTTAATATCTGTGGTTTAACCTATAAAGGTTATGGCTGTCCGGGAAAATCGAATTTGATGGAAGGGATTTTAGCGATGGAAATGGCTCGGATAGATACCTCGATTTCTACTTTTTTTGGTGTACAGAGTGGTTTAGCGATGGGATCGATCTATTTATGTGGATCGGAAGAACAAAAACAACAGTGGTTGCCACTGATGCAGCAATTTAAAATTATCGGTGCATTTGGGCTAACCGAACCCGAAGTGGGCTCTGCTGCTGCTGGAGGACTCACTACAACCTGCAAAAAAATAGATGGCAAATGGATATTAAATGGTCAGAAAAAATGGATCGGTAATGCCACTTTCGCCGATATCTTAATTATTTGGGCACGAGATGAAGAAAGTGGTGAGGTTAAGGGTTTTATTGTAAAAAAAGATAATCCTGGTTTTGCTGTAGAAAAAATGCAGGATAAAATGGCCCTCAGGATTGTGCAGAATGGAATTATCACTTTAAACAATTGTGAGGTAGAAGAAACGGACCGCCTGCAAAATGCAAACTCATTTAAAGATACAGCAAAGGTATTGCAAATGACAAGAGCAGGAGTGGCCTGGCAGGCTGTTGGCTGTGCCCGTGGTGCTTACGAAAATGCACTGGATTATACCCGTACCCGAAAACAGTTTGGTAAACCCATTGCATCTTTTCAATTGATTCAAAACCATTTAGTTGAGATGTTGTCGAATTTAACAGCAATGCAAACATTATGTTTTAGGTTGTCACAATTGCAGGATCAGGGCTTGTTGAAAGATGAGCATGCTTCGTTAGCCAAGGTATTCTGTTCGTTACGTACACGTGATGTGGTGAGCAAGGCCCGTGAGGTAATGGGTGGAAACGGCATTTTATTGGAATATAATGTAGCGCGTTTTGTGGCCGATGCTGAAGCAATTTATTCTTACGAAGGCACAAAAGAAATTAATACGCTGATTGTAGGTAGAGCCATAACGGGTTTCTCTGCATTTGTTTAGGTAGTGGGAACTCACGAAGTTTGAAAGGCTAAGAGCAGTTCGGGAACTTCGTTAGTTTTGAGCTGGGGTAATTAGTTGCTTGCGAGTCTGAGCGTAGTCGAAGACTAATGTAATATGATAAATAGCAGGATTTTTAGGGTTAGGAAACGAATGTCAGCATTTCATGGGTGCTTCAGTCCTGCCATTCGCTGTAGTCCCGACGAAAAGTCGGGAGCTGCCGCTGCTGTCAGGTTTATGAACAAAAGTTAGCGGCCCCTGCAACCTCAAAAATAAAATACTTTTCTGGCCATTTAGCCCAGGTTGGAGCGATACCCTGCAGCAACGAGGTACGAGGTAGCGAAGCGTATAAGCGTAAAACGGGAAGAAACTTAATGTTTTGCACAGGCATAGCGCTACAAGAAAAAAGTGTTTCAGAATTAGAAAACGTGGATCTGCAGCCCGGTTTTAGTTAATTAAATAGCTTTTAACACCCAGGTTTCTCGGATTCTGCCAATTTTATTCGCCTGCTCCTTCATTTTTTTTAATAATTCAATATCAATATATTTTAGCGAGGAAAGTTGATGCCAAACTGAAGTTGCTTTAGTTGTCAATTTGAAACCTTGTTCAAGAAAGAAGTGTTCAGCCTGTTCAAAGCTATCAAACTTATTATCTTCTACATGATGTGTTTCCAGAAACTGAGAAAAATAATCATTGGTTTCATTTTTAGGTGCTGGTCGTTTAATATATACATCAGCAGTGATCCAATAACCACCTCTTTGTTTTAATGATTTATGGATGGTTTTACATAGTGATATCTTTTCTTCATTATTTAAATACACCAATAAACCTTCATTTATAATACTAATCGGACCGAGAGGCATTTGATTTATAGCATTTGAAAAAGCGTCTCCATCCAAAGCATTTAAAGCTTCGGTTTTGAGTTTACCCTTTAATTGTAATTTCTCATCAACAATTAGTCGATCAACCAAATCTTTTTTGATGTCGATTACGCCTTGTAAATCAGTATCCAAATAATAAATAGTCGGGTGCCTTAAAACCAGATCCAAGCCCCTGAAAGAATAACCAGAAGAAATTTCTATAATATTTAAAGAGCCCGATGCAAAAAGTAAGCTATCCAGAGATAAATATCTACTCTCAAAATGGACCAACCGTTTTAAAAATACCTCATCAAAATCTTTATCATATAATTTTTCAAGGGCGTCGTTGCCGTAAATTAACTTAACAGCGTCAGCAACAAAGGGAATATTCGTTAAACTTTTGGCTAGCAATAGCGATTTTGCTGATGGACTTATCGAACTATAATCACGATTCATTTGTAATTATACCAAAAAAAATCTATGTCTAAAACGGATACTTATTAAATGCTACCTGGCTCATTGCGCTTTTTTCGAATAGCGCAATACAGGATTTATTATATTGAGGATTGAAGTTTACTTCTCCAGGTTCCAAAGTTTTCGGAACGTTGGAATTTTCCATAAAGAAGTAAACTTTTGTATTGCCATATTTGGTATGGGGCATTAAATTGCCATAATCTTCCATTTCTTTCCATAGCGAATCTTTAACCGTAACGATATAAATCCGCTGTACCGGACCAGTATTGTTTGCATTTCTATACTTGGCAATTTCTTTAAAACCGGCTTTCATATCCTCAATCCCAGGCTGATCAAAAACAGCTTTAACCATGAAAAAGATCAACACTAAAATACCTGCAACTAAGAAATAAACTAACGATTTTCTATTCATGCCTACAATAAAGGCAATATTTTTTCCATAACCGTCAAGCCTTCGTCAATATGCTTTTGCTCAATGCAAAGTGCCGGACGAAAGCGTATCGTTTTTTCACCACAGCCCAAAAACATCACATTGTTTTCTAATCCTTTGCCAATAAATGCATTCCGCATTTCTTTTGTCGGGAAATCAAAAGAACACAACAAACCTCTTCCACGAACATTTGTCATTTGATCAAATTTATGCGATAGGTTTTCTAGTTGATCTCTTAAGTACACACCTACTTTTGCTGCATTCTCACAAAGCTGATCTTCTTCTACAATTTGTAAAATCTGCGTAGAACGAACCATATCAACCAAATTGCCTCCCCAGGTTGAGTTAATACGGCTTGGCACTTTAAATACATTGGTTTCAATTTCGTCTACCTTATTACCGACAAGAATACCACAAACCTGCATTTTTTTTCCAAAAGCGATGATATCTGGTTGAGCTTTTTCACTAAAATGTTGATGGCACCAGAATTTACCGGTTAACCCAACCCCGGTTTGTACTTCATCATAAATCAAAAAGGCATCATTTTCATCGGCCAAGGCCTTAAGTTGGATCAAAAATTCTTCACGCAGGTGGTTATCTCCACCTTCAGATTGGATTGGTTCTATAATTATAGCGCAGATATCGTCTTTATTATCTGCAAATGCTTTTTTGATCTGCGCTAAAGATGTTTCTTCGGTTTGAATGGCATGACTTAAATTATTTCCTGAAAGCGGAAATTTAACTTCCGGAACAGCCACTCTTGGCCAATCGAATTTGGCAAACCACTTGGTTTTATCGGGTAGGGTATTGGTTAAGCTTAAAGTATAACCCGTTCTGCCATGAAAAGCCCTTTCGAAGTGTAAAACCTTAAAACCTTTTTCTTCAGTATATCCTTTCGCAAAATTTTTCTGAACTTTCCAGTCCATGGCTACCTTAATTGCATTTTCTACTGCTAAGCCTCCACCTGCAATAAAAAAAGCATGCGGCAGGTAAGCCGGAATACCGACTTTGGAAAATGTTTCAACAAACTGTGCATACTGCTGGGTGTAAACATCAGAGTTCGATGGATTAGCTAATGCAGCGAGGAGAAGATTTTTTTTAAATGCTTCATCATTGATCATTTTAGGGTGGTTATAACCTAAAGGAACGGAAGCAAAACAAGTGAAAAAATCGAGTAAAGTTCTGTTGTGTTTAGCATCGTAAATGTAAGCACCATGACTTTTTTCCATATCATAAGTCAGGTCGAAACCATCGGCCAAAATGTGCTTACTTAACGATTCGTTAACGCGATCTGCAGGTACTGTTAATTGATACATAAACTTGGTTTTGGTATAATCCAAATTTAGTTAAATGTGCCTAAAATCAAAATTTAAGCACTTTTTGTGCACTTTACATAAAAAATAGGTTTAAACTGTTTAAAGTATGATTATAGACAAAATCGCGTTTTGGACTTCACCGATGTGGAAAACTTTTTTCGAAAATTCTTATTGCGGAGCAAATTAAATCTAAATAAATATGAACTATCTATGGGTTTTAAGCCTGATATTGTAAACCTTATGAAAGAACTTCTCCATCAGCATATTTCCAACCATGTAACCATTCCGGAAAAGGAAAGAGATATATTCTGTAACCTGTTCAAACATCAATTGGTTAAAAGAAAGCGTTTTTTACTGCAAGCGGGTGAAACCTGTAAATTTGAAGGTTTTGTAATCAAAGGACTTTTCCGCATCTATCATGTTGACCAAAATGGTTTTGAAAACATATTGTATTTTGCCATTGAAAACTGGTGGATTACCGATATTGATAGTTTCACCAATAACACACCTTCTCAGCTCTATATAGAGGCTCTTGAAGATAGTGAGGTACTGCTTATTTCTAAGAAGGACAAAGAATTTGCTTACATCAATCGTCCTCAAATTGAGAAGCTATTCAGGATAATGACCCAAAAAACCCACGTTGCCCTACAAAGGAGGATGATCGATAATTTGAGTAAAACTGCAGACCAGCGCTATCTTGATTTTATTAAAAAATATCCGCAGCTCCTACAACGATTGACCAACCTTCAGATTGCAGCTTATTTAGGCATTAGTCACGAATTTTTGAGTAAGATCAGAAAAAAAAATGTAACCGGTAGCTAGCTAACCTGTATTTATTGAACTTGTTCAATCTTTTTGTCTTGGTGTCCTGTGCATCTTTGTGTCATCAAATAACATAAGGCATGAAATCAATTATTTCAACATTATTTCTAACTATTCTAATCTTATTAAAAATGGAAGCAAATGCACAAGGTTTCAAAACTATTGAAACAGCTAATTTAAAGCTCGAAGTTTATAACGCATCAGAGAATGCTTTTGGCGTGGCATCCGTAATCGTTTCAGGTAAAACAGATGCCGTTTTAATCGACGCACAATTTACTTTGGAAGACGCGGAAAAGGTCGCCGGCCAAATCAAAAAGTCTGGTAAAAAATTAACTGTAATTTATGTTTCCCATGCTGATCCTGATTATTACTTCGGATTGGAAGTTTTTAAGAAACATTTCCCGGAAGTAACGGCTTTCGCCTCACCGGAAACCGTGGAAGCTATCAAAGCCTCTGCACAGAAAAAACTGGATGTTTGGGGGGAAAGATTAGGCAAGGCCATTACTTCTAATGTGGTATTACCACAGGTTATAAAGGGAAATAGCATTGATTTGGAAGGTCAGAAACTCGAAGTTGTTGGCTTGGAAGAATTTCCTGCAAAAACCTTTGTTTGGATTCCTTCAATTAAAGCAGTAATAGGTGGTATCAATGTTTTCGGAACTACATTTAACCTATGGATGGCAGATGCACAAACGCCGGAAGCCCGTAAAAATTGGATTGCTGTTTTAGACAAAATCGAAGCCTTAAATCCTTCAATCGTTATTCCTGCACATGCCAATAACGCAAGCCCATTTGATGTTAGTGCAATAAAACATACCAAAAGTTATATCCAGTTTTACGAAGAGGCTTTAAAAACCAACAAAACTTCTGAAGAGTTGATCAAAGCGATTAAAGCACAATATCCAACATTAACTTTTGAAACGGCTTTACAGATTGGAGCAAAGGTGAATACCGGCGAAATGAAATGGTAGAATTAATCGCAAGGAATAAATTTAAGTTAATTATTCCTTGCGATCTAAAAGGCTAAAAAAACGCTCTTAAATCATTATTTCTTTTTGAGATTGTTTTTTTTGCAAAAGCACAGAAGAAATGAAAACAATTATATCCAGTTTGTTGGTTGCAGGTATGCTGCTGACAAGTTGTGTCTCAAATATCAATAAAATGACAAATCTAGAAATTGTAAAAAGTACCTACGAAGGAAAAACTTCGGAAGAAAATGGTGAAAACTTAGCAAAATATGTTGCTGAAGATATCTCATGGACAGAAGCAGAAGGATTTCCGTGCGCAGGCACTTATATAGGCTTGGAAAACATTAAAAAAAATGTTTTTGCAAGACTAGGAAGCGAATGGATTGATTATAAATTCACGCCAGAAGATTATGTTGCCAATGAAGACAAAGTGGTAGCGTATGGAACTTATTCTGGTACCTATAAAAAGACAAATAAGCCTTTTACGGCAAGAGTTGCCCACATATGGAAACTGAAAGAGCGTAAAATCATAAGTTTTGAGCAGTTTGTGGATAGTAAGCCAGTAAATGATGTCATGCAATAAAGTTATTCGCTTTATTGTTGAGAAGGACTTTTTGCATCATCTGATTCCCGCTTATAGTCATTGAGTAAATACAGAATTTCGTCTGCCTTCCTGTCCAGATGTGATACAGGGATTTTTGCAGAAGTGCCGTCCTTTAATAATACGGTGATGTAATTTTTATATATACTCCCGGCATTATCACGTCCCACTTCTTCTATGCTGAATGCAAAACCCTCTATGTTTTTCCAATTGTAAAAATCACGGTCTTTAATGATCAGCTCATTTTCCGTAAAAGTAATATGAGGTGTTTTTTTGATCAGCTCGCGAAGTGCATAAATAAAAAGCCATATAGGAAATATACTGAAAACAGCTATGATGCCTACTGTTACAATTGTAAAATCACCATAAAATATATAAATAAAAAAGGGTATCGATATTATGGACAACACTAATATAACATAAAGGTTTAAAGGTGCTTTTCTGATAACAAGGGGTTCCATTGAAATATTTTAAGGTTGAGAAACTTTCTTCACATACAAAAACTTCTTATCTAAAGCACTAATATATATACTATCTGATTGATTTAGAATAAAATTCTGTTACAAGTTGATTGCTTGTGTTTTACAAGTTAATTGTGTGGAAATTATTCTATGGCACATTTTTTTAAAAAACAATATTGAAATCACATCATTTTAAGCGATTTTATCGATATAAAAATCAGAATGCCGAACGTGATCCTCCACCGTCCACTACTGAAACCGTTCCTGTTATATATTTAGCACGTGGCGAAACCAGGAAAACAGCCATGTTTGCCATATCTTGCACTTCACCAAAATCTTGCAAAGGTATTTCACTTTCAGCATATTTCCTGCGCTCATCACCCGGGAAATAAGGCCGGATGTTTTCAGTATCGATAAGTCCCGGCTGTAAACAGTTCGCCCTGATTCCATATTTGCCCAACTCACCTGCAAGTTGTTTAGACCACATTGCCATTGCGGCCTTGGCAATAGCTGAAACATTCAACGAGCGTAATTCATAAGTACTGGTCAAATTGAGTATTGTACCTTGTTTGCGGGCTATAAAATGTGGTAATAGCGCTTGAGTGAGCAACCTGGGGCGCTCAAAATCTAAGGCCATCGATCTAGTCCAGGGTTCTTCTGGTCCTGCAACATCTACAGGCTGACTTTGCCCCGCGTTGTTGATGAGGATGTCGATATGGCCAAGTGCAGCTAAGGCCGCAGTAGCAATTTTGTGAGGCGCGTTTGGTGCCAGTAAGTCCTGCGTAAAAACAATAGGGGCAATGTTGCCTTCAGCAACAATCTCACTGGAAAGGCTATCTAATGATTGTTGGTTACGGCCTGTTACGAAAACTTTTACACCTTCCCTTGCCAGCTCTTTTGCTATTGCGCTACCTATCCCTTTAGAGGCTCCGGTTACCAATGCCGTTTTTCCGGTTAAATATAAGTCCATATTTTCTTGTGATTAAAATGACCTTGCAATAATAACCTGTACCGCGTATTTTTATAGCATGCACTACCATTTGTATGGTACAAACAAATTTGTAAGTAATGACGGCACGAAAAGAAAATTCGACTTATACCCTCAACGAAAAATTTATAACGGATTGCGATCTGACTTATGCGGCCAACAAAATAGGAGGGAGATGGAAAATTGTAATATTGGATAAACTTGGAGACCGAAAATTGAGGTTTAGTGAGCTGAAAAAAGAATTCCCATATATATCAGAACGGATGTTAACCTTACAGTTGCGTGCATTGGAGCAGGATGAGCTGGTTAAAAGAACTGTTTATGCAGAGGTTCCTCCGAGGGTAGAATATGAGCTAACTCCGATAGCACTAGAGTTTCTTCCGATTTTTTGTCAATTAAGTGCTTGGGGCAAGAAGAATAAAGCGCTAAAGAAGAGTGGATCATAAAACCGTTAAAGTTTGATTAGAGGTATGCATAAATCAGCAAATATTGGTTACCTTTAATTGATTTGGCAGCTTATTTAATGTTGCATCAGTTGATTAGCAAATTTTAAAAATTGTATCGGGTTAAGTATTATGGCAGAAGTTAAATTAAATATCCAAAAAGAAGAACCTAGTGCATTCGAACTTTATGATGAGGGAGAAAAATATGGAGAAATGGTTTTTGATATTCAGGGCGGAAATTTAACGGTTTATCATACCGAAATTGATCCCGAAAAAGAAGGCAAAGGTTACGCAAAACTATTGCTGGATGCCATGGTAAATTATGTACGTACAAATAACCTGAAGGTAATTCCATTGTGCCCTTATGTGCATCTGCAATTTAAACGCCACGAAGAACTTTACAGAGATATCTGGAACAAAGTGCGCGAAAACGATTAATCGATAAAAACAATACTAGAATTAAATTCAGGAAAGCTACACTAATACTTCATGGTTTTGGAAAATCAATTTTCCAATGGTTCTGGTAAGAAAGCCACCGGAAAATTGTAAATGAGTTAATTAAACCTTTAAAAAAGAACTAAAAGCCGGTTGTTTTGGACGGTTTATTATTCAATGTGTATAGATCGTGCATCTTCATCTATTATTTAGCGGGCTTGCTCTATTTTTATTTCATTCGAAAGAAAGTAGCGATACTTTTATAACAAGAATCAAATCAACGGGACGATTTAGAGATCTTATTGGGGTTCCTCAGCAATGAGGGCCCTTTTTTTATTCAGGGCTAATGATATTGATCAGATAGTTAAGCGCATTTGCAGGATGAATTGGCATCAAAGATTGTATTACCCGTTTAAAACTTATCCTTCATGCCAAAAATGCCCATAAGCCCTCCGGTATGGATGGCCAATACTTTTTCATCTTTACCAATAATTTCTTGTTTTACTAAATCTTGAATGGCATAAAACATTTTCGCCGTATAAACAGGGTCTAGTAGCAATCCGGTTTTTGCAGTAAAGGTTTTGATAAAGCTGATCAGTTCAGGAGTGGTTTTCGCATAGCCTCCAAAATGATAATCGAGGTGAAGTTCGAGGTGGCTGGAGATGGGCGTATAATGTGCTATTTCTGCTTTGATAAATGAAGCACCCTTTAACACGGGGATGATATGTAACTTTGTATTTAATTGTTGTTGTTGAATTCCCATCAACAAACCTGCAGCTGTGGTTCCTGTTCCGGCAGCGCAAAAAATGTGGTCGTATGGTTCCACTAGCTCTTCAATTACCTCTGCGCAGCCAATGGTGGCTTCAACTGATGCACCCCCTTCATTTATAAAATAGGCTTGTGCATCGGATGCAAAATACTGGTCAAACAATTGGTGTTTATCCCGATAACTTTCACGGTCGGTAAAAATGAGTTTCATCCCAAATAAACTGCACAGTAATAATAGCTCATTTTTTACTGCTTCCCCACGTACAAAAGCTGTAGCGGTTAAGCCCGATCTTGATGCTGCGGCGGCAGTAGCCACGAGGTGATTGGAATAAGGACCTCCAAAAGTGACCAGATGCGTTTTTTGATCTGCTTTGGCCTTGGCTAAAATGTATTTGAGCTTACGCCATTTATTCCCGGAAATATAAGGATCGATAAGATCATCCCTTTTAACAAACAGGTTGTTTAAAGGAGAAAATGCTATTTTTTGTATTGGACTATATATTTCTTCGAACACGTGTGAAAATAAGCAAAGGTTATATCATAAAATTAATTTTAATTAATATGTCACGTTGTCCAAAGGACTCCTACGGAGAGCCTGTCGAAATGGACTAGAGACATTTACCCTTCCTTCGACAGGCTCAGGATGACAATCCTACCTTATTGATACAAGATTATATTCGATTATTTGCCGATACCAAGGCCTATACCTGCATTAACCATACTGTATTTTGCCTGAGTATATGAGCCGTAAAATTTAAAGAAACCAAATTTCAGTTGAAAGCCTAAACTACCTCTTACGCCGTCAATATCAGTTTGTTTCACCGAGATTGGATCTACATAAGTTGCATTGCTTGCACCATCTTCAAATTTATAAGTACCAAGCGCTTTTAAATTGGTGTTCGATGTTTGGTAACCGATGCTGGCAAAAGGCGTGAAAAACATAATTTTCTTTGAAACGATGGCATCAAAATTTACGCCATTGAATTTAGCATCAATACGCTGATCTGAATTTGAAGTATTATTGATATTCAAAGGCAAATTATATTTATACTGCGTAAAGCCACCGGCAATGGCAATGTCTACAGGAATCAGTTTTTCTGTTGTTGAACCCATAAATAAGGGTAAAAGTTCAATTTTGGCACCAAAACCGATCATCGATAAGCTTCCCAGGTCGTTACCTAATTTAATCTTCGGCATTGCTCTTAAAGTAACATCAATGTTTTTGGGTAAGCCCAAAGTAGCCTGTATCTGAGCTGAAGGCACTACATGAAACCCCACTCCCTGAGGTAAGTTGAAAAATTTACCTGTAGGAACGCCACTGCTTGTATAAATTTGCATTTTACCACCTTCATGGTCATCACCAAATGCAGTAGGACCTATAGATGATGCACCAGGTGCAGGTTTGATATTACTTAAACTCAAGGTATTTACATCATAACTTCTGGCCGATTGTGGAACAAATGCTGCAGAGGCCGAAACCCTTACATCGAATTTTAAAAAACCTTTCGATTGAGCGGTGTTCGACCATCCATCGGTTAAACCCAGGCCTAAACCTTTATACAAAGGATCAAAATAGGCATTAACCAGTTTGGTCGCATCTGCTGGTCCGCCCACAAACAAGTCTCCAACATCTTGTTGGGCACTTGCTTTTTGAGTCATCACTAATAAAAATAAGGCACATATGGCCTTTAAAGCGTAGCATTTTTTCATATAGAAAATTTAGAATGTTTTGATTGTGAGTAAAGATAAGGCTGTTTTTTCGAAAACTGCAATCATTGAAAAATTCTTGAAGTTAAAAGTTTATTTTTGCGCCATGGAAAATGTGGTCGAATTGCAGGAATCAGAAGAACAGGAATTATATGAACATTTAAAAATTATTGTAGATAAGGGGCAATCGCTGCTTCGTATCGATAAATTTTTGATGGTGCGCGTAGAAAATGCCTCCCGAAACCGTATTCAAAATGCAATTGATGCAGGTAATGTATTGGTTAACCAGAAACAGATCAAAGCGAGTTATAAGGTTAAACCTTATGATGAAATATCTATCGTTTTACCTCACCCACCGCGCGATACCGAAGTTTATCCTGAAGATTTACCGCTTGATATTATTTACGAGGATAGTGATCTTTTGGTGGTGAATAAAGCTGCAGGAATGGTTGTACACCCCGGTTTTAATAATTATACCGGAACTTTGGTTAATGCTTTGGCATTCCATTTTGAGCAACTGCCTCAGTTACCTGGCAATGATGGCCGACCAGGCCTAGTGCACCGCATTGATAAGGATACCTCGGGTTTATTGCTGATCAGTAAAAATGAAAAGTCGATTACACACCTTGCACGTCAGTTTTTCGACCACAGCATTACCCGTAAATATATTGCACTGGTTTGGGGCGATATCGAAAACGATGGAACGGTAACCGGTTACATTGGTAGAAGTGTGAAGGATCGCCGTGTGATGGATATTTATGATGATGAAGAAAAAGGAAAATGGTCTGTAACGCACTATAAAGTATTAAAACGTTTGGGTTACGTTACTTTGATCAGTTGTGAGTTAGAAACAGGTCGTACGCACCAGATCAGGGCGCATATGCAACATATTGGTCATCCACTTTTTAACGATGCAATGTACGGTGGAGATAAGATTTTAAAAGGGACTACGTTTAATAAGTACAAACAGTTTGTAGATAATTGTTTTGAATTGCTGCCCCGTCAGGCTTTACACGCACAAAGTTTGGGTTTTATCCATCCCAGCACTAAAGAGTATATGTATTTTGAATCGTCATTGCCACCCGATTTTAAAGCTGGCTTAACCAAATGGGAAAATTATATCGCTACATCATAAAATATGCTTCAGGAGTACCTTTTATTTAATGATGAATTTCAGGCGGTAGATGCCCCGATTTTAACGGCTTCGAACAGAAGCTTCAAATTTGGCGATGGACTGTTCGAAAGCATGCGGATGATTAATAATAAGCTGCAATTTGCCGATTTACATGCCGATAGATTAACGGCTGGCATGAAAGCGCTTAAAATTGACGGTCATGCTTTAATGGACGATTATTTTCTGCGCCAAAAAACTGCCGACCTGGCCAAAAGGAACAAGTGGAATGGCAATGTCCGTTTTCGCCTTTCTGTATACAGGGGTGGAGCTGGCGTTTATACACCCGAAATTAATAAAGCAGGTTACATTTTAGAAGGTATTCCCTTAAAAGCATCCACATACGAGTTGAACAGCAAAGGTTTGATCATTGATGTTTTTGATGAAATGACCAAACCGGTTAATAAACTCTCGAATTTTAAAACAGCCAATGCGCTGCTTTATGTCATGGCCGGAATTTTTAAAAGCCAAAACCGTTTGGATGAGGCAATGATTCTGAACCAATATGGCTTTCTTTGCGAAAGTATCAGTGCCAATGTTTTTGTCGTATATAACAAACAGATTTATACGCCGTCGCTAGCTGAAGGTTGTATAAGCGGTGTAATGCGTACGGCCATTATGCAGTTGTGCAAAATGAACGATATGCCTTTAATCGAAGCGCAGATCAATCCCGAAATATTAAAAGAAGCCGAAGAAGTGTTTATTACCAACGCAACGCAAGGCATTCAATGGGTAATGGGTTACGGCAGGAAGCGTTATTTTAACGAGGTATCGAAATTTTTGATCGAGAAATTGAATAATTTATAGTGCTATCCCACGATTTGTAGCGCACGGATTACCTTGGTCGTCATGCTGAATTTAGTTCAGCATCTATCATATCCTTAAAAACTGTTCAATTTTTTTGGAAAGCAAAACCTGTAGTGCTTCGGTTTGGGCTGGTCCCGGCCTTTGCTTAATCCCGATAAAATTTGCTTTACAAGATAAACTATACTTAATCGGGATAACGCTGCCGGTCGGGTTTATTTAACCCTAAACAGAAGCACTTTTGTGGCCACTTAAACCCGATCAAAGCGGGATGTTCCCGATTTTACATCGGGATCAAATTTGCAGAAGCGGGAGCGGGGCTGTCTTAAGCCTAAAGCCACTGCAATTGCTTTCCAAAAAGAATTGTTCATATAAAATACTGTCGTCATGCTGATCCGATAGTTATCGGATTTAGTTCAGCATCTTTTATGCTATAAAGACCCTGAATTAAATTTACTGCGTAGCTTTCCGCTGCGCTACAGGTCAGCATGACGACCGTTCATAGATAAATTACAACCGCATTCCCCTTAAAAAATCTTCGATCAGCATTCGTTTTTTTCCTTCGTATTGGATATCTAAAAGTTTGATAAAACCATCTTTTGCGGCAAATTTCAAATAAGTTTTACCATCGGTTAAAAAGCCTCCGGCTACAATGCCTGGCTCTTTATCTTCTATTTCGGCCTTAAATACCTTTAAATTTTTTTCATTGAGTAAGGTAAAAGCAGTTGGGTAAGGGCTTAAACCGCGGATTAAATTATGGATGGTTTGCGCCTGGTTGTTCCAGTCGATTTTGCAATCTTCCTTAAAAATCTTCGGCGCATGTTTTAAATCACCATTTTGTGGCTGTGGCTGCTCTATTATATTATTGGCTTCGATAGCAAGTAGTGTTTTTACCAGGAGATTTGCGCCAACAACCATCAGTTTATCATGCAACTCACCCGCAGTTTCGTCGTCGGCAATGGGCACACTGTCGCTAAGGATGATATCACCGGTATCAATTTCCTGTTTAAGGAAAAATGTAGTTACGCCACTTTCCTTCTCTCCATTTATAATGGCATGGTTAATCGGGGCTGCACCACGGTATTGCGGTAATAACGAACCATGTAAATTGATGGTTCCTTTAGCCGGCATATTCCAAACTATTTCTGGTAGCATTCTAAAAGCCACTACCACTTGTAAATCGGCTTGGTAAGATCTTAGTTCTTCAATAAACTCAGGATTTTTTAACTTTTCAGGCTGTAAAACAGGAATTCCTTTTTCTACAGCATATTTTTTTACTGCACTTTCATTCAATTTTTGGCCACGGCCTGCAGGTTTATCTGGCGCAGTAACCACAGCAACTACATCGAAATTGGCTTGTACCAAGGCATCTAAAGAGGCTACCGCAAAATCGGGCGTACCCATAAAAACTATTTTCATAAAGAAAGTGTTGTGTTTCTAAAAATAACGTGGCTACCCACGTTTAAGTTTTGCAAAATAACTAAAAATAAACCCATACTTATAGGCAAAAATGGTACAAGGCAAAGATGTTGTTAAAGCAAACGGATTGGTGTACGTTACCGATACCATGCCGGGGATTTACCGGAAAGGGAAACCGGGAAAGTTTTATTACGAAGATAAAGAGGGCAACAAAATTACCGAAGAGAAACACCTCGACCGGATAAAGGCCTTAGTTATTCCACCCGCATGGCAAAATGTGTGGATTGCCAGTAAGCCAAATGCATATTTACAGGTTACTGGTATTGATGCTGCAGGCCGGAAACAATATAAATACCATGCAAAGTGGACCAGCCGCCGATCGGAGGCTAAATATTTCCGTTTATTGGAATTTGGAAAAGCATTGCCCAATGCACGGAAAAACCTGGAAAAAGACCTCCGCAGAAAAGATTTCGATGAACGCAAAGTATTGGCCATTTCTGTAGATGTACTGCAAAAAACACTAATCCGTGTGGGTAACGAAAGTTATAAACAGCTTTACGGTTCTTTTGGCTTAACTACACTTCGAGATAAGCATGTTAAAATCGAAGGAAGTAAAATTACCATGGATTTCGTTGGAAAAAAAGGTGTTCGGCAAAAAGTAGAGTTAAATGATCGGTCGCTGGCAAAACTGGTCAAGAAATGCAGGGACATTCCCGGGCAGGAATTATTTCAATTTTATTCGAACGGGAAAGAACATAAAAGTATCGATTCAGGCAAAATAAACGCTTACATTAAAGAAATTACAGGCGATGATTTTACGGCAAAGGATTTTAGAACCTGGGGTGGAACATTAGAAGCGTTGCGCCAGTTTTCGAAGTGCAGTGCTGATGAAGATTTTAACTTAAATTCAAAAAAAACAATTGTAACGGTTTTAGATTGTGTAGCGAAAAAATTAGGCAATACCAGGGCTGTTTGCAAGAGTTCTTATGTATATCCGTTATTGCTCACCGCTTATGAAAACAATGAGCTTAGTAGATATATCAAGAAAATGAATAATAACAAAACAACCGGTAAATTAGGCTTGGCACACGATGAGAAAATTTTATTGTCGTTTTTAAAAGCAAGTAGTAAATAGACAAAATGATATAAAAATCGTCATTTAGAGCGGAGTGAAACGCAGTCGATAATCTGTTCTAAATGACCATATTAAGTCATACTCCAGTTGCAATGATAGTGCTTTTAAAATTATTCTTTAGGTGCCTTTTTTATCGGATGAACCGGCTGCTCCTCTAATTCTCTTTGCTTAGCCGGATTATTTGTTTTTGGTGCTTTATTAGGGGTGCTGTCGTTTTTATGCCTCACCGTTTTATGGTCAACAGGCTCCCTGCCTTTGGGCACTTCTTCCTGGTAATTGCTTCCTGGTTTATCACTTTTAATTTTCGGACCGCTCATAGCTAAAATGATTGAATGATTAAGTTTTTGAATGATTGAATAGCACAGCGCTTATCAATCATCTATAATAACAAACCTCTTTCTATTAAGTTTGAAAATAATTGCAAGGGGCAATCCGATCATTCAGTCATTCAATCCCTCTCTCATTCAATAATTAATTGTATAGCAAATATTTCTTCCGCATGGTTTTGTATGCACTTAGTCCTGGTTCCCAGCTCGCCCTAATTTCTGCTTCACTTTTTCCGTCGATTACCTGTTGCCTGAAATCTGCCACACCAACTAATCTTTCGATAGTACCCATTTCTTTGCTCAGCTTGGTGTTAAAGAAATCTTCTTTTCTTGGGGATGCCTTGTACAGTTCGATTAACCAGCTGATGTTTACCTGTTTCGATTTTACCAGTTTTGAGGTATCGTAAGTTCTTAAATCTAAGCCATAACAAACCTGATCCTGAAACAATGGTGTTTCTGACATTCCTTTTATACTTTTCGGCGTAAAACTGAAATCGAATTTCCCTTTAAGGTACGGTGCCCCAACAACAGTAAATGGAAACATCGTTCCGCGGCCGTGGTTTAAATAGGTGCCCTCAAATAAGCAGGTAGATGGGTAAAGTAAAATAGATTGCTGTGTATTTAGGTTAGGAGAGGGTTTAACTGGTAAAGTATACTCCATATCATGGTCGTAATTGGCATTTTTGATAATGGTAATCTTGCATTTCACCTTATCTTTCAACCAGCCTTCGCCATTTAACATCTGCGCATATTCGCCAACCGTTAAGCCATGCGCAATAGGGATAGGTTGCACGCCAATGCCCGATTTAAATTTTGGGTCTAAAATCGGCCCATCAATTAAATAACCATTTGGATTGGGGCGATCTAAAATCAACAGCGTTTTATTGTTTGCTGCACAGGCTTCCATAACGTGCTGTAAGGTATTGATATAGGTATAAAAACGAACACCAACATCTTGGATATCAAACACCATAATGTCGATATCTGCTAAATCTTCAGTCGTTGGTGTACTGTGTTTACCATAAAGCGAGATGGCTTTTATACCTGTTTTGGTGTCAACATCATCGTTAACGGTAACGCCTGCACTGGCATTACCTCTAAAACCGTGCTCAGGACCAAATATCTTCTGGATTTTAACACCTCGTTTCAGCAGGCTATCAACCGAAGTCTGCGTACCGATAATTGATGTGGGGTTAACCACCATACCCACACGTTTTCCTTTTAGAAGCGGGAGGTATTTTTCGGTCTGTTCTGCACCGGTTTTAATTGTCGATGGCAGTTTAACAGTCCTGATCATCAGTTTTCTGTTTTCAGGGCTTTTCTTTCCAAGAACTTCCTGTTCAAGTGGTTTGGGTTGTCCGCAGGCCGATAATGCAATTAAACTGGTTAAAGCAAAGCTGATGTAATTTTTCATTTTGAGTATTATTCTAATCTTCCGGTATTATAACAAAACAATTTACAATATATTTCAATTATGCTATTGGTATTTTCTTGTTACAACTTAAAAATTGATGTTTAAAGTTGGTTATTTATTTCCGAAAATGCCATTTTTAAAAAGGAATTGAGCATTTTTGTTAATACAAATTGATTAAATTGAATTTCGAATATTTCATCGCAGGGCGGATAGCCATTAAATCTGAGCGTACTTTTTCAAAACTTATCGTGCGTATTGCAATAGCAGGCGTGATGTTGAGTTTGGCTGTTATGATTCTCTCTATAGCCATTATAAAAGGCTTTAAAACTGAAATTCAGGATAAAGTAAGAGGCTATTTGGGCGATGTGCAAGTGACCCGTTACGATCTGAATAATTCTTTTGAGCATTCTCCCTTCGTACTTGATGGAGAAACAAAAAAAATGCTCAAAAATAATCCTGACATTGAATATTATTATCCTTTTGCTACAAAACCTGCTATCCTTTCGGCAAATAATGAAATTGAAGGCATTAATTTTAAAGGGATCGACAAAAACTATAAGTGGGATTACATTAAGCAGCATATTATCAGCGGAACCATTATCGATTTTTCTGACAGTACAGCTGCCATGCAAGAACTGCTCATCTCGAATTATACGGCTAATCGTTTAAAACTCAAAACCGGTGATGATTTTATCATGTATTTTGTTCAAAACCAGTTGCGGCCGCGTAAATTTAAAATTGTAGGCATTTATGATATTGGTGTAGAAGATATTGATAAGGGTTTTGTACTTGGCAACCTGAATATAATTAAACGCCTGAATAACTGGAACGCCAACGAAATTGGTGGTATAGAAATCAGGATTAATGATTTTAACAGACTTAAGCCTATTGCCAATAATATTTATGAAAAGCTTCCACGCAATTTGCGCTCGTATTCTATCGAAGAAAATTTTCCTAATATATTTACCTGGTTAGGTCTTCTTGATGTAAACACCAATGTGCTTTTAATCCTGATGTTAATTGTAGGTGTAATTAACATGGTTACCGCATTGTTGATTATGATTTTGGAGAAAACAAATATGATCGGGATGCTAAAATCTTTTGGGGCCAGTAACTGGAGCATTATGAAAATTTTCCTTTACAATGCGGCTTATTTAATTGGTATTGGCTTATTACTGGGGAATATTCTGGGCTTAGGACTTGGTTTTTTACAGCAGGCCACTCACATTTTCAAGCTTAACCAGGCCTCCTACTTTTTAGCTTATGCACCAATAGAATTTCATTTTATTGATGTGCTGCTGCTTAATATCGTTACGGTAGTGGTATGTTTAACGGTCTTGATTATCCCTTCGCTATTGATCAGTAAAGTTTCTCCGCTTAAAGCAATCCGATTTAAATAAGGAAAAAACTTGGGTCACCGGACAGATCATTTTCCGATGCCCAAGCAAACCTAAACTTAAGCTCTTGTCAACTCAACTTTTACAGTTGGTGTGTTATCACTTTTCTGAAGCTGAGGATATGGTGTAATGTCAATTAATTTGAGTGAATAATCTATGCCGTTAATTTTAAGGTTTGCTACACCCTCTAAGGTGCCACAATCTCCTTTGCATAAGATAATTTCCTGATCAATGTTATTAGATGTTAATTTGAAAAAAGCTTTTGCACCACCAGCGCCAATGCAATCAGCATTTATTGGGCAACGGCTATCGCTAATCGATTTTAATACTAATGTAGATGCACCGATTGATTTTGAAGTATTGATTTCAAATTCGTAATTCGTCGTTTTTGTTTCAGATTTCTTCTCACATCCAAAAACAAAACTAGATAAGACAATAAAGAAGAATATTAAATTTTTCATTTAGATGAGGATTAACTACTTCTTTTTAAAATATATTCATAATCTACTGTAGCGTAAGAGGTAGCCGGAGAAAAATCTGTTTGAAGCTTAAACCTTTTTCTAAGGGTTAAATCTACTCCGCTGCTTCTAATATCGTATTCGCCATTTAAAATCATATTCCAATCAAAATCTGCTGTCCAAACGCCCTCATCTGTAAAATATCCGATCCCGTTCTTAAAGTTATAGGTTCCCTTACCTCCCGATGGTTTTAGGTTAGCATCAGCACTAGGAGTAATGTTGAATTTTCCATCCTGTAACGAGATAGAAATTGGTCGGGTTATCGGCACAGACCTAACACTATTGGTAATTACCAACACACCTGTATAGTTGCCATCCAATAAAACATCCACGGTTGTAGATTTTTTACAGCCTAATGATAGGATCAGTGCAAAGAGGAAAATACAGATTTGAACTTTCATACTCCTTAAACGGAGTTCAAAATGAAAACGCTACACTTAAATTGAAATCCAGTCTATACCTTGTGTACTATGGATAAATTCAGTGCGTGGTTCGAGGTTTAAATATGGATAAGTGACTTTCGAAAGGTATAAACCTGTTGGGTGAGCGGGTAATGATAGTTTTGAGGATTGCAGGGTAATCAGTCCGCCTTCAAATTCATCAAAGCTAAGTTCTCCTTTGCCAACCATTAGCATTTTACCCATAATAATGCGGATCATTTTGCCCAAAAAGCGGTTGCTGGCAATATGAAACCTCAGCCTGTCGCCTTTTGGATTTACAAATAAATCGGCTTCCATTACATTGCAGATGGTATGCTCGTATTTATCAGGATGCGTACAAAAAGCCCTATAATCTTTGTATTGGGGTAATAATTTTACAACGGCTTTCATTTTATCAAAATCTAGATTATTTAATTGATAAAAGGAACTTTGGGTGCTTAAAAAAGGATCTTTATAGGTATGGATAAAATAATCATATTTCCGTTGTACAGCATCAAACCGGGCATGAGGTTTCCCCTCCATTTTAATAATGTCGTATACGGCGATATTATAAGGTAAAGCTTTATTCAGGATGTAAAGCAGATCGAAATCAATCTCTTTTTCAATATCTGCATGGAAAAAAAACTGACTGGCATGTACATGCGCATCTGTTCGCCCACAGCCGTTAATCGCAATCGGCGATTTTAAAATCTTCGATAGGGTTTGTTCAATAACTTCCTGAACGCTTTTTACCCCAGGTTGTTTTTGCCACCCACTAAAGTACTGGCCTTGATAGGCAATGTGAAAGAAATACCTCATTTTTCAGCTGCAATTTTACGGAAATTTTAGCAGCAGGAATATTAAATCATACTTTTGTGTGGTAAATTTTAATCATGGATTTAATAAACTGTCCTTGTGGAAGTGGAGCTGCGTTTAGCCATTGTTGCCAGCCTTATCATTTAAAAGTGAAGGCGGCACCAACTGCAGAGGCCTTAATGCGTTCCAGATATTCGGCTTTTGTAGTAGCTGATGCTGATTATCTTTACGACACCACGCATAGCAGTAAAAGAAAAGGGCATTCGGAAAGTGCTTATTTAAGCAGTGCGAAAAACACCAAATGGCTAAAACTCGAAATTATTTTTTCTGATTTTGATATCGTCGAGTTTAAGGCCTATTATCTGAATAAAAAGTTCCAAACAGAAATATTGCATGAAAAATCTAATTTCAGATTAGAAGATGGGAAATGGTATTATGTGGATGGGGAATTTTATTTATAACAAAAATTCACTCACGTTTTCGGGTGTAATTATTTTAGTCTCCACATTCTCATAGGCATCTAAAAACGTCTTTGGAAATCTTGCATTGGATTTAGCGTTCCATTTAATTTCGTAGGCATTCATTAACCCGTTTCTTTCTTCAATATAATCTATTTCCTGTTGTGCATGCGTACGCCAAAAGTATTGGTTGCAATTAATCTGTTTATAAGCAAGAAGTTTAACCCTTTCACTAATTACGAAATTTTCCCAAAGGGCACCAATGTCCTGTCTTAATACAGCTGGACTAAATTGATTAATTACAGCATTTCTGATACCATTGTCGTAAAAGTAGATCTTTCGGCTTTTCTTTAGCTCATTTCTTAAGTTCCTACTTAAAGATCCCAATCTGAATACAATAAATGCCTTTTCAAGCAGATCGATATACTTCTCTGTTGTTTGATTATCCAGACCTGCTAATTGCCCTAGTTCGTTATATGATACCTCATTGCCTACCTGAAAAGCCAAAGCCTGGATTAATTTCTCCATCTTATCTGGCTTTTGTATTTTCTCCCAGGTTAGGATATCTTTATATAGGTAACTGTCCGATAATTGTTTTAAGCGTATTTCTTCTCCACCTGGATTGTTCACGATTTCTGGATAGTAGCCATAAACCAAGCGATGGTTCAATAATCTTTTCTCTGCAAGTAGACCGTTTTCCTCCACCATTTCTCCGAACGAAAAAGGAAATAGGTTATATTCCCATTTTCTACCAGTAAGTGGTTCGTTAATATGATTGGCTAACTCAAAGGCTGAAGAACCAGTAGCAATTACTTTTACATCTTTAAGTTGATCAATGATTAATTTAATAGATAAACCAATGTTGTCAACTCTTTGCGCTTCATCAATTACCAACGTTTTGGCTTTTCCAAGAAGTGCACGTAAGGAGGTTGAAGTGGTATTGGAAAGTATTGTTCTAATGTCTGCGTCATCACCATTCCACCACATAACAGGTTTAGCAAATTTAGAAGAAAGCTGTTGCAAGAGCGTACTTTTTCCAACCTGCCTTGGGCCTAAAAGGATGATCGCCTTTTCATCTTTTAGATGTTTTTCGATAGAATCTGATATTGCTCTTGAAATCATAATCGCAAATTTAATATAAATTTTGCGATTACATTCGCAAAATTTATATTAAATTTGCGATTCTACTCCTTTTGGCTATAATTTCTTTGCTTCATTCCAATATACATCCATCTCTGTAAGGGTCATATCGGCCAGGGCTTTTCCGTTTTCTTTTGCTTTGGTTTCGAGGTACTGAAAACGTTTGATGAATTTTTTATTGGTTTTTTCCAATGCATTTTCAGGATTGATGTTAATGAAACGTGCGTAATTGATCAAAGAAAAAAGTACATCGCCAAATTCGGATTCTGCTTTTTCGATATCAATGGCCGTATTATCGGCAACGTTAAATTCAGTTTTAAACTCCTGTAATTCTTCTTCTACTTTTTCCCAAACCTGATTTTTATCTTCCCAATCGAAGCCTACGCCGCGGGCTTTTTCCTGAATGCGGGCAGCCTTAACCAAAGCTGGTAGTGAAGATGGAACACCAGCCAAAACCGATTTGTTGCCTTCTTTTAGTTTAATCTGCTCCCAATTGCGTTTAACGTCTTCTTCGTTCTGCACTTCAACATCGCCATAAATATGTGGATGTCGGTTTACCAGTTTATCGCAAACTCCGTTTAAAACATCTGTAATGTTAAAATCATTGGTTTCGGAAGCAATTCTCGAATAAAAAACCAGATGCATCATCACATCGCCAAGTTCCTTTTTAATTTCGTCTAAATCGCCCTCTAAAATGGCGTCGCTCAATTCGTAAGTTTCCTCTATCGTTAAATGGCGCAATGTTTCCATGGTCTGTTTTTTATCCCAGGGACATTGTGTACGCAGTGTATCTAAAACAGTGAGTAAACGTGTAAAAGCATCAGCTGGATTATTGGCACTTGCAGGAATTGGATTGTTAGGCATGTTTTATGGTTGAGCTATATTATCGAACGCTAAAGTACCAAACCCAAGCGATTAAGAAAAGCTGAAAGGGTATTCTGAACCATAAATATTTTGGTCCAAGCCCTGGCTTATACAAATCTTCGTAATTGATGCGGTGTTTGGCAGCATAAATATTGGCAGGTAAAATAGCAATGTAAAAAATAATTAGGGCTATCCCGGTAAAATATCTGGTGCTTTCAATAGCCAGGCCAATGGCAAATAAGATTTCCAGAACCCCTGTTAAAAGCACAATTTCTACTTTTTTAGGAATAAACAAGGGAACCATAGCAGCCATGCTGGTTTTAAACTTGAAATGCCCTATAGCTGTAAAAAGTAACATCACACCCATGGCGATATTGCCTGCAAAAATATTTCCTTTATCAAATGTGGTATGGCCGCCGAAGGCTAATAGGGCAATATAAACGATAAGTAATACAAATAAAGGTTTCATTTATTATAATTTTTACTTACTTGATCAAATTAAAGGCAATTAAAATCGTTGCTATGAATAAGATAACCAAGCCTGATAGAAAGACAAAATCGGCAACTTTTTCTAACTTTTGACTTGCGTTTCTTTCTCTTCTCATAGAGATAAAAGATAAGATACAGCTGGTCATAAAAAACATTACGGCAGCTACTGCAAATTCATCAATGATGGAACCATCGGTAAGTGCGAGTTTTTTTAAAGAAGTAAGCACAATAAAGCAGATGCCCAACAGATTGGCAGAAGTGCTTAAAATATGAGGCGATCTATTTTCGGCCATACTAATCCTTTTCTTCTAATTTAATTTTTTTCGTAATCCGATAAACGCGTTTCTTTTTGTCGGGCTTATGCTCTTCGCCCATTAAAATACCCCAAGGTTTTAAATTATCCACTCTATCGAAGATTATTTTTAATATGGCCAGATAAGGTATGCATAAAAACATGCCCGATATCCCCCAGATCATTTCGCCAACTACAATACCAATAAAGGCGAAGAGTGCATTAATTTTTACTTTCGACCCCACTACCAGCGGCATTAGCACATTTCCATCTACAGCATGAACGCCAACAAAAACGATCAAAACCAGAAGCACTTTACCTGCACCTGCTGTTGCAAAAGTAATCAGGCAGCTTATTAACAGCGCAAAGAATATTCCCAGATAAGGAACCACGTTAAAAATACCGGCCACCAGGCCTAACAGAACCGCGTATTTAACCCCTAATAAGCTCAGTACGGTAATCATTAATACCGTAACAATAAGCATCTGCAGAAATAAACCGATGATGTATTTTTTAATGATATATTGAATCTGACTAACAATTTCTGAAACTTTTTCTTTGTGTTCTTCTTTAAAAACAGAGGTTAAGAAAGTGAATAAAACACGGCGGTAATTTAAAATGAAGAAGGTAAACAAAAGTGTGAAACCCAAAAATAATAGGGTAGAAGATAGTGTGGCCAGGGTGGTAGCAACAATAGCAGCACTGGTAGCCAAAGCTTTTTCGGTACTATCATTTAAATAATCGAGTTGTTTCTGGGAATTTACACCAAAGGTGTGCGAAATCCATTTCTGCAGTTCATGGTACGAAACATTGGCTTTCTCTTTTAACAATGGCCAATCGGCCCATAAATCGCTCAACTGATTGCCAAAAAAATATATAATTCCGCCAATTACAGCGATCATTAGCACTACTGAAACAAGCGTGGATAAACTTCGTTTAAACTTAAATCTATGCTCTAAAAAATTGCCCACGGGCAATAATAAAATTGCCATTAAAAAAGAGAAAAGCAGCGGTGCCAATAGCGATTGCCCTAAAATGGCGATGTAGGTTAAGCTTATTAAACAGAAAAGAACCAAGGCAAGCTTGGGGAGGAACGATAATTTGTCTTTCATATAATTTTAAATCCTGTTTAATCCAAAATGCCCGATTAATTGTTTCACCAATCGGGCATTTAAATATAAGAGATTATTTTTAATAGATACTTGCTTTGTCTAAAAGTGAAATATCTTCTGGCGCTAATTTCAAATTCGCTGCATCCGTAAAAGATTTCAACTGGCTTAAATCGGTAACGCTTGCAATCGGTGCTGTAATTGATGGATGATAAATTAACCAGGCAAGGGCTACCGAAGCAGGCTCAACATGGTGTTTTTCCGCAACCTCATCCAATGCCGCTAAAATTTTAAAGCCACGTTCATTCAGGAATTTTTTAACGCCACCACCACGCTGGCTTTTATTTAAATCATCTTCACTGCGGTATTTCCCTGTTAAAAAACCACTGGCTAAAGAATAATAGGTTACTACGCCCAAGCCATAATCCAGACAGATTTTTTCGTGCTCCTGCTCAAAGTTTTCTCTATCATAGAGGTTGTATCCTGGTTGGTAAACTTCGTAACGAGGTAAACTATGTTCAGTAGAATACACCAGCGATTCTTTCAGCCGTTCAGCAGAAAAGTTTGATGCGCCGATCCACCGTACTTTGCCTGCTTTAATTAAAGTTTCGTAAGCACTTAAGGTTTCTTCAACAGGGGTATTTTCATCATCGTAATGAGAGAAATAGAGATCGATATAATCTGTTTGAAGGCGTGATAATGAATGTTCTACTTCATTTATGATGTAATCTTTCTTTAAAGATTTACCCTGGCCCATATCAGAACCTACCTTTGTTGCAATAATTACGTCGTGGCGTTTATTGTGTTGTTTAAGCCAATTGCCTATGATTGTTTCTGATTCTCCACCTTTATTTCCTGGTGCCCAGCGCGAATATACATCGGCAGTATCGATAAAGTTAAATCCACTTTCTACAAACTGGTTTAATATTTCAAATGATTTTTGCTCATCGATTGTCCAGCCAAATACGTTTCCTCCAAATACAATGGGTGCAATATTTAAATCGGTTTTTCCTAAAATTCTTTTTTCCATGATATGAATGTTAATCTTAAACTAACAAATCTTGGAGCCAGCAGTTTTTGTAGGAGGTCGAAATTATGTCAAAATGAGATGATATTTTTTGGAAAGCAATCAACTTCACTTTTAAAGTTATCCCTTGCCGATCGGTTTACTTTAGTCAGTTCATTGCCGAGGCAAGATAAGCGGAGCCAAAACAATCTTTCTCCATAAATTAAAATGCGTTCTATTTTTTTAGAAAAGCAAGGCCTGTAGTACTTTGGTTAAACCCGTCCCGCCCTTTGCTTAATCCCGATAGATAAACCAATAAATAAAATAATACTCAAATCGGGATAACGCTGTCGGTCGGGTTTATTTTACCACAGATAGTAGTACTGTTTTAGCCTCCTAAACCCGATCGAAGCGAGATGCCGATATTTCATCGGCAGAAGCGGGAGCGGGACTGCAGAGAACCAATAGCTTCTGCTAAGCTTTCCAAAAAAAGAACCTTAAGTTAGGGTATGTTTTAGCTTTTAAACAACAAATTGTTATCCGATAGCTATCGGATGCGAGGCTGGGCAAGCGCCCGCCGAAGCATTCTTATGTCGTAATTTTTGTAAATGCTATTATTAAAGTTCTTTTAATTATCTAAAAACCTCATGCCCTTAACCTTTTAACCTTCAACCTTTGATGGCCCTAAGCATTTCCCTTTTCCCTGGAGCACCAGGTAATTTTTCAATGGTAAATCCGCAGGCTTTAACGGCTCTTTTCAGCTTTCCGGTAATGGCGTAGGTTACAAAAACTCCGCCTGGTTTTAAGAAACTGCAGGCATGTGCAATAATTTCATCGCTCCACATTTCGGGCTGGTGCTGCACAGAAAAGGCATCGTAGTAAATCACATCAAATTTTTGGTCGCTCTGGTATTCGGCCAAGGTAGTATGCGGAATTTCTAAGGTGCAAAGCGAAGTTAATTTTTGAGGTGTTTTTAACGCTTCAGGGTAATTTGAAATAAAATCGGCCCATACTGCTTCAGGAACATACGCGGCATAACCTGTTTGCTCAATTAGATCTGTAGTAAGCGGAAACGCTTCGATACTGGTATAGTTAAGTTTAATATTATTTGCCGCACAATATTCGAAACTTAAAATAAAGTTCAGTCCCGTGCCGAAACCAACTTCCAAAATGGAAATTTCAGTTAAATTGGCAGATGAGAATTTTAGTCCTGCATCAATAAATACGTGTTTGCTTTCCTGTAATGCGCCATGTTTACTGTGGTAATGTTCACCTATAGTTTCATTGTAAAGTGTATTCGAACCATCAGCAGTAGGGGTTATAATATTCATGAGCTAGGATTTTAAGGATTCTTGGATTTTTTCAAGATAATGATGCAAATA
Organism: Pedobacter sp. 01N310; assembly: GCF_056399805.1. Classification (NCBI taxonomy): domain Bacteria; kingdom Pseudomonadati; phylum Bacteroidota; class Sphingobacteriia; order Sphingobacteriales; family Sphingobacteriaceae; genus Pedobacter; species Pedobacter sp. 01N310. The sequence continues at coordinate 35,365 of NZ_JBFTSB010000009.1, forward strand.
TAGATATAGGATTAATATGATTTTTGGATTTCAGGATCATGGTGTAGATATGAATGCAGCATTTAAACGATTTCTGGATTTAGGGATAAACTAGCCAGAGATAGGAGGAGGAAAGTTAACCCGCTTTAGTCCTTAGTCTTTTAGCTTTAGTCTTCGGATTCCCTTCCTCTGAATTTTCTCTTTGTCCTTTCAGCTTTAATCTTTTGTTCTTAGCTTTGATCTTACCCTAAACCCTAAACCCTAAACCCTAAAATGGATATCGAATCTTTCAGAGAATATTGTTTGAATTTACCTGGTACAACCGAGGGAATGAAATGGGGACATTTATGCTTCATGATCGAAGAAAAAATGTATTTCATTATCGCTATTGATGAAGATAACAGTTTCTCTATAAAGTGTGATCCTGAAGAGTTTGATGCATTAACGGCTAGAGATGGCATACAACAGGCCCACCATATGGCTAAACGACAGTGGGTACGTGTTGATAACCTGGAGGTATTTAATGAAACAGAACTGAAAAAAAGAGTGGCTGATTCGAGGGCGATGGTTTTAGCTAAATTACCTAAGAAAACACAGGCAAAGTACGCTTAAATTTTAAACTGAAGAATGGAAATATCTTCAATGCAAGGCCCTATACAAGTTTCTTTAAAGCCATAATGTAGCCAATGTGCATACCCTCGTGGAAAGGGATAAAGTTTATTGCATCTTCTATCGAGTTTAATTTCATGCCATAACGTTTATCCCAAGGATCGAACTTTAGAAAAACACCACTCGAGTAATCAGTGGCTAAACGATCCATGCTTTTTAAGAGCGCATCGAAAATAGAATCGATCTCTTCCTGTCCAATAAATTTTTCAGGCTTTGTCCCGCTTAAAAAAGGGCTGAAATATTTTTCCTCAACAATTATCTCAAGTCCAGATCTTATATAACACATATTTTGCTGCGCCGCGGTTAAATGGGCGATATTCCAAATGATGTTATTGTTAAAACCTGTTGGGATTTTGTTTAATTGCTCGATGCTCAAATCTTTTACCAGTTCCAGAATAAAAATTCTGGTGTTTTTAATCTGGGCGATGGTAGCAAGTGTATTAGACATTAATTGTTGTATAGATGGTGATTTACTGCTCGTTTTTGGTTTCCTCTTTGGTTTCTTTCTTTTGTGTATCGTCTTTTTTTATGCCTTTATCAGCATTCAGTTCTTTCGACTTCATGATATTAAAACGGTACATTTCTTCAATCCCAACAAGTTTCCGTGTACATTTATCAATGTCGGTTCCTTCTTCCCATAAATAAGGCCGAAAGCTATAGGTTTTGGTGCCATCTAGATTTGCAATAAACTGGTTCCAGCTGCTCCAACGTAAGCCTTTATAAAATTTAGAAAGATCACTATCAAAGCAAAAAACAAGAAACTCACCATAGCCAGCCCCAAGCGGTTGCCAGGTTAGGCTGTTAGGCTCCAGGTAATACACGTTTTTAATGTCTTTACCCAGGCCGCCATAATTGATGGCAAAGAAGCCACCTACAGCGTCATCGGCAATTAACAGGTATGGGATGTTATCGCCATATTCCTTTATGGTTTTTCCTTTGTTCCATTCGGCAACATTTCGGCTCAATCTTTCGCTGCCCGAACCTAAAATTCTAATCCAGCCGTTATCAACCATAATGCCTCCGGTATTGTAAATTACCGAGCCAAGTGTAGCATAGGTTGTCATTTGTGAGTTATATAAAACTTCTTTTGCTTTTGCAGAATCAACTGGCAAAATCTCCACCTTGTTTTTGGCAGAATCGATCCACTTTTTTACCAACGGCCATGCCGGATCGGTTTTATTTACCAATGCTTCAAGACTGATTAAATTATTCTCTTGAGCAAAGGTTATTGAAGAGAATAAAGTTAAACTTAGAATAAGAATTGTTTTGAATGCGCTTCTCATGAAAAAGGGGCTTATGTTTTCCAAAGATAGAATGATAATTAAGAATTGTTGAAAGGAGCGGGATAATTTTTGATTAATCGTGCAGGCGGATGTTACCATCCGACTGATTTATTCAACATCTAAAAAGAATTGATTAATTCGATGAATTGAAAATTTCAGCCAGTGTCAGATGGTAACATCCGACACCACGCCTAAAAAAGAATTGATTAATTCGATGAATTGAAAATTTCAGCCAGTGCCAGATAGTAACATCTTACACCACGCTAATAAAACAAAACGCCCCAATAAATCGGGGCGCTTGTCATATAGGGATGATATAAAATAATTGACTATTGAGTGAAAAAGCCTTAAACACTCCACCTTTTAACCCTCCACCTCAATCTACCACATTCTAATTCTGTCTTCTGGCTTTTTGTATAACTTATCGCCAGGTTTAACATCAAAAGCATTGTACCATGCATCCATATTTACAGGTGCACCGATAGTACGGTACGGTCCTGGAGAATGTGGATCGGTTTTAATTAACTGAGCGGCACTTTCTGGTAAAATATTACCTCTCCACACCTGCGCCCAGGCAAGGAAGAAACACTGATCTGGCGTAAAACCATCAATTTTCTCATTGCTTTGACCTTGTTTAGTCATTTTAAAAGCAGTATAAGCCGCGTTTAAGCCCCCTAAATCGCCAATGTTTTCGCCCATAGTCAATTTACCGATTACATGAACAGTATCCAATACGGTATAACCATCAAACTGCTCGCCTAAAGCTTTTGTTTTAGCATCAAATTTGGCTTTGTCTTCAGCTGTCCACCAGTTTTTTAAATTACCAGCAGCGTCGTACTGACTTCCGCTGTCATCAAAACCATGGCTCATTTCGTGACCAATTACCGCACCGATACCACCGTAGTTAACGGCATCATCGGCATTTGGATCGAAGAAAGGAAACTGTAAAATACCTGCAGGGAAAACAATTTCGTTCAGGGTAGGGCTGTAATAAGCATTAACCGTTGGAGGGGTCATGCCAAAACGTTTGCGATCTACAGGTTTACCTAACTGATCAACCATTTCGTTGTAACCCCAAACACTTGCATTACGTAAGTTTTGGAAGTAGGTGTCTTTATTAATTACTAAACCATCGTAGTTTTTCCATTTTTCCGGATAACCCACTTTTGGTGTAAATGCATTGAGCTTAGCCAATGCTTTTTGTTTGGTTTCAGGGCTCATCCACTCTAAACCATTAATTCTGATTTCGAAAGCTTTACGCAAGTTCACAATCATCTGGTTCATACGCTCTTTAGCTTCCGGCTTAAAATACTTGGCTACATAAAGCTGGCCCAATAATTCGCCAATAGTGCCATCGGTTAAAGATGACATGCGTTGCCAACGTGGTGTTTGTACTTTCTGACCAGTTTGTGCCTGTGTGAAAGCGAAACTTGCCTTAACAAATGGAGAACTTAAGCTCGATGCTGAACCTTTTAAAATGTTCCACTCCAGATAAGTTTGCCAATCGGTAACAGGAACCGATTTCAACATTCCGTCCAGGCTTGCCATAAATTTAGGCGATGAAACCAGAACGGTATCTTGATTTTTGATTTTAAATTTAGGCAAATAGGTTGTCCAGTTAATGTCTGGAGTTTTTTTGTTCAGTTCTGCAACGGTAAGTTTGTTGTAGGTGGCGTAAGGATCACGCATTTCTAAACGGCTCATCTGCGCTTCGGCAAATTGCTTTTCAATATTATAAACGGTTGCCGCTTTTTGTTTTGCTTCTTCAGGGGTACTTCCTGTTAAGGTAAATAGCGTAACCATATAGGTGTTGTAAGCCTCGCGTATTTTAACACTGCGGGTATCATCTTTCAGATAATAATCACGATCGGGGAGTGTTGTGCCGCCCTGACCAATATTCACCATGTACTTGTTTACATTCTTGCGGTCTTGGCCAACACCCAAACCGAACATTCCACCGCCTAAACCATTGGTTCGCATGTAAGCCACCTGATCTAGCACACCTTGAATATTCTTAATCTGCTTAATTTTCTCTAAATCCGCTTTTATTGGCGTATAGCCTAGTTTTTCTATGGTTGCACTATCCATGGCAGCCGTATAAAAATCGCCAACTCTACGCTTCACCGAACCTGCAGGAGCAGATTTATCAGCAGCTGCATCTTCTACCAAAGATTTAACAGCATTGATGTTGAAATCGCGAAGTTCGTTAAACGAACCCCAACGCGTTTCTTTAGCAGGAACTGGATTGTTTTTTACCCACGTACCACTTGCGTAGGTGTAGAAATCGTCGCCTGGCTTAACGGAAAGATCCATGTTAGCAGGGTCGATAAATTTTTTAGTCTGTGCATTTGCAGAAAAGCCTGCAGCGACTATACCTAGCGCCGCAAAACATCTTTTCAAATTTTGGTATTTCATTCGCTTAATAAGTTAGTAATTATGCGAAATTTATGAAATACTAATTAATACTGGTGTTATATATTAAGAATATTACTTGTTAAACCAGTAGTAAATTTTTGCTAAACCAAGTCGCCTAATAAGTTCGGACGCTGAAAAAGAAATTTTAATAGATTTCATGATTTTAAATCTTTTATACACTATTAACAATTTTTAACAAAATTTATTGTGCGCTTGTAAAAATTATTGCTATTAAGAACGATTCGGGATAAAACATTTTATTTTCCATAAATTTGAAAACGGTTATCTAAACCTGCGAGGTTTTATCGATAATAAATAAAAATGATGTTTAGCATACAATAGATATAATGAGCCACTCACACGATAAAGAAGATAGCTGTTGCAGCAGTAAAGTACATTCCGCTCCAAAACATAACCACGATCATGCACACGAAGAAGGCGACGAACACGACCATGATCATGGTGGAGATCCGTCGGCCTTTCAAACTTATCTGCCAGCCATTGTAACATTGGTTATGCTGCTGATCGGAATTGTGTTTGATAATCTATTTACAGTTCCTGCATTTCAGATCATCCGGTCTTATTGGTACATAGTAGCTTATTTACCTGTGGGTATTCCGGTTTTACGTGAGGTTTGGGAAACTTTTAAAGCCAAAGATTTCTTTACCGAATTCTCTTTAATGTCTATCGCTACAATCGGTGCCTTTGCCATTGGCGAATACCCAGAAGGTGTAACGGTAATGCTTTTTTATACCATTGGCGAATTGTTTCAAATGGCTGCAGTAAACCGTGCCAAAAGGAATATTAAAGCATTGCTTGATGTTCGCGCAGATATAGCACATGTATTCCGTAATGGAAAATACGAAGATGTTAATCCCGAAAAGGTAGAAATTGGCGAGACCATACAAGTAAAGGCCGGTGAGAAAATCCCCTTGGATGGAGAACTGGTCAGTGATAAAAGCAGTTTTAATACCGCCGCTTTAACGGGCGAAAGTAAACCGCGTACAATTATTAAGGGCGAATCGATTTTGGCCGGAATGCTTAATCTGGATAAAGTAATCGAAGTAAAAGTAACCAAGGCTTTTGCCGATAGTGCGTTGTCGCGCATTTTGGAAATGGTTCAGAATGCCACTACGCGTAAAGCTAAAACCGAGCTCTTTATTCGCAAGTTTGCTAAAATATATACACCAATTGTTTTCTTTTTAGCCCTCGCGCTGGTTACTATCCCGATTTTGGTTTTAGGAAGCGAATATCATTTCCAAACCTGGTTGTATCGTTCACTGGTTTTCCTGGTAATATCTTGCCCCTGTGCGCTGGTGATTTCTATTCCATTAGGATACTTTGGTGGCATTGGTGCTGCATCGGCAAATGGGATTCTTTTTAAAGGCTCTAATTTCCTCGATTTAATTACCAAGCTGAATATCGTTGTAATGGATAAGACCGGAACCTTGACAAAAGGTGTTTTTAAGGTTCAGAAAGTAGAAAGCAGTATCGATGAAGCAACATTTTTGAATTTATTAACTGCTGTTGAAGCAAAATCAACCCATCCAATTGCCAAGGCCATTGTAGAATACGCAGGCCAGAAAGAAATTCATCCCGCCGAAAATATTGAGGAAATTGCTGGAATGGGCTTAAAGGGATCCGTAAATGGCAAAGCGGTTTTGGCTGGGAACACAAAGCTTTTAGAGAAATTTAATATTGCCTTTGATGCCAAGATTACAGCTATTGAAGAAAGTATTGTGGTTATTGCCGTTGACGGAAAATATGTAGGATATGTTTTAATTGCCGACGAAATAAAGGAAGACGCTGCAGAAGCCATCAAGCAGCTTCACGAAAACGGAATAAAACAGGTAGTGATGCTGAGCGGTGATAAAACCTCAATCGTTAAAAAAGTTGCAACTGCTTTAGGTATTGATACTTATTTTGGCGATTTATTACCTGAAGATAAAGTAGCCAGGCTTGAAGAAATTAAAAGTGATAAAAGTAAGGTAGTGGCTTTTGTGGGCGATGGAATAAATGATACGCCTGTATTGGCCATTAGCGATATTGGTATTGCCATGGGGGCAATGGGGAGCGATGCTGCTATTGAAACGGCCGATGTAGTTATCCAAACCGATCAGCCTTCTAAAATTGCAACTGCGGTTAAAATCGGTAAGGCAACCAAAAAGGTTGTGATCCAGAATATCGTATTGGCATTCGCGGTAAAAGCATTGGTTTTAATTTTAGGTGCCGGTGGTATTGCCACCATGTGGGAGGCCGTTTTTGCTGATGTTGGTGTTGCACTTTTGGCCATTTTAAATGCGGTGAGAATACAGAAAATGAAGTTTTCTTAATTGGTTAATTGTTTAAATTGGTTAATCGGTTAACTGAACTTGGATTAGCGACTTTAGATTAAAATATTGATTTACTGCTTCATTAGTCCAATGATAACTGCCAATTGCCAACTGAAAACTTGTTAATGGTATTAAGATATGTTGGAAAATAGAAAGTCCGGATTACTATAAAAATTAGTATATTCGTTTATGTCTAAACCTGTTTCATATCCAGTTTTAAACGATGATGAGCCCGTAAGGCAATTCAATGAACTTGATGCGTCATTAACTTATAGCTATTCTAATTATTTAAACTGGCTTTTTCCTGAAAGAGTAGAACTGATTAAAGGTAAAATCTTTAAAATGAGTCCTGCGCCATCAAGAATGCATCAGGAAGTGGCCGGTAATATTTTCTTGAAAATTGGTAATTTTTTAGAAGGCAAACCATGCAAAGTTTATTCTGCGCCGTTCGATGTCCGTTTTCCAAAAGAAAGTAAAGCTGATAAGGATGTATATACGGTATTACAGCCCGATATTTGTGTTGTTTGTGATAAAAGTAAACTAGATGCCCGCGGTTGTATCGGTGCTCCCGATCTTGTTATAGAAATTTTATCTCCTGGCAATACCAAAATGGAACTGCTTAATAAATACCGCGTTTACGAAGAATTTGGTGTTAAAGAATATTGGGTGGTTAGCCAAAGCGATCAAAGCATCCTCATTTACACCCTTCATGATTCGGGCAAATTTCAGCCTTCTAAAATATTTACCCACAGCGAAAAAATAACTTCATCGGTATTACCAGGTTTTGAATTGGAATTAGATGATGTTTTTGAGGATATCGAATAACTTATTTTTTCACTTTTGATTTTTGTGTTGTATCGTTCGAATCAGCATTCAAAAACATAATAGCGGTTAATATGCATATGAGTACGAAGTTATACTCCATGCCGTTTCTTCCGCCACCTACAACAAACCAGCCTTCCTTAAAATGTACCATAATTATTCCCATAATCAATACGATAATTGTTGCAAAACATGCTGCTCGGATATATTTGTTCATGATTAAAAGCACTGCACAAACTACATGCGACAGTTTAATTAGCCAGGCAATTGCTATCCCATAAGGCGCGAACCCAACTTTATTCAAATAGAGATTGCCAAAATCATTAATTCCGCCATCAAACATGCCAAACACACTGTGTGATAATAAAATGATGGCTATTGATACACGCAATATGGCATAGCCAATTTTGAGGTTTTTTGGAGTCATGGTAGTTTAAATGGTTTTATGGCGGAGCAAATCTTTGTAATGAGTATTTGGTGTACACTAAAATACAATTATCGACGGAAAGATGAATTAAATAGTGGGCGCTTCTACTATAATATTTCACTTCTATGCTTGCTTTCAAACGATTTCTGCTTTAATTTTTGCCCTTAAAAACGTATTTTTGCCACTCAAATTGATATTGAATAATTTTTCATGAGCATATCCACCAAGTACAATCCTGCAGAAACAGAAGATAAATGGTATAGCTATTGGCTATCGAAGAAATTTTTCCACTCCGAACCCGATGAACGCGAACCTTACACCATCGTCATTCCACCACCAAATGTTACTGGTGTGCTGCACATGGGGCATATGCTTAACAATACCATTCAGGATGTATTGATCCGTAAAGCCCGTATGCAAGGTAAAAATGCATGTTGGGTGCCAGGGACTGACCATGCCTCTATTGCTACTGAAGCAAAAGTTGTGGCGATGTTGAAGGAGCAGGGGATTAACAAAAAAGATCTTTCGCGTGAAGAATTTTTGAAATATGCCTGGGAGTGGAAAGAGAAATACGGTGGTATTATTTTAGAACAGTTAAAGAAACTGGGTGCTAGTTGCGATTGGGACCGTACCCGTTTCACCATGGAAGAAGATCTTTCTGAAGCGGTGATCGATTCATTTATCCACTTGTACAAAAAAGGCTGGATTTACCGTGGTATCCGTATGGTAAATTGGGATCCAGCTGGTAAAACTGCGGTTTCTGACGAAGAAGTAATCCGTAAGGAAGTAAATCAAAAACTATATTACATTAAATACCTGATCTCGGGAACGGGAGACCAGTTTTTAACGATAGCTACAACCCGTCCGGAGACGATTATGGCCGATGCAGCAATCTGTATCAACCCGAACGACGAACGTTTTACACATTTAAAAGGTAAAAAGGTTTTTGTGCCGCTGATTAATCATGAAATTCCGGTTATTGAGGATGAATACGTTGATATTGAGTTTGGTACAGGCTGTTTAAAAGTTACGCCAGCGCACGATCTGAACGATTATGAGCTTGGCGTTAAGCACAATTTACCAGTTACCGATATCTTAAACGATGATGGAACTTTAAATGAATTAGCGGTTATTTTAGTGGGCGAAGACAGGTTTGTTGCCCGTAAAAAAATTGCTAAAATGCTGGAAGAAGCTGGGCATTTGGACAAAGTTGAAGATTATAAATCGCAGGTTGGTTTTTCTGAACGTACAGATGCCGCTATCGAACCAAAACTTTCCATGCAATGGTTTGTGAAGATGAAAGAAATGGCACAACCAGCTTTGGATGATGTATTAAATGGAGAAGTAAACCTGATTCCAAATAAATTTGAAAATACGTACCGCCATTGGATGGAGAATGTCCGCGATTGGAACATTAGTCGCCAGTTGTGGTGGGGCCAGAGAATCCCGGCCTGGTACGATGATAAAGGGAATTGGGTGGTTGCTAAAACTAAAGATGAAGCATTAGAAGAATTCTGGAAGAAAAAACATTTGGATGAAAGCTGTTCAGAAACAGAAAAAGCTGGATTCAAACATCAGTTAGAGCCATTTTTAAGACAGGACGACGATGTGATGGATACCTGGTTTTCGTCATGGTTATGGCCGATTTCGGTTTTCGACGGATTTAAAAATCCTGAAAATAAAGACATCAATTATTATTATCCAACCAACGATCTGGTTACAGCGCCTGAAATTTTATTCTTCTGGGTGGCCCGTATGATTATGGCCGGACATGAGTTTATGGGTAAAAAACCATTTACGAATGTATATTTAACCGGTATTGTACGCGATAAATTAGGACGTAAAATGTCTAAATCGTTGGGTAATTCACCTGATCCGATTGGATTGATCGAAAAGTATGGTGCCGATGCCGTTCGTGTGGGGATGTTAATGTCGTCACCTGCCGGAAACGATTTAATGTTCGATGAAAGTTACTGCGAACAGGGACGTAATTTCGCCAGCAAAATATGGAATGCTTTCCGTTTGGTAAAAGGATGGGAAGTTGACGAAAGCTTAACGAACCCAAATACCCAGGCCATATCTTGGTTCGAAAACCGCTTTAACGAAGCTTTGGTAGAAATTGAAGCTAACTTTAAGCAATACCGTCTATCGGAAGCATTAATGATCACTTACAAACTGGTTTGGGATGATTTCTGTGCCTGGTATTTAGAAATGGTTAAGCCAGCTTATCAGCAACCGATTGATGCGGAGAGTTTTAAAGCTACAGTCGGTTTCTTCGAAAATATCATCAAATTATTACACCCGAACATGCCTTTCTTAACTGAAGAGCTGTGGCATGATGATCTGTTTGCCGAACGTGGAGAAATGGATTGCTGTATTGTTGCAGAATTCCCGAAAGGCGGGGCTTTTGATGCGCAATTATTGAAAGATGCAGAGGTAATTAAAACCGTGGTAGCCGAAATTAGAAATGTTAGGAACCAGAAGCAAATTTCTCCTAAAGAAGCGTTGCCTTTAAGCATCAAAATAAATTCTGATCTTGATTATGAAAAATGGTTGAACATTGTTTTCAAATTGGCCAATGTATCAGAAGCGGAAATTGTAAACGATAAAATTGTCGGCGCAACTGCTTTTATGGCTGGCAAAGATGAATTTTTCATCCCTCTGACAGAAAACATTGATGTAGAAGCGGAACGTGAGCGTTTAAATGCCGATTTAGTGTATTTACAGGGCTTTTTAAAGTCGGTAGATTCTAAATTGAGCAACGAACGCTTTGTACAGAATGCAAAACCGGAAATTATTGCAAACGAACGGAATAAAAAAGCCGACGCTGAAGCTAAAATCAAAATTATTGAAGAAAGTTTAGCGGTTTTAGGATAATAATAACTTTACAGCCGTTGCGATCGTAACCCTAAAAAGCCTTTCAGATTATTTTCTGAAAGGCTTTTTTACTTACAGTTAATTAAAACTAGCTAAATAAGAATAAATTATTTCAAACGTTTTCCTAGATATCGATAAAAGCATGCTATTGCCTTAAATATTGGCTTTTTGGCTATTTATTTAAGGTTAATACGATTGTAAGCCATTATTTCAAGATAAGGTGTCAAAAATATTACTTGCGAATATTTATGGTTTGTTTTTATTAACCATATTTTAGATTTTGTTAAAACGATCTATCAGATCGTAAACTATTTAAGCGTTAATCTAACCTAATATCCTCAAATGGAAAATTCCAGAAGAAAATTTATTAAGCAATCGGCAATATTTGCTGCAGCAACCTATGCAGGTACCATGGGCATGAGCGCCAAAAGTTATGGACGCATCATCGGTGCAAATGATAGGGTACGCGTGGGCGTTGTTGGGTTTTCTGATCGCTTTAAAGACACCCTTTTGCCTTGTTTCCTGAACCACAACAAGGAATTAAACTTCGACATTGTTGGTCTCTCTGACTTATGGAACTACCGGAGAGATTTAGGAATTGCCCATTTAAAACAAAAATTTGGTCACGATATTAAAGCCTGCCGTAACAACGATGAGCTTTATGCTACAAAAGATCTTGATGCCGTAATTATCAGTACTGCCGATTTTCAGCATGCACTTCACACCATCGAGGCCGTAAAAGCCAGTTGTGACGCCTATGTAGAAAAACCCTTTGCCGAAACCATGGACGATGCGAAAGCGGCATTTAAAGCCGTTAAAGCAAGCAAACAGATTGTGCAGATTGGTTCGCAAAGAAGGAGTGGAGAGAATTATACCAATGCAGCAAAATTTATTCAGGATGGAAAATTTGGGCCGATAACTGCTGTAGATTTAGTATGGAATGTAAACCAGCCAGGCAGATGGCGCAGACCTGATTTAGTAGCCAAATTAAAAGAAGAAGATATCGATTGGAAAAGATTCTTATTGAACCGACCAAACGAAGCCTTCGACCCAAGAAAATATTTAGAATACCGCTTGTTCTGGCCATATTCTTCAGGTATGCCAGGGCAATGGATGTCGCACCAGATTGATACCGTACATTGGTTTACCAATTTAAAACATCCGCGAAGTGTAGTGGCAAACGGAGGTATTTACACCTGGAAAGATGGCCGTAGAAACTGGGATTCGATGGTTGCCGTATTCGATTATGGCCAGCCTGATACTACAGATGGTTTCCAGGTTACTTTTACGTCAAGAATGCAGAATAGTGTGGGCGATGTGGGAGAGGTTTATTATTCTAACGGTGGCGAGTTGAATTTAATTACCAATAAAGTATCGCCAAAAGGTGGTTTAAAGGAGAGAGAAGCTGCGGCCATGGGCTTAAAAGCCAATCTTTTGCCAGAATTTGATTTAAGTAAAACCGAAATTAAAGCGGCTACAGGAGCAAATATGGGTGGTGATGCGTTAACTTCTGGCCATATGCGCAACTGGATGGAATGTGTGCGTAGTCGTAAAACACCAAATGCACCTGTTGAAGCCGGTTATTCACATTCTATTGCCAATATCATGACCAATGCTGCGGTACGAACAGGTGCAAAAGCAATTTTCGATGAAAGCAGACAAGAAGTAATCGCAAACGGAAAAGTATTTAAATATTAAAATGTTATCATAGCGAGGAAGGATACCTCTCAATCAATAAAAGATAAAATCCCTAAACCAATCATGTTAAATTTAAAAAAATATAGTATTCTAGCCCTTTCGCTAATCAGTTTATCAGCCGCTGCCCAAAAAGCTAAACCATTATTTGATGGCAAAACCTTAACCGGTTGGAAAGCAGTTGCAGGAGCAGCTCCGTACAAAGTTGAAGACGGAATGATTATCGGAACGATGACCAAAGGCACACCAAATTCGTTCTTAATCACTGAAAAAGAATATGGCGATTTCATTTTAGAACTCGATGTGAAGCTGGAAGGTGAAACCACCAACTCGGGCGTGCAAACACGCAGCCATATTAAACCAGAAGGAAACAACGGTAAAGGATTGGTTTTTGGCAGGCAGGTAGAAATAGACCCTACACCAAGGGCATGGACCGGGGGAATTTACGACGAAGCCAGAAGATTATGGCTATATCCTTTAGAACTTAACCCATCGGCAAAACCGCTGTATAAAAAGAATGAGTTTAACCATTACAAAATAGAATGTATTGGTAACGAAACCAAAACCTGGGTAAATGGCGCACCTGTTGCCTACGTGATTGATACTTTGGATAAATCAGGATTTATCGGTTTGCAGGTTCATGGTATTGGCAATAACCTCGATAATGATGGCAAGAAAGTTTATTTCAAAAACATTAACATTCAAACAGAGGGCTTAAAAGCCAAAGCTTTTCCAAAAGGAATTTATACGGTTAATTTAACGCCGAATACGTTATCTGCTTACGAGAAATCGGAAGGTTATAAACTTTTGTTCGATGGTAAAAGCAATACAGGTTGGGTTGGTGCTTATAAAACTACTTTCCCTGCCAAAGGATGGAAGATTGCCGATGGCGTTATCAGTGTAGAGCCATCGGGTGGTGCAGAATCGACCAACGGCGGCGATATTGTAACCAAGGATGAATATGCAGCTTTTGATTTGTCGTTCGAGTTTAAACTTACCCCAGGTGCCAACAGTGGCGTAAAATATTTTGTTACCCTAAGCGAAAAAAATACAGGTTCTGCTATTGGTCTCGAGTATCAGGTTTTAGATGATGTTTTACACCCTGATGCAAAATTGGGCAGAGATGGAAACCGTACCTTGGCTTCGCTATACGATTTAATGACTTCGAAAAAAGAAGCCCGTTACCTGCGCCCTATTGGAAGCTGGAACAATGGCCGTTTGGTGGTATACCCAAATAACAAAGTAGAGCATTATTTAAATGGCGTTAAAGTTTTAGAATATACCCGTGGCTCTGAAGAATTTAAAAAACTGGTTGCCATTAGTAAATATAAAGACTGGAAAAACTTTGGTGAAGCACCAAAAGGACATATCCTATTGCAGGACCATGGAAATAAGGTGGATTTCAGGACCATTAAAATCAAGAATTTATAAGTTTAATGACTTGAAAATGAGCGTTGGTTCAATATGGCGGCCTGCAGTCCCGCTTTCGCATATAGTCCTCGCTCGTATCTCACTGTGGGCTATTTAGCTCATCCGATAGCTATCGGATCGGGTTTATTGTTAACGGTTTGCATTGCAAACTGGCCTAAAGGCACTGAAAGATTTAAATAGCCCCAACATACGCGAAAATACTTTTTTGTTGCATTTTCGTTAATATTGCAAATGCTGGCAACAAAAAGATTGTAGCATTGGCGGGACTAGCCTTTAATAGTAGCAGGAGTTGCGCGCTCCAATTAAATAATAAGTAATATTTTAATCATTATAACATGCATCGTCGATCTTTTTTAAAACATACTACTTTGTTAGGCTCTGGTTTACTTGTTGGTAATCAGGGTTTTGCTAATTTAGTGGCTGATGAAATTATTAATGTGGCAATGATTGGTTGCGGCGATCGTGGCAAAGGTGTTTTGTCGGTAATTAAATCAATGCCTGCAAAGTATAAAATTAAAGCTTATTGCGATTTACTCGATTTTAGGCTTAAGGAAACCGAAAAGTATGTTCCTGCGGATGCAAAGGCCCTAAAAGATTATCACAAAGTTTTAGACGATAAAACAATCGACGCGGTTTTTATTGCCACACCTTTAAGCGAACATTTCAGAATTGCCAAAGATGCGGTACTGGCTGGCAAACATGTGTATGTAGAAAAAACCATGACATACAATATTGCCCAGGCACTCGAACTTAAAAAACTGGTAAAACAATATCCCAATCAGGTTTTTCAGGTGGGTTATCAGTATCGTTATTCGCCTTTGTATTTTAAGGTGAAGGATATGATCCAAAGTGGCTATTTGGGCAAGGTTAGCCAGATCGATTGCCGTTGGGACCGTAACGGCAATTGGCGTAGGGCAGTGCCAGATCCAGCTTTAGAACGTAAAATCAACTGGCGGATGTATAAAGAGTATTCTGGCGGATTAGCCGCCGAACTTTTATCGCACCAAATCGATTTTATCAATTGGGCTTTCGAAACGCAGCCTGATGAAATTATGGGATCGGGTGGGATAGATGTGTTTAAAGATGGGCGCGAAACCTACGATAATATTCAGGCCATTCTCCGTTATAACGAAAAAGGTATGATCGGCAATTTTGGAGCCACTTGTGGCAATGCACATGATGGTTACCTGTTTAAAATAAAAGGCACCAAAGGTTCGGTTTCTTTGCTTACCAACACCGGTTTGTTCTATCCTGAAGAAAGTGCCAAAAAAGAATTAGGCATAGTTGATGGTGTAACTGGGGCCACAAAGATTGTGGTAAATAAAGATGGTGGAATCCCGATTTTGGATAAAGCCACCATTGATGGTACAAATTATGCTCTAGATGAATTTTATAAATCGATAACAACCAAGAAAGAACCAGTATCAAATATCAATACCGGAACCCAGGCGGCTATCTGTGTGGCCATGTGTAACGAAGCCATTTATAGCGGGAATAAACAGGTTTGGAAGACGGAATATAGTGTTTAGGTGATCTGTCATCTGCACAAAATCGTCATTGCGAGAAGGCTTTTTCAGCCGACGAAGCAATCTAAAAGATAGATTAATAGCGATCGTTGTAAGATTGCTTCGTCGTTCCTCCTCGCAATGACGGAAAATGAAAGAATTTTTAATGCTCCTAATTTTTTTTGGGGGAAAAGCAATTGTTGTAGTTTGTTTTAAGGTTCGTCCTGCTTTCTGCTCCAATCTTTTTTGCCCTTCGACTCCGCTCAGGATGACAAAAAAGGATTTTCGCGTCAATCAGGTTTATAATCGGAAGGGGGTATTGCTACTATTGAAGATTGCATAGCATGATTCAGAAAACGCAATTAAAGTGATTGTCATCCTGAGGTACGAAGGATCTTTTTTCTACTGGTTGTGTCTCAATGATCGATATATGAATGGCGAGGTTATCATACTCCCTACAAACCCTAATATCTTTACTTACCGTGCCACTTAAACCCGATCAAAGCGAGATGCCTCCCGATTTTGCATCGGGATCAATTGGCAGAAGCGGGAGCGGGGCAGGAACAAACCCAAATACTACTGATTTTGCTTTCCATCAATCGTATAAGATGATATGGATTTTATGTTATACTGAGCAAGTATTCCATAGGCTGCAGATCCTTCGTGCCTCAGGATGACAAACACTCCTTACAAGCCCAAATACTCTGGCATTTCCTTTACGAAGTTAAACTTACCTTTTTCAAGGTCCATCTTCGCATAAACATGTTGCAAACCATTGGTTAGCACAATCCATTTGGCTTGGTGTATAGAATTGTACCGTGATGCCTGATCGAAAACCGATTGCGTAATCTTTACTTTGGGTGCCTTACATTCAATTAACATCAGCTTTTCGCCAGCCGTATTGTACACTAAAATGTCACTTCGCTTTTGTAATTGGTTTAGCACCAAACCACCTTCAATCTGGATCAATGTGCGTGGGAATTTCTTTTCCAAAATCAGGTTCTGTATAAAATGCTGACGGACCCATTCTTCGGGCGTAAGCACCAGGTGCTTTTTCCTCAACTCATCGAAAATAAAAACCAGATCATCTTTTTGGGTAATTTTAAATGGATATGGCGGTAGGTTAAGCGGGGTAGGGTTGAACATTTTCTCAGTTGGCAGTAATCAGTTTTCAGTTAACAGTTGGAAGTTCTCCGTTAACAATGGAACAATCCATCAATTATTATCGTGCAAAGTTAATTAATTCTAAGATATGGAAGGAAATCTCCTATCTAACATCTCAGATATAGTATCTCTTAAATTATAAACATTTACCCAAATCGTTAAACCTAAATCGTAATTTTACGGGCAATGACTGCTGCCGAAATTATCAAAGATATCAAAGCCCGAAAATTCAAACCGGTGTATTTATTACATGGAGAAGAATCTTATTATATCGATCAAGTAACAGATTATATTGAAGATAAGTTATTGAACGATGCCGAAAAAGGTTTCAATCAGACTGTTTTGTATGGTAAAGATACCGATATGGCTACGGTTTTGGGTGCTGCAAAGCGTTACCCGATGATGTCTGATTATCAGGTGGTAATTGTTAAGGAAGCGCAGGATTTAAAGTGGGGCAAAGAAGATTCGAGCAGTAAAGAGGGCGAATTTGTGCTCAACTATTTTGAAAAACCTTTACCGAGTACCATATTGGTTTTGGCTTTTAAGTATGCGAACTTCGATAAACGAAAAAAAATCTACAAAGCCATTAATAAAAGCGGATTGATTTTTCAGTCAGATCCTGTACGCGATTATAAACTGGTGCCATGGATTGAAGAATTTATTAAAGATAAAGGTTACAAGATCGATCAGCAGGCATCGGCTTTAATGGCCGAATATTTAGGAACCGACCTTTCTAAAATTGCCAACGAGATCGAAAAGTTAATGCTCAATGTTCCGAAAGAGACAACCATTAATACCGATCTGGTTCAGAAAAACATAGGCATTAGTAAAGAATATAATGTTTTTGAACTGCAGAAGGCACTGGCCATCCGCGATGTGCTGAAATGCAATAAAATTATCAATTACTTCGCCAGCAACCCTAAAGCCAACCCAACAGTAATGGTTTTGGCCAATTTAGGTGGTTACTTCACTAAGCTTCTAAAATATCACTATATCCCCAATAAGGCCGATGCGGCATCAGCTTTGGGTGTGCCTCCATTCTTTGTTAAAGATTATGAGGTAGCTGCAAGAAATTACAACACAGGAAAAGTTTTCCAGGTGATCGGTTTACTCCGCGAATACGATTTAAAAAGCAAAGGTTTAGATAGTACCGGAAATGTTGAAGATGGAGAACTCTTAAAAGAACTCGTTTTCAAGATTGTACACTAATCTTTTTTTCGCAATTTCCTGTTTTATATTACCCATCAAACGTTTGCGCAAATTTTAGCGATTTTATTGTAATTTAATATCATTATTTTAGAAATTGATACACTACCACAGGTACTAACCATTTCTAAACAAACAAATGAAAACTAAATTTACCCTATTCTTTTTACTCCTGTGCTTTTCTTTCGCAGGTTATGCCCAATCATTAAAACCTTATAATCTTTCCTTTCCTAAACTCGCCAACAGGTGGGATGAAGCCATGCCCTTGGGGAATGGTATGTTAGGCGTTTTAATATGGGAAAAGAACAATAAACTACGTCTTTCTTTAGATCGTGCAGATCTGTGGGATGAACGCAAGGCGCTTGATATCTCGAAGCTTAATTTTAAGTGGGTAGAAGAGCAGGTTCATCAAAACAACTATGCCGCCGTTCAAAAAATAGGCGATGAACCTTATGATAGAAGCCCATATCCAACTAAATTGCCAGCTGCGGCAATGGAATTTGATATTGCTAAACTAGGGAAGGTAGTATCGAACGAATTGGATATCGAAACGGCTTTAAATACGGTAAAATTTGAAAATGGTACTGTTTTTAACTGTTATATCCATGCCGCCCAGCAGCAGGGCTATTTTAGTTTCGAAAACCTTAAATCTACAACGATTATACCTAATTTGATTGTACATAATTACGCCAATAATTTAATAGAAAAAGGCGACAACAGCCATGCAGGTGAGGGCTTACAGAAATTGGGTTATGCAAAAGGAACAGTTGCCAATACTGCAAATAGTGTCCGTTACCGTCAGCCTACTTATGATGGGCACTATTATGAAGTGTTGGTTCAATGGAAAACAGTGGCTAATGGCAATGTAATCGGTTCATGGACCATTAGTAATGATAAAGCTGCAAAATTACCTGGTATTCCTTCAGCGGCGAAAGAGCCAACAGGTTGGGATTCTCATACCAAATGGTGGAAGGATTTCTGGAATAAATCGAATATCTCTGTTCCGGATCAGCTTATTCAAAAACAATACTATTTAGAAATGTATAAATTAGGGTGTGTAGCCAGAAAAGGCGCACCGGCCATAACTTTACAAGCCGTTTGGACCGCCGATAACGGTAGTTTGCCACCCTGGAAAGGCGATTTTCATAACGATTTGAATACCCAATTGAGTTATTGGCCAACTTATACCGCTAACCACCTGGCCGAAGGAGCCACTTTTACCGATTGGCTATGGAAAATCAGAGAACGAAATCTTACTTATACCAAGCAATATTTTGGTGTTGAGGGTTTAAATGTTCCGGGCGTAATTACATTAAATGGTGACCCAATGGGTGGGTGGATCCAGTATTCGCTTTCGCCAACCGTAAGCGCATGGACTTCACAACATTTTTATTGGCAGTGGAAATATAGCAAGGATAAAGCGTTTCTTAAAAAGAGAGCCTATCCGTATATACATGAAGCTGCAACCTATCTGGAGAACATTACAAGGTTGAAAGATGGCAAACGTTCACTGCCTTTAAGCTCTAGTCCAGAGTATAATGATAACAGTATTAAAGCCTGGTTCTTAAACTGGACCAATTTCGATTTGGCCTTAGCTAAATTTTTATTTAAAGCTGCGGCCGAAGTAAGCATGGCAAAAGGTAAGATAGACGAAAGCAAACATTGGGCGGAAATGCTGAATCAGTTACCGGGTTATGAAATAAATGAAACTGGTTTTACCATCGCCCCTGGATCTAATTTAACAAGCTCGCACAGGCACATGTCGCAGTATATGGCCATTTATCCGCTCGATTTGTTGGATGTTAACCACCAGCAGGATAAAGCCATTATTGATAACTCCTTAAAACGGTTAGAAGAAATTGGTACAAGAGCATGGTGTGGTTATTCTTTTAGCTGGATGGCTTCTATATACGCAAGGGCTTACCAAGCCGATAAGGCGGTAAAGCAATTGGAAATTTTTGCATCCAACTTCTGTTCGCCGAACAGTTTTCATTTAAATGGCGATCAAAAAGGAGGGCAGTACTCAGACTTCACCTACCGCCCGTTTACTTTAGAAGGCAATTTTGCCTTTGCACAGGGCGTTCAGGAACTTTTATTACAAAGCAGAAATGGTTATATACAGGCATTCCCCGCTGTACCACAAAGCTGGAAAGATGTAGCTTTTAATAATTTACGTGCTGAAGGCGCCTTTTTAGTAAGCGGAAATAAAGAAAACGGTGTGCCAACAAAAGTAAAAGTATACGCAGAAAAAGCGGGTGTACTTAGAATTAAGCTGCCTTTCAAAACCTATGTGGTAAGAGATGTACCTGCTGAGATTGTAAAAATGGGCGATGATGGAATTGCCGAAGTGAGCCTGAAAAAACAACAGACCATCGTTTTTGAAAATGGCTATGAATAATGCCCTTAAATTCAATTAAACCATCAATGAGAAAAATAATATTAATCACTGCGCTGTTATGCTGCAAACTAGGCTATGCCCAGCAAAAACCCAATATTGTAATCATCATTTCTGATGATCATGCTTTTCAGGCGATAAGCAGTTATGGTAGTAAATTAACGCAAACACCCAATATCGATCGTATTGCCCGGTCGGGGGTAACCTTTAACAAAGCTTATGTAACCAATTCTATTTGCGGACCGAGCAGGGCCGTTATATTAACAGGATTATATAGCCATAAAAATGGTTTTAAAGATAATGAAACCTCCCATTTTGATCATGGACAGGATAATTTTGCCAAACACCTTCAGTCTGGCGGATATCAAACAGCCTGGATAGGCAAGTTGCACCTGGGCGATAAACCTCAGGGATTTGATTATTACAGCATTCTGCCAGATCAGGGGCAGTACTACAACCCCGATTTTATCGGCATGGATGGTAAAACCGTGCATAAAGAAGGTTATGTAACCAATTTAATAGAAGATGCCTCTGAACAGTGGTTAGATAATAGAGACCAATCGAAGCCGTTCTGTTTGGTTATTGGGCACAAAGCTACGCATCGCACCTGGCTTCCGGATACGACTGATATGGGGAAATTTGATAAAGTGAAATTCCCTTTGCCTAAAAATTTTTACGACAATTATGTAAACCGGGAAGCGGCAAAAGTACAGGATATGACCATTGATAAAACCATGTTAATGGGCTACGATCTGAAAATGCTTTCTTATAGCAAAAATGGAGAGGGTAGCGTTAACCGAATGAACTTAGCACAAAGGGCCAGGTTCGATGCCTACTACAAGCCAATCGAGGCAGATTTAAAAAGCCGGAATTTAACAGGCAAAGCTTTGGTTGAATGGAAATATGAACGTTATATGCGCGATTATTTAAGCACAGCAGCATCGCTCGACCGGAATATTGGCCGTACACTCGATTACCTTGAAAAACACAATCTTACTAAAAACACCATTGTAATCTACGTTTCAGATCAAGGTTTTTATTTAGGCGAGCATGGTTGGTTTGATAAACGTTTTATGTATGAAGAATCTTTCAGAACACCAATGATCATGCGTTACCCCGGTGTGATTAAACCGGGAAGTAAAAACGGAACATTTGTAATGAATCTCGATCTTGCGCCAACCTTGCTTGACGCCGCAAAGCTTAAAATACCACAAGCTATGCAAGGGAAATCGATGTTGCCTTTGTTTCAATCAAAAAAAGTAGCATTCAGGGATGCCATGTTTTATCATTATTATGAAAATGGCGAACATTCGGTATCTCCTCATTTTGGTGTTAGAACCGAACGATATAAATTAATCCGCTTTTACAAACGCGTGAATACCTGGGAATTGTACGATCTAAAAAATGATCCCTCAGAAGAAAATAATTTATATGGCAAAAAAGGATATGCAGGCATTGTTGCGCAATTAAAAGGCAAATTAAACAAGCTTATCGATCAATATGACGACCAGGATGCCAAAAGTATTATGGCAGAATTTTAAATATTTTATTAAAGGTGGCCAATGCGCTATTGAGCGCACTTGGCTGTTTTGTGTTTTTATTGGCTATATATTGAGCCTTCAATAGTGCGATTTTTTCAAAATCCTGTGCGCCTCTCCAATCTTTTAAGTATAATGTTTTGTTAAATTTAATCAGATCATCCATTATTTCCAGCCAGACACCACGATAAACGGTTTGCTGATTTCCTTTCCGTTTTGATCCATTATCGTTTCCATCATTTTCTTTACTTCAATATTCGAAAATCCCGATTGTTTGAAAAACAATTTTACTTCATCAATCTCATAAAACGTAAAATCGAGCTGTGTCCAGGGCAGGTCGCCACCAAAGTTTTTTTCAACAAGGGCAAGGTTCATTTTCCCCCCTGGTTTTAACACACGGTAGCTTTCAGCTAAGTATTTTAGCGGATCCGGCCAAAAATAAATGGTATTCGCGGTAAAACAATAATCGAAGAAATTATCCTGAAAATCGAGTTTGTTATCCGTTGTTTTAATCAATTCTACAGCATCGTTATCAGCCTTGTAAGTAAAAAAGGCTTCTTTTATTGCAGGTTCATTAGGGTAGGTGCCAGAATAACTGATGTTTTTTGCTTTTTGAAATAAATAAGGGAGGTGTTCGGTGCCGGCTGGGCTGATTTCCAATACTTTTTCATCCGTTTTTAGCGGTAAATCTTGTAAGAGTTTAAAAATTAGGGTGTTTTTGGGTGGGAGAACGTCAATTTTTTGATCTTGCGTTAATGTGTTTAGGTCTTTTTGCTCCTCCATGGTATCGTTATTAGTCTCTTGCGGTGCATTTCGCAATTCGGGCAAAATTGAAAAATAGCAGGCTTACGCTTTTACATATAAAGGATTTTCTTTTACAGAAAACCGAATTGTGGATAACCCCATTACTTTAGCTCGGCTTTTTTTGTGATAATTGCCTTTATGGGAATCAATGTTGGTAAGGATTACGGCGCCTGGAAAAAGGTAGGGGGCAGCTTTGATGATCTTCCTGTTCGGGATGGATTGGTAACAGAAAGAAAGGAGAAGTACAGTTTTTCTTTTAGCGATGCCGAATTGGTACAGATCAATATCCCTGGCATTTATATCGTATATGGCGATATCATGTTTAAACAGCAACAGATGTATTTCAGGCCCACTTACGATGTGCCCGATATGGTTAAACTGCGTTTTACGCTCTCCGGTAATGGCACTATCTTTAACCGGGTAAATAAGCAGCAGTACATCTTTAATTCCAACCAGCAGAATATTATTTACATGCCTGAGCTTGATGGTACAGGCGAATATGATACCGGCCATAGCTACCGCTTTTTTGAGGTACATTTTGCCAAAGAAAAGTTTTTGCAACTGGCAGAACATTCCACCAAAGCATTGCAGGTTTTGGCAGATTATGCCGATACCGGTCGTTATACGCAGCTGGCGGAGCAAAACCTTCCCATTTCATGGGCCATGCAGCACTGCATCCGCGATATTCTCGATTGTGATTACCCCGAAGGCCTGAAACGTATGTTTATCGAATCGAAATGCATTGAGCTGCTTGTACTCCAGGCCGAAGCTTTTGAACGTGCCATTAACCAAAAACAGCCTGCCGCATTACACTCTGCCTACGATAGGGATTGTCTTTATCATGCAAGGGATTACCTTATTGCCAATATCCACCAGCCACCATCGGTTGCCGAACTGGCTAAAATATGCGGCGTTAACGAATTTAAACTTAAACAAGGCTTTAAAGGCCTGTTTGATAACAGCATATTCGGTTATTTGAGTGATTACAGGCTTAACCATGCAAAAGAGTTGCTGCTCGAAGGTCTACCCATAAAATCGGTGGCATTTATGCTTGGTTATTCATCGGTACAGCACTTCAGCAATGCTTTCAGAAAGAAATTTAGCTTAACACCGGGTAAGTTGAAGGGTTAAGATGGGAATTGATTAATGTGGTACAGGGTGGATTCTTCTTCCGCTCTATGCCGCGGGGCATGGTAGTTTTTCGCAGATCAAGTTGTTTTTATTTGTGCTCAAGAATGCTGGCGCATTTTGGAGCGCCAAAGTACCCAAAGCGCTTCGTCAATCCAGCAATGAGCCTTTTGCACAATCCTATGCGCATCAAAAAAACAGCGGCACTTCGTTTAATCAGTTCTTGTTTGTGTTTTCTATGGGCTGATTGAGCCCTTCGGGGTTTGTGTTCAATATTTTTTAAAATTAAATCATCGTTATGAACACAAAACCACTGCGTTTCAGGTTTGTTAGTGCCAATTTACCTGAACTGCACCTGTTTTTTTGATTTCCCCGGCTCTTGGGATTGACTGGCGTGCTTCGGTAAGGGCTGTGTGTTATTTCAAAGCAAGCTAGCATAACGCCTAAACAATTTTTACAATATGTGTTTTCATGATAGGCTTAAGGACAGAAAAAAATAATTGTTAATTTTAGGTGATATCTGATCAAAAACAGCCACATACTATTAAAAGCATAGTAATCATGACAGCAACATCCACTAAAGAGCAGCCCAGCCAACGCGAAGCACTTTTTATGAAACTCTACAAAGAAGCTTTTCCTTTGGTGGCAAGGCACGTAAGCAAGATGGGCGGATCATTTGAGGAAGCGAAAGATATTTTTCAGGATGCGCTGGTGGTATATTATGAGAAAGTACAGGTTTCGGGGCTGAGGCTGAACTATCAGGAGAAAGCCTATTTATTTGGGATTGCCAAATATTTATGGATCAAACGTTATAAAGAAAACGACAAGAATGTTTCTTTTGATCAGCTTGGCCTCATTCTTAATGAAGAGATCGTTTTGGCAGATACCGGATATGAGGAAGTTTCTTCGGGGAAACTGATGCATTTACTGGAGCAGGCCGGACAGAAATGTATGCAATTGCTCAGTGCTTTCTATTACGAAAAACTGGATATGGAAACACTGGCACAGCGGTTTGGCTTTTCGGGTGCACGTTCTGCAACCGCTCAGAAATTTAAATGCCTCGAAAAAGTAAAAGAAACGGTTAAAGCAAAATCCTTAAAATATGAAGACATCGTTGAATGAGCTCCGTTTAATAGAGCACTATCTGCTGTCGGACGGTAAGGATGGAGAAAGTTTCCTGTTCGAAGCCAAAATGATCCTACAGCCTGAACTCAAGCAGCAGGTTTACTGGCAAAACAAAACCTATCAAACGGTGCGCGATTACGGCCGGAAGCAGCTTAAAAATGAAATCGAAAACATACACGAAACGTTGTTTAATACCGATGCGCACCAAAGCTTCAGGCAAAAGGTAATGCGTTTGTTCAGCAAATAAACAATCAATTTAATTTATCAATCATGCCCTATTATCGGGCACAGGCATTGCTATGCCTAAAATTTAAAATCAATATGATGGATATCAACAAAGAATTCCACCTTTATGCGGTAAAACACCAAGGCTTAAACGGCCTCTATGTAGATCAGTATATGGGCAGAACAGCTGCTCATACTATGCCTCTTGCCATGACGCCCTATATTACGGAAGAACGCCAGCTGAATGTGGCACAAATGGATGTTTTCTCGCGGTTGATGATGGACAGGATTATTTTTTTAGGGGAAGCCGTTGACGAGCGGAATGCAAATGTGATACAGGCACAATTGCTTTTTTTGCAGTCGGTTGATACCAAAAGCGACATCCAATTGTATATCAATTCGCCTGGTGGATCGGTGTATGCAGGCTTCGGCATTTATGACACCATGCAGTATATCGCGCCTGATGTAGCCACCATTTGTACGGGCATTGCACTTTCTATGGGTTCGGTATTGTTGTGTGCGGGAGCTGCCGGTAAACGTTCGGCCCTTCAGCACTCGAGGGTCATGATTCATCAAACCTCGGGTGGGGCAGAAGGAACCGCCATTGATATGGATATCAGGATCAGAGAGGTGTTAAAAGTCCAGTCGGATCTGTACCATATTTTGGCGAAACATAGTAGACAAAGTTATGAGCGGATAAATGAAATTGCCAGTCGCGATTATTGGATGACCGCCATCGAAGCAAAGGAATTTGGAATGATAGATGAGGTGTTAACGCGTGGCGAATAGGGTTTTGTTTGATTTAAAAATGAATTATTAAAATATCTAGCACCAGATCTAGCGCAAGTCTTAGCGCCCCTGGGCAAAGTATGGGCCTGACTTGTGCTTTAAACCATCAATTAAATCTCTACTAAGCACAAGTCATCCAGCTCGCTAGCGTAGAACCTAAGACTTGCGCTAGTAATGGATTAACCACCCCGCCCTTTGGGCACCCCTCCTAAATTAGGAGGGGAGTTTTCCCTCATAGCTGTATAAGTTAAATGGCGAATTAAAATTTGAACGGTTATAGTGTAGCTGCTAAACCGATAGTTTCATTATATCCATAACACTCAACAGCATTACACCAGGCATCGCAGTCTGACAACCAATCATAAATCATTTTATATGCAGCAGTAATTTCGGCAGAAAATTTTAAGGTTGCGCCTTCAAAATCATCTTCTTGAAAGATGTAGGCATTTAATCCAACATATAATAGTTCAGAGAGATGCTCCACATCAAATTGGCCAACAGCTTGTAGGTTATAACCCAGGTTTATGGCATAATGCTGAAAGGTTTCTTCATTGGCCAAAAGTTTTGTTTTGGTAAGCAGGTTGATGATATTGTTTACATCATAAAGGGCGTTGGCAATAGTAATGGGTTTGTGTTTGCCAGAGCGCGGATCAGGCCCGATAGCTGCGCTAAGCATTTCAGTAAGGAATTGATTCACATCCGATAAACCAATCATATCGAAATAGGTTTCAATCAGTTTCCGGAATTCTGTTACAGCTGCTACCTGATCTGGGAGCTGTGTGTTTGGGTTTTTACAATTGTCGTTTAGCATAACATTGATAAAAAGATCCTGAGACGCTGCTAAACGACAATTAACTCTTTACAGAGAAAATATAGATGCGGGACTACCGCTCGTCTCAGGAATATTGTTAAAAATTGAATTGCTTACTTAATTGCTTCCCTTGTTAAGATTAGTAAAATATGTTAATTATCATTTAGCATAGGCAAGATAAATACAATAAATTAATCTACAAAATATTGTTGCTCAAATGGTGCATAAATCAAGGAAGTTTCATACTTGCAGTTCGAGGTTTAGGACTTGCCGTTGGTAGGTTTATACTTGCAGTTAACAGTTCTATCAACGCAGTTAACAACATTATACTTGCAGTTGGTAGTTCTATCAGCGCAGTTAAAAACTTTATAATTGCAGTTGGCAGGTTTATGTTTGCAGTTAATAGTTCTATCAGCGCAGTTAACAACATTATACTTGCAGTTGGTAGGTTTATGTTTGCAGTTGATGGTTTTACCAGCGCAGTTAACAACTTTATTAGAGAAGTTGACCCTTCCTAAAAAAGCTTGACAGTTTTGGTGATTAATTACTAAGGCTTTTTACACCAATTTACTTGATTTACTAATACAATATAACTTTTAATTTTTATTAGTTCTAAGGGTTATTTTGTTTGGGGTTATTCCTGGTTTATATCCTGCCGTTTTCCTTATTCCTTGGATTTCTTTTCCTCTTATCCCAATTACGGAACAACAACGGGTTTGCTTTCCTTATTACTGGTTTTGTAATTCTTTTTCCTCCAGTATTTCTTAAGTGTTCCATTTCTTTCGTGCGCCATTATAGGGGTGAGCCTGCCACAGCTATCATGTATCCTGATGCTGTTATATTTGGTTACGGCATCATCTACGGCTGCTTTTGCCTTTTCAAAAGAGGGAAAGGTTTCTTTAAGCCCATGTTCATACTTCAGTATCCCGTTAATCCTTTCTGCAATGGCATTTTCATATGGATCCCCCTTTTCGGTCATTGATAGCTGTATATGTAAATAGTCTATTACCCGAACATATTCATTGCAGCAGTACTGTATGCCTCTGTCGCTGTGATGGATAAGCCCTGAAGTTCTTTTCAGGTCCTTGGCTGCCATCAACAGTGCATCAACAGCTCCTTCACTATGCAGGGTCGGGTGAAGTTTGTGACCTACGATCTTTCGGCTATAGGCATCGGTAACAATGCTTAGGTAGCTGAAACCGGAAGCCTGCCGGATATAGGTGATATCGCTTACCCATAATACCCCTGGGTTATTGATCACCTTTTCACGGATCAGGTTTGGGTATTTCATGTAATGATGATTGGACATGGTGCAGTAGGGCTTTCTCCTACGGTGCCTGATGAGCATCCCATAACTGCCCATAAGCCTATAAAGGCCATCCCTTCCCAGTTTTATTCCATGGGCTGTAAAATCTTCCTTCAGCATGTGGTAGAGTTTATCGACCCCGCAGTATGGAAGCTGTTCCCTAATCTCTGTAACCAATCTGACGACCAGTGCATCGCGCATATGCATTGCTGGCTGTGTTTTTTGTTCATACCAGGCCTGACGGCTCTTGCCAAACAGTCTGCAGTAGTAGCTTAGGCTAAAGCTACCGTAAAGCTGCATCAATAGTGTTACTGTTTGGCACCAGGCTTTTTTCTGATGTTGATCTTGAGTTTTTCCTCAGCTACATCTATTAGTGTATTGAGGGCAATATTGTGCATCCTGGCATCCTCAAGCTGCTTTTCCATCGCTTTTATCTGCTTCTGTAATGCAATCAGATCCTGTCTTTCCTGTTGGGTCATTTCTATGGGTTCTGAAATAATATCGTCCGAATACCTCTTGCGCCAGGTTCTTATCAGTTCTGGTCCACTTGAGGGACTGATGTTAAACTTCCTGATCGCTTCGCTAACTGTCATTTCCCTTGCTTCCAACTGAGATACCAGCCATCGCCTGAAGGAAACTTCATAAGCATTGTGGTCATCCGTACGGTCGAAAGAATCGGAAACTAAAATACTAAATCCATTGCTTTTTTTCTCTTGATTCATTTTGAGTTTTTTTAAGCCAAAATGTGTCAAGCTTTTTTAGGAGAGGACAAGTAGGTTACTTTTAGTTTGCAGTTAACAGCTTTTAGTTTGCAGTTAAGAATATGATAAATGCAATTAGCTGCTCTGGTTTGCATGGACTGATTAGGGGGGACTATTCTCCTTTTTTGTCCGTAATTGTTTTTGAACAGATAGCTTTCTCCATGATTTCGCCCTTAGAAGCAATTAAACCTAGCCAATGTGAACATTCGTCACGAGATAACACAATTGCAGCATGAATAACCGCTCTTTTATCCCAAGGGCCTAATGCATCAATATTGTCTTTGATTTCTTTTACCCAAGTTTTATCATTTGATCTTCTCGCAATCAAAGCTTGTTCTCTCACTCTTATTATTTTTGAATAATCTATTTTAATATCAGTCTTGTTGAATGAAAGGTTTTGGAATAGGGTGAAGATCCAAATGTTTAAAAAGGTATCATTTAAATACGATTTATCAAGAAGCTTTGCGAATTCGACTTCATATCTTTTAGCAGTTTTGTCATTGAGCACACGAGAGAAATATATTACAATTTCTCTTATGACTGGAAGCAAATTGTCAAAGTGCTCAAAAATCATTGGTATAATCCCTCTAACCTTATATCGACCCGCTTGCCTAAGAATATGTCTCATTAATCCTAGATCGACTTTTTCAAATGAAGTCGATTGGACAAAAAGTTCGCTGTAAGCTTCTGCTCTCAATTTAAATTTCTCTTCGCTACCGAGTTCTTCAAACTCTGTCTGTTTTTCTGGGAAAGGGTATTCAACTATTTCTATTTCATTGATTTTGCTGTGAAGTTTTTGCTTTTCAATTCTTTCTTCATTTTTCAAATGATTTGCAAGAAAATCCTTTGTAGTTATAATTCTTGTTTTGTCTGAAGAAAGAACTAACCTATGGTTTGAATGCAGATAAATAGTCAAATCATGAAGAAGTTTTTGAGCTTCAATTTTGTTAGAAAAAAAGATATTTATGTCATCAACATATCTAGTAAAATTCTCTGTATGCCTAATGATTTTATTGTCAATATCGGATAATATTGCTTCTGAAACAATGATGCTTGGAACTGGTCCAACAGGAATACCTTTAGAAATATTATTGTTAAGCCCTAATAAAAATCTCTCAAAATCACTATTGTTTGTCGATCCGGACTCTTCTAGAATATTACTTACTCTATGAAGATATATTTGGTTATAGAAGTCTACAAGGTCTGTCATAAGTACAAAGCCATCTTCAAATTTGTTAGCTAGTTCTTCAGCCTTTGAAAGAAAATGTTCAAACCCTTTATTATCTTTATCAAAAAAAGAGCCGTCGTTATCAGGATTTAGCCTGTAAGAGCAAGCAATGTAACGTTCTTTAGGAATTCTAACTTCCTCTATTTTAGAAGCATTTTCAAATGCCAAAGCAGTATAAATTAAACTGTCAATTGGGTCTAATTGATGTACCACTCTATATGCTCCATTTGGTTTTGGCGATGCAGATATAAATGGTGTTTTCGGTGCATATTTATCTACATCAATCGTCAACAGATACTTTAATACACTGTCCCAATCATGTTTAATGGCTTTAAATTCAAACAAAGTTGGGTAAAAGTCGCTATCATAAAATTTTATTAGGTGAATTAATGCCCACTCATACGATTCTCTTTTTATTGTAGCCATTCGTGTTTATTTGATTATCCGCCTACTTATAAAACATAAGATAAATATTTTATAGCATAATTGATTATAATTAATCAAAGTATATTGCCAAATTTTAGAAATTGGATATTTTGAGAGATTTGCAAATGGTCAATGTTAATGCTTAATATTCCACTTATCAGTAGCTGGATCATATTTCATCTTATCACGATAATAGTCTAATAATATCATAGCAGAATCAAGTTGCTTAGATTCGAAGCTTATCTGTCTTTTACTTTCCTTGAATTTAATGTTATAATATTTTGTTACTAGATTTAACTTAGTTTGTAGATTGCTAACCTTATTTTCAATGTTATTAATAGCTTTGTTCTTTGTCTCTAATTGTTGGTTTAAGCTATCGTTCTCTTTGGAAAGCATATTGTAAGTAACAACTTGTTCGTCTCTAACTAAGTAATTGTAAGTGGTAGTAGTAACTGAGTCGTTCTTTTTGATTTCCTTAATCTCCAAAATTTTCCTGACTAAAGAATCATTTTTTAGGTCGTTGATTTCGTTATTGAACTTGATGACTTTAGGGGCATAGAACTGAGAAATGATTAGAATTATTAGCAAGAGGATTATAAACGAAGTTAAAATTAAAAATAACTTGTTGAAACCCTTAAAAAAAGTTGTTAAGGAATCGATTTTATCTACATAAGAATCAATTTTTTTATTTGTGTCTTCTGCTGTTTCTTGCTTAAGCTCAATCAAACCTTCCCTAATGAAAGAAAGATTGTCAAAAACAGATTTATTTTTTTGATTCTCTTTCATTTTTTTCAAGTTTGATATGTAATTCTTTAACTTCAATCACTAACAGATTTTTGTCTGTTTCCAATTCTTTTTTTTCCAATATTAATAGCTGGCTTTTATCTCTTAAATCTTTTAACTCTGTAAAAGAACTTTTCTTCAAGTCTAATATTTCAATATTTTTTTTATAGTCATTATAATAAATCCCCGCCGTAAACCCCATTCCAAATAGTGATAGAATAGATATTATGGTGCCAACATTTGTGCCTAAATTCAGTATTAGTAAATTTAAACTCGTGGTAAATAAACTTCTAATGTTGGTTGTGCTCATTCTTTTCTATCATATAAGTGGAAATCTTTTTTTGATGACGGCTAAATATACCCTTTCTAGAGCAAGTCTTCGTGCCCATTGCCTTAAACATTGGCCTGACTTGTGTCTAAAAAATACTATCGATTAATTACTTCATCAAAAGCACAAGTCATCCAGCTTGTTAACCTAGACAATAAGATTTGTGCTAGTATGGGGAATTACAAATGTTGAATTTACAATCTTCAACTCTATTATTGCTAATACGGCGCTAGTCCTTTTGTTTTATGTAAATAAATTTTTTATCATTTGTTTAATCGTACCGTTCTCTAGTTTTAGTCCGAGCGGTTTTGAAATGTCATGTCCCTCGGTTAAATGTAAAGATGTATTGTATATTATTCCTAATAAGAAATATGTCTCGGGAATATGTATCCCAATATTTTGGGCAAAACGCAGCTTATTCTTGGTCCCATTTGTATTTATGAACTTAGTCTTATTTGCAGGGTCTGGAATTAAATCATAAACAAGTTTTTCTATTTGAACTCTAACTCCAAAACATATAGCTAATGGGTCAAATACATCCTTCTGAAACAAGTATCTTCGTACCTCTCTGAATACTTTTTGAAAGAATTTTTCAGGTTTAGCCCAATCTACATTAAGTTTAAGTGCATTGAACTCATGTTCCAAATTAATCGTATTGATTGCCGGATGATAGTGAAAGTAGTATGCATCTACTTGGACTTTGATACTTGAGTCGTCACGCTTATAGATAATTTTTAATATGTTTTGATTAGATTTTACATTTGGCTCTTTCAAATAACCTACCTTAATTTTTGTGTCATTAAAACAGAAATGGTTGAAGAATAATGGGTCAAGATGCGTTAATAAAATGGGGAATATCCTACGCTTCTGTCTTTTCATTTCATCTATGAATGTTGAAACATAATATTGAAATGTTATAAGATTTGCATCATCCATATAATCAAATATTTCATCTATTATAAGTATGCAATCGTTTTTCTTGAAATTCCTTCTTGATTTTAAAAGCAGGGCAATGAAAGTTAAAATATCTCTTTGGCCATTCGATATTTCATGTGCCTTTGGCCATCTTACAACAAGGCTGTTTCCTTCAACTTTTGGTTTAATGTCGAATCTATCCTTTACTGGGTTGAAGGATTCAATTGTTTTAGTAAAATCATCTTTTTCATCAAGATAATATAGATATTTAGAAGCTTTTTTGAAGTTGCCCCCCATTCTATCTTTAACCGAAAGTATTTGCCATGCTGTAAGATATGCGTTCACTTCATCCTTAACCTCAACGAAACCAAATGAAGTAATTATGTCTACTAACTTTCTAAACTCGTCCAAAGCTTGAAATGATGGTAAAATATTCGATTGAATCCATCCTTTAATAGAATTACCTGTTCCATTTTGTCTATTGATAGCAGGAAAAGCAGAATCGAAAGTTTGTCGATATGGTTTTAAGCTGAAGCGAGTAAAGTCAATTTCACTTTCAATTCTGAAGAAGAGATGTCCATAGTTAAATAGGTTTGAAATGTTATTCAACAATTTGCTACCATTTGCACCGAATGTTGATTTCATGGTAGAAGAATTATAATCAAAAGAAATTTTTGGAGGTATAGTTTGGATTAACGTAGTTGGCATTATATCAAGAGAAGTTTTTGCAAATGCTGAACGTCCGGGAATTTTCTGTACCACAGATTTTGGCTCAGTCTGATTATTTATAACAAACACATCAAAGTAATTCGAAATTGTATTTTGAGTATCGTCTGCAACAAGCGTTTGCCCTGTTGTCAAAGTGAGAGTTAATATAGGTCTATTGTTAGCATCTTTTAGATAATAGTTTTTGTCGTCTAATTCAATTTTGTTGCTTCTTAAAGAATCAAATCCGATAGCGAAGGAGCTTTTTCCAAACCCGTTCGGAGCAACTAATATGTTCGGTCTGTCAGGAACTAAGTCAAGGGTAAACAGCTTGTGTCCAATGCCTTTAATGTTCGTTATCTCTATTGTTTTTATGTTCATTCTTAATGCAGGGTGTTGTTTGTATAATGACGGCTAACTCCCGAATATACGGTACTAAAAAATCATAAAAACCTTCATTATTTGTACACTTTGGTATTTGTTAAACGTTTATAAGCGCTAACACTCAGATGATCTATTGTAAAGAGAAGATGAAGAGTTTAAAATTTATTTAGTTTATCTAAATTATTAGTTTAATCTTAATCCTCAATACGGGAAACCATAATTACACATAAGTAAGTATATCATCTTATTTACGTTATCACTTATCTCTTCATTATATTTCCTAATCCATTCCATTTTGTTAGTTTTGAGGGTAAATAATTGAAATAAATAAAAAGCAGAATGAATCATTGGTTAGTAAAATCAGAGCCTTTTAAATACAGTTGGGAAAAATTTAATCAGGATGGCCGTACCTTTTGGGATGGTGTGCGTAATTATCAGGCCAGAAATAACCTAAAAGCCATGCAAGAAGGAGATTTGGTGCTTTTTTATCATAGTAACGAAGGTAAAAATGTAGTGGGTATTGCAAAAGTAGTAAGGGAGTTTTACCAGGATCCAACTACTGATGATGCCAACTGGGTAGTGGTTGACTTATCGCCTGTAGAAAGCCTGAAAAATCCGGTTTCTTTAGAGCAGATCAAAGCTGAGCCGAGTTTGGTTGATATTTCATTGGTGCGCCAGGGTCGTTTATCTGTCATGCCATTAAAAGCAGAAGAATTTGATAAGATTTTGGAAATGGGGGCTTAGTCCGAAGTCTTGAGTCTGCAGTCTTTAGTCGATTACGAGTTCGAATTCAGTTAACCGATTTAAACAATTAACCTTTTAATCATTAATCAATGAAGTCGGTTCAAGCGAGAAATTGTCATCCTGAGGAGTAATTGTTTCATAAAATCAATATAAAAGACAAATCTTTTTGGCAAAATAGTAGGCTGCGTGAGATCGTCATTCCCAACTCGATTGGGAACCACGGAGTGCTCATGAATGCCTCTGAAAAAAGGAAAACTTATGAATAATCGTAATGCAAGCGCTTTAAGATTCCCGCATGCGCGGGAATGACGACCTGCTAATGGATTCTGTCTATGGTAGGGTTAATTAATTGTTTAAAATCAACCTTAGCGTCTGTATAATTCTTCCCCGATTCATCCGAGAGACCGGGAGCTATTTGTTCTAGCACTTCGACTCTGTGACCATTAACAGATTACAATAAAAAGAATCGTCATTGCGAGGAGGAACGACGAAGCAATCTTAATGCGGTCGCTACTAGCGATAGTTGTAAGATTGCTTCGTCGGCTGAAAAAGCATTCTCGCAATGACGATTCCGCTCAAAAATCACTACACTAAAAATCATCTGTCATTTGTATTGATTTTTAAGCCCTCACCGTGACAGAAATGTTAAATATTTAAAATATTATATTAAATTTAACTGTCTCTTAATACCTCAACATGAAAACCATCTATTTTACGCTCCTCTTTTTCCTCTCCATTACTTTAGTGAATGCTCAAAGCATAAAACCTTACATTGCCATTCTAAAAACCCAAAATGGAAAATACAAAGGGATTTTATACAAAGTAGATTCAGTAGATGCGATCCTAAATCATGATGGCGAATTTATTAAGGTTCCGATTAATGAAATTAAAACCGTGCAGATCAGAACGATTAAAAAGGGCTATGAAGGAATGAGTTTTATTAAAATTGGTGAAGATCGGGCAGAAGAATATAAAATGAATACAGCTGGTAAAATGGTTGATAAATGGGGCAAGGAAGAACCTACTTTTAAGGAAGACGCAGCGGCAACTGTATTCTCTGTGGTTTTTACCGCAATGGCAAATGCTGTTGCACTGCCTATCCATGCCATTAATCCGAATTTAGCACGTTTTAACTTTAATAAAATAGATA
The DNA here is from genome assembly GCF_056399805.1 of Pedobacter sp. 01N310. Classification (NCBI taxonomy): domain Bacteria; kingdom Pseudomonadati; phylum Bacteroidota; class Sphingobacteriia; order Sphingobacteriales; family Sphingobacteriaceae; genus Pedobacter; species Pedobacter sp. 01N310. Next base: position 70,716 of record NZ_JBFTSB010000009.1, read on the forward strand.
GAAATAAGTTAAACGAACTCAGTTATTATTCCATTTATTATCAGGCCAATCCCAATGTGCTGGCCGAGCTGAACCAGCTAAAAAGCATTTCATCTTCATTTAAACCTTAGGTGTTTGGCGTGTGGCGTTGGGCGTTTGGAGTGGATTAACCGGTTTAAACAAATGAAGATATATCTGTCTAGATAGATCTCTCTCCCGACTTAATGTCGGGACTGCGCTACAGTCGAGATGACGATCATTCTATTAGAATCTATACGATCAACCCAATGAACCAATGAACCAATGAACTAATGAACCGCACTATTTCTCTTGCTTAAGGTTATCCCCAACGTCATTACAATACTCGATCCCAGTACAACCAGGAACAGGAATGGCGTACCCACCTCAGGTATTTTTAAGGAAGCTGGCAGGTTGAAATAAAGCAAAATGCTAATTAAGCCGCGGGGTGCAATGTATAAAATCGGACTCAGGTTTTCTTTTTTGAATATTTTGAGAAATACCACTCTGATAATGTAAATCGATATTAAAATGAAAAAGCCGTTGGCCAGTACAATTTTGTTGTTCAGGTCGCCAATATTCATGGTAAAGCCAAAAATAACGAAGAAAAAAGTACGCAGAATAAAAGCACTTTCGGCCGATAACTGATAGAGCTGGGATAAATCGGCTGTTAAATTTTTGTATAAAAAGACACTTCTAAACCAGGCATTCTCAATCGTATCGGCATTATTCAGAAACAGGCCTGTGCTCAAAATCAACACCAGAGAGGATAAGTGGTAAGACTGACCAATGGCATAAACCAGTATCAGTATGGCTATAATTAAGAAGAATTTAATGTGGTGTACCAATCGGCCCATTACATACAATAACACCACACAGGCAATGGCCGATAGTAAAAGGATGAGGAAGGTACTTAAACCTAAGCCAATAAAAGCAGACGTATTGATCGAATGGTTGGTAATGGCAAAATTGAAGATGATAATGCCTAAAATATCAGAGAAAGAAGATTCATAAATTACAAATTCTTTATCGGTATTGTTTAATGCCGCTGCGGAAGGGATGGCAATAGCTGAGCTGATTACGCTAAAGGGAATGGCATTTGCAATACAGGTATATAAATCGTGGTGAGTAATCTGGTAGATAATACTGGTTATTACCACAATAGTTCCCATTAAAATGCTTAGGGCAGAGAAAAAAGCACTGCGTATAACCTTGTTTTTATGCCGGTCGTATTTAAGCTCGAGAGAACCCTCAAAAACAATTAAAATTAAGCCTACGGTACCCAATGTTGGTAGAATGGAGAGGAAATTGAAGGTTTGTATCTTAAGGTTATCGACCAGCAAACGTAAACCAATACCTAGAAGGAGCAGCAATAAAACCGATGGTACTTTGGTTTTACTTGCCACTAAATCAAACAGATAAGAGAAAATAACTAATCCGCTTAAAATAATAAGGATGGTATAAGTTGTCATATTTTTCAGCGTAGGGTAAACCGCTAAAATAAAACAATCATGCTAAGCAAAAAGAAATTTAATGTAAAAATTATGCTTTAAAGAAAAGAGCCTTTAGCTCGCTGGCATCATCAGGGTTCATTTTTCCACCTAAAACCAAACGCAATTGCCTGCGGCGTAAAGCCCCGTCAAATAAGTCAATTTCTTCGGGTGTTTCTGGTATTAGTTCTGGCACAGGGATGGTACGGGCACTCTGATCTACCGCAACAAAGGTATAATAAGCCTCATTACTTTTTTGGCGTGCACCACTTGGAATATTCTCTGCCCAAACATCTAATCGAACTTCTACTGAAGTATTAAAAGCTCTCGTCACTTTGGCCTCAATGGTAATTACATCACCTAATTTAATGGGTTGCTTAAAAGAAACGTTATCAACCGAAGCAGTTACCACAATACGGTTACAGTGTTTTTGAGCCGAAATTGCCGCTGCAATATCCATCCAATGGAGCAAACGCCCACCCATTAGGTTGTTTAAGGTGTTGGTATCGTTTGGTAATACCAATTCGTTCATGATGGTAAAACTTTCTCTGGCAAATTTCTTTTTTAGACTCATTTGATGGCAAAAGTAAGTAAAATGTGGGTAAAATGGTATTGCAAATAGATTCTGGCGGATTTGGAAGTTGTTTCTGCGGTGATCTGCGTAATTAGCAGGAAACATAGGCAAGGTTGTTCCCGCAGATCAAATGGATTTTCGCAGATTTATTATTTTGTTTTTCTGCGAAATCAGCGGGAAAGATCCTCTTTTTTGCGCATACCTGAGCATTATGTTTGCCACGGAAGCACGAAAAACACGGAAAAACTTTAATCTCCTCTGTGATTTCTGTGTTTCGGCGGCTAATTAATTTTTGAATAGGCGTTATGTTTTAAAAGCGGTTCCTTAGATTCTGGCGGATTTGGAAGTTGTTTCTACGATGATATGCGTAATTAGCAGGAAAAGCACGCATAAAATTGTTCCCGCAGATTCAAGAGATTTTCGCAGATTTATTATTTTGTTTTTCTGCGGTGATCTGCGCAATTAGCGGGAAGACATAGGCAAGGTGGTTCCTGCAGATCAAATGGATTTTCGTAGATTTAAGTTGTTTTTCTGCGGGCATCAGCGAAATCAGCGGGAAAAGCTTGTGTAGGGGTGTTCCTGTAAAACCAAAAAACAATTCGTAAAAAATCATGTTATCCATACAAAAAATCGAATTTAATGCAAAACCAGACCCTGATCCAATTTTTCCATTGGTATTATAACGAAGAACAAAATTTGTGGACTAAAGTAGCTGCCGAAGCGAGTCATTTAAAAGAAATTGGCATAACCGCTGTTTGGTTGCCTCCAGCCTATAAATCAAACAATGCGGCTTACGATGTTGGGTATGCGGTTTACGATCTGTTCGATTTGGGCGAGTTCGATCAGAAAGGAAGTGTGAATACCAAACATGGCTCCAAAGATGAATATATCAAAGCTATTGAAGCCCTGCACCATAATGGAATTGGCGCTTTGGCCGATGCGGTTTTTAACCACAAAGCCGGGGGCGACGAACTCGAAAAAATAGCCGTTAGAACTGTAAATCCGGAAGATAGAAACGAATTTACCAGCGATGTTTTCGAAATAGAGGCCTGGACGAAGTTTACTTTTCCTGGCCGACAGGGCAAATATTCTGAATTTATATGGAATCATGAGTGTTTTAGTGGGGTAGACTGGGCCGAAGACCTCCAAAAAACGGCTATTTATTCGATCCAGAATTATTTAGGAGAAGGTTTTGAAGAGGTCCCTTCTACCGAATTGGGCAATTATGATTATCTGATGTTTAACGATATCGATTACCGCAACAGGGCTGTAGTTGAAGAGTTAAAGTACTGGGGCGAATGGATAGTGGAAACCACCAAAGTAGATGGTTTTCGGTTAGATGCAGTTAAACATATCAATCCGGATTTTATTGTAGAGTGGATCGATCACCTGAACCAAAAATTTAACCGCGAATTTTTTATTGTGGCCGAAGATTGGAATGTGGTGGATAGGGAAGGACAATTAAAATATATTGAGATTACAGGTGGGCGGACCCAAATATTTGATTCGCTTTTGCACCATAATTTTTTCCTGGCGAGTAAGGACGAGGAATTTGATATGCGGACGATTTTTGATGGAACCCTGGTTCAGGTAAAGCCAGATCTGGCCGTAACATTTGTTGATAATCATGATTCGCAACCTTTGCAGGCACTGGAATCTTACGTCGATTTTTGGTTCAGACCTTTGGCTTATGCTATCATTCTGTTGCGTGTACAGGGTATTCCGTGTTTGTTCTTTCCTGATCTGTATGGAGGGATTTATGATGATAAAGACAAAGAAGGTGATGAGGTACATGTGGAGCTGGTCGCAATTCCTGCAGTAGAAACCATGAGTAAAATTCGTACGGCCTTAGCCTACGGTGAGCAACGCGATTATTTTGACCACGGCATTTGCGTAGGATGGACCCGTGCTGGTGATGAGGAACATGAAAATAGTGGCTTGGCAGTATTGTTAAGCACGGGAGAAGAAGGGTATAAAGAAATGGAAATCGGTAAACACTTTGCCGGAAAAACCTTTGTTGATGCTTTAGGTTACAGACAACAAGAAGTAACCATTGATGAAAATGGTTGGGCGGAGTTTCATTGCAATGCGGGAAGTGTATCGGTGTGGGTATTGAAAGGGGGGTAGGGCTCAATAAATCGTCATTGCGAGGCACGAAGCAATCTTAATGCACTCGCTGGTAGCGATCGTTGTAAGATTGCGTCGTCGGCTGAAAAAGCCTTCTCGCAATGACGATTTTTTATTACCTACAAAAAGTTATCCTCAGCCCTGTAAGCAGAAATAACAGCCAATTCGCCTTCTTTTCCACCTTTCGAATTGCCATGCTCCATGCCCATCACACCTTTATAACCTTTTTTATGCAGGTGTTTAAATAGATTTTTATAATTGATTTCGCCGGTTGTAGGTTCTTTTCGGCCCGGATTATCACCAATCTGGATGTAGGCAATTTCATCCCAGCAACGGTCGATGGTTTTAATTAAGTCGCCTTCTGTACGTTGCATGTGATAAATATCGTAAAGGATTTTACACGAAGGACTTTTAACGGCTTTACAAACCGCATAGGTTTCATTTGTTTTTTGCAGGAAAAGCTCTGGGGTATCGCTCAAGGTTTCTAAAACCATAATCAAACCGTGGGGTTCGAAAATTTCTGCTCCGGCACGCATGGCATCAATTACGTTAGCAAATTGATTGCCATAAGGCAGGTTGCGTTCATAAAACCCAGGTACAACGGTAAGCCATTTTGCATTACAACGTTTTGCGGCTTCAACCGATTTTTTGCAGGTTTCTACAAATTTGTCTTTAAATTCCTTTTTGCCAGTGGTTAAAGAGGTTTTCCAGTTATCGCCTCCATCTACCACAAAAACGCCCATGCGCATACCCAGTTTCGCCAGGAGGTTTCCAATTTTTTCCTGTTCTTCTACTGAACGGTTTAGGTAGCCGTTATCTTCGATAGAACGGAAACCTTTATCGTACATAAATTGGATCTGATCTAAAAAACTCTTGCCCGCATGATTTTCGAACATGCCCTGGTGTGGGGCATAATCCATGTTAAAAACCTTATCACTTAACGTATTTTGCTTTTCAGCTGCAAAGGTGTTGGTAATTCCGGCTCCTGTAGTTATTGCACCAGCAGTTAATAAGCTGTTTCTTATAAATTCACTTCTTTTCATCGGTTTGGTTTTAAACGGATAGATATTAATGTGTAATTAATTTTTTGAACCCTGTAGTTAAGGTATCAGCCACTTTGCCATCTTTTTGATGGTACACAAAATAAGCTTCGAGGTTTTTTCTGCTTTCTACAAAGGCGATGGCATCTTTAAGGTGCATGGCCATTAAGGCATTATCGTAGCCATCGGCTGTAATGGCATCATTAGCGTACACTGTTACGCTGATCATTTCATTATCTAGCGGATAACCTGTTTTGGGATCGATCAGGTGTGAAATCTTTTTCTTTCCGCTCTGGTGAAATTTACGGTAATTACCAGAGGTGGTGATTGCTCCTGAATTTATCGCAGCGATATGCCTGATCACAGGCGTTCCATCCTTATCCGGGCCTTCAATACCGATTTTCATGGTTTCGCCATTGGGTTTAGGTCCTGAAATCCGAATTTCGCCCCCTAGTTCGGCCACATACTGTTTAATTCCTTTTTTTTCGAGATAAGCGGCAATTAAATCAACACTATAACCCTGGGCAATTCCGTTTAAATCGATCTGCACACAGGGCTTTAGTTTGCTTAATAAACCATTCTTTAATTTTAGGTTTTTCATGCCTACGCAGGCGAGTATCGATTTAATGACTGCTGGATCGGGCTCGTTTTTAGCTTCTTTTGGCCCAAAACCCCAGGCTTGTACCAATGGAGCAACCGTAATATCGAAAACACCTTTTGTATCCCGATTGATCTCAAAACTCCTTTTGAGCACATCATTTATAAAACGGTCGGTTTTGATTTCTTTTTTAGCAGCATTAAATTGATTTATCAATGATCCCTTTTTGTAAAGCGACATCGATAAATCAATTTCGTTTAATAAACTATCTATACCTGCCTTAGTGGCTAAACTATCAGTGGCATAGTACATTATAGCATAATCGGTTCCCTGCGCATAACCATTGATTTTGTATTGCCTCACTTCTTTTTTCAAGGAGAAAGCAAAAATCAGTGGTAAAAGGAAAAGCAAAAACCTATAACGCATCAGTTTAGTTTTAAATCACCTTTGCTTGTCCAGGCATGGCGATAGGGTATAATCCTTTTTCATCAGGCATTAACCTTGGGTTCGCATCCCATGCAAAACGCTCTGGCATTAAACTGATGTTCGAAGCTAAAGCCTCATCCCATTTAATGGTTTGACCAGAGTAAGTAGCATAACGGCCGATAATTGCAGAGAATGTGCTGGTTGCAGCATAGTCTACATTACTGAATTTATATTCTCCCTTAGAAACCGCATCGAACAGTTCGTCGTGTTCTGTTTGGTAAGGATTTGCGTTTCCTTTGGTATTGTGGTTATATAGCTCTTTGCCACTGTAATCTTTCATAATGGCCTGATTGCTGCCTGAAAGATAAATCTTGCCTTTGGTACCTTGAAAAGATTCATCCACACGATTACTGATACCCTCGAAATGTCGGCACTGGCTATTAATTACCGCACCATCTGCATATGTTAATTCGATGGAGTGGTTATCGTAAATCTCTCCGTAATCTTTTCCTGTTCTCCAGGCACGGCTACCTGTTCCCTGTACCGAAACTGGATGTCCGTTTTTTATCCAGTTGGCAATATCGATATTATGTACATGTTGCTCAACGATATGATCGCCGCATAACCAGTTGAAATAATACCAGTTTCTCATTTGGTATTCCATTTCGGTTTGGTTTGCTTTACGCGGACGTACCCAAACGCCACCACTGTTCCAGTATACCTGGCCCGACATGATATCGCCAATGGCACCATCGTTAATGCGTTTCATCGACTCACGATAGTTGGTCTGGTAACGGCGCTGTAAACCTACTACAACATTTAATTTTTTCTTTTTGGCTTCTTCGGCTGCGGCCAATACCTTTCTAATGCCCGGTGCATCTACAGCAACAGGTTTTTCCATGAAAACTTGTTTGTTCTGTTTAACCGCTTCTTCGAAATGGATGGGGCGGAAGCCTGGAGGAGTTGTTAATAACACTACATCTGCTAATGGGATGGCTTTTAAATAAGCATCGAAACCTACAAACTGGCGTTCTTTTGGAACATCCATCTTTGCTCCAAATTTCGAACTTAACGATTGGTAACTGCTGTCCAGGCGATCCTGAAAAGCATCGGCCATAGCCACTAGCTTAATATTGAATTTAGTGCTCAAGGCCTGGAAAGCGGCTCCTGTTCCACGGTCGCCACAGCCAATTAAGGCGATTTTAATCGTATCTGATCCTGAAGCATAAGCGCCGGCCAATGGGATACTGCTTAACATTGCGCCACCTGCGAGCATTGCTGTCGCTTTTAAAAAATCGCGACGATCTTGTTGGTTGATTGGTTTTTTCATGTGTTTAGTTTTTATTTTGGTTAGATAGTGTCGGTTAAAAGTCTTTTATAGGTTGTTTATTATAATAAGCATCAATTTCGGCTTTTGATGGCGTTTTAGCTGGTCGTACTAAACGCATGCCTACAAATGGCGCTTCGGGGAACCACCAATTGCTTTTCGGAATCTGTGGATCTAATTGTTTCCATGATGGATCAGACGCTAACCTAACTGTTGATGTCAGGTTGTTCGGTATTTCATCATAAGAGCCACCGCGAACTACATTTGGGTAGAGTTTTTCGGGTACTGCCACAGGGTTTTCTGCAGTTTTATCCTTGCTTTGACTATAGAAATCAGCGATATATTGGTCGTAAGTCCATTCGCTAACGTTTCCGTACATATCAAATAATCCCCATGCATTTGGTTTTTTTTGCCCTACCTGATGAGTTTTATTGTCGCTATTGTCTTTATACCAGGCATAATCTCCTAATTTGGTTGCATCATTGCCGAAAGAATAATTGGTTTCTGTACCTGCTTTACAGGCATATTCCCATTCGGCTTCTGTTGGTAAACGGTAGAAAATACCTGTACGCACATAAAGCCATTTGCAAAACTGGATGGCATTATATTGTGTCATTGCTACCGCTGGCTGATGCTCTTTACCCATGCCAAAAGTCATATCGAGATAAGGTTTTGTGGGTCTGGTTACCGCATCCACCTCGGCTGGAATAGCACTTATGCTGGCTTGTTTTTCGTAATCGCGATAAAGAAAGGGTTCGAAAATATCCCAGGTTACTTCATGTTTTCCAATCCAGAAAGCATCGAGTTTAACCTCGTGAACGGGTTGTTCATCAGGTTTCCCTGTTTTACTTCCCATCTTAAATTTGCCTGCTGGTATAGCCTGCATGTCGAATTTTAATTTTGTTCCATTAATGGATTGTGTGTACGAGTCACTAGAAGTTTGTGCTGAAATCTGCGCACAAGGATAGGAGATTAATGCTGCGGCAATTAACTTTTTAAACATAATTTTTGGTTAGACACACTTATTTTCTAGGTGTTTATCTGGTTACTTTCTGAAATGCTAAAGTAAATAACCACATTTAAAACAAAGAAAACTTATGTAACAATAAAGGTAAGAAATGTAACATTAAAAGTCAAATTGACAATTAAAGCTATCGTCATCCTGAACTTGTTTCAGGATCTAATTGGCGAAGATCTTTTAAATCGATATCACTTGTAATTATTTGACTAATAACCTGAGTTCGATTAATGTTTAAAAATTAATGTACTTCATTAGGACGAATTGGCTAGCCGTTCGTCATGCTGAATTTATTTTATTAGCAGTTTTTATTGTTTTAAAGGCCTAATAGCTACTTCGTGGTCAGCATCTTTCCTGTTAAACCGTCTTGCTATAAAGACCCTGAAACAAGTTCAGGGTGACGACCGTTCATGTAAGGCGCCAAATAACCCAAATTAAAGCACATTATTAATCGAACTCAGGTTAATAGTATTATAGGTGAAAGGTTTTTTTGCACATAAGGAATATAAGGTCATTTAAGCTTATATTTCTTATATCGTTTGTTTTGCATTTTGATGCATCATCATTGCAAGCTGAGTTACCTCCTATCGGTAACTTTATTACTCAGGTTGGTATAACCAATCAATGTATCCCAGCGCGCACCGGGGCGGCGATAATAAACAAAGATCTGATAGCTGTTTTCGGTCTGGAAGAATGCACCTTCGAAAGGTTTGCTTTCCATTACCTTGGTGTCTTTATTAAACCAGGCAAACTCATAATCATATAGGCCCTGTTTAAGTATAACATTACCGTAAAACTGTTTCCTGTTGGCATCATATAACAGTTTATTTTCATTGCTCATGGTGTAATTATTAAACCGGCCAACAACATAAGCATCGCCATTTGGGCTGGGTGCCGGAGCATTTAATGTAAATAAAACACTCATGTATTCTGCTTCTGTTTTATCGTCACGTCCGTCGGTATTGCGGATAAAAAAGTTTCCGTTTTCATCGTACTGATTGGCAAATGCACCAACAGTTCTGGGGGCATCCTGAAAAAGCATCACGTTTACGGATTGATTATCGCGATAAATATCTTTAACATTATCAGCCTTGTAACGCAAACTCCTTGTATCAAATTTTCTAAATTCGTTGTCTCCCCAAAAATCATTCGTATTGAGATCGTTATAAACCAATTGGTTTGGTCTTACAAAAGATGGTTTCGTGTTAACCTGGATCGTATTGGCATTGAAGTTTTGCATCACTACTGCTTTTATATCCTGGTAGGGGTTCGGGATGGGAAAAGCATGGTTAATGGTGAAATTGATTTTTTGCTTGTAGTTTCTGTTTTCAACCTGCATGGAATTGTTTACTTCTGCCGCTACGGCAACCTGACTATCGAGGATGTAGAAGCGTTGCGAAATAACAGGTTGGTTTTTATCGCCATCTAAATAAACTTTTAACACATAATTACCCCCAATTTTCGGCTGTATTTGGGTATTGGGTAAACTGATTTCGTAATGGGTATATTTTCTTGTGGTGTTGGAAGAATAGCGATAATTGATGATGCGATCGTCGTTAAAACTTCCTAGATAATCGATGCTCGAAATTTTCGAAGTCTCCCATTCTGCGGTACAATGCTCAATGGTATACCAGTAGTTTTTGGTGCCTGCAAGTAAATCGTCGAACGAAAAAGTTATCGTTTCTGAAGAATTGAGCATAATTACAGGTAGGCTCTGCTCTTTATTGCTGTTATAGCAAAGTACAGTTTTAATATTTGGAAGATAAATTTTATTTCCGTTGGTAAACGTTTTGTCGTTTTGCGCGAAGGCCAGGGTAGAAATGAAAAATAAAATCGGAATTAATATTTTCTGCATGGCTAAAAGTAAAGTTTTATTGGGAAGTGGCAAAATGGATATACTGTTATGCTTATTCGTGGTGTCAGATATTTTTATCTGACACTAAATGATAACTGAATAAACAATTTATTTAATGCTAATCTGTCCATCAGTCAGATGGTAACATCTGACTGCACATTAGATGGTTGCCACGGAAACACGGATGGACACGGAAGATTCCAGTGCCTCGTCAAGCTCAACATCGGAGGCTCTATTAGCACGATCGTCATTCCCGCGCAGGCGGGAATCTTATCCGTGGTGTCAGATATTACTATCTGGCGCTAAATGATGAATTTCATAAACAAAGCCAGATGGTAACATCCGTTGGCATACTTAGGTTGCAGATGCTTCGTGCCTCAGCATGACATAGTCTTAAATGTTGTTTCCGTGTTTCTGCGCTTCCGTGGCAACAAAAAAAGCCACAGAATTTCTGTGGCCTTAATATGCTTTAATAGGGGGCTAAAACTATCCTTCCAGCTCCATAATCTCAGCAGCTAAACTTTCCCATTTATTTTGGCTATTGTCTAACTCCTGTTTTGTCGCTAAATAACGTTTGTTGGCTTCTGCTAATTTATCGGCTTTGGCATAAACATTCTCATCAGCCAATTCTGCTTCAATATTTTTAACGTTCTGCTCCAGTTCGGTAATCAGCTTTTCTGTTTTTTGCAGTTCGTCGTTCAGCTTTTTTAATTGGTTGGCTGTATTTGGCGTAACAACTTTTGGCTGTTCCTTTTTCTCAGGCATTTTAACCGGAATGGGTTTAGCCACAGGAATTATTCTTTTGCTATTCCATTCTTCATATTCGGCATAAGTACCAGGATACTGTTTAATTTTTCCGCCTTCGATAAACCAGATTTTGTTGGCCACATTATCTAAGAAATACCTATCGTGAGATACTGCAATAAAAGTACCTTCAAACTGCTCTAATGCTTGAATCAGGATATTAACCGATTGGATATCCAAGTGGTTGGTAGGCTCATCCAGAATCAGGAAATTCGAATCTGTTGTTAATGATTTAGCCAGGGCCACACGCGATTTTTCTCCTCCCGAAAGCACTTTGATTTTTTTGAAAACATCATCGCCGGTAAAAAGGAAACAACCTAAAATACTACGTAATTCGGTATCGCTATGTTTTGGGGCAAATGCCTGTAATTCTTCTAAAATCGAATTTTCTAAATGCAGTGATTCTAATTGATGCTGCGCAAAGAAAGTGGTGGTAACATTATGACCAGTTTCACAGAAACCTTCGAATTTTTCGGTTCCGGCAATCATTCTCAATAAAGTAGATTTACCCTTACCGTTTGCACCGATCAAGGCAATTTTATCACCTTTTTCAATTACACCTTCTGCATCATCTAAAATATGCACATTTGGATAGCTCTTATTGGCGTGCTCTATACGCACCACGTGCCTGCCTGATGGTTTAGAAAATTTGAAAGCGAAATTTACGGTCGGATTATCATCATCTACATCATCAATACGCTCCATCTTATCTAAAGCTTTCATCCGCGATTGTGCCATTTTAGCCTTACTCGCCTTCGCTTTAAAACGCTCAATTAAACGCTCTTCCTGCTTTATTTTAGCCTGTTGGTTTTTAAATTCGCCCTTTTGAATTTCCCCACGTAAGGCTTTTTCTTCAACATAGAAGCTATAGTTACCCGCATATACGGTTAATTTTCCTTTGCGCGATTCGACTGTACGGTTTACAATTTTATCTAAGAAATACCTATCGTGAGATACGATTACAATGGCACCTTCAAAACCCATTAAATAGTTTTCCAACCATTTAATAGAAGGTAAATCCATGTGGTTGGTAGGCTCATCCAGCAATAGGATATCAGGAGTTTGCAGTAATATTTTAGCCAGCATTACACGCATACGCCAACCTCCCGAGAAGGTATTTAACGGGCGCAATTGGTCTGCTGTACTAAAACCTAAACCAGCTAAAATTTCGTTTGCCCTGTATTCGATGTTATAGCCATCTAAAGCTTCAAACTCTTGCTGTTTATCGCTTAATTTAAATAAAATCTCTTCGCTATAATCCGTTTCGATTTTTTTAAGCAGTTCCTCAATCTCATCATGCAATTGGTTTTGGCGCTCAAAAGCTTCCATGGCCACATGCAAAATGCTATGGTGCGAATCGTAAGAAAGTAAATCCTGGTTTAGGTAGCCAATTTTCAGGTCTTTAGACATGGAAACAGTACCCGAACTCGGTGCATATTCGCCTACAATTATTTTTAAAAGTGTTGATTTTCCTGTTCCATTGGCTCCGATTAAGCCAGCTCTGTCGCCAGGTTTAATGTGCCAGTTCGCGTCATCGTACAAGGCCCTTGAGCCAATCAGGAAGGTTAAATTATTTATTGAAATCATTTCGGCTGCAAAAGTACGAAATTTAAAGGCTTTTTTCAGGTCGAAAATCAAATAGGATAAGCCAGTGGTTTTGCTTTAGCTTTTTGGAAAAGCAATACAGCAACCGTTTAAGGCTTGTCCTTTGTTAATAGCGCTATTTATTTTCTCCCGTTTCTTCCAGCTTGCCTTCTTTATTTCTTTTCAGTTTCACAATCGGTTTTTCTTGTGTGCCTGTTACGCTCAATGGGATGCCAAATAAACCAAAAGGAGGGAGGCCTAAGCGGCCGCTCAAGTTTAACCTGCCATCGAAGCTCACCTGACCTTCGAAACGTGGCCTGAAACCTGCCACCTTCATTTTGGTCTGTTCGATGGTGATAATATTGTTTTTGATGGTCGATTTTATCTGAACATCAGATAAATCAGGATTGGTTAAACTGTCTCTTTTTGTCTCTTTACTCACGGCATTCATCATTTTGAAGCCCATTAAACTTACTTTTTTCAAGCTCAGTACGCCTCCGCCTTTCAACGATGGATATACCGGAAACATTTCTGCATTCAGTTTTCCTGAGAGTTGATAATCTAAGCCAACGACACCTTTTACTTTCGATGCCGAGCTGGCCATTTCTCTAAACAGCTTAATTTCTTTGTAGGCCCTTGCGATATCAAATTCTTTAGCGGTAAGGTGGAAATCGAATAAGCCTGTTTTTGTACTTGTGCTCTTGTAATTCGCATCCATATCAACCTGTGCCCCCGCAATATTGAAACCCGCTTGTTTTAGGGCAAGTGTTCCATTATTTAAAGACATTGTTCCTTTTGCATTCTTAATATTTAGGCCGTTATAAATAACATCAGCAACATTTGCAGCAAAATTAACATTCAAATTATCGGGGATAATGATCACACCCTTTGCTGTGGTCGAAGTTGTTTTAGGTGTATTGTCTGCATAAACCATAAATTCATCCGCATATATTTTTTTACTGATCAATTTAAAATCGCCTGTAAGCTTGGCTTTTTCATTTAAAACGTAATTAATTACATTGCTTAAGCTTCCATTCAGTTGAAAATCAGACTGCCCATAGGTAGCATTGAATTTATCAAAATTCATTTTATCCTGATGAAAAGAAAATACACCGTCTTTGATTAAAAAGCTTTTGGGGAATAAATCTGATTGAAGATTTAAGTCTTTAATGCCTAAACTGCCGCTATTTTGTAATTTGTTGTATCTACCGGCGAGTGCATCACTTTGTAATCCTTTAAATAAAACATCTGTGAAAATTAAACCGTTAACCTGATAACCTTTTACCCCGAATAGCTTATATATTTTGCCAATGTCTATTGTTCCTTTTGATGAAACACTATAAGCAATATTTTCGAAATTATGCACATTGGCCTTCAGTGTAAAAGGCTGCCCGCCCATTCGAAAGGAAATGGGTTTAATGTTTAATTTGGTGTTTTTTAAAGTGCCATCGTTGTTGGTTAAATCGGCATCAACCTGGATGTTGTCCATGGCATAATTAAAGTTTCCTGTCACTATTCTACCATTGTTAAGTTTAATGGATGCCGTGGTAACAGGAAAAAGCTTTTTCGCTTTATTAAAAGGGCCATTGCTTTGCAGATCAATATTCAATAAGCCATTCAGTTCGTAACCTTTTATCGGGTAAATATTCTTCAGATCGTCAAAATTGATTACCGATTTAAGCTGAACAGTCAAAGGCATATTTTCTGCGGTCTGCAATTTTGCATACCCTTTGATATAATTCCTTAAGGCCTGGATATCGATGTTCTCGATAGATAATTTAGTGCTTTTGTAATTTCCATCAGTATTTGAACCAAGTACATCAAAATTGATTTTATTGATAGCAATGGGCAAAGCCGAATATTTAAAATAACCATTGTTTAAGGCTACTTTTAATGAAAACTTGGGTACGGTTGCAATTACAGTATCAACCTGCCTTATGCCAGAGTGGACAAGTTTTTTGCTGTATTTTCCATCTGCATTAATGTTCATATTTAATCTGCCTTTTAGTTGTAGGGCATCCAGGTTAACAACTTTTGCCCATTTTTCTAAGTCGATATTCGAGCGGGTATCTGTGTAGATTTCGGGTTCTTTAAAACCCTTTATTTTTGTAACTGAGGCCACGTAATCTTTCCCGATATTGAAGTAAAGACTGTCCATATTAATCAATAGGCTATCCGTATTCAAGCCAGGAAGTTTTGTTTTTAAATTTAAAAATAGGTTACTGATCGGCTCTGGCGCATTTGGATTGGAAATTGAACCATCTCTTACTTTCATATTAAACGAAAGCGTAGGCATGCTGTGCGTGGCGGCAATGTATTTCCCGATTAAAGAAGCATCAATCTCTGCATAACCTTTAACTTTTGTTTTTTGTAGTTTATCGGCAATTTCTGAAGGTAGTGCAGTGAAAATGTTCTGTAAATCTGTTTCTTTCGCCCTGGTTCTGAAATCGATATCGTAACCATCTTTTAAGAATGAAAAATGTCCCACAAAACGAATCGGAAGCGAATTGATCATTAAATTGTTCTCATCGAAAATCAAATTAAGGGAGTTGGTATTCACTTTTGTAATCAGATTGGCATTTATTTTTTTCTTGATTAAATAAGGGGTATTGGCATAATAAACATCCATTTCATTGATAGAAAGATTGCTTTTTAAGTCAAATATCGCATTGCTGAGGTCGCCTTTTCCTGTGTAATTAAGTCCTTTGGTTCTGATGAGCATAGGAATTGAACGGTCGCTGTAAGTAAGGTTGCTGTTGTTGATGAAAATCCCTTCAATCTTTATAGCTGTGTTGCCTTCGCTGGTACTTGGAGTGTTTTCCTTTTTGCTTTCGTAAACATTATAATTCGCATGACCTTTTTCATCGCTGAGGATATTGATGCGCGCATCATCTAAATAGAACTGATCAATTTTAACCTGTTTAGAAAATAGCGAAAGCAGGTTTATGCCCAGGGCTAACTTTTTGGTATAAATGAGCGTATCCTGTTGGAACGGTGCAGAACCTTTTAATAAGAAGTTATTCAGGTTTAAAGTTAATGAGGGGAAATGATTGAAAAAGGAAATGTTGGTACTTTCAAACTTTACCTCGCCTTTTATGTTTTTATTAATAACCTGTGTAATTTCTTTGGTAACCGTCTGCGGAATTACATAGGGGATAACAATTAGAAGGGCGATTAAGGAAACGATCGTAATCGCGAATATTTTTAGGAACTTTTTCAAGATTTTAATTTAAGGGCACGTTCAGCGACAAAGATAGTCTTTAGATGAATTAGGAATAAAGATTTAACATTTTTGTATTATAAAATATATTTATACCTTTGTTCTGTAATAAAAATAGTTACAGTATGAATAGCAGTCATTTCTCCATATCGCTCCACATTCTTACGCTGCTCGATCAGGTAAAGGGGCAGCTATTGAATTCAGAATACATTGCCGGAAGCATTAACTGTAATCCTGTTTTGGTAAGGAAGGAATTGGCCAACCTACATAAATATGGTTTTGTGCAGAGCAAAGAAGGGAAGGGCGGAGGCTCTACATTGGCAAAAAATCCTGCCGATATTAATCTGGGCGATGTATACCGGGCTGTTAAACAAAAAAGTTTGCTAGGCGAAAGCAAAAATGAACCAAATCCCGATTGTCCGGTAGGGAGGCAGATTACCCTACACTTAAACGATTTATATGATGATGCCGAAACCGCTTTGGTTAAAAATCTTTCATCTAAAACATTAAAAGATTTTAGTGCAAGCTTTAAATAAAAAATTTTGAACATAACTGTAACAAAAAATGTTACAATTTAAATTAGATTAATAAATTTTAAAAATTAAATAACATGAAAGTAGCATTAATTGGAGCCTCTGGATTTGTAGGCAAAGCCATTTTAAACGAACTGGTAAGTCGTGGAAATGAAGTGATCGCCATTGCACGCGATACCGCTAAAATTGAAAATAACAATGATCAGGTAAGTAAAATCGCAGTTGATGTTTTGGATACTGAAAAATTAGCAGCAGTTTTAAAAGGTGCCGACGCAGTGGTAAGTGCTTTTAACGCAGGTTGGACCAATCCGAATTTATATAACGATACGGTACAGGGAGCAGAGGCTATTCAGGCTGCAGTAAAAGCATCGGGCGTTAAACGTTACATTTTTATCGGCGGAGCGGGTACTTTRCAGATTGATGGTCACCAAATTGTAGACGGGCCGAACTTCCCTGCAGAATACAAGCCAGGTGCAACAGCAGTAAGAGATTATTTTAATACGCTAAAACAAGAGAAGGAATTAGATTGGTTATTTTTTAGTCCGGCTATTGAAATGCACCAGGGGATCACCACCGGCCGTACCGGGAAATACCGCTTGGGTAAAACAAGCCCTGTTTTTAATGAAGAAGGCCGTTCTATTTTATCAGTAGAAGATTTAGCAATCGTTATTGCCGATGAGCTGGAAAATAAGGCACACCACCAGGAGCAGTTTACGGCAGCGTATTAGAGAAGTTGGTTCATTAGTCATTAGTTCATTGGTCATTGGTGGGCGGCAGATTGCCCAGGGTTGATGGTTCATGGTCAACAAGCTTGCTAGGTTATCGATCATGGCCATAAAACCATTGACCATGAACCAACGTTAGGATCAGGGTTGGATTTGGACACTTAGACTAATGAACGAATGGCTATTGAACTAATGAACCAATTAACCTTTTTTCATAATTAGTATTAAGTTCTTATCTTCGTGCCATGTATCGCCTTATTAAACCAATATTCTTCAAATTTGACCCTGAAAACGTACATTATTTTGTAGTGAAGCGGTTAAAATGGTTTAATGATAAATTCCCGCTTGGTAAAACCATTATCCGGAGCAGCTTTGATGTTCACATTAAAGGTTTAGAACGTGAGGTTTTTGGCATAAAATTCAGAAATCCTGTTGGGTTGGCCGCCGGATTTGATAAAAATGGAGAATATGTGGAGCCGCTTAGCAATTTAGGCTTCGGATTTATTGAAGTGGGTACGGTAACGCCAATGCCACAGCCCGGAAATGATAAACCCCGTATGTTCCGTTTACCTAGTGATGAAGCTTTAATTAACCGGATGGGCTTTAACAATAAGGGCGTAGATGTAATGGCTGAGCGTTTGCGCTTGCTAAAAGATAAACATCCTGATATTGTGGTTGGTGGAAACATCGGTAAAAACAAGGCTACTCCAAATGAAGATGCAGTAAACGACTATATTAAATGTTTCGATCGCCTTTTTGATGTGGTTGATTATTTTGTGGTGAATGTAAGTTCGCCCAATACCCCGGGTTTACGCGAGCTGCAGGAAAAAGAACCGTTAAAAAAAATCCTCAATACTTTACAGCAACGAAATCGTAAAAACGATATTTCACGTCCGATTTTATTGAAGATTGCACCCGATTTAACTGACGCGCAACTGGACGATATCATCGAGATTGTTGCAGAAACCAAAATTGCTGGTATTATCGCCACCAATACAACCATTAGCCGGGAAAATCTGGCTACAGAAAAAGACTTGACTACGCAAATCGGTGGTTTAAGCGGTAAACCTGTTAAAGAACGCGCTACAGAAGTAATCCGTTATCTTTCGGAGAAATCGAACAAAGCATTTCCAATTATCGGGGTAGGTGGTATTCATTCGGCAAAAGATGCAAAAGAGAAATTAGATGCCGGCGCATGTTTGGTTCAATTGTATACTGGTTTTATATATGAGGGACCAGGGTTGATCAAAAGCATCTGTAAAGAGCTGGTTTAAAGATAGTCGTCACCCTGAACCGAGCTTTAGCGAGCTCACCGAAGGTAATTTATTTCAGGGTCTATCTTGCAGGAAAGATGCTGAAACAAGTTCAGCATGACGACCGCCCTAATGAACGTGCACTAAAAACAAATATAGAATTAACAAAAGATGTGTCCACACGATACGCCTGCGCGGGAAAGACGGCCAATCTATTAGAATCTGTCATTGATAGCCTTTCGGAGACCTTTACTAATTGAAAACATATTGGGTTATAGGCTAAATAACTATTTCTGCCGGCTTACCATTTCATTAATCCAGATTGGTGCAAATGGAGAAGTACAGCCTTTAGAAACAGGATAATCGCGGTAAATACCAAGTTTTTCGCCGATGGCTAAGGCTCTTTCTCTATAATCAGGATGGTTAATGCCAATCTGAGCCAATGCGGTATTCATCGTCCATTGGATTTCTGGTGCTGCTTTAGGCATTTCTTTTTCAATCCGATCGAGAATTGAAGGGATATCTATTCCTTCAGGTGCTCTGGTTATGCGTCCGCTGGTTAAGCTCCAGCCTGCACGGGCCAGCATAATATTTCCCGAATTCATCCACTTTTCTCTGAATTGTTCCTTATCAGGGTATTCTTTAACAATGTAATTGTAAAACCAATCAGCTGCCCAGGTAAAATTTTCTGAAGCTACCATTTGCTCAATCTGTTCTGCAGACAGCGCTTTTGGTTTAAGGATTAAGATGGCTAGCAATCGAGCATCAATATTTTCAGTTTCCCAGAGTTGAAGTGCAAGTTCATGATCGGTTTTGATCTTTTTGGCTATGGCCCTGATGTCGCCCATTTTAACGCCAAAAATATTTTCTCTGGCGCCGTTCTTAATATGCATGGCGCGGACTTTCTCCTCGCCGAGCGATTCTAGTTTTGAAAGAGTTTCTGTAAGATTCATGGTTTTACCTTTCGCTGTTTCCAAATTTAGGTATTTCCTTTACATTGAAGTAAAGAGCCTTGGCTTTAGATCACTTTTTTAAAGTATGCGCCGATCAATTTATAAGTTATTCTTTTGTTTGTGAATTTTCCATCTGCTTGGACTAGGGGGATAGATATTTCTTTTTCGTCGCTATTATAGTAAGGATAAAAGTGTTCAATCTTATGTTCATTATCCTTGTTTATTCTTGCAGAATAATCTATTTCATAGCTTAATTCGTTCGTTAACCCTGATTTTGTTGAAATCAGTTTAAGATTATTGTTTAACACATTTTTCTCTACTCTTAATAATTTTACCTTGAAATAAAATAGAGCGCTACTTCCGATAAAAAGCTCTGTTAAGATATAATATCTTTGTTTGTTGATGGTCAGGTCATAGATTTTAAGGGGTGTAACACCTGGATCATTTTTCTTTATGAATGCTTTTGTGATGCCTGCAGTTTGTGTCTGGTAAATGTTTCTGAATCTTCTTTGTGTGCCACCAGTTTGATCATCCCATGAATAGATTCTTAAAAAGCCATCTTTCGAACTGGTAATTTTTAGTCCCATTTTATTGAGTTGATCAAACTTTGATTTTAAAGATTCTGGATTTCTATTTAATGTTGATAGAGCTTGTTTTTCAAAATTATCATTGAATAATTCCAGAGAATCGAAACTGTTTTTGCCGTATTTTTCTGCAGACCAATTTGAAATCTTTTGAAATGAATTTGACAGTTTTTTTTCTAATGCTATGTTGCTTTGACAAAAAGCCATAGATGGAAAAAATAAGAATGAGATAAAAAGAATAGATTTTATTTGCATGGCTAGAATCAAATTAGCAAGTCAATAATTTAAATAAAAATTACAAATAAAAAAAGCATCCTTTGATCAGAAGGATGCTTTAAATTCTTTAAGAAGAAATTTCTAAAAACTATTTTGCCAAAGCAGCTAAAACAGCATTGTTTTTAGCTAATTGATCGTTTTTAGGTTGTGCAGAGCGGCTTCCTAACTCAATGTTAGTTGCTCTCTTTAAAAATGCTACCTCTTGGTGAGCTGTATTTTTATTTCTTCTGTCTTTTCTTTTTAATCTGGTAACTGCCATGGTAATAACCTTTTAATTATTTTATTTGTACAAATGGAGGTCGAGAGCGGATTCGAACCGCTGTAGAAGGTTTTGCAGACCTCTGCCTAGCCACTCGGCCACTCGACCCTTAAATTCAAGGCTGCAAAAATAGCAATTATTAGTTAGCCCGCAAATAATATCTTAATTTAATTTCGAACTCGCACTAACTCAGCACAAAAGATTGCCGCACTTACTGCTACGTTTAATGATTCGGCCTCCCCAATTCTCGGAATGGTTACCGGTTTATTTATTTTTTTGATCACTTCTGCTGATATTCCCTTTCCTTCATTGCCCAAAATCACCAATCCTTCTGCTCCCCATTGCGTTTTGTAAATCGATTCGCCATCTAACAGCGCCCCAAATACAGGGATGGTATTTTCCGCTAACAAGGCTGGCAGATCTGCTTCGTAAATATTTACCCGCGCCAAAGAACCCATTGTGGCCTGTACGGTTTTTGGATTGAATACTTCTACACAATCAGCAGAGCAGATGATGTTTTTAAAGCCAAACCAATCTGCCGTTCTGATAATGGTACCCATATTACCTGGATCCTGAACACCATCTAAAACCAAAGTGAACTGATTTTTTAACGCTGTTAACGCTAATTCTCTGTTTTTTGGGATATGAACGAGCGCTAAAAAGCCTTGTGGGGTTTGCAGCGTACTAATCTTATCTAATTCGGCGTTCTTTACTTCAAATAAGTTTATATTTGCAGGCAATTTGGGTAACAAATTGTAATGTTCGCTGTTGTAAAATATAGTATGGATCTGGTAGCTTGACTGAAAAAATTCTTTTATGGATTTTATACCTTCAACAATAAATAAACCATGTTCTTTACGGTATTTTTTTTGATGTAACGACTTTATAAAACTAATCTGTGATTTTGAAAGCATACCAAAACTCAATAAATATTAAACTGAAAAGCACTGCAATATTACTATTTATTATTGTTTTAATTCAGGCCTGCTCATCAACTAAATACATTGCCGACTATCAATCGATAGTGAAAAAGGTAACTATTGATAGTGTTGATGCTAAATTTGAAGAACAGGCTTACAATTATGTTCAGAAAGATATCAGGCCGGCATCTAAGCTGAGTATCAATGTGCCTTTGTACAATTTGTTCAATACAAAAGATGGTCGGTATAAAACCAGCGATATTAAGCCGTTTGGTACACCCCCTGCTATTTTAGATAGTACATTGGTCGAAATTTCCAGAACACAGATACAGAAGTTTTTAAAAAGTAAGGGCTACCGCCAGGCCGAAGTAACTTCTGCCATCAAGATTGCAGATAAAAAGGCCGAAATTGTATTCAGTGCAAAACCTGGGCCTGCTTATTTTATTGAGAAACTTTCTGATTCGATCCCAAATGCAAATATTAGGAACCTTTACGAATCGAATAAGGCTAAAATATCCCATTTACACAAGGGAATGCAGTACGATGAAGACTCTTTAACTTATGAAAGGGAGCAGATTTATCGCATTATGAAAGAAAATGGATATTTCTATTTTTTAAGACCTTATGTAAATTTTGATGTATATGGTGCTGAACCCAGCTCTAAGACTAACAAAATCGATTTGAACCTTAATGTAACAGATCCTGCAAATGGACCGCATAAACAGTTTAATATTGGTTACACACATTTGTTAATTGCGCCAAATCCTGACGGTTTGCCCGATTCGGCAAGATATAAATTAAGCAAAGATACTTTGAACGGGATTATTTATACCGATTTCTCTAAGCGTTACAGGCGTAATCCGATCGTTCGTTACGATTTTCTGAAGCAAGGTGACCTTTATGACATCCGGAACGAAAATCTTACTTACGATCGCTTGTATGAGCTAAATGTTTTCAAAAACGTAAAGATCGATTATTTCAGAAGGGACAGTACCTCAAATAAAATCAATGCAATCATTTTGCTCACCCCTCAAAAGGTAATGAGTAACCGCGTGGAGGGTGAGGTTCCGTTTAATGGTGGTACCGTTGGCTTTACCCTCGGAAATACTTATACCAACAACAATATTTTTAGAGGAGCAGAACGATTTGAACTCCAGGTGAAAGGTGGTTTGCAATCGCGTATAGGTAACGGTGCCAAGGTTTTTAGTGATATTTATCAGCGCGATTTCTCAATCAGTGCGAGTATTTCGGTACCGAGATTGATGATCCCTTTTTATAACCCTGTTTTAGGTGGAAACGGAATGCCGCACACTACTTTTGCAACCAGTTACATTTATGCCTTACAAAAAGATGTTTCGGTACGAAGGATTTTTATCAACTCCATTACTTACGATTGGTTTGAAACCAAATCTAAACTCCACTCTTTTACCCCATTAAATTTTGAGTACCGTTTTGGTAACCTCGATACATCAAAAGTGGATGCAATTACCCGCTTTAACAACCTTTATTATTCTTCACTACTCGATCGTAAAGATTTAACACTGGGTATGAAATATACCTACACGTTGAATTCGGATAAGTTAAACCAACTGAGAACCTTTGTTTATTTAAGGGCAGGGATGGATATTGCAGGCAATATGTTGCAAGGCATATCTAAACTAACAGGTTCAAAGCATGATCCGGCAAACAACGACCCGGCAAAGATATTAGGCTTGCCTTTTAACCAGTACACCAGGCCAGAGGTAGATATTAGGTGGTATAAACATTTGGGTGGCGAAAGGCAATTTATTGCCCGTTTAAACACCGGATTAGCCTACGCTTATGGTAATTCAATTTTAACAGGTATTCCTTTCGAAAAGCAATTTTTTGCCGGTGGATCTAACGGCTTAAGGGCTTGGCAGGCCAGAACCATCGGTCCAGGTAATTATAATAGACAAGTACTTGCCAGCGATGAAGTACGGAAGGCTGTTTTTGGGCTGGATCAATTGGGTACTTTACGGATAGAAACTAATTTTGAATATCGGTTTACACTTGCACGGAAATTTTTCGGGGCTACTTTGAAAGGGGCTGCCTTTGTTGATGCCGGTAATATCTGGAATATCCGCAGAGGGGAGTCGATTACGCTTGAATACCCTGAGTTGGATGAATTGACCGTGTTTAAGCTTAGTAAATTGGCTAAGCAAATTGCTATTGGTACTGGGGTTGGTTTAAGGTACGATGTTCAGTATTTTGTTTTCAGGTTTGATGTGGGACTAAAACTTAAAGATCCTCAGTTTATCGGATCAGACCAGTGGGTAATCAGCAAATTTTTATCTGGGGCCAGGGATTTTAAAAATAGCTATAACGCCACACACGGGCCTGATACCTATCGTTTTCTACAGTATAACTTTGGTATTGGTATGCCATTCTAATTAACCGAAAAGGCTTAATATTTTGGGTTTGGTATCCGGATCTTTAAATGAAAATTCTTTAAAGGGTTGCCATCTTTTATCCATGTGTTTGTAAACAGAAAAGGATGAAACAGGGAACTCTCGTTTAAATTTCCGGTCTTTAAATTCGGCAGAAAGCTGTTTGAAAATGGGTGGTTTTACATCTCTAAACGCTAAAGTTAAATGTGGATTGAATTTTTCTTTTTTCGCTATCAGTTTTAAAGGTTGTAATGCTTTAGTAATCTGTTTTTCCAGGCTCATTAAGCCCTCATTTTGTTCAACATCGAGATAAAAGGTATGCTCCAGAAATGAACTGAAGTTTCGGAGTACCTGTGTAAATGGCTGACTGAAAGCGGCATCTGCTAAAGCTTTAAAAAATCTTTTTTCTGCATCGTAAGCTGAAAGCTTTACCGGAGGGTATAAGGTGATGTGTGCCGGACGTTTTAATGATTCATACACATTAAATTTCTCTGAAATGTATGTTCTAATCTCATCTATGTCTTCTACAACAGAAACAGGAGGAACTAAACACACTAAAAATAGATTTTCCATAAATCAAATTTACTAAAAATTTTAGTAAAAAAGTAATGATGAATTGTTAATTTTCTACCGTGATAAACTGCCGATTGAAATAATCGGCATCTCGCTTCGATCGGGCTTAGGTGGCTACAACTGTGCTGCTATCTGTGGTAAAATAAACCCGACCGACAGCGTTATCCCGATTTAAAGGTTTTTTTTTATCGTTATAATTTTATCGGGATTAAGCAAAGGGCGGGGCTGGTATAACCGAAGCACCACAGGCCTTGCTTTTCTAAAAAAAGAGAATTCGCATTAGACCTTATACGCTAAACGATTTGTTATTTCACACTTATTAGGAACGAACGTGAGCACAAATTGTTAATTTACTGCTGTTATAACTAATTTTCTTTTTTATGGGAAGGGCTTTGCAGAAGCTATTGGTTCTCTGTAGTCCCGCTCCCGCTTCTGCCGATTGAAATAATCGGCATCTCGCTTCGATCGGGCTTAGGGGGCTACAACTTGCTGCTATCCGTGGTAAAATAAACCCGACCGACAGCGTTATCCCGATTTAAGTGATTTTTTTATCGCTATAATTTTATCGGGATTAAGCAAAGGGCGGGACTGGTATAACCGAAGCACCACAGGCCTTGCTTTTCTAAAAAGAATAAGAGAATTTATAGCATGAGATTGCTTTCCCGAAAAATCGGGACAGGCTGTCGTTCCTCCTCGCATCCGATAGCTATCGGATGACGATTTTATTTAGAAAATCAGACGAGGTTTTTTAACCCATCGAATATACTTTCGAAAAAGGTAGAAAGGTTTAAGCCATTGCTGTGGTTAAAATACACAAATACCAGAAAAACAATGACCACAAATATGATCAGTTTGCGGAAGGCAAAGGCAATAATTACCAGTATAATCGGAATGATGAAAAGCCATAAACTATTTATGGCATACGGACTTAAATCGGTATCTTTTTTATATACATACACCAGTTTGCTGTGGGTGCCAGAGTCGTTTTGATGTTTGATGTAAACGAAGGTAGATTTATCGATGGGTAAAGGTAGCACGGCTATGCCATCATTAAATTTTAATACCTGTGTAAAACCACTTACACTAAAGGTGTAGATTCCGTTTATGTTTTCGTTGGGGTTGTTTAAAGAATCGGCTGCTATAATGGCCAGTTTGTTGTTTTTAAGCAAATTTTCTTTTACCAGAAAATTATTGATTGCTGCGGTTTGTGCATGGCTGAAAAACCCGATTAAACACAGTGAAAGCAAGAGTAAGATTCGTTTCATTCGATAGAACGTTTATTGTAAATTAAATAACCGATATGCAATAATACACCATTTCTTTTAACTGCATCATTATATAAATTATAACTTAGGCTTACAGGGCCGAGCGGTGAATGGTAAACTAAACCTGCAGTACCTGCATAGCGTATTTTTGTGATGGCTTTGGCATAATCTACATCCTGAAAATTATTCAGCTCAAACTCCTTATGGGGTAAAAATAAATAACCTTCCAATCTAAAATCGAGATTTTTTTTAACATTATAAATGTTTTTTATTCCGCCAGCAGCATAGGTTGTGGCCCTAAATTTATCCAGGAATAACGATCTGCTATCTTGCAAAGGATAAAAGGCTGGAGCAGTTAAAAGCGTAGCGTAATAATTGCTAAATAAAGGTTGGTTAGAGAAAACGCCTTCCACAATATAACCCAATGTATATTTTTTGATGTGTAAAAAGTAGTTTTCCTGGGTAAGTTTTATGCTTCCCCATTGACGCAAATGACTACTGCCCGGAATTTTAACAAAACCCGGAGTGGTTCGGAAAATATTGCCGGGATTATAGTTTTCGCGGCCTGTGGTGTAATTGAAACTTAGCGAAAAGCTTTGACCTCTGCTGGCATACTGTTTCCGGTTTAACGAATTTTTTTCGAGATTTAAGGATCCCCTAAACCCATTAAAAATAGTTTGATCGAGCAGATCGCCTACCGCAAAGGTATTGTTTGGGCTATAGCGATCATTATTATTTATAAAAGTAGAATGAAGAACAATTTTGGTATTGTAATTTAAAGGCATTCCCATCATAAGGTCAATCTTACGGTCAGATTGTTCGATGTAAATGGGGCGTGGGTTTTCGATAAATATCTGGCTGGTATTATAAAAATTCCAGTGATTATAGGTTAACTCCGCGGCCAGAAACAAGGGAAGTCTGGTTGGATAATCTACCCGGCCATTAACCTGTACCGATTCGTAAAAGCGGCCAGAGTAAAAGCTGGTTCCAAAAGTATACGATTTTCGGTTGAGGTAATTGTACTGAGCACCCAAAAAAACATTGCTGATGGGCCTTGTAGATATATTGCCGCCTAATTCGAGTTTAAAGCTCTTTTTCGGCTGTGCCACCACCTCAAAAGTATAACTGTCTGTTGCTGCCTGATATGAAATTTTAGGAAATACGGTTTCGAAAGTTTGGTCGGCAACCAGTTTATAATACCCACGTTTAATATCCTGCAGGTTAAAAGTAACTTTATCGCTTTTGAAAAGCCTTTCTACATATTTTTTTTGCTGACTGTTTACACCGGTTACAATGATGTTGCTGAACTTTAGATCTGGCTTTCTCGCATTAAATTTTTCCCTTCTTTGTGCCAGTTCTTCATCGCTCACTCTTTTGCTGATTAAAGCTTTAATCCTTGGCATATCGGCTATTGTTGCATCATAGCCTTTTTTAATCAGCTCTTCTACAGGAGCAAAATTAGTTACGCTATAAGTAGCCAGATTGGGCTGGATGTATACGCCATTTTTTCCGATCATGGTTGAATCTGATTTGGATAGAAACATGTATACCAAAAAGCGGTTCATTAAACGATCGTCGATGTTTTTAGGGTATTCGTTATAGGTTTTTGAAGAAACATTGGCGCCGATCACATAATCAGGCTTAAAGTCTCTTTCCATTACATCAGCAGGGAAATTATTGTAAAGCCCCCCATCAAAAACATATTTTCCATCTAGTTTAATGGGCCGGTAGATAATCGGAACCGTCATGGTTGCCCTTACTGCTTCTGCTAAACTTCCCTTGCTCACTGTGATACTTTTTTGCGAAAGTACATCTGCAACCATACAACGATAGGGAACAAAAAGATTATCGAAATTGTCTTTAGAAACGGCTGAAGCCTGGGCAAAAAGCTCAAGAAAGGCAAAATTTAATGGAATATCGTTAATGAGGTTAGAACGGAAGCTAAAATGGAAACCCGTATCAATTGCCACTTTTGCGCTAAGCATAGAGGCATTGGGCGCATTTTTCTGAAAGAAAAAGGTGTAATCGCTGGTGTACCGCCCATTTACCCAATTTTGGAAGTCGTTGCTTAGTGCAATTTTTTCTATCTCCGCCGGGCTATAACCTGCAGCATACATGGCGCCAACTATGCCACCCATCGATGTGCCTGTAATGTAATCGATAGGGATGTGGTTTTCTTCTAAAGCCTTTAATGTGCCAATGTGCGCCAATCCTTTTGCGCCACCACCGCTAAACACAAGACCTACCTTTTGCGCCTGCAATTGGTTACAGCACAGAACGAAGAGGATCAGCAAAAATCTTTTAAAAGTTACCACCCTTAAAAATAGGGTTTTCTTTTAAAATTAGTTCAATATGAAAATGTTGTATGTTAAAAATGATGCAAAACTTACCCAAAGGATGTAGGGGATGAATATTAAACCCGCCCATTTGTTTATTTTATAGAACATGGATGCATTGATGACAATGATGATCAACAGTAAAATAATTTCGGCCAGGGCAAAACCTAGCTCGTGCAGGTAAAAGAAAATAAACGACCAGCCCAAATTTAAAATTAACTGGATTAAATAAATGGCAACTGTTCGCGGGAAATGAACAATTTTATCGCGTCTAATCCACACCAGATAAGCCGCAATACCAATAAGTATATATAGTGTAGTCCAAACAGGTGCAAAAAGCCAGTTTGGTGGATTAAAGGACGGTTTGTTTAACGTTGGGTACCAGGTTTTAACTGATTGAGCGGTTGCCCACCCTCCTAAAGCACCAACACCCAGTGTGATGGCTATATTTACAAGAAAAGCTACAGGTTTAAATTTCATGCGCTAAATTTGAGTTTAAACAACGGTAAACCCCAAAAGTTTTATTACCTGCCAATTCCTGGCACTATTGGTAGGCTTTCAGTGTCGTCATTTCCGATGCTTTGTACCGCAAATAAATAATTGTCTTTACTATAAGGTAATCGTAATTCGGTGGCAGAAGTGAAAAATTTCTTTTCCCAAATGGCGCTGCTGGTTTCGCGCATTAAAACATAATAGCCCTTTACTGCGCCATTAACAGGTGCTTTCCAGTATAAAAAGGTAGAGTTGCTCAGGTTTTTTACATCAACTTTTACTTCGCTAGGGCTTGAGGGTGCTTTGGCCAGATTGGCCAAAACCGCAATATTTACACCTGTATTTTTACGTAAATATTCGAAATCCATAAATTCCTGAAGGTCGCCATACCTAACGCCTTTCTCAGTTCTAAGGTCTTGGTGCTGGTGATCGAAGTTTTCGTTCATTTCGGTTATGCGAACCGCTGTAAATCCATTTTCTACGAATGGAGTATGATCTCCACCCCGGAGAAATCTGTCGTTCCTGTAAATTAATTTAATTTCTAACTGATCTACATAACGCTCGCCAATTTCTTTAACATACCGTGCCAACTGACGGCTTTTGCCATCGTTTTCTAAACCAAACTGACGGATGCTCTTCGCATTTTTATCCAGATCAAAGCTGGGTAAGCCCTCACTAAATACACGGAGCCTGGTATTGTCGATGATTTGCGTTTCGCTACTGTTGTTGCTGCCAATCATATCATTGTTTAACATGGCATCTACATTCCAGTTTTCTTTTTTTGCTTTTGCAGCCATAAAACCAGAGCCTAATAACGATTGTTCCTCACCGCTTACGGCTACAAAAATTATGGTGGCAGAAAATTTAAATTGACTCATAATTCTTGCAGCCTCAATTACGCCCGCAACACCACTGCCATCATCATTGGCGCCAGGTGCATCACTGGTTCTGTTCATTACATCGGTAACTCGGCTATCGAGGTGTCCGCTCACCACATAAACACGTTTGTCGTTTGCATCAGTGCCTTTTAATATGGCTACAGCATTGCCTAAAAGTGTAGGCTGATCTACTCTTTTGCCATCAGGTTTAAATGTAATGGTATCCAGGTATGCAGTAAGCCTGCCATCACTTTGCTTTGCAAACTGATTAAACTTATTTACGACCCAATTTCTGGCAGCCCCAATTCCTTTCGTTTTACTTTTAATATCACTAAGCGTATTTCTTGTTCCGAAAGAAACCATTTTACTGATATATGATTTTAGCGAATCCTGATTTACAGCTTTAACCATTTTATCAATATCCTGATTTCGGTTAACCACAACCTGTGCCTGTAGAGATAAACTTATAGTAACAAGAAGTAGGAGAGTGTAGATTTTTTTCATCTGTCGTTTTTTTCAGAAACAATGATTTTATTTAAAAACGAATATATTGAATGATTCCTTGAATACAGGCGGTATAAACCTAATCTCTTGTAACATTTTGGGCATAAAAAAACCCTTTGAAATTAATCAAAGGGCCTCAAATTTAATTTTAATATTACCTTGCCACAGTTAATGCAAGTTCTTGTGTGCGGTTCCAGTTGCCGAAAGCTTTTTTAGCTGAAGCTTTGGCTGTATTTAATTCAACATCTCCGGCAATCGTTAAAAATGTTTTTTCTGGAGAAATCTGGCTGTAAAAGTTTTTAATATCTGCCAAGGTTAATGTATTAATCGAATTTTCATTTACCGTTTGGTCATAATCGTAATCCTGCAATTTTATACTGGCAATTAACTTAGCTTTAGCCGTATTAAAAGTTTTTTGGTCGAAGCTTGCATTTTGAATTACCGAGGCCATTGTTGCCAGGTCGTTCTCAAGATCTGCATTTAATGTAGCCAGCTTGCCGCTGTTATCCTTAAAGCTAATATTTGAGTTTTTACTTAGGTTTTCGTTTAACACGGCGTTTAACAGCTCCACTATGCCGTCTTTTTTGCCCTGAAAAGCCTTAGTATCTAATGTAAAGCTAGAATATGCCTTTGGCGAACGTTCGTTCTCTGAAATAATGATATTCATGCCATTCTTAAGTTTATAGCTAACAGGCTCTTTAAAGTTTTGAGCTTTCGCACTATAAACCGATAAGATACTTAATGCAGCGAATGCAATTGTTTTAATGTTGTTCATTTTATTTTTTTTATTTTTTATGGTTGATGATTTCTCTTTAGTGTATTATAAGTTTACTTCTGAATGGTTTTTTTGACTATATGTAGTCAGTGGAAAGGCAAAAATATTAGACGATTGGGGTAGTGCGCGCTTTGAAAATGGGGTATATTTTTTACAAATATATATTTTATTCATTTTGTTCATTATTTATTTGTGAAAATATTCTCCAGGTTATGCTGAGTTTTAATTGCAACGATAATCTGATCGTAATGAATCGTTTAATAGTTGATGATCATGTAATCGCCAGATATATCGTGAGCCGCCTTTTGCAGGTTGATCCGGCTTAAAAATTGATTGCTGAATGTACTTGTTTGACATAAAATGCTTTCAAACATTTATGTAATGAGTTTAGGTCGTAAACTGAGCGCGCGCCTACAGACTATTGAGGATGATGGTTTAACTTGCAGATCAATATAAGTATGGGTAAGGCTGATTACCATGATCCGCGAAAAGGATAAAAAAGAAGCAAAAGTGTTTTAAAACAATAATCGGTCTCTGCTAAAAATTTTTAGTTTATGCCGGTTGAAATTCATTAGGAGGCATACAGGTGATCAGATGCCGATTTTAAACGGATATCTTCAATAAAGTCTTTTATTTCCCTGATGGTTTCTTCTGGTTCGCTAATGTGCGGAAAATGCCCTGTGGCTTTCATTACAACCAAAAAATTCTCTGGTGTATTTTTATGGATAAATTCGCCGGCTGATAAAGGAGCCATAATATCGTTCGAACTTTGCAGGGTAAGGCTTGGCACACCGAGGTTTTTTAATTTGTCTCTATAATCGGCCTTAAAAGTTGCCATTGCAAAGGCCAGGGCCACGTTTGGGTCGGTAGCTTCAAAACATTCCTGTAAAAAGTCAGCTAATTCGGGTTTTAAGGGGGTATTCATTACTACCGGTGCCAATTGCTTGCTCCAGGCTACATAATCATCTGCTATGTGCTCAAATATAGTTTCAATATCTTCAATATTAAATCCACCTATATAATCACGATCATTTAAGTACCTCGGCGAAGGACCAATAAAAACTAATTTTTTAAATGCTTCTGGCATCTGTAATGCGGCAATCATGCCAATCATGCTGCTTACCGAGTGACCAACAAAAATAATGTTGTTTAAATCAAGCGCTTCTATAATATCGATTACATCACAGGCATATCCTTCGAGTGTAGCATATTTACGTTGGTCGTATTGGCTTAGGTCTGAATCGCCAGATCCAACATAATCAAATAGTATTACTTTGTAGTCATTGAGAAAAGCATCTGTAATAAATTTCCAAGAACTTTGCGCACAGCCAAAGCCATGGGCAAATACAATTACCTGACTACCTTCGCCAAGGATTTTAACGTTGTTTCTGATGAGAATAGGATGCAAGATATTTGGTTTAAAATTCTTACTTAAGTTAAGCAATGTTATTTATGTTTTTCTTAAAAAATAAATAATGAACACAATGCATTGCTGATTAGCGAATATTTTATGTTTTGCACTTAATTGTTATCTTGCGTTATATCTATACTAAAACGATTAAGTTGTATGAGAAACAGTATTTCTATATTATTGATAATATGCTTTTCAGCATGCTATGCGCAAAGCCAGGTAAACCTAAAATCATTTAAAACCAACGGTGCAACAGTTTCTTCCAGTCAAAAAGAACTCATGCTCACCTGGCCAGCTGGTAAAGGAACCCTAGGTAAAATGATTTTAGATCTTGATCGTACCAAACCATTGTTTAAAAGTTTGCTGTTAGGTAAGCAAGGCGCCTTAAAAGAAGTTGCTGCTCATCTTGACCCTGGATTTGTGCTGAGAATAGGTAAACGCACTTTAAGTCCAACCAGTGGGGGCTGGGATGTTTTTTTCGACCGGGTTCCAACCAGACCATATACCACAAACGTTGTAAAATTCAAAAAAGGGGCAGCCAGTGTTTCTACGAAGGGCTCGCAAACTGTGGTGCGAATAAATGGAGTTCAATGCGAAAACTTTAGCGGTGCTTTAGAAATAACACTTTACAATGGAAGCCCTTTGTTTAATGTGGCTGCAGTTGTATCAACCCCAAAAGATTCTACAGCCATTTTATACGATGCCGGATTGCTTAGCAAAAAAGATATCTGGTCTAATATCGCTTGGTCTGATGTAAAAGGAAATCTTCAGCGCGAAAAGGCAGCACAAGCAGATCCAAGTAAAAACTTGGAAGTAAAATACCGTACCGTTATCGGCGAAAATAATGGTGGAAGTTTGGCCGTTTTTCCTGCTCCGCATCAATACTTCTATCCCTTAGATGAAGCTTTTAACCTTAAATTTACCTGGAAAGGAAGCAACTATTTAAACTTAATCCCCGACTTTGGTATTGGGATCAGGCAGGATCCATTGGGCGATAAACGTTATGTGCCCTGGTTTAATGCACCACCAAATACCCAACAGCGTCTTAATTTTTTCTGTTTATTGAGCACTGGGAAGGCAGGAGCAGCATTGGATGAAGTTAAAAAGTTTACGCACAATGATACTTATGTGCCCTTGGCAGGTTATAAAACAATGGCTAGCCATTTCCATAATGAGTTTATTTCGGACGTAGTGCTGAGTGGAAAAGCCGTTCCGGAAAAGCCCGAATTTGTTGAGGTATTGAAAAAGGCGGGTTTAAATATTGTTAAGCTTGCCGAATTTCACGGACCAGGCCACCCTAAAGGACCAGATTCGGTACGTTTAAAAGAACTAGATGCCTTGTTTAAACAAACCAAAAGGTTATCTGATCCAAATTTTTTATTGTTACCAGGAGAAGAAGCCAATAATTTTTATGGTGGACATTGGCTGGCATTTTTTCCTAAACCAATTTATTGGATTATGTCGAGAAAAAGCGATCAGCCTTTCGAAACCCACGATCCTAAATATGGTAAAGTTTACCGCATTAATGATAAAGCAGAAATGCTTAAACTATTGGAACAAGAACATGGCTTAGCCTGGACTGCCCATGCCCGAACAAAGGCTTCGACAGGTTATCCAGATAAATATAAAGAAGAAGACTTTTTTAAATCGGAGACTTTTATGGGCGCAGCCTGGAAGGCCATTCCAGGGGATCTTTCGTTGCCAACGTTGAGTAAACGGGTATTGAACCTGATGGATGATATGGCCAACTGGGGTTTGAAAAAACACATTATTTCAGAGGCTGATATCTTTACCATTACTGAGCAAAATGAAATGTATGCACATTTAAACGTGAATTATTTGCAGTTGGATAAGGTACCTAATTATGCCGATGGCTGGCAGCCTGTTTTAGATGTAATGCGGAAAGGGAAGTTTTTTGTATCGACAGGTGAGGTATTGATCCCGAGTTTTAATGTTAATGGAAAAGGAGCGGGAGAGACTTTGAAGATTGATAATAGTGGAAAAGCAAAGATAAATATGCAACTCAACTGGACATTCCCCTTAAGCTCTGTCGAAATTGTATCGGGTGATGGAACGAAGGTTTATCGCAACCGTATTAATTTAAACGATACCCAGGCTTTCGGCAAAAAGGATTACAGTTGGGCAGTTAATTTAAAAGGCCGGCATTGGGTAAGGGTAGAGGCATGGGATGTTGCAACCAATGGTGCTTTTACACAAATGGTTTGGTTAGAGTAGTTTTACTGTCTTTCTGAGGGTTAATTTATTGTGTAAAACCAACATGAATGAGGGATTTTAACGTATTGATAGGCCCGCGAAGAATCGTCATCTCGACCGTAGTGGAGAGATCTTTTAATATAGTCCAAAGATCTCTCCATTACGCGTTGCTTCGGTCGAGATGACGACCGATTTTTAGAATCTGTTATCGATAAGAATCTTTGCAGTTTGCTGAAAGCTATCATTTTACTAGATATTTATATTGTAAAGTAAGGATTTAATATATACATTGAATAGTAATCCCATTATTGGGCAGATTCTTCACTGCGTTCAGAATGACAGCCGTTTTCAAAATGATATTGCGTTACTGCATCAATTCTAAACCTTCTAATAGCGAGATAAAAAAAGGTAATGGAATATAAACCTGCCAACAATCCCGCACATACAGCAGATGGTGTAATTCCGAAATCGTGATTTTTAGGAAAAGAGAAGTGCAGTGTGAGCATCAATGCAAATACCACCAAAATGCTGTACAAGCCATTTAAACCTGCTTTTTTCAATATAAAAGGATAACCTGTAATTTTTTCGTCTATCTTATAGTTAATGGCGCCAGAGTGTTGCAGTAATTTTATTTTTTTTAAAATATCAAGGGTAATCATGAAGGGCAGGAGCAACGACATTGGCAATAAAAACCTGGCCAGATTTTGCTCTCCACTAAATAAATGCACCGAATTTTGCGCTTTAAAAGCAAAATATGGCACTATAGTATTCAATGCCGTGTTTGGGATAAGGTGTATCAGCAGGTTTTTGCGCACAAACTTTCGCCAGTTCGACACTTTTGCCCGCTCATCGTATTCCACTTTATCAGACATTGGCCAATTCGTTTAAATTTTCCTTAATCAGTTCCATTACCCTGTCTTTGATCTGCCAGGCTTCAAATTCCCGAAGAAATGATTCGTTTGACATAAAAGAGAAATCCAGCTGTCCGTTAAAAGTGCTGCATACTAAAGTGTTGGCATTTTTCCATGGGAAAGCAACCGTAGGACTATAAATGGTTTCAATCGAAAAATGCTGATAATCCTTCGGGATGTTTAAAAGTCCCATGTTGCTGAGCGTCACATCGTGTGTGCCCTTCGTTGTTTTCAAAAAACCAATCATTTTATTTACTGATGAATGGAAATACTCGCTCATGTTTAACAGGTCGTGGACTTTCATTTCTGCTACTTTTGCTTCCAGATCGGTTTTTAAGGCTCTGGTTTTTGTCCAGAAATCATTTTCGCCTTGCGCTAATTTTAACTCTACAATGGGTGCAAAGGCAAACATGGTATCTTGTTTTATGGCTTCTACAAACCGCCTGATATCAACCGGGCAGATCACTTTGCCATGGGCTTTAGTTCCTTGTACATGTTTAAAAGCTTCCATAAAGGCCACGCAGATGGCTGCGTGCACGGTTGTGTTTTCTTCCTTACACTTAATTAATAGGTTTTTGGTGTCTTCTGCACTGATTTTCCAATGAACGGCGTAATTGCTCCTGTCTATGTTATTGTTTGAAGTAGATTTAAAAAAGAAAAACAAACGGCCAAGCGCTGCAAAAATTTTCCCTTTAAAATGGCCCGCCTTACTGATTACAAAATCTTCTGGTAACAGGTCGCGAACAGAAAGAAATGAAGGATATGGAGCCAGATTTTGCTCAGGATTATCAATCAAAGTCATCAGTTCCCGCATTAAATTTAAAATGGTAGTTCCATCGCAAATACAGTGTGGAAGTACGAGCAAAAGGTCTGATTCGGTTTCGCCTTTTAACCAAACTAACCTGGCTAATGGCTCGTTTGAGGTGTCAAAAAGTTTATACCACTCTATTTTTGATTGAGCCAACCAGCTTTGATCTGTTGGGCGATCAGCAATCCTAACGGGTATTTTTCTGATGTTTTCGTTTCGTACAAAATATGGTGTATTGCCTGTAGCATCGATATCCATTTGCAGCAGTGGATGTTTCTGCTGGATTTTAAACAGTGCCCTGTGCAAATTTTCTTCACTGATTTTACCCGAAATTTTGGCGCCAAAAACACAGTTTAATGGTGTTTTGGCATCTACATGCATTATTCTTTCGCCTAAAATTAATCTTCTTTTCATGCGGTTGCAGTTAAAATCTCGATTGGTTTTTCAACCTGTTCTTTAAGGATAGCTATTACTTTTTCTTTTATGGCTTCTGCTTCTACAAAAGGAACATAACCTTCGCTAGCCACAAAGGTAAAATCCATTTGATTACGGTAGGTGGAGGCAATCATGGTGGTGGTGTTACCTAAGGGGCCCATTACCGAAGGGCTGAATATGGTTTCTACTTCGAAGTTTCGATATTGGTAATCGATGTCTATTTTTCCCAGGTTGGAAAACATACAATCGTTACTCGATTTTCCATATTTTAAGAAATTGGTGAAGTTGTTTAACGCAGGGTGACAGGCTTCCATCATCATCATCAAGCTGTAAGGATTAAGTTTGGCTGATTTATCGTTTACATCTTTTTGTAAGGCCTTAACATTATCAATAAAGTCTTTTTCTGGCAGCAGGGAAAGTACAATCATTAATCCGAAGGCAAAAATGTGGTCTTTTTTAATAATTGGGTTAAAGTTTCTGATATCAACCGGTAATGATATTTTATTAAATGCTTTTTCTTTTCTCACCGCTTTAAATGCCGTTAAAACAGCAGCGCTCAACAAAGTATTTACGGTGAATTGATTGGCTTTGCAAAACTGGATAATCTGCTTGGTAAGTTCCTGATCAAATTTCCATCGGAGCATAAAATCCTTTTTACGTTCTACCGCTACCTTTTTTATTGGGATGATCCAAAGTGCTAAAGTGGCAATTTTGCCGATTAATCCGTTTTTGGCCCTGTTGCGGTAGCTATTTAATACCTTTTTCGGAATCACATCTTTTATATCCATAATTGGAACCTCTTTCCCAATATTGGTGTCGGGGTCATCCAAAAGCTGAAGCAATTCTGTTAAAATAGAAAGTGCCGAAGTGCCATCGCAAAGACAATGGTGATATACCATCAAAAATTCGGATACGTCTTTACCTTTAACCCATGTAATGCGGCAAAGTGGTGCAATTGAAGCATCAAAAACGGTTTTCCATTCATAGGTAGATTCCTCCTCCCAATGCTCATCGTTTAATCTATCTACAATGCGAACTGGAATGCTAAAGGTTTCGGTAAGATTGGTTACAAACCAGGGCCTTTTATCTTCATCAAAACGTATTGCGGCGGTTAACCAGGGGTGTTTTTTTTGGATTTTGAATAAGGCAAACTTTAAATCATCTTCCTTAATTTCTCCCCTGATTTTGAAAGGTATTACAATGTTAAACGGACTGTTTCCATCTCCGTATAACATCCTTTCGCCAAATAATAGTTTTCTTTTCATTTTTTAGTATTATATGGGGTTCGTCATCCCGAATTTAAGCGTTCCGTCATGCTGAACTCGTTTTACAAGTGTAAATAGTGTTTTCAGTTGTCTTGTAGCTACTACGTGGTCAGCATCTCTCCTGCTATTAAGGCCCTGAAATAAATTCAGGGTGACGATCGTACGGGAGGCGTCATCTCGACTGAAGCGTAGTCCCGAATTTTCGGGAGAGAGATCTATGTTAGTTAGATTTCTCGACTGCGTTGCACTCCGCTCGAAATGACGATCGCGTGAGGGCAACGAATCATTAAACCGTTTCAACAACCTGTGCTGTTTTTGCAAAATCTTCCAACAATTGCACCGCCTTGTCATTCCCGCCAGCTTCGATAAATGTTTCTCTTATTTTTAGTGCGGCCTGGCGGTATTTCGGGTTTTCTAAAAGCTCGAAAACGGTATCTCTTAATTCGCTGATGCGTAACCTTTTGTAGCGGATGCTTACTCCACAACCTGCTTGCTCAATTAGTTTAGCAGTATGAAAATGATCGTAGGCAATAGGCGTAATCAACATTGGTAAACCATTGGTGAAGGTATCATTTACCGTATTAAAACCACCATGGCAGATTACCGCATCCATGTGTGGCATCAGCTCAGATTGCGGAACAAAACCGTTTACGATAAAATTATCAGGCCATTGTTCAAAAATATCAGGATTGGTTGCCGCCACGATTGTTACAGGCTGGTTTTCGAAAGCAGTAATCAGTTTCTGGAAAAATTCTTTACGAATATCAACCAGCAAAGTACCTAACGAAACAAAAACTTTAGGAGTGGTGGCCTGACTTAAACGTTCCCAATCAAATGGCGCTAAATTTGGCCTGCCTTTTACCGGACCAACAAAATGCATGTGCGGTGGTTTTTCTTCAAAACCTGCAAATGCCTGTGAAGTGAAAACCATATTTAATTGGTGCGAATGGATGTGAATATCATCGCTATATATGCCTACTTCTCTTTGTAAACCTTTAATTAAGTTTTGTTGCCATTCGAATATTTTGGGTGCACTGTTAGCCGTATCACCCATCACATCTGGTGGCACCGGGGTAGTGGTAACAGATGGTATGCCTTTTAAATGTGCACTTAATGCACCAGCAAAGGTAATGCAGTCATTAATAATTACATCAGGTTTCCAGGCATCAACAAAGTTGTTCAGCCCTTTCATCATCATTTTGGCAAAAGGAACATAGGTTTCTTCGAGGGCAAGCTTCATCACCTCCGGACCAGAACATGCAGGGCCATCATCCTGACGTTTTAAAATGCGTCGTATTTCATCAGCATGCTCAGCCAGATCTTCTTCAGGGTAAATAAATTCGCCGCCTTCAGGTAAATGTACCTTTGCAAGTGGGGTAATACCCAGCCATTTTACTTCATGGCCACGGGCCAATAAACTTGCGCCAATGCTTAAAGTTGGACTGATATGGCCAAAAAAAGGCGGGACAACGAAAAGGAATTTTGACATAATGTATAATTTAACTGATGAATACGTTTGATGTTTTGTTGCTTAAAGCTTCCAATAAATCGGCGGCACTTTCTGTTCCGCCAGCCTGGATAAAAGATTGTTTAATCCGTTCTGCAGCGATTTTATAACTTTCGTTCTGCAGCACTTTGTGTACCGCTTCTTTAAGGTGATTGGCTTTAAAACGGTTAAAGTTTAAACGCTCTCCGGCACCTACCCTGAAAACACGTCCGGCAACATGGCTTTGATCGTATGCTATAGGAATAACCACCATGGGCAGGCCATTCATCAGGGTTTCGCAAACGGTATTGTGTCCGCCATGGCAAACCACGGCATCGAGGTGAGGCAAAAGTTCTAATTGTGGTACCTGGCGCTGCACCGTAAAATTGGCTGGCCATTCCTCAA
The DNA here is from genome assembly GCF_056399805.1 of Pedobacter sp. 01N310. Classification (NCBI taxonomy): domain Bacteria; kingdom Pseudomonadati; phylum Bacteroidota; class Sphingobacteriia; order Sphingobacteriales; family Sphingobacteriaceae; genus Pedobacter; species Pedobacter sp. 01N310. The sequence goes on from NZ_JBFTSB010000009.1 coordinate 110,445, forward strand.
ATAAAGCAGGATCTGAAACGACAACTACATGTAAGTCTTCATTAGCGAAAGCCTCGATTACCTTGGCAAAAAAGGCTTTTTTATGCTCATGATCGAAGGTGGTGCCAATGCTGACCAGTATTTTTGGTTTGCTGGTATGAAATGCTTCCCAGTGGAAAGGAATTGTAGTTTTGCGACGGTTAAAAACCGGGCCTACAAATTTAAAATGCTCTGGTAAATCCATCTCTCCAAAAAAATCTCTGGAGGTAAATACCAAAGTGGCAAGATCAGAGCAGGCAATAGAATCTGTGGTATTTATACCGAATTCTTTTTGCAGGGCTACAATCTGATTTACTTCCCATTCGTGCACTTTGGGCAGCTCGTCCATTACTTTTATGGCTGCAGGTGCGGTAACAGATGTAACATAAGGATAGTTTTTATTGCTTGCGGCAATTGCCCCGGCAAACATTTGATGATCGGTTATCACCACATCGGGTTTGAACTGATCGAGTAAATCGGCAATGCCGTCATAACTGTGCCTGTTAAGCGGAATCAATACTTCCTCGTACAGAAATTTGATGCTATCGATACCGTAAACAATTTTTTTGGTGATGATATCGAGGTATTTTTCTGAATCTTTTTTCTGTTGGTCGTTTTGGTTGTAACTGATCAACAACAACTCACCTCCTGCAGGAAGTTTATCGCTTAATGATTCATCTAAAGTAATCCATCCTACACGGTGGCCTCTTTCAAGCAAGGCTGTACCCATACTTAGCGTAGGGTTAATGTGGCCAGTTAGCGGAGGAACAACAAATACAAATTTTGCCATGTGTGTTTAATTTTATATTTCCTGAAAGAAGTTTAACAATGCTTCGGCGATTACCAATGGTTGTTGTATCGGGATATTATGATCTCCCGGCACAGCAATTAACGAGGCATTTTTAATCATTCCGTCTAAATGTTTACCTGCGTTAAGGCAATTGGAATCGGTGCCATACAGCAATAGGGTAGACTGTTTTATGGTTTCGATTGCAGGGCTGCCAAAAAAGTCTTTTTCGAGTTCCATGTCGGTTTTAATCGAAGTTTGATAAAAAAGGTACTCGTACATGCGGTGGTTGCGCTCCATCTGCCTTTTACCCATTTTTACTTTTGTGGTATCAGTGAAATTTTCAACGTAATGTTCTAAAAATTCGCGGCTGTACTCATCAATAATCCCCCTTGTTTTATCGTCGTTCGGATCTGGTGCTTCAATTATTGCCAGTTTATTAATGCGTTCTGGAAAGCGGATGGCCATTTTTAAAGCAATCAATCCACCGAAACTGTAACCACCTAAATGCACTTTTTGAAGGTTTAAAATCTCCATTAATGCAAGCAGATCATTGGTCATGCTCTCCAGATCGTATCCCTCCAAAGCCTTTTCGCTCATGCCATGACTTTTTAAGTCATATAGTACCACATGATATTTTGTGGCCAATAGCGGCGCGATATTAAAATAATAGACAGACAGGTTGCTAAACATCCCATGAACCAGGACGATGGTTTCAGTAGCCCCTTTATTGAGCTCCTGAATGTGAACCGATTTGCCGTTAACCGTTATGATTGGCATTCTTCGATATAAGAGATGATCATGCCTAAGTTTAAGTTGATCAGCTGATCTAAATCCATTGAAGATAACCAGCCCGTAAAATCGATCTGTTCGCCAAAATGCGCTTTGATTTTTTCGGAAAAAGATACAATTTCGATGCTATCCATTTCCAGATCTTTGGTGAAAGAACTTTCAGGGGTGATATCCATTTCTTCAACAAATTCTTCGCCGATTACTTCGGTGATAAATTGTTTCATGAGGTTGAAGATTTCTTCGCTGCTTAATTTCGTAGTTATAGTGTCCATCCGATGATATAGTTTTTATGTTTGATTGTTTTGATTGTGATGTTATTGATGCATAGTTCTTCGCCATTGATTACCTCAACAGTATAGGCTTTGGGATTGCCTTGTAAACCTTTGCCCAGGTATTTCCCATAAGCTTCTTTGGCTACCCAGAACCGGGTTGCCCATTCTGTTTTGTCGCGGCTTTCGAGCAGTGCCATTTCGTGATCGTTAAACACAAGATCGAAGAAACCGGCGCTCCGTTCTTCAATATGTTCGATGTCGATACCAACGGGTTCGTTAAAACGTGCTATGCCGACGGCATCGGTACCTTTATGTGCAATCGAGATATTGATGTTATCTGTTAAACCACCTTTAACATAAGGTTTGCGGAATTCATCCGAATAGATTTCGAAGGTGATGGGGTAACAGGCCTGGTTTTTCTGTGTATTCAATAAATTCCGAACGGCATCTTTCGCCGCCACACGACTGATCATCCAGGTTCTTCTTTTATTGGGTAAGAGGTTTTGGTGGTGCTTTTTCTCCGTCTGGTTGAAATATCTCTTCAGGATAAAATCCCATGATACCACTCGTGAATAAGCATTGCCGAAAAGGAAAACGCCAGGTGCAACCTCTTCCGATAAACGGTTGTGGAGTGGCGACATCGACACGTTCCAAAGCGGTTCGTCTATTTCCAATCTGCGGTTCTGCCAGCCTGATATAATGAGCCAGGTGATGCCATCTCTTTTCATCACGATATCGGCAGTGGCAAATTCATCGTTTATTTCTGTAAGTACGCAGGTACATTCGAATTGTCCTTTCTGATCGGCCATATCGCCGAAAAATTCTATTTCCTGAATTTTAACAGGGAAAGCAATCCTATCTTTTTCTAAAGTGAGTTGAAGCCATAAGCCAAACAGCTGACCGGCATTATCAAGCAGTGAGCCTTTTCCGCCTGAGGCTTCGATGATTCCTGTAATTCCTTTTTCGCCAACTGCAGTTAGTTTTTTAATGCCCTGGTAATCCGGTCCGTGGAACATGTGCGCATCGTAAATCTGTGCAGCAGTACGATCAATATCCAGTAGTTTTCCAATATCGAAAGTTCTGTTTGGAACAGGGTTTAAGTGTGTCGCTAATTGCACTTCTGCATTGGCAAAACGTTCTAAATTGAGGTACACCCTTTGCTCGTCTTTCCATTCGCCCGTTACGGTTTCCTGAAAAGGTTTAACCACGTTCATCCATTGGAAAACCCGCATATTCATGATTTTCTGTACCTTTTCTTCGGGCGATTGTGCGTTGGCTATTTCAGCAAACACTTCAAAAATCATGGTCATTGGAATTACCGGATCCATATCTTCTATTGTTGGCCAGCCTTTTGGTTGCCTTAATAAGGAGTGATCGATCAGGTAAGGGCAGTTCTCAAGGCTCACATCAAGTTTTTGGCTAAAAGATTGCCTTACGGGTTTTATTGGTTTGGCGGGTGCCCAGTTGCTCGGCTGATCGACTTGTAACGCTGCATTTTCGAACAGTTCGATCATTTCGCTCTGCATGTTGATCATTTCCATCACATTCTCATTAAAAGCCTGTAAAACCGGATGTTTTGCCTTCACAAAACTTTTAGATGGTGTTGGTTGGGCTTGTTTAATGGTTAAACCTTTAAGTGTTTGCAGGTTATGGATAATCGGCGAACCCAGTTCGAGTTTAATGCCTTTATTTTTTTGCGGTGGGGTTGATTTGATATTGCCCAGATAATTAAGGCCAATTTCTTTTCCTTCAATAAAAAGTGCTGCCAAAACCCTTTGTAACTGCGTAATGCCTGAACGGATCGGCACATTAGCACTAATGGTACTGATTTCTTTTCCCCTTAAAGTATCGTCGATAAAGCCGACCAAACCACCAGAACCCACCTGAATAAAAACACGCGCACCCTCTGCATATAACTTTTCGGTAAGCTCGCGGAAACGCACCGGCTTAATCAGGTGTTCGGCACTTAACTGACGGATGGCTTCAAAGCCTTCGGGATAAGTTTCTAAAGTAGTGGCCGACCAAAGCGGTGTAGTAGTTTTTCGGAACTGCATATCCTGCATACCCTCGAGGATCAAACCCAGTTTATCGGCTACAAATGGAGAATGGAAACCCGATTGGAAAGGCAAAACTTGATGAAAGATCTGTTTGACCTTTAATATCGGAACCAGTTCATCGAGTGCTATTTTGCTGCCGCAAAGGATGACCTGTTGCGGGCAATTATCGTTAGAAAGATATAAATCGGGAATGCTTTCGATTATGGGTTGAAGGGTGTCTAAACCGCAGCCCACGGCAATAAAACGCGAATCTTTCAGTTCAAAAGTTTCGGGGTTAAGCACATTCAGTAAATTCATTACCGAACTTTCTTCTGCCAGTTCTGAAGATCTTGCTGCAAGCCATTCGCCAAGGCTGTGCCCTGCATTCATATCAGATTTAATGCCCAATTGTTTTAAAGCCTGATCTAAAACACTGCTTTTATTGAGTGTGTTCAGGGCCTCGCTTAAAAGACCGTCCTGTTTTTCGTTTTCGTCGATACTGATGTTGAAATAATCGGCTACCGATTTGATTTCGCCACCTGCAAGTCCATCTAAACCCGGAAAAACAAATGCTATTTTTCCATCGTTCGCCAATAGTGGCGCATTGGTGTACCAAATGTCCTGTTTATTTCTCCAGGGAGAATTTTTAGCCACAATTTTTAAGGCTTTTTTGAACCTTTCGGGACTTGGATTAAATAACACTAAACGGAAATTCCCATTCCCAATGCTATAATCTCCATTTTCGAGCGATTCGATCAAGGCATCATGACTTGGCCTTGCGATGACCAATACTTCATCTTTTTTAGGCGTATCATAAGCGGTTAATACCACATGGGCATTTATTCCACCAAAACCGAATGCATTTACAGCTGCCAGTTTTGGCAAACCCGATTGGTTCCAGTCTATCGCTTTTTGCACGGCAGAAAAACGGGTTTCGGCCAGTTGTGCTACAGGTTCATCACAATGTAAAGTAGGGGGGATGATACCATGATATAAAGCCAAACTCGACTTGATCAATCCTGCTATACCTGCTGCGGGCATGGTATGACCGATATTCGATTTTACAGAACCGATACCTGCTTTTGGCAGATCGGCATCCTGACCGAAAAACTGTTTTAAGGTTTCAACCTCGGTTTTATCGCCAAGTGGGGTGCCTGTTCCATGGGCTTCTAAATAGCCGATATTTTTACTTTCCAGTTCTGCGTTTTTCCAGGCTTCGGTTATGGCTTTTAACTGGCCTTTAACCGATGGACTCATTACGCTGGTTCCGCTGCCATCGCTGCTGATGCCCACACCTTTAATTACTGAATAAATTTTATCCTGATCCCTTATGGCATCTTCGAGGCGTTTGAGCACAACAAAACCACAACCTTCGCCAATAATCAATCCATCGGCATTTTGATCGAAAGGTTTTATTTTTTCTTGTTTGGATAATGCACCCAATTGAGAGAATATGCTCCAAAAAGCAGCATTTTGACCTAAATGTACCCCGCCTGCAATAATCATATCGCAACGGCCACTATTCAGTTCCTGCACGCCATGATCAACTGCGATGAGTGAACTGGCACAGGCAGCATCCAAAGTAAAAGCCAGTCCGCCTAAGTTAAGGCGGTTGGCTACCAGTGAGGCCACTAAATTAGGGATCAATCCCATTGCGGTATCGGCACTAAAACGGCCTTTACGTAATTGAAATTCGTGTTTTACCTTTTCAATTTCTGCATCAGTAAGTTGTGGCATCAAGTCTTTTAATACACTCGAAATTTGCTCGCCAGTTCTTACAATTTCGATGGCGCGGGTTGCCCCAGGCCCCACATAATTACCTTTGCCAATAATGATCCCGGTTTTATCGAGGGAATATTTTTTTTCAAATACTGATGCATCTTCTAATGCCTGGTGAACCAGATCTAAGGTCAACAGATGATCGGGTTCGGTACCTTCAACAGCCAAGGGTAAAATTCCGAAGCGTTGGGGATCAAATTGATGATCGGGAATAAAACCTCCTCGATTGCAATAAAAACGATCTACCCCGGTAATTGCTTTGTCGAAATGAACAGGATCAATCCGATCAGCCGGAACCTCTTGTGTAGAATCTACGCGGTTGATAATATTTTCCCAAAAGGCCTGCATATCTTTTGCACCCGGAAAAATGCATGACATTCCAATAATTGCTACGTCGCTTTTCTTCATCTTGTTCGCTTAGGGGGATCTTTCTAATCTTAATTCTCTTAATTTTATTTGTACTGACTATTTTTAGCCTGTTTAACTAACGCGATCGTCATAAGGCTGAATCATATTTGTAATTCAATCAAATTTGTCACGTTGAGCCTGTCGAAACGCCTCATAAGACATTTTAAAAAGGTCCTTCGACAAGCTCAGGATGACAGTTCTAATAGTGCGGTCGTCATTGCGAGGAGGAACGACGAAGCAATCTTTCCTGCTAGCAATCCTTGCTAGAAAGATTGCTTCGTCGGCTGAAAAAGCCTTCTCGCAATGACGACTTTTGGCTGCTTATCATTGCAAACTCATGACGCTATGGGCTAAAAATATCAACAGGGGATCTTTCTATGTCCAAGTGTTTCCGGCCATGATCAATACCTGGCTTTCTTTACCATATTTAAGTTCGTTTAAGAAAGTTTCCATTCCATCCTGTAATGGGATCAATGCAATTCCCCTGCGCTGGTATTCTTTTTCTAATGTTGGCGAAACCATACCTGCACCTTTCCACGGCCCCCAGTTAATGGCCATTACCTTGCCTTGAATCTTCTGTTTTAAGGCCCAGGCATATTTATCCATTACACTGTTTGCTGCAGCATAATCGGTTTGCCCACGGTTTCCGTAAACCGAAGCGATACTCGAGAAAAGGATCACAAATTGAGTTTCTGGTCTTAACTGCTCAGCCAATACCCTTAATGGGGTTACTTTGGTATCGAAAACGCGTCCGAAAGATTCGGAAGTTTTACTGTGGAACAATTTATCTTCCAATAAACCTGCACCATGTACCACGCCATCTATGCGACCATAATCTTCGTAAACCTGATTGATCAAACGGGTCAGTGCTTCTTCATCTTTAAGGTCTAACGATTCGTAAACTACCGTCGATCCACCTTCTTCTAAAGTTGCAATGCAACGTAAAATCTGGTTATTTTTGTAAATCCGATTCGTTTCCTGTTCTATCTCTGCAGGTTTTTTAATCTCGCCCTGCTTAATTACGTACTGCCTGATCTCATCTTTGGTTTTTAACGAAGAACTGGCTTCATTTGCCGAAGCTATTGGATTTGCAGAACGGCCCACCAGAATGTACCTGCAAGGGTAATCTTTTGCGAAGTGGATCATCAGTTCGGCTGTAATGCCTTGTGCGCCACCTAAAACCATTACCACGGCATCTTTATCCAAATGGATGTGCGCATCAGTTTCGGTACTCAATTGATGCGGTACAAGTTCCATAATGTGTCTTTTATGGTCGTTGTAAATAATTTCCGAAGGTTTATCCGGATTCAGGATTTCGTTTAAGGTAATATTGGTGATTTCATCAGGGGACATTTTGGTTTCGAGACTGATGAAACGGCATTTGGTATGCTCGTATTCGCGGTCTAAACTTTTAAAGAATCCCGAATACCCTTGATAATTTCTCAAGAAAGAAATATCAGATTGATCGTTAAAATATTGTTTGGTATCCGCAATCAGATACACCCATTTTACGGTATCAAAATTTAGTTTTTTAATCGTTGCGAAATGATCGAGAATGCCTACTTTTTGCTGTGCTTCGAACATGTTCAAAATGATGAGGCCCTGATAGCCGTCCAATGAGTCTTCAAAGCTCACCAGATCAGCAATAGCACCATGTTTTTCGAGCACTTTCTTGATTTTGATGGCCTGTCCGCCACCATCATCGGTTAAGGCAAAACGCTGACCTTTTAAAATGGCTGCTTCGGTAATGGTAAGTGCAGCAGGAGTTAGCTCAAATCTTAAACGGGATAATTTTTCTTTAACCGTTTGATCATCGATGCTCTCCTCAATAAGCTTTTTTGCTTCTGTAAGCACCTCCGAGCTTTCTGCTTCAACATCGGCAATCCAGTTAACCAGGGCATTTAAGGTTTTGATTGCGGCCAATTTCTCCATTAAGTCATCAGCTTGATCGCCTTGTGAACCAAATCCGATTTTTTCTTTTAAAGAGGCGATAATTTCCATCCTTTTGATCGAATCGATGCTTAAATCAGCTTCAAGATCTAAATCCATGCCCAGCATCTCTTTTGGATAGCCTGTTTTTTCACTCACCACATCAAGAATGGCCGATTTTAACTGATCTAATGAAAATTTTGCAGGTTCAAGCTGGCTTGTTGTTACGGCTATCGGAGCAGGTGCACTAACCGCTTTTGGCTGTTCGGTGTTTTCTGTAAGCCAGTTTACCAGGCTGCTTAAGGTTTTAAGTCCGGCAAGCTGTTCCATAATTTTATCTTCCGGAAGGTTTAATTGAGAGAAACCACCCAGTTCGCTACGTAAAGCACCAATAATTTCTACACGTTTGATCGAATCGATACTTAAATCGGCTTCCAGATCCATTTCCATACCCAGCATTTCCTGTGGATAGCCGGTTTTATCGCTTACTAGCTGTAAAAGCACCAGTTTTAAATCTTTTTGTGCAACCACAGGTGTTATTACTTCGATGGTTTGTGCTTGTGGCACTTCCTGTTTTATCGTGATCTGATTTTCGATACGGACAGGTTGAGGTGCCTGATATGATGTTAAAGGTTGATTAATGATTTGCGAAGGCATTGCGGGAGCTTGCCCTAAAAAGGAAAGCATCACATCGCGTTGTGCCTGAATCAGCATTTTCATGCTGTGCAGGTACTCCTGCATCATCAAATCTTTGGCAGAGCCATTAACCTGTTGATTTTCAGTTGGTGTAGAGGTGTTATTCATAAGGATAATCGGTTTAGTAATAGGGGATGCGCCATTGGCCGGAAGTTTACCCGTTGATGGAACAGCGTGTTGACCGTTCACATACCAGATAGCGGGACTTTTTTTATAAATTGAAGGTTCATCCAATTTGATGCTTTTAACAGAACGGCCTTCAAATAATTTTTCGAGTTTGATTTCGCGGCCAGTAGCCATATAACCAGCCAGTGTACCCAACAGATTACTGAGTTTATTCTGGCCCTGATCTTCGGTGTGTAAAATCACTTCGTCTTTACCGATGCAGGCTTTGGTTAGACCACTTAGCACCTTGCCAGGGCCAACTTCTACGAAAACCCTGGCGCCGGCTGCATACATATCCCTAAGCTCATCAACAAAAAGGACAGGTTTTATCAAATGGTCGGTCAAACGTTCTTTTACAGCGGCAGCCTCAGTTGGATATTCTTTTGCCGTGGTGTTAGACCATACCGGAATTTTTAGATCATTAAAGTTTACACCAGATAGTACTTGTTGGTAAAGCTGTTTCGATTTGGCCACCAAGGGACTATGGAAGGCACAGGCCACTTCAAGTGGACGGAAAGATATTTTGGCTTCCTTTAAAACTGTAGCCAACTGGCCGATAGCTGCGGTGCTACCCGCAATAACACATTGGGTTGGTGCATTAAAGTTTACCGGATAAACGTCTTTGATATCGCCAAGATATTGTGCAAGGTCTTCCTGTTTTGCGCTCACGGCGAGCATCGTGCCCGGATCGCCGTTTTCTACTGCATTTAAAATAGATTTTGCTCTTTCTGCACTCAGGTAAACCAGGGTTTCTTCTTCAAAAGCACCGGCAAAACAAAGCGCAGGCAATTCGCCATAACTGTGGCCCGCAACCATATCAGGCACAATACCCAATGATTTTAAGAAGTTAGCGATTGCAAGATCAACAATACCCAATAGCGGTTGTGCCATGCGGGTATCTTTTATGCGTTCTTTTTGTGCTTTCGCATCAACCTCGTTAAACACGGTGTTTGGAAATAGGATTTTTTCGTATTCAGGATAAGCTTTCAGCAGTTTTCTCATCTCAGGGAAAACCACAAAAAGATCTCTTGCCATGTTTACCCTTTGGCTGCCTTGCCCTGGAAACATAAAAGCAACCTTGCCATCCTGTTTTTGAGTAAGGTAAGTGTCTTTGCTTTCTACGCCAGATAAAACAAGGTCGATTTTCATTACCAGATCTTCTGCATGATTGGCAACGATGCTCAATTGAACAGGTTTGGTATCAGCGGTTGCTAAACTATAGGCAATATCTTTTAGTTCGATCTGATCGTTCAGTTCCAAGAGATTTTTTACCGAAATCACCCGCTTTTTGGCTTCCTCGTAAGTATCTCCCCTGAAAACAAAAAGTTCTGATGGCCACGATTTTAAGATCGAATTTTTATTTTCGGTATTCTGAGCACTTTCCAATACCGCATGGAAATTTGTTCCGCCAAAACCAAAGGCACTCACGCCAGCATATCTTTTTTCTTCCATCCATAAACCAGCTTCGGTATGAAAAGCGAATGGACTTGTTTGGGCATTGTAGAAACTATTTGGTGTTTTTAAATTGATGGTAGGTGGTTTAATGCCGTGGTAAACCGATAGCGATGCTTTAATCAAACCTGCAATTCCGGCAGCACATTTGGTATGGCCAATCTGCGTTTTTACGGAGCCTAAATGCGTTTGTCCGGCGGTTGCACCCGATTGATTAAGCATGTCGGTTAATGCGCTGATTTCAGTTTTATCACCAACCACTGTGCCCGTACCATGTGCTTCTACCAGGCCAACCAGTGATGGCGTAATTCCAGCCTGGCTATAAGCCCTTTCTAAGGCATTTACCTGTCCGTTTTTACGTGGTGCAGTTAAACCAAGGCTTTTGCCGTCACTCGATCCACCTACACCTTTAATAATAGAATAAATCGTATCACCATCGCGTAAAGCATCATCATATCTTTTTAATACGATCATGGCAATCCCTTCGCCGAGGGCAATTCCATCTGCTTCGGCATCAAAAGTGGCACACCTTCCTTTTTTAGAAAGGGCATGCGTGCTTGAGAACATGAGGTAATCGTTAATGCCGTTGTGCAGATCTGCTCCACCGGCCAAAACCATATCCGATTTTTCTAAAAATAACTCCTGACAAGCCAGGTCTATTGCTGCCAAAGATGAAGCACAGGCCGCATCAACCGTATAATTTCGACCGCCCAGGTTTAACCTGTTGGTGATCCTGCCCGAAATTACATTCGCCAAAATACCCGGGAAAGAATCTTCTGTTGTTTTTGGTAATACGGCATCTACTTCGGCTGGCATTTCGCCAAAAACCTGTTTGTAAAAACCTCTGAAACTATAGCTGTTGGCCAGATCGTTTCCACCTTCGGCACCAATAATTACCGAAACATTTTCGTTATCCACACCGCCATCGGCATAACCAGCGTGTTGCATCGCCTGTTTGGCCACCATTAAAGTAAGCAGCTGCGTAGGCTCTATAGCCGCAAGCGATTGTGGCGGAATGCCAAATTCTAAGGGGTCAAAATCTATCCTCGGGATAAAACCGCCCCACTTAGAGTGCGACATATCTCCTGCGGTAGAATCGGGATTATAATACAGTTCCTTATTCCATCTTTCATCCGGCACTTCGGTTACAGAATCTTTGCCTAGAATGATATTGCGCCAGTATTCTTCGAGGTTTTTAGCCCCTGGGAAAATACAGGCCATACCCACAATGGCAACATCCAGTGCTTTGGCTTTATTTTCCGGAGGAGAAGAAAGTGTGGCGTCTAAAATATGTGTATAGTTATTGTCGGCTACATCCTGGTGAAGATCGAGTAGCGACATCACTTCTTTATGCATAGGTGCAATCTGGCCGATCATGTACATGCCCAGGTCAGTTTGTTCAGCTTCGTCGATTTTTACGAGTTCATCGCCGCGTCTTTCTATACCTTTTGCGGCAATACGTAAACGGCCAACATTTAGCGTTTCAAGTTTTGCCCAAATTTCTTTTTTATCCATTCCCTCTGCCTGAAGTTTCTTTTTTTCTTCGTTAAAGAAGGTGGCAAATGAAGAATTTAAACACCTGGTTTCGTGTCCTGGAGCGGTTTCAAGCAGTACGGTTTCGTTTGCCTGCATGGCTTCCTGTTGGAATTTATCTAAAATGGCACCCTTGCTTACGGCTTCTTTGGTATATAAATAAGCGGTGCCCATTAATACACCGATTTTCATTCCTTTGGCTGCCAAAGGAGCAGCCATTACTGAAATGAATGCAGTAGAAAAAGAATCGTGGATGCCACCTGCAAAGAAAACACTGATGCTTTCCGGATTTTCTTCCTTTAACAAACGTTCAATCTGTTTTTCCCACAATACCATGCTCGATAGGGGGCCAACGTGGCCACCACATTCGCGGCCTTCGAATACAAAACGTTTAGCTCCTTCTTTTAAAAACATATCTAAAAGAGAAGCAGAGGGTACATGGAGAAAAGTTTTGATCCCTGCTTTTTCGAAGGGTTTAGCCTGCGATGGCCTTCCGCCTGCAATTAACAAAACAGGAGGTTTCGCATTTAATATATATTCCTGTTGCTCATCTCTAAGTTCTTGTGGTGCAAAACCTAAAATACCTACGCCCCAGGTTTTTTCGCCAGCCAGTTTTTTGGTTTCTTCAATCAGGTTTTTTGCCGATGCACCTTTTAGTAAGGATAACGCTATAAACGATAAGGCACCAGCTTCCGAAACTGCATCTGCAAACGGCGCCACATCGCTTACCCTGGTCATAGGGCCCTGCGCAATAGGATAGGTGATGTTTAAATCTTTAGCAAGCGGGTTATCCGCTTTTATTACATTGATGGCTTTGGCCTGTTTTAAATGGCCGTAAATGGCTTCCTTTATACCAAAAACCAGCTTATCAAGTTTTTTATATTTAGTAACCAGGTCTATCGATAGGGCAATATCCTGACCCATTGGAAGATAATTTGTTTCCAGGTCGTAACCTTTAAAATGTTTTTGAAGGCCATTATAATCAGTATCTTCTGCCAGTGCCGGCGAATTTGGACGGATCAATACGCGAGCTTTATCGATCAGTTTGGTTTCTGTTCCACTTAATTTACCACAAATAGTTTTTAAGTCTTCAGGAGCAGAACATTCTGGGAATAAGGCGAGTTGGCTATCTAAAATGATTCCTGCTGCGCCCTGGGCCATTAAAGAGGCCGCTGTATGAATACCTACACCTCCCTGAACCCAAACCGGAATAGTGGTAATTTCTTTAATAATCCGTTGAAAAAGAACAAAAGAAGATTCGTATGCTACACGGCCAGCACCTTCGTTTCCTTTTACAACAATTCCATTTGCGCCATTAGCTTGCGCAGCCAGTGCCGACTCAAGATCAAAAACCTGGTAGATAATTTTTGCTGATGTTTTACGCTTTAGCACGAAATCATGCGGTGCAATAATTAAACATACTTGGGTAGGAAGATCAATATCAGCCAATTCTACTGAATTGATACTAACACCGAAATCGGAGATACCCTCCGCTATGAGTGAATGAAGGGCATTTTCAGCATCAGCTATGCTATGTCCAAGACTGAGAACCGGAAAGCAATCTGCTTTTTGTAGATTAGAAACCAATCTACTATCAGGGATTTCGAAGGGAGTTACTCCAATAATGGCGTATTTGTTCATGGCTTTAGATTTTTCTACTTCTTCTGTTTGATGGATGACTAAAAGCGAAACATAATGGTTCTTTATGCCTGCCCGTAATACGCAATAACAGAGCTTTTTAGGGCTACGATTAGTGTGTATGATTAATTAGACTAATATACGACTTGGTAAAGTCAAATTGTTTTAAAAATTTATAAATGAATGAACTGAACAGGCGTTTAAAAAGCAACCTATTTTTTCATTTAAAAATGAATTTTATGAACAAAATTCTAATTAATGTTTTCAATTATGGTTCTTTATGTGGTGTATTTAAATTTCAAATACAAAAAAAGACTATCCATATTGAGTTAGTATTAATAATGGGTTAATTTACGGATTTATTTTTATAATGTACTGATTTTATACGTTTTGTGTTGAGGTTTTATAATTTTTTGGCTAAAAATTATTGAATTTTTGTTGATTTAAGTTCGTAAAATGGAGTTTTTGCCTTTACTGCTTCATATTTCTTGGGCTTATAAATTTTTAATTAAAAATTGAAGAAATTTATGTGGTGTTGTGAATGGTTTATGTTTGTAGTATTAATTAGTATTTAAAATCGAATATTTGTTGTTTTGTGAGTTTGCCGACATCGCACTTTTATTAAAAAAACGCTTAAATTTTAAATACACTGTTCATTCTCATTTTAATTGAGAATTGTTTTTATATATTCGTTTATAAATGTCAAACAGACGTTTATTTAACCAGATTTTAGGAAAGCGATATGATGGATTTAATCATCAAACAGATCCTACGTCAAACCTTAAGTATATGAGCATTCAAAAGTTTATTAAGCCATTCATTTTTCTTGGTTTAATTGTCAATCTATCCCAGGCCCAGGAAAAAACCAATTACAAATTTGATTTTGGTACCGGAAAGGTTGCTAAAGGTTATACACCAGTTTTGCCAACTGATGTTTACAGCACAGAAAAGGGTTATGGTTTCGATTTTGATTCGAAAGTTGTGGGCGTAGATTATGGTGGGAAGAATTATTTGACTTCGGATCTGGTAAAAAGTGATAAACCATTTTATTTTTCGGTAGCTGTTCCAGAGGGTAATTACAAAATAACAATCACATTAGGCGATCCGAAAGGACCAGGATTAAGTACAGTAAAAGCAGAATCGAGAAGGTTGATGCTCGAAAATGTGAAAACCACAGCTGGGCAATCGCTAACTAAAACTTTTATCGTAAATATTAAAGATAAACATATTGCCGGCGGACAACTTGTTTCTTTAAAACCACGCGAACTTACCAAACTAGATTGGGATGATAAACTGACTTTAGAATTTGACCATCAAACCGCACTACAGGCGCTTGAAATTACAAAAGTAGACGATCAGGTTACTGTTTTCTTAGCGGGGAACTCGACTGTGGTGAACCAGGATGATGAACCTTGGGCATCGTGGGGACAAATGATTCCCCGTTTTTTTAAACCTGGTGTTGCTATTGCCAATCACGCCGAATCTGGCTTAACACTGGGTTCATTTTTAGGGAGCAAAAGATTAGCGAAGGTTTTAAGTGTGATGAAACCTGGCGATTACCTTTTTATTGAATTTGGACATAACGATCAAAAAGATAAAGGGCCAAACGATGGCGCTTATAAATCATATACCGAAAGGTTAAAAACATTCATTTCGGAAGTGAAGAAAAAAGGAGGGATCCCTGTTGTGGTTACCTCAACCAGTAGAAGGTCTTTTGGCCCGGATGGAAAAATTGTAAACTCTCTTGGCGATTTTCCTGATGCTGCACGTAAGGTTGCTACCGAAGAGAAAGTTGCTTTGATTGATCTGAATGCCATGACATCGACCTTGTTTAATGCTTTGGGCGAAGAGCCATCGAAAAAAGCCTTTGTTCATTATCCTGCTAACAGTTATCCAGGTCAGGATAAGGCATTGGCCGATAACACACACTTTAATCCTTATGGGGCTTATGAAATTGCACAATGCATCATCTTAGGGATTAAAGAACAGAAATTAGGGATTGCGAAATATCTGGTGGATGATCTGCCAAAATTTGATCCGGCAAAACCAGATAATCCTACAGATTGGCACTGGCCAGAGAGCCCCAAAAGCAGTATAGTCAAGCCAGATGGGAATTAAAATGAGCGGTAATTTAATTTTAATATTAACTTTTATTTGCTTTTCTTGTTCCGGACAAAAAAAGCCTGTAATTGAAGTTTATCTGATTGGTGGACAGTCGAATGCAACTGGTCAAGGCTACTTGTCCAATATGGATGATTCGATGAAAGTTGATCGCAGGGTTTTGATTTATCATTCAGGAAAACCTCATCTTAATAGTAATTTTTTACCTGATCAATGGTTTCCATTACATGCTTCTTCAGAATCGCCTGACCGTTTTGGCCCTGAACTGGGTTTTGGATCACAATTACAAAATCTTCGTCCAAAAGCTCGTATTGCCATTATAAAACATGCACATAGTGGTACCAATCTTTATAAACAATGGAATCCAGGAAAGGATCAAAAGGATACAATAAACCAAGGTTTACAATATAAGATATTTATGAGTACGGTTAAATCTGGGTTGGATAGTTTAGTCAAACGTGGTTATCAACCTGTGATTAAGGGCATGTTGTGGCAGCAGGGCGAATCCGATGCTGATAAAGGGGAGGAAGTAAGCAAGAGTTACGGTAAAAACTTGAAGCAATTCAATATTCGCGTCAGGCAGGATTTGAAAACAGCGAATATGCTGTTTGTTTACGGGTATGTTTACCCACCACCCAATAAGGGTATAGCAATAGATGAAGTTCGAAACGGACAGCGTGATGTAGCATCGAGTGCTAAAACATCATTATCTGTCCGCAATGCTTATATTATACTCACCGATGATCTTAGCCAAAGAGCAAGTGATAAAAATACGCGTTATCCAAAAGATCATATCCATTTTGGTACCAAGGGGACCTGGGAGCTGGGATTAAGAATGGCCGAAGAGATAAATAAACATTTAAAATAGACTATCATTTAGCAATGAAAAAAATAATTACCGTTGTATTGTTTACCGCCTTGTATGGAACTACTTTCGGACAGGCGAGCGTACAACCATTTAATTTAACGGAGGTACGTTTGCTTGAAGGACCGTTTAAGCAGGCTCAGGAAACTGACAAAAAATATATGCTTTCGCTTGATGCGGATAAGCTTTTGGCTCCTTATTTACGGGAGGCAGGACTAAAACCTAAAGCAGCATCTTACGGAAACTGGGAAAACACAGGTTTAGATGGGCACATCGGCGGGCATTATTTGTCTGCTCTGGCTTTAATGTATGCTTCAACCGGTGATACAAAGGTTAAAGACCGAATGGAATACATGATTGCCGAACTGGATAAATGCCAGGTAAAAAATGGTGATGGCTATTTGGCAGGTATTCCAGGTGGAAAAGAAATCTGGAAGGAGATCAAAGCAGGCAACATCAAATCGTCAAGTTTTTCGCTGAATGGAAAGTGGGTGCCTTTATACAATATCCACAAAATTTATGCAGGGCTTTACGATGCTTATGCGGTTGCAGGTAATGTAAAAGCAAAGCAGATGCTCCTAAAACTCACCGACTGGTGTGTAGATCTGGTCTCGAATTTATCTGATCAGCAAGTACAGGAACTTCTAAAAAGCGAACACGGTGGGTTGAATGAAACTTTCGCCAATGTTTACGCGATAACGGGTAATCAAAAGTACCTTCAATTGGCGAAGCGGTTTTCGGATCGATCCATTCTAAATCCACTTTTAAAAAATACAGATGCCCTGAATGGTTTGCATGCGAACACACAAATTCCTAAGGTAATCGGTTTTGAGCAGATCGCCTTGTTGGATAAAGACCCTTCCTGGGCAAATGCGGCTGCTTTCTTTTGGAAAACAGTAGTAGATCATAGAACGGTAGCCATTGGGGGAAACAGTGTTAGAGAGCATTTTCATCCGGCCAGTAACTTTTCTTCTATGACAGAATCGCGTGAAGGCCCGGAAACCTGTAATTCCTACAATATGCTTAAGCTCACCAAACAGCTATTTTTGGCAGAGCCTTCTAATACCTATCTCGATTATTACGAACGTACGCTTTACAATCATATCCTCTCTTCGCAGCGGCCAAAAGGTGGTTTTGTATATTTTACACCGATGCGGCCGGGGCATTACCGTACTTATTCGAGTCCACAGGAGAGTTTCTGGTGCTGTGTAGGCTCGGGATTGGAAAATCATGGCAAATATGGAGAGTTGATTTATGCTCATGGTAAGAATGATATGTATGTAAATCTTTTCATTCCCTCTACCTTAAACTGGAAGGAAAAAGGTATTCAGCTTACACAACAAACACTTTTTCCTGATGCAGAAAATACGACAATCAAACTTCAGTTAAAGAACAAGCAACGCTTTACCCTACATTTTCGTCAGCCGGTTTGGATAGAACAGGGAAAAATGACTGTTTTGGTGAATGGAAAAAAAATAACCACCAAAAGTGATGCGAATGGGTATGCCAGTATTGATCGTGTTTGGGCTACTGGCGATGTGATTAACATTTCATTGCCAATGCACACCACCACTGAGTTTATGCCCGACGGTTCTGATTGGGTGGCCTTTCTTCGTGGCCCGGTTGTGCTCGCTGCGGCGATGGATACATTAAATCAACCTAATTTATTAGCTGATGGCAGTAGGATGGGACATATTGCTTCAGGGCCATTATTCCCGATCAGTGACGCACCACTCGTTACAGGAGCAAAAAATACCTTAGCAAATGAAATTACTTTGATTGATAAAAACAGTTTAACCTTCAGTGCTCAAAATGCGATCTATCAGCCAAAATACAAATCTTTAAAATTGGTTCCTTTTTACACCCTGGCCGAAAAGCGGTATGTGGTTTATTTCCCCTACAGCAGCGCAGAGGCATTGCCAGAGCGTGCAAAGGCGATTAAGCTGGCAGAAGAAGAAAAAATGAAAACGGAACAGCAAACCGTCGATCTGATCAACACTGGAGAGCAGCAGCCAGAATCAGATCACAATTTTAAGGGCGAGCAAACCGACAATGGAACTTATCAGGAAAGGCATTTTAGAAATGGAAAAGCATGGTTTAGTTATGTGCTTAAAAACAAAGATTTATCGGCAAATAAGCTGAGCTTAACTTTTTACGGAAAAGAAAAGAATAAAAACTTTTCTATTTTGATTAATGGTGTTGTAATTGAAAATGTAAAGCTGGATGGAAGCAAAGGTGATACTTTTTATACACAGGAATACCAAATCCCAAAAGAGCTATTAAAAGCAGATTTAGAAGTAAAATTTGCTGCCAATCAGGGATCAGCTATTGCAAATATATATGAGGTGAGGTTGCTGAGATAGAGGACTGATTTTCGTGGTCCGTCCTCATGAACTTGTTTCAGGATCTATTATGTAAGGCGTCATTTCGACTGAAGTGCAGTCCCGAACTTTCGGGAGAGAAATCTTATCCATGAATATAAGAGGTCTGTGAGGACACAGACCAGGGAATGGTGATCGAAATGATGATGAATCTAAAGGCGATCGTCCTCCTGAACTTGTTTCAGGATCTTATTTGAGAAAGTTTTATATCAAGTATTATAGATGCTGAAACAAGTTCAGCAGGACGATACGTAGAAGTGGTCTGTGCGGACACAGACCACGGAGAATCAGGTATTATTTCGCTTTCTTAACTCCTATTGCTTTAATAAGATTTCGAGTTCTTTTTCCTTAATTGTTAATATGGTTCCGTGTCGTAAACCTTTCGGTAAGGAGATTTTATCAGAAACATCGGTCCAGTTCTTTAAATCTGCAGATTGGATTGCGCCATATTTATGGTCGCGGTACTTATCAAAATACACCATCCAGTTATTGCCGGTTTTTAAGGTTGTTGGTCCTTCAGCCCAATAATTTCCCGTAATTGGATTTCCCGCTTTGCTGTAAGGACCAATCAATTGATCGGCATAAGCCATTTTGATATTCTTTTGAGCGGGCTCACGGGTCTCGTCTTTTAAAAACATGATAAACTGTTTCCCGTTTTTTACAATAGTGGCATCAATCACATTAAAATCCGGATCGTAAAGCAGTTTGGTTTCCGAATAATTTTTGAAATCTTTGGTTGTAACGTAATACATACGGTGATTGTAACCGCTTTCTTCTGTTGAGGCTGTTTCATTAAACTTACCCGTAATGGTTGTAGCCCAATAAATCATATAGGTCTTGGTGCGGCTATCGTAAGTGATTTCAGGAGCCCAGGTATTTCTCGCACCATCTTCCTTAGCCATTACTGGTAAAAACTGCTGCTCGCTCCAGCTAATCAGGTCCTTCGAACTGGCATAACCGATACCTTTATCTTTCCAGCTTACTGTCCAAACCATGTGAAATAAGCCATCAGCCCCTCGGATAATACAAGGATCTCTCATCAATTTATCTTTGCTTACCGTAGGCGTAAGGAACGATTGATCATTCTTAAGCGCGGTCCATTTGTATGCATCGTTACTATAGGCCAGATGCAACCCGTCTTCCCCATTACCTTTGAAATAGGCGAAGAGATAAACCTCCTTTTTCGACTGTGCCTGAGCATTAAAAAAAGCCGATAGTAAGATTATAGAAAGGTATATGAGTTTTTTCATCATTTTATTTTAATTCGAGTACCACAACTGATTGCGCAGGCAACTCAACTTTAAGCGAATTTCCTGATTTTTTTGCACCAGTAAATTTTGCATTGTGTACTTTATTCGAATCGCTAAACGTATTTACATCGGTAAGTTTGGCTGAGGTTAAAATCTGTCCTGTAACCGAGCTCCATTTTAACCCATCTAAAACGGTGCTTAAGGCAATTTTTTTATTTGGGTCTAAATTCACCAATGAGATATGGATTACACCACTTGCATCCTGAGAAGCAGAAACATTTAAAGCCGGAATTTTTTGATCGCCTACAGTATAATCAGGACTGGTAAAGGCAATCGGTAGATATTTTGCATCCTGATGCACTTTGTACAGATCAAAAACATGATAAGTAGGGGTTAAGATCATTTTATCCTTTTCGGTTAAAATTAAGGCCTGTAAAACATTAATTGTTTGTGCCAGGTTGGCTACTTTAACACGATCGGAGTGATTATTAAAGATATTCAAAGTTGTACCAGCAATTAAAGCATCGCGTAAACTGTTCTGTTGATACAAGAAACCAGGGTTTGTTCCAGGTTCTACATCCGTCCAGATTCCCCATTCGTCAACCACTAAAGCCACTTTCTTTTTTGGATCGTATTTATCCATTATTGCTGAGTGTTTGGTTACCAGTTCTTCCATTTTTAAACAGTTTTTCATGGTCGAAAAGTATTGTGCTTCATCAAATTTGGTAGCCGATCCTTTTTTGCCCCAGTTTCCTGTTGGAATGGTGTAATAATGTAAAGTTAATCCCCACATCTGGTTGCCGATGTTTTTCATGCAGGTTTCTGTCCAGTTGTAATCGTCGGAATTTGCACCGCTGGCAATTCTTTTTAGCGGAGCGCCCGGATAATTACGTGCATAAGTGGCGTACCTGCGGTATAAATCAGAATAATAAGCAGGCGTCATGTTTCCTCCACAACCCCAGCTTTCGTTACCCACACCCCAGAAAGACACTTTCCAGGGTTTTTCTCTACCATTTTGGCTGCGGATGGCCGTCATCGGGCTTACACCATCAAAGTTCAGGTATTCTACCCATTTGGCCATTTCTTCAACGGTTCCGCTGCCTACATTACCTGCAATGTAAGGTTCGCAATCGAGCATCTGACAGAGGTCTAGAAATTCGTGTGTACCAAAACTATTGTCTTCAGTTACGCCGCCCCAGTTGGTGTTTACCATTTTCGGACGTTGATTTCTCGGCCCTATGCCATCTCTCCAATGGTATTCATCGGCAAAACAGCCGCCTGGCCAACGCAGGTTTGGAACTTTTATCTTCTTTAAAGCATCTACAATATCTAAACGGATTCTTCCTTTATTGGGAATAGTCGAGTTTTCATCCACCCAAAAGCCATCATAGATACAGCGGCCCAAATGCTCGGAAAAATGACCGTAAATGTGCTTGCTCACTATCTGATCGCCTGCTGGTTTAATGGTTAACTGGGTTTCGCTTTGTGCATGCACTAAAATAGAACTGCAGAATACAGCCGCAGATAAGATAAGTTTTTTCATCATGATCTCGTTAAATCTATTGGTTAAATGGAATTTTGATAACGTTAAAAGAATAAGGTTTTAAAGTGATGTTGAGCTTTTTGCCTTTTAAATTAATAGTACTTTTTTGTGGGCTAACCGCTTCAGGATTTTCGAAAGAATTGAGTTGATTTAGGTTACTGTTCGCTATTTCCTCGTTGGTGGCCTTACTTTTTAGTTTCATTTTCCCTTCCAGGTCGAAATCAATGTTTTGCGCCTGATCGGAGTTGTTGGCAATTTTAATGATCAGTTCTTTTTTTGCCTGATCGGTTACCGCAGATGCGTAAAGGCCATCCTGGCCGATAATATTCTTTTCATCAAGCGTAACCGAAACTACATCGGTTCCTTTATTCGTAGAAAATTGTTTCTGTACATAATAATCAGGTGTTCCGTACGATTTTAGGTTATCTACCCAGATCATATCGGGTGCCCATTGCCAGGCATCAATATGGGCGAAAAGCGGCGCATAAGAAGCCATCTGTACCACATCGGCATTGCGCTCTAAGCCTGTCATCAATGAAGCTGAAGCTAAAGCACTTTGCCAGTTGTTGCGGTTACTTCCAACTATACTATTGTCTGCGTGGACCGCATATTCGCCAACAAAAACCTTCGATCCGTTTCTTGGGTAGTTATCGTAACGGCCGGCATTTTTCAAAAACCAATCAGCAGGGCGGTAATAGTGTTCATCAATAAAATCGGCATTATTGCTTCTTAGAGTAGTATTCAATAAGTCAAAACGGTCGCCATCCGGACCGGTACCAGAACTGTTGATCAGTTTAAAATCAGGATATTTGGCTTTTATGGCCTTGGTGAAAATTGCTAGCCTTTCCAAATACTGTGGTCCCCAGTTTTCGTTTCCAACCCCCATCATTTTTAAATTGAAAGGTTTTGGATGACCAAGATCTGCCCTCATTTTCCCCCACTTGGTTGTTACATCGCCATTGGCAAATTCGATCAGGTCCAGCGCATCCTGAACATAAGGATCGAGTTCATCAAGGCTCGCTACTTCGGCTGAATTATACTGACAGGCCATGCCGCAATTTAGTATTGGTAGCGCATCAGAGCCTATATCTTCTGCCAGTTGGAAATATTCAAAAAAACCCAAACCAAAACTCTGGTAATAATCAGGTGCGGGGCGGTGTGCAAATTCAATATTCCAGCGGTTCATAATCAATTGCCTGTTTTCGATCGGGCCGATGGTTTTCTTCCACTGATAACGGTTGGCCAGATCGGTGCCTTCTACAATGCAGCCACCAGGGAAACGGATAAAACCCGGTTTCATATCAGCTAATAACTGTACCATATCGGCCCTTAATCCCTGTGGGCGGTTTTTCCAGGTGTCGCCTGGAAACAGCGAAATCATATCCAGATCAATGTTTCCATTTCCCTGAAACACAATCGAAAATCTGGCTTTTGGATCGGTTTCTGTCGCAGTAAAACTTGCTGATTGCTTTTTCCAATCGCCACCGGTCTGATCTGGGGTTAATCTTCCCTGTCCGATAACTTTATTATCTGCGGCCTTTAAGAGTAATGTCAACCTAACACCAGGTTTTGCCTGACGGTACATGACAGAAAAATCATATCGCATCCCCTTTTTTACGCCGATACCTTTAAATCCTTCATTTATCAACTCAAAATCGTCAGTTTGTTTTTTTACCTGTAAGTATCTTGGATTGGCGGTGTTTACTTCCTTGCGGTTTACCACCAAAATTTCACCTTCCTGTGGTCTTTTTCGTTGAATGGACCAACCCATTAGCGGTTTTGCAAACTCGAATGAGCGGTTTTTAATCAGTTCGGCATAAATGCCGCCATCAGCACCAAAGTTGATGTCTTCAAAAAAAACGCCCCACATATTAGGTTGCACCTTGGCAATGGAGTGGTCTGTTTTAACTTTGATCACTTTTGCAGTTTGTGCCTGTACTTCGGGAGTGTACCCGATTCCAATTGTTGCATATGCCAGGCATGCCGAAAACACACTTTTTACAGGGTAATTTAATTTCATACGGTTTAATATTTGGAAGATCCTAATGGTAAAAGTAAAATATTTAAAATAATAAACGTTATCTAAACATTTATTTTTTTATTCATCAACGATTTTGTTGGTAAATTCTACAATCTTAGCATCGGGGAAAATGATACAAGTATCTCAAATATGGATTGAGGTAGTAAAAGGGTTTAGTAAAGTAACTTTTTACTTGATGTTTAAAATTTATTGAGCAGAAACCTTTAAAATCTTTCTTATAACATATTGTCATCGTCAAAAAGCAGGATACTACAGGATGCGCCTTAAAGATATACTATTTACATTCGACATGAATCATTTAATGGCTGCTACCCAACGGCTGTTATGATCCGCTAACCAATAACACATGATGAGCCTTCATTTCTTCAATATTCAAATATTGACTATTTTATTCCGTAGGGCTTTTATGTGCAAAATAGCTGGTTCACATGCTTGATAAAAGAATTATGAATCTTAAAAAATATACTTTGCTTGGCTTTTTAAGTGCAGCAACACTTTGTGGTTCGGCGCAACAAAAAGCTACAGATAAACAATCGGTTAAACTCTTTTTTGAGAAATCATACCTACAGGTAGACCGCAGTTATTACAGCACTGGCGAAGATGTATGGTTTAGCGCCTATTTGGTAAATGGAAAAAGTAGCAATTTAACCGCTACCAGCAATAATTTATATGTGGAGCTGCTTTCGCCAAAATCGGAAGTTTTAGACCGGAAAATGATCAGGTTGGATGGTGGACTGGGAAAGGGAGATTTTAAATTAAAAGATTCTATTCCTTCTGGTTGGTACGCCATTAGGGCTTACACCAATTGGATGCGAAACTTTGGCGATGATTTTGTTTTTCAAAAACGGATCCACATTAGCAATAACATTATTGAAAACGCTTCTTATTTTACCCGAAATCCGGTCAAGAAAAACGATGTTTCCAATTCGAAAAAATCGATAGCCTTTTTCCCGGAGGGCGGTTCGCTGGTTGAAGGATTAACCAGTATTGTAGCCTTTAAAACCAATGATGACATTGGCAATGGGATTAAAGCCACAGGAAGTGTAATCTCATCAAAAGGAGATACTGTAACTACTTTTCAAAGTACCGATGCGGGCATGGGCATTTTTGCTTTTACACCCAAAACGGATGAAAAATATAAGGTTGAGGGATTTTATGGCAAAGAAAAATTTTCGTCGGAAATGCCCTTAAGCCTTAAAAAAGGCCTCTCATTACATATTACTACTGATTCTTTAAATATCAAAGCAAGTATCAGTGCCAACGAGTTAATGTTCGGCGAGTTGAAGGATAAAAGCATTTCGCTTGTAATTAAACATGCAGGCGATAATATTTATTCCGGATCGATCAAATTAAGTAAAGCTATAGTATCGGTATCTATCCCAACAAAAGGTTTTCCGAATGGTATTGCAAGCATAACCCTGCTAGATGACCAGAACAGGCCTAATTGTGAACGGCTTATTTTTATACAAGACGAAAATAAGGTCAATTTCTCAATAAGCCCAAACAAAGCAGCTTATAAACCAAGAGAGAAAGTGGTTATTAAGGTAAAAGCGACCAATTTTCTTGGTCAGCCAGCTAAAACAGCATTTTCCTTAGCTGCTGTTGATGGACTTATTCCAGATGATGGAAATGATATTGTATCGTATTTGATGCTGCAATCGGAAGTAAAGGGAGATATTAAAAATGCTGCACAATATTTTGATGCTAAAAATCCATCTCGTTTAAAACAGCTCGACTTATTGTTGCTTACCCAGGGCTGGAGAGATTATATCTGGAGAAAACTGGCCGATTCGGCTATTAAAATAAGTTATTTGCCCGAGCCTGGCATCACAATTAAAGGAATGGTAAGAGAGAAACTAGCCGATAAACCCATTCCGAATATGAATATTACCCTATTTGGTACCAACTTTACAGGCAATAAAATTTTCACTACGAAAACCGATCAGAGCGGACGTTATTTTCTGGATGGGTTGAGTTGGTATGGCAATCAAACGGTAAAAATTTCATCAAAAGATGATAAAGGGAAAAAGGGTGGCTGGCTACAGATCGATACGCTGATTAAACCTTTAAATTTAGCGCCGTTAAAAACGATCTCACCTGGAATTTCGAACACCTTGAACGTAGAAATCGGTAAACGCATGGATTATAACCGCACTTACAAGTTTGGCGATTCGATCAGTTTAAACGATATTGAAATTAAGGCCGCCCAGAATAACAAGGTGGTTCTGTTTCAGGATGTACTTACCTCATTTGGGTATCCCGAGGAAGTTTTCAACATTACAGCAGCCGATTATTCTTACAAGGGATTGGAACATTTTCTGTTAACAAAGGCTAAAGGAAGTTATCCAGCGGAAGAAAACGATAGTTTGGGTAATGAAGGAGTCACCTTTATCGCCAATGGAAAAAAAGTTAGGCCGGTTATTAAAGTAAACAACAGGCAGGAACTCTTTACCGAACGCTTAGATTACTACAGTTTAACCATGGATCAGATTAATCAGGTTAGAATTCAGCATTTATTAAACAGTACCGGAAAAGATGTGTACCTCATCAGCCTTAATTTAAAGGATGAGGCTTTGCGCGGACCAAATTTAGACTTGCTAAACCTAAATTTAAACGGTTATTATGCCGCAAGAACTTTTTATTCGCCAAATTACAGCAGTCCGGCAACACCAAATAAAGATTTACGTACCACCGTTTTCTGGGCACCAGCTGTAAAAACCAACGAAAATGGTGAAGCAACTATCACTTATTTTAATGGAGATAACAAAGCTGATATTTTGATCAAAGCCGATGGAATTACCGATAAAGGAGTGGCCGTATCGGCGAAAACAGGCTATAAAGTTCAATAACCATTCAGAGATAAGCTATTATGATCAAAACTATTATAATCTTCAGTTTCAGTTTATTCTTTGCTACACAGCTTTTCGCTCAGCGCCAAATGGAAAAACTGGGACGTGGTGTAATTGCTGTACGACAAAATAACGATTCTGTTTATGTAGGCTGGCGGATGTTGGGTACCGATGGCGATGACATTGCTTTTAACCTATACCGCAAAAGCGGAAATAATGAAGCCATAAAACTCAATCACGATCCGATTACCAAGAACACCAATTTTGTAGATGTAGGGGTTAAATTCGATCTTCCGAACAGCTATTTCGTAAAACCAATTTTAAAAGGCAGTGAATCGGAAGCCAGTAAATCTTTTACGTTGCCAGTCAAGCCACCTATTCAGCAATATTTAACTATTCCTTTAAAAACACCAGCTGGTTATTCGCCTAACGATGCTTCGGTAGGCGATTTAGACGGAGATGGTGAATATGAAATTGTGTTGCACCAAACTGGCCGGAGCAGGGATAATTCATCAAACGGTATTACCGATCCGCCGATTTTTCAAGCCTATAAATTAGATGGAACTTTTTTGTGGGAGATTAATTTAGGGAAAAACATCCGCGAAGGCGCTCATTATACCCAATTTATGGTGTACGACCTGGATGGTGATGGTATTGCAGAAATGGTATGTAAAACTGCTGATGGAACGGTAGATGGCAAAGGAAAAGTAATTGGCGATGCGACTAAAGATTGGCGCAATCCCAACGGTAAAATATTGGATGGCCCTGAATTTTTAACCGTATTTAGCGGTAAAACCGGAGAGGCATTAGCCACAACAGATTATATTCCTGCCCGTGGCAATATTGGCGCCTGGGGTGGTAGAGGTGGGAACGGAAAAAACGATAATACGGGTAACCGTGTAGATCGGTTTAATGCCTGTGTGGCCTATTTAGATGGGATCCATCCAAGTGTAGTGATGTGCAGAGGCTATTATGGCAGAACGGTTTTAGCAGCCTGGGACTGGCGTAATGGCAAACTAACTTCAAGATGGGTATTTGATACTAAAGATGCTAAAAACTCATTTTCTGGGCAGGGAAACCATAACCTAACCGTTGCAGACGTAGACCAGGACGGAAAAGATGAAATTATTTACGGTTCGATGTGTGTAGATGATAATGGAAAGGGATTGTACACTACGGGCTTAAGGCATGGTGATGCCATTCATGTTTCAGACCTTGATCCGGAACACCCAGGTTTAGAAGTTTTTGGTGTACACGAAATAGAAGAAGGTACAAAAGGCCCAGGAGCTGCGGTTTATGATGCCAAAACAGGCAAAATATTATGGGAAGGATCGCAAGACGAAGATGTGGGCAGAGGAGTAGCCGATAATATCGATAATACCCGTTTTGGCGCACAGATGTGGTGGTCGGGATCGAATGGATTATTTGATATCAAGGGCAATCGGATCGGTAATCAACCCCGATCAACTAATTTTTTAATTTATTGGGATGGTGATTTGTCGAGGGAACTTTTAGATGGTAATCGTATAGATAAGTACAATGTCGGGAGGATTTTTACGGCAGATGGAGCCGTTTCTAACAACGGAACTAAATCTACCCCAGCTTTAAGCGCTGATATTTTTGGAGATTGGCGCGAAGAATTGATTTTAAGAGCTGAGGATAATCAAAGTTTAAGGATTTATAGCACCACTATTCCGACCGAATACCGCAACTATACCTTAATGCACGATCCGCAGTACCGCTTAGGTATTGCCTGGCAAAATGATGGTTATAACCAACCACCACATACGGGGTTCTATTTCGGTTTCGGAATGAAGAAAGCACCAAAACCACACATAACTTTGGTAGAACCAAAAAAATAAACGAATCCGAAAACACACTATGACTAATAGCAGATTATATATTCTCATTTTTACATTTTTGTTTAGCTGCTATGCTACAATTGCAGTAGCGCAGGTAGTAAAAGAACAGGCGAAGGTAATAACACCTTTTGATCAGGACTGGAGTTTTAATCAAGGCGATGTTCAGGGCGCCGAAAAAGCTGATTTTGATCAAACCAAATGGCGGAAATTGAATGTCCCGCACGATTGGAGTATCGAAGGGGCTTACGATAAAGCCAATTTAACTGCCCGTGGCGGTGGCTATTTGCCTTCGGGCATCGGATGGTACCGCAAAAGTTTCAATCTTGATGAAAGCTTTGCGAAAAAGAAAGTAACGATCGAATTTGATGGCGTAATGGCCAATAGTGAGGTATGGATTAACGGGTTTTATCTTGGCAAACGTCCTTATGGCTATATTAGCTTTGCTTACGATTTGAGCAAACACTTAAAATTTGGTAAAGGCAAAACAAATGTCATTGCTGTAAAGGCTGATAATACTGTACAGCCTGCTTCGCGTTATTATACCGGTGCCGGAATTTACAGGCATGTGCGTTTAGTAGCAACAGATGCCGTTCATATTGCAGATTGGGGTGTTTATATCACTACGCCAGATGCTACCGCGCAAAAAGCTACGGTTAAAGTAAAAACAAACCTTATAAACGAATCTGCCCAAAGCACTCAGGTTATTGTAGAAACAGCTGTTTTAGATCCTGCCGGAAAAATTGTTAAAACTGCCCAGAGCAAGCAAACCATCGCTGCAGGAAAAAATATGAATATAGATCAGGATATTGTAGTGACCAATCCAAAACTTTGGAACCTGGAAAGTCCGGATTTGTATAAAACCTTAACCAAGATAACCGTAAATGGAAAAGTTATTGATGATCAGTTAAATACCTTCGGTATCAGGGCTTTTAAGTTTGATGCTGCAACAGGTTTCTGGTTAAATGACAAAAACTTTAAGTTAAAAGGAGCTTGCCTGCATCATGATGGTGGCGCAATTGGTGCAGCAGTGCCGTTAAGCGTGTGGAAATTCCGTTTAGAACGCTTGAAAGAAGTAGGGGTAAACGCCATCAGAACTGCTCATAATCCGGTTGCACCAGAATTTTTGGATTTATGCGACCAACTGGGCTTTTTGGTGATGGATGAAACATTCGATACCTGGAACTCGCCAAAAAACAATGGCGAAAAAGGTTATAATAGATTTTTTACCGAATGGTGGGAGCGCGATACGCGCGATATGGTGATGCGCGACCGCAATCACCCATCCATCGTAATTTACAGTATTGGAAACGAAATCCATGATGATTTAAACAGCCCGGAGGGATTCAAAAAATATAAGGATCAGCAGGATCTTATTCATCTGCTCGATCCAAGCCGTCCGGTAACCATGGCGCTTTTCCGTCCGGCCAATTCGAAGGTTTACACCAACGGATTTGCTGAAACTATGGATGTTGTTGGACAGAATTACCGAGAAAATGAATTGGTAGCCCTACACAATCAAAAACCAAATTTAAAAGTAATCGGCACCGAAAATACGCATGTAATTCAGCAATATTTGGCACTTCGCGATAATCCTTTTATGGCAGGCCAGTTCCTTTGGACGGGTTTTGATTATCTTGGAGAAGCCGATTGGCCCCAGATTACCAATGGACAGGGTTTGTTCGATAGGATTGGCAGTTGGAAACAGCAAAGTTTGCAGCGCCAGAGTTGGTGGTCGGAGAAACCTGTTGTACACATTGTCCGTAGAGAAGATAATGCGGGCGCAGGTGTCTGGATCAACAATTGGACACCTACCGATTTTGATACTTACGATGACGCAAAGGTTGCCATTTATAGCAATTGCGAAGAAGTTGAACTTTTTTTAAATGGAAAATCACTGGGCAGTAAACCTAAACCAACTGATGATTCTCCACGTTTATGGGATGTAACTTTCGAGAAAGGCAGTATTAAAGCGGTTGGTAAAAATAAAGGCAAAATAGTTTCATCAGAAGAACTTAAAACCGCAGGTCAGCCAGCTAAAATTGTATTATCAGTTGATAAAAACAAAATCAGTAACAGCTGGGATGACGTGGCTTTTGTAACCGCAAAAATTTACGATGAAAATGGAAATATTTGCCCAAATGCCGATCAACTGATTAAGTTTACCATTTCTGTCAGTGGAATTATCGATGCTGTTGACAATGGCAATATAACCAGTCACGAAATGTATAAAGCTACACAGCGACATGCTTACCAAGGTGTTTGTATGGCCTTTATTAAGGGTAATGGAGTTGGAACCATTGAAGTTAAAGCTGCCGCAGATGGACTTGATGGTGCGGCTGTAAAATTAGAAGTGGGTAATAAATAATGTCGGTTTTCGAGACTGTGTAATAAATATAGATTTGTCATTCTGAGCCTGTCGAAGGACTTTTCTAAATATGCTTTAAGGTGTTTCGACAGGCTCAACATGACAGCACTCAAATTAACCAATAGTCAACATTGATAATAATAATAAAATGAAATTAACACCCATAAAACTACTTACCGCAATAGCCATCATTTTTATGGCTTCGGCATTTATAAAAGGCGATAAACCTGCATTACATACCATAGGCGATTCTACAGTCCGCAACTCGAACAAAGAAACCTGGGGTTGGGGAACACCGATTGCTTCTTTATTTGATACCACAAAAATCCATGTAGAAAATAATGCAATGGCCGGAAGAAGTACCCGTACCTTTTTATCGGAGGGCAGATGGGATAAAGTTCTGGAGACATTAAAACCGGGTGATTTCGTTACCATGCAATTCGGTCACAATGATGGAAGTGTTCCTGATACCACAAAAGCAGGTAGAAGAGGTGTGTTAAAAGGAACCGGCGAAGAAACCAAAGTATTAACCTGGCCAGATGGAAAGGTAGAAACTGTACATACCTATGGCTGGTATATCCGCAAATTTGTGCGTGAAACTAAGGCAAAAGGCGCCACACCGATTGTACTTTCGATGATCCCCAGAAATATTTTTAAAGATGGTAAAGTGGTTCGAGCCAATAACGATTTCGGGAAGTGGGCCGCTGAAGTTGCCAAAGAAGAAAATGCCTATTTTGTAGACCTGAATAAAATAACGGCTGATAAATATGATGCACTCGGCCCAGATAAGGTAAAACTCTATTTCCCTGGCGACCATACCCATACCAATTTAGAAGGCGCAAAAGTTAACGCCGCATCTGTTGTGGAAGGAATCAGGGAATTAAAAGATTGTAATTTGAAAAAGTATCTGCTTTAATAAAGGAGAAAGACTAAAGCTAAAAGACCATATAAATCCGTGTAATCCCACAATCGGTGTAATCATCCCGAAGGTTGTAATCCAACAATCGGTGTAATCACACCGAAGGCTGTAATAAATTAATCTGTGTAATCAATCCCGAAGGGCAATAATCATGAAATCAACAAAATACCTATCCCTCATTCTCTTAACTGCTTTTATTGTTTTTTCTTCCTGCATTATCTTAAAACAGCAGGTAAAACCCACTTTATTCCTCATTGGCGATTCGACCGTTAAAAACGGAAAAGGTAAGGGTGATGGTTCTTTATGGGGCTGGGGAAGCTTTATCGGAGATTTATTTAATTCCGAAAAAATCAATGTCGAAAATAATGCACTTGGCGGTACCAGCAGCCGTACTTTTCAAACCAATGGTTTGTGGGATGCGGTTTTGGCTAAGGTGAAGAAAGGAGATTTTGTGATGATGCAATTTGGCCATAACGATAGCAGCCCATTAGACGATACCGCCCGTGCCCGTGGTACCATAAAAGGCATCGGAACGGAAAGTAGAGAAATTTACAACCCGATCAAGAAAAAGCAGGAAGTGGTTTATACCTACGGTTGGTACCTGCGCAAATTTATCAGCGATATTAAAGCTAAAGGCGCAACAGCGATTGTATGTTCACCTATTCCACGCAATCCGGTTAAGGATAATGCTATAGTTCTGGCCAACGATAGTTATGCCAGCTGGGCCGAAGAGGTGGCAAAAGCCGAAAAAGTCGATTTCATTCCATTGAATCAGATCATTAAAGATAAATATGCTGCTTTAAGCGCGAGTGAGGTAAAAGCATTTTTTACCGAGAAAGACCATACACACACCAACGAAGCAGGAGCAAAGTTAAATGCAGCTGCTGTTGTAGAAGGCCTAAAGAAATTAAAAAACAATAAACTGAATAGCTACCTGAAATAAGCCATCGGGCAGGATACTACAGGATGCTTTCCTGCCAATATTGTGTTATTTTAACCGCCTAACCAAATACCAGCGGTGATAAACCGTTCAATTTTATGCAGATACAGGTTAACCGAGTTTTCAAAGTGCTGATAGGCATTGCTTTTATATTCTTAAGCATCACGCAGATGCATGCCCAAAGCATTTCGCTTGCTGGTAAATGGCGTTTCAAAATTGATGCTAAAGATGAAGGTGTAAAAGGAAAATGGTATTCAACTGTTCTCCCCGAATCCGTTAATCTGCCAGGCTCAATGGCCGAAAACTTAAAGGGCGATGACATTACCCTCAAAACAAAATGGACAGGAAGTATTTATGATAGCTCGTACTTTTTTCATCCCCGGTTAGAAAAATACCGTAAACCAGGTAATATAAAAATACCTTTCTGGTTAACGCCCGCCAAACATTATACAGGCGCAGCGTGGTATCAAAAAGATATCGAAATTCCTGCCAATTGGAAGGGTAAAAGACTAGTGTTATCCTTAGAATATCCCCATTCAGAAACAAAGGTTTGGATAGATGATATCGAAATCGGAACACAGTATACTTTTGTGGTTGCACAAAATTTCGAACTCCCAGCAAATTTAAAAGCGGGAAAACATACCATCACTTTATTGATCGATAACCGTATCAAAGCGATAAATGTGGGACAGGATTCACATAGTTTAACCGATCACACTCAAGGGAACTGGAATGGTGTAGTTGGAAAAATGGAGGTAATTGCCGGTTCGCCTGTTTATTTTGAAGATATTCAGGTTTATCCCGATTTAAAGAACAAATCTGCCAAGGTTAAAATTCAGCTTAAAGCCAATGCTAAACAATCTTCTACCGGGAAAATTACGCTTGCCGCTACAACTTTCAATACCAAAAATTCACTTCAGGTTAAGCCTTTAACAGCAGCTTACCAAATTACAAATGGTGACGGTGCTTTGGAAATCAATTTGCCAATGGGCGATAAAATAGCCACCTGGGATGAGTTCGATCCGGCATTGTACCGTTTAACAGCTACTTTACTATCGAAAGATGGCAAGAAAGATGAGAAAAAGGTACAATTCGGTATGCGTGAGTTTAAAGCCATAGGCAGAACTTTTGAAATTAATGGTCGCCCGGTTTTTTTGCGTGGAACCGTTAACAATTGCGAATTTCCGTTAACAGGTTATCCATCAATGGATGTTGCTGCATGGGTACGCATTTTTAAAATTTCAAAGGCACATGGGTTAAATCACATGCGTTTTCATTCGTTTTGCCCGCCAGAAGCTGCCTTTATCGCTGCAGATCAAATCGGCTTTTATCTTCAGCCAGAAGGACCAAGCTGGGCCAATCATGGTTCATCTATCGGAGATGGAAAACCGATTGATCAGTTTATCTACGACGAAACCAATCGTATGACCAAAAACTATGGCAATTATGCCTCTTTCTGCATGATGGCCTATGGAAATGAACCACGTGGCAAACAAGTGGATTACCTTACCAAATTCAATAATTATTGGAAAGCTAAAGATTCGAGAAGATTATATACCGGAGCATCAGTTGGTGGTAGCTGGCCAGTTATTCCGAACAACGAGTTTATGGTGCGTGCTGGTGCCAGGGGTTTAGATTGGGGCAGAAAACCAGAAAGTATTTCTACCTATGCCAAACAGATCGAACAGTTTACCGTGCCTTTTGTAGCACACGAAATGGGCCAGTATTGTGCTTTCCCTAATTTCGATGAAATAAAAAAATATACAGGTGTTTATCGTGCGAAAAATTTTGAGATGTTTCAGGAAGATCTTAAAGACCACGACATGGCCGATCAGGGACATGACTTTTTAATGGCTTCGGGTAAATTACAAGCCCTTTGTTATAAAAATGAAATCGAAAAAGCATTACGTACGCCGAATTACAATGGCTATCAGTTATTGTCGCTAAATGATTATCCAGGACAGGGAACAGCACTTGTAGGCGTATTGGATGCCTTTTGGGATGAAAAAGGTTATATCAGCGCTAAAGAATTCAAACGTTTTTCTAATAGCACAGTGCCTTTGCTAAAAGTTTCAAAGTTTGTTTTTACCAATAACGAAACTTTAGCAGCTGCGGTAGAAGTGGCACATTTCGGAAAGGCGCCTATTGAAAATGCAAAACTCTCCTGGACACTCAAAGATGAAAGCGGCACAAATGTGGCAAAAGGCAGTTTCAATCCTAAAACCTTAGCTGTTACCAATTGTATTGCCATCGGAGAAATTAAATTTCCGTTAAATGGTATTACAAAAGCAACAAAACTGAAACTGGAGGTTATCGTTGATGGAACTGAATTTGCCAACGATTGGAGTTTCTGGGTTTACCCTGCGCAATTGCCACAGGTTAAAAGCAATGTATATTACTGTACCAGTTTAGATGACAAAGCACAGGCCGTTTTGGCCGAGGGCGGCAATGTTTTTCTCAATGCAGCAGGCAAAGTGGTGAAAGGGAAAGAAGTGGTGCAGACTTTTCTGCCTGTTTTTTGGAATACATCGTGGTTTAAAATGCGCCCGCCACATACTTTGGGCATTTTATGTGATCCTAAAAACGCAGCTTTTAACAATTTCCCGACCGATTTCCATAGCGATATGCAGTGGTGGGAAATCGTAAACAAATCGCAGGTAATGAATCTCGAAGATTTTCCTTTAGGATTTAAGCCAATTATTCAACCAATTGATACCTGGTTTTTGAACCGCCGTTTGGCGCTGGTTTTCGAAGCAAAAATAGGCAAGGGTAAATTAGTGGTTTCGAGTGCCAACCTCTCACCTGATTTAAAAGAGGCTCCTGCTGCACAACAACTTTATTTCAGTTTACAGCAGTATATGATGTCTGCCCAGTTTAATCCAAAATATGAAGTGGCTTTTAACACCGTAAAAGATATCTTCGAAAGTCCATCGAAAATTCAGTTCGATACCTTTACAAAAGATAGTCCGGATGAGTTAAAAGTAAAACCAAAAACCAATTAAGATAAGCGAAATACCAACATGAAGAAATTTATATTCAGCTCCGTTATACTGTTCGGCATATCTGTCCAACTGCTTTTGGCACAGAAAATCCCTAATAAAAAAGAGGTTTTAAAAGTATTGAAATCAACTAATGCTTATTTTATGAATAAGTGGCCTGATGCCGGGAAATCAATCATAACCAACAGAGAGCGCCCAAGCAATATCTGGACAAGGGCAGTATATTACGAAGGATTGATGAATCTTTATAAAATCCATCAGGAAAAAGAATATTACGATTATGCCGTTCAATGGGGCCAAAAACACAACTGGGGTTTAAGAAATGGTATTACTACAAAAAATGCTGATGACCAGGCCTGTGGGCAGACCTATATCGATCTTTACCTGATTGATAAACAACCCGAACGCATTAAAGACATTAAAGCTTCTATTGATCTGGTAATCAAATCGGGCAAGGTAAACGATTGGACATGGATTGATGCGATCCAAATGGGAATGCCTGTTTTTGCCAAACTGGGTAAGTTATACAACGATACCGCCTACTACAATTACATGTACAAAATGTATATGCATTCCAAAAATACTGAAGGTGGTGGTTTGTACAATGCCAAAGATGGCCTTTGGTGGCGCGATAAAGATTTTGTGCCCCCTTATAAAGAACCAAATGGCGAAGATTGTTATTGGGCCAGAGGAAACGGATGGGTGATTGCCGCATTGGTGCGTGTGTTAGAAATTACCCCTGAAAATGAAGCTCACCGCAATGAATATTTAAAA
Source organism: Pedobacter sp. 01N310 (assembly GCF_056399805.1). NCBI lineage: Bacteria > Pseudomonadati > Bacteroidota > Sphingobacteriia > Sphingobacteriales > Sphingobacteriaceae > Pedobacter > Pedobacter sp. 01N310. Next base: position 146,859 of record NZ_JBFTSB010000009.1, read on the forward strand.
ACCTATCACGAAATGATCAAAGCTTTGGTGCCAATCCAACGCACTGATGGTTTTTGGAATGTAAGTTTACATGATGCGACACATTTTGGTGGTAAAGAAACTTCGGGCACTGCTTTGTTTGTATATGGTATGGCCTGGGGTGTAAATCAGGGTATTTTAGATAAGGCTACTTACCTGCCGATCATCACTAAAGCCTGGAACGCTATGACGAAAGATGCTGTTCAAAAAAATGGTTTTATTGGTTATATGCAAGGAACTGGGAAAGAGCCAAAAGACGGACAGCCGGTAAGTTATACCAGCGTTCCCGATTTTGAAGATTATGGTTTGGGTTGTTTCTTATTGGCCGGAACAGAGGTATACAAGCTTAAAAAGTAATTAAAATGAATTTCAGAAATCTAGCTGGCTTATCGGTATTGATGTTGTTGTTCTTGCTGCCCAAACAAAGTACAGCACAAAGGATAGGCATTGCCGTTTCTGAAATTAACAGTGTTTCATCCTTCCCGATTGTGGGTGGAGGAAAAGCAGCCTCAATTTATATCGATGAAAATGATGCTGAAGTTGTTGGGATCGCTGCTGAGGCTTTTAAGGGTGATATTCACTTAATAACGGGAGCAACAAGTCAGGTTTTGAAAAATAACCCTGTTTTAAGTGCTTATCCCATTATTATTGGTACTGTAGGGCAGTCGTTTTACATAGATCAATTAATTAAAAGTGGGAAAATAAACAGGATTGCTTTATCCGGTAAATGGGAAACTTTTTCTATTTCAGTGATTGAAAATCCTTTAAAAGGAGTAAAAAGGGCCTTGGTGATTGCTGGTAGCGATAGACGTGGGACTGCTTATGGTGTTTTTCAACTTTCGCGGATGCTTGGTGTATCGCCGCTTTGTTGGTGGGCTGATGTGAAACCGGCAACAAAAAAATCGTTATACGTAAAAGCTGGTCAGCCTTTGGTAGAATCGCCATCGGTTAAATACCGCGGTATTTTTATCAATGATGAAGATTGGGGCATCCAACCCTGGGCTGCTAAAATGATGGATACCGATGTGAAAGATATCGGCCCAAAAACTTATACTAAAATATTCGAGCTGCTACTTAGGCTAAAAGCTAACTATATCTGGCCGGGGATGCATCCTTCAACCAAAGCATTTTATCATTATGCCAATAATCCCATAATGGCCGATAAATATGCCATTGTTTTAGGTTCGAGTCATTGTGAGCCGATGCTACGGAACAATGTTTTCGAATGGGCTGAGAATTTCGAGCACGAATATGGTAAAAAACCAGGCGAATGGCGCTACGATCTGAATAAAAATGAAATTGCAAACTATTGGACCGACCGTGTAAAACAGGCAAAAAATTACGAATCAATTTATACTGTGGGGATGCGTGGTATCCATGATGGCAGCATGCCCGGACCGAAAGATAAAAATGAAAAAGTGAAATTGTTGGGTGAGGTAATTGCAGATCAGCGTACCATTCTCAGTAAGAATATTACTAAACCCATAAGTTCTATCCCACAGATTTTTTGCCCTTACAAAGAGGTGCTTTCCTTGTATCAGGCCGGATTAAAACTGCCTGATGATGTGACCATTGTTTGGGCTGATGATAACCATGGTTATATCCGCCAGCTTTCGAACCCTGAAGAGCAAAAGCGCTCGGGTGGAAGCGGGGTGTACTACCATATTTCTTATTGGGGTGCTCCACAAGATTATTTGTGGCTTTCTTCAATTTCTCCATCATTAATTTCGTACGAGTTAAGCAAAGCTTACCAGTATAAAGCCGACCGACTTTGGGTTATAAATGTGGGTGATATTAAGCCTGCCGAGATGGAAACGCAGTTTGCCATGGATTTGGCCTGGAATGTAAACCAATGGAAACCCGAAAATGCGGATAAATATGCCGAAAGCTGGGCTGCTGAGACTTTCGGTACTGAATTTGCAAAACCCATTGCCGAAATAAAAGCAATTTATTATCGCTTGGCACAAGCCGCTAAACCTGAGCACATGGCCAGTGTTAGTTTTACCGATGCCCAGGCCGAAGAACGTTTGGCTGCATATCAAAAGATTTATGATCAGGCCAAAAGTTTAAATAATCAGATGCCAGCACGTTTAAAAGATGCCTTTTTTGAATTAATCCTGTATCCTGTTGAAGGTGCCATGCTGATGAACCAGAAGATTTTATATGCAAAGAAAAGTCTGGTTTTAGCCGCAAACGGCGATCAATCGGCTTTAAGTTATTCGAAAAAATCGAAGGGTGCTTTTGAGCAGATTCAGTTGATTACCGAAAAATACAATGAAGAAATTGCAGGCGGTAAATGGAACGGAATGATGAGCTGGAAACCACGCGATTTAGCCGTTTTTAAAATGCCAAAAGTGGCCGATGCTGTAACGACGAAATCATCAGACATTACCGAGAAATCTGAAAATAAAATTATTGTAGGTGCGGCTAAATATGCTGAAAAATCAGTGCCAAAGGGGCTATCTTTACAAACCCTAAAAGGACTTGGTTTGGGAGGCGATGGGATTTCTCTTTATCCTTTTACTTTTAAGCCATTCGGGGAAACAGCGCTTCAAAATGCCGCCCTCACTATTTACGAAGTTGATTTTAAAACCCAAGGCGAACACCAGATCGAAGTGAAATGTTTGCCTACCCAGGGCGTTAATAACGGCATTAAAGTGCGTTATGCCATTTCGGTAAATAACGACAAACCGCAGGTAATTAACATTTCTCCGGCTTCAGAAAATAATATCTGGAAACAGAATGTATTACAGGGTTACGCTTCGGGCATAACCAAACACGAGATTAATAAAACAGGTAAATCGACTGTGAAAATTTATATGCTCGATCCGGGCTTAGTAGTTAACCAGTTGGAAATACAATAAATATGATGAAGAAACTTTTAGCTTTTGTCCTATCCTTAGTTTTTATACTTGCCATCGCCAGGGCACAAAACATTGGCGATTATAAATCTGGTTTTAAGAAAACGGGCAATACCATTTCATTTTTAACCACAAAGGGAGAAGTGAAATTGGAGTTCTGTACACCAGAAATCTTCAGGATCAGAACCAGTTGGAACGGTAAGTTCGAAGCCAACGAAAACCTGATGGTGATTAATTACAACTGGGCTAATGTAGTGGTTAAAGTTTCAGATAAAAAAGATCATTTCTTGCTTGCCACCTCAAAATTGGTGATTAAATTATACAAAGCGCCTTTCAGGATTGATGTTTTTGACGTCAAAGGTAAATTGCTGAGCAGCGAAGTCAATGGATCAGTAAATAAAGAAAATACGCAGGTTGGGGTAACTAAAAAGCTGCAGGCCGACGAGCATTTCTTTGGTTTTGGCGAGCGCATGGATTTTATGGATCGCCGCTTTAAAAAAGTAATGTTAAATGTTGGGCGTGGAAAAGGTTTGCCGCATGCCATTGGTGCTTATAATATACTGGAAGCCAATTATTGTCCGGTTCCGTTTTTTATGAGTACAAAAGGTTATGGTATTTTTCTGCATAATTCTTTTGCTACCGAATGGGATATGGGCGCTTCTAAAAAAGATCAGTACAGTTTTAAAGCCGCTGATGGAGAATTGGATTATTATTTCATGTACGGGCCAACTTTTCCAGCTATTTTAGATCATTATACCAGTATTACAGGCAAATCGCCGATGTTGCCACAGTTTGCTTTAGGCTTACATGCAGGTACGTACAGTGGTGGTACATGGGGCCATGAGGCACAAACTTCAGATCATTATGTGGTTGAGCTGGCAAAAAAATACCGGTCGTTAGGTATTCCGGTTGATCTGCTTTGGTTAGATTCTACCTGGCGTTTATTTGGTGAAAATGGAGGTAAAGGTGCAACTTCTTTCGAATGGAGAGAAACCTTTAAAGATCCAAAATCAATGTTCGATAGCCTTTATGCCCTGAACTATAAAATGGTTGGATTGCACCTGCGTCCACGGTTTGATAATGCCAAAAAGTTAAACCTGTTAGATCAGGCCAGAGCGCAGGGTTATACTTATCCCGAAAATGGTAAACCCGGCGAATTTGTAAACTTTTTCGATGAGAAGGCTACGCAATGGTGGTGGGATAATGGCGTGATGCGGGTAGCAAAATTGGGGGCAAAATTTCTGAAAACTGATGAAGGAAGTGCGTTTGGATCATTGGCAAATGAGAGTGAAAAAGTTGGTCCGACAGGAAAAGATGCAGAACGTTTGCACAATCTTTTTCCAATAGCCTATGCCAAAGCACCGTTTTTGGAGTTCGAAAAGTTTAATGGTTTTAGGGGATTAAATCAAACCCGGGAAGGTTATTCGGGCATTCAACGTTATCCATATATTTTTGCAGGCGATTGGCCAAGTGAATGGCAATACTTTGCTCCGGTAATTAAAGCTGGATTAAATGTTGGTCTTTCGGGTGTAGGTTCATGGGCGCATTGTATGGGCGGTTTCGAACATCAGGCCGATCCGGAGCTGTATATCCGTTGGGTGCAATTTGGGATGTTCAGTCCAATTGCACTTGTTTTTGGGATGGATCACCCTGGTTATAAAGAACCCTGGAAATATGGTGAAGATGCTTTGCGTAATTTCAAAAAATACGATCTGTTGCGTTACCGTTTATTCCCTTATATGTATACTAGTATGCATCAGCAATACGAAACAGGTTTGCCGATGATGAGGGCTTTGGTACTCAACCATCAGGATGATGAAAATGTATACGAAATAGGCGATCAGTATATGTTTGGCGACAATTTAATGGTTGCCCCGGTAACCACCAAAGGCGCCATTACCCGTTCGGTTTATTTACCGGAAGGTACCTGGTTTAACTACTGGACAAACGAAAAATACGAAGGCAAAAGTTATCACCATGTGGTAGCACCTTTAGATACCATTCCTTTGTTTGTAAAGGCGGGAAGCATTATTCCGATGCAGCCAGAAATGGCCTACAGTGGCGAAAAACCAGTTGATGTGATTACCCTGGATGTTTTTCCTTATGGAGCATCTAAATATGATATGTACGAAGACGACAATTTAAGCGCTGCATACAAAACAGGGAACTTTGCATTAACCAAGATTACTTCCTCATTAACAGCATCGGATTTAACGCTGAAAGTGGCTAAACCAACAGGTAGTTTTAAGCCAACTAAACATAAATATCTGGCTAAAATACATTGGATAGTAAAGGCAGATCCCAGTGTTGTTTCAGAAAATGGTACTAAATTAAAAGTTTTAAAAACACCAGATCAATTGGATAAAACTGAAGGCTGGTTTTATGATATAAAAAATAAGATACTTTGGATCAAATCAACTGGAGATAATAGTGCTGATTTGAGCTTTGTAGTGAATTAATGGATGGTTCGTGGAGACACGAACCACGGAGATTTGTCATTCTGAACGCAGTGAAGAATCTAAGAAATAGAACACAGGTTTAGCTAAAAAACTGAACCAGAATGTAAATGAAGAACTCAGTTTAAGTGCTTATCGGTTCGGGATTCTTCACTGCGTTCAGAATGACAGTACTAATAGTTGAAATCCTTAAAAAAATAAAATTGAAAACATGAAAATTGCATTCAAAATGAAACTTAAACCAGGTTTTGAAACAGAATATAAAAAGCGCCATGATGAGATCTGGCCAGAGTTATCTACTTTATTAAAGGAAAATGGGATCAGCGATTATTCTATCTTTTTAGATGAAGAAACCAATACACTTTTTGCGGTGCAACAACAAAACGGAAATTCCTCGCAAGATTTAGGCAGTACCCAGATTGTGCAAAAATGGTGGGCATACATGGCCGATATTATGGAAACCAATGCCGATAATTCTCCAAAAACATTCCCTTTAGAAATGGTATTCCATTTAGATTAAATTTATGCAATTACAACGATTCTTTTCTGTTCTGCTACTTAGTGCATTAATTTTTAGTTTGGCTAAAGCACAAAAGCCTGTAAAAAATACCAGCAGTTGGCCTGTTATTGAAAAGCAGATGAAACCCTGGACACGTTGGTGGTGGATGGGAAATGCTGTAGACGAACAGAATTTGAACCTGGTTTTAAAGAAATACGCAGATGCTGGTCTTGGCGGTGTAGAAATTACACCAATTTATGGCGCCAAGGGTTTTGAAAAGCAATATTTACAGTTTTTATCGCCAGAGTGGGTGAATATATTGCACCATACGGTTAATAAAGCCAATACTTTAGGCTTGGGTGTTGATATGAACACCGGTACGGGCTGGCCATTTGGCGGTCCGCAGATTAAGCCCGAAAACGCTGCTACCAAACTGATTACCCAACAATATAAACTCAAGGGGGGAGAGAAGTTAACAGAAACCATTAAAGTTAAAGAAGCGAAACAGGATTTCGCGCAGTTACAGGCTTTGACGGCTTACGGTAATAATGGTGAGGTGCTCAACCTGCTTTCTAAAGTTCAGGCAGATGGAACTTTAAATTGGTCGCCTGGTAGTGGGAGTTGGGATATTTATGCTGCTTTTGCAGGTAAAACCAGCCAAATGGTTAAACGTGCAGCACCTGGAGGTGAAGGTTTTACTTTAGATCACCTCGATAAAAATGCAGTTGATGTTTACCTGAAAAGATTTTCGGATGCTTTTGGAGATAAACCACAAGGTATTCGGTCGTTTTTTAACGATAGTTATGAAGTTTATGGTGCAACATGGACACCAACTTTCTTTCAGGAATTTAAGAAAAACAGGGGCTACGATCTGTCCTCTCATATTAAAGAATTAACCAGTAAAGATTCTACAAATGCAAATATTGCCCGTTTAAAATCTGATTATCGCGAAACTATGGATGAACTTTTGCTCCATAATTTTACGCAAAACTGGACCAATTGGGCGCATCAGCTTAAATCGGCAACCAAAAACCAGTCGCATGGTTCGCCGGGCAATCTGCTCGATCTTTATGGAGCGGTTGATATTCCTGAAACGGAAACCTTTGGTTCAAGTTACTTCCCGATTCCAGGTCTTAGGCGTGATGCTGGGGATATCCGCAACGTAGATCCTGATCCGATAATGAGCAAATTTGCATCATCTGCGGCACATACAGGCGGTAAAAAACTGGCATCTTCTGAAACGTTTACCTGGCTAACCGAGCATTTTAAAACTTCATTTTCGCAATGTAAACCAGAAGCAGAACAATTGTTCCTGGCAGGAATCAATCATATTTTTTATCATGGAACCACCAATTCGCCGGCAAATGTTTCCTGGCCGGGATGGCTGTTTTATGCCTCGGTAGAAATGAATCCGAACAACAGTTTATGGCCACAGGCACAAGGATTAAACAATTATATAGCCCGTTGTCAGTCCATTCTTCAATCGGGAACTCCTGACAACGAACTTTTGATCTATTGGCCAATTTATGATGTATGGAACAAGGCTAAAGGTTTAGATATGGCCTTAAAAGTACATGATGTTGATGAATGGTTACACCCAACGGCTTTTTATAAACTATCAAAAGAACTTTCTAAATCGGGTTATTCTTTTGATTTTGCATCTGATCGACTGTTAAAGCAATCAACGGTTAACAAAGCATTGATCAGTACCAACGCGGCCGCTGCGCCATATCAGGTGTTAATTGTTCCGCAATGTGAAATGATGAGCCCGGAAACGCTAGATCAAATGATAAAACTGGCCAGCAATGGAGCAAAAGTCATTTTTCAGGCATTACCTAAAGATGTTCCAGGTTTAAACAACCTGGAAACCCGCAGAGCACAGCTAAAAGCAACCTTGGCTAAATTGATTTTTACAGACGGAGCAGATGGTATTAAACAGTTTAAAGTTGGGGCAGGAGTGATTTTATTGGCTAACGATGTGCAAAAAGCATTAAATGCAATCGGCGTTAACAGAGAAACTTTAACCGATAGCGGACTACAGTTTATCAGAAGGAAAACAACAACTGGTAAATATTATTATCTGATAAACCACACCGCTAAAGATATTGATACTGAACTGTCCTTAAATGAAGAAGGACGGGTTTTAATTATGGATCCACAAAGTTCGAATGTGGGTTTGGCGGCAGTACGCAATAAAAAGGTCCGTGTACAACTTAAATCGGGAGAGAGTTTGTTTTTAAAGGTCGGTCAGAATGAAACAACCAGCTCACCTTGGGTTTATCTGAACAAAGCTGCCAATACGATCAATCTTAACCAACCATGGAATTTACATTTTACCGAAGGTGGACCGGAGCTTCCTGCAGATCAACGGTTAGCTAAACTGGTAAGCTGGACTACTTTAAACGATCCTAAATTACAGGCCTTTTCTGGTACTGGTGTTTATACCTCAAGTTTTAACCTGAATTCAAAATCGGCCAAAGAATATGTTTTAAACCTGAACCAGGTTGATGAGAGTGCACGTGTATGGATCAATGGTGTGGAAGTGGGCATTTTATGGAGTATCCCTTTTCAGGCCCGTGTTGGCAAATATTTAAAAGCAGGCCATAATACCATTAAAATTGAAGTGGTTAACCTGATGGCGAACCGCATCCGCGATATGGATATCAAAAAAATCCAATGGCGGAATTATCACGAAATCAATTTCGTAAATATTAACTATAAGGATTTTGATGCATCAAACTGGAATGTAATGCCTTCAGGCTTAATCGGCCCGGTAAGCATCACAGCTTTTAATTAATCGTATACTGTTATTCCCGCAGGCGCAAATCTTGCTTTGTACAAATCAATATGCATTTTATCATGAAAAAACTCATTATACTCGCTTTGTTTACCGCCGTTGGTATAAATGCCATGGCTCAAGATTATGTCATCACAAAATTTGGTGTTAGTGCAGATAGCACCAAACTGAATACCAAAGCCATTCAAAGTGTAATAGATAAAGCTTATCAAAAAGGAGGAGGAACGATTGTAATCCCTAAAGGTGTTTATCTTAGTGGAGCACTCTTTTTTAAGCCTAAAACGAAGCTGTTGTTACAAGAAGGTGCTGTACTTAAAGGATCTGATAACATAAAAGATTACCCTTTTATTCCGTCGCGTATGGAAGGGAGGAGCCTTAAATACTTTGCTGCATTAATTAATGCGACAAAAGTAGATGGTTTTAGTATTTCAGGTCCGGGAACTATTGATGGAAATGGCCTTAAATTCTGGAAAACATTTTGGGCGCATCGCGATTCGCTTAAAAAATTAGGAAGAGAATCTACAAACCTGGAAGTAAGCCGTCCGCGGTTACTTTTTATCTGGGGGTGCAATAATGTGAATATTAAGGGTGTAAAATTGCGTAATTCTGGATTCTGGACCACCCATTTGTACCAATCTAATGATGTATTAATTGAGAATTGTGATATCCGTTCGCCGTTTCGGCCAGTAAAAGCACCAAGCACTGATGGCATTGACATTGATTTTTGTAAAAAAGTAACGATCAGAAATTGTTATATCTCTGTAAATGACGATGCTATTTGCATTAAAGGTGGTAAAGGACCCGATGCACAAAAACTGCCAGAAAATGGTATTGTTGAAGATATTTTAATTGAAAACTGTACCATTGGCGAAGCACATGCTACTTTAACCATGGGAAGCGAGTGTATTCATGCACGCAATATTACCATGCGAAACTGTAAGGTAGAGAATAACTGCCCGATTTTAAAAATGAAAATGCGTGGAGATACTTTTCAGCTTTACGAAAATATTACGGTAGAAAACATTACAGGAAAATGCGGCGCAATTATCGACTTAAATCCCTGGAAACAGTTTTTCGATTTGGCCGGTAGCACCGCAAAACCATTTGGTACGATTAGAAACATCAAGATCTCAAACATTAAAGTAGAAGCAACAAAATTCGGCGAAATGGATGGGAATCCTGAAGATAAGGTATCTGGTTTTCTTTTTAAAGATTTGGAAGTAACTACAAAAACACCTTTTCTGAAAAACAGGTATCAGGATGTTAAAATTGAGAACGTAATGGTAAATGGAGCACCTTTGGTCGTTAAACCTTAATCTAACACTTATTCTTAAGTTAATGATATTGGGCTTCGAAGTTAAACGATTGAGGTGACAGATTGCAAAGAACGGTCGTCATTCCCGCGCAGGCGGGAATCTTAATGCAACATATAAACCTAGCTAAAACGTTAAGATTATTCATAAGTTTTCTTTTTATTCATAGGCATTCATGAGCACTCCGTGGTTCCCAATCAAGTTGGGAATGACGATCCACCTGTAACTGCCATTTCCTTATCCCCGGTCTGTGTCCTCACAGAACGAAAAAATTATATTTAGGTGGTCTGTGGAGACACAGACCACGGCAACTTTTATTATTGCTTGCGCTCGTTTCCAAACGAGCGCATAAATAGCATTACGATTTACATCGTTATAAATGATTGTTTTGTTCGGTGAGCCGCCGACCAAGAGAAAAATACTTCTTTATTTTCCTGCTTTCAGTGTTTCCGTGGCAAAAAAAGCTAAATGCTACCAATCCAATTTCAACAAAGCTACTCCTTGTCTGGCTAATTCCATTTCAAAAGCACCACCCGTGGTGTCAAATTTTCTGGGTTTACCAATCATTTTAAGCTGGCCTGATTTTTCTAATGCTGCAATTTGTTTCGCATCTGGATTTTGGGGTGAACCCATTTTTTTCCATTCTGAATAAGAATTGCTATTTTCGGTATCAATGCGATATTCTTTGACAGTTATCATTTTTACAGGCAATTTATTCAACAAGATGGAAACAACATCTTTTGAATCCGCTTTATCCTCATCATGGTAATTCCATAACATAACAGCAGCGGTTTTCTCGGCTTTAGTGGCTAAAACACCTATGTCTGTTTGTGGTTTTCTGATGCTCGAATCTAAAATAGAATTTAAATTGTACATGCGGTTACTTGTGGCCTCAACACGGTTCCCTTTCATCTGGCCAAACATCCTGAATACATTTAAAACAGGTTTATCAACGCCATTGGTGGCTAAATCCCTAAAACCTGCAAACCAAGGCTGGTTTTCAAATTCGAACGACCAGGTAACAGCGCCCAACAGGTTGATTTTATATTTATCTGTAAGTTCGTAAAGCCGGGCAAAAGAGGCTGCGGTATAGCTCGAATACATGGTGCCGTTTCGGTAGGCATTTTCAGGATTGGTACTCATGCCACAGGCTGCACAGCCTTCAGGATCGGATTCGCCGATAATTACAGGGATATTTTTAAGTTGAGGGTATTTACTGATGATCTTATAATTTCCATCAATATTGCGGAGCTGTGCCCTTACATTCATCACTACGGTTCCATTAACCACCCTTGGCGAGCCTTTAGCATGAAAAAGAACAGCATCTAAAGGCGAACCGATTTTGCCCGTTACATAATTGGTATCGTTTAAACAATGTTTGATAAAGGCATCCAGGTACTTCGTTCCACCGCCTGTTACGTTGGCACCACCAATTTTCGCGGTAGGTAGGGCACGTTTTAGTCCATCGGCAGCGTAATCGTAAAGTTTAAAGAATTCGGCCTGTGTACCTTTCCAATAAGCGCCATCAGGCTCGTTCCACACTTCCCAGTACCAGCTTTCTACCTCAGCCTTGCCATATCGTGCTACACAATGTTTTACCCATTCGTAAACCAAATTGCCCCACTTTTTGTAATCTTTTGGCGGATAGGCCCAGCCGGTTAAAATTTCATCATACCGGGCGCCAGGCTTCCATTTGTGTTGATAAGGTTGAGGTTTGGTTGAAAGTGCCTCAGGCATAAAGCCTATTTGAGCCAAAGGTTTCATGCCTCTTTTTACGTAAGTATCGAAAATCTGATCAACAATTTTCCAGTTGTAAACCGGATTACCTTTGGCATCTTCAGTATAGGCATTCGTCGATCCCCATTTTAAAGCAGGAGTGCCATCGCCAGAGGTTAGCAAGTTATGCGCACGTACGTATACCGGAACCGGACTTAATTTAGAAATCTCGGTCAATAACTTCTGTCCATCTTTCATGTAGGTGTAATTCGGCTCATCGTAGCCAAACCAGGCCCAAATGGGTTTCATTGGTGCTATATTCTTGTCGAAATTAACCTCGATGCTGGCTTTAGACTGCGCATTAACCGTATGGATGAAAGCGGTTAAGCTAAAGAGTAGGAGGTAAGCTTTTTTGAATGTTTTCATATCGTGTTTTTTATTTTGGTCAAGACTTCCGAAGTTTACCCTGGCATATGGCCTGGCAAAACTTCGGAAGTCTGCTTATGGCTGCTCGTAAATTTCGGCTTCAATAATACTTAAACCACCTTTTAGTTTGGTTTCTGCACGGTCAACACCATCATCAAGTTTTTTACCATTTACCTCTACGCCAATATATGAGTTTTCTTTTTCTTTTCCTGAACCCATTAACTGTATGGTAACTGTTTTTCCTTTTGCTGGCTTGCAGTTTGCAGTAAAATAACCCAGGCTAGGTTTGCTATTGCCTTCGAAAACTACTTTTCCATCAACCAGGATCCTTAATGGATAAATTTTGGTTCTAAAACCATTCAATTTTAGCGAGACTGCTGATACTGTACTTTCTTTTGCTAAAGTATATTTGATCCATGCGGTAGCGATCTTTCCATCGTTTACCCAATCGCTCAATTCATTATCATCGAAGCTTAAATTGGCTTTATCGCTATTGGCGCCAGCCTCGGTAGCAATAATTTTAATCGATTTACGGGAAATTGTGTATGATGGATCAAGCGGTGTTGCGCCTTTGCTTAAATTCGGTTTCAAACCATCGCTTGGTAGTTGGTTAGATAATCCCTGAGTAGTATTAACCGGTAAAGTTTCGAATGAAAGGCTTGCAGGCCGTAAGTCTTCTGCTTTTGCGGTTAAATTAATTTTTCCGGCAGTAGTTGTCGATCTGATGAGCACTCTGTTTACCCCATTTTCTACTGGCAGGTCTTTAGCCAAAATATAATTATCTGGCCCCTGGGCTAAGCCTCCACGCCATTCGGCTGGGCCATCTAAACTAAATTTGATCATATTTGAAGCCGTAGGGCAACGGTTTCCATCCTGATCTGTTACTTCAACCTGTACCAATACCACATCGGCACCATCAGCCTTAAAACCGCTTGGGTTTTTCATTGCAGTAAGTTTTAATCCTACTGGTTTGCCTGCCGTTTTTAATTGTGTTTCTGCCAGTTTTTTTCCTGCTGAAGAATAAGAAATAGCCTTTATTGTGCCTGACTGGTAAGTTATGTTTTTAAAAGTGAACAGAAAACCATTACTTTTTTCACCAAAACCAAGCGATTTATTGTTCAAGATCAGCTCTACCTTGTCGCCACTGGCCACCACATACACATTCTTCTTAACGCCAGCTTTGTAGTTCCAGTGCCCGATTAAGTGGATGCCAGTTTTTTTTGCATCAACCCAACCATCCCACATTACTTTGTGTGCAAAAAAGGCATCTTTAGGAATGCGCATCGCATCCACTTCGCCACTTCTGCGGTAGTTTTCTTCGCCGCGGTGGTGGGTATTCGAATCAGAAAATATAATGTTTACCCCACCAGAACTTACCCTGGTTCCTGTTCCGGGGCGTTCTTCGTAATATTCGTTCCAACGGATTACATCTTCAATGGCAAAAGAATCCTGGTTGCGGTTATAATCGCTGGCATCGGCATCTTTGTATTTCGGACCTGCGCCATTTACATGGAAGGGAGGGGAGAACTCATCCCAATACTTCCGTAGGGCTTCATCTCTCGAATATTCCATAGACCATACTGGTTTGGTTGCGCTTTTATTGATGTACAACATTTCGCCACCATATTCGGCTTCAGGGATATCAAGCATTTCTCTCGATCCGATTGCTCTGCCTCCATTTGGGTCGTAAAGATTTCTAATCTCTTTCATTTCCTGCATGTGCGCTGCACTGATCGATTCGTTTCCACATTCGTAAAAAACGATACTCGGGTTGTTGCGGTTGTAAATAATCGCATCTGTCATTACCGCTTTTCGCTGATCCCAACGGGTTCCGGTAACATCTTTTTCCGAATCTCCGGCAGGCATGGCTTGGATCAAACCTACACGGTCGCAAGATTCTATATCCTGTTTCCATGGCGTAATGTGCATCCAGCGTACCAAATTGGCATTACTTTCTACCATGAGTTGATTGCTGTAATCGCTTAGCCAGGGTGGTACTGATAAGCCGATTGCCGGCCACTCGTTACTGCTGCGTTGGGCATAACCCTTCATCATCAATACACGATCGTTCAAATAAACCATCCCGTTTTTAAATGCTGTTTTTCTAAATCCGGTTTTGGTGCTCAGCTCATCGATAGTCTTGCCTTCAGATTTTAATCTTGAAGTAACCGTGTATAAGTAGCCGTAGCCCCAGCTCCAAAAATTTAAGCCGGTTACCAATGCTTCGGCTTTTAAGGTCAACATATCACCAGCTTTAATATTGGTTTCTGCGGATTTAAAGGTTTTAACTATTTTTCCATCAAGGTCTTTAAGTTCTACCTCATAAACCAGTTTTTTATCTGTTTCACTTTCATTTTTGACCTGCGATTCAGAAACCACTAAAGCTGATTTACCTTTAATATTAAAAGCTTTAGCGTAACAGTAGTTACCAGTAGTTTTTAAAGTAGAATAAAGTGGAAGTGTTTGATATACATTACCGGTAACATGCAAGCGTACGTTTTTCGATATCCCCCCATAATTGGCATTAAAATTTTTATCGTTCCATTGGTAGCCAGAGTTGGTGGCTTTTTCTTTGTAGTTCCAGGCATTATCGATCCTAACCGCAATCACATTTTCTTTGTTCTGATTAATTAAGCTGCTAATGTCAAATCCAAAAGCCATCACGCCATTTTCATGCCGGCCAATAAATTTTCCGTTCAGGTAAAATTCACCCGCCTGCCTAATGCCCTCAAATTCAAGGAATATTTTATTGCTTTGGCTGGTTTCTGAAATGGTAAAATGCTTGCGGTACCAGGCAATACCAGTTGATAAATCTTCTATAGATTTTCTGAAGGCTTCATCTTCGTTCCAGGCATAAGGAAGGGTAATCGGTTTCCATGCCTTATCATCAAAATCGGTGCTTTCTGCACTAGGTAAATCACCTACAAAGAGTTTCCAGCCGGGATTAAAGTTGTAGGTTTTTCTTGGGGTAACTGGTTGTTGCGCTAAAGTGATAAAGGGCAGTAGCGCAACCATTAAGAAAAGGTAAATGTGCTTCATTATTTTTGGTTAGGACTTAATTTAATAGCTAAGGATTTATCACGGTTGCAGCTGATTTCACCATTGGCGTATTCTAATTCTGCCAGTTGAATCACACTTCTTCTGGTCGTGTAGTTATCGATTCCTTTATTTTCGGATGTTCGGCCAGGGTGGGTAAAGTAATAGATATAGGCTTTATCTCCATTCACTACCACATCGGCATGACCGCCCATTACACCATCATCGGTTCCTTTTCCGGGTGCCTGTAAAATGTTTTTGGGCTGGCGTTTCCAAGTGAGGAGATCGGTAGATGAATATATGCCTAGGCCGTTCCAGTTGTCTACTACCATCCAATAGGTGTTTTTCCAATAGAAGACTTTCGGACCTTCGCATCCTTTATCGCCAATTAATTTTTTGCCGCTATCTTCCCAATGGTATAGGTCTTTACTATCGGCATAATAGATGGATTTGCCAGCCATTTCATTGTTGTAATACATGCGCCATCCTTTGTTGTCAGGCAATTTAAATACACAGGCATCAATGCAACGATCGGAGGCAAGGTTCAGTTTGGATTCGAATTTCCAGTTGATGAGGTTTTTACTCGTAAGGTGAACAATGTACCTTGGGTGGCGCCAATCTTTAAAAACGCCAGGCACATAGGTTAAATACATGTGGTAAATTCCCTTATTTTCGATTACTTCTGGTGCCCAATGGGTATAATCGGTTAAGCGGTATTGAATATCGCAGGTATCACGATATTTCCATTTTACGCCATCTTCAGATTCGGCAATGCCGATACGCGTGCCATGTACCCAACTTACACCATCGAGGTTTTTAACATTTGCCCTGCGGTTGGTATAAAACATAAACCACTTCTTTTCTCCTTTATTCCAGATCACCACCGGATCGGCAGCTCCATCATAAACAGGATCGCTGTACAATGGCTTGGGAACTAGCATTGTTTTGTTGCTTTTTTGAGCAAAAGCACATATAGAAAACAGTATCAAAAAGGCAAGGAGGAGTTTTTTCATCTCAAATTGATCATTATTGGACCGTTTCTATACCATTGGGATAAAAACGCCATTAATAAAAAGGAAATATTTGGTTAAATAGTTTAAACGAGTTTAGCGTTTAAAATTGAGAGGGCCGTCCTGTTCTATCCTGTAGAAAATGGGCAGAATGCCTATAAATGTCTTTAAACGCTTTTCAAACGTTTGAAATAATGCTTTATCCGATATTGCGAGGTGGTAACAAAAGCAATACAATTTAACGGAGCCCAATATACGATGAAGGAAGTAATAGTATAGACCATATTATTTATTTTATTTGGTTTTTTGTACGTTATGATGTACATTTGATTGTACAAATTTGATAAATATGAAAGCAGTAACCATTTCTTCTCTGAGAACAAATATGAAAGGCTATTTCGATGAGGTAAGTGCTACAGAGGACGTTTTGATTGTTCCAAGAAATAATAATGAAGATGATGCTATTGTAGTGATTTCAATTAAAGAATATAATGCACTTACCGAAACTGCACATTTAATGTCGACAGAAGCAAATCGCAAAAGATTAGATAAATCTATAGAGAGTTTGAAAAACGGTAGAATGAGGCAATTTTCTGTAGAAGACGAAAGGTCAGTTGAGCTTTAAGCAATGAATATATTATTTACTGAAGAAGCCTGGGAGGATTTTGAATATTGGATGGATAATGATGACGAAGCAGAAAGAAAAATTAGGGCACTCCTGAAAGATATAACAAGAACACCATTTCATGGTTTAGGAAAACCTGAAGCTTTAAAGCATAATTTAAAAGGCTTTTGGTCACGGCGGATTACCGGGGAGCATCGTTTGGTTTATCAAATATCGGGTACCAAAGGCAAAGATCAACAATGTGCCATTATTCAATGCCGGTTTCACTACAATAAATAGTAATATCCAAACAAAAAAGAGCAATAAACCCGAAAGTAAATTGCTCTTTTTTAAAGGCTTAATTGGCTTACCAACCAGGGTTTTGCATGGCCTGTTTTTGTTCAGGTGTTAATGCTGCCCCCCCGTTCTTAATCACATCTAAGAAACTTTGAGGAATCGGGCGCAGGTAATGTTTGCTTTCTGATGGTTTTGCTTCATCGTTAAAGGCAGCTGTTCTTGCAACCAATGTTTTGGTGCGTGCCAAATCTTCCCAGCGTAATAACTCGCCCATTAGCTCTCTCGAGCGTTCGTTTAAAATAAAAGCTGTAAACTTATTTTCCTGTGAGGTAGCACCAATTTTATCATAAAACTCTTTATTGGAGTTAAATATATCAGCCTCACTATTTAAGTGCATACTGGTTAGCGTGGTGGCTGTTGTGGCAGTGATGTTATTTGATTCGAAGTAGCTGTTTTTATCAGAGTATGAAACAAATGGCGCTGTGTTTGCAGCAGCATTGTTTTTATACGACGCACCACCATCTACGTATGCTGATCTGTCTTCTCCTTCTTTATAAGCAGCACGATCTCTAACTTTATTTAGATATGGAATGGCCTGCGCAAACTGGCCCATTCGTCCGTAAGCTTCAGCCGCAATTAAATAGGTTTCTGCAAGTCGTGCTAAAATTCCATCACGTTGACCAAATTGTGAGGCTACAGCATTTCTTGAACCATCCATAAATTTAGATAAAGCAACAAACTGACTTACACCATAATTTCCATGCCCACCCAAATAACTTTGCGGTTGGCCAGCAAAATACCTTACATACATACTTGGTTTGCGGCGGCCGATATCGGTGGGAAGTGCAGGGTTTGCATTTGCAACGGCAGGTGTATACCTGGTATCGCCTGCATTATTAACGATATATAAAATAGATTCTTCGCCGCCGGCAAATTTTGCTTTACCCACAAGATCTGGTGTTGGCACTGTTCCTGCTGTCCAAAGTGGTGCTCCGGCAGGTCTATTACATAAATAACGTGTTTTAAAGCTTTTCCAAAACCTCGAGTCGTTTACACGGTCGAAAACATCCAAGGCATAATCTGTAGATCTTAAACGCTGGAATTCACGATCGCCAGGGATATCGCGTTGCATACCTGGTAAATTTTGGTAAATAGAGGGATAATACAAATGTACTTGATTCCCATAACGCCCCTGAGTAGCTGTATTGCCAGAAAACTGTGCGGCTAATATGATTTCTTTGTTGGTTTCGTTCGCGCCATCAATGGTGGTGAAATTCCATAAATCGCTAAAGTTGGTAGCCAGGGTATGCTGACCGCTGTTAATCACCAGGTCGGCATATTTTACTGCATTTTGTAAATCAGCAGTTTTGGTATCGCTATTCCATGCATTGTTTATTTCGCTTGCACGGAATAAATATGCCTTTGCCAAAAAGTGAGCAGCTGCCCATTTGGTAATCCGCCCGGTTTCTGTTACTGTAGCTGGCAAAAAGTTATAAGCCTGTGTAAAATCTTGAATCACTTGCTCATATACCTCTTTTGCACTATTCCTTGTAAATTCTTCCTGAATTAAAT
The DNA here is from genome assembly GCF_056399805.1 of Pedobacter sp. 01N310. NCBI lineage: Bacteria > Pseudomonadati > Bacteroidota > Sphingobacteriia > Sphingobacteriales > Sphingobacteriaceae > Pedobacter > Pedobacter sp. 01N310. The sequence goes on from NZ_JBFTSB010000009.1 coordinate 165,464, forward strand.
CCTGTGCTTCTAACCTCAACGGAACGCCACCATACTGTTTTACCAGTTTAAAATAATCGAAAGCACGCATAAAATAACCTTCGCCCAGGCGTGTGTTTTTACTTGCACCCTGATAATACAACGGCACGTTTTTGATAAGGATATTGGCCGAATTTATGTTTTCGTACATATTGTCCCATACACTGGCCACATCCGAATTAAGGGAATTTAAACTGGCGTCGTAAGAGTTCCACATTTGTTCGGTTCTATCTCCACCAACGGTAAATTCATCCACTCCATAGTTGGATGTAGTGTATGCCCAGGTATAATTAAAATGAAATTTTAAACTTTGGTACATGCCTATGGTTAAACCGTCGAGGCCATCAGTTGTGATAAAATCTGCAGTGGTACGGGCATTAACAACTTCTTCATCTAAGAAGCTTTTTTTGCAAGAAGTAGGGAAAATCATCAATCCTCCTAATATTGCAGCACCCGATAATATATTTATAATCTTTTTCATGATCAATTTCTTTAAATAGCGGTTAAGGATTACAGACTAACATTAACACCAAATACTACACCTCTGTTAAAAGTTGAGGTAACGGAATTATTGGATGAGATACCTGAATCAGGATCAACCCAACCAACATTAGAGTAGATTAAACCCGGATTAATGGCCTGCGCATATACCCTTAATTTAGATAATGATAATTTTTTAGCAATTTTTTCCGGGAAATAATAGCCCAATGAGATATTCCTGATTTTTACGAAAGATCCGTCCTGGTAGTTCATAGCACTTCTGTAAGGGTCGCCGGCTGCACTTCCATAATTTGGTGCAGGATAATCGTTTGTTGGATTGGTTGGTGTCCAATAATCAACCAAACGTTGGGCAAAACGGCCTTGAAGTGATTCTGCACCCGTGGCAATTAAGAAATTATATCTTGCAATAATAAAAATAGAAAGGTCGAAGTTTTTATAATTAAAGGTATTGGTAATCCCGCTTGTCCAGCTTGGCGTGTAACTTCCTCTTATCATTCTATCGTTATTGGCATCAATTTTATAATCGTTATTTAAGTCCCTAACCCGAATGCTGCCTGGTTTAAAAGCGCTTGCTGCTGGCAGGTTAGCATTAAATTTTGCCATTTCAGCTAAGTCTTCAGGCGTATTCTGCCAGATGCCATCTTTTACAAAATCGTAGGCTACTCTAACCCTTTGACCGATGAACAATAAACTACCAATCACATCGCCGTTGGCCAGTTTAACCACTTTATCTTTACTTGCCGAAAAGCTTAGGGTTGTAGACCAGCTAAAATCTTTGTTTTTTAAGTTTACAGTGTTCAGGGTAATGTCGATACCTTTATTATGGGTTTCTCCAATGTTGTCGAAAGATGAAGTATAACCATTTATCGAAGAGATATCTTTTTGCAATAACAGGTCGGTGGTATTAGATTTATATAAGTCTATGGAACCGCCAACTCTGCCTTTAACTAAGCTAAAATCAAGACCAAGGTTATATTGTAAGGTATGCTCCCATCCAAGCGCCTTGTTTGGTAAGGTAGGCGGACTGGCCAGTGATGCATCTGATGCTACATATCCGGTTTGTACCGAACCGCCATAAGTATAAGTTAAGGGCTGTAATTTACCTAAAGTTGTTCCATAAGAAATGGCTGAATTACCTACACTACCCACACCTAAGCGAAGTTTCAGTTGATCGATCCATTTGATATTTTTCATAAAATCTTCCTGATCTACACGCCACGCAATTGCAGTAGAAGGGAAAAAGTCCCATTTGTTGCCTTCAGCTAATTGCGATGCACCATCCCAACGGGCAGACGCTGTTAACAGGTATTTGCTATTAAAGCCGTAATTAACCCTGGCCATGTAAGATACTAGAGTGTTTCTACTCAAATCGGTACTAAAAGCATCCAGGCTCGGAATATTTGCACCGCCTAGGCCATACCAGAGTGGGTTACTTAAAGGGATTTTAGTTCCCGTCATTGATGAACTCTCTTCTTTAAAGAGCGATGAACTCTGCAATAAAGTAACGCCAAAGTTGTGTTTTTTTATTGTTTTATCGTAATAAACCAAGTGATCTAGCGTATAGGCAAATCTGTTGTTTTGGTTAAGCTGAGCATAATTGGTAGAACCTGATTCGCCCGCGCCACGATTGATTGATTTTGCATCCTGATATCTTCCGTTATAGTTATTATAAAAATCAGGACCGAAGTTAATACGGTACTTTAATCCTTTTAAAAGGCTTACTTCAGCATAGAAAGAGCCGATTGTTCTTAACACTTTACGTAAATTGATATTGTATTGATCTTCACCCACTGGATTTTGAATATTGATATCGGCACCAGGTAAATTAATCCTGTTACCATTTACATCAAAAGGTACAGCAACAGGAAGCATGCCAAGTGCTGCACCATATAAACTGCTCGGGCCTGTTGCATTACCTGTTGAAAATCCATAGTTCTGCAAGCCATAAGATGCGGTAATGTTAGCACCGAATTTAAACCACTTTACCGGATTCAATTCTACACTTACCTTAGAAGTATAACGATTATAATCCTGGCCAAGTTCTGTACCAATCTGGTTTAAGTAGCCAAAAGAGGCATATGCTTTTAATTTGTCTGTACCGCCACTGGCGCTTAATACATGGTCTTGAGTAATACCAGTCCGTGTAACCAAATCGGTCCAATTTGTTGTAGGTACTAAACTGCCATTGTAAACTCCATTTTGCCAGCCTTGCGCAATGTTCGCTGTTACATAGCTATCGTTAGGAAATATCCGGTTATCATCTGCTTGTGTTGGTGTAATGGGATAGGTGCTGCTTGCCTGCGCTGCAGGATTTAAATAACCTACGCGACGGTAAGCATCGCGACGGAATTCGATGTATTCGGCAGCATTCATCATCTCTGTTCTATCCTGGATGGTTTCGATGGTGGCCGTACCCACATAATCTAAAGTTAATCTGCCTGCTTTACCTTTTTTAGTGGTAACCAGAACAACTCCATTTGCTCCTTTTGATCCATATATTGCTGTTGCCGATGCATCTTTTAAAATGTCGATGGTTTCGATATCGTTAGGATTGATGGCTTCGATTCCACCTGCGGCAAATGGAATACCGTCTACCACGTAAAGCGGTGAATTACTGGCGTTTATAGATCGTACACCTCTGATTAAAATGGAGCCGATCTGACCGGGGCGCTCGTTTGAAGTTACATCAACCCCGGCTGCCTTACCCTGTATGGCTTGTAATGCATTTTGTACCGGCCTCGATCTGATCTGTTCTGCACCCACGCTTACAACCGCTCCGGTTAAATCACTTTTCTTTACAGTGTTATAACCAACAACTACAACCTCATCTAAATCATTTGTGGAACTTTTTAATTGGATATTTATAGTCGTTTTTCCATCTACAGGTACTTCTTGTGTGGTATATCCAATGTACGAAACCACCAAAACCGGGCTGCTTACGGTTGATGGAATAGTAATGGAGAAAATACCGTTGACATCAGTAGAAGCTACAATAGTTGTACCTTTCACTTTTATACTAACGCCAACCAAGGTTTCGCCTTTTTCGTCAACAATTTTTCCTTTAAGGTTAACATCTCGTTTGCTCGTTGAAATGTTTGTACCCAAGGTTCCAGGTGTCGTTTTACGGTTGGCCGCATCTGCAGTATTCGCCACGCAAAGTAAGCACAATGCCGACATACCTGTAAGCAGGATTTTTTTGTACGAAGAGCCTTTTCGTCGCTTTAGATTTTCTGGATAAAAATTAAGATCCATAGTTTTATTGGTTATGTAAATATTTGGTTATTTAGCCAAATAGCATATTAGATGGAGTGTGCTATCTGTTTTGAGGGCATATGATTAAGCAATTAATCCATTCTTTTCTGGATGTATTACCTGTTTTAGGATGAAAAATGAGTTAGTTTTTAATGTTTGACTACAATAGTCTTTTTTTTGCCTTAAGGCTTTAAAATGGTAGTATAGGGGCGATTAGGTGCAAACGATTGCATTGTTTGACGTATAATTTTTCTTGCTCATATAGGTATCGATTAAAAGAATTGATGGTATTTGGTTATACGAGATTAGAACTTTTATTTCGTTAGTCCATCCTGTTCCATCCTGTAAGGTATAGCCAGATGTAAAGAATTTTCTTCTTTGGCTAATAGGTTTTAGTATATTGTTCAATAGGTTATTTGGCTGCAACGTGGAATTAACTCATACTGCCTTTGACTTCGGCTAATTTCTATTCGACAGACCATCACCTATTCGATATTTATAACTTCTTAATGGTTTATGATAAAAAAAATGGTCCATGTAAACGCAGACCATTTTTATATTGTTTCAACCACAGTAAACCTAAAATTGTTCCTGCCTTTTAAAGTTAAAAGCTGTTGTTCCAATTAGGATTACGGTTAGGATCGACATAGATAGCAAATTAACCCAAACTGAAGGCGTTTGCTGCGGACTATATTTTTCCAATTTATAGTCTTTAACATCTGTACTGTCCGCTGCTTTATTAAGAAAGATGCTTGGATAAAAATGCAAGCGGATCTGCTCATGATATTTTCTAACCGCCTGCTGGAAATCGAGGTGGGTATTAAGATCCGATCCAGCCATATTGTTTATCCCCAACTGGGCTTGTATGGTAGGGAAGAAAAATGCAAGCGTATTTGTAAATCGCTGTCTGGCGGCCAGTTTATTCTCAATTGCGCGCCTACTCGGCATTGCCTGATCATCGCCCATCTGTTGCATGGCATAATACCAGAACCAGCTAAAAGTTTTCTCTTGTGGGAAGGGATATTGCTTCAGTTCCGGATAATGTTCAAAAAATGGTTTCATTGTAACTTCTTTGGCCATATCCCATTTTTCGTGATAACCCTCGCGTTGGTTAATTACATTTTGCAGTGCTTCTGGCATGGGATATTTTCGGGTAAGAAAAAGGTTAAGTGATGCTGGAATTACAATACAGATAAGTACCCAAATGGCAACTAATGCCGAAGCATTAAAGTTCGATGATTTTGCTAAAGAAATGATAAAAAATGAAACTGCAAACCAGAAAGCCAGATAAAATATGATGAGTGTAGTTATTGAAAAGAAAATGAAATCTGCGGGCAAATGCAGATAAAGAACAGCTACAAATAATAGTAATAAAGCAACACAAAAAATTACGGCTACCCTAACTAAAAATTTTTGCCAGATCACCTGAAAAGACTGGTTGGTCTGCGCGCTTAAAAGCGACCAAACCCCACTTTCTTTTTGCTCCGAAAGCAAGTTATAGCTAAAGGCAATAATCACCAGGGGAAATAAAAAGATAAACACAAAACTCAGGTCCATGTTGCCCAAAAGCAGGCTTACCGGGTTATTAATATCTGTATCGTAAATCTGACCTTCTAAACCCAGCATGGTTACCGAGATTAAATAAGGGTTAATATCCCGCTGCCCATTAGCAAAGGCGGCCCAGGCATTGGGTGCATTAGCCAATGAAAATTTATTGTGGTAAAATAATAAGCCAATATCTTTACCAAAATGATCGATATTGCTGAGGGTGTTTTTCTTTTGTAACATTGCTGCTTTTTCAATTACGGCCTGTTGGTTGGCAATAAAGGTTTTGCCGAAATACAAACCGGCAAAGCCTGTAATCAGCAGCACAATGATGCCTATACATGAGGAGCTGTTTCTAAAAAACAGTTTAAATTCGAGGTTATATATACTTTTTTTCATCCTTAATAGCTATATCGTTTTAATCCACCTGGCAATGTATTGTAGCAGTAGGATCGTTGCCAATAACCAACAGGTTATAGCACTCAGTGCCAATAACTCATTTGTTATTACTGAACTTAATTTGCCAAAGTGGTAATTGAAATCAGATTGTTCAGCCCAGTTTGCCTTACTAATGGCCAAAGGTTTTTCTTCTTCTCCTGGGGCAATGTTACTGATCTTATCAATTTGTAGTTTATTCATCTTTTGAGCCAGCTGATAGCGGTAGGCTTCTGCCTGGTTCTGAAAATCAACAAAGGTGTCAAAATCAGAGGCTGTTATGGCCATCGAAATATGCTTGAGGGATAAGTAAGGGTTCATGAAACCTGCTACCTTTGTAATGCTGTTCTGCTTTTCAAAAATTTTATTCAGTTCCTTTTGGTGGTTGCTGTAAATTTTTGAGGTTATTTTTTCGCCCTCTGCCATAATATAACCACCATAGTTAAAAGGCAGTTTTTTTACATCGGTAACACCGTAAGTTTTGAGTAGTGAGTCTTTAATCGCAGCATAATGTGGGTCACCTGGATTATGGCTATCGCCCTGTTTATGGATGTCGGTAGCAATGGCATAGGCAAACTCTATTTTAGATGGGGAGGGGTAAATTTTTACGCCGATTGCCTGGGTAATCCTCGGCATAATGACCATAAAAAATATCCAGCAGGCCAATAAAGTAGTTAGGGCTGATTTAGAACTGCGTGCAAAAGCCGAAACCAAAACCGTAACAGCAGATACAATGAAGAAATAGATGGCATAGCTAAATACCAATACCATTAAGCGCAAACTGGCATCACCACTAATCTGCCAATGACTTAGTGAGGCCCATAACAAAATGGTAAGCAGCATAAGGGGGATAAATATCGACAAACAAACACCAATTATGCCCAATGTTTTGCCCCAGAGGAGCTGTTTCCAGCTTACATTTTGGCATAGCAGGATCTTTAATGTCCCCGATTCGCGCTCAGCTGAAATGCTGTTGTAACCTAAGAAGAAAATGAGAAGTGGCACCAGGAGTTGCAGTACCATGGCCACACTGATTTCGCCGAAGCGCAACATTCCGTTAGAAAAACCTGCTTCACTAAAATTTACTGTGTTTTGTTTATGCGCTTCTAAAAAGATCGATACACCTGCAAAACTTTCTATCCCAAAATCGAAAAAACTCAGTTCATGTTTCTCGCGAAAGGCAAGGTAACCATAGTGTGCCATCCGGTGTGGGTGTTTATCTGGTTTTGCCAGCCATTGTGCCCTAACCAATTCTTTATAATGCAGGCGCTGATTGTTTTGTGTTTTAAAATTCTGCCAGCCTACATAGGTAGCCAAACCAAGTGATAAACCTAATAAAAGGGTTAAGGCTAAGGTAGCCCTATTGTTAAGGGCGGTTTTAAAAGTTTGTTTGGCTATAGTGCTTATTCTATTTGGCATTATATTCTATAGGTTACGTTAAACATTACATTTCTTGGTGTACCGGGGAAAAGGCGTAGATAGTTTTGTGCGCCAACCCAATAGGTTTTATTTAAAATGTTATTCATATTTACAGCCAGTTGCACTTTAGAACCAGCAGACGAATAATAGAGCGCGGCATCTAACAGGGTATAAGCAGGCAGTACAAAATCTCTGATGTACAAGGGAAGTTTCGTACCACTGTACTGTAAACCTGCTCCAAAACCTATTCCCTTTAGCTTAAGGGTTTCAAAGTTGTAGCGTGTCCATAAGCTGGCACTGTGTTTTGGCGTGTTCTGCACCCTTTGACCAATTAAATCAGGATTAAAATCATCCTTAATAATGGCATCGACATAACTATAACCCGCATTAAACTGCCAGTTAGACCTGATAAAACCAGAGGCTTCGAATTCGACACCGCGGCTGCGTTGGGCACCGCGTTCTATCAGGCGGTTTACATTCAATGGATCATTTGCATTCATCAATAGGTTTTTCTGGTTGATTTCGAATACCGAAATGTTAACCATTAAACTTTTATTCAACCATTCGGATTTTGCACCAATCTCTTTTAAATCACTTTCTAAAGGTTTAAAATTGGTGCCTGCAGGTGGTGGAACAATAACCAGGGTTGAGGTATTACCTTGGGGCTGGTACCCTTGTAAATAGGTTGCGTAAAGGTTAATGTTTGCGTTTATGGCATAGGTAATTCCGGCCCTTGGCAAAAGCTTATGCTGATAAATTTTCTTTTCGGTAGCCAATTTGTAATTGCTGTAATCCTCGTACCACTCTTGTCGTAAACCCAATGTTAAGGTAAGCTGATCGTATTTTATCTGATCCTGTAGATACACTGCATTAACCAAATTATATGCAGCTGGAATTTCTGTTTTGGTAAAAACGTAATCGCTTAAATTTTTAATGGTATAGCTTGGGTTTGCTAGATTAAAGTGCTCTACATTGGGCACTGGTGCATTTATACCATTTACAACCTTAAATAAATAGAGGTCTTTCTTTGTGGGATCGTACCTAGCTGCAATGGTTCCATCTTTTAAACGGTAGCCCTGAGCCGAGTTTTCGCCACCGCCCCGCAGTTTCTGGGTGTTTATTCTATCGTACCCGATTACCAGCTTGTGGATTAAGCTAAAAGTATTGGTGTTTATACTGAAATAGGTGCTTAGATTGTCGGTTCGCCATTTTTGCTGACGCTGAACGGCACGCATGGCTGCTAACGTAGGGATAGGTTGATTGTTTTCATCAACGCCAAAAGCGTTGGTAGTTCTATGTTCTAAAAGATCCTCGCTCCAGTTTTGCTTCATATAGGCCACATTAAATACAATATCCTGTGTGAGGCTATGCGAAAAATTGGTCATCAACATTAAATCCTGGCTGTTAAAACGGTCGTTACTGGCACCCATATTGAAACTGATCGGTGTACTTTTTAGCTCTGTTTTACCAGCAATTGCACCAAAAATAGCCTGTCCACGGTCTAACCTCGAATTGCTGTTGTTCATTACCACTTCTACATTTAAGCTGGTTCGATCGTTCGGGATGTACGAAAAAGAAGGGGCAATCAGGTAACCCTTTCTGTATTGCAGGTCTCTGAAGCTTTTACTGTCTTCATAACCTACATTAAGCCGGTAAAGCAGCGTTTTATCTGTATTTAGAGGGCCTGTAAAATCTAAAGCGCCTCTAATGGTACTGAAACTTCCGGCCGAGAGACTAATCTCTTTGCGATCTTCAGTCAGTGGTTTTTTGGTTACCAGATTAATGCTTCCCCCTGGGTCTACACTCGAAAATGTAGCGCTCGCCGGACCTTTTATTACCTCTATCCGTTCCAGGTTATTGGTCAAAGGCTGGTTAAAATAATATTGGCGGGTACGCATGCCATTAATTATAGCACCCTCTTCGTTCTGGTTGATTCCCCTGATCGAAAATTGGTTGTAATAGCTGCTTTGTGATACGCTGGTTACATTTTTAACCGCATCGGCCAGTACAGCCGCCTGCCTGTCGGCAATTAATTCTTTCGAAACCGAAGAAATAGCCTGTGGGATGTCCTTGTTCAAAGTAGCTGTTTTAGTGGCCGAAAAAGAGTAGTTGCCATAGTATTTTTTGCCATTGGTACCAACCACTTCAACGGTCTGCAATTCTTCGTTGGTGCTTTGCAGCACAATTACATCCAGTTTTAGATCACCAATGCCATTAACGAAGTAAATGCGATTAAAAGTGCTGTAGCCTATGGCACTAATGGTGATGGTATAATTGGCCATTTTAGGTAAAACAACTGAGAAATTACCGAGCGAATCGCTACTTGTATTCAGTTGATCTTTCCCATTCTTAAATTTAATGGTAGCTTTTTGGATAGCTTGGTTTTGGGTATCGATCACTTTTCCACTCACCTTAATCTGAGCAAAAGCGATCAGGCTAAATGTGCTGAAGAGCAATAGCAAACAGAGCGCACGGAAAATAGAAAAGCCTTTATATGTTAAGTACATGAAATAGATTTGTTTTTAAATAGTTTGTAAGTATAATTCCTGAAGATCAGCTGCAGTGATGTCGCTGGCTTTAAGTGTATGGATTAATTCGCCTTGTTTCATAATGCCAATGTGCGAACCCACATTTACTGCATTAAAAATATCGTGCGTAGCCATCAGAATTGATTTGCCTTCGGCAGCTAATTGTTTAACCAATTGGGTAAATTCTGCTGTAGCTTTTGGGTCCAGCCCGCTGGTTGGCTCATCCATTAAAATAATCTTTGCGTTTTTGGCCAGTGCAATAGCGATACCTACTTTTTGACGCATGCCTTTACTAAAGCCCGATAAATGTTTGTAGTTGGCAGCTTCCTGTAAACCACATTGCTTTAAAAAACCGATCAAGCTTGAAGTACCATAGTTAAACCCCGCCAGTTTAGAAAAGTAATCGAGATTTTCGATCGCCGAAAGATTGCTGTAAAGCATAACTACCTCAGGAATGTAGGCCAGATGTTTCCGCCGTTCGTCATCGTGCGAGGAGATTTCTTCGTTGTCGATTAAGATTTTTCCGCTACTGGGCTCAATAAAACCTAAAAATAAATTAATGGTAGTGGTTTTTCCGGCACCGTTTTGGCCCAGCAGGCAAAATACTTCACCGGGATTAACGGTTAAATTAAGCTGATTTAAGGCGCGGTAAGATTGATAATTTTTGGATAATGAAATGGCTTGAAGCATAATAAAATATTGGCGCATACCAAACAGGCATGTGCGTTAAACAGAGTAAATTTGAAGGATATGAAAAGAAACTTCTTGTATGAAGATTAAGCCATTAGGCTAGGTGGGCCTTTATTGGCGCAGCATAAGATGTAAGCAACAGGATGCCTCATGAGGTAAACGCAAGGTTTAATCGTTGGTTTAACTACGCGTAAAGCAAATGTAATAGGAGCAGGAAAATCGAAAAAGTGCGATCGGTGTTTCAATACCTCGCACAATTTACATTTTAGCTTTGCCGAACTCAATTGTTTAAGCAGGTGCGCCTCACTACAGCTTTGCTTGCTGTAACCGGTTTTTTCGGCGCCATGATGGTGAAGGCTTTCGATTAGTGTTGCATTAAGAAATACCGCCAATAGCAATACCGCCCATATACGGGCAAAAATTTCTTTGCGATATGTGTACACTGAATATTTCAATGCAACAAAGTTACATTTAAAAAATTATAAATCAAGTATTGTGTTGTTCTGTTATTGCTGAGTCGGTTAACTATATGTCGTTTCATCAACTGCTGACTAAATATTATTTGTCCTTCGACTCTACTATTATTGATGTTATTTTGTAATTATTTAAATATGAGTGCTTTATGTTGATTTTGTATTTCCGCCCAACTAGGCCTTAGCACCGTATCCTCGTTCTACTTAAATCCGGCCTAACAAATTTTTCGGACTGCACTGCCCAAGCCAATCTACTGGCTTCGAAAGAAAAATTTTCAGCCGGTGTTTTTTGTTTCTTTTTGACATCAAAAAGAAAAAAGCCCGTCCGGCTAGGACTAATAAAACACCCCGTCCTACGGACACCCCTCTGAAAGAGGGGAATAGCATATTGCACAAGACCGATAATTAAATGTCAATTATCTTGATTTTTTATGCAGTAAATTAAGCCTCAGGCTGACATTTCGATTGAGGAATCAGTGTATTTATTAATCGTTTAATCGACTCCAGACTTCGGACTACTGACTCCTCAACTTCCGACTAACCCCAATAATTCTTACCTTTATTTCAAGCTATGGATCCTAAAGAAACACTAAAAGCGCATATTTTAAAAACCGCTACTTTAACCGACAAAGAGTTCGATTATTTATTTTCCCATTTCAAGTTAAAGTCTTTTAAAAAAGGGCAGGCCATCATTAGCGAGGGAGACAAGGTAGATCACGAATATTTTGTGATCTCGGGTTGTTTAAAAGCTTTTTTTATCAACGATGAAATCAAAATGTATATCCTGCAGTTTGCGATGCCTACCTGGTGGACTTCAGATTATGGCGCCCTATACAACCATACCCGTGCAACCATAAGCGTAGATTGTATTAGCGATGCAGAAGTATTATGTCTTTCTAACGATGACCGCGAAAAAATCTGCAGCGAAATTCATCAGGCTGAACATTTTTTCCGTTGGAGAACAAACAGGGGCTATCTGGCTTCGCAGAAAAGGCTGTTATCTTTTATGAATAACGATACCAAAGCCCGCTACGAGGAACTTTTGGCCATGTATCCTCAACTCTATAATCTCGTGCCTAAACATTTAATCGCAGCCTATTTGGGTGTTTCCAGAGAAACCCTGAGCAGACTTTACAACGCACAAAAATAACGTTTGCAGAATGTGATGTACATCACCTAAGCCCTGTAAAAATCCTCCTTTACTTTGTGTTGTCAAATCACTAACGATTGATAAAACAAAGAAATGGAAACTACAAAATTTGAAATTGTAAGCGCTCAAAGCAACATCAACTGGACTGGTAAAAAAGTTACCGGTGCACACAATGGAACCATCACGATTAAATCGGGTTCACTAAGCTTAAACGATGGTAAACTCAGCAACGGGAGCTTTATTATCGATACCACGTCTATCGTAATATTGGATGTTACTGACCCTGCAACCAATGCGCAATTCGCGGGACATTTATTCTCTGAAGATTTTTTTGCAACCGATCAGTTCCCAGAGGCCACATTTGTCATTACAGCTGTTGATCAAACCAATGAAGATAATACAGTAATTACTGGTGATTTAACCATTAAAAGCATTACACATGCTGTAATTTTTGCAGCAGATGTTGTGGTTAATGGCAATACCTTAACAGCTTCTGGTAAAATCTTTATCGACCGTAACAAGTACAACATGAAATTCAGATCAGGTAACTTTTTCACCAACCTTGGCGATAACCTGATTTACAATGAATTTGAACTTGATGTAAAATTAACAGCATCATTAACTATTTAATCGAACAGCCATGCCATACGTAAAAATAGAAGTAACCCGCGAAGGTGTTACCCGCGAACAAAAACAGACTTTAATTAGTGGAATAACCAAATTGATTACCGAAGTATTGGATAAAGATCCAAAGCTTACCCATGTAGTAATTCAAGAGATCGAATTGGATGATTGGGGCTATGCAGGCGAGCAGGTATCGGTATTGCGCGAAAAAGGGATAACAGCAAACAATAAATAATCATCAAAAACATGAAAACACTAACCGTAATTATAACAGGCGCATCAACAGGCATTGGTCGCGCCATTGCAGGTTTATTTTTGAAACAGGGTCACAATGTGGTGATCAACGCTGCAAATGAGAACAATTTAATTACTGCTTTCAACGAATTAGGATCGCACCACCAATTGGCGATGGTAGCTGGCGATATCAGCAATATAAACACAGGTAAACGATTGGTAGAAACTGCCATAGCGCGTTTTGGTGCCGTAGATGTGCTGGTAAATAATGCCGGTATTTTTGAACCAAAACCTTTTTTAGAGGTAGATGAAGCGTACCTGGACAAATTTTTGAACATCAATTTAAAAGGCACATTTTTCACTACTCAGGCAGCCATCACGCAGATGTTGAAACAAGATGGTGGTGCTATTATTAACATCGGAACTGTATTGGTAGATCATGCCATTGGAGGTTTTCCTGCTACAGCACCCATTTCAAGTAAAGGTGGCATCCATGCTTTAACCAAACAATTGGCTGCAGAGTTCGGCAAAAACAACATCCGGGTAAATGGCATCGCTCCTGGGATTATTAGAAGTCCGTTACAGGCCAAAAATGGCATTAGTGATGCAGATGCGTTTGCAGGTTTACATTTATTAAACCGTATTGGCGAAACAGAAGATGTAGCTCAACTCGCCCTGTACCTGGCAGAAAGTAATTTTGTAACGGGCGAAATCATCAATTTAGACGGAGGCCATGTAGCAGGGCATCACATTGGCTAAGGATAAAAATTAAAACAAGAACCAGGTATGCAAAGGGAATACTTAACCCCGGGCATACCTTAAAAATTAAAACCATGAACAATTACACTGAAAACGCAAATGCAATAGCAGAGGTACTGTCATCTTATTTTAAGGGAGTTTTTAATGGAGACACAGCATTGCTCAGAAAAATATTTCACCCCCAGTCTATATTGGCCGGTGATGTAAATGGCCTTCCATATTTTAAAACACTGGATGAATATTTAGAAGGGGTAAGTAAGCGCAAAAGTCCGCAGGAGCTCAATGAAACATTCCACATGGAAATATTGTCGATAGAAATTATCAATTCTATTGCAATTGCGAAAGTTCATCTGCCTATTTTTGATTTTAATTATTACGATCTTTTGTCGTTAAATCTAACCGATAGCGGGTGGGTGATTGTGAATAAACTTCTAACCAACGTAAAAATTTATTAGGATGTGGAATAGAACTAAAATAACCGAACTTTTAAAAATCGAATATCCGATTTTATTAGGCCCAATGGCAGGTGGATTTTCAACACCTGAGCTTTTAGCAGCCGTATCAAACGCTGGTGGTTTGGGCAGCTTCGGCGCATATACCTTAAGTCCTGAAGAAATTATAGAAACCGATAAAATTGTTAGAACAAAAACAGATAAACCTTATAACATCAACCTATGGGTGAATGATGTAGATGAGTGTTTGCTTAATTATCCATCAGAAAAAATAGAAGAGATTAAACTATTATTCAAACCTTTTTTCGACGAGTTAAGTATTCCCTTACCAGATCTTGATGCCAATGTTCCTTCAAAATTTTTGAAACAGGTTGAAACCGTTTTTGAGCTGAAACCTGCAGTATTTAGTTTTATATTCGGCATACCTTCAAAAGAAATATTAAACGAAGCACGAAAGTTAGGCATTAAAACAGTGGGTGCAGCAACCACATTGGACGAAGCTTTAGCACTCGAAGAAGCCCGGGTTGATGCCATTGTTGCAACAGGATTTGAAGCGGGTGGACATCGTCCTTCATTCCTTAAACCGGCAGATGAATCGTTAACAGGGACTTTTGCATTGATCCAACAGGTAAAAGCGAAAACAAAAACACCTCTAATTGCTGCCGGTGGTATTGCCGATGCAAAAGGTATAAGGGCCGCATTAACACTTGGTGCAGATGCAGTTCAAATGGGTACCGCCTTTTTAGTAACCGACGAATCTAATGCAACGCCGATGCACAAGGCAAAACTTTTCTCCGAAGAATCAAAAAATACGGTGCTTTCTAAATCATTAACAGGAAGAATGGGCCGGATGATTGCTAACCGGATATCCAATGCTATTCATTATGAAACCGAGGTATTGCCCTTTCCGCTTCAAACCCGATTAATGGGGCCGTTACGAGCTGCTGCCATTGAGCAGGGCAAAACAGATATGTACAATTTCTGGTCGGGACAAAATGCGGTAAACTTAAAATATACTTCTGCAAAAGAATTAATGGAGGTGTTGGTTAAAGAGGTGAGGTAGTTGGCTTGGGGGATTGGTTAATTGTTTAAATCGGTAAACTGGTTATTGGTAACTGTTAACTGGCAACTGATCTTCGGACTCCCGACTAAAGACTCCGGACTAAGTGCTATTTCACCCGTACATTTTCTTCAGCTAACCTAACCGTTTCACTAATCCTTGTTGCTCTTGTTTCTGTTCTTTTGGCTTCTGATATCCATTTTAATATGGCTTTCTTTGAAGAACGAGGGAATTTATCCCAATGTGCTTGTGCTGATTTGTTGGCTTCAAATTCTTTTTTTAAATCATCGGGTACAATCAGATTTTCCACATCGTTTAGGGCATCCCACATGCCATTGGCTTTAGCTGTTTCGATCGACTGTAGTCCTGCATGGCTCATCAATCCTTGGGCTATCATGTGTAAAGCCTTATTCTTGTTAATTGCGCTCCAATTGCTTTTAGGTTTTCTTTTGGAGAAAAATTGATAGCGGCTTTCTTCATCACGTTTCATTGTTAAACTATCAATCCAACCATAACAGAGGGCTTCATCAACTGCGTTGCTATGTGGTAAACGATTTGCTGATGCATCTTTTTTATAGATAATTAACCAAACAGATACTTCTTTTTCATGGTTTTCGGCGAGCCATTGGCGCCAATCGGCCTGGGTTTTGGCATAAAAAGCTTTAACTCCGTTTTTTATTTCTTCCATAGCAATGATAGTTCATTAGTCATTCGTTCACTAGTCATTGGTCACTTCAATCTTAATTGGTTTTTTGTATAAATGGTTAATCGACTCCAAACGCCAAACGCCCAACTCCAAACTGGTTCACTCGGTTAATTGTTGAAATCGGTTAATTGACTCTAAACGCCAAACGCTCAACTCTAAACTACCATTGCTCATTTATCGTTAACGCTGTATATCAGCTGCACAACACCTGATGGAGCGCTTTTTGTTTCTTTTAATGTTAACCAAACCCGATTGGTAATTTCGCTGAACAGTAATTTTCCTTCACCCAATATTACCGGATGTACAGCTAGCTGAAACTCATCAACCATGCCGGCATTTAAAAAAGTCGATATTAATTTTGCACCACCGTACAGCCAGATATCTTTTCCGGGAAGATTTTTAATTTCGTTTACTCTTTCTACAATATCCGTTTGGATAAAAACAGCACCTGTATCATCGCTGATTTTGGTTTGCGAAAAAATATATTTTTTCTTGCTGTTAATGTTTTCGGAGATCGATTTCATCAATTCATCCTCTTCTTCTCCAGGCTGGTAATTTCCCCAGAGATCATAGCTGATTCGTCCATAAAAAATAGAATCTATGCCATCTAAAAAATCGTTAAAATTGGCATCGCCATCCATAATACACCAATCAATTTCTCCATTAGGTCCTTCAATGTAGCCATCAAGCGTAACGGCAAGGTTTAGAATAATTTTTTTCATATTTCGAAATTATTTTATCCGTTCGATACTAAAAGCGCGATCTTCTTTGTTAAAACCCACTTTAGGGTAATAATCAAAAGCAGTAGGTACTGATAAGAGAAGAAGCATACATTGATCTCCGAGTTTTTGACGTGTAATAGCAATCATTTCTTTGCCTATTCCCGAACTTTTTAAATCTGTAAATACTGCTAGATCTGCGAGGTAAGCGCACCAGACCCAATCGGTAATGGTTCTGGAAATACCAACAAGTTTATCTTCCTGCCAGGCCGTAACCAATAAGTCTGCATTTTTTAACATCAATGCTATTCTTTCTGGTTCAGTTGGCCTTTTAAGTCCGGCCTGGACAAATAGTTCAATTACTTCTTCTGGTGTAGGGATAACACCTATCTCATAGGTAATATTCATATCAATAGGTTTTACTACTAAATTACAAAATATCACTTAATGGACTAATATAAAATAGGTTTTGAATTTAGATTTGGGATTCATCACTATCAGTTAATTTTTCAACTTAACCTTAACTTAACATATACGCTCTTACTTTGTTCAGCATTGCCTGATATAGATGCTTTTAACATGACCAAACCCTTTAGTGTTCTTGTACTTTTTCTGCTTTTTATTTCGAACGCGATTGCCCAGGAAGAAAAATTCGAATCGATTATTGCCCTGAATCAAAAAGATCCGACTGCAGCCCTGGCTCAATTAAAAAAAATATACGCCAAATCTATCGATGACAATGATGAGCTTTTAGAAGGCAAATGTTTGCAGCAGATGGGTAAGATTTGTTATACACAAGGGCATTTCAGTCAATCGTTAGAGTTCTTTTTAAAAGCCGATAAAATATTCAACAATGCCAATCAATCGCTTTTATTGGCAGCCAACCTTAACGATGCGGGCGTGCTCTACTATTATATGAAGCAGAAAGACAAGGCTATGCATAGCTATAACAAAGCCATCGGTATCTATAAAAGATCGAATAACTTAACCGGACAGGCAACCGTTTTGGGCAATATTGGGCAGTTATACGAAAAAAGGCAACTTTACGACAGTGCATTTTACTATCAAAAGCTCGCTTTAAAAATAAACGGGCAGGTTAATGATAAAAGTGGGGCGGCAAAAATACACGAAAACCTGGGCAGTATATATGAAGATCTGGAGCGTTACGATTCTGCTTATGTGCATTTTAAACAGTCTCTAAATTTATATCAGGAAGATCATAATGACCTCGGGAGTATCGAGGTCATTAATAATTTGGGCGATATCCTCCGTAAAACAGGCCGGTACAAGGAAAGTATTGTGCTAACCGAAACAGCGTTGAAACTGGCCGAAAAGATGGGTAATATCTATCAGTTAAGCTCCTGCTGCAGAGATTTGGGCAAGGCATTCGAACTGTTGAACAACATGGACAGCGCCTACCACTATGTAAAACTTGGCTATAAATACACGATCGATCTGTATTCGGAAGACGGTGCCCGGCAGGTAGCTTTTTTGCAGGTGCTTTACGATATCAATAAAAAATCGGATGAGATAAATAAACTGAAAAACGATCGGAAGGTGAACAGGATCATTGCTTTTTCTGCCACAATTGTAGTCATATTATTGGTTGTTTTGGGATTTGTTATTTTTAGCAGACAAAGGTTAAAATTAAGAGATCAACAGATGCTGGCGCGGCAGAAAGCAATAGAGCATGATATGACCAGTCTGGCGCTCAAAAATCTTCAGCTCGAAGAGCAAAATCTTAAACAGTTGCTGGAGGTTAAAAGTAGAGAACTGTCTACCCATACCTTAAATCTGATTAAACACAACCAATTCCTTGAAAATCTTAGGGGTACCTTACAAGCAATGGTAAAAGAGGATAAACGCGATCAGAAAAAGCAGATGAACCAGATCCTCACGGAGATTAATCTGAGCTTTAATCACGAGCGCAACTGGAAAGAATTTACGGTGGCTTTCGAACAGGTGCACCATCAGTTTCTCGAAAGCCTAAAAAAATATAGTAGTGAGCTTACCTCAGCCGATATGCGCTTGATTGCACTGTTAAAAATGAACCTCGATTCGGGCGATATTGCAACCTTGCTTGGGATATCTACTGATAGCTTAAGGGTATCGAGATATAGGCTAAGGAAAAAGCTGAATCTGGCACAAGGCGATAATTTATCAGCATTTATTCAGGCATTATAACCGTTACATCAGCTGTATTATTATTACTTGTTTTTTTGGTTTTTAGAGGCTTAACAATTTGTTAATGTAACGGTAATGAAAGCATAACGGCGTTTTTATGATTGTTTAATTTATTGATAATCATAGTGTTGTATGTTTATGTTGCCTTTTGATATATGCTTGTTGTAACGCTGTTGCCTTTATGTAACCTCAATAATTTCTTTGTGTAAAATGGTGTATACACCTTTGCCCCCGTCGATAATAAAAAGACATGACCAAACACAATGAATAAACGATTACAAATTCTGTTTTTACTTCTTTTTTGTGCGGGCACCGCAAATGCCACAAAACTGAAAGGCCACGTTTACGATAAGCAAACTGGAGAGGCTATTGTAGGTGCAACAGTGGTTTTAGAAAACCCAAGGCGAACAACCAATACCGGATTAGATGGTACTTTCGAGTTTAAGGATGTAAAAGCAGGTGCTGCCAAAATTAGCGTAAGCTACATTACTTACAAAACCATCGAAAAAACCTTAGTGATACTGAAAGAGGATAACGATCACTTAAAGTTCTACATGGAGAGCGATTCGAAAAGCCTTGATGATATTACCATCAAGTCGAATGCAGTTAGTTCTACTGATCAGGGTGCAAGGCGCCTGGAAAAAAATGCCCCACAGCTGATGAATATCGTATCAGGAAGGTCGATAGAGATTTCACCGGATTTAACGGTAGCCAATGTGATGCAGCGTATTTCTGGTGTATCTATAGAGCGCAATAGCAATGGCGATGGACAATATGCCATTTTAAGAGGAATGGATAAACGCTACAATTATACTTTGGTAAATGGCGTGAAAATCCCAAGTCCGGATAATAAATACCGTTATGTTCCGCTTGACCTTTTTCCTTCTGACTTGCTCGACCGTTTAGAGGTGTACAAAACGCTTACCCCAAATTTAGAGGGCGATGCCATTGGCGGTGCCATTAATATGGTGATGAAAAATGCTCCGGGCTTATTGCAGCTAAATGCCAATGTTTCTACAGGTTATAGCCAATTGTTTTTCGACCGTAAGTTTACCAGTTACAATGCTTCAGGTATTAATTATAAATCGCCCTACGAAATAAACGGGAAAAACTATAATGCTACACAGAATGATTTTAGCAAAGGCACACTCGATTATAAATATAAAAATCCTGCACCTAATTTAATCGGAAGCTTATCCTTAAGTAAACGCTTTTTGGATAATAAATTAGGGGTGGTGCTGGCAGGAAGTTATCAGAATACTTACCGCGGTAGCAACAGTACTTTTTACAATAATTCTGTTGTAGGCGTCGATCCTTATGCCAAAATTACCAGCAAAAGTTACCGTGAGTATTCTGAACAGCAACAGCGAACAGGTTTACATGGAAAAATTGATTATGTTTTTAACAAAGACCACCAGATCAGTTTATACAATGTATATGTTAACCTAAAAAACCAGCAGGTTAGAGATGCTGTAACCACCACCTATAATGGGGTTTATAATCCAACAGCTGGGAATGCAGAATTGGTTTATGATACCCGTAGCCGCTTAACCGAGCAACAGATTTATAATACTACGCTTCATGGCGATCATAAATTCTTTGATGATAAATTTAAAGTACAATGGTCGGCGGTTTATTCTTCGGCCAAAAACGATGTACCCGAAAATACCAGCATCAGTTTAAACGGAATACAGCAGAATTTTCAAAGCAAACGTACCAGTTTGGTCAATACTAATCCGGTTACCCGTAGATGGGAACGTAATACTGATGAGGACTTAGCTGGCTACCTGGATCTGACTTACCAGGTTTTGGCTGGCGAGCATAAACTGGATATTATGACCGGAGGTTTATACCGCGATAAACAAAGAAGCAGTTTCTTTAATAACTACAATCTTGCCCCAAGCGCAGCCAATGCATTTGATCTTTACGGTGTGAATTTTCAGAGTTATACCGATTTAAACCTCGTGGTGAGTAATTCTACTGGAGCAGTAGCTAACGCATTAACCTACGATGCAAGTGAAAAAATAGCAGCTGGATATGGAATGTTTAAATATAATTCGGCCAAATTAGAAGTGATAGGAGGGCTAAGGGTAGAGCATACCAATCAGGGTTATAACCTGCTTTTTCCTGCAGGCGAGGCTTTTCCAAAAGGAAATCAGATTTATACTGATCTGCTGCCCAGTTTAACCGCAAAATACTTCTTAAGTCCAAAAGCCCAGTTGCATGCGTCTTATTACAAAGCCCTTAACCGCCCTGGGTTTTATGAAATTGTACCGGGAAGAGTAAAGAACGAAGATTTTATAGAACGTGGTAATGTGAACCTGCAACGCGCTTTGGCCGATAACTTCGATTTACGCTACGAACTTTTCCCCGGTGCTTCAGAACAACTGTTGGTTGGTGCTTTTTATAAGCGGATCAAAAACCCAATTGAATATACTTTTCTGGCTGATGCCGTTCGCGGACAGGATACTTATTATACCCCAGGAAACTTTGGCACGGCCAATAATTATGGTGCAGAGATAGATTACATCAAATATTTCAGCAAAATAGGCCTGAAAGCCAATTATACCTATACCCATTCGCGCATTAATACCCTTAAAACCACCAGGGTTATCAATAGTACTACCGGAGATACGGAGCCGGCCAATGTTAACCAGGAACGCCCGCTTTACGGTCAGTCAGCGCATATTGCCAATTTATCGTTATTGTTTAAAGACACTAAAAAAGGCTGGGATGTTCAGGTTGCAGGTGCTTATACAGGGCCACGCATTAACACGGTTTCTCAATTTTTAAATAACGATTTGTGGCAGGAAGGATTCGTACAGATGGATGCTTCAGCCGAGAAACGTTTCAAAGGCGGGATCAGTGTTTTTGTAAAAGCCAATAACATCTTAAATACACCGACAAAATTATTTATAAAAGGTACAAATCCTGAGAATAACAACATCAACGAAGACCTCGTTAAAAATGGGAATACATTGATCAGAAGTGATTATTATGGCCAAAACTACCTAGTTGGTTTCAGATATAAGTTTAATTAATAGAATTTAAAGATATAAAGACATGAAATCGAATCAGATTTTTAAATTGATGGTCCTGGTGGTGTTAGCCTTAGCAGGATGCGAGAAAGCCAATATAGATGTAGATACCAGCGCTGTTGATGGTTCGGCAATTGGTGAGGTTTCTGGGGTTTGGGCTAAAGGCAGTACGCAGGTAATTAAAGGCGATATCGTAATCCCGGAAGGGAAAACGCTTACGATTGAAGAAGGGGTAACGGTATTGATGGATACAGTTGCGAAACCAGAAATTATTATAAAAGGCAATTTGTATGCTTTAGGAACCACAGAGAACCCTATTAAATTTACAGTAAACGATTTTTACAAAACGCCGTTAACCAAGTTTGGTAAACTTTGGGGTGGCATTTTGGCTGGTCCAACATGCGAGGAACTGGTGCTTGACCACGTAATTCTAGAATATGGTGGTGCTAAAACATCCGATGCTTCTACTTCGGTAAAAATGGGACTGTACAAGGCTGTTGCGGGCGAAAGTTTGCCAGCACTTTGGTTTGCCAATGCCAGAGGGAGATTGGTGGTTCAAAATAGCACCATCAGAAATTTTCAGGAAGATTGTACTTATATTGAAGGTGGAAGAATCATTTTTGCCAATAATGTGTTTTATACCACTGGTGTAACAGGAGGAGAGGCCATGAACTTTAAGTCGGGCTGTTTGGCTGATATAGCCTATAATTTGGTTTATAGCACCAATACCAATGCCTTAAAATTATCTAATACTGGCGATAAAACGCCCCAAACGTATATTATTGCTTATAACAATACGATGGTGAATACAGGCTGGAGAAGACCAACAGCGAAAGGCGGATCAATCTGGCTGGAAAGTACAGTGCGTGCCGATCTGTATAATAATCTTTTTGCCAACACCCGTTTTGGTGTGAAAAGAGATCCGAAAAAGCCTGAAGATAACCGTTCTGCTTACAGCAATAACTGGTATTACGGTTTCGATCAGGCCACTGTAAACCAGTTTCAGCCAACTGGCGATATTGTAGGCGGTAAAAACGATGTAATTAGTAATGTTGCCGGAGCAAATGACCCTAAATTTGTGAATTATCCATTAAATACTGCAGTTACCAATGCCGATTTTAATACCGCATGGGATTTTCACCTGCAAGGCAACTCACCAGCTTTGGGTAAGGGCATCACCAACTTTACCCGCCATCACCAGACCGGAATTACAATGAAAAATGGTATCACCTATAGCTCACCTTCACCATCAACATTTGTTGGTGCATACGGAACTAAAATATAAAATGAAGCATAATAATATATTAAAACTTGCCGCTTTTGCGATTTTAAGCCTGACCATTTCTTGTAATGGAGGTACGCAAAACGAAAATACTACAGCAGTAAAACCTTTATACGTATCCGATCCTGTCGATTTTGATACTGATGATCCTGCCATCTGGGTAAACCCGAACGATCCGGCGCAGTCTTTGGTAATCGGTACCGATAAAGATAGCAGCGGTGGCTTATATGTTTTCGATCTGAAAGGTAAAATCATCAAGTCGAAAACCGTAAAAGGCTTAAAGCGCCCAAACAACGTTGATATTGCCTATGGTTTATTGTTGACTGGAAAAAAAACAGATATTGCCGTAACCACAGAACGTTACACGCATAAACTAAGGATATTTTCCCTTCCTGATATGAAAGCAATCGATAATGGCGGAATTCCTGTTTTTGTTGGCGAAACAGGCGCAGAGTACCGCGATTTGATGGGGATTTCGATGTATACCGATCCAAGTGGAAAAATTTATGCAATTGTTGGTCGTAAAACGGGGCCTAAAAACGGAGGTTATCTTTGGCAATACCTGTTAACCGATGACGGAAAAGGCAATGTTAAAGCAGATTTGGTTCGGAAATTCGGTCAGTATAGTGGTAAAAAAGAAATAGAAGCCATTGCTGTTGATAACGAATTGGGGTATGTTTATTATTGCGATGAGCAGGTCGGTGTACGCAAGTATTATGCCGACCCGGCCAAAGGGAATAAAGAACTGGCACTGTTTGGGCAGGGCGATTTTGCTGTCGACAATGAGGGGATTGCCATTTATAAAACTTCAGGGAATAAGGGATATATCATTGTATCCGATCAGGGCGCTAAGCAGTTAAAAGTGTACGATCGGGTGGCTAAATCCAATACTGCTCATCCACACCCACTGTTAACCACCATTAAATATTCAGCCAATCAAACGGATGGTATTGATGTGGTTTCAGTTCCTTTAAACGCTGATTTTAAACACGGCTTGTTGGTGGCTATGAGCGATGATAAAACCTTTCATTTTTATAGATGGGAAGATATAGCAGGTAAAAAATTGACTAGTGTAAATCCATAACATTAACATTTGTTTTTTGGAAAGCAATTGCAGGAGCATTTAGGGCGGTTCAGTCCTGCTCCCGCTTCTGCCAATTTGAAGGAAATTGGCATCCCGCTTTGATCAGGTTTAGGAGGCATAAGTAGTACTACTATTATGGGTATAACAAACCCCTGCCCGTTGCAGGTGGGCAACTAATGTAGTTAAGTTAACGAAAAACCAAAAAAGTATTATCATCCTGAGCCTGTCGAAGGGTAAATGTTTTTTGTTTTCGACTAGTGGAGCTGCTGCCAGCAAAGGTCTTCGACAGGCTCAGACTGACAACGCCTACGAGATGTCTCCAGTTGCGGTCGTCACCCTGACCTGTAGTGAAACGGAAAGCTACGAAGTAAACCGAGCTTTAAGCGAGCTCACCGAAGGTAATTAGCAGTCTGATGAGATTGATCTATACCGCAATATTATTCGATAATTTATACTCAGACGGGGTAATGCCCGTCTGTTTTTTGAAATACTTTCCAAAAAAAGAGGAGTTGCTAAAGCGCAGTTCCATAGCCACCTCCGAGATGTTCATAACATGGCTGGTTAACAGTAGTTTCGCCTCCCTGATCACCATTTCATCAATAACTTCCCCCGCTGTTCTGTCGGTTACTTGTTTAACAACCTGTGATAAATGCCTTGGCGTGATGCGTAAACAGTTGGCATAATAAATTACACGTTTTTCCTTCTTAAAGTTTTCCGATACCAGCGATAAAAACCGATTGGTAAGTTCTGTCTTGCTATCATGAGCAAAAGGTATCGGATCTTTCCGTTTATTCTTTAGCAAAAAGATGTCGTACAAAAGCTCTAGGAAGCTATTGTGCACAATATTTTTAATCTGCGGGGTGTCTTTAGGTACATTCAGTTTTTTGTGCAGCGCAAGCATGTCATAGTAAATGAATGTGTATTCTTCTTTTGATAATGAAAATTTATGAGTAGGATCGTTCTGGAACATTCTGTAAGCTTCTCCGCTATTAAAGAATATCCCCTTGGTTTTTAAATAATTTTTATTAAAATGGATGCTGATGAAAGAAACATCACTGTTGTTCTTAATCTCATAAACGGCATGTGGAAAAATGAGTAGAATATCTCTTTGATTTAATACATGCTCTACAAAATTTATCCGGAGGTTCATCTTTCCTTTTGTGATCAGAATTAAAGCATAACTCGATACGCGAAAAGGTTCCGAACTGCAATAATGTGGATCGCTACTATGGTGGATTTTTGCCATCAATCCATCATTTAAAGAAAGCGCTTCCTCATGGTTTTTTTCTGAAAAAGTTTTATTGAGTAACTCTTGTTGCATAAAATCGTTCAGCGTTTTTTAATAATTTCTTAACAGATTCGATCATCTTTTGCACTACAATTTTAGCCACCCTTTTATGGATAGTTTTTCGCCCTTTATCTGTCGGATTTTGTACTGGCAAATGTAATGTTCGAGATCAATTTTGCAATAACAATTTTTTAAAATGACTAATTTCTGATTAATTTTCAATCTTTTGATTAATAAATATCAAATTTTAATTGACTTAAAAACAGTAAATTATGTTATTTGTTGTGCTGTTTTGTATGTTTTTTATCGTTTTACTATTTTATAATAAAAGTCAGAATGTCAATTGGTCAATTCATCTGAATGTCACATTTCGTCGATCCAACTTTTTGACCAATATATCCCACATTTGAACCTTTTTTTGGCTTCAATTCCGCGTTAAAATTGTGTTATCAAATCGTTTGGTTAATGCGGCCTTAATCTACCTAGTTGATTTTAATCTCTACAAGTAGCATTCAGGTACAGGCCAAATTTTCAGAACAGGGTTTTAAAAACTGAAGAATATAAGTGTTCAGCATGCGTAAAAAATTACAAGATAGAATTGCCTCTTTTAAGGATGCGGCGGTGATAAAAGAAAAGGGATTATATCCTTATTTCAGGTCGATAGAATCGGGCCAGGATACCGAGGTGGTTATAAATGGGAAAAAGGTACTCATGTTTGGTTCCAATTCCTATTTAGGGTTAACCAATCATCCTAAAATAAAAGAAGCCGCAAAAGCAGCTATCGATAAATATGGGACTGGCTGTGCAGGATCGCGTTTTCTGAACGGCTCGCTCGATATTCATCTCGAATTGGAAAATCGCCTCGCAGAATATGTGGGCAAAGAAGCGGCAGTGCTTTTTAGTACTGGTTTTCAGGTCAACCTAGGGGTAATATCCTGTTTATTAGATCGTAACGATTATCTGTTATTGGATGAGTACGACCATGCCTCGATTATTGATGGAAGCCGTTTGTCCTTCTCGCGCACCATCAAGTATGCGCATAACGATATGCAGGACCTGCGCCGAAAACTGAGCAGATTACCTGAAGATGCCGCTAAACTGATTGTTTCTGATGGCATTTTCAGTATGGAAGGCGATTTAGTTAATCTTCCAGAAATGGTAAATATTGCCAATGAATTTGGTGCCAATATTATGATGGATGATGCGCACAGTTTAGGAGTAATCGGCTTTAATGGATCGGGAACGGCATCACATTTTAATCTTACGGAGGATGTAGACCTGATTATGGGCACTTTTAGCAAATCGCTGGCCTCATTAGGTGGTTTTATTGCGGGCAATGCCGAAACCATCGAATATATCAAGCACCGTGCCCGTTCACTGATGTTCAGCGCAAGTATGCCGCCTTCTGCTGTAGCAAGTGTAATTGCTGCATTGGATATTATCGAATCAGAGCCTGAGCGTATTGATAAACTCTGGGCCAATACAGAATATGCGAAGAAACT
The DNA here is from genome assembly GCF_056399805.1 of Pedobacter sp. 01N310. Classification (NCBI taxonomy): domain Bacteria; kingdom Pseudomonadati; phylum Bacteroidota; class Sphingobacteriia; order Sphingobacteriales; family Sphingobacteriaceae; genus Pedobacter; species Pedobacter sp. 01N310. Next base: position 192,407 of record NZ_JBFTSB010000009.1, read on the forward strand.
TTTGCTCGAGGCCGGTTTCGATATCGGGCACAGCAATAGTCCGATTATTCCCATTTACATCCGCGATAATACCAAAACCTTTATGATTACGAATATCCTTCAGCAAAATGGGGTATTTGTAAACCCGGTCGTTTCACCAGCGGTGCCTTCCGATTCATCATTGATCAGGTTTTCTTTAATGGCCACGCATACTTTCGAACAAATTGATTCAGCCATAAGCAAACTAAGTGCTGCTTTTAAAGCTGTTAATGTAGAATTAGTAGGAAGCCAATCATGAGAGAACTGGTAAAAGTTTCTGGTAAAAAAGCATTAAAGGCGTTTGTAGATTTTCCACACCAATTGTATGCGGCCGATGTAAACTATGTCCCTGAGCTTTTTATTGCCCAACGCGACTTGCTTACCCCAGGCAAACATCCTTTTTACGAACATTCTGAAATACAGCTTTTTTTACTGTACGACGAAGGTAAAGTAGTTGGGCGAATTGCGGCAATTAACAATACAAATCACAATAAAGTTTACGGCGGACATGATGGTTTCTTCGGTTTTTTCGATTGTATAAATGATGCGGAAGTTGCCTTGCAGCTTTTAAATGCAGCACAGGATTGGTTATCGGAAAGAGGGCTGACAAAAGTTTTAGGTCCGGTAAATTTTTCAACCAACGAAGTATGCGGATTACTGATTGAAGGTTTCGATGGGCCACCTGTGGCCATGATGCCATATAATGCGCCATATTATCTGTCGCTTTTAGAGCAAACCGGCTTTCGGAAAAATGTCGATTTAAGGGCATACCGCTACACTGCGGGCAATTATAGCGAAAGATCGGTTAAACTGCTGGATAGGATAGAAGAACGGCTGCTCCGTAACGACATTGTGCTGCGTAAAATCAACATGAAGAAATTCAAGGAGGAGTGTAACGCCGTGAGGGAAGTATACAATAAAGCATGGGATAAAAACCTTGGTTTTGTACCGATGACGGATAAAGAATTCGACTATACCGCAAACGATTTAAAACTGATCCTCGACCCAGAGTTTTGTATCCTGGCAGAACAGCATGGCAAGATTGTGGGTTTTGCATTGGCCATTCCTGATATCAATCAGATCCTGATCAAAATTAAACGAGGTAGGTTGTTCCCTACAGGTTTAATCAAACTTTTGGCCAATAAAAAGAAAATTGATGGCATCCGTATTTTGTTGCTTGGCGTAGTAGATGGTTACCGTAAAATGGGGATTGAAGCTTGCCTTTATGGCCGTATCATCAAACATTTTAAGGCTAAAAACATGAAATATGCAGAGGCCAGCTGGACTTTAGATCATAACGATCTGATCAATAAACCTATTGAAGATATTGGTGGTAAACTATATCGTAAGTACAGGATTTTGGAGAAAGCGATATGAAAAAGCGGGTGTTGATTACAGGCGCGACAGGATTTGTAGGGTATCACCTGATTAAATCTGCTTTGGCGAATGATCTCGAAGTGTATGCAAATGTACGTCAATCGGCCACTGCAACACATCTTAAAGATTTTCCGATCAACTATGTTGACCTTGATCTTTCTTCCATATACCTGTTGAAGGAAAATATAGAGGAAAAAAGATATGACTACATCGTGCATGCAGCTGCGGTAACCAAGGCAAAAAAACTCGATGATTACAATCAGGTAAACGCCATTTATACCCGGAACCTGGCTTTGGCGGCTTCAAAATCGGCACATAGCATAAAGAAATTCGTATTTATCAGCAGTTTGGCCGCACTGGGGCCTTTAAATCGGAAAAATGAAAAACTGACAGATATGGGGGCATCAAATCCGGTAACCAATTATGGGATCAGCAAAGCACTTGCAGAGACATATTTATCGCTGATCCCCAATCTGCCCTTAATTACCTTCAGGCCTACCGCAGTATATGGGCCGAGGGAGAAAGACATTTTCATATTGATTAAAACCATTAAAGCAGGACTGGAGCTGTATATCGGAAGACAGGAACAGGAACTGAGCTTTGTGTACGCCACCGATCTGGCCAATATTATTATAAAAGCACTTTCATCTGATGTGGTTGGCAAAAGTTATAACATTTCTGATGGGGCAGTTTATAGCCGTTCTGCACTAGCTAGCCATGTGCGCAAGGCCTTAAACAAAAAAACGTTGACCGTGAATGTACCTGTGCAAATGATTAAGGGCCTTGCCTGGTCGATGGAACGGTTGTATGGCGTGTTTAATAAGATTCCTGCTTTAAATGTAGATAAGATAAAAGAACTCACCGCGCTCAATTGGGGCTGCGACATTAAAAATATTCAGAACGACTTTGGTTTTGTGCCCCAATTCGGACTCGAACAAGGGCTTAATGAAACCATAAACTGGTACCGTAAAAACAATTGGTTATAAGATTTTAAATAAAATAGAATGAAACAACAAGTAAAAGCAGCTGAAGGCAAGCTGGGAATATTAATGCCAGGATTAGGCGCTGTAGCAACAACCATGATTGCCGGAGTTGCTGCAATTAAAAAAGGGATATCAAAACCGATCGGTTCGTTAACACAGATGGGTACCATCCGTTTGGGCAAAAGAACAGAAAAAAGAGAACCAAAAATTAAAGATTTTGTGCCTCTGGCTGGTCTTGAAGACTTGGTTTTCGGTGGCTGGGATGTTTATGAAGATAATGTTTACGAAGCGGCAATGAATGCCCGCGTATTAGACGCTAACCTTTTGCGCGACGTACGCGAGGAATTACAGGCCATTAAACCGATGCGTGCTGCTTTCGACAGAAATTATGTAAAAAACCTTGATGGTAAATATGTAAAAGATCTCGATAACCGTTACGAACTGGCATTAGCCGTAATGGAAGATATTAAAAACTTCAAAGAAGAAAACAATTGCGACCGTATTGTATTGGTTTGGTGTGGTTCTACTGAAATTTATTTTGAACCATCAGAAGTTCACGAATCGCTTGCTGCGTTTGAGCAAGGTTTAAGAGATAACGATTTGCGTATTGCGCCAAGTATGATCTATGCTTATGCTGCATTAAAATTAGGAATTCCTTTCGCTAATGGAGCACCAAACTTAACGGTTGATATTCCTGCCTTAATCGAACTGGCTAAAGAAACCGATACCCCAATTGCTGGTAAAGATTTTAAAACCGGTCAAACTTTAATGAAAACCATTCTGGCGCCTGGTTTGGCGGCACGTTCGTTAGGTGTAAACGGTTGGTTTTCTGATAATATTTTAGGTAACCGCGATGGTTTGGTGTTAGACGATCCTGATAATTTTAAAACAAAAGAAGTATCTAAACTTGGTGTACTGGAAGATATCTTTAAACCAGAGGTTAACCCTGATTTGTATGGCGATATGTACCACAAAATCAGGATCAACTATTATCCGCCTCACGGTGATAACAAAGAAAGCTGGGATAACATCGATATTTTTGGTTGGTTAGGTTATAAAATGCAGATCAAGATCAATTTCCTTTGCCGCGATTCGATTTTAGCTGCACCGATTGTATTAGATCTTGCTTTGTTTATCGATTTGGCTAAACGTGCAAACCTATCGGGCATTCAGGAATGGTTATCATTCTACCTGAAATCGCCACAAACGATTCCAGGTGTACCTGCAGAAAACGATATTTTTAAACAGTTGATGAAACTTCAGAACACCTTACGTTACATCATGGGCGAAGAATTGATCACCCATTTAGGTCAGGATTATGAAGAAGAACTGATAGAAACAGTATAGTGTTTATCCACAAATTTCTTTCAACGGCTCTGGGAATCGGGTATATCGGCAAGGGCGCAGGTACTTATGCTGCTATAGCAACCTGCATCTGCTGGCATCTTTTCCAGAGCCCTTATACCAACCCTTATTTATGGCCGATACTTTTCACTATGCTCATCGTGATGTTGGGGGTGATGAGTGCCGATCGGGTGGAAGAGATTTGGGGAAAAGACCACGGTAGGGTGGTGATTGATGAAGTGGCAGGAATGTGCATCACCCTATTGTTTGTGCCTCTGAAATGGGAATACACACTAATAGGACTTGTTCTTTTTAGATTTTTCGATATCCTCAAGCCGCTTTACATCCGAAAACTCGAAGAATTGCCAGGTGGTTGGGGGGTAATGGCCGATGATGTGCTGGCCGGGATTTATGCAAATGTTATACTGCAACTGGTTGTTGCTTTAGAACTGTTTTAACCATGATGTTCACTTATCTAAAAGCACAGGCATCATCCTTAGTGGCCTCGGCAACAGATTTTGGTGTGACCATTATTGCCGTAAATCTTTTTGGCTGGTGGTATCTGGCAGCAAGTATTACAGGTACGGTTGCAGGTGGAGCAGTTAATTTTTATGTGAACCGGAAATGGGTTTTCGAAAGTGAATCTACCGCTATTAAATGGCAGGTGCTGAAATATATTTTGGTATGGGCCGGCAATCTGATCATCGTAACCGCGGGTGTGTTTATGCTCACCCATTTTTGTAGTCTCAATTATGTTCTCGCTAAAGTGCTCAGCTCAGTTATAACCGGGTTAAGCTACAATTATATCATGCAAAAGCAGTTTATTTTTTCAAGTTAAATGAAACCGATTTATTCATTTTTTCTCCTCGTGGTGCTCAGTTTTATTTTGCAGGTAAATGCTTTTGGCCAAAGAACAGTAGTATCTGGCATCGTGCGCGATGCGGTTACCAAAGAAACATTGCCCAATGTTTCCGTTTTTTTTAAGGATACTAAAATAGGCATACAAACCGATGTAAACGGAAAGTACACATTGGTTTCTCCCGATCCTCAAAACGAAATCACGTTTAATTATGTAGGTTATCGGGCGGCTTTTAAAAATGTTATACCATCTGCAACGCAGGAACTCGATATTGCATTGGTTCCTGATTCAAAAGCTTTGGACGAAGTGATCATTGTGGGTGGTAAAAAGATAAAATACCGAAACAAAGATAATCCCGCGGTAGAATTGATCCGCCAGGTAATTGCCCATAAAGATGAAAACCGGATTAAGAGTTACAATACGGTGTCTTTTAGGCAATATGAGAAGATGTTGTTTTCGTTGAGCAATGTTTCGGAAAAGTTTAAGAACAAAAAGATGTTCAGAAATTATCAGTTTTTATTTCAGGAACAGGATTCGACCTTAATTGGCGGAAAAAACCTCTTGCCTGTGTACATTCAGGAGAAACTGGCCGATAGTTACCTCAGTAAAGATCCGGAAAGAAATAAAACTGTTGTTATTGCTGAGAAACAGGTCAACTTCGATAGCAGGTACATCGATAATAAGGGAATGAAAACTTATTTCGATAGGATGTATCAGGATATTGATATTTATAAAAACAACATCTCCGTAATCAGTAACGAATTTTTAAGTCCGATTTCGGATGGAGCACCTGCTTTTTATAAGTTTTTTATTACCGATACGTTAAAAAATCAAAAACCTCAGGTTATTGAACTTTCTTTTACCCCCCGAAATACAAACGATATGTTGTTCGAAGGAAAGATTTATGTAACGAATGATAGCCATTACGCCGTTACGGGTGCTTCATTTGGGGTAAATAAAAACATTAACCTCAATTTTGTTCGTGCGCTAAAAATCGATCTCGATTTCGAAGCCAACAACAAAGGTAAATACAGTTTAAGTAAAAGCAATCTGCTGGCCGATTTCGGTATCGGCAAAACCAAAGGCATAGGTTTTACCGGCGAGCGTACCGTTACCTATAAGAATTACCAGTTTGATATGGTTCTGCCCGATACTATTTTTCAAGGGAAAAGTACCGTTGTGCGGGCCGATGCAGCAAAAAAAGACGATAAATTCTGGGAGCAAAACAGACTGGATACCATTTCGAAGAACCAGCTGAAGATTTATGGTAATATCGATACCCTGCAAAATCTGCCATCTTTTAAACGGACAATGAGAATTGTTACCCTTTTATTTGCAGGCTATCAGAATTTAGGCCCTTATGAAATTGGTCCGGTAAATACATTTTATAGCTTTAACAATGTAGAAGGTTTAAGGCTGCGGGTAGGCGGCCGAACAACACCAGAGCTTAGTAAACGTTATTATTTCGAAAACTATTTGGCTTATGGGATTAAAGATGAGAAATGGAAGTTTTTTCTTTCCGGAACTTATTCGCTGAACAATAAATCGATCTACGAATTCCCCCAAAACTACGTTAGGGCCAGTTTTCAACGCGATACAAAAATTCCCGGACAAGAGCTACAGTTTGTGCAGGAAGATAATTTCCTGCTCTCGTTTAAAAGAGGAGTAAACGATATGTTGCTTTACAACGATTTTTATCGTTTAGATTATGTTAAAGAATTCGAAAACCACTTTTCTTACAACCTTGGCTTTAAAAAGTGGAGCCAAACGCCTGCCGGTGGACTCAATTACCTAAACGGAGCAAATCAGTCTGTCAACAGGTTAAGCACCAGCGAAATTTCCTTGCAATTAAGGTACGCGCCGAATGAAAAGTTTTATCAGGGAAAAATATACCGTGTACCCATTGCCGATCGTTATCCGGTATTTAATTTGCGTTATACTGCAGGTTTAAAGGGCGTTTTCGGTGGCGAATACAATTACCATAATTTAATGGGAAGCATCGATAAACGTTTCTATTTATCACAGTTAGGCTATAGCGATGTAACTTTCGAAGGTGGTTATATCGCCGGAAAAGTGCCTTTCCCTTTATTGGCCATACACCGAGCCAACCAAACTTACGCCTATCAGCTCAACTCTTATAACCTGATGAACTTCCTCGAGTTTGTGAGCGACCATTATGTAAGCATTAATATAGACCACAATTTTAACGGCTTCTTTTTTAATAAAGTACCATTAATTAAGCGGTTAAAATTAAGGGAAGTGGTTTCGTTTAAGGCATTATATGGTGGGTTGAGGAACGAAAACAATCCAAATTTCCAATCAGGACTATATCAGTTTCCCGTTTACGAAAATGGCGCACAAAGAACTTATGCATTGGGTAACGAGCCCTACATGGAGGGCAGTGTTGGTGTAGGTAATATCTTTAAACTATTGAGGGTAGACGTGGTGAAGCGGTTCAACTATCTCAATAATCCGGAGGTTTCGGAGTGGGGAATAAGGGCAAGGGTAAAATTTGATTTTTAAGAAAAAAGCTATGGGAAAAAATCTAAGAGACAGTCTGCAACAGGGCATATACAAGGTGATCAATCCTTTTGTAAAGGGACTGATAAAAATAGGTTTAACGCCTAATGCGGTGACGACCATTGGCCTGATCCTGAATATCGGTGTGGCCGTAATTTTTGTGCTCGGTGCCGAAAAATCGAACCGTGGCGATATGTCATACATCGGTTGGGGAGGGGCGCTGGTGCTTTTTGCGGGTCTGTTTGATATGCTCGATGGTCAGGTGGCGCGATTAGGGAACATGAGTTCGAAGTTTGGTGCTTTGTACGATTCGGTTCTTGATCGCTATAGCGAAATGATCATGTTTTTGGGCATCTGTTATTACCTGGTTGCGCATCATTATTTTTTAAGTTCCTTGTTTGCGTTTATCGCATTAATCGGCTCGATGATGGTGAGTTATACCCGCGCAAGGGCCGAGGGATTAGGTGTGGAGTGTAAAGGCGGTTTAATGCAAAGACCAGAAAGGGTAGTAACCATTGGCGTTTTTGCCATAGCCTGTGGTATTGCAGGTCATTTTATTGGCGGCAATTACAAAGTTTACGTACCAGGTGTTTCATTCCATGTTTTCGAAACGATGTCGATTTTTACCATGCCCATTACCCTAATGGCAGTATTGACCAATATCACTGCAGTTAAAAGGTTACAGGAAGCCAAAAAAGGACTCGAAGCGCAAGAATTTAATGAGCGAAAAGGAAATAACAAGGCGGCATTAATTGCGGGTTTGGTATTAATGGGAAGTTTAACTGGAGTACTTCCCTTTAATGCAAATGCGCAGGGATTAGATCCTTCTCCGATTACTTTTCCAACGCCAAAAGATATCAGTAATCAGCTGTTTTATTTACAGCGCGATCCGAATACCAATACCATTATCTGCCAGCTAAATGTAGACAAACATGGCGAAGTAAATAAAGAACAGCCCGTAAATGTATTTTGGATGCGCTACGGAGATAAAGGCGAGAAGAAAGAACTGAGTTATATCCAGCGGAAATTTGCATATGGCATTATCAGCAAAAATCTGGGTAACGGTCAGTTCGAATTGAGGTTTACCTCGCATAAAAAACTGCCAATGTACCTGAATAAATCTGGTGCAGATAAAAAATACCATGTTTTTGCCACCATTAACAATAAAAAAATGCAGTTAGAACGGATTTTCCTTCGGATTGAGGGCGGTACCTTTTGGTTTCCGAATGTAAAATATGTAGAGATAAAAGGTGTTGATGCTTCGGAGCCTTCAAAAGTGTTAGTTGAAAGGATTAAGGTTTAGCTGATGTCATTCTGAGTGCAACGAAGAATCTTTTACTATTTAGGGCCAGGGGTTGTGTGCTGTAGGTTAGAGATTCTTCACTGCGTTCAGAATGACAGCGATTTGTCAGTCTGAGTGGAGTCGAAGACTTTCACTAAACGCTCACTTGATCCGTCATTTCGAGCGGAGTGCAACGAAGCCGAGAAATCTAAAAGATAGATCTCTCCATTTCGCTCTCGATGAAAAATCGGTGCGCTCGAGTCGAGATGACGATTACACATTAACCGAGTCGAAGACCAGTTAAAATATTACCAATGAAAAAGAATTTTGTTTCAAATTCGACAGCATCTATCAGGATGTTTAAAAATGACTTTTTAGAAAGCCTATCAAAAGTTAGGTTTTATGTGCCTTTGATTGTTTATGTTCCGGTTATTGCTTTCCTTTTTTGGAAGGCGCTTTGGGAAATCGAAATGCCTGTTTTGAGTTTTGCAGGTTGGTTTTTGTTAGGCCTGGCCATCTGGACAATTACCGAATACATCCTGCACCGCTATGTTTTCCATTTCGAACCGGAAGTCGAATGGGGCAAGAAAATCCATTTTATTTTTCACGGTGTACACCACGATTACCCCAACGATGCCAAAAGATTGGTGATGCCACCTTCGGCTAGTATCCCTATGGCTTTGGGTTTTTATTTTCTTTTCGATTGGTTATTGCCCGATACAGTGGTTTATCCATTTTTTTCCGGTTTTATGATCGGCTATCTATTTTACGATATGGTGCATTATGCACTTCACCATGCCAATTTTAAAAGTGGTTTCTGGAAACAGTTAAAACAGCACCATATGCTTCATCATTATTCCGATTCGACCAAGGGGTATGGGGTAAGTTGGACTTTTTGGGATCATATTTTTAGATCTAATTTTGATAAAAAATAACATGCAGCAAGAAGTATTGCTTAAAAACAGTTTTTATAATCTTCGGAATATTTATCTAACAGTTGCTATATCTGTTGGATATCTATTGTTATCAGTACTACTGGTCGGCTTTAAAACCGATCAGCTGGTGCTGATTTTTATTTTTAATGCTTTGTTTTTTATTTCGAAGGGAACCAGGCAGTTTATCCTCGGCTTTTCAATCTTTATTGTCTATTGGATTCTGTTTGATTACATGAAAGCCTTTCCAAACTATCTTTTTAATACGGTACATATTGAAGATTTATATGACCTGGAAAAAAATACTTTCGGCATTAACTACCATGGCTTAATACTTACACCTAACGAGTATTGGAAAATAAACAGTACAACATTTTTAGATGTATTAACCGGGTTTTTCTACCTGATGTGGGTACCTGTTCCACTGGCATTCGCTACTTATTTGTTCTTTAAGAATAAAGAACAGTTTGTTTGGTTTTCGCTCACCTTTGTGTGGGTAAATTTATTAGGCTTTGTGTTGTACTACGCTTTTCCGGCTGCACCACCGTGGTATGTGCAGGAGCATGGCTTCGAATTTATCGCGAAAACTGCCGGCAATACTGCCGGATTGGCCCGGTTTGACCATTATTTTAACATTACACTTTTTCATGGCATATACAGCAAAGGCTCTAATGTATTTGCGGCCATGCCATCGCTGCACTCGTCTTATCCTGTTATAGTTGTTTATTATGGTTTAAAAAACCGCTTGGGGAAAATCAATATTTTTTTTGCTGCCGTAATGCTTGGAATCTGGTTTTCGGCTGTTTATACCAGTCATCATTATACGCTTGATGTATTAGCCGGATTAAGCTGCGCCATAGTAGGTATTATTTCTTTCAATTATTTAATGCGGAATACTAAGTTGAAACAGTTTGCAGCAAATATGATAAGTGCCATTCGTAATTAAGAAAGCCCAATAACCGATCGGTTATTGGGCTTAGGGGCACAAGTTATTGGAATTAGGAATGAAACTAATTATTTAACACTTACCCATTTGTTTGAGCATGTGATCTGGTGCTCAAGATTATTAGAAAGTGTGTGGGAAATATTCGTTTTCAACTGTTCCGTCATCGTACATTTTAAGTATTGCATACCCGGGAGGTGTTTCCAGGTAATAACCTGGGCCCGCCGATTCTGCATCACCCTTGCCCCACCAAAAACCACTCATGGCTCCATTGCAACAGTAGCGAACACCATTGTAAACGGTTTGATCGGAAAGATGGTTATGGCCGCTGAGGCAGATTTTTACCTTATCCCGGTGTTTGTAGAAGAGATCTTTCAGTTTTTTACAATCCGAATGTCCGCCACCAACCAATACCTGGGTGGTGCCCAGGATTGGATAATGCGACATAAGCAGGGTAGGCGTACCAGCGGGCAGGTTTTTTAATTCCTGCTCAAGCCAGTTATACTGCTCATCATCAAGCGAAATTTTGCTGTTATTTCCATCAAGGATAATAAAATGCCAGTTCTTTTTGGAGAAACTATAATAACGGCTAGGAATCTTTAGCCGTTTCACAACATAGTTCTTTCCATACATTTCATCCTCTTTTGTAGGTGCTTTCCACCATGTATCGTGGTTGCCAATACAGCTGTGTATTTCGTATTTATCAATTGTTTTAATACAATCATCCCAAATACCCCATTGTTCGGTTACCTGGTTGCGTACTACATTATCGTAAGAAGCATCGTTAATCGAATCTCCTCCGTTTAAGAAGAAATCAATTTTATGTTTGCTGATAATCTGTTTTAAACAGGCTTTAAATCGCTCAGGAGCATTTTCTCCTGCACGTATGTGCACATCGGTAATATGTGGAACAGTAAGCATCAGTTTTTTACCTTTTGGTTTATCCAAAAGTGCTTCTGAAGCCAGTGCTGGTAATGTGCCTGAAAATGCAGCACCTGCTGAGATCCCTATGGCCTTTAGTAAAGACCTTCTTTTTATTTCTTTCATCATTACCAACCAAAAATTTGTTTCAGTTTAGGGTTTAGGATTACTTGTTGTTGCGGAATAGGGCGATAATAGAATTTTGGTTCCTCAAAAATTCTAACCACATTTTCTGTTACGATATTACCTCCAGTGTTGCCGTTCTTTAAATAAACCGTTGCATCAGTCCCGATTAATCCTGCACGGTAATAAATAAGTTTTACCCCAAGTGAGTTCTTTTCTTTCTGGTCTTCGCCAGGTATGGTTGCCGTTCTGTCAATCAGAATAATATCTTCAACCCCATCACCGGTAAGATCATATTTGCCTAATCCGGCGAAGTACATGCCTTCAGGACTTTTGGTAAGCAGTTTACCCACCTTCCAGCGCATTAAATCGTCAAAGCGCATGTTTTCGAAAGCATATTCTACCCTGCGTTCCCTTCTAATTTCAAGTATAACACCTGCGTTAGCGGTAACATTTGGATATTGCAACTGCAATGCTGGATCTGGATTGACGTTAGCCGTTGCCAGATTAAGATCGGGCAAGCCTGCTCTTCTACGAAGCAGATTTACCGATTGGTCTAGCTGGGTTTGTGTTAGTGTACCTAATTCGGCAAGTGCTTCAGCATAGGTTAATAGCACCTCTGCATAACGGTATACCGGAAAATCTACACTATTTAAGATCGAGTTATCGGTACTGTTTACATAACCTTTCAACTGATGGTAACCTGTAAAGTTTTTATTTAAGCGCTGAATATACGGTGTAGGATCGGGTACTCTTATCCACCCCGGGTAAACCATGGTCTGCGACATCCGTGGATCGCGGTTTTTAAATTCTGCTACAAAGCCCAGTTGTGCGTAGTTTGCTACATCAGTAAACCTACTTCCATCTTTCATTAAGTACGTTTGCAATAGGTCTTTGGCTGGTGCCTGCTCATAATCGCCAAATACAGTCGAATTCACATTCTGGCTTTTGCTCTTACTCAGGTCGAAGATGTTAACCAGAATCACTTCGCTGTTGGCAGTTAAATCCTGACTGGAGAAAAGCGTTGCATAATCTTGTTCCGGCTTTCCGGTATTGTAAATGTTAAATTTTTTGCCAGCGATGATCTCACCAGAAATTTTTGCTGCAGTTTCTAAAAAAGTATTTGCTGAACTACTTAAATTCAGTTCGTTATGGTATTTACGATAAGTACCTTCGTAAAGTGCTGCCCGTGCATACAAAGTGGCTACTGCCCATTTCCCCGGAGTACCCACCGGAACACTTTCCCTTACATTTTTATAGGCAAAATCTAAATCGGCCATTATACTGTCGGCAATTAATGTCCTTGGATCGCGGGCTTTGTAAAGTTCTTCATCGCCTGGTTCCAATGTGCCTGAATACCAGGGTACATCAGAAAAACGCTTTACTTTGTCTAAATAGAATTCGGCACGGTAATACCTGGCCAAACCTGCATAGTGGTTTTTAACGACAGCAGAAACCTGTGCTTTTCCATAGTTTTCCAGAAAGTAATTAATGTTTCTTAATCTGCCCCAGCTCCAGCCAGATGTAATATTCTGGGCATTTGTGTTACCCGTCATGACATTTTTTACCTCAACTGCCGCGGTGGTAGCTACGTTATCTGTACTCTGATCGTTAAGATAAGTATTGCGGTCTGGCTGAGAGAGTAGGCCATTTACGTAAAGCGAAAGATCACTTTCGGTATTAAAGAACAGGTTAGGTGAGATGGATGTTTGTGGGAAACGGTCCAGCCCAGCTTTTTTACAGGCTGCGAGCATACCCGCAGCTGCAATAAATACGATATATATATACTTTTTCATTTTTAAAATGATTTAAATGTGAGGGCTTAGGTTAAAAATCGAGGTTTAAACCAAAAGCATATCTGCGTTGGTAAGGGTATGCCCAGGCACTTGGTCCTTGATTAACCGCTTCCGGGTCGATAAACTTCTTGATTGAAGAAAACTCATATAAGTTTTCTCCTGTAACAAATACACGAAGACGGTTTACATGGAATTTTTTGGTCCATTGAACCGGTAGCGTATAACCAAGCGATACATTTTTGATTCTCAGGTAAGCACCATTTAGCAAATATTTAGTTTGGGGGATATCTAAACCCGATCCATAATTGGCATCAGCAAGCCACGATTGCAATACCGGGTATTGCGAATCGGTATTGGCATCAGCAAGTCCGGCAGCAATATATGACGCAGAGTGTTTAGCCCTTTGTTCTGGCGAATCAGCTGTTCCACGGTAAAAATCAAGGTTCCAAGGGTAAACGTTAGCATATGGCTGTTGATAAGGACCCCAGAAAAGGTAATGGTGCGGATAAAAATCTCTTTTTAATACGCCTTGCAAAAACACAGAAAGATCGAATCCACCCCAATCCATATTCAGGTTGGCACCAATGGTATAACGGTCAGAGCTGTTTCCAATGATTTTTAAATCTTTTGGATCGTTTGAACTCAGTCCTTTTTCTATTTTTTTGTTCCCGTCAAGATCTACATATTTTGGCCATCCCTCAACAATAGAAAGGGCTCCCCAAGGTATAAGTGCAGATTCATCTAAAGCGGCAATTTCCGCTTTATTACGGAAAACGCCATCATTCTGTAGTCCCCAAATTTCTCCAAGAACTTGTCCTTCGCGGTAATTTGAAAATAGGTTCTGATCATTTTTGAACTTGGTAATTTTGGCTTTAGAATCGGCCAGGAATACTTTTGCATCAAAGCTGAAAGGTTTTGAACCGAGATCAAACCTGTCTCTATAGGTTACCGAAAGTTCCCATCCTTTGGTGCGTAGATCGGCTGAATTCTGACGTGGTACACCGGTACCCAACACACCTGGTAGTTCTTGTCCTGCAGTAAGCATGCCTTTGGTATCGCGGATATAATAATCGAAAGTTAAAGAAAGTTTATCATTCAATAGGCCAATATCGGTACCCATATTCAAGGTAGAAACCCTTTCCCATGTATAGGTTTGAGGATCAACGCTTAGTCCCGGAGCCCCATTAATTACCTGGTTCTGCCCATTGCCACCAATTAAATAACCTGAAGTGCCTGGTACAAGAGATTGGATATAGCCAAAATCGCCCACATTCTGATTTCCAAGATCGCCATATGAGGTACGTAATTTGAAGGTAGATATTGCAGGTGAAAGTGACTTAAAGAAATCTTCGCCACTCACTATCCAGGCAAGCGATGCCGAAGGGAAAAATCCCCAGCGTCTGTCAATCGGAAAACGTGATGAACCATCATACCTTCCGGTAGCCTCCAGGATGTACCTGTTTTTGTAGGTGTAATTTAATCTCGAAAACGCACTATTGGTTGCATAAGCCGAATAGCCCGCACTGGCTGTAGCCGTACCGCTGGTAAGCGATAAATATGGCAGAGAAGAAGAAATAAGGATATCTTTACTTGCGTTTACAGTAGAATAGCTATAATCTTCGCTATTAAAACCTACCATTGCACTGAAGAAATGATCGCCTAGCGTTTTTTTATACGTGCTATATATATTAAATGCATTGTTATACAGGTAGCCATTGTTTTCGGTTACTGAACCGTTTCCACCTTCTTCGCGGATATCATTTGGGCCATAGCCAATTTTGTATTTTTTACTATCGTTATGTGTTTTCCAAAGCTCGCGTTTAAAAGATGCATCAGCATTTACCTGAAGATCGCCTTTTAAAAATAAGGCTGTAGCACTGGTAATGTTCTGGAAACCAAACATGTTTTGAAGGTTGTTCCCTCCATCAACAAGTTTTGCAGCCAATTTACCAGCAGCGGTATTTGCCCAGGTACCATCAGGGTTTTTAGCCACATCGGTAGGCATGAGGTAATACAGATCGGTAATGTTTCCGTTGGGAAGTGCTCTTTTGGTCTGATAAATATTCAGGTTATTATCAACTTTAAGCCACGAAAGCGGAGAAAAACCCACTTTTGACCTTAGTCCATAACGGTCCCAATAATCGGCAGTAAGTTTGTTTAGTCCGTTATCTCTGCTGTAATCTGCTGAAAGGTAATAGGTTAATGGTTTTTCGTTTACGGCAGCTCCACCAGAAAAGGTAAGGGTATGGCTTTTAGATAAACTCGAGTTATTGAAAAAGTAATTGTACCAATCGTTGCTACCCATATAGGCCCATTTGGTAGGATCGGTTGGGTTTAACCGGGTATCGGCTATGGAAGGATTATCTGACCGTTCCTTTGCCCAGCGGTAATACTCATCGTTATAATTCACATAATCCCATGGGGTATTATCCGTAGAGGTTTCCAAAACCCTCGAAAAAATATAAGGATCGGTTACTGGTTTAGGTAATAGGGTTGGTTTTCCCCAAGATTGCGGGTATTGTAGCTAATTACATTATTGCCTGCAGCACCTTGTTTAGTGGTAATCAAAATTACGCCAAATGCGGCACGTGCTCCATAAATGGCTGCCGATGCCGCATCACGCAATATTGTAAACGAAGTGATATCAGAAGGGGTTAAGCGTAACATATCGTCATTGCTTGTAGCAGGAATACCATCAATAACAATTAATGGCGAGCCACCGTTAATAGAAGTATATCCCCTGATGTTGATGTTGGGTACACTGCCCGGCGCACCACCTGCATAAGTGATATTCAACCCAGGACTGATACCCTGTAAACCCTGCAATACGTTGGTTACCGGTCTCGATTCGAGCTGCTTGCCAGAGATCTGATCAATTGCGCCGGCAACATTGATTTTTTTCTTGGTTCCAAACCCAACTACCACTACCTCATCGAGGTTGGCAAAGTCAGGAGATAGAGAAACGTCGATTTTTGTTCTTCCAGCAACGGCAATTTCCTGCTGCTTGTAGCCGATGTAGGAAAAAATAAGGGTGGCATTAGGTTTTACACTGCTTAAGGTGTAAACACCACTACTGTTGGTAGCGATGTGCAGGTTTGTGCCTTTTACAGTAATGTTTACGGCAGGGAGCGTTTCGCCCGTCTTTGCGTCAGAGACCACACCTTTAATGGCGATCCCTTGAGCAAAGCCACTAGCGGATAGGATCAACAGCGTGAACATCCAGAATAGCTTTTTTTTCATTTTTCTTATTATTTAGTTGTTTGATTTGGAATGATAAGCACTTTTCAGCGGCGCTAAATTGAACATATCATATTAAAGTTAAGTTAAGACTAAATTAATATATTAATTGAATGTTCATTCAATCTATTAAGAAAAATAAATTTGCAGAATACAACTACTTTTGATTAGTTTGCCTAATTAAATTAACTGCACGATGGGACGTAAAAGTCTAAAAGAGACAAGACGACTGGAAATTATTAAGGTATTTTACCAGGTGGCCAAGAAAGAGGGTTACGAAAATACCTCTATTGCGAAGATTGCAAAGGTGATGGATATTAACCCAAGCCTTATTATTCATTATTTTGAAACCAAAGAAGGACTTACCTATGAACTGATCGATCATATACTCGATCGGTATTTATTGATTTATACGATAAAGCACAAAGGGAAAGCAAAACTAGATGATTTACAGGGCACTATTGAAATGCTGTTTTCTAAAAAATGGAACCTGCTTTTTGATGATGGATTGTTTTATACCTTTTATGCTTTGGCATTCAGGGAGAAAAAGATCAAGTTGAAGTATAAACTTATTTTGGATGCCCTCCGCAATGGTCTAGCTTTAATGATTGAACAGTGCAACGAACAGGATATTACACATGTGGAGAACCCTCAGGTTGCCGCTGATTTTATTTTTGTACTGGTTGATGGTGCATATTTTTACCTTTCAATGGAAAGCGATAAAAAAGCATATTTAGATCGTTTAGCGTATTATAAACAAAAGGCATATGATGCTCTTTCTATACCACCCCTTAAGGCTGTTTCTGCTCCCGTTTGCTAAACTGCCTGCTTAAAGCATACAAACCAATAGACATCCAGAGCACATTTGCTGCGGCATTTGGTAGATCGTGGGTGTCTAACGCAGTTATAGCTAAACATAAACCACCCAGTATGTTAAGTGCCTGAAAAGAGAGAGAATCGGCACGGATTAATTTCATGCTTAAAAAAAGGTACCCAAGTGTACAAAATAGCACTCCAGACCATCCGATAATTGACATCACTAAATTCATCATGTTGTATTGTTTGCTAGTAAAGCTATGAAATAATGTGATTACATCTATAGGAATCAGCGGGCAAAAAATCACTTTGGTTTAGATTTTTGCAGCCTAAATAATTGCTGAAATAGATTTGTTTGCTGCGTCACATATTTTAAACAGCACTGTGTATTTTAAACACAAACTGTTATATTTAGCTGAAACAAAAGTAAATATGGATTTGAACATGGTTACCCTCAGCGTGATCAATTACATTAATGATTATGATTATTATAACTCGCTTACAGATTTAAATAGCGATACAAATTCAAAATCTTTTACCAAACTGAACGAAATTAGGGAAAGGAATAAACGTCATATTACAGAGCTTTTTCCTAATGTGAAATTTCGCGATAGTAAAAACCAGCTACTTGCAGTGGGCAGTTTTAAGCATGCGGTTAAAGCAAGGATCGAAACATTATCGAAGAAGGAAATAGAAGATTATCTCGAAACATTTAAAAAAGATGCTAAAAAAATAGCCAGGTTTTATAGAAGGATCAGGAAATAACTGCGAAAATTCCCTGATACTGAGGTGATAAACCTGTTTTGGTATTGAACAGGTTATTTTATATTAACATTAGCACTGTATTTTTGGTTATCTATATGGTTAGTATAAGTTTTCAATTTTTTGTATCATGACAGCAGCAATCGATTCAATCGGCAACGACCATTTTCAAGGCGTATGCCCATGTGGTAAGGGTGATAAATCGGATATGGAAAGAATTCCACGGACATTTATGATGAAAACCCTGTTATTCTGGTTACCCGTGAAACGTTATAGGTGTTACCGCTGCATGCGTAACCGCTGGGTACTTGGAAGAAAATCACATCAAATCAGCCGATAAAAATCTATTCGTGTAAAACCAGGATTGCTTTTACTGATTTGTTTAATACCTGATTAACCGTACTACTGGTAAATAACCGGTAAATAATATTGTGGTGATGTTTAACTAAACAAAGTATATCAGTGTGGTTGTTTTTAATGAAATCCATAATACCGTTTGGAGCACTACTGTCCATAATGTAGTTAAATTCTATTTCTGTATCTGGAAGTAACGCTCTAATTCTTTTTTCTCCGGTTTGGATATGTACCTCATCCGATTTCTCAGCAACATAAAGTACCTGCATTTTTCTTGTACCCGAAGCTTTTAAGAGTTCGCTCAGTGCTGTAATATCTTTAGGTGATAAAACGGTTTCATAGTCTGTGGCCAGTGTAATAATCGGGAAGTTTGTAAAACTGCTTTCTAAAGGAACAATTAGCGTTGGGATTCTCATTTTAGTAACCACCATACTAGCGTTGCTACCCACAATACCACTAATGCCGGTTGCCCCGGTAATGCCCATTACCAAAAGTTCTACCGGATTGTTTTCGGTATGATTGGTAATTACTGCCCTTAAAAAACCAACATCGCATTTAGTTTCCAATTTAATATCAGTGTGGTTTTCTTTTGCTTTAATGTTTTCGGCCCATTCTTTTAAGGCGATCCTTTTGTTTTCGTAATAGGATTCGATAAAAATGGCATTATAGGTACTGTTGTTTATGCCTTCGGTAGGGTGGATGGCGTGGATGGCCACAACCTCCATTTTTAATGTTTTTGCCATAGCCAAAGCGTAAGCCAGGGCATTTCCTGCACTTCTCGAAAAATCTGTTGCTACAAGTATCTGTTTCATTTTTTGAAGGATAAAATGGGATTTGAAAGAGGTTAGATAAACAAATGAAAAAGCATAAATAACAAGATGGCTAAAACGATCGATACCGGCAGAGTAAGTATCCAGGCTAAGCCAATATTTTTTAAGGTATTATTGTTTAAATTTTCTTTTCCGCCAGAGGCCACCATGGCACCGGCTATTCCGCTCGATAGTACATGTGTGGTACTTACCGGTAATCCGAAGGCGGTACTTAAACCGATGGTAGATGCGGCTACAATTTCAGAAGTTGCACCCTGAGCATAATTTAAATGTTCATTTCCAATCTTCTCGCCAATGGTAACCACTATACGTTTCCAACCGATCATGGTGCCAAGGCCCAGTGAAATGGAAATTAAAAGTACAACCCATAAAGGTGCAAACTCAACCACTTTAGCTAATTCGGTAGTATTATCAGCAAGAAGCTGATCGTCTGCTTTGTTAATTATCAGTGTTTTATCTGTCCTTACTACTTTTACCGAAGCAATTACTTCTTCTATCTGCTTACGGAAAAGATAGGTATTTTTTTTATCTGTTTCATTTTTTAGCGACAGGTGGAATTTAGCCTTATCTATTTTAGTTACCAGTGTATTAATATCCAATCTTTTGCCCTGATTAAGCGCTGCTGTTTTTTGAAGTACCTGTTCGGTTTGGTTCAATTGGAAAAGTACTTTATCATTCGGGATATGGTGATTTACTGCAAATTTTGCAGGCAAAAAAGCAATCAGGATCAGCATAAGCAAACCAACACCCTTTTGTCCGTCGTTACTGCCATGGAAAAAGCTAACTAAGGTACAAGTGGTGATGAGTAAGCCCCTAATGAGTAAAGGAGGACGGTCGTTTTCACCGTGTGGGATATGGAAAAGCGCATGATACTTTACGGTATGTTTTAAAAAGTACATCAGCAAAACGGCAAGTCCAAAACCAATAATGGGCGATAAAATTAACGATAAGCCAATTTCTTCGGCCTTGCCCCAGTTTACGCCTTTACCTCCGTAGTACCAGGTAAAGGCCAGGCCAGCACCAATCATAGCGCCTATCATAGTGTGCGAACTCGAGCAGGGGATACCCAAATACCAGGTACCCAGATTCCATGCGATTGAGGCCAGTAAAACGGCCAATACCATAGCAGCACCCACGCCAATAGGAAGGTTCATTAAGGCATCTAATGGAACAAGTTTTAAAATGCCCATGGCTACGGCAATCCCACCGGTAAATACACCCATAAAATTCCAGAACCCCGACCATGGAATAGCGATAACAGGTCTAAGTGCTTTGGTATAAATCACTGTAGCTACCGCATTGGCCGTATCGTGGAAACCGTTAACAAATTCGAAACCAACCACGGCAAGTAAGCAGATTATAAAAATGATGACAAGAGGAGTACTTAAATCGGTGTTTCCCAGAAAGGGAATGATGTTGCAGAACGACGGCATAAGATCAGTTTGGATATCCATAGCAGATAACGGTATCTGCGCTATTCAAATAAATGAATAAGTAGCTGATTTAAATCGTGTTGTAGGTTAAATGATTGTTATCAATAGGTTAATGCGCAAATTGTAATAAAAGAAAAAGGGAACACCTAGTGCAATTGCTTGGTTTTCCCCATTTTCTATAAAATAAATATAAATCCTATTGAAAATACTGAGAAAGATCTGTTAATCTTCCACCTGATACATAAATAGATCTGGTTGGAGTGGTAACAGCTGTTCTGGCATCTGCAATTACAAATAACTTTGATTTTCCTGCTTCAAAATTTATCCCGTTTTCAGCAAAGGCTGCAGTGATTCTACCCTCATTAGGCTTTAGCGTATAACCATTAAGCACTAAAGGAGTACCAGGAGTATAAGGCTCGGTATTGGTTCCTTTTTCAACAATATCAAAACTGTAAATATAATTTGTCCCTGGTAAAGGAGGTAGTTCTATCGAATTAAAAGATCCATTTTTAGGTAAGGTAAATCTAAGCTCGGGTGTTACTTTTGCTCCGGCAGTTGTATTCGATGCAGTTTTAAGCCTGGTATAGAAAACAAGGTCTACATCAACATTTTTAAATTGATTCGGAAATGTAGTTTCAAATTTAGCTGTCAGCATCATGTTAGCAAGATTAACAGGTGGATCAACTTTTACATTATCGACTATTTTAATGCCATCAAAAAAGAAGCCGATATTTTGCTGTGCCGTGACCGATTCGATTGTTTTGGTTAAGAGAATAGCAGTTTCTCCTTTTTTGCGGACGGTGATTTCTCTTGTAGTACCTTTATCAATCAGGACGGAAGATAATTTATCTATGGCGCCATTACCTGAAGAAAATAGAGTCCCATCCAACAGGAATTCGAGTTCGCCAGATAGTGCATAGCCTTTAAGTCTTAATGAAATGGCATTGTTATATATTTTGGTCCCATCATAAAACAGGCTAATATTCTGATCGAATGGAGTAGCCATAATGGTTCTGGTAAGCAATATTTCGGAAGTACCCTTTTTTCTGATCTTTAAAACGGCATTCTGGTCTTTTACGGCAAGCAAGGTTTTTAAACTGATGCCACCTGCGGGCGGAGTAGCTATTATACTGTCTTTATATAGGTATTCGAGCTCAACACTGGTTGTCCCACTAATGCTTAGCTGGATAATTTTAACTGGTTCTGGCTGTAGGAGTTCTGCTTTGCGACAAGATAAACTTAAGACTGCAAGAGTAGAAAGAAAGAAAAGGGTAAAAATTTTTAGTTTCATATAAAGTGTCATTACATTTAAAAACAGTTGCCTGTTTTTATAATAAAGAGACCATACCCTAGGGTATAGCCTCTTTGTGTTAAGAGAGAAAAAAATTAGAATACAAGTTTAGACCAGCCAGCTGACCAGGTTGGTAAAGTAACCGTAGCTGGAGAACCTGGCGTGTTGTACCATGGTTGGCTTACACCAAAATAACTTGCATTGGTTGGGTTAACAACTAATGAGTTACCACCACCATCAACGTAAGTGCCAGATGCTGTAGTGATTGCGTTAACGAAACCATGAACAGATGTAGTACTGATACTTGAAACACCGGCTGGAGCATCTGCATCAAATGCGATACCTGTGTTGTAACCAGAAACAATTACATCGATCAAATCAACTTCAGAACCTCTACGCTCGCGGATACCGTTACGGTAACCTAAACCGGCAATACCTGAAGGATTTTCAGTTCCGAATATACTTACGTTAATTAAAGTTGGGTGTGTTTTAGGGGTTAGGCTAAATGTAGCATCTTCTGCAGTCGCATTGTTATCAGATTCGATACCGTTAGAATCGCTGTTACCACCACTTGTACTGTGGGTTGAATTTTTATCGGCAATGGCTACTGCATCACTTAATGTACCTGTAAAACCATTGTCGAAATCAAATTGATCATCATCAGAAGCTAAAGCAATTAAATTGCTTGCGTTAACTGTACCACCGAAAAATTCGAATCCATCATCAAGACCGTAAGAAACCTGTACGTGATCGATAGTTGTACCGCTACCTACACCGCCTAAAGTTAAACCGTTAACCTCAACGTTTGGAGCCAACTGGAAACCAGCATACTCAATACGTACATATTGGAAGGTACCACGGTTATCGGCATCGTCAGAACCTCCGTAATGGAATTTAGATTCGTTAGCTAAACCTTCAATCAGTTTATCACCAACGTTGATCGTTGCATTACCTAAAATAATGGTACCACCAAAATCACCAGGTTTACCTGTTGTGCTGGCATCACCATCTAAAAGGTAACGGCTGGTGAATACAATCGGATCGTTAGCTGTACCAACAGCATTAATGGTACCGTCTTTTGCAATAACCAATACACCGTTCTGTACACCAGGAGTATTAACTGATGCTTTGATATAAGTACCAGCCTGGATGGTTAATGTTGCACCGTTTCTAACCGTTACTACACCACTAATTTCGTAAACATTTCCTGGGGTCCAGGTAACAGAGCTGGTAATGTCTCCGCTAACGGCTACAACAGGTAATGATGATTGTGAATAATCTGCGGCTGAAGTGCTGCGGTTGCCAAATGCAGGAGAACCACCTTCATTTTTTTTACAAGCTGTAAAAGAAACAGCAACAATTGATAAAAGACCGATTAAATTTTTGAAATTTTTCATTTTCGTTTTTTGTTTTTCATAGGATCTTATAGGTAGGATCCATGTTTTTTAGGTTGATTTTTTTCGTTATTTAGAGGTAAGGGCAGATAATTCCTTCTTTTTTATGGAAATAAAGGCCTACATATCGCTAAATAGGATGTTTTTTATATCTTAGTATTTCTTTATTGATAACTAAGAAGAGCTGTTAGCCGCCCTTGGCTTTTAACAGTAGGTTTTTTAAATATTTCAGGTTTATCCTGGATTGCCGTTCCACTAGAAATGATCGGTTTAAACGAAGGGTTCTGGTACAACCTTTCGTTTTTTTATGGCTATGCAGGAAACTTCGTTCCTCCTTTCTGATTAACTGGTTTAACCTTATTTATACTGTTTTTCATGGTAGTTTTAAAAATTGTAGGTAATAGAGGTACTGTATGTACGGCCGAATTTTTGAGAGAACAGGACCTGATCGCCATCTTCCAATTTGTTTGTAAAGCCGGGTTTTAAGCGGTTTAAATTACTATAGTCAGCCGTTCCGGGAACATAATCGGGATTACGCTCATAGCTTCCTGTATTTCTGAAAATAACCGATGCTTTATTAAGCAGATTGCCCGCATTTACCTTTACCTCGAACCTTTTTTTATAAAATTTATAACTCACCTGTGCGTCAATCTGGTCTCTCGGGTTTTCGTATTCGATGCGGTTAAGCTCTGCACTAACAAGTGTTGTTTTCCGCCCTGATTTATTGTAGGCAATATTAAACCCAAAATGCTCATCCAAATACTGTAAACCTGCGTTGATGAGGTAAGGAGATTGCCCGTACATATTTCTTTTTACTTTGGTATTTACAACCATTTCGTTTCCATCAGGCCCAGCTGCTTTATAAGTACCTACAACATCGGCAGTTTGCAAAGTGAGATTGCCATAAAGGGTAATGCGTGATAAAAACGGATTGCTGGTAATAAAGCCAAGGTTTTTCCTGAGTTCGAATTCTAAACCATAAACTTTAGCTTCATCAGAATTTAAGATGTAGTAAAAACCACTATTTCCGTTCGATAAACTAAAAGTAACTTCAACAGGCTTATCAAAGCGCTTGTAAAAGGCACTAGCCGAAATGATTTCACCTAACCCTGGGAACCATTCTACTTTAAAATCGTAATTTTTAATTTGTGTACTCACTAATCCTTGATTACCAAACTGCGCATCGAACATAGGATCATACCTGAAAAACTGACTGTTATCCATTAACTCAGGTCTGATGGTTGTGTTAGAAAAAGCAGCCCTAATATTGATCGCTTTGGTTGGGCTATAAGTAAGGTTGGCCGATGGTAACCACCTCCATTTCTTTTCGTATGGCAACGCAAAAGAACTTGCTCCCCTTACATTAATATCATTACGTAATTCGGTGTATTTATAATATTCGGCTCTAACGCCCCAAACCAGGCGCAGTTTTTCGGCAAGGCGGTTATCCAGCATCAAATAGCCAGCCTGTGTAATGCTTTTACCTTTATAGCCATTTAGAAAATAATTGTTTATATAGTAATTGTAACCGTTATTACCAATTTTTGCTGGATCAATCATTTGGGCAATTGGGATATACCTTAAACTATCGGCTATTGTTGGGCTTTGAACCAATGATGCAATTTGCCAGTTTAACGATCCTTCCTTATGTATACCAAAATAACCTGTTTTGAAGCTGTTGTTTAATGGCCCGGTTTTAAATGGTATGCTGGCATCTCCATTCCACGAAAAATGATGTTCATTATTACTATAGTTATGGCGTGAAGTGGGTTTTATATAACCTTCTGATTGTGCGCTCGCTCCATAAAAGTATTCGTAATCGTTACCTACTTTTTTTAAGTTCTGTGCAGCAATGCCAAGATCTTTTTCTTTCCGGTCTATAGATGTTCTGGATAAATTCCATTCTAACTTTACCTTTCCAACCTGGTGCTGACCGTTCAGCTTATTTTGTGACAAATCTGTATAGGTAGGATCGTCTGCTTCTATAATTCTGTTGGGTTTTAAGCCAGCAGCAAAGAAATTTCCACCTTCGTCAGTGTCATAACCAATGGTTCGGACAAGATCGTTGTTGTAGATATGCGTATAGGTATTGCGGAAACTGAATCGGTTTTTATCCAATTGTAAACCCACATTGATCATTGCTGCAAGGGTGGTATTGAACATGTATTTGGCACCAGTGTTGGTTGTATTGGGGTTCCAGTCGCTTCTGGTTTGCTGTTCAATTGTATTGATGTTCTGGTTGTTGCGATAATTTAAAGATGCGGTAAAACCAAGTTTTTTGTTATTCGTGGTATCGATACCAATTATCTTCCCAATAGTAAACTGATAGTTTTGCGATGGGGCAGTTTTATATTTATACATCGTAAAATTATCTTTGGTAAACTTCTGGCTCTGTGCAATCAGCTTTTGCTTATACTGCTCATCTGTAAGGGTATTATTGGGTGAAATGGTACGGTCGGTGTGTTGTAAATCGGCAGGGAATTTTCTTCTTCCGTCGTCAAATCCGAAATAATCATATTTACCGCGCTGATGGCTTAAAAAATCTTTACCTGTGCTTTCATCGTTGTAAGCAGTACCTGCAGTAAAACCCATGAAATTTTCAGTGGGGATGTCTTTAGTGTTAATTTGGATCAATCCACCACCAAAACTGCTGTTCATATCAGGAGTAACTGTTTTGCTGACAACTACATTGTCAACTAGGCTGGAAGGAATGAGATCGAAAGAGAAATTGCGGGTTTGGGCTTCTGTGCTTGGCAGGGTAATCCCATCTAACTGGGCAGTGTTGTAACGTTCGCCAATACCACGCACAAGTACCAGTTTATTATCTATTGAGCTTAGCCCACTAATGCGTTTCAAACTTTCACCAATGTTTTTATCCGGTGTTCTGCCAATTTGTTCTGCGCTGATGCCATTGCTGATTTCGGAGGCGTTTTTCTGCCGGGCCAATAAACCCTCAACTGATGCTTTTTTGTAACTGGCCGTTACCACCACTTCCTGAAGGCCTTTTGCATCAGGTTTTAACGAAATGTCTAATGGTGTATTTTTGTCTGCCTTTACGTTTACCTCGCTAATGCGTTGGGTAACAAAAGAAATATAACTAACCTCTACAGTATAAGTACCAGGTTCAATGCTTAAAGTATAACTTCCATCACTGGCGGTTTGCGTGGCTTTGCCTGTTTGGATAACCTTTATGGAGGCACCAGGAAGGGTTTCACCTTTTTCATCAAGTATTTTCCCCGATATGCGTCCAGGTTTTACCGGATCAGGAAGTTTGTAAAGCAATATGGTATTGGTATCAGCAAACCTATAGGCTACCCTGGTTCCTGAAAGTATTTTTTTGAGGATCAGTTCAAGGGGCATGTTTTTTACCTCGAGGCTTATTCTGCTGTTCTGGCTAAAAATCGATTTATTGTAATTAATCGACAAGCCTGCTTTTTCCTCTAAAAGACTAAGGGCATCCGAGATGCTCATTTCGGCTATTTTGATGCTTACACTACTTTCTCCTGGTGTTTGCTCAAAGTTTCTTGCTAATGCCTGATTTGACAAAAGGGCGCACAACACCAACATAAATGCCGCTGGCCTGTAATCGAAATTGATAATATATTCTTTTATATATTCATAAAACCCTATTTTCATAGGTTCAAGATGTTTTTTAATTCTCACGGGTTAAAAACTTTTGTTTAGGAGCTGGATTGTTCGAGCAATCCGGCTCCATGTTTGTGTTAAGAGGTTTAATTTATTTTTCATAGGTGTAAATCCGGTAATAATGCGCAGGTATGTTGCGCGCTCAAGTATAAGCTAACCTATCATTGGCAGCCCTCCCCCCATACGGTAATTGTTTTAGTACCGGTATCTATTTTGTATTTCAGGTGTTTCCCACTCATTACATGTAGCTCTTTCATCACATTGGTAATACTTTTGTTCGAAAAGGTGGCATTAAACCTGCATTGATTAAGTTTATTACTCTTCAGCTCAATGTGTACATTGTAATATCTTTCCAACGATTTGAGCATATTTGGTAGCGTTACATCTTTAAAAGCGAAGCTATTTTTGATCCAGGCATTTACTTCTGTTATCCGTTCAGTATGTACAGTATAATTACGTTCCTTTAAATGATACAATATTTTCATGCCAGGAGTAAGTAGCGAAAGTTCTTTTAGTTTGCCTTGGCTGTTTTCCGAAACCTTCACTTTACCAGTGCGCACGGCAACGCTAAAGGTTCCATCTTTCGGGTAAGCATAGATATTAAACGAGGTTCCCAAAACCTGTGTCTGCATCTGCCCGCTATGTACAATAAAGGGGCTGGTGGTATCGCGTTTTACTTCAAAAAAAGCTTCTCCATCAAGCTGTATATTTCTTAAACGGCCCTTCACAAAATGTGATGGCCAGGTAAGCTTACTTCCGGCACCGAGGTATACAATAGAACTATCAGGTAAAATCAATCTTACTTTCTCGCCTTTTTGGGTGGTTTTACTTAAAAAGGCAATGGCTGTTTGTACAGGTTGTTGTGCTTTCTTATATGCATACCAGCCAAGCGATGCAGAAATGATGACTACAATTGCGGCGGCATATTTTAATAGTGGGAAGAGTGATCGGCTTTTTGGTTGGCGTTCCTCAACTTTATTCCATATCTGTGCAAGTCCTTGAACTGCGGCTAAAGAGTAATCGATTTCGTCCGTTTGTTTTGTCCAGGCTTTTTCCATTACATGGTGAAATTCACAATCGGCGTTTGCCGGGTCGGCCAGGTACTCCATCAGGATTTTTTCTTGCTCCGGATTGGTTTTACCTGCTAAGTAATGTTCAAATAGTATTTTAATGTTTTCTTTCACTTTAATGTTTGTAAGCTTTTATGCTGCGCGCTACTGTATATATGCACGAAACCTTTGATACAGCTATGTAGAAAAATATTTTTTTAGAATAAATTGTAAAGTGTTGTTTAATAGGTAATTAATTTTTGTGATCGGAGGTGGATAGATCCTGAAACAAGTTCAGGAGGACGACCGCTTGGGCTGCACTAGAAAAACCTTAATGTCCTTAACTTTTTAATGATGAAATGATGGATGATGTAAAAGGGAATATGGGTTGGGAGGATTAATAACCAATGATCAATAGCAGCCGGCTAAAAGTTAATGATAAAAGCAATAAAGATCCTGACCACGAAGTAGCTATTAGGTCTAAAAATCAATAAGAACAGCTAATAAAACAAGTTCAGGAGGACGCGCCGCTTGGGTTGCGCTGGATAAGCCTTAATGGCCTTAATTTCTTAATGATGGAAAATGGATGAGGAGAGGGCGCTTATCTTAACGCTCCACGCTAACCGCTTAACAAAAAAACACCAATAGAAAAAATAATATCGTTTCTGGAGAATAAGTGCTAAAATATTTCCGCATTATACCCAGTGATTTTTTGAGGTGATTGTTTACCGTGTTTTTGGAGATGCCCATCAACTGCGATATTTCCTCATGCGTATGGTGATCATTTCTACTCATCAGGTATATTTTTTTTACCTGTGGAGAAAGACTTTCTATTGCTTCCTGTGCAATCTGTTTAGTTTCTTTGGCATTAAGTTCGTCTTCTATGGTATTAAAAGACTGCTCATGCTTAAGGTTTTCGCTACTGTAAGCTTTTTCTCTGGCTTTTTTACGAAGTGTAGCGAGGAAATTGTTGCGGATAAGCGTATAAAGAAAAGCATCAAAATTCTTTTGCGGGTCGATCTTCGATCTGTGTTCCCAAAGCCTTACAAAAACATCCTGAGTAAGTTCTTCAGCTTCTTCCTTGTCTCGTGTAAAATGGTAGGCATAACCATATATTTTTTTGCGGTACTGATGGTAAATTTCATTAAATGCAACTGAATTGCCAGTTTTTACTGCATTCAGGAGTTTTGCGTTTTTAAAATCTTCCAACTGTTCCATAAGTAGCGGTTATGGGAGGCAAGTTAGTGGTCGCGTTTAAAGTTAATGTTAACACAATGAAAACCTTTTCTATCACTTTAATCGGTGCGTAGTTACGATACTCTGTTGGGCAGATTCTGCCCTCGAATCCATTAAAATACGATCAGCCCGGAAGTGCTCGGAAACCGCATTATTTATAACAAGTGAAGTTTTGATGGCTTTGCCTGTTATCGCAGCGATAGCTGCTTTTACCATCGGATCTGCAGGATCACCCAGTTGAAGCAAGGGCAAAATACTCATTTCATTGATTGCGATATCGGGGTTGATTCCAGCACTATATCCACCGCTGCCCTGTGCATTAAAAAGTTTATAAACAATCGGGTGCATTTCCCATTTCACCTGTTTAGGGCTTCGGGCATCAAATATCCTAAATGATGCTTCATCTTTTCCCCTTGTTTTTTCGCCGATTAGCACCACCTGAATAAAAGGTTTAAGGTTATTGATCATGACTTCTGAGGCAGATGCCGTGGCAGCTGTTGATAAAATATAAACCCGACTTAGGCCAAGGTTTTGTTGTAAGAGGGTATTGAAATTTACGGTACCATCGAAAGTAGCTGCAGTACCAATAGATTCTGTTTTGGCTCCGCCATTTTTATTGCCCCTGTAGGTAATGAAAGGTTTATCGAACGATACATTTTTAGCAATCATGGCACATATGCCTGCTGCTTCTGCTACCTGACCACCAGCGTTATAACGGAGATCGAGGATAAGCTCAGATATGCCTTCGGCTTTAAAATTACTAAAAACAGGAGTGAGTGAGCTAGCCAAACCGCCATTAAAATCCAGAAAATAGAGGTAGCCAATTTTTTTTCCGTCGCTTTCTATAACCTTGCTAATCTCCCGTTGGTCGAGTATTATACCTTTACTTAAGTCAACACTGCGTGTATCTGTCCAGGTATTGTTATTCAATTCGGCTAAACCTAAAGAAAAACGGTCGCTGTTTAAGATTTCGGTTTGCAAAGCCTGTGCATTCGTAGCGGTTAAGGTTTTGCCATTAATTTTACTGATGTAATCTCCACGTTTCAAACCAGCCCTCGAAGCCGGAGAATCCTTTAACACAACTTTAATGATCCCGATAACTTTTGCGCTGTTTTGGTCGCTTACCGTTGCATAATCAAAACCAAAATTTCTATTGCTGGGGGTTGTGGTGGTGGGGTCGTTAGGGACATTGATATAGGAGAAGCGATCGGATGAATTGCGGATGGAATTAAAAAAATCTTTTGGTGATAAACTGATATTAGGATCGCCCGGCAATTGCTCATTCCAATAATAGTAGCGTTTAAGGCTATCGAGTATCCAAGTGTTAATGCTCTCGTTGCTTCCAATTGGGTAATCGGGGTTTTTATTGCCCTTTTTGCATGAAGGCAGAATGGCTAAAAATAGAATGACAAGATAAATGCTGTAATAAGTTGCTCTTTTTAAGTGTGTTGTGGGGTTTGTCATCGCCTTTCCTAATTTTAGGAACAAACTTAAAGCTACTATTGTTAACTCGAGATTAATTTTCAAAGTCACTTTATCTATCGAATATAGCCTTAAAAGAAAAGGTTTCCTTCGTTAACTTATTATTATAAGATCGATTAACCTTAACATAACAATAATTAAATATTAGCTTTTTATAATGTTAACTTTGCGCTGTGAATTTTCCGCTCTATATCTATTACGAACTGCTGATCCGTTTATCTGAAATTGAATCCGAAATTGGTCATTATGTATCCTCAACCACAAATGAAGAAGTTTGTATACTACGTACCACAAACGGTACCGTAAAAGTTCCAGTTAACTTTTTAAAGCGACAGTTCGAAGATCCAAACCTGATCAATAAAGACGAATTAGTAGCATTAGGTAAAGATTTTAAGCCTAGCTACGAGTAATCCGGCACGCGGTCAAATAGATCGCTTCTAACTATAAATTCGCCATTGGTTTACATCCGGTTTATTAATAAATACTTAACATGTAATTAATCAAAAAATAAACTCGGAACTCTAGTTTTGCTGAAAATAGAATCATCCATTTTTTATGGAATATCCCTTACTTTCAGATCGGCAATTACTAGAAGAATGTTCGCGCGACAACCTGAAAGCGTTTAATATTTTATTTGACCGGTATTTTAACAAGCTTTTTAAATATGCGCTTAGTTATGTAAACGATGAATGTTTTGCAGAAGAAGCCATGATGGATTTGATGATGTGGCTATGGGATAAAAGGCATACACTCGAAGTACAGGGAGAGTTTAAACATTATATTTTTAGGGCGGCGAAAAACGCAACCATTAAAGCGATCAGAAAAAAGGCCATCGGAACAGCTTCAATAGAAAGTATAGAAAATCACATCTGCTTTACCAGTAACACCGCGGATTATGCAATTTTAGTGAGTGAACTGGAACAAAACTATCAGAATAAGCTTAATCTTTTAAGTCACAAGCGCAAAATTGTTTTCCAAATGAGCAGGGAAGAAGAGCTGAGCCATGCCGAAATTGCCAATAACCTCAATATTTCGATCAACACGGTAAAAAATCACCTCAAATTTTCATTGAACCATTTCCGTAAAAGTTTGCTGAGATATAGAGATGCCGCATTAATTATTAGCCTTCTACTGCTTTGGCATTAAGCTAATCCTTCCTTTTATTGCTTCAATTAATCTTTTTTTGAAATTAATTTCTTTGATTATCAGTTGTTTATGTGTTTTGTTGGAAATGCATTAGCCCCTTAACGCTTTTTTTGTCCCTTGTTAGTTGAGGGCGATTAATATGCGCCGAGCCAAACAAACATGCCCAAGTTGGTTGATCAATTACTTCTAGAAAAATTCCTTAAAGGTGAATGTTCTGCGCAAGAAGAGCAAATGGTGCGCTTATTCTTAAAACAGCCAGAGTCTGAAATCTTATTAAACGAAATCCTTTCCTCCAATCAGGCCAAAGATTGGGTGCTATTTGAAGCAGAGGATGTACCGCATATTAAACAACGATATTGGAACAGTTCAATCAACCAAAGAATTACGGCCAAACAAGAGGAGCAAGAATTAAAGGCAAAAAAGCGCTTCAATTTTAAATATGCAGCCATCTGGACCGCACTGATAATCACTACATTAAGTGTTTACCTGATCATGCATTTTAGTAAACCCGATCAACAGCTACTGGCTTTTATTGAGCGTAATAACCCAAATGGTCAACGGTCTAAAATAATTTTATCCGATAGCAGTGTCGTTTACCTTGGTGCCGGCAGTCGCTTAAGGTACCCGGAAACATTTTCGGCAGCTAAAAGAGAAATTACCCTATATGGAGAAGCTTTTTTTGAGGTAACAAAAAATCCAAAAAAACCTTTCATTATTCATACCGGAAAGGTTAGCACCCAGGTTCTTGGCACCTCTTTCAGAATAGCGGCATTTAACAATAAAGCCCTAACGGTAGAAGTAGCAACCGGAAAAGTAAGGGTAGACAGAATAAGCGGAAATAGGGTCGAATCATTGGCAATCCTTACACCTGGACAACGGGTGGTTTATTTCCGTGGCAAAGCCAATACCGAAGGTATCGACATTGCTGATGTTACTGGTTTTAAATCATCGCAGCTGGCCTTCCATAATTCGACCCTTTTAGAAATCTGTGAAACACTTGAGCGCTGGTATAATGTTAAAATCATTTTCAAAAAACGGCAAAAATCGATGGAACGGATGACCCTAACTATGGATGCAACTGTTTCAATAAATAAGCTGTTAAATGTACTTTCTGCTGCAGGAAAATTCCAATATAATATTAAAAATAACGAAATAACTATCCGTTAACATTTAAAAAATAGGAAAGGAAATCAATGGATTAAAAATAACAAACTTCCCCATCCATAGGGCGGGGAAGCAGTCTTTATCGCATTATAATCGCTTGCTTTTCGACGACAGAGCGATTAAATGAAGAAAAAAATCAACAATTATTCCGGTCTATAACCGGGCAAACTATTAATATACAAATTTATGCAAAAAGGATTACATCCTACAATTAAGTTTATGATGAGGTGTTCATTTATGCTTTTAATCGCACAGTTTACCTTTATCGGCGTGCTTTTGGCCGGGAGCGTTCACAGCCAGAACCTCGATCAGGTAATCAATATTAATTTAGATCATTCAACTGTTAAAGCAAGCTTGCTCAGCATTCAGGAAAAAAGTGGTGTTAAGTTTGTGCTGCCAGAGCGGTTGCTTAGTGGTGTGAAAACCAAAATTACGTTGGGCCAGCAAACTAAAACGGTAAAGTACCTGATCGAAAAAGTACTTGGCGAAACCAATCTCGAGTATAAATTAGTAGAGGGTTATGTGGTGATTGCTCAAAAACCTGTTCCTCAGCAACCAGGGAATATTTCTGGGCGTATTGTCGACGAAAAAGGTGGCCCACTACCTGGAGCTACTTTAAAAGTGCTCGAAACCGGACAAACCATTCAAACTGATCCTAACGGTAACTATACCCTTTCGTTAAAACCTGGCAACTATACCGTTGAAATTTCCTATATCTCTTTCCTAACGCAAAGAATGACAGGGGTAACGGTAAAAGAAGGTAAAACTACAGCCTTAAGTTTTTCCATGAAACCTGCAGATAATCAGCTTTCGGAAATTGTGGTGAGTTATGGAAAACAAAGGTTAAAAGATGTGACTGGATCTATAGCCACTATTGATGCTACTCAGCTTCAGGATATGCCTGTTGGTCAGTTCGCCCAGCAGCTTCAAGGAAAAATTGCTGGCGTACAGATAGCGCAAACCAGCGGGCAGCCTGGGCGTGGAATAGGGTTTATTATCCGCGGTGCGGCTTCATTTTATTCCAGTAACCAACCCTTATTCGTAATCGATGGTACTCCTATAACCGGAAGTATCAATAACATTAATCCAGCAGAAATTGAAAGCTTTAGTTTTTTAAAAGATGCATCGGCAACTGCACTTTATGGATCGAGGGCAGCGAATGGTGTGGTGCTGATTACCACCAAACACGCAAAACCAGGCGATTCGAAGATAGATTTTTCTACTTATTACGGTATCCAGAAGATTCCAACCGGGAAATTGCCTAAAATGATGACGGCAAGGGAATTTGCAACATTTATGAAAGAGCGTGGAGAAGACGGGTTAAAATATGAGCCAGGTTATACCATCGCTGCAGATTACCATGCCGCTTATGATAATCCCGAACAATACGGTGAAGGAACCAACTGGTTCGATCTCTTAACCCGTTCGGCACCTATCCAGAGTTACGATCTAACGGTTCAATCGGCACGCGAACATTCCTCGTCAACAGTTATTGCCGGATATCAAGAACAACAGGGCGTAGTAATCAATAACGGAACCAAGTTATTTTCCCTAAGATTCAATCAGGATTTTACTTCAGCCAATAATAAACTTAAAGTTGGTTTTAATCTGGCCCCGAGTTATAGAATGGACCATAACAATAGGTTAAGTAGCGATGGTGTTGGTGGTTATTTTGAGCGTTTTTTTGAAGCTAGTCCGTTAATTTCGCCCTATAACCCGGATGGTACTTATATCAGAAATGTGGCCTCTCCAGGGATGGTTGCTTATATCAATCCACTGGCTACTTATGAGCTTACCAACGATGATTATAATACTACCCGCATTTTAGGTAATGGTTATCTGAATTACGAATTTTTGCCAGGCCTTACTGTAAAAACGAATCTGGGCGTAGATAAAGGGGCCGAGATGCGTAAATATTTCCAGGCTGGATTGGTTACAGGAACACAGGGACAAACCACAGGAACAAGTTCGTCGGTTGATAACGGTTCGTGGACTGCAGAAGGAAACCTTGTCTACAACAAAACCTTTGCAAAAGATCATAGTATTGATGCACTTGTCGGATACTCAGCGCAACAATTTAGTACCTACAGCAATACCTTAACCGGACTTGGCTTTGCGAGTGATGATATTGAGTATTTAGGTGCGGCTACCAGTGTAACCGGTAGTAGTGGTGCTGGTTCTTATGCTTTACTTTCTGCAATTGCGAGAATTAATTACGCTTATAAAGGCAGGTATCTTTTATCAGCCGCAGTAAGGCGTGATGGCTCATCTAAATTCGGCATTAACAAACAATGGGGAAGTTTTCCTTCGGTATCTGCCGGATGGATTGTAACGGATGAAGGCTTTATGAAAAACGTAAAAGGTATCGATTTCTTAAAACTTCGTGCAAGTTATGGCATTACCGGAAATAACTTTTTTGCAGGTAACTACGATTCGCAGGCCACCATAGGTACTTATTATTACAACTTCAATAACGTAATTACACAAGGCCAAACCATTAATCGCTTGCCTAACCAGGAGTTGAGGTGGGAGCGTAACAAACAGCTTGATTTAGGCCTTGAGTTAGGTATTCTGAACAACAGGATTAATTTTACCTACGATTATTACCGAAAGTTAACTGATGGATTGATTCAACAACGTGCCATACCAACCTCTTCAGGCTTTTCTCAGATTATATTTAATGTGGGCGAACTTAAAATGTGGGGACATGAATTTTCGGTCAGCTCAAAAAACCTGGTCGGTAACTTTAAATGGAATACCAACTTAAGTCTTTCATTCGACCGTAACCTGATTACCAATTTGGTTGATCCTGGTTTTATCAGAAGAAATGTTACTGTAAGTTCAGATTATTTCCGTCAGCAGGTTGGTCATCATTTAGGAGAGTTTTACGGATTTGTTTTCGAAGGTTTATACAAAGATGCTGCAGATCTGGCTAATTCGGCTAAGTATTTAAGTACCCCTGCAAAACCTAACGGCAATTCAGATATCGGCACCATTAAGGTTAAAGATATTAATGGCGATGGCGTAATTGACGATGTGAACGACCGTACTTTTATTGGCGATCCAACACCAACCTTTACCGGTGGTATGGTGAATAATTTTAAATACAAAAACTTCGATCTAACTGTTGATATGACTTTTTCGGTAGGGGGTAAAATTTTAAATGCCGCCAAATGGGCCTATCAAACCAACATGGATGGTTCGAGGATTTTGCTGGCAGCAGCAGCAGACCGTTGGCGATCGGTAGAAAACCCGGGATCAGGCATTTACCCGAGAACCAAATCTGGAACTACTGGTATTGGCCGTAACGTGAATACACAATGGATTGAAGACGGATCTTATTTGGCTGCCAAAAATATTTCACTGGGTTATACCATACCTGTAAAAAACCTCATGCTGAAAAACCTTCGTGTTTTTGCTTCCGTTCAGCAGGCCTTCGTTATCACCGGTTATTCGGGAATGAACCCCGAAACAAATGTGGGCGGATCAGACCCGACTTTGGGTGTTGGGGTAGATGAAAATGCCTATCCAATTCCAAGAACCTTTTCTCTAGGGATCTCAACCACATTCAGATAACCATTAAAGCTAAAAAAATGAAAAAGATATATATAGCCATTATACTGTTAACCATTGGAGTCAGTTCATGTAAAAAGGATTTTATTGCACTTAATCCCGAAGATTCTTATACTGATGGGGTATTCTATAAAACCGAACAGCAATTCCGTTCTGCTGTGGTAGCTGCTTATGCACCTCTAAGGGATGTTTTAATAAACGACTATTTTACCTCCGAAATGCATTCAGATAATACGGTGTACCAGCCTATTCCTGGAAATAGGGGAACGGCCTATGTAGAGCGTGAGAATATTTCTGATTTTACCAATACCTCTACCAATGCTTATGTTTCGGCAACCTGGCAACACAGTTATACAGGTATTTCACGTTGTAATATCATTATCGAAAGATTGAAAACTTCCGATCTTGGCGATGCCGTAAAAGCCAATTTGGATGGACAGGCGAAGTTTTTAAGGGCGCTTAATTATTTCAAGCTGGTTCGCCTATATGGCGGGGTACCATTGTCGATAGCCGAAGTTAAAACAGCAGAAGATGCATTTAAACCTAGAGCTACCGAAGCTGAAGTTTATGCCCAGATTGTTGCTGATGCTAAAGATGCTATCAATGAGCTTTCAGCACCAACTAAATTCCCGCAAACTGGCGAAGCAACAAAAGGTTCGGCCACGATGTTATTGGCTAATGTTTATGCTGTTCAAAAAAAATGGGCAGAGGCCGAAACTCAATTGAATAGTCTGTTAACCATGGGTTACGACCTCAATGCGAATTATGCAGATACCTTTTTACCTGCCAATAAAAATGGAAAGGAATCGATTTTCGAAATCCAGTTTTTAGGCGGTACCATTACAGGTTCTACGCCTAATGCACTGTCATTCCACTTTCTGCCCAGAAGTAAGGATACCAGATTGCTCACCGGTATTGCGATCGATAATACAGGTACAGGAGGGTGGAATACCCCAAGCAGCGATCTGATTGCTGATTTTGAAGCCAATGATAAACGTCTTGATGCCGCTATTGGTATTGCCGAAGGTACTTACGATGCCAGCAGTTATTTTGTTTATTCGGCAGTTAAAAGTATTGTCAATTATACTCCTGCTGCAGGCAAGATTGGTGTGCCATACATTAAAAAATACCTGCACTCGCCACTTGCAGCAACCACGGGTTCTAGTGATGACTTTCCGATATACCGTTTTTCTGATGCATTATTGTTATTGGCCGAGGCTTTGAACGAGCAAGGAAAATCGGCGCTTGCTTTAGCACCACTAAATAGGGTGAGGAAAAGAGCTGGTTTAACGGATATTGTAAGTACCGATCAAACGGAGCTTAGAACAATTATTCTACATGAGCGCCGGGTTGAACTGGCTTTCGAAAACAGCAGATGGACAGATTTATTGAGAACTGGAAAAGCAATTAATGTTATTAATGCATTTGGTGTTAAAATAAGGCAGCAGCTTCCATTTCTTTCCTCAGATGCTTACGTAATCGATAATCACCATTTATTATTTCCAATCCCACAAAACGAAGTTGGACTAAATCCTAAGATCATCCAAAACCCAGGATACTTTTAAGATTGAAGTATAAGACAAGTAAAAGAAGAATAAAATTTAATTAAGTAAAAATGACCATAAATAAAGCACTGTTAAAGAAAAGCCTTTGCATTTTTTTAAGTGCACAAATGTTATTAACTACAAGTGCAAGCTTAATACCTGCGTTGCAGGAAGAACGTTTAGCAAACGATGAATTTGCGATCGTTGTACTACCCGATACCCAATATTATACTTCAGAGAAGAATGGCGGGAAAAAGGAGATGTTTTCGGAGCAG
Organism: Pedobacter sp. 01N310; assembly: GCF_056399805.1. Taxonomy (NCBI): domain Bacteria; kingdom Pseudomonadati; phylum Bacteroidota; class Sphingobacteriia; order Sphingobacteriales; family Sphingobacteriaceae; genus Pedobacter; species Pedobacter sp. 01N310. The sequence goes on from NZ_JBFTSB010000009.1 coordinate 230,736, forward strand.
ACCGAGTGGATTGCAAAAAATGCAGCAAAAGAAAACATTAAATACGTAATCCATCTTGGTGATATTTCTGATGATGGGGAAAAATTCCCACAACAATGGGTAAATGCTGCCGGGTCGATGTATAAATTGGAAAAACCACAACCTGGTTATCCGCAGGGTATTCCATATGGTATGGCCGTAGGCAACCACGATCAAACCAAGAGTCAATATCCCTTAAGTGGTAAAACCGATCAGTACAATAAATATTTTGGCGTGGATCATTTTAAAGATAAAAAATGGTACGGCGGGCATTATCGTGATAATAACGATAGCCATTTCGATCTTTTCGAAGCAGGCGGTTATAAATTCATTGCTATATTTTTTGAATATGATTCTTATGATGAGGATATTGAAGGATTGAACAAATGGGCAAGTGCGCTACTTGAAAAATTTAACGATCGGAAGGCCATCTTAGTGAGCCATTCTATTATTCATTTTAATAAGAAAACCGGTACCAACGAAAAGGGCTTTCCGAAGTTTTCTAAACAGGGGCAACGGATTTTCGATCGTTTAAAAAGTTACCCGAATGTGTTTTTAACTTTATCAGGCCATGTGGGCGATAACGGTGAAGGCTACCGTCAGGATGGTTATGCGGGAAATGTGATCAAATCATTGTTATCAGATTTTCAGAGCAGGCCAGATGGGGGGCACGGTTTAATGCGGCTCATGAAATTTTCTAAATCGAAAGACCTGATCAGTGTACGTACTTTTTCTCCGGTAACAGGTGAAGAAGAGGCCGATGCCGATAGTAAATTCACACTTCCCTTGTTCCACCATACCACAGTGGCCAGGTATCAGGATTATAACAACGATGGCATTAGCGAAATCGCATTTTTTTCTAATGGTACCTGGAAAATATCGGGGGAGGCAGATATTGCCTTTGGTAAACCTGGCGATGTTGCAGCTCCAGCCGACTATAATGGAGATGGTAAAACGGAGCTTGCGGTTTTCAGACCATCCGAAGGAAAGTTTTATATCCAGGGTGGGAAAGATGTTGTACTTGGCCAGGCAGGCGATATTCCCGTGTGTGGAGATTGGGATGGAGATGGTTTTGCAGAAGCTGCTGTTTATCGTCCTTCTACATTAACATGGTACTTTGATGGACTGGATAGTGTGAAATTCGGACATAAAAATGGTGTCCCTGTTCCTGCAGATTATGATGGAGATGGGATATTGGATGTAGGCATATTTCGTAAAGACAACTCTTTATGGCAAACCAGTCTCGGTAATATTCCTTTGCAGGTTAAGCATACACCGGGCGATATTCCGGTACCTGCAGATTATGACGGCGATGGTAGGGCAGAGATGGCTGTTTTCAGACCTTCAACAAACGAATGGATTATCGACCGCTTTAAAGAACCGGTGAAATTTGGACAAGAAGGAGATATTCCTGTTCCAGGCAACTATTTAGCTGGAGGGAAATCTAGTTTGGCTGTATATAGAAACGGCTTAATTTACCTTCAGAATGGTAAACCCATTGACGCCAAAAACGGAAAAGCCACTGATTTGATTAATAATAAGAACCGTTAATCTCTGTTGCTATTTCAGCTGTTAAGAGTGATATTAAATTTTTAAGCTGAAAACAAAGAGGTTGTATCATAAATATAGATTTGTCATCCTAGGGGATAATTTATTGTATAAAAATCAATATTAATGACAGGTGAATTTAAGAGAAATAATATCGTCATTTCGACTGAAGCTTACCGATTTTTCATCGGTAGCGTAATGGAGAAATCTTTAAACTTTTCAGTAACATAGTTCAAAGATCTCTCCGCTCCGCTTTGCTTCGGTCGTATTCTAGGTTTACCACAATTGCAAATTTATTTTAAGAAAAACTCTTTTTTTGGGAGTTTTTCTTAGCTTTTATGACGCTCTCCTATAATTCTCGACATACATTTCTCCTCTCTTAACAAGTGAGAACATCCTTAAAATCAGT
>NZ_JBFTSB010000010.1:0-149542 GCF_056399805.1 Pedobacter sp. 01N310
AAGAACTTGTTGATCTGGTAAACCTCGCGGCCGATCACTTATATATCGTTAAACTTCAGTTGCGGAAAGTCTTCTTCCTCTCTCCTGTGTTTCTGTTTATCTCAATCTTTTTTTTCTATCTTCCCGACATCCGCCGTTCCGATTCTTTTACCCTTCCTTATCGTTGGGAGTGCAAAGGTAAGGATCTTTTCCGGAATCACAAATAAAATAAATTTTATTTTTTTAACCCCCTCTTTTTCCTATTCCCCTCTTTTCAATACGCTGATGTTAACCAGCTTTCCGTCATTCCCGAACGGGCTGCAAAGGTAGCAATCTTTTCCTCTTCCGCAACATTTATTTTAAAATAAATCCCGCTCTCATTATCCCCTGCGCCATCCTTTCATTCAAAACCCTTCCTCCGAAGCGGGATGCAAAAGTAGAAAAAATTAACACTAACGCAAAGCTTTTTTACGGATCAACGAAAGGATTCTGTTAACCACATGGTTTTCAGACAGAAAAAATGTTGCAGTGGGCAAAACTTTCTGGAACAAATAATGTTTATGCACTCCCCTGCCCTTAGACTTCCGAAGTTTTTCCTGAGCTTTGGCCCTCCGAAACTTCGGAAGACCCTGCAGAATAAACCCGATTGCAATGGAAAGCCCACAGCGCAGCGAGGACTTGCAATGAAAAGCGGGAACAAACCCTCATAGTAGTACTGAACCTGCTTTCCTAAAAATCACAAACAATATACCACTAGGCAAACTTCCGAAGTTATCCTTACACCCCGCTCTTTTAAACCTCGGAAGTTATTTACTGAAATCATACCTATATAGTAGTAAGAACCTGCTTTGCTAAAAAAGATTAAAAATTCAATCTCTAGTGTTCCGAAGCCCTTTCCATCGCCTTGGCCTCTTAAACTTCGGAAATCAAAAATATTTTATAAATTAGTTAGATGCTTTTGGTTAAACAATGGACTTCTGACTTATTTGGATTACTATTTCCAAATCTATGTAATGCATGTGGCAATTCTTTGTTTCGCCACGAAGAGTTGATTTGTTTAAAATGCCTATACGACCTTCCTTTTACCGATTATCACCAACATGCAGATAATAGGGTTGCCAAGCAGTTATGGGGCCGCTTACCACTTAATGCTGCAATGGCCATGTTGTATTTTAGAAAAGGAGCGAAGGTTCAAAACTTAATCCATAACTTAAAATATAATGGCAGAACCGATGTTGGGGTACTATTAGGCAATATGCTAGGAGAACGGCTAAAAACCGGAATTCTTTATCAAGATATCAACATGGTTATCCCAGTTCCTTTACATCGTAAAAAATATAAGATTAGGGGTTATAACCAAAGTAGCTTTATTGCAAAAGGAATTGCAACACAAATGGGAATAGATATTAGTGAAGATCACCTTATCCGGACTACTTCAACGGAGAGTCAAACTAAAAAAAGCAGGTATAACCGGTATGAAAATATGAAAGATGTTTTTCAGGTAAATTCTGCTGAAGATATAATTGGTAAACATATTTTACTGGTTGACGATGTAATTACCACTGGGGCAACGCTTGAAGCCTGCGCCAATACACTCTTAGCTATTGGGGCGGCAAAAGTGAGCATTGCAGCGCTTGCCTTTGCAGAATAATTACTGTTACACGGTTTAAGCGCTATTGTAAGTAGCCAAACATTTTTCTAAGTTTGATTTATGCGTTTAAATATTGGTTTAGTGCTTTTAATTTTATTCATTGGTTCAGCTTGCCGGAAAGGGGAGCGTATAACCACAGATATGAATGCTAAACTAAACATCTCTAATAAAGAAGTATTATTTGATACCATCTTTACTTCAGTAGGATCAACAACTAAAAGAATAAAGATTGTCAACAAAAATAATGATGCGGTTAAAGTTTCCGAAATCAGATTATCAGGTGGCAATACTTCGGCTTTTAGCATTAACATTAACGGGGAGCAAACGCAGAGCAAAAATGATCTCATTATAAACGGCCGGGATTCTATAAACCTCTTTGTCAAAGTTTCGATCAATCCAAATTCAACTAACCTGCCCTTTCTGGTTCAAGATTCTATCATATTAAATACAAATGGGAATAAACAGGTAATTCAGCTTTTAGCTTATGGACAGAATGCTGTATTTGTTAACGAATCGACAATTAATGCCAATACCATCTGGACAAAAGCTCTACCCTACATTATTAATGGATCGTTAACTGTTAAGAGCGGGGGCTCACTAACGATCCAACCTGGAACTAAAATTTATTTTCACAAGGATGCAAATTTAAACATAGAAGGGAATCTAGTGGTTAATGGCAGCCTTGCTGAACCTGTACTATTTTGTAGCGATAGGCTGGAATACATATATAGTGATGAGCCTGGGCAATGGAAAGGGATTTTCTTAAAACGGACTGGATGTGGACTTATTAAAAATGCGATCATCAAAAATGCATCTGTTGGCATTACCTCCGATTCTTTGGCCATTAACAACAACCCCAAATTAATTTTAAGCAACAGTATAATTAAAAACATGCAGGTGGCGGCTTACATTGGCTACCACTCGGAACTGCTTGCATTTAATAATGTGATGTATAACTGCGGAAATTACTTAATATATGCAGTAGGGGGAGGGAATTACAACTTAAAACAGAATACTTTTGCTGGTTACAACTCAAATTTCCCGCGTAAAACTGCCTCTCTGAGTTTTTCAGATTATTTATCGGCAAATGCTTATAACAAACTTCAGGTAGATTTAACCAATAATATCATATGGGGGAGTTTAACGAATGAATTGGATATCCAAAAGAAAACGTCTGCAATAGTGCAATTCAATTTATGGAGCAATTTAATCCGATCTACCAACAGCGCTTACAGCAACAATGGCAACATTTTAAATACCGATCCTCTTTTCATTAATCAAGATCTAGAAGATTTTCGAGTATCTCCCGGTAGCATCGTCAGAAAAAAGGGAGCTGATTTAAGTACTGATCCGTATTTCTTTAATTACCTTAATCAGGATGCGAAAGGAAATGCAAGAATTTATCCCTCAACCTTAGGCAGTTACGAGAAATAATTTATTTTTTTTTATTTTCTCAAAACAAAACGGCGATAATTTCCGTTTATATATTCGAGAGCGTTAATTTAGATGGTAAGGGTCGATATTTCTTCTAAGAATATCGGCCCTTTACTTTTACCAAGATTTTAAGATTATAGGGTTGCCACTAAATTTTTAAGCTATTTTTTTTAACATCGCTTTAATCTCCAACAAGATTTATTTCTTTAGAATTTAGCATTGGTACCTATGGCAGCCTGCAGCCCCGCTTTCCCCCCTGCCGTTTTAATTCATCAATATCAAAATATATAAATTATTTGAATACGCCTATAACCAAAAAAGTGGCTACAAATTAATGCAAAGCTTTATCTATTTACCTGAGTTCGATTATTAAATTGTAAAAATAACTATCAGACAAGGTTTATTCCTAATCTCATCGTCATGCTGAACTTGTTTCAGCATCCTTTTTGGCAGGAAAGACCCTGAAATAAATTCAGGGTGACGACCGATTTAACCCAAAACTGAGTTTAGATATCAATCAGTATTTAATTATCGAATTCAGGTTATTTGTTTGTTATAAAATTATTCTACAGTTACCGATTTAGCTAAGTTTCTAGGCTGATCTACATTACAACCACGCATCACTGCAATATGATACGATAATAACTGAAGTGGAATAGTTGCTATAAGTGGTAAAAAGGCTTCATTAGCATCAGGAATTTCGATACAGTAATCGGCCATTTTCTTCACCTCCGTGTCTCCCTGGGTTACAATCGCAATCACTTTACCTTTTCTTGCTTTTACTTCTTGTATATTGCTGATCACTTTTTCGTATGATGAATTCTGCGTAGCAATAAAAACCACCGGCATTTCTTCATCAATTAAAGCGATAGGCCCATGCTTCATTTCTGCTGCAGGATAACCCTCTGCATGGATGTAAGAAATTTCCTTAAGCTTTAAGGCACCTTCTAAGGCCACAGGGAAACCACTACCTCTTCCCAAGAACAAACAGTTGGTAGAATCTTTGATCTTTTCTGCAACTTCTTTGATCAGATCGTTCGATTCTAAAGCAACCTGAATTTTTTCAGGGATATGGTCCAGTTCGGTTAAAAGCTCGATTAATTTTGAGGTGGTAATGGTTCCTTTTTGCTGCGCCATGTAAAAGGCCATCAAGGTTAGAACCGTTACCTGGGCAGTAAATGCTTTTGTTGAAGCTACGCCAATTTCTGGACCAGCATGGGTGTAAACGCCGGCATGGGTTAAACGCGGGATGGAAGCCCCCGCAACATTACAGATCCCAAAAATAGTTGCTCCACGTTCTTTAGCCATCTCGATGGCCGCCATGGTATCAGCAGTTTCGCCGGATTGTGAAATGGCAATTACCACATCTTTTTCGGTGATAATTGGATTTCTATACCTGAATTCTGAAGCATACTCCACCTCTACAGGTATACGGGCATATTCTTCGATCAGGTATTCGCCAACCAAACCTGCATGCCACGATGTTCCGCAGGCCACAATAATGATCCGGTCTATATTTTTTAATTTCTCTGCAAATTCTTTGATCCCGCCAAGCTGAACTTTTCCTTCTTCAGGATAAATACGTCCACGCATACAATCTTTAATTGAACGTGGCTGCTCATAAATTTCTTTAAGCATAAAGTGATCAAAGCCACCCTTCTCCAACATCTCTAGTTTTAGCTGTAGCTCTTGAATTAAAGGGGTTTGCACTACGTTATCCAATTGTTTAACTAAAAGGTCATTTTTGGTAATCAGGGCGATTTCGCCATCCTTTAAATAAATTACGGTTTTAGTATACTCAATAATCGGGGTAGCATCAGAGGCAATAAAATATTCTCCTGCTCCAACGCCAATTACCATCGGACTTCCTTTCCTCGCAGCAATTAAACGATCAGGGTGTTCTTTATCCATAATCACGATGGCGTAGGCACCGTTCACTTCCTGCAAAGCCAAACGAACTGCTTCTAAAAGATCAATATTTTCAATTTCCTGGATTTCTTCAATCAGGTGAATTAATACCTCTGTATCCGTATCGCTTTTAAACTCGTGGCCACGACTAGTCAATTCTTCTTTTAAGGTGGCGTAGTTTTCGATAATTCCATTATGGATAATAGACAGCTTCCCGCCATTTGATGTGTGGGGATGAGAGTTTCGATCGGAAGGCACGCCATGAGTTGCCCATCGCGTATGTCCCATACCAATTGTACCACACTTATCTTTGTCTTCTGCATATTCTTCTAAAACAGCTACTTTTCCAGCCTTTTTATAAATATGCTGACCACTATCGTTCATCAGTGCAATACCAGCACTATCATAACCCCGGTATTCTAATCTTTTAAGACCTTTCAATACAATTGGCCAGGCTTCTCTGTAGCCAATATAGCCTACTATTCCACACATAAGTTACATCATTTTATTGGTCAAATATATAAAACAAACGTTTGTTTTGCATCATTAGGGCGAAAAACTTACTTCACAAAAAAAAGCAGTTACAAATTAATGTAACTGCTTGTCTTATTGCCACTCTAGCCGAGTGAGTGTATAATTTTATTTATATAATGGGAAAGCACTTACCAACTTAATCACCTCAGCTTTTACACTATTTAGGTTAGCTTCATCTTCCGGATTGGTTAAAACCTGGTCGATTAAATCTACAATCTTCTGCATTTCAGTCTCTTTTAAACCGCGGGTAGTAATTGCGGCAGTACCTACACGGATACCTGAAGTTACAAATGGCGATTTATCATCGAAAGGAACCATGTTTTTGTTCACTGTAATTTCTGCTTTCTCTAAAGCATTTTCAGCTACTTTACCAGTAATATTTTTATTTCGAAGATCGATCAGCATCAAGTGGTTATCTGTGCCACCAGAAATAATGCCATATCCTTTAGCTACAAATGCTTTGGCCATTGCCTGTGCATTAGCTGCAACTTGTTTAATGTACGTTCCGTACTCCTCGCTTAAAGCTTCGCCAAAAGCAATTGCTTTAGCCGCAATAATATGCTCTAACGGACCACCTTGTGTACCAGGGAAAACCGCCATATCGAGCAGGTTACTCATTAAACGGGTTTCACCTTTAGGTGTTTTTAATCCCCATGGATTTTCGAAATCCTGTCCCATCATAATCATACCCCCACGTGGGCCACGTAAAGTTTTGTGGGTTGTAGTGGTTACAATATGGCAATGTGGAAGTGGGTTAGCCAACAATCCTTTTGCGATTAAACCTGCAGGGTGAGAAATATCGGCCAAAACCAAAGCACCGATTTTATCAGCTACTGCACGGATAAAAGCGTAATCCCACTCGCGGGAATAAGCAGATGCACCGCAGATAATTAATTTAGGTTTTTCGGCTAAAGCAACTTCTTCTAATTTTTTATAGTCAATTAATCCGGTTTCTTTTTCTACCCCATAAAATAAAGGCTGATATAGTTTACCCGAAAAGTTAACAGGCGAGCCATGCGTTAAGTGACCTCCATGAGAAAGATCAAATCCCAATATTTTATCGCCTGGCTGCAAAACGGCAAGCATTACTGCTGCGTTAGCTTGTGCGCCAGAGTGCGGCTGAACGTTTACCCATGCTGCACCGAACAACTCTTTTGCTCTATCGATAGCAATTTGCTCTACTACATCCACTACCTGGCAACCGCCATAGTAACGTTTTCCTGGTAAGCCTTCAGCATATTTATTGGTTAGTACCGATCCGGCAGCTTCCATTACCTGCTTGCTTACAAAGTTTTCTGATGCAATAAGCTCTAAACCATGCTCTTGGCGGTTTAACTCCTTATCAATAAGTTCAAAAATTTGGTTGTCGCGTGTCATCATTATATGAGGTTTGTATTTTTTTTGCAAAAGTAAGAAATTCAAATTTAATTTAGGCCGTATTAGGATAATGCTTTCACATTAAAGTTGTTAAAGCCGCTCCCAATGGTTATCTCTATGATTTGTTGCTGCAACATTTCTAAAATAGCCAGGAAATTATAAACGAAATGCACTTTATTATCCGAATTTTTAAGCACTAAAGCAAAATCGATCTGTTTATTGATATCGAGCAAATTCGCAATAAAGTGTTTTTGCTGCTCGATAGTGTAAGGATATTGTACCACGGTGTGTTTAACCTCTTCGCTGCGCAGCTCATATTTCTGCATCGTTCGGTGGTAAACGGTTAAAAGTTTATAGAGATCCAATGATAAAAGTTCATCCTGATGACTGGAAGATGCAGCGGCCAGGGTTAAATCATATGCAATATTACCCCGCTGATCTTGTTTAAACCGTTCCTCTTCAAAAACTTTCATTTCTTCTGCTGCAGATTTAAACTGCTTATAGGCGATAAGCCTTGCAATAAGGTCTTGTTCAGCATTAATTTCATTTCCGGCTTCATCAACCTCAATCCTTGGCAAAAGCATTTTAGATTTAATGCGCATCAACGTTGCAGCCACTAAGATAAATTCGCTGGCAACTTCTACATTTAAAGCTAGGAGCTGATGGATATAGGCCAAAAAGTCGTTGGTGATTTTGGCAATCTCCACATCCTGGATATTAAGTTCATCCCGCTCTATAAAGAACAGCAACAAATCGAAGGGCCCTTCGAATACCGGAAGTTTTATTTCAAAATTCTCTGCCTGCATGTGAAGAGACAAACATAATGAAAATTTTTAGTCCCAAACAATCTTAACCGTTAAACCCTACCCCTTAACCTGCATCCGCTAAGCCCTCACCGCCAACCGCTTAACGCTCAATAATAAACCACTATTTTTCTCTTCTATATTAAAACAAATTTGCCTTACTTTGTATCTTGTTTTTTACCATAAATTTCGAATGCAAGTAAAAGCTGGCCCCCTATTATCTAAAATCAACTATCCCGCTGATTTAAAGCAATATAGCGATTCTGACTTAGAACAAATAAGCCAGGAATTACGACAGTATATCATTGATGTTGTTAGTGTTAACGGTGGCCATTTTGGCGCCAGTTTAGGTGTTGTTGAATTAACAGTAGCCTTACACTATGCATTAAATACCCCTTACGATAAGTTGGTTTGGGATGTAGGCCACCAGGCATACGGACATAAAATATTAACCGGCCGTAGGGATTTATTCCATACCAATCGTGTATACGGCGGTATTAGCGGTTTCCCAAAAATTTCGGAAAGTGAGTATGATACCTTTGGTGTAGGCCATTCTTCTACTTCCATTTCGGCCGCTTTGGGTATGGCGGTGGCTTCGCAATTAAAAGGCGAAACAGACAGACAGCATGTGGCTGTTATCGGTGATGGCGCCATGACAGCTGGTTTAGCTTTTGAAGGATTAAACCATGCAGGGATCGAAAACAGCAATGTGCTGGTAATCCTGAATGATAACTGCATGTCTATCGATCCGAATGTGGGTGCACTTAAGGAATATTTAACCAGCATCACCATTTCAAAATCGTACAACCGTTTCCGTGATGATATTTCTCATGTACTCGCAGGGCTTTCTAAACTAGGCCCTAACGCACATAAGTACGTTAAGAAAATTGAGAAAAGCATTAAAGGAACCTTACTTAAACAAAGTAATTTATTTGAAGCTTTAAACTTTAGGTATTTCGGTCCTGTTGACGGGCACGATGTAAAACGTTTAGCGCAGACCATAAAAGATTTATCTGCTATTCCTGGCCCTAAGCTTTTACACTGTATTACCGTAAAAGGTAAAGGTTTTGCACTGGCAGAAAAAGATCAGACCAAGTGGCATGCTCCAGGTCTTTTCGATAAGATTACCGGCGAAATCAAAAAAAGTATTCCAGACAAGCCACAACCACCAAAATACCAGGATGTTTTCGGACATACCATGGTCGAGCTGGCTGAGGCGAACGATAAAATTGTAGGTATTACACCTGCTATGCCATCAGGATCATCGTTAAATATTATGATGAAAGCGATGCCAAAACGTGCATTCGATGTAGGTATCGCAGAGCAACATGCCGTGACTTTCTCGGCTGGCCTGGCCACTCAAGGATTGGTTCCGTTTTGCAATATTTATTCAAGCTTTATGCAAAGGGCCTACGATCAGGTGATTCATGATGTAGCCATTCAAAAATTGAACGTAGTATTTTGTTTGGATAGGGCAGGCTTAGCAGGTGCTGATGGTGCGACACACCATGGCGCATATGATATTGCTTACATGCGTTGTATCCCGAATTTAGTGATCTCTTCTCCAATGAACGAAGAAGAATTGCGTAACCTGATGTTTACTGCCCAACAAGAAAATGTGGGGCCGTTTGTAATCCGTTATCCTCGTGGTAATGGTGTAATGCCCGATTGGAAACGACCATTCAAAGCATTAGAAATTGGCAAAGGACGTAAGATCTGTGATGGTGAAGATGTAGCCCTATTAACTATTGGTCACGTGGGTAACTTTGCCGTTGAGGCACGAGCCGAGTTAAACAGCGAAGGTTTTTATCCTGCCCACTACGATTTACGTTTTGTAAAGCCTTTAGATGAGCAATTACTACATGAAGTATTTGCTAAGTATAAACATGTAATCACCGTAGAAGATGGTTCATTACCTGGAGGAGTAGGTTCTGCAATATTAGAATTTATGGCCGATCATGGTTATAGCGCAAATGTAATCCGTTTAGGTATTCCAGATCAGTTTATCGAACATGGCGAACAGGCCGAGCTTTGGGCCGAATGCGGTTATGATAAAAACGCAATTGTAGCGGCAGTAAGAAAAGTTGCCATCAAAAGAACAACCGATAGTATGGCAGGGTAGAAACTTGTCGTATTACTTGTCATTCTGAGGGGGTTTTTAAGTATTAGTGTCGTCACCCTGAATTCATTTCAGGGTCTTAATAGCAGGAAAGATGCTGAAATAAATTCAGCATGACTATCGCGTGAGGTGAAGCGGCTGTAAAACACCAACTATATTCAAATATTAATCGAACTCAGGTTAATTAACAAAAAAGCCTCAGCTAACAAATAACTGAGGCTCTTTTTATATCATGTAGTTTATTAAAAATCAGAATACAAATTCCTGAACGAACTCCGTAAACCGAAAGTAATCAATCCGGTAGTATTTTTACCTAAATTGTTACTTTCTCTCCTAACCACACCACCTAGTTCTAAGCGTAGGTTGTATTTCGGATTAACTACATAAGCTACTTTTCCTTCAGCATAAAAAAGGTCTGTGCGAATCCCTTGAGTGGTGTAATTCCCAATAGGCTGTACCGCGTCAGTATATGGCTCGAAAATATTCTTACCATAGTTCTGCCCAGCGATATCCAGACCATACTTAGCATACATCAGTTCGCCGCTAAAATCAAAACGTTTGTAAGAATAGTTTAATAAACTAACAAGCTCTCTAAAGTTAGCACCAAAAGGATGTGCTAGAGGCTCATTATAGTTGGCGTAATTGCCAATACGGGTTCTGGAAGAAAATGTGTAGGGTTTAGCTGTATTGTATTCCAATAAATAGTTTAATCCTTCAACATGAAATACATCCGCGCCTCTCAATCCCAATTGCCAACCATATTTATTTCTGGAACTGCCAGAGCTGGAAAAGAAACTTTTAGCTTCAAATTCATCCAGCGAAAATTGTCCATAGGCAACCAGTTCCTTCGCAAATTTATATTTACCAGTAAAACCCAGCAGAGCATTGTCTGGAGAGCCACTAGAAGCTTCTACGGGCCTTAAGAAGATGATGGGATTTGCATAGCCCCAATCAAATCCTCTTCTATTTCCAGCATCATCTGTTTGTGCCCAAATAATAGAGTCGAAAAATCCAATCGATAATTTATTGTTGACGTTCCAATCGAGGTAATGAAAAATCCCTCCTTTTTTACGGTTACCGGCATCGTAAGATAGTTTGGTCGCACCCGGATCCTGCATTGAAGTCCACATAGCCATATACTGTACATTACCTAAATTTCCTGTAAGTTTTAAAAAGGGCGCCGGAGAAGAAAAATCGGATAATAATAATGACCGGTACCCATCACCGATAAAGGTTTTATCATAACCCGCCGTAATATTCAAATATTTTATAGGAGTATAAGATATAGTAGCAGTTACGTAAGACCAATCTAAAGAAGTTTTGCCTCCATTAAAACCATAAGCGCGGTTAAAAGATTGCCCTGGAACTACGCCACTAGTTTTCACATAATCATTATAATATTTAGAGAATTGTCCCTGATTTTCAAAGCCACTGGTGTAAAAGGAGAATTTTTTTCCAACTGTTCCACCAACCTGATAACCCCGTGTATTTAACCAAACATTTTGTTTGCCCGAAAAATCCCTACCGATCTGAAAATCTGGCAAAAAATCAGCATATACTGTAAAATCTTCTTTCTGTATGTCTAGTAAATGTTCCTGAAATAATTTTCTCGATACCCACGATTTTCTAGTTGAGTCTGTTCCGATGCTTAACAACAACCTACTTCTATCTCGCAATAAACTATCATCAATAAAAAAAGGTTTTAAAGAGCTGTGAATCCGTGTATTTGGATTATAAATCTCGCTACTCAGCTTCTGGTAGAATTGATAAGAGTAAGGTTGATAAACGGCTTGAGCTTTTAATTTGTGAACGGAAACGACTAAAAACAGCAGTAATAAGATTTTCTTCATTTGGTAAATTTTTAATTCAAACGGCAAAGAACGTTATTAATTATGAAATTAACGATCCTCTCCAAACTTCGATAAAAGAAAAAGCCCTTTAGGGCTTTCTTTATATTTATTTAAAATGCATTCTCTTCACCTTTGGCCATATTAATCACGGTCATAAAAATAATCTTAACATCCAGCATAGCACTCCAGTTTTCCAAGTACCAAATATCGTGTTCTACCCGCTTTACCATTTTGTAATCTTCCTTCGTTTCACCACGGTAACCGTTTACTTGTGCCCAACCTGTAATACCTGGTTTTAAAAAGTGGCGAACCATAAATTGATCTACAATACCTTTGTACTGTTCGGTATGGCTCAACATATGTGGTCGGGGCCCCACCACACTCATGTGCCCCATAAATACATTAAAGAATTGTGGCAGCTCATCTAAGCTTGATCTCCTAAGGAATTTACCTATCGATGTAATACGATCATCATTTTTACTCGCCTGCCGTTTATCACTGTCAGCATTCATGCGCATGCTTCTAAATTTAAAACACCAGAAAGGCTCATCGTCCCGGCCACTTCTCAATTGCTTAAATAGTACTGGGCCTTTACTTTGCATTTTAATTAACAAAGCAATAATGGGATATAACCAACTTAGCACGAATAGAATAACCAGGCCACTAAATACCACATCAATTGCACGTTTCTTAAATCGGTTGTGTATTTTCTCTAAAGGCTCAGAGCGTAATGAAATTACTGGAAATTCGTTACCCAAATAACTTACCGTATAAGGTGACAATAAGGCGCCACTAATATCCGGAATAAACTTTAAGCGCACACATTGACGTTCTGCCTCTTCTGTTAATAATGCCATATCAGCCATCCTTTCTGGAGCGATGGTCACATAAATATCTTTAATCCCTTTATCAACCGCCATTTTAAATTGACGGCCTACAACATCAGAAATTTGACCATTCCGATCTAGGTAATCTTCTGGCATATCATTGATAAACCCATGAAATTCGATATAACGTTGTTTCTCAAAATAACTGGCCAATTGCAAACCTGTAGGATTATTCCCCATAATGGCTACAGATTTAACACCTCGTAAATGATTAAATAGTAAAAACTGAAACGAGGTCCCAATAAAACGGTTCACTAAAAATAGAATGGCCAGCATACCATAAAAAATCACCAGAAAAGATCTCGAGAAATCATTTTGTTTAGAAAAGAAAAGGTAAATAGAAAACAACACTGCATGTAAAACCACACTTTTCCAAGTTCCGCGATAGATTCGCTCAATCCTACGCGACCCATATTCGCTATAAAGTCCAAAACTTGTAGTGCTCACAATCCAGATCAGATTACACACCACGATATAATGCCATTGTAATTCAGAACTTACGGCTTTACCCATATAAGCGGTAAATTCGTAGGCAAAAAAGTACACAATATTGACCATAATCAGGTCAGTTATTGGTAAAATATATTTAAGTATAAATAAGTAACGTGTTTGCATAGGCTTAAAGGGAAGACTTAAACATTTATCCTCTGTTTTTGTTTTAAGTGAATCGTAATGAACAAAATTAATGCCTAAAACCTGAACGCAAAGTTAAATAAACATTAACAAATTAAAAACCAATATTTTTTTACAATATAAACTTAATAATAAGCATTATAAAGAAGAATATTTATGAGCTAATAAATAGTCGACTAATTCAACTTTTCTGTAGATTCATAGAAATTGTATTCTCTTCTTTGAAATACTTATCTATAGAACCAAATCCTTTAATTGGCAAGGACAGATTATTTGTCGTACCATTCCTCTCTTAGGGATCTTAACTGAGACAATAATTTGCTTATAGATAGGAATCATTTTAATATTTATGACAATTATTGACGTGGTCAAATATTAAGACACTTTTTTCTTAGCATTATAAATATCTATAAAATGGGCTTCATATTGACTTATAATATTATCCCAGGAGAATGTTTCATTGATTTTAAATTCGTTCCTAGTTATTAAATTCAAATTATCTTGCTTTTTAACCTTTCTCAGTACATCGCAAACATCATTTTGGTTTCTAAAGTAAAATGCATCGGCACCTAAAATCGATTCGTTGAAAATGTTTTGGTTTGCGACAACTAGTGATTGAGAAGCCATAGCTTCAAGTAATGAAGGGTTTGTTCCCCCCACAGTATGACCATGGAAATATAAGTTAGAAAAATGCCTTAGGTTATTTAAAATATTAATGTCGTAAATCCCTCCAACAAAACAGATATTTTTAAAATGTTTAAATTTATCTTTTAAGTAAGTTCCAAACTTAGTATTGTGTTTTCCAACTACCAAAAATTTGCTAGACTGATTGGCCATCACCACACCATCTAAAATTATCTCAATACTGTTCTCAGGTTCCAACCTTGCAATTAACATATTATATTCAAACGGTTTAACATCATATTTTATAATTAACTCTTCATTTGGGATTTTAAAAATGTCTGCCCCATAAGGTATATAGAGGGAATTTTTGCTATATGTTTCTCTTAAGTAGTCTTGAATCCCAATTGAATCAGATATCAAATAATCACTAAACTTAATACCTAATTTTTCAGCATATTTAAGAAATTTTTTAACCTTTGGAGAAAATTTGGTTCTTTTCCACTCCAGTCCATCTACATTTGTTGTGATTATTGATGTCCTACGAGGCAAAAGCCAACCCCAAATAGAGCTACTGGTGTAACCAAGTTGTAGTATGATATCAAATTTTCTAATTCTACTGTCTAGTATACAATTAAAATCGTATATAAACTGTCCTATTGTCCCAATTTTATCTTCCGGATCATAGCGATGAATCAATTCAACTCCATTCCAAGTCCTTTCTTGAAATGGATGTTTATGAGAATTGTAAACACTAACGGCATGTCCTCTCTTGGTAAGTCCAATAGAGAGATATTCCGCAAACTGCTCAAATCCGCCATAGTGATTTGGTATTCCTCTTGTTCCAATAATTCCTATATTCATTGTATATTATACTTCCTTTATATCGATAGACACTTAGCCTACTACTTCTGTTAACTATGCACGAGTTGTTACCTATTCCACTGTACGGTTATTAACGAGCATATAAAATAAATTTCAAGATCAACATCTATTTCGCTTTCACAGGTTTAGTAAGAAAATTTAAACATATTCTCGTCCTTTTGTTTTAACAATTATAACAAAAGTTAATATTCATATTATGTAAAGCAAAAAAGATTGCAGAAACAAAAAGTGTCTTCATCCACGCAAATAGTTGATTAATACGTCTAATTTAAACCCTAAAAAAGACTATAATAAACGAGAAACTACCTATTTCTCGATATCTTATAAGTGCTAAGCATATTTACTCCCGTGATCGTTAACCATATCCTTAGCCACTTGCTTAATTTCTTGTTCTTCCGATTTTGGATAAATCAAAAGCACATCACCATCATCAACAACAATGTAGTTATCTAATCCTCTTATTACCGCTGCTTTGTCATTGGGTAAGTGTATAATGCAATTGTTCGTATCTTTCAAATTAATCTTTTCTAAGTTTACCATGTTGTTAGCAGCATCTTTTTCGCCAACCGCGTGTAAAGATGCCCAGGTGCCTAAGTCCGACCAGCCAATATCAGCAGGTATAGTGTATACATTATCTGCTTTTTCCAGTATCGCATAATCAATAGAAATATTAGGGCTTAATGGATAATTTTCGGTAATAAATTTGGCTTCATCAACTGTATTATAAAAGAGCAAACCGCTTTCAAATACTGTAGTAATTTCCGGAGCATGCTTTTCAAATGCTTTCTTCAACGAACTTGCTGACCAGATAAATATGCCTGCATTCCAAACACAATCGCCACTTTTTAAATATTCCTCAGCTTTAGTCAAAATAGGTTTCTCCATAAAGGCATTTACTTTTTTAATTTCATCTGGTACACCTTGATTCTCGATACTCAAATCTTGATACTTAATGTAACCATAGCCCGTATCTGGTCTCGTCGGTGTAATGCCTAGGGTCAATAAGGCATTATTTTTCGAACTGAAATCCAATGCCCCTTCAATCTTCTCCAAAAACACCTCTTCCTTTAAAATCAAGTGATCGGAAGGTGCAACAACAATATTTGCCTTTGGATTTAGTTTCGAAATCTTATAAGTAGCATATGCAATACAAGGCGCCGTATTATTCCGGCTTGGCTCCAACAAGATATTCCGCTGCAAGATGGCTGGCAACTGTTCGGTAACCAAATCAAAATAACCTTCATTCGTCAATATGTAAATCTGATCATTTGGACATATCTTTAAAAAACGTTCATAGGTGAGTTGTAACAGAGATTTGCCAATTCCTAAAATATCAATAAACTGTTTTGGGAAATGGTTACGACTTTTGGGCCAAAATCGAGAACCAACTCCCCCCGCCATAATAAGAACATAGGTATTTTTATTAAAATTCATATTTTTACTTCAGGTAAATGCAATTGCAATGCTAATTTGAATAAAATGCGTTTTTTTTTAAATCATTATAACCTAGGCCCCTCTATTTTTTATTATTTTGGCGGGAATCCCTCCTATTATTACTTTTCCTGGAAAAGATTTGGTTACAACACTTCCTGCGGCTACGACAGTGCCGGAACCAATAGTTACACCAGCTAAAATTGTTACACCAGAGCCTATCCAACAATTGCTTTCAATCCGTACTTCAGACCGTGTAACGCCTTGATTTTTAATCAACTCAGTATCATCAGAAAAGTTATGATTTTCAGAAAAAATTTTAACATATGGGCCAATAATCACATTTTCACCAATATCTATCCCACCTTGGCCTGCTAAGTATGCAAAAGCATTAATGCCAGTACCATCGCCAATCTTTATGCCAATCCCTTGGTGGGCAATGACATGTGATCCCATTAAAACAGAATTTCTTCCAATTGAAACATTATTACCTATATTGATCCCTTCTAAAGAAATTGCATTAATATAGACCCGATCATCGAGGATTAGATTGTCTCCAGCGGAAACCTTATATGCATGTTTTATTTTAACTCCCTGACCTATAAATAATAGGCCTTTTGTCCGTTTAAAAAAAAATCTTCTATAACCTCCTCTAAGCATCTGTTTCAACCTTTCAAAAGAAACCACAATTATATCCCTTACAGTATATTTACTTTCCCATCTGTAATTAGGGTCTTTTTTTAGCTTCCGTATAATCTTTTCGATCATTAGCTTTTTTCCATTATAAATTTTAAAATATTCTCCGCGGACTTTTGCCAAGTAAAATGATTTGCATGTGCTAACGCCCTGCCAGCCATTAAATTATAATATTTTTCATCTTGCAACAACGTATTGGTTTTCATTGCAATATCCATTGGATCGTCAGGATCTATGTAAACAGCTCCATCACCACAAACTTCTGGCAATGATGTTCTATCCGAAACAACAACTGGAACTCTACATTTCATAGCTTCCAGTGGAGGCATACCAAAACCCTCGGCGTAGGACGGGAAGCAAAATACCTTTGCAAGAGCATAAATAAGAGGAAGATCTGCTTGTGGGACATAACCAGAAAAAGAAATCCTATCCAATAAGTTATTGTCTAGAATACATTTTTCTATATCCTCATTTTTAAACTCTCTTTCTCCAACAATTAAAAGTTTTACAGATTCGTCTATATGTATAAAGGCTCTAATCAAATTCAATAAGTTTTTTCTAATATTGATTCGCCCAACGTATAGAACGAATTTATCTGGCAAATTATATCTCTTTTTTATTGATCTTATACTTTCTACGTTATATTTGTCTAGCGGCATAAAATTATCATTTACTCCATGATATACCACAGCCGTATTTTGGTCTTCAGCAATATGATGTTTTAAGATCCTCGTTTTCTCTGAGTTAGAAATAGTGATTACATAATCTGAACGTTTCGCTAACAGACTCATTGGCTTATAGTACAATAACTCAACAGGGCTGTAAAACTGGGGGTAATCTAAAAAAAGTACATCGTGAACAAATGCTATTTTTTTCCATTTACTTTTCCCATAATTTGCAAAGTTTTGATATAGTATAAAATTCAAGTTATACTTTTTAACCACAAATGGAACAATTATCAAATTGGAAAGTAAATTTGGCTTAGCATATACAGGGATAAGTTTGGCTTTGCCTCTAAACAATTCTTCAGCTTGATCTATATTTTTACTGCTGACAATAAGAAAAAGTTCAATATGATTATTGTTAATTTTAATTAATTCATCAACCAAATTTCTAACAACCACCTTTCCGCTAGGTGGGCCATCAAAATACCATTTCGCATCAATCCCAACTTTGATCTTCATCTGCTTTAATATAATATAATCGTTTTCAAAAAATTATCAATCTATGGCTATCACTTCTTTAGATAGACATTTAAACCAATCTTTCTAAAGCAATTCTTCACAACAAACTTCAGTTTGTAATAACATTCATTAAACTTGGAAGAAATATAGCTTGCTCCACCCGTTTCTGTCGCCGCTTGGAAATGTTCTGTAATAGCGGCAATTGAATCACTTGCACCTCCCTCACTCATTTTAACTGTAACCTCATCCATAAAGGCTGCATTTAATTTATCCTTTGCTCTTAAAAGTAACTCGTAATCTCCGCAAATTCTGTATCTTATATCATAGACTCCGTAAATGTCAAATAATTTTTTCTTTGAATGTAACGACCCAGGATGTGAAACAGTCATTTCTTTAAGAAATAAAGGCCACTGCCAGGGGAAGCCCCCTGTCCTAATAATTTTCCCTTTGAGATCAATCATTTGTCTTTTGGAAGAAACGTATTCTAAAGAATCCAAATTAGACTGCATTGCTAAAAAATTTTGATATTTTGACAACGCTGTTGGTAATAATATATCATCTGCACCCAAAAACATTATCCAATCTCCGCTAGCTCTTAAAACGCCTTTATTCCATGCATCATAAATACCCTTATCTGGTTCGCTGATCCATTCGGTTATATAATTTCTATATTTATTTATAATATCCATTGTATTATCTTTCGAACAACCGTCAACAATAATGAATTCAAAATTATCACTATCTTGAATTATAATACTTTGTATTAAAGACTCAAGTGTTTTTCCTGCATTATATGTTGCCGTTATTATAGAAATTTTGTTCATCAATTTTATTATTTAGTCATTTGATTTACTAGATTATTGGGCAGATATCATTCCCCAAATTATAGCTTAACTTTTTATTTCTAACCGAAATTACCTTTGCAGGAATTCCACCGACTACTGTGTAAGGCTGAACATCTTTTGTCACCACAGAACCTGCTGCTACAACAGCACCGTATCCAATTTTAACTCCTGGAAGAATAACCGCTCTGGAACATATCCAACAATAATCTTCAATAACTACACGATCTCCTATGGTATCGAAAAATTCGCTATTGTAATCGTGATGTAATGTCCATATCATAACATCATTGCTTAAGTTTACATTAGAACCAATTATCAGACCTTTTCTTGCATCAAGCAATGCATTGTGGCCGATTAATGTGCTGTTACCAATTTCCAATTTCCATGGACTTCTGATTTCAAAACCTCTATAAAGCCCAACCTTTTTGCCGATTTTTGCGCCTAAACACCTCATTAACAAAATTCTTAAATTATGGAAGGGTAAAAGTGCTATAGCTCCACAAAAAATGTATACTGCTGCGAAAGCATACTTCATAAAAGTGGTTTTCATATTTTCCATTTACTAATTAAGTTAATTTAATTGATTGTTTACCGGTTATCTTATTGAGCTTCTGCTCAAATATTATTGCCGAGAAAGGGAACATTAAAAAAAATGATGTGTAGGTTATCGGTTCAGCAAAGAAAGTAAAACATAATATAATAAAGAAAACTATACGCTCTAGCTTTACACCAACAAATTTATTCTTATAAAAAAGAATAAATAAAAGCAATCCAGCTGGTAATCCAAACCAAGCAAATACATCCATTATCCCATTAACAAATCCTCCAGAAATTGAGCCAATAATATCTAGAGTTCTGGCCCCAAAAAGTCTGACTTCGATAGCAGTAACATATGGTTTAGTAAAGAGATAAGATTCGTTAAATAAGCCATGTCCCATTAGTGGTTTTTCCTTTATAAGCTCCCATCCAATATAGAAATCTCTATAACGAGCGAGACCTGAAAGGTTTTCGCCTCCAAGTTTATCATTAATGTTCTCGAGTATAAAAACTAAAAAACTAGAAAAAAATACGGTAAGCCCCACTAACGTCATCACAAATTTCTTTCTTGTTTTAAGATTTGATAGTACAAAGTATAAGTAGTTTACTGCTAAACAAAAATATCCCGATGTAGAATATGTTGTCAACACAGTTATTACTATGATTAGCAAAAACCAATCTGGCCGACGCGTTCTAATGGCATAAAACAAAAAAATGTTCAACATTAATTGCAACAGCCCCGGCTCCCAAAGAATCCCCGTATTTCTAGCAACATCATTATTATCAACAGTTACATAGAAACAAAACATAAATGTCCTGTAAGGATAATTGAAAGAAACTTCTTGAAATAGTACGGGTATCGTTAAATATAATAGATAACCAGCCAATGAGTGTAAAAAAATGAAGTGTAAACACCGAATAAAATCATTTTGCAATCTATAAATACCGGCTTTTTTATACGATAACAAGAATATATAGGTCTCTATAACCAAACAACATTGGAAAATTAAATTAGATAATTCAAACGCGGGATTGACGCTAAAATTAACTATTAAAAACAATAATATTCCACAAATAATGAGAAGGTGTTTTGCTGTAAGATATTGAAACCCATTCCGAGCAAGAAAAAGCACAACAACAGCGATTATGGTTCCCTTTTTTTCAAAAATAGGTATTCCACAACTTTGAAAAATTATTAAAAAAAATACAATTGCCCCAGGTGTTAATGTGGGCAATAACTCTCTAAAAAATGTTTTTCTAAGCATATCCTTTAATAGAATTATATGCAGATAAAATATTTGCAGAAAAGGCATTGTATGAAGATTTTTCTAATGCTGTATTTCTACAGTTTAAATCCATTAGTTTTTTTTCCTCTGGATTCATTTCTAATATGTTTCGAATTCCATTCATTAATCCTTCGACATTGAATATCGGAACCTTAAACCCATTGAATCCATTTGTTATCATTTCATTTGCATTGCCCGTCTCAAAAGCGACTACCGGAACACCAGACATGAGCGATTGTATAGTCATCATTGGTCCCGCGTCCTCAATGGAGGGGCAAATAAATAGATCCACTGCCCTAAATGCTATGGGTAAATCCTCCTGACTTAGCCACCCTAATTGAAAAATAGGATAAGGAATCATTTCCTGTATGTTATCTTTTATGGCTCCGGCCATAACTATTACAATCCTATCATTCAAAGTTTCATCAGATGAATTCTTCAGTAGTTGCAGCGCTTCAATGAGAAAAAGCATTCCTTTTCTCCTTTCAGTTAAGGATAGCGCTCCAAAAAAAATTATCTTTTTATCAAGTGGCAACAGAAATTTACTCCTTGATTTTTCGACATCCCCTGGGTAGAAAAGATTTTCATTGATCACCAAATCAATGTTAAATTTATTTTTTCCCTTGTACAAGAAGCTTTTATTGATTACACTCAACATATATTTCCCACCAATGGGATAAATCTCTGTTTTATCAATAAATTCTTTCTTGTAATTCATATTTTTAAATGTAGCATCATGGGGATCATTCGAATATAATCCAGGGCAATTCCCGCACAGCTTCGTGAACCCCTCACAATCCCAAAAATAGTGGCAGCCTCCCGTAAGAGGATCCATATCTACGGGGAATAAAATAACAGGCGCTCTTGTCTTATTATATAGCTCGTAGATATTCTCTTCGTTGAGAAAAAAATGAGGGAACAGATAAATGATTAAATCTGGTTTTTTAGAAATTTTTGACAAAACATTTTTTGTAGAAATTTTCTTCTTAGAATAGCTCAGATCAAAAATATAATAATCAAAGTTTGATTTAATCTTCTTGCCAAAAAGTGCAAATATTTTATTTTTAAGCTTAACCAGCTTTGATTCGAATTGATTATAAACAGATTTTACTCCAGGTTCAAACTTAGGGTCATAGAATTTGGTAATCAATTCGGCATAGTGGCCTTTTTGATTTAATGAATTGATGATATCAAGAGCAAGAATCCCTGAATGAGAATATGGCGGGGTCCCCGACAAAAGTAGAATATTAAGTTTCTTACTCATTCCAAATTCCTTCCGCTTTACCTTTCAATATTTTATTCACCTGCATAGGAGCCCACCAAGCTGTACTTACCAAAGGTAACAAAGATTGGCCCCAAATTAACCCTGCTAGCCCAAAATGCCGACCAACGTAAAGTGATAATGGAATGTTCAAAAGCGCTATTATTATAGCGCTGATTAATTGGATCTTTAACTTTCCAATTCCATTTAACAATTGGGAGTGCAAGCTTCCCCAAGTATTCACGATCGTAAAAAAAGCCATTCCTGATGTCAGCACTAAAGGAATGGTAACAGAATCCTTAATCCAAATCTGGTAAACATAAGGTGAAATAATTACCAAACATATTGAAAGTAAAAGTAGCAAAACCCAAGCTTTTCTTAATTTGTTTAAAACACCTTTCATCCATTGTATGTCTTGCTTGGCATATGCATCTGTAAAGGCGATCCAAAATGGTGCAATTAAAATGGTAAAAACCATTGGTACTACCGCTAGATATTTATAAGATATATTATAGATTGTCACTTCATTTGGACCAAATAACTGTATAATTATAATATTATTTGTTTCATAAATAATTATAACTACAATCTGAATAACAAAAAATTTCAATCCAATTGACATCAAATCCTTCGCATACTTAAACTTAACATATTTAAATTTTGGCGAATATTCTTTGAGATCTCTCGAAAAATACCAGCACGTCGATACAAGAAGTATAAAAATTTGTCCTCCCCCAAGAGCATAACCTAGTGTAATTAGTGATCCATCGCCAAATTTAGTTAGTAAGAACACCAGAGCTAAAACCAGTAATTGTCCAAGCATATCAAAAAAAGAAGATAACGCTGGTTTTTGAATTGCAGAGAGCAGAGTTGTTATTAACTTTAAAACGAATTGAAATGCGAAACTAGAAAATACAATGATTGCCAGCGTACTCAGTTCCCCACTTAAATACCTTGGCGCATTAAGTATTTTACTCCAGTCTAAAAAAATATTTATGAAAAAAAATATGATTAATAAAAGTAATGTTATGATCGTTAAAATAGCATAAGTAGTACTGACATAAACCTTTGCCAAATCTTTTCTATCTTTTGCAAGTGATTCGGCAAATTTATTTTTCATGCCGTTGCCAAAGCCAATATCAAAGAAGCTAGCCCAAGCAATAATTGAGGAAATAGTTACCCATATCCCATAACGTTCGGGACTAACATAATTAATTGTAAGAGGCACAAGTACAAGCCCCACTAAAATACTTATACCTTTAATTACTAGCATTGCCAAAATATTCTTTTTAGCTTTTATGCTTCTTTCATGCCCCTTACTAAAAAAATCTTTAATTTTGGTTAGCATTTGCTTTAAATATGTCTATAAAACTCAATTATCGTATCTGAAATTAAGTCTACATCGTCATTAGTCAATTCATAAAAAAGAGGTAGTCGAAGTAAACAATCAGTATATCTATCTGAATTTGCCAATTCAGGGCTTTTATACCGACTACTATAAAACGGAGATTTATGCAACGATAAATAATGAAACACCGACAAGATTCCTTTCTCTTTCAGTGCTGAAATAAGTCTTGACCGCTCCTCTAAAGAATTGCAAACTAGATAAAACATATGAGCGTTGTTAGTTGCATAATCAGGGATATAAGGCAATTGCACCCCACGCTCTTCTAATTTATTCAACAAAGAATAATATTGATTCCAAATCTGCTTACGTCTAAATTGAATTTCGTCTAAATTTTCCAGCTGTGCATATAAAAATGCCGCAATAATATCAGAGGGCAAAAATGACGATCCAATATCTACCCATCCATATTTATCTACCTCTCCTCTAAAGAACTGAGACCTATTTGTTCCTTTTTCTCTAATAATTTCAGCCCTTTCAGAAAATTTCTCATCATTTATTGCCAGCAGACCACCCTCTCCAGATATTATATTTTTAGTTTCATGAAATGAAAAAGCTGACAGATGGCCAATTCCGCCGAGTGGACTTCCTTTATAGTATGAATCTATAGCTTGGGCAGCATCTTCCACTACATATAAATTATATTTCTTCGCCAAAGCCATGATCTCATCCATATCGCAGGCTATTCCGGCATAATGCACCGGGATAATTACTTTTGTTCGATCTGTAATTAATGCCTCTATTTGTTTTATATCAATATTAGGATTCTCAGCACAGCTATCCGCGAAAACAATTTTGGCTCCACGCAAAACAAATGCATTTACGGTAGACACAAATGTATAGGAAGGTGCAATAATCTCGTCACCAGGCTTAATATCAATTAGTATTGATGCCATTTCCAAGGCATCCGTACATGATGTTGTTAATAGAGTTTTCTTGAAGTGGTATTTTTGTTCAAAAAAAGTGTGACACTTTTTCGTAAAGACACCATCACCAGAGATTTTTCCAGATAAAACTGCTTGATATAGATAATGGTTTTCTTTCCCCGTTAAAAACGGTTTATTAAAAGGAATTTTTTTTATTTCTTCCATAAATGAAATATGTATTCTAATTTATCCAAACTGTAGCCCATTTTTTCATATAAGTTACAAGCAGGAATGTTATCTAATTGAGTAACTATAGTTGCTTCTTTGACACTGTTTTCTTTATACCACTGATCAGCCATCAAAAGTAAATCGACACCAATTTTTTTCCCTCTATATTTTTCATCAACGGCAATAAGACCAATATTCCCTGCATATTCGGTTTTTTTCAAGGTTATAAAACCCACTTCGTTATTTGTAGGATCAACTGCAACTAATACTTCATCGGCTAATTCTCTGCTTAAAGATTTATCAATCCAAGTTCTATAGAGCCTTTCGTAGTTATAGTTTAAATTTCTATCTAAATTAAATCTCGAATATTTACCGCTTTGATAAACCATTTTTTCAAGATTAGAACTCAAATTTATTGCAGAATTAAAAGATAAATTATTAGTAAATTCTTTTTGATCAAAAAAAGATGATTTTTTGTAAGTTACTTTCTTGTCGTATAAGAGAGCGCCAAGGTTAGTAATATTCTTAATCAAACTAGGATTTGGCTCCGAAGCTACTATATAAATTAAATCGGCATTTAAATCTTGAATTTCAGTCTTTTCCTCGTCTGTAAAGTTATTATTTAGAGTAGCTTTATAAATTTTCTTGGAAAAAAAATTTGAATCCCATTCTACTAATTTACAAATCATTGCTAAATTATTTTCGTTAACGGATTACTCTTAAAATCTGAATAAGCCAGAGATATCCCATCAATAAGATTGGTTTTGTACTTCCATCCAAGTGATGTTAACTTTGAAACATCCATTAATTTCCGAGGGGTTCCATCGGGTTTCGATCTATCAAACCGTATTTCTCCTTTATAGCCTATAACGTCACTAATCATTAATGCCAAATCTTTAATACTCAAATCTTCTCCACAACCTATATTTACTAATCCACTATCATTATAACTTTGCATTAGAAAGTAACAGGCGTCAGCCAAATCATCAGCAAATAAAAACTCTCTTTTGGGAGATCCAGTACCCCATATTGTTACATAAGGAGCGTTTTGTGCTTTTGCATCATCAAATCGACGTATCAATGCAGGCAAAACATGAGAATTCTCTGGATGATAATTATCATTTATACCGTATAGATTAGTTGGCATTACTGATATAAAATTACAACCATACTGATTTCGATATGCATCACACATTTTAATGCCAGCAATTTTTGCAATCGCATAAGGTTCATTCGTCAATTCTAATTCACCAGTTAATAAGTATTCTTCCTTCAAGGGTTGTGGCGCCATTTTTGGATAAATACATGAGGAGCCTAAAAACATCAATTTTTTCACATTGGCATTTCTAGATGCTTCAATAACATTACTTTGAATCATCAAATTATCGTACAAAAATTCACCTCTATAAGTATTGTTGGCAATGATACCGCCGACCTTGGCAGCTGCTAAAAATACGTATTCTGGCTTTTCTAAATCAAAAAAATCATTTACGGCAGTCTGATCTTTCAAATTTAGCTCATTTGATAACCTAGTTACAATATTGCTAAAACCCTCACTTTTTAATTTCCGTAAAATCGCAGAGCCAACCATTCCTCTATGACCAGCAATGTAAATTTTAGCGGATTTATCATTTAAATAAACCTCAGACATTATTCGTACTGATTTTTAATAACATAGCCATGGGCTTTCAATAATTGTTCTTTGCTGAAATGATCAACATCCGCAGCTACCATCTCCTTTACTAAAGCAGCTAGGTCATATTTAGGAATCCAGCCTAACTTAGTTTTGGATTTTGTAGGGTCGCCAATTAAAAGATCTACTTCAGTTGGACGGAAATATGCGGGATCTACCCCCACAACCTCAGTCCCTAATTCAAGTTGATAACCTTTATTACCACAGGCAACTACATATCCTTTTTCTTCAATACCAGTTCCTTTAAATTCGATTGCAATACCAACTTCAGCAAAAGCCATTCGTACAAATTCTCTTACCCGCGTGGTAACTCCTGTTGCAATAACATAATCTTCTGCCACATCTTGTTGTAGGATCCGCCACATGGCTTCTACGTAATCTTTAGCATGCCCCCAATCTCGTTCTGCATCCAAATTGCCCAAATACAATTTGCTTTGTAAACCTTGAGCGATTTTAGCTACAGCTCTAGTGATTTTACGCGTTACGAAAGTTTCGCCACGTAAAGGACTTTCATGATTAAACAAGATGCCGTTACAAGCAAACATGCCATAGGCCTCCCGATAGTTTTTAGTGATCCAAAAACCATAAATCTTCGCGACGCCATATGGTGAGCGTGGATAAAAAGGTGAATTTTCATCATAAAATCCTTTATCATTTTTATTCTCCGGCATACCACCATACAATTCGGAAGTTGATGCTTGATATATTCTGGTCTTCTTTTCTAGCCCCAAAATTCGCACTGCCTCCAATATTCTTAGCGTTCCTATACCATCAACATTAGCTACATATTCGGGAGAATCAAAGGACACTTTCACATGACTCATCGCGCCTAGATTATAAATTTCGTCTGGTTGTACCTCTTGAACAATACGAATTAAATTGGTTGAATCTGTTAAATCCCCATAATGCAATTTAAATCTTACATTGTCCTCATGTGGGTCCTGATATAAATGATCAATACGATCAGTATTGAACATCGAACTTCTTCTCTTAATTCCATGAACCATATAACCCTTTTCAAGCAGTAATTCTGCTAAATAAGCACCATCTTGTCCTGTAATTCCTGTTATTAGTGCAGTTTTCATTTTATATTATCTTGCGTCATTTGAATTTACTAAATACCCTCTCAAAAATTGAACTTTTTTTGACCTCTCCATAATTACCGTAGCCGTAACCATACCCGTAATATTTGCTAACAATATCGTTCACAACTATACCCAGTTTCTTCATTTTACCTTTCTTGTAAAGATCTTCAACGATAGCTAACTGATCTTTATGGGTTACTTTTTGTCGAACTAAATACAGTGTCACGTCAGCATAGTTAGCCAACAGTTGGGCATCAGTAATTATCCCCACCGGTGGAGCATCCATGATGATATAGTCAAATTGCTTTTTTAATTCTTCTATCAGAACAGGCGTATGCTCACTCATTAAGGTCTCGGCAGGGTTTGGTGGTAAGGGCCCAGACGAAATAATAAACATATTTTTATTAATGGCAAGTTGCTTAATAATGCTTTGAATTTTAACATCACTACTTATGGTGTAATTACTAAAACCAATATCATTTGAAACACCTAACTTAGCCGAAAGGCCGGGTTTTCTTAAATCCAATTCCATCAACAATACCTTTTTCCCGGCCAGGGCTAAAATATTGCCTAAATTAATAGCTGTAAAAGATTTACCTTCTCCACTCATACTAGATGTAAGTAGTATAATTTTTTCTTCCTTACTTTTCAGATAAAAGGAAAGGTTTGTTCGCAGCGCACGGAATTGCTCAGAAATGGCTGATCTCTCTTTGTTAGCAACGATTAAATTATCATTATATTCATTGTGACTGATTTCTCCAATAACCGGGACATTGGTTTTTGCTGTAATATCTTCTTTTGTAGAAATGGTTGTATTAAAGAAATCAGAGATAAAGATAAATATAAGTGGTATAACTAAACCAGCAAAAAACCCTGCTAAATATATAACTTTTTGTTTAGGACTTATTGGCTCCACATTGGCTTTTGGTGGATCTATCGTTTTAGCAATTGAAATGTTAGAGGTTTTAGATATCGCAGTTTCTTCTGCTTTCTGCATTAGAAATATATAAAGCTCTTCTTTGATTTTTTGATTCCGAGCCAGCTTTAAATAATCTTTCTCAATTTGAGGAACACCCGATATCTTCCCTTCTGTTTGGTTTACTTGACTACGTAATTTATCCCGCGTTACAACAAAGGTATTTTTAGTACTCTGAATATTAGCCAATATTCCATTCCGTAATCCAGCGATTTGATCATCAATATTTTTAACAAAAGGACTTTCTTCAGTTACACTCAACAACTGTTTATCTCGTTCGATCAACAGTGCATTATATTGATTCATAATGCCTGAGAAAACCATATCCTGAGGAAGTAACGATGTTGGAAAAACACGTTTATTTTTACCTTCATCTTTGAGATATTTTTCCAAATCATCCAATATAGCAACTTGTGTTTCGGCCTTAGCTAACTCTGAAGCAAACTCCCCTGAGTTTTGAACTAAAAGTTTACCTTGTTCCGACATATCGGCAAGCTTATTAGTTTTCTTAAATTCTTCAACCCTACTTTCAACATCCCCCAGCTCATTAGCAATCTTGCCCAAACGGTTTTGGATAAATTTGGTTGTACTATCGGCTATTATATTTTTATCGTACAAGCTAGATGCAATATATTGTCCAATCAGGGTATTCAGAATATCCTCTCCTTTCTTTTGTAATGGATAAGATAATCCTAAATCTATAATAGTTACCTGTTTATTAGAAACCGTAACAGACAGATTCTTCATCAATGTGGCTACACGTTCGTCTAATGAAGTTATAAGTACGGCATATGTATTAGAAAAAGCATAGTTACCAAATTTTGGAACCAATTTTACCAGGCCGACATCATCTAACTTAAAGGGTTGGTTCCAAGAGACTTCTTTATCTATTTTTTTACCCTTTATTCTGAATTTACCATTATTAATTTTTTCTATATCGAGCGCAGTTGCTTTAATTGTATCAATTCCATTTATTATTTCTAATTTAAATGGCGCATCATAAATTTCTCTTTTAATAAAATTTTCTCTGGTACTATAGGTAATATTAAGTTCCATTTTACGAACTACCTGCTCCATCAAAAAACGTGTTTTGAGAATTTCAGCTTCATTATCGACAGAATTCTTGGACCCTAATAGTCCGCCTAAATCCATCAAAGCGCCCGCTTCTTTTGCCATACCCCCACCCTTTTCATCGTCATTAACCAGAACCCTAGCAGTGATCTGATAACTAGGAGCGGTAAATTTCACATATAAAAATGCAGCTAGTAAACAAATTATAATGCTCACAAAGAACCAGGGCCATTTTTCTACAACTTTTGAAAATATTTTTTTTAAATCAACACTTTCCTCTTCTTCTATATTCGGATTTTCTTGAAAATTATTCATGTATAAACTAAGCTCGATTATTATTTGAAACTACTTATTGCCAATACAATTACGGATATTACGGATGCGATTACACCTATGGTTTGTATCTGGGCAGAATTAGAGGCCGAAACCTTACGTTTGTTTGGCTCGACATAAACAACATCATTTTGCTTTAAATAATAATAGGGACTATTAAAAATTTCTGATGAGTTTAAGTCTAGTCGGGCGAATTCTTTCTTTCCGTTATTATCACGGATTACAAGTACATTTTCTCTGCGCCCATATATGGTCAGATCTCCAGCTAAACTCAAGGCATCAAGAATCGATACTTTCTCATTAGGCAATGTATAAGCTGATGGAGCATTCACTTCACCAAGAACACTAACTTTAAAATTAGCAAATCTCAATTGTACATTCGGTTCTTTATAAATATCTGTCGCTTTCCCTCTAATCAATTCCCTAGCTTGATAGGTTGTTAACCCTGCAACCTTAACTTTCCCGATTAAAGAAAGTTCAATCTCTCCATTTTTATCTACAAGAAATCCTGTATTTTGCGTAGAGAGGCTGCTATTTGTATTTCCTCCAAGGGCAGGAGTTGCAGCTGCTTGATTAACGATGGCACCACTTTGAGGATTCAGGGTAAAAACATTTATACTTAAGATATCATCTGTCTGTATTACAGGCTCAGTATAGGCTGTTGCATTTTCAAGCTTCGCACTGTTAACACCCTGTATATCTTGAAAGTAAGCTATTTTTTTATTACTCACACAAGATGAGCTTAAGGTAATAATTAACAATACGATTATTAATTTCACCTCTCTTTTCATGTTATTTTTTTTATTCATAGGTATATATCCATTTAAAATGAAAATGATCATTTTAAACAGCTTGCAAACTTAATCATTTAATTGTAATATCTAAAAACGATTAATTTTAGAAATTTGAATATTTTACATCAAGTTTTTATATTAAACCTTTAACATAATTTGTAAATTGAAAGAGTATTCCATTTAAAGCACTCTTAAGCATAAATAGAACTAAATGTCTCTTGATTTTTAAAACTGTAATGACCTATGAGATCATGCAACCTACCTGATTGTACCGCATCAGTTAAGGTAAGCAAATGCTTATCATGATGAAGGTCAGTTCCTGCTAGATCATACATTTTTTCCTTTAATAGCATCTCGGCCAATTGTTTCACATCGCGCCCATAATACCCCAAAACAGATAGTAGGTTTAACTGTAATAAACAGCCTTTTTCTTTAAACCTCTTTAATCGGCTTTTATCTTTAAAATAAAATGTATAACGTTCTGGGTGTGCTAAAATTGGCTTATATCCTTTAATTTCGATATTAAATATGGTTTGACTAATATCAGGGCTTTCAGATAGGTAAGACATTTCTATAAGTAAATGCTTTTGATCCAACGGGCATAAATCTTCATCCAGAGTAAAATCCTGATCTATCATATACTCCGCACCCGCTCCTAATTTGGTTGATATATTTTCCTTGTTAAGTACTTCTTGTAGATTTTCTTTAACATTATCGATACTTACTTTCGTATTTGGATAGAGCTCTTTATAAATATGAGGGGTCGCAATTAATTGAGCAAACCCCAGCTCCGTAAGCGATTTTACAAATCGAACGGAAGTTTCCATATCAGGAGAGCCGTCGTCAATACCTGGCAGGATATGCGAATGAATATCAACGCCTAACCAGGAGATATCAGTTACTTTATTCTTTTTTGAAAAAAAATTTAACATATTTATAACAATGGAATATCAAATTAAATCGCCTTATCATATCACTCGTTTATAAACGAAACAATCACTGCAATAATATGCGAATTGAAAGTATTATTTACCGAACAACAAAAGTATTCTAATTAACGAGTTAAATTTAAGAAAATTCATGCTATTTTCCAATAAAGAGTAGATTAAATCAGACAAATAGTCGAAAATGATGCTTTAAAAAGATTCTACAGCTTAATTTGTGCAAGAGAATTAACAAAAATATAACTTATACACGATCAACAGTACTTCAGAAATGTTATTCAAAATAGTTAAGGCTTTAAAACACCCCTTAAAATATCATCTTTTTTCATAAATGAAGATCAGAAATGACCATATCGTTAACCAAAGCTGCTAAATCGTATTTACTACCTTTACCCATTCTTCTTACCAAGCTCACACTAGCCAAGCCTTTTGCTGCTTTATACATTTCCTTTTATCGGCCATTTTTACATTGTTTGTTTACCTTTTAGGTAATAAAAAGGTAAAGAATAGGTAAGCATGGGGTAACCCTGGGGTTAACTTGGTATAGAGAAAGGGTAAACAAAGGGTACAGAAGGGGTAAACAAATATTAGTGTTATATAGCAATATTATAACCTTGCATCCGCCAAATCTCTGTTGATAAAGGATTTGGTATCGAAAATAATCGAACCTTTTGCTTTAAAGTTAGCATAATCGATATGCAAGAACTGCTGGTGGGCCACTGCTAAAATGATTACATCATAATACCCGAAATCATCATTTTGAATCATCCGGATATTATATTCAGCCTCCACTTCAGCTGCATTGGCCCAGGGATCGTATACATCAACGTCCATACTAAACGATTTCAATTCTTTGTAAATATCAATTACCCGGGTATTTCGGGTATCGGGGCAATTCTCTTTAAAAGCGAAACCCAATATTAGGGCCTTAGCGCCATTGATCACTTTATCTTTGGCCACCAGCATTTTGATCACCTTATTGGCCACAAACATCCCCATATTGTCATTCACCCTTCTGCCAGATAGGATTACTTCAGGCTTATAGCCTAATGACTCTGACTTATGTGCTAAATAATAGGGATCTACGCCAATACAATGGCCACCAACCAAGCCGGGTTTATAGTTTAGAAAATTCCATTTGGTTGCAGCAGCAGCCAATACATCTGTTGTATCAATGCCCATGCGATCGAAAATTAAGGCCAGTTCGTTTACAAAAGAGATATTTACATCCCGCTGCGCATTTTCTATTGCTTTTGAGGCTTCTGCTACTTTAATGCTGGGTGCCAAATGGGTACCTGCCGTAATAATTGATGCGTAGAGTTGATCAATTTCAGCAGCAATTGCAGGCGTAGAGCCTGATGTTACCTTTTTAATTTTGGTAAGGGTATTAATTTTATCTCCAGGATTAATCCGTTCTGGGGAATAACCACAGAAAAAATCGATATTATATTTTAATCCTGAAATTTTTTCTAAAACAGGTACACAATCTTCTTCGGTGCAACCTGGATAAACAGTTGATTCATAAATGATGATATCACCTGTTTTTAATACAATACCTAACATTTTACTGGCCGCAAGTAAAGGTTGCAGATCCGGCCTTTTAAGATGGTCGATAGGGGTAGGGACGGTAACGATATAGATGCTGCATTTGGCCAGGTCGGCTAAATTGGCACTCAGGGTTAATCCCATCTCCGATGCCGAAATTACAGTTTTCAGATCTTCCAGATTGGCTTCATTTGTTCTGTCCTTTAACTGATTTAACTCCGCTACCCGCTCCTCATTCGTATCAAAACCAATTACTTTATATTTCTTAGCAAATTCGATTGCCAGGGGTAAGCCTACATAACCTAAACCAATAATAGCAATCTGATTTTCTGTATTCATTTTTTCTTTCGGTAATTGGGCAAATATAAGATAAATGTAGAATGCTTAATTCTTTTAACCACAAAGGACACAAAGAGAAAGCGCGAAGTACGCAGCGTTGGATGGAGCGTAATGCTTAAATGAACTTATATCTTATATGGTAATAAAGATTGCATATGCATTTTAGAGATCCTTCGCTGCGCTCAGGATGACAAAAATCCCAAATAAAAGAAAATCACCAGTCAATACAATGGCATTGAATGGTGATTTATTATTTTGAGTATATTAACTGTAGTCGAATTTGTTATTTAATCTGCTTCAAGAGATAACTTCCATAACCACTCTTAACCAGAGGTGTAGCAATAGCCCTAAGCTGTTCTGCGTCGATAAAGCCCATACGATAAGCGATTTCTTCAATACACCCGATTTTTAAGCCTTGTCGCTCTTCAATAATCTGCACAAATTGCCCTGCCTGCATTAAAGAGGTAAAAGTCCCGGTATCTAACCAGGCTGTTCCACGGCTTAATACGCCTACCTTTAATTTACCTCGTTCTAGATAGATTCGGTTCACATCGGTAATTTCGTACTCGCCACGAGGTGAAGGTTTAATATTTTTGGCAATTTCTACAACCTCATTATCATAAAAATACAATCCTGGTACTGCGTAGTCTGATTTGGGTTGAACAGGTTTTTCTTCAATAGAAATTGCTTTTTTATCAGCATCAAACTCAACCACACCGTAACGTTCTGGATCTGAAACCTGATAGGCAAATACCACACCGCCATCGGGATCGGAACTGGCCTGTAATAATTTGGCCATACCATCGCCATGGAAGATATTATCGCCTAACACTAAAGCTACCTTATCTTGACCGATAAATTCTTCGCCAATCACGAAAGCCTGTGCTAAACCATTCGGCTCGGCCTGTACGGCATAACTAAATTTACAGCCTAAAGAAGCACCATCCCCCAATAATTTCTCAAAATTTGGCAGATCGTGTGGGGTAGAAATAATCAGAATTTCTTTTATCCCAGCCAACATCAGCGTAGATAAAGGATAATAGATCATCGGTTTATCGTAAACCGGCATCATCTGTTTACTACAAGCCAAAGTTAAAGGATGCAAACGGGTTCCGCTGCCACCAGCTAAGATTATACCTTTCATATTCTAGTCATTAGTTCATTGGTCATTGGTTCATTGGTCATTGCAGACCTAAATGAAATAATGATACCTATTTATTGTATTTTAATTTGTTTTATACATTCCACCAAACTATCTCTCCAATAAGGGATTTCAATATTAAATGTATTTTTTATTTTAGATTTATCCATTACCGAAAATGCTGGCCGTGTGGCTTTGGTTGGGTAAGCAGACCCTGGAATAGGATTCACTTTAACCGCCGTTTCGCTGATATCAAAAATGGCCTTTGCAAAATCGAACCATGAGGTTACACCTTCATTGCTATAATGGTATACTCCGTACGAGGTAGATGAAGATGCGATAATATCAAAAATAGCATTTGCCAGATCAATCGCGTAGGTTGGCGTACCCACCTGATCGGCAATAATATTCAGCTCGTCACGCTCCGCACCAAGTTTAAGCATGGTTTTCACAAAATTATTGGCGTATTCAGAATACAACCAGCTGGTGCGGACAATAAAATGGGTTGGCAGCTTGGATGAAACTACTTTTTCTCCATCCAGTTTGGTTACACCATAAACATTGATTGGTCTAGCCTCGTCGTCTTCCTTTAGTAATTTTACTTCATTCCCTTCGAAAACGAAATCAGTGGAAACATGTATAAGCGTTGCCCCATTTACCAGACAAGCTGAGGCCAGGTATCCCGCACCTGTTTCGTTAATTGCTTTAGCCAGCTCAACTTCATCCTCTGCTTTATCTACAGCAGTATAAGCGGCACAGTTAATCACAAAAGCAGGTTGCGCAGCAGCTAACAGATCATTCAAACCAGATTCATCCAAAATATTGGCATCCTGCTCAGCTGGAAAAACAATTTCTGTAATTCCTCTTCGCTCCGCAACCACCTTTAAGCACTGGCCTAACTGTCCGCCGGCACCAATTACTAATATTTTGCTCATATATGTTGTAAAGCTGAAAAGGGGTTTAAAAGTAAATCTTTATCAGATACCGCCTGATCTTTCTCCGGAATTAACCAATCGATATTCAGGTCCGCATCGTTATAAATTACGCCGGTTTCTGAAGCTTTATTGAAAAAATTATCGCATTTGTATAAAAATTCTGCCGTTTCGCTCAATACCGAAAAGCCATGTATAAAACCTCTTGGTATATAAAGCTGTAATTTATTCTCTGCACTTAAGCGTATGGCAAAATGTTTACCATAGGTTGGTGAGCTTGGACGTACATCTACCGCAACATCCAATACTTCCCCCTTGGTTACACGGACTAATTTGGCTTGTGCAAATTCTCCGGTTTGGGCATGTAAACCTCTAATTACACCGTAAGAAGAATAAGATTCGTTATCCTGAACAAACCTGCCTGATAAACCCGTTTTTTCTTCGAATGTATTTTGGTTAAAACTTTCAAAAAAATACCCCCGGGGGTCTTCAAACACCCTTGGCTTAATAATCAGACAGTCTTTTAATCCCGTTTGTTCAATTTCCATTATTTACTGCTGTACTGTTGTTCGTAGTAGGATTGATAGTTGCCTGAGGTTACATTGTTTAACCAATCTTCGTTCTGTAAATACCAGTCTACCGTTTTGGCTAAGCCTTCTTCAAATTGTAAGCTAGGTACCCAATCCAATTGATTTTGCAGTTTACTCGAATCAATGGCATAGCGCAAATCATGCCCCGCGCGGTCGGTTACATAGGTGATTAGTTTAGCTGATTCTCCCGCTTCGCGACCAAGTTTTTGGTCCATAATAGTACAAAGCAAATTGATGAGATCAATATTTTTCCACTCGTTATGTCCACCAATGTTGTAAGTATCTCCTGTTTTTGAGTTGTGGAAAATTACATCGATTGCCCTGGCATGATCTTCTACCCATAACCAATCACGTACGTTCTCCCCTTTACCATATACCGGTACCGGTTTGTTATTCTTGATATTATTAATTGCTAATGGAATCAGCTTCTCAGGAAAATGATGAGAACCATAGTTGTTAGAGCAATTAGAAATTACGCAATCCATGCCATAAGTATCATGGTAGGCCCTTACAAAGTGATCTGAACTCGCCTTTGAGGCCGAATAAGGGCTATGCGGATCGTAAGCAGTGGTTTCGGTAAACATCCCTGTTTCACCTAAAGCGCCATAAACCTCATCGGTACTTACATGATAGAAACGTTTTTTATTGTAATCACCTTTCCAATATTCACGGGCAGCATTTAATAAATTTACAGTACCAATTACATTTGTTATTACAAAAGCCGTTGGATCAGAAATAGAACGATCTACATGACTCTCCGCTGCAAGGTGGATAACGGCATCGAAGTTTTCTGTTTTAAACAGATCGAACATCGCGTTCGCATCAGTAATATCTTCTTTTACAAATCTGTAATTTGGCTTATTTTCAATATCGGTTAAATTAGCCAGATTACCTGCGTAGGTAAGTTTATCTAAATTGACGATCTCGTATTGAGGATAGTTGTTAACAAAACGGCGAACTACATGAGAGCCAATAAAGCCCGCACCACCAGTGATTAAGATTTTTTTCACAGTTATTAAATGATTTTCAATTCCGCTAAAGTAAGTTAGATTTCGGCAAAAAACAACTTAATTTTGACATAAGCTGAAAACCGAACGAATAATTTAGAAGCAATTAGTCAGTTTTCCTGACCATCTTCTACATAAAATAGATAAGCTTGCAGTTGCAATAGATATACGCAAGAAAAGTATAGATGACGCTTATATTTGACTTTACTGTTGCACCAATAACATGAAAATTTAAGGAAGAAAAACTACATCGCCGCCACAGAGCTTTCCAATTCTTTATACCATTCTTCTCCATATTTACGGATTAGTGGTCCTTTTAAAAAACTATAAACTGGTACTTTAAGTTCACGGCCAAAGGTGCAGGCATCGTGACAGATGTGCCAGCGGTCGTAATTTAGCACGTCGAATTCTGGATATTTCGTTATCCGAATAGGGTAAAGGTGACAAGAAATCGGCTTCTGCCAATCTACAATACCTTGCTCATACGCTTTTTCAATGGCACATTTCGTAATACCACCCTCAAAAAGCACGTAAGCACATTCTTTATTTTTATCTACGCAAGGGGTGGTTAAATCGCCATCTTCATCAACTACGTAAACGCCTTGTTCCTCAATGGCTTTAATACCCTTTTCATTCAACAGGTGTTTTATTTTTGGATATATCTCTTCCAAAATGGCCTTTTCGTCATTATCCAATGGTGCACCGGAATCACCTTCCACGCAACAGATTCCTTTGCATTTGCTTAAATTACAAACAAAGTTTTCTTTCAATACGTCTTCGTGCACCAGCACCTGTTCAACTTCTATCATCATTATTCTTTTGCTAAAGCATATTTCAGGCCACTGGCCGATTTTAATTCCATGGTAACTGCTCCTACCAATATCTCTACCTGGGCCTTTACCGGCACGCGGTTTCCATCATCGGTTACCCAGAGGTATAACCTGCTATCTTTTTTAAATATCCTTCCCGGTTTAATAGATGGACTAAATTTTAAACAACGGATGTTCCCCAACTTACTTTTAATCGTTTCTTTTCCTATATATTCTACCTCTAAGGCTGAGATTTCGTCACCCAAGAAATAGTTCAGTTTAAACTTATCACCAATTTTGATTTTACTGATATCCAGGCTCCGGGCAAAATAATAAGCCGAAACAAGATCAAAAGTCTGATTAGTCGGCGTTGTAAAAGTCCCTCTGTTCGAAACTACTTTCTTAGCATCCTGCGTAAACCGGGCCTTATCCTGGCGTCTATAACTGGCCTCACGGATATTCTCCTGATAGAAGTAAGGTAAAAGGTCAGTTTTATCGATATACGAATCGTAATGGTCTCTTATCTTATAAAACACGTCAAAGGTGCCAGAGGTCTGCGCATCAACCGTAAGCTTATAAGTTGACCTGTTATCAAACTTTAAATCAGAATTGGCTACCTTAATGGTGGCCTCTGCCGCCGTGATAAACCCATACCTTAATTTATACTGCAAAACCTCTCCTTCCTGAAATACCGCCTCTTTCTTCAGGGGAAGTTGCTGAGCCGTTCCCAAAAGACTGCATAAGCCAGCCGTGACGGTTATAAATAATTTCTTCATTGCTTTTGTTCTCATTTGTGTGTGTGTTCATTATCAGCATGAGAGATCCTGAAATAAATTCAGGATGACGTACCGAAAAGGGAAAAAGGTTTTCCTTTAAAAGAAATTAAACTCTTCCTCCATGAAGATATACAAAAAGCAAACCAAAATTTAATCTTTTCTTTTATATACAGGAACCGTAGAGCAAGGCTCGCCGAACATAATGCTTTTAACTATCGGGGTAAGCAGGTTGGTTACCTCAACATAGGCTGAAACCGGAACATCGATATCTCCACATCCTTTTACCACCACACGCTCGTTGGCATAATCTTGAGGATTAATTTTAGCCAATGCCTTGGTAAATAAAACAGCTTCCAATGTATTTAAATCGCCAAATACTACTTCATTGGCATAAGGTTTTAGTTTATTGGCAAGCAACATATAAGCCCAGGTAGGTACAATTGCATCGGCCGAGCAGATAATGGCTACATTCTTATCCTGATATTGCGCCCAATCGTGAGTTTTGATAAACTCTCTAAAATCCTTTTCTCTTAACATTAAACCATGAAATAGATTATCCACTATATCATAAACCACTCTTTCGCCTTTATGATAAAAATCTTCGAGATTTAAAGTAATTAAACCGCTATTGGCTACTTTGTTAATAATGTTTTCCTGAATTTCCATGTTCTTAAATAAAAAAAACCGTTCCGACTAATCATCGGAACGGTTACAAAATTACGTATTTTCTATTTAATAGAATTTCACGCGATTGTCTTTTATCTTTGCATTTTCTTGTAAAGCCTGGAAAGCCGATCCTAATGAACGCTGTCCTAAACTTAACATCATGCTTTCTTTTTGTTTGAACATGTTGGCAATTGGTGCAGGACTGGTAAATCCATCAACTGAAAATACATAAACACCGCGTTCTCCCTGAACAGGAGCAGATACTTTACCTGGCTGCGAACCAAAAACGCTTCCTACTAAAGCATTTTCCTGTGCTACGCCTGGGATTACTGGATTAGCAAATACCACATTTTGTACTGGATTAACCGGACGTGCAACTTTAGCTGCAACCTGATCGATACTTCCTTTACCTGCATTAGCTAATTTTTCTTTTAATTGTTTTGCTTTGACTGCATTAATTACCATTGGCTCAATTTCTTTCTTCACATCAGCTAATGATAAAATACCTTTTGGACTGATGGTAGTTAAACGGGCCACAACATAAGCATTGCTCATGGTATAAATTTCAGGTAATACGTCACCTTTATCTGCTGCGTAAGCATCCTGAATTAATTTACGTGGATTATCCAATCCAGCTGCAAAACCTTGTGTTGATGCAACCTTATCAGCAACAGCAACTTTTAATCCTTTTTGTGCAGCAAATTTGCTAAAGTCGTTACCTTTCACATCCGTTAAGAAATTGCTTGCTGCTTTGTAAGCAGCCGCCTGGGTTTTGCTACTTGCATTTAATGCTTTTTCTACGTAAGCTAATTTAGCCACTTTAGATGAACCGATCTGTTTTTCGATTTTAAGCACATGGTAGCCAAATTGAGACTTTACTACTTTAAGATCTCCTGTCTTTCCATCAAAGGCTGCATTCTCAAACTCAGGTACCATAGCACCACGGGCGAAAGCTGGCATTTCGCCACCTTTATCTTTCGAACCGTCTACACTGTAGTTTTTAGCCAGTTCTGCAAAGTTAGCGCCTTTTAAAATTAATGCTTTTAATGAATCAGCTAACTTAAGTGCTTTATCTTCGCCACCAACTTTAGCCGGATCGATTAAGATGTGGCTTGCTTTTACCGAATCAGGAGAAATACGGGTAGATACTACCTTTACAATTTTGTATGAGTTACCGCTTAATTTAGGGCCATAAAAACTGCCTGCTGGTAAAGCAAATACTACTGAATCAACAGCCGGATCCAATTTACCTTTTGTGATATAAGTAAACGGAACTTTTACGTCTGAATTGATTGCAGCGAAAAGTGAATCGTTTTTAGCCACCTGAAAATCAGCAGCAATTTTGTCTACCTGAGCTTTGATTGCCAATGAATCTGCTTTGGTTGGACTGATACTGAAAGTAACGTATTCGAAAGCACGTGTTTCTTGTGGATTGTTAAAACGTGCTTTGTTCTGATCATAATATTCTGAGTAGTCGTTGTCTGTTAATTTAACGGAAGCATCAGGAATAGAAGTATAATCTAAACTTACGTATTTAAAATTAGCCAGTTTATTACGGTTGGTATATTCATCAGTAGCTTCTAAAGAAGTTACATAAACCGAATTACGGATTAAGTTCGAATATTTTGTTTGCAGGGCCTGATTTTTAATCTCTTCCTGTAACATGGTAGATTGTTGCAAAGCCTGAGGTTCTTTCGATTTTAGAAAGTTCATCAAAGTAGCACGGTCTAACTGTCCTGTTTGAGGATTAGAGAAATATTGTTTAATTAGGGGGCTAGGGTTTTGACCTTGTAATAAATCTACCAGTTCATCTTCAGAAACTGTTAAACCTAAACGATCGTACTCTTTAGTTAACAAAACTTTTGCTAACTCTGCATTCCATGCCTGGTCAACAGCCATAGCGGTCATCTGTGCATTTGCACTGCCGCCATATTGTTGTTTCATCTGGTTTACACCTTGATCAACTTTTGGTCCGAATTCATCAATATTGATATCCTTACCATCAATAGACCCTACAACTTTTTGATTTGCCGACCAAAAAGGTTTACCCACGTTAATTGCATCACCTACTAAAAATGCAACAATTGCAAAACCGATGGCAAAAACTAGAATATAGCCTGCACGGTTACGCAAAAATGTCATTAATCCCATATTGTAATTATAAATTTATTTAGTTCTTTTTTAAGAGGGCGCAAGATACAAATTTGCCTCAAAAAAGA
Organism: Pedobacter sp. 01N310; assembly: GCF_056399805.1. Taxonomy (NCBI): domain Bacteria; kingdom Pseudomonadati; phylum Bacteroidota; class Sphingobacteriia; order Sphingobacteriales; family Sphingobacteriaceae; genus Pedobacter; species Pedobacter sp. 01N310. The sequence continues at coordinate 41,341 of NZ_JBFTSB010000010.1, forward strand.
AAACACAAAATTTTATTTATCAAGTGTTTAATTTTTAAGTAAATACAAGCCCTGTTTTAATGTTTGAATGACAGAATTTTGAGTGATTGAATGACCAGAATTGTTGAATGGCAAAATTAGTGAATGATGGAGTTATTGAAAGATGATTTGAATAAATCCATTTAAACATTCAATAATTCACTCATTCCATCATTTATACATTGCGACTAAGGCGCTACACCTTCCTTCATATTCAGTTCACCGTTTCCACTATCCATTTCATAGGTACTAAAATCCTGCGGAGCTTTAAAGTTGATGCCTTCACCTATGCTTCCATCTACTCCTTTCACATATACCCTTTGATTGGAATAAAAAATCTTTTTCGACTCATCCCAGATCAGTTCCTGCGAAGAGAAAGTATCGCCCTTACTGTTTTTTACGACTACATTTTTCCTAAATTCGGTTTTAAGCTCATTGTCTTTCCTAATGGCGTAATCGCAAACCAGGTTTCCATCAATGGTTCCGTTAGGGTTATAAAAATCGATATTTACACCCTTAATCATTTCCTGATAAGTGCTTCCGTTCGAAGGCGTAACCTTATCCATTATTGGGGCATATCCTTTAGCCTTAATTCTGGCAGAATCGCTGTAAGTGATATCGACACCAATGGTCCGATCCCTGGACAGGATTACTTTATTTGCTGAGACTGAATTGGCATTTTTTAGATCGTCGTCTCCACAGGAAGCCAGAAAAAAAGGCAACACCAGAAACAGACCACATAAAAATGTCCTTAAATTCATTAGTCTACACGGTACTTACGGAACCAGGTATCGTTCAAGGTAAAGCCTAAGTGGAAATTAATAAACTTCTCTTTAACAAGATTATCGCTTAATGTTCCCCTTTGTCCGAACTCGGTTGTAAAGTTGATTTTATAAAATGCTGAACCACCGTTAGCAGTAGGCAACGGGAAGCCAAAACCTAACGATGCACCCATTTGTTTGATATCCTGATTACCGATTTTGATATAAGTTTTATCGTAATTAACACCAAGGCGGTAATCTACACGTTTCATGTAACTGTTGTAAGAAAATGCATCTGGCGTCCACTGGCCACCCAAAGAAGCACCCCAGCTATCTTGCAAACCTTGGTTTACATTATTGATACTTGTTGCAGACCATTTACTCATTCTAAAATCGGCACCAATCATCCACTTATCATTTTGCTGGATAGAGATCCCAAAATTGTGCGTTAATGGCAAGGTAAGGTTAGATTTTCCGTTATTCGCGATATTTAACGTATCGGCTGCAGGGTTTTCATTACCACTTTGATCTCTTGTGTAGAACGTAGCAAAAGAAGTTTGTGTTGAATTTATTTTTCCAGAGGTGCTTCCAGAATAACCCAGGGTCATAATCGTCTTTTTACCAATATTAAAATCGTACTGTATGCCATAAGAGTAATTTATACCGCCAACACTGTTTTTATTTTGAAGTTTGGCATTGTAAGACCCTGCTGATTGAAATTCGGTAGCGCGGGTAGTTTGAAGGTTACCAAAAATATATTCTAAGTTACCCCCAATTCTTAAATGATCGCCAAAACGATAGCCATAACCTAAATAAGCCTTTGATAAGCCGCCTTCGCCTTCATAAAGCTGGTCTAAAGTGGTTGTATCAACTTTGGTCGTGTTTCTGTAAGAATAACCCAAATCTGAGTAAGGCAAAATACCAAAACTCAAGGCCGATCTTTTGGTAACTGGAGCGGCAAATGCCAAATGACTAAAAGTAGAATTGAAACTCGTTTCGCTTAAATTGTTTCGCGAAAGATTGGTTAAACCAGCACTCATTCCCACATCAATGGTGGTTAAAGTTATTCCGGCATAAGATGCAGGGTTTTGCATATTAATATAATTGAACCCTGTTACTTTACCTACTGCGGTAGAAATTCCACCCATTGCTCTAAGCTGGGGCAACAAAGATCCCTTTATATTTCCAAGTCCATATCTTGAATATGGTGATGAAGTGGTAACCTGTGCCTGAGCACTTAAACCACAAACTAGAACGAGTATGGCTGCAATATAATTTATTCTTTTGTACATTTTAATCTGCAATAGCTTCATTTAATCCTTTTAATACTAAGTAAGGATCTTTTATAATTTGAGGCGCAAAGATGCTGTTTTGTAATTGTTTATACAAAAAATTAGCATCACCCCCCGTTATAATTACCTTCAGAGCACTTTCTTTTTTATTATTTAGGGCAATAAAGCCTTCAATTTCGTTTATTATTCCTTGTAAAACGCCGTTTTTGATTGCCGATTGGGTATCAGTACCTTCCACAATAGCCTCATTTGCATCCCAATCCACCAAAGGCAAACGGCCGGTAAATTCGTGTACAGCTTTAAAACGCATGCCAATACCAGGGCTTATACTTCCGCCAAAATATTCCTTCGTGCTACTTAAAACATCGTAAGTAATACAGGTACCTGCATCAACCACTAAACTTGCGTTTGTTGGATGTAAGCCATTTGCACCCAAAATAGCAGCCCATCTATCTAATCCTAAAGTAACTGGCGTTTTATATCTATTTTGTACGCCGTTCGTCAACATGGTTGAAAAACGGATATACTCGGTATGCTTTTTTAAAAATACTTCTAATGGTCCAACTTCCTGGTTAACACTACTGATGATGGATTTCGCTGGCGAAAACTTCTCAATCAATTGAGCCAGGTCAAGTATCCCAATTTTATTGAAACGCTGATGGTGAATAATTTCCTTATCTGCAAAAACTGCAACCTTAACAGCAGAATTTCCAATATCAATGCTTAGCCTACGCATTTAAAATCTCCCACTGCAAATATATGTTCTTAGAAATTCCAATGACTCCATTTTTTATCCATCTTGATTAAAACTAAAAAAGCTTTAATTCTAAAATCATGCACAAAGCTATTAATCTTTGTCAAGTTTCGCTCTAGTTATTTGTTAAAAAAGGTTAAACAAACAGAAAATACTGTATCGAAAGCACAAATAAAACGAACAATGTTTCGTAAAACCAGCGTTTTTTGGCATTGCTAAAATAGTATGCCAACAGTACCGATCCTGGCGGTACACACAGCAAAAAATGCCAGGTCCTGAAATCCGGTTTGAGGTAAAAACTTGCTGCAGAAATAATAAACATGAAAAATAACAGCTGAAAACTCTTCCGTGTACTGATAAAACTCCTAAAGAAATTTTCCCGGAGCTGTAGTGATGCCAGTATGATAATTACCGTTACCGGGATCAGCACCAGGTAATCGTTATAGTTGATTTTAAAAACCGAAGGAAACTTATTGCCTAATGGTTTCCATATCTGATAAAACGAGCTTAAATTATCATTCCAATAATAAAATACGGCCAGAAAAAAGAAAACCGTAATAAAGCCAATCAAGCCAGCTACCCATTCGCGCCAATTAAACGACCTAAAAAGCAACAGTGCTAAAAAGATCATAAGCAACATGGCCATAAACGGAAAATAAATCAATGTTCCAATCCCAATAATCATCCCGATATCGAACACAGTGGTAATGGAGTTCGCACTTTTACCCAGTTTTAAAAACTTATCTATAATCCAAATCAACAGAAAGTTACATAACAATGCCGGACTTAGGATCATAAAAGGCATGAACAAACTTGTTCCTGTTACAAACATCAGCCCAGGAAGGAAACTGGGTTTGGCCAATAAATTATGATTGTTTACAACTCGATTGAAAATTAAAGCCTGTACATAAACCAAAAGTGCCGCGATAAAAATATTGGTATATGGCGTAAAGGCATTGTCTAAATCTATATTGATCAATAACCGGGCAAATGGCTCCAAAAAATCAAAGTTCAGCTTATCGTGCGTTTCATGAAAAATGGCAATACGCAAAAAGAATGTGTACGCCAGCAAGAATACGAGGTTAATTGGATTTAGTTTTCTAAACTGATTAATCATGCCTTTTTAAAGAGTAGGCAAAGTAAAGAAAATAATTTAATAGTAGCAGAAGAAAGACCAAAGCTTAAAGACTAAAGACCAAAGTTTAAATACCAAAGCGGAGGGCGATAAGCGTTGAGCGGAAGGACAAAAGTAGAAAGACCAAAGCTTAAAGACCAAAGGGAGGGTTTATGTTATTTATCCTATTAAAAGACATCCATAAATCTGTCAGGCTGAGCGGAGTCGAAGACCATTTGGTAAATAAAAAAGTAGAAAGACTGATGAGGAGGGGTCTATTCTTTTTTAGAAAAGCAGGTTCCTGTCTGTATCGGTTCCAGCAGCCCTGCCATCCGCTTTATCCCGATGAAAAATCGGGATGTCCGCTCCTGTCAGGTTTAGATTACGCAGTATTGTGCCACGGATTAGAACAAGCTAAAACCAAAGCTTAAAAGACTAAAGCAGGGATGTATATAGTTGTCTCTCTCTTAAAGATTTGTCAGTCTGAGCGGAGTCGAAGACCGTTAATAACCAACTAGTTTTGCTACGCAAGTAATCAACTAAAGCCACTGCTACTTAGATCTAATGACTAAATTCATCACAAATGATCCTTTGACTACACTATCAATGACATATTCCAAAAGAAAGGTCGTCATTGCGAGGAGGAACGACGAAGCAATCTTAATGCGCACGCTGGTAGCGATCGTTGTAAGATTGCTTCGTCGGCTGAAAAAGCCTTCTCGCAATGACGATAATCTGAGGAGATTTACTTTTTAATCCAACTGGCATTTATTGAATTTTATGAAAAAAAAATTATCTCTCAGGATAACAAATCATAGGCAAATTGACTTTGAACTCAGGACTGAAAACTCAGGACTAAACCCTCGCGTATTTCTTCACCATATCATCAATGATCTGCGCTGTTTCATCCGGAAAATTGAACTCATGTTTTTGAGGATTTTCTACCCAGTTTTTGATAATCGGCAACCAATTCCTGGTACTTCCCCAAATTACTGGCAAACCAAACTGTTTTAAGGCATAGGCATTACATTGTTGTTCAAACTGAAAACGCATAGGCGCCACCAGCAGTTTTTTCTTTAGATAAAGCGCTTCAGCAGGTCCTTCGAAACCGCCACCGGTAAACAAACCTTCGCAGGTGGCCAGGCTTTTATTAAATTTTTCGTTGTTAACAGGCTCTACAAAAACATTCCCTTCCTGGTAGGCAACTTTACTGTGTTTAGAAAAAACCTGCCAGGTAACCTCAGGGAGCTGAGTAAAAAGCTTTACCAAACGTTTATCGTCAATGGCTGGAAGATATACCGTATAATGTCCTAAATTTTCACTTTTCAGATTTCGGATCTCTGCCCTGATTACCGGGGTATGGATAAAAGTATCGTAACGGTCGAAATGAAAGCCAATGTGATATTTGGTAGGCGCATAACGGCTCAAAATCAACTTCCCCCAATCTAAAGTTCTAGGACGGGGTACTTTTTTAGATTTAAATGCAGCCTGATGGCTCAATGATACACATTCTATGCCCTGCAGTTTACAGGCCCAGGCGCTTACAGGTTCAAAATCGTTAACAATTAAGTTGTACTCTTTCAAAGGCAGCTGCTTCATATCTTTTCTAAATCGGAAAAGATTCATGTTCAGCCATGTTTTAAAATGGTCTACACCGCCTTTTTTCCCAAAGATAAAACTGAAACCATGCAATTGATATTTTACAGGCTGACTGAGTTTCACATCGGCCTGTGTTCCACTTACTAAAATATCCAATTCGCCATACTGCTGAAGTAAAGGAATAATTTCCCTCGCCCTGCTGATATGACCATTACCTGTTCCCTGTATTGCGTAAAGTATCTTCATTTATGCCCGAATATCTAAAATTATTGGGCAATTTCATATTTTATATTCTGTAAAAGAATATTTATGTCCAGTTTACTTTTTAAATCCTCGGCATCAGAAAGGATTCCTTCATCCAATTCGTCTTTTGTAAAATGTTGATGTTCGTACTTAAAAACCGTCCAGTTTTTATTTTCATACTCTAAAGCGGTTAAACTTTCCACCCAATCTCCACTGTTCAGGTAAATCACTTTTCCATCCTCGGTAACAATTTCACGTTGCTCAGCCTGATGAATATGGCCACAAACTACGTACTGATACCCTTTTTCGATGGCAAGTTCTGCCGCAGTTTGCTCAAAACTATTGATGAACTTAACGGCGTCTTTAAACTTTGCTTTTATTTTTTTCGAAAAGCTCATCTTCTCCCGCCTAAATGCGGTAAGTACCCAGTTTACAAAACTATTAATGAGGATCAGTGTATCGTAGCCAACCGCACCAAGTTTAGCCAGCCATTTAGAGTGCTGCATGGTAACATCAAAAACATCGCCATGAAAAAACCATGCCTTTTTACCGTCCAACTCTAAAATTAATTTATTCTGGAGATGGAAAGTACCCATTTCCATGCCATCAAATTTGCGGAGCATTTCATCATGATTTCCCGTTAGGTAGTGAACCTGAACACCCTCCGATACGAATTTCATCAGTTTACGGATCACCTTCATGTGCGATTCGGGCCAATAACTTTTGCTAAACTGCCAGATATCGATGATATCGCCATTTAAGATCAGCGTTTTGGGTTTTATGCTCTTAAGGTATTTTAAAAGTTCTTTTGCATGGCAACCATAGGTACCTAAATGTACATCGGATATTACGACTACATCGACATTTCTTTTATCCATAAACGGGAAATTTTAGGGGGAAGAGTCTTATTACCGCTCGATTAAAGCAGTTCAGAGATAGATTAGCTGTGTTACCACTCCTCTTCCTCATCGAGTTTTACCTCAAAGGGGCTAAAGAAATAAAGTACAACAATTAATAAACACACGGCAAAGAATGATTCTAACATATCATCTGATTTACATTACAAAGGTAAGACTCTGTATATCAAACAAATGTTACGACATTGTTAAATTATTATTCTATTCCGTTTATTGTTCATTAGCGCAATGGTTAGCTAATCGGTTAATGGCAAAGATTTAGGTTAGTTCCTTTTCATAGATCCTGAAACAAGTTCAGGAGGACGATCGCAAGTGTGAATGCTCAGAATCTCAAGGTGTGCAATGAATTCATATTAAAGATCTTTTGATTGCGCTATCATTGACGGATTCCAATAGAAAAATCGTCATCTCGACTGGAACGCAGTGAAATGGAGAGATCTATCTGGACAGATTTAGCTTCGCTGAGCCTTCGGGTTCTCGACTGCGTTGCACTCCGCTCGAAATGACGCGAGAAAAGAAGGGATGATAAGTTGCGGGGAGTGAACGACTTAGAACTAAAAAACAAAACCCCGCAAGATTTTGATCTTGCGGGGCGTAAATCTATTTAAAGAAATATTAAGCTTTAACTGCTTTCTTTTTCTTCTTTTCTTCTGAGTAAAACCCAAAACCTAATCCGGCCAACAACAAGATAGATCCTGCTAAAGAGATTTTCTCTCCGGTATAATATGATGTTGGGTGGAAAATAAACTCAAGTTTATGGTTGCCTGCTTCTAACTGCGCTGCACGTAAAACGTAATCAGCCCTGAAGTATGGCTTTTCAACACCATCGATATACATTTTCCAGCCTTTATCATAATAGATTTCGGAAAACACTGCGATTACATCTTTAGCGGTTGAGTATTCATAAGTTAAATGATCAGGGTTGTAGTTGGTTAATTTAATAAAACCTTCCTGACCCGTTCCTAAACGTTTGGTATCAATCGAATTTTTGAAACTTTCATCAACAATGGCTTCTTTCTTAGCATCAAAACTGCTAATGGCCTTCATTTCTTCATCAGCATTTTTAGCAAACTGAACACTTTGTACAAACCAGGCATTACCCGCGGCCGTTGCATTACGCTGCATTTTATACGATCCATTCTGAGGATCTTGCGTAATAATGTACTTGGTATTTAACATATCCAACACATCCTGGTTAACACTTTTTGTTAATTGGTTATCTACCAACTCCTGAAAACGTTTTAACCTCGCGGAGTGGAAACCACCAACGGTTTTATGGAAATAAGAAGTTTCGGCACTTTTAAACGGATCGCCCAACGATAAATCGAAAACCCTAAAGTTTGGATCTTTATCAGCCGCGATAAAATTATCTACATCTCTAGGCTGGTAATGGTTGTTCAGGTCACTTTTACTCACAAAGTTCTGGTTGTTTAAATAACGACGGTCTACCTGCCACAAATCAATCAAAACAAATAGTGCCAATAAACCGAAGGCCAATTGCATATTCATTTTCTTAGTGATGAAAGCCCAAGTAACACCAAAACCAATGGCTATAAACAATACGGTACGTAAAGCGTCAGCACGTGCTAAAGCCACACGGTCGGCAACAATGCCATTTAAAATTTCCATTGCGGCACCGCGGTTGTTCTGCAAGGTTTGTGTTAAAGCATCTAAAACCTGTGCCTGGTTGGCCTGCGTAAAGCTGAAGAACGCCGTAGGGATCACGGCAATAATTAAAGCAAAACCACCGGTAATACCTGCTGACCAGGTTAATCGCTGCACTAAATATTTTTGATCGTATTTTCCTTCTTGTGCTTCTTTAATGGCCAGTATAGCCAGCAAGGGTACCAATAAACCTACAACGGCCAATATCGATTCAACAGCCCTGAATTTGTTATAACCGGGAAGGTAATTAAAGAATATATCCGAGATAAACGGTAAGTTACTTCCAAAGGAAAGGAACAGCAATAAGACACTTGATCCTAAGATCCACCATTTCCAGCGGTGTTTTACAATAAACAGTCCGAAAACAAATAAGAAACAGATAATGGCGCCAAAATAATACGGACCTGAAGTACCCGGTTTGTTGCCCCAATACTGGTTGGTACCCAAATTTTGCGCCACATAACCAATGGCCTGCTTTGGATCAACGCCCTGAAGATTTTTTTCAACTGCTTTATAAGTATTGCTTTCAGGTTTAATAATTTCGTCGATACTGCTTGCACCACCATAAATATTCGGAATCAGAAATGAGAAACTCTCTCCAACACCCTGGCTCCATTGGTAGGCATATTCTTTATCTAAACCATTTGCAGGTTCAGCCTTATCGGTAGTTAAGTTCGATTTACCACGGATGGTTTCTTTGCCATACTCGTAGGTTGTCCACAAGGTACCTGCATTTACCAGAACCGATAAGAAAATACCCGCAGCAATATAAGCAACAGCTTTACCAAATGCCGGAAGCTGTTTTGCTTTAAAGGCATGGTAAAGTTCTATACAGCCTAGAATAAATAACGCTATAAATAAATAATAGGTCATTTGGATGTGGTTCGAGCGGATCTCTAGCGCCATAAACAGCGCCAGCAAACTGCCTCCTACCAGATACCTGCCCCTTAGGATGAGAATAATGGCAGCCAAAATAGGAGCGAAGAAACCAATGGCCAGGGCCTTATTGCTATGCCCCGCAGCAATAATGATAAAATTATACGAGGTAAATGCAAAAGCAATTGCACCCGCTGCAGCAAGCCATGGATTTATTTTTAATACACAAAATAATAAATAAGCACCTAAAAGGTATAACAGCACCGTTCCAACAGGATCAGGGAATATACCTTTTATTACATCGATACCATAAGTGGTAATATTTAAAGGATACTGCACCCAAATCTGGTAGGCGGGCATACCACCAAACATCTGGTTGGTCCAAAGTGGTCCTTTACCATCTTTCGCCTTAATATCCATAATTTCTTTCTGCATGGCTTTAGCCTGCAAAACATCGCCCTGCTGTGGCGCTTTACCCTGCAAAACAGGACTGAAGTAGGCAAAAGTGATGACTACAAAAAACGCAATAATGGCTAAGTGAATGCCATTTTTATTAAACCAGTTATTCATTAAGGTTTGTTTAAGTTTAAACGAACGTCAAAAATAAAAAATTGGGCGGTATAAAAAAGTAATAAATTAAATGCATGCTGAATAAAAAATTAGATTTGTAGCAAAGAATAAAAATTCAACCTATTTATTATGAGAAAGTTTGTCGTTACAATCGCTCTGGCTTTATTATCTTTTTCTTCGTTTTCGCAAATTGTAAGTTTAAATACCAATGAAATTAAAAAGCTGAAAACCCAGATCAAAAATGATAAGGAAACCCAAAAACTATACCTGGGCTTTGAAAAATCGGCATTAAATTATCTAAACGAAAACCCGAATCCAATTGATACCATCAGAACTGAAGGATTATTAAAGGGAAATCCAAAAAAAGAGAAAACCAGATTAGCCCTGGCAGATATGAACAAAATGTTTGTACTGGCCTTACAATACCGCATCACCGATGATCAAAAATATTTAAACAAATGTGTAGAATTTCTTGGTGCATGGGCCAAAATCAATAAACCAAATGGCGATCCTATTGACGATACCAATCTGGATAAAGCCATTGAAGCTTACGACCTGATTAAAAAAGACATCCCAACAGCTGATAAAAAACAGATTGAACAATGGCTTACTGAAACGGCTTGGGCAGAAATTAACAGCAAGCGGATGAAAGCGGGGAGAGCTACCGCCATTAATAACTGGAATGCTCACCGGCTAAAAGAAGTTGGCGAAATCGGTTACACCTTAAACAATCAGGATTTTATTAAATGGACTATCGACAATTTAAAAAGCCACATCAATATCAATCTATATGCTGACGGAACAAGTTTGGATTTTAAAGAGCGCGATGCCATGCATTACCACATTTACGACCTGGAACCTATGTTAAAGTTGGCCATTATGATCGACAGAGCGAAAGGCACCAATTTTTATACTTATGAGTCACCGAAAGGATCTTCGATCAAAAAATCTGTAGAATGGATGATCCCATACATTAATGGTGAAAAACAGCACGAAGAATATGTGAATACGACCGTTAAATTCGATCGCGACCGTACAAAGAACAATGAACCTGGATTTGCTCCCGGGACGATGTTTAAACCAGATTTGGCTTTACCTGTATTGAAACTATCTGTTTATTTCGATAGGGCACAGGCTGATCTATTAAAAAAAGTAAATAACAATGATACCAGCTGGCAGATGGTATTGGATAAACTACAGCAAGAAAGCAAATAGCTTCCAAAACAAATAAACTTTCAATAATTATTGAAAGTTTAAAAATAAGTTTATATTTGTGTATGGAATTAGCAGCAGCAAAATTAAAATTTATAGAAGCCTGGGGCAAATTAGGCTCCGAATGGGGAATTAACCGCACCATGGCCCAGGTACATGCGCTATTACTCATTTCTCCTGAAGCGCTTACCACCGAAGAAATTATGGAGGCGTTGAGTATCTCCAGGGGAAACGCCAACATGACCCTGCGCGATTTAATTGGATGGGGCTTAATTGAAAAACAGCACAAAGCAGGCGAGCGCAAAGAATACTTTTTTGCCGATAAGGATGTTTGGAATATTTCCCGACAGGTAGCTAAAGAGCGTAAAAAAAGAGAGTTAGAGCCTGTTTTAAAAGTTTTAAATGAACTGTCAACGGTAGTGGGCGATGAAAAAGATCCTGAATTTAAAACCTTTAAAAAATCAGTAAGCGATATTAACAAACTTGCCCTCAATGTAGATAAAACTTTAGAAACGATGCTTAAAGCAGAAGAAAGTTGGTTCTGGGGTTCGGTATTGAAAGTGTTTAAATAGAGACGTGAGATTTGGGAGGGAGGTATTGAGTAGCAAGATTTGAGTATCAAGTAGTAAGTATCGGGTATCAAGACATATTACCCCTAACCACTAAAAAGCCTTACCCTTAAGTTCGGCTTAATTTTTTAACCACAACTTTCATTTTTTACTGAAAGTATTAAAATTTAAATAAAATGAAAACGCTTAAGAACCATGTGATTTTATTTGATAATGAATGCCCAATGTGTTATGCCTATACCAAAACATTTGTAAAAACAGGTATGCTGGCCAAAGGTGGCCGTGAGGCTTATCAAAGTATGCCTGAAAACATTTGTCCTTTGGTTGACAAACAAAGAGCCGCCAATGAGATTGCGCTCGTAAACACCGAAAACGGTGAAGTAACTTATGGTATCCAGAGTTTATTTAAAATTATTGCGCATGCCATGCCCATCTTTAAATCGCTGTTTTTATTTGGGCCATTTGTTTATTTGATGCGTAAGCTTTATGCCTTTATCTCTTACAACCGTAAAGTAATTATTCCTGCGCCCGTTAAAGAAAACACTATACAGCCTAGCTTTAAAATCCAATACCGTTTGGCCTATCTACTTTTTACCTGGTTTGTTACAGCTTACATTTTAACCGCCTATGCACATCTTCTTACCGATTTTGTCCCACTGGGGAGCCAATATCGTGAATACCTCATCTGTGGTGGACAAATATTTCTTCAGGGCGCCATCATTGTTTTTTATAGAAAAGAAAAACGCTGGGATTACCTGGGCAACATCATGACCATCTCTTTTGCTGGTGCACTTTTGCTTTTGCCTGTTTTGGTTATCGCACAATACCTCATCATCCCTTCTATATTTTTTATTCTTTACTTTTTGATGGTGGCCGGACTTATGTTTTTGGAGCACCTCCGCAGAAACAAGCTGTTACACTTGGGCTGGACGATGAGTATTACCTGGGTGCTTTACCGTTTAATTGTTTTAGGTTTAATCTTTACTTTATAGGAATCATGAAATACAGAAGAATTGTACTCGCAGGAGGAAACGGATATTTAGGTACCGTACTGGCCAATCACTTTAGTCGTCTGGCTGGTGAAGTGATTATCCTATCTAGAAAACCACAAGCCGCAGCAGGGAACATTAAAACCCTGCTGTGGGATGGCCAAACCCTGGGTGACTGGGTAACAAGCCTTCAAGGTGCCGATTTATTGGTTAACCTTTGTGGTAAAAATGTAAACTGTAGGTACACCCCTAAAAACAAGAAAGAAATTATCAGTTCCAGGTTAATCCCTACCCGTTTACTCGGCGAAGTAATCAAAAGCCTGCAAAACCCACCAAAACTTTGGATCAACATTACCTCTGCGACCATTTACCGGCATGCCGAAGACCGTCCACAAGATGAACTGACGGGAGAAATCGGTGATGGCTTTTCGATTGAGGTGTGCAAGGCCTGGGAAAGTAGTTTCTTTGAAAACGAAACCCCAAAAACCAGAAAAGTAGCCCTTAGGATGGGCATTGTACTGGGACTAAAAGATGGCGCATTTCCACGCTTGCTCAACCTGGTTAAACTGGGCATGGGTGGTAAACAGGGCAATGGCGAACAGTATGTAAGCTGGGTGCACGAGTTAGATGCCGCAGGTAGTATTGAATGGTTACTGAACCACAATGAGATTGAAGGTATAATAAACTGTACCGCACCTGAGCCAATTAAAAACCACGTGTTTATGCGCAGCATCAGAAAAGCTTACGGCATCAACTTTGGTTTGCCTGCTCCTGCCTGGCTACTGGCCATAGGCGCAAAAATAATCGGAACCGAAACCGAACTGATTTTAAAAAGCAGGTGGGTTAAACCAAGAAGATTGTTGAACAATGGCTTTGAATTTAAGTATGCGAAGATAGATGAGGCAGTGAAGGGGGTTGAGGGAGGAGGGTCAGAAGGCAGAGGGTTGGAAGGCGGGAGGCATTGAGCGGGAATAATATTTAAATACAATTGTCTTTCAAGATATGAAAATATTAAAGGTCATCTATATCATTTCGGTATCGATCTGTGCACTAGAATTGTTGCTATTTTTGTGCAGCCCCTTTGGAGGTCCGCTTACCATTATTAATTTAATGAAAAATGGCTTTTTTTCTGCACAAGAAGGATATAGGGTGATTCCAATCCGCTCGATGTACAGTCCAGGGGATAAACATATCAGGTATCTGGAAATAATGAACAGTGCATTTACCAGTGGCTATTTTTTATCATTGATGGGGAGTTGTTTATCCCTTTTACCGTTCAAAATAAACAAAAAAACAAAATATAAAATTGGTATCATCCTTTTTACCTCATCGTTATTGTTCTCCTTCATTGGCGGTGCCCTCTGGCATTATCTGGTTCGCATATGGCTTCTTAACTGAAATATGGCAACAATTATTTTAAAGACACTAATCAATGCATCTATTGTACGCTGTTTCGATCTGGCTAGAAGTATCGACCTTCATGTACAGTCGATGCAAAGTTCCGGTGAGAAAGCCATCGCTGGGAAGAGAGATGGTTTGATCAATTTACATGAATCGGTTACCTGGCGGGCCAAACATTTTGGCATTCCATTCGAAATGACAAATAAGATTAGTAAAATGGAATACCCAACGCTCTTTGTAGATGAGATGGTTAAAGGCCCCTTTAAAAAACTCCATCACCAACACCAATTTAAAATAATTGGTTCTCAGACAGAAATGACTGATGTTTTTGAGTTTCAGGCACCATTTGGCTTATTAGGCCAGCTTGTAGAAAAAATATTTCTTAAAAATTATATGTTGAAACTAATTGAGAAAAGAAATAAGGTAATCAAATTTCAAGCTGAATGGTAATATGCGCTATTTGTGCCTTGCACTATCATTAAATTGCCATAGCACATTAATAATTTTCCAGGCCCCATTTAATTTAACAAGGTGCATATAATCTATCCATTCATCTGCAATTAGTTTAACTGAGGCCGTTTTCTCTGAAATATCAAGCATTTTAACTTCCTTTTTAGGAACAGCAGGGAATTTATCTTTTTTGCGGTTATAACTTTCAGCTAAGATAACCATCGATTCTGCAGAGGTTTCACGAACATAATCCTTGTTTGTTTCCTTATCCGTCCAAAACGTGCGTTTAACCAGCCTTGGGTGCAGAGCCTGCTCCATTTGTTTAGGGTTTGGGATATGCTGCGATTCTATATAATCAAGGACTGCACGTTTGATTTCTAAGCTATCCTGTTTTGTCTGGCTAAAGCATTTCGCACTTACCATCCACAAGGAGATAAAAACAATAAAATATTTCATAGTTACCGGTATAGTTTTGGTTTTCTGGTTGAGGTTTAAAAATATAAACTTAAACTATATACTTTAAACAAAAAAACCCTGAAACAAGTTCAGGGTTTAGTTTTATTTCACTTCTTCGTAGTCTACGAAGTCGCCGAGTTTATCTGTTTTACTTTGATCAGGCTTTGGAGGCATATAATCTATCGAAATAGAACCTTCAGGTTTTGACCGTCTTTGTTGTTGCTGTCCCGTAGCCTGACTTTGCATTTTGCCGGCCAGATTATTAAACAGCATTGGCAGAATTAACCTAATCAACATTCTGATCAGCCAAAGTACCAATATTGTGATGAAAATGAATTTTACTAATGCCATTTTTTAAATTACTGTTGTTACAAATATAGACGTCATAAAATTTATTTTGTTACTTACTGAGCCTTTAATTGCATTTTGATTACAAATATAATACGTAAATAAGCCTATAAAGGTTTTAACCACACCTTAATAAATCTTTCCTGTGATGATAATTCACCTTTTGACGCAATAACCTCTACGTTCTTTACCATGTCGCTGGCGATGTAAAAATCGTTGTAGCCCACCAACCTTTCCAGTTCAATAAAAACCGGCAGGTTCCTATCTCTCTTTTTTATCCTAAAGTTTTTAAACAGTTCTTCCAGGCTCCATAATTGAACATCTTTCTTCAAAGTAATCTCAATTACACCATTCTTTCCATTCACTCCATACTTTTCAGTTGCTGGTCTATCTTTCAACACATATACGGCCTCGACACCAGCTGGCCTGATGTATTCCATTACATTTACGCCGCTAAGCACAATATTGTTCACTACATATAAAGGTGGGTTTGAAATAATACCAGCTCTAGATGGCACACAAATCCTGATTGTTTTTTGATCGGTAACAACCTTATTTTCAACAGGTTTTACATTCATTGTATCAACAACCTGAGCAGATGCACTACCCATAAATACAAAAACTAAAATAATAAGATAAGTATGTTTCATTAATCTTCAATAATTTCAGCTACGCGGCCTACCTGACCATCTTCGAGCCTCACTTTTATCCCTCTGGAATGAAATGCCGATGAAGTAAGCAGATCTTTCACTACACCATAGGTGATATTTCCCGACTGCTGATCTTTCTTCAAAATAATTCCGACTTCCAAGCCTGGATAAATGTCTTTTCTGTTTTGCCCGTCCATTGTGCTGTAATGTAATGATGATTAAAGTTTCAAAATTCCATAATTATTTTGAGTGTTAAGGTAATTTACTGAAATCTATTTCAGGTTTTTTACCTGTAGTGCTTCTGGTAAGAATTTTTCTTGGTGTGGTATAATCGTTAAAAAAGCCACCGTTCTTTAAATAAAAGGCGCCTTTATCTATCCCTCCCTGATAATCCATCCGGTATCCTTTTGCTCCTGTATTGTCGGTAGTAAAGCGGGCAGACTTTAATTCGGTCCATGTTCCTTTATCATCACAGATCCATTGGTTATCAAACAAAACTTTCCGCGATAGGTCGCCCTGTACAGGTGAGAAGTTTTCTAAAAATGAATGGAAGCGCTTTAAATAGGTCTTAGTCTGCGGTCTGGTGAAACTGGCTATCAATTGCCATTTATTGGTTTCAGGTGCAAAGAAATAAGCAGTGTAGGTAGTTAGGCTATCTTTTCCAGGTACCCCATGCAACAAGAATTTATAGGTATTTCCTGCTTTCCACATATAATTCAGGTAACTCTGACCGCCAGCGCCTTCATTGCCAAACTCTCCCGTATGTACACCTTCGCCTTTCTTTAGCATTTTAATCTTGTGCGATTCCGGGATACTTTTAGGATCGTCGGTATTGAAAGGACTCCATACCGAAAATAAGATATGCCGTTCGGTTGGACTATTTACCTGCATACCGAAATAGCCTTCACCAAATCCGTTAGCCATAAAATAAGAGCCTAAAATATCTTCACCCTTTGGTACAGTTACTTCGTTATAATACCACGCTGCGTTTACATTTTCAGGTTGTTGATAGTTGAGGTGAACCGATGGCCCACGCCTGCCCCAATGAAAAAAGTTGCCTTCGTTGTTTTTAACATAAGCCGTTTTGCCTTCAGTAGCTGTTCCACTAACGGATAAGGCTTGTATTGAAGGGAATTTCATTCCAGTTTTGCTTATTCCTTTAATGGTTAAGGCAACGTAGCCAGTATCTTTAATGGTCCACTCGCCAATCTTACCATCAAAAGTTTTGGTTTCATCGAAACTTACCTTTTTAGATTGATTGTTGATGGCGAATTCCAGAACTGATTGCCCATCAACTATAGGCTTATCGCTTAACGATATCGTTATGGTACCAGGTTTAGAAACCCTAAAATAAGCTGTAAAATATTCTTTTGGATTAGACCAGTTTATGATTCCCCTGTTGGATAATGTTCTTTCTGAATCCTGATGGAGAGAACTGTAGGCATTACCTCCAAGCGGGAGGGAAATTGCTGTAGCATTTTGGGCATGACTTTTTAGCCCCATGACACCGAGTACGATCAGTGTTACTAGTTTAAAAGATTTCATTGAATGATTTTTAGATAACTTGTTTAAAGCAATTGTAGGCTAAATTATCTAAAAATCATGCTTTAAAACCAAATCGTTACTTACCGAATTTTTCGTTAAACATTTTCTCTAGGGCAAACATTTCGTCACGCAGTTTTGCCGCTTGCAAAAAGTCCATATCTTTTGCTGCTTTTTGCATATCCTTACGCGTAGTATCAATTGCTCTTTGTAGCTCTGCTTTACCCATATATTGTACAATTGGATCAGCGGCAATGCTGATTTCGGCATTTTCTACATAAGCCCTGGCTTTGTTATCGCTTGCTTTCTGAGAGAAATCAAGGACAGATGTTTGCTCTAAAATCGCTTCCCTTGATTTACCAACAGTTTTAGGTGTAATGCCATGTTCAAGGTTATAAGCAATCTGTATATCCCTACGTCTGTTCGTTTCTGATATGGTTTTCTCCATGCTATCCGTAATGCTATCAGCATACATAATTACACGGCCCTTATCGTTACGGGCCGCACGGCCTATGGTTTGGATCAACGATTTTTCAGACCGTAAGAAACCTTCTTTATCCGCATCTAAAATAGCAACCAAAGTAACCTCTGGTAAATCCAAACCTTCGCGCAAAAGGTTAATTCCAACCAACACATCAAATTCTCCTAAACGTAAACCACGAAGAATCTCTACCCGTTCGAGGGTTTTAATTTCAGAATGGATATACCTGGTCTTGATATTTAAGCGATCAAGATATTTAGTTAATTCTTCAGCCATACGTTTGGTTAATGTGGTAACCAAAATACGGCCACCTTCTTTTATGGTAATATCTATTTCATCTAGAAGGTCGTCGACCTGGTTAATGGCAGGTCTAATCTCAATAACAGGATCTAACAAACCTGTAGGTCTAATTACCTGCTCTACTACCACACCTTCTGATTTTTCCAATTCATATTCAGCCGGAGTTGCACTTACATAAATGGTTTGCGGGGCAAGCGCTTCGAATTCGTTAAAGTTTAAAGGTCTGTTATCCAGTGCAGCAGGCAAACGGAAACCATATTCAACTAAAGATAATTTCCTCGATCTATCGCCACCGTACATGGCCCTGATCTGCGGAACGGTAACATGGCTTTCATCGATCACCATTAAATAATCTTCAGGAAAATAATCTAACAAACAGAAAGGACGCATGCCGGGCTGCCTTCCATCGAAGAAACGTGAGTAGTTTTCGATACCGGAACAATAACCCAATTCTTTCATCATTTCGATATCGAAATTGGTACGTTCTTCCAGCCGTTTGGCTTCCAACAAATGTCGATCTGCAATTAGCTGGTTTTTACGGATTTCCAGCTCCTCCTGTATTCCCCAAATGGAAGAATTGAACCTATCTTTCGGGGTAACGAAAAGATTGGCTGGATAAATGGCCATGTCTTCTAATTTCTCTATGGTTTTTCCGGAAACCGGATCAATCGAGGAAAGTTCTTCAATATCATCACCGAAAAAAGAAATGCGGTAAGCATGATCAAGATAGGCCGGATAAATATCAACAGTATCGCCTTTAACCCTAAAGGTTCCACGTTTAAAGTCTGTTGTAGTTCTCGAATATAAAATCTCAACCAAGCTATGCAAAAATGCATTCCTCGAAATCCTTAAGCCCACGCCAAAACGGAAAACCATCCGGGAAAAATCTTCGGGATTACCCATACCATAAATACAGGAGATGGATGATACCACGATAATATCGCGTCTGCCACTCATTAACGAAGAGGTAGTGCGTAACCGGAGTTTTTCAATCTCTTCGTTTATACTCAGGTCTTTTTCGATATAAGTATTGCTTGATGCGATAAAAGCTTCAGGCTGATAATAATCGTAATAAGAAACAAAATAATTCACCGAGTTTTCAGGGAAGAAATTTTTGAACTCGCCGTAAAGCTGCGCTGCCAAAGTTTTATTGTGACTCAAAATCAGGGTAGGTTTTTGCGTCTGTTCGATCACATTAGCTACCGTAAATGTTTTTCCCGATCCCGTAACGCCTAGTAAAGTTTGATAATGTTCATTGGCATTTACGCCATCTACCAATTGTTTTATCGCACTTGGCTGGTCTCCGGTGGGCTGATATTCTGAGGTGATTTTAAATTTCATGGGCTAATCAAATGTACGATTTAGGCTGCAAAATCTAAAACAGGGGAAAGTCAGGAAAGTTGGGGGTAATAAGAAATTTATTCCCTTCAGAATTTTATAACCTTCAATACTCAAATAGCCTTTTAGACAGATTAAAGGCATACGAACCTAGTAAATCCAAAGTTAAACTTTTGATTTACTAGGTTGATTCTTAGCATTACCTCATTCAATAAAAAATCCCCATTGAAAAATTCAATAGGGATTTGGGGTCATCCTCGCGAAAGCGAGAATCGTAATGTCATCAGCTTAAAGATTTCTCCTCCAAAGGAGTTCCTTTGGAGAACTACGGAAATGACGATCGATCAGGATGACAATGCGATTATTTACCCGCTGCGGCCTGCATTGGGTTTTTACCAACCGACTGGCCTCTTACTGCCCCACCAACTTTGGTTTTATATACCTTAAACTTACTTTCTTTTGCTTTACCGCCCCAAGTGTTATTTGAGGTGTCGATATCTGCAGTTTCACGTAAAGGATCAATTAAAATAGAGGCTACTTCTTTATTTTTAACGTAAAACTTAGCTGTTTTCAATTCATTGTGCCTCCAAATCTGCGCTGGAATACGGTCTATTTCCTTTGTTCCATCTTTATAGGTAAACTCAACAATGATAGGCATTACCAAGCCTCCTTTATTGCTAAAGCTCAGTTCGTAAATAAATTTGTTGCCATATTGGTCCTGCTCTGCTGAAGGAACAGCTTCTAGAGTTGCAGCAGTTTCTGTTTTAGTAGCAACAGTGGTATCAACAGTAACCATTCCTCTATCGTATTTATAGTAGAAATCTTGTGCTGCAGGAGTTTTATCTACGTAAAAATTAATTTTCTTGTCCTCGCGGTTTCTGATTTTCGAAATATCTTCAAAGGCATTAACGGCAGGTTTATCAATTTTAACCATTTTCGATTTAGCTTCTGGCAAATCTTTAGGGAAA
The DNA here is from genome assembly GCF_056399805.1 of Pedobacter sp. 01N310. Lineage (NCBI taxonomy): Bacteria > Pseudomonadati > Bacteroidota > Sphingobacteriia > Sphingobacteriales > Sphingobacteriaceae > Pedobacter > Pedobacter sp. 01N310. The sequence goes on from NZ_JBFTSB010000010.1 coordinate 61,854, forward strand.
TCGGCTTTCGCAAATTTCACGCTATCTAAAGATATATCACAGGGATCGGTTCCGTAAAACCAACCTCTCCAAAACCAATCTAAATCTTCGCCGCTGGCATCTTCCATGGTACGGAAAAGATCAGCAGGTTCAGGGTGTTTAAAAGCCCATCTTCTCGAATATTCTTTAAATGCGTAATCAAAAAGTTCCCGTCCCATGATGGTTTCGCGAAGGATATTTAAACCGGTAGCAGGTTTCGAATACGCATTTGGACCGAAACGGGTAATGTTTTCAGAGTTGGTCATAATTGGCTCCAGCTCATCCTTTGGGAGTTTCATGTAATCTACAATGGTATATGCCGGTCCTTTTTTACTTGGAAATTTGTTGTCCCAAAGTTCTTCGGTTAAATACTCAACAAAAGAATTTAGTCCTTCATCCATCCAGGTCCATTGGCGTTCATCACTATTTACAATCATCGGGAAGAAGTTGTGTCCAACCTCGTGAATAATTACACCTAACATCCCATTTTTAGTGCTTTCGCTGTATGTCCCATCCGTATCTGTTCGACCATAGTTAAAACAGATCATTGGGTACTCCATTCCATTTGCGGCTTCGATACTTTGTGCAACAGGGTAAGGGTATGGGATGGTAAAATCTGAATAGGTTTTAATGGTATGCGCTACCGCACGGGTAGAAAATTTACTGTAAAGGTTGTACGCTTCCTTTCCATAAAAACTCATGCACATTACGGTATTGTTATTGGCCTGAATTTTTTGAGGCATGACATCCCAGATAAACTTACGTGAGGATGTCCACGCAAAATCGCGGACATTGTTCGCATTAAAAACCCATGTTTTTTTAGCTGTAGATTTTTTGGTTTCTGCCAGTTTAGCTTCAGCCAAGGTTTGTATTTCTACAGGCGCAGCAGCAGTTTTAGCAGAATTATACCTACTTAATTGAGTTGGATTTAAAACAGCGCTATAATTGATACATTCCCCCGTTGAACCCACCAGGTGATCAGCCGGAACAGTCATTTGAACTTTGAAATCGCCAAAGGTTAAGGCAAACTCGCCTCTACCCGTAAACTGATGGTTCTGCCATCCCTGAAAATCGCTATATACGCATAAGCGTGGGTACCACTGGGTCATGGTAAACAGGTAGTTCCCATCGGTTGGGAAAAACTCATACCCTCCACGGCCACCAACACTCATCCGATCAGAAATTTTATAGTTCCAATCGATATTAAAGATAAATTTTTGCCCACTTCTCAGCGCTACAGGCAAATCTACCCTCATCATGGTTTTGTTAACCGTATAGGGTAAGTTTTTACCGGCTGCATCGGTTAATTTGGTAATATTTATACCAAAACCATTATTTCCTGTTACACTTAACTGATCTAAATTTTTAGTGGTTCCGGTAGCAGGCATTTTAGTCGCATCCTGGTAATTCGCATTGCGATCCGTGCTATGCTCGTTTTCATCAAGCTGCAACCAGATATAAGTTAATGGATCAGGAGAATTATTGGTGTAAGTGATCGTTTCAGATCCGGTTAACAACAGATTTTTTTCATCCAGCTCGCATTTGATGTTATAATCGGCACGTTGCTGCCAGTATTTAACACCAGGCGCTCCGCTCGCTGTACGTTGTTCATTAGGTGTTGGTAAAATGGTGCCCAACTGCTCAAACTTATTCCCATGGTTACTCCCTGGGTTATTCTGAGTATTTTGGGCCATAGCCAGGCTACCAGAAAAGAATAGCAGGCCGGTTAAAGGAAATAGTTTATTCATGATATGGTTTATTAAAAAGGAATTCGTTCTAAAGCCATTTTTAAAGCCAGGCTAAATACGGCTGCTGATATAAATAAAACCCAGTTCATACGCTTTATGCGGGTATAATTAAAAATTAAAAAGGTAATTAAAAGAATGATGATTACCATAAAAACCTGGCCGGCTTCCAAGCCTACATTGAACCCAAATAGGCCCCAGCCAATATTCTGATCTTTGGCCAGCATTATCCGGATGGAGTTTGCAAAGCCCATTCCATGAATAAGACCAAAACCAAGTGCCAAAAAATAATTGATCTTAATTGATTTTAAGGAAAAATTCTTTCTAAACAAATTGCTGATTGCGGTAATTACAATGGTACAGGGAATTAAAAATTCTACCCATTTACTATCAAACCGGATAATATCCAATACGCTTAAAAGTAAGGTAAAGGAATGGCCAATGGTAAAAGCCGTAACCAATATGAGCACCTGTTTTAAATTGACATAACTGTAAATGGCAACCAGTGCCAAAATAAACAGCTGGTGGTCTAAAGCATCATCACTGATGATATGCGCCCAACCCAATTTAAAATAAAAGATAAAATCTTGTAACGGCATGAATAATAAGCTAACTATTGAGAATGAAATAGTTTACAATAGCTAAAATTATATTTTTAATTACAAAAACCCCAAATATCTTGTAAACAAAAGTCTAAATACCAAATTTGTTACTATTCTTTAAGTTATTTAGTACTTTTTGGCGAAGTTTTATCGCAAACAACTGGGTTTACAGTTGTAAACATAAATTGTTGTTTAATATACATAGCCAATACAGTAACTTGGTACTATAACTATTGGTCTTCTATTCAACACTATGCTTTGGCTTAAATATCACTTACAAAAACCAGAAAAAGGTTTCGATCCTGTTCCAAAAGCTTTTGCTGAAAAATATGCGGCTAATGAATATAAAAAAATTGACAGCAAGGTAATAGATTTTATAAAAACCCACTTAGGCAGTTTCGAAAACAAAACTTTACTTGATCTGGGGGCCGGGCCCGGGCAATATAGTATCGAATTTGCCAAAAGGGGCGCAAAAGTTACCTGGCACGACATCAGCCAGAATTATTTAACAATAGCAAGAGCAAAAGCTCGGGACCAAAATATAACAGTAAATTTTTCATTGGGCTATTTAGAAGAAGCCCATGGCAAGTTCGATATTATTTTTAACCGCATATGTTGGTATTATTGCATTAACGATTACCGTTTTGCAAAATGTATCTACAACTTAATCAAAGAAAACGGCTACGGTTTTATTGTGGTTAACAATGAGAAATTTCTTCAGGAAGAACTTGCAAAAGAATCGGGTTTTAGAAAATTGGCCATTAAAATGAGCTATTGGCTCAATGAAAATTTTAATATTAAGCTTACACATGTTCATCCATCCCATAAGAAACTAAGTAAAATATTTGCCCGCTTAAATTTCAGGCACTTACATTTAGAACAATGTGGACATAACACCTTAATTACATTTAACAAGTAGAAGATTATGTGTTAACTTTGCCCTTTTAAGGAAAGATTTAATATGTTGATGCGTAAATTAAAATATAGTTTTTTGCTTTTGTGTGTTGCTTTTTTTTCTGTTGGAGCAGGAATAAAACACCCTTTGCATGTAAGCACAACTGAAGTAAACTTTAATGCCAAGGATAAAACCTTAGAAGTAAGCTGTAAAATCTTTTCTGACGACTTTGAGGCAATTTTAGCCAAATTATACAAACAGAAAACCGATCTGAGCAATCCGAATATGAAGAAGGCAATGGATGAATTGGTGAAAAAATATCTACTTTCTCATTTACAGCTAAAAGCCAATGGCAAAGCGGCTTCAATGAACTACATCGGATTTGAGATCGATCATGAAGCTACTAATATTTATCTTGAGGTAGAGAAAATTCTTTCCTTAAAATCGGTTGAGGTGAGCAACACTATTTTATATGATATGTTTGATGATCAGATGAGCATTGTACATATTGTAAAAGGCCCTAACCGTAAAAGCACAAAAATCCTTTACCCTGAAAAAAAGTTCACAGCAAACTTTTAATTGTAATTTTTGTATTAAATTACGGCTTAATGTTAAATTACCGTTAATTTTAGAAGGCAATATTATTTAAGTTAATATCTGCTGAGAAATATTTCTTGTAATCTTTTTTTAAATACCGTGTTGTTAAAATAAGTTATGCATCTAATCATCTTCTCCAATATATTAACGCCTCGGATAAAATATATCTTTAATTTTATTTTTAAAGATATTCTTAAAACAGAATTGGAATTTACAGGCAATAGCCAATATTTTCTACAGAGCGAGCATGTCAAAATCAGTTATGGCGAAGAGCCACTGGGTGAGGAACTTTTTTTTAAGCGTACCACTTTACTCTTCTCCAACAAATTAGAAGAAATTAAGCCAAAAACTATTCCTTTTGGCGAATATCAGGCCCCTTTTCCGGTTACACAATCAGCCTTGCCATTTGATGTTTTTGCTGCCTCATTTTTTATATTAAGCCGGTATGAGGAATATTTTTATCCCAAAAAAAATGAAGAAGAATTTAGGCCATCAAAAAGCCATCAGCACAAATGGAAGATTTTAGATAAACCGATTATTGATGAATGGGCATTGATCATTAAAAGTTTGATCAAAAAAAAGCATCCACATTTTAAGTTCCACGAAAAGAATTTTCAGCACCAGCCAACCGTTCACTTCAATATTTTGCCCAACTTGCCCGAGGGATTATTAAATAGGACCAAATTTATTTTCAGTGCTATCTTTAAAAAAGATAACAATTACCTGAGCTCGAAATTTGACAGGTTAACAGGGGTAGGGATTAATAATGAGCAGGTTTTAGATGAGGTAAACCAGCTATTTTCTTCAAAAAAAAATAATCCTCTTTATTTTGTCGATTTCCCTGATGTGCCGATAAATTACATTAGGATAAATGGCGTTTCAAAAATACTTAACAATCAATCAGTTGGGCTATTAAGACCTTGTGCCAGCGATAAGCAAAAAATGCTCGAGATTAAAGAAGGCCTTGTTAAGCTCAAAAAAATCAACCCAAACCCTGCACCTGTAAGTAGTCAGCAGTTAGAAGTATTAAAATTCCCCATTTGCTATTTAAATATTCTTAATTCCGGTATTACTTCCGATTATTCTATGGGTTATAGTAATGTACCGGGCTTTAGGGCCGGAACCTGTACGCCATTTAACTGGTACGATCTTCAGCTCGAAAAAGTAACCCCTTTAATCGTTAATTCTTACTGCTTCACCGATTATATTCTTCAGTTTTTAACACGTGAGGCAGCCACTAAAACAATACACCAATATATCGATGCAGTGAAGGTGGTAAACGGCACCTTTTACAGCAGTTGGAGTCTAAAAAGTATATCTTCAAATGCGAAATACAAAAAACTAAAGTCGCTCTTTAAAGAAATGCTCGATTATGCCGGAAATTGATTTTAATTTAATTTATCCGGCTTAAAATTGCTAATTTTAGTAATTAAACGTCCCAAGGAATAAACCTATAAGATACCGGAAACATTACTATGATTTTTGATGTAAGCAAGATAAAATCTATCGCCAATACCTTTATTGCCGAACTTCGGGATGAGAACATTCAGAAAGATTCGATGCGTTTCCGCAAAAACATGGAAAGGCTTGGTGAGTTTTTTGCCTACGAAATCAGCAAATCATTAGAATATACCATTCAAGAAATCGTAACCCCTTTGGGTGTATCGTCCTGTGAGGTTTTAACTCAACAGCCCGTTTTAGCTACTATACTCCGAGCCGGGTTGCCACTTCAACAAGGTTTGCTTAACATCTTCGACAAAGCCGAATGCTGTTTTATTTCTGCCTACCGAAAAGTAAAGAAAAGCGGCGATTTTGTAATCCAGATGGATTACATTTCTACCCCAGATTTAGAAGGAAAAGTTTTGATTATGGCCGACCCAATGTTGGCAACCGGACAAAGCATGGTGATGTGCTGTAAAGAATTGATTAACCGCTATAAAATTGCAGAACTTCATATCGTTGCCGCAATAGCCAGTACAGAAGGCGTTGCACATGTACGTGCTAATCTGCCTAAAGCAAAACTTTGGCTGGGAGCAATCGACGAAGAAATGACCAGTAAATCTTATATCGTACCTGGACTTGGCGATGCAGGCGATCTGGCCTACGGAGAGAAGGTTTAGTTTTTAGTCCTAAGTCAAGAACCAGTGAACATACTCTTTATATGCAGTAGAAATAAATGGCGTAGTGCCACTGCGGAAAATATCTATAAAAACCATCCCGATCATCAGGTAAGGTCAGCGGGAACAGCGCCATCTGCTAAGATTAAAATTAATGCAAAATTGATCATCTGGGCCGATCTCATCTTTGTGATGGAGAAAAAGCATAAGCAAAGGATCACTGAACGTTTTCCTGAAGAAACCTACGATAAGGAAATTGTTACACTTCATATCCCGGATGAATATCAGTATATGGATGACGAACTTATTGAGGAATTAAATGCAAAAGTTGCCGATTATTTATAAATCAAAAATCATTAGGCTACCTTTGTGAAAATCATCACTCATGAAACCATCATGATTTTTCAAATCACGTAGGGATTAGAAAAATCTGATAGCTTCATCACCGTTGCAGCTAATATATATACTCATGAAAAAGCACATTTTCTTCGACCTCGACCATACCATTTGGGATTTTGATCGCAATGCCGAAGAAACATTAGATGAGCTATACCAAACCTATAAACTAGAGGAGCTTGGCTTAAAATCGTGTGCCGATTTTATTACAATATATACCGAAAATAACCATCAGCTATGGGCCGATTACCATTTGGGGAAAATTACCAAAGATTTTTTAAGATCGGAAAGGTTTAACAAAACATTCATTCAATTAGGTATTCACCCTGATGCGGTACCTCATCAATTTGAGGACGATTATGTAAGTATCTCACCCACCAAAACCAATTTGTTCGATGGGGCAGAAAATGTTTTGGGCTACCTACAGCAAAAATATACCCTACATATTATTTCTAATGGCTTTAAGGAAACAACCTTAACCAAAATGAACCTCTCTAATCTTAATCCTTATTTCGAAAACGTAATTATCTCAGAAGATGTGGGTGTAAATAAACCTAACCCCATTATTTTTGAATATGCATTGGATAAAGCAAAGGCTTTAAAAGAAGAAAGTATTATGATCGGTGATAGCCTTGAAGCTGATATTTATGGTGCTTTAAATTTTGGTATGGAGGCTATATTTTTCAATCCTTTACAAAAGGAAAAACCTGGTGATGTGCAGAAAGAAATTATACATCTCGAAGAATTATTGAAACTTTTTTAGTTTTACCCTTTTTTGTTTGGTTTTGGCATTAGTTTGGCATTAGTTTAAAAACACACACAAATGAAACCTTAATTAAAATGAAGAAAACCATCTTTTTAGGATTGGCAATGCTTTTTGCTACCCTAAGTTTCGCTCAAAACAACCGCAGTTCTGCCGAAGTATTTCTGCAAATTACCAAACCGGGCAAGTATACAGTATACTTAGACGATGAAGTGGTGGGGTCAGCTACTGGCAGATTTCGTTTTTACGATGTATATAATTCTAAACCCGAGTTGTCTATAATGCAAGGCGATAGATTAATCCTAAGAGAGCGGATTAACGTAAATGCACAGGAGCGTCTCATTTTAGGTTACGATAACGGCAGGCTCAATGTAATTAAACAACTTAGCCTGTTTCGCAACAATCAATACGCTCTTGATGATTTTTATGGTTCTACGGGAGATCTCAATACAGGCCCTATTCAACCAACTCTAGCGGACCTAAACTATAGGCTATTATCGCCTGAAGCTTTTCAAGAATTTTATACCAGCTATAAAAAATCAAGTTTTGACAATGAAAGGGTGGGGCTCATCAACGCGGTAAATAAGAAAGCTTCATTTTCCAGTAGTCAATGCAAACTCATACTCAAAGCATTTACTTTCGATACTGAACGTTTAAAAACTGCCAAAAGCCTCTATCAAACGGTTGTAGATCCACAAAATTATTTTACAATCGCCGAAACATTCGAATTTTTCAACTATAAAGACGATTTCTTAAAATATTTGGAGAAACAGTAATTCAGCTTATCTTTATTAAATGACGGCTGCAAAAATAAAGGCATCGATACATAAAATTGTTGATGCCTATAAATCGAAATTATCTTACTATTCCGAGGATATTTTTCAAACCACGCCACCCATCGCCGGATGGAGTTACAGCGAAGTATATTCGCATATTTTCGATTCAAGCCTGCTCTCCTTAATTGCACTTGAACGTGCAGCAAGTGGTAAAGGTGAAAACAAACCCACACTTTTTATTGTAAAACTGATTTTGCTTTTAGGCACCCTGCCGCCGTCAAAAAAGTATAAAGTTCCGAAAAGACTGGCCGATCGTGTTAAAAAAATCAGCAAAACAGAAGCCCTCGATTTTATTTTAGAGTTTGAAAAAGGTCTTGATGATAATTATCCTCTAATTGCCCATGCAAAAGCCAATTGTAAAACAAAACACCCACGACTAGGTTATCTAAATGCCAAACAATGGCTAAGGTTTATCGAAATTCATTTAAAACATCACCTCAAGCAGCTAGAAAGAATAGAAAAGAGTTTTTAGACCTAAATTAATTTCGCCATATTTGAGTAAATTAATCTCAGTCCCATGAAAAACGCTTTTTACCTGTTAGCCCTAACGCTACTTTGCGCCTGTAATAGCGAAAAGAAAGAAACTGCTCAAGCTGTTATTCCAACACCTACGGGAATACAGGGACTTCAAAAAAGCAATACTGCGCAACCCGCAGCGCAAAGTGCCAAAACTAACCTAATTTTCAATCCGCCACATGGCGATGCCGGCCATACCTGTGCTTTAGCAGTTGGCGCACCATTACACCAAACAGCCGCCGTTCAACCACAAAAAAGCGCTACTCCACAACCGGTAACTGTTCCGGCGCCTCCTATGGTAAATACATCAGGTAAAAAACTTAATCCTAAACATGGAGAGCCTGGCCACAGGTGTGACATAGCTATTGGGGCACCCCTGGATAGCAAACCAACACAAGTAGTGACCACACAGCCTGCTGTAGTGAAACAAACTTTAGCGATAAAAACAGGAAAGGGTTTGAACCCACCTCACGGCCAGCCCAACCATCGCTGCGATATTGCTGTAGGCGCACCTTTAAACAGCAAACCTGCCCCGGTGGTAAATACTGTTCCTGTACCAACACCCGAAACCAAAACAACAGAAACAAAAGCGCTAGAGACAAAAAGTGAAGGGAAATAATAGTACATATATTGTGTACTTAATATTTTGAATATTCAGCACCTAACTTAACGCACATTTTTTTACATCTTTGCGTTAATGAAATTACCCGCCATAAAAGGTTTTGACCAAGAAGCACTAATAAAGTATTTTAAAAATACAGGAATGCTTTTGATCGGGAAAGTTGGCAGTTTAGGAATAAAAATGCTAACGAATATCGCGGTTGCAAACTATTTGCTGTCGTATGGTAATGGTATTCTCACTACATCAATCGCTTATGTTTTTTTATTCGCAGCATTGGCGGGCCTCGGCTTAGATCAGTTTATTGTAAAAGAACTTCACCAGTTTCCGCAGAAAAGGGATCAGATCTTAGGCACAGCATTTGGGTTGAAAGCTTTTGCAGGTTTTATGTGCATTCCTTTAATTTCACTTGCATGGCTCATTTACCCACTTGAGGACATCCAATATCAATTCATATTATTGCTTTCGTTTGTTGGTGTATTTCAATCTTTTACTGTAATCGATTCTTATTTTCAATCAGAAGTAAAATCCAAATACATTATGCAGGTGCAGATTATTGGGAATCTAGTTTCTGCTGCAATAAAAATTATTTTAATCTACACAAATTCGCCAATCAGCTATTTCTTTTTTGCTTTTCTTTTTGATACCGTTTTACTTTCTATAGGCTATATTATTACCTATAACAGAAAAAATAGAAGTATTCTGAATTGGAGATTTGAAAAAACATTGGCTAAAAAACTCTTCTCCCTTTCATGGCCACTGATCATTTCTGGCATAATGGTTTCAGTTTATATGAAAATTGATCAGATTATGCTTAAGCAGATTTTAGGTGCGAAAGGGACAGCCGAGGCGGGTGCTTATGCAACAGTGGTCAACTTTAGCGAGGCTTTAAACTTCGTCCCTGTTGCTATCGTTTCATCACTCTTTCCTGCAATTTTAAATGCGAGGAGAGATGATAAGGAACGTTATCAGAAGAGACTTCAGAATTTATACGATTTAATGGTTTGGTTAAGCTTAAGTTTTGCCATTTTTATAACTTTTGCCTCGCCGTTCATTTATAGTTATTTTAAACCAGAATTTGCTGATGCCGCACCTGTGTTGTCGGTTCATGTTTGGGGTTCTGCCTTCATATTTCTTGGTGTAGCAAGCGGACAGTATTTAATAGCAGAAAATTTTGGCCGGCTAACTTTTATCCGAACAGGAATAGGGGCGGTTGTAAATATCATTTTAAACATTATCCTTATCCCAAGAATGGGAATGATGGGTACAGCAATAGCTACAGTAATCGCATACTTTATTTCGGCCTTTTTTATACTATTTATCCCTAAACTTCGTCAACAAGGTATAATGATGTTAAAATCATTATTTTTGGTCACCGCATTTCAAAAAATATTTAAACGTTGAGTACTCTTAAAGCATTAACCACATTAATTGCAAAGCCAAGCAGGCTTAAGGCATTATTATCATACGGACATAAAGGCTATCTGAACAGCATTGGCTGGTTTACGGCTTTTGATAAAAAACAGGCCGTAGACGGGCAAGGAAAAGCATTGCCATGGGTAACCTATTCGTTTATCGATTTTATTAAAGAACGCATAAACAAAACACAGCATATTTTCGAATATGGCTCTGGCAGTTCTACTATTTTTTATGCTGAAAGGGCTGGTTCGGTAACTTCTGTAGAGCACGATAAAGGCTGGTTTGATAAAGTAAAAAATACAAGTCCGGCCAATGCTGAGATGATATTCTGCCATTTGGAAAAAGATGGGGAATATGCCAAAAAAGCAACCTTGCTCGATAAAAAATTCGACATTATTATTGTTGATGGGCGCGACCGTGTAAACTGTTGTAAATATAGCGCTGATGCACTATCAGAAAGCGGAGTATTAGTTTTGGATGATAGTGAACGTGAAGTATATCATCCTGCCCGTGTGCTTTTAAAGGCTCAAGGTTTCAAAGAAATCAGCTTCAGTGGGATTTCACCAGGCCTTTTTTACGAAAAAGCAACCTCAGTTTTTTATAAAACGGATAATTGTTTAGGTATTTAAATCAGTAAGCATCATGTTAAGCGAAGAAGTAAAAACGGCCTACGATAATTTTTATACCAATAGCGATGTAGCATGGAGAATGCTTGGCGCAAAATATAAAGCACAGAATATTGTTGATGTTTGCAAAGGGTTAAAGCCTAAAAAAGTGCTTGAGGTTGGCGCCGGAGATGGCAGCATTTTACATTTTTTAAATGAATGGCATTTCGCACCAGAACTGTATGCTTTAGAAATTGCACAAAGTGGTGTCGACATTATAAAAGACCGTAACCTCGCCAGTTTAAAAGAAGCACAAACTTTTGATGGGTATAAAATCCCTTATGAAGATGATGCATTTGATCTGATTATTCTTGCGCACGTTTTAGAACACGTAGAACACGAAAGGATCCTGATCCGTGAATTGAAAAGGGTAGCAAAATATATTGTTGTTGAAGTACCTAAAGATTATCGCTTTGGTGTAGACCAAAGAATGAAACATTTTCTGGATTATGGGCACATTAACATGTACACCCCAACTTCCTTGAGGTTCTTGCTGCAGAGTGAAGGTTTAGAAATTCTAGAAGATAAAGTTTCGATGACTGCACCAGAAACGGTAAAGTTTAATGAGTTTATTAATAGAAAAGCACCTAAAACTTTTTCTAAAAACTTAAAAATCGAACTGGAATACCAGATTAAAAAAACTTTGGGTAACTTGTTTGGGAAGAAAAAGCAAGAACAGTTTGCCAATGCCTATACGGTGTTAACCAAAAAATCTGACCATAATCTGCATATATTTTAGGAGTAGGGCGATCGTCATTTCGAGCGAAGTGCAACGAAGCCGAGAAATCTTATAGCTTGATTCTTAACATAATTTAAAGATTTCTCCATTCCGCGTTGCTCCAGTCGAAATGACGAAGAAACTGAGCAGTTTATTGATAAACTTAATTGATAAAAAACAAAAATGCAAAACCTTGCCCCAATAGCACTTTTCGTATACAACCGCCCGCAGCACACCGAGCGTACGTTACAATTCCTGCAACAAAATGAATTGGCAGCACAAAGCCATTTGTATATCTTTTCTGATGGTGCCAAAACAGATCAGGATAAAGAAAAAGTTGCTGAAGTAAGAAAAATCATCAAAAAAACAGAAGGTTTTAAATCGGTTAAAGTAATCGAAAGCAAGGTAAATGCAGGTTTAGCCAATTCGGTAATTACAGGGGTAACCCAATTAATAGCAGAATACGATCAGGTAATTGTTTTTGAAGATGATCTGGTTACCTCTCCCCATACTTTAGCCTATTTCAACAATGCTTTAAGCCATTACCGCGAAGAGGAAAAAGTAATGCATATTGGGGCCTACATGTATCCTCTAAAATCAGATCAACTTTCGCAATCGTTTTTCTACCGGGCGGCCACAAGTTGGGGTTGGGCCACATGGGGAAGGGCGTGGAAAAACTTCGAACCAGATATTAACATCCTTATAAAACAGTTTGATAAAAAGAAAAGAGCTGCATTTTCCATCGACAATAAAATGAACTTCTGGAAACAGATGTTAGCGTTTAAGAAGGGAAAAAACAACAGTTGGGCAATTAGATGGTATGCTTCTATCTTTTTAAAAGGAGGCATCACACTTAACCCATCGCAATCACTCGTTAACAATATTGGCCATGATGGCACTGGCGTGCACTCAGGAATAAATGATATCTACAACGTAATTATCAACCCCAAGCCCATTGTTGAGTTTCCGACCACAATAGCAGAAGACCCCATCGCATACAAAGCCATCAAAAGCTTTTTGATTAAACGGAAAGGCAATATGGTAACCCGTGTTAGGCGTTTTGTTAAAGAAAAGCTGGCACAATACTTTTCAAAGAAATAATTAAGCTGATATAGCTCACTGTTGTAGACAATTAAAAAAAATGACAAACCTTTTTTTAATTGTTCATGTTGCTTTTATACATCGAAACTATAAAATAAAAAAACATGAAAACGACAACAGCAACAGCAGAGGTATTAAACGATCTGGTTCAAATTAATAACGATCGTATTGAAGGTTATGAAAAAGCCCGTCAGGAATTAAAGGATGGAGATGCCGATCTGAAAACGCTATTTTTAAATATGATTGCCGAAAGTCAAAAATATAAAATGGCTTTGGCTGCAGAAGTAGCTGCATTGGGTGAGGATATCGAAACCGGAACAACAAACTCCGGAAAAATTTACCGGGCATGGATGGATGTTAAGGCATTATTTACCGGCCACGACCGTAAAACTGTTTTAAACAATTGTGAGTTTGGAGAAGATGCAGCACAAAATGCATATAAAATGGCATTAGAGGAAGAGGATATTCCTTCAAATATCAGAGATTTAATCTCTGACCAAAAAGCATCGTTAAGAGTATCGCATGATGAAATTAAAAGATTACGTGATGCTCAAGCATAAGTGACCGAGATAAAAACAGAAAAACCTCCTTCGATTTATTATCGGAGGAGGTTTTTTTATGGTGTTCCGTCATGCTGAACTTATTTTACAAGTAGAAGTAGCATTTTTAATTGTCTTGTAGCTACTACGTGGTCAGCATCTTTTTTTAAAGATCCTGAAATAAATTTACTTCGTAGCTTTCCGCTGCGCTACAGGTCAGGGTGACGATCTCTTAGGAACTAAATCAGTTAAGAATTACGACTCTAATTCCCGATCTAAATGTTCGGTAACGCGCTGGATCGTATTATCGATGGTGTTACTTAGAATCGTTAAATAAGAGCCTTTTTTAGCAGTTTCGATCGCGATCTGCAAACATTCGGTGCTTTTATTGTTAATGATGATCTCTTTATCCGGATCAACTTCCTTGATGCCTTTTACCAGCAGGTCAACCAGTTCTTGTTGTTGTCTGCCTCGGAGATATTTCTCCTGACAAATATAAATTTTATCAAACATCTGAGCAGAAATGCGGGCAGTTTCGATAATATCCTCATCTCTTCTATCTCCTGTTGCCGAAATAATACCTACATGTTCGGTTGCCTCTACACCTTGCAAGAAACCTTTTACGCCATTAAATCCGTCAGGGTTATGCGCAAAATCGACCAGTACCTTAAATTCTTTGAACCTGAAAATATTCATCCTTCCCGGGGTATGCGCCGCAGAAGGAATAAATGTTTCCAGCGATAAACGGATATCTTCAGGTTTATAGCCCCATAAATAGGTTGCCAGTGTTGCTGCAAGCACATTCTGGATCATAAAATTCACGGAACCACCAAAAGTTAATGGAATGTGCGTGGCTTTATCTACCCTCAATTTCCAGTCGCCTGTTTTAATGGTAATGTATCCGTTTTCATAAATGGCGGCAATTCCACCTTTTCTACAATGTTCTTTAATCACCGGATTATTTTCATCCATGCTAAAATAAGCAACATTACAGCGCGCATCTTTGCCAATGCGAACGCAATAACCATTATCGGCATTTAATACTGCCCAACCTTTACGGCGCACTGCCCCGATCACAACCGCTTTGACACGTGTCAGATCGTCAAGATTATGGATATCTGAAATACCCAAGTGATCTTCCTGGATATTGGTTACTACGCCAATATCACATGCATTAAATCCCAGTCCAGCTCTTAAAATTCCACCACGGGCGGTTTCTAATACCGCAAATTCAACTGTTGGATCTTTTAAAATGAACTCAGCACTTACCGGTCCAGTGGTATCACCTTTCATTAGCATCGTATTGTGCACATACACACCGTCACTGGTGGTAAAACCTACACGTTTACCATTACTTCTGATAATGTGCGCAATTAACCGTGTAGTAGTGGTTTTTCCGTTTGTTCCGGTTACAGCAATAATCGGAATCTGTGACAATTTTCCCTGTGGATACAGCATGTCAATAACCGATGCAGCTACGTTTCTAGGCAAGCCTTCACTTGGTGCAAGGTGCATCCTGAATCCTGGTGCTGCATTAACTTCCAAAACCACACCTCCGTTTTCGGTTAATGGCTGGGTAAGGTCTTGCGCCATGATATCGATACCGCAGATATCCAATCCGATTACCCTCGAAATCCTTTCACATATAAAAATATTCTGTGGATGTACAATGTCAGTTACATCGATAGATGTCCCGCCTGTACTTAAATTTGCAGTAGATTTTAAATAAACCACTTCTCCCTTTTCGGGAATAGTTTCTAAGGTATATTCTTTTTTGGCCAGCAGATCCAAAGTATCCCGGTCAACAGCAATTTCAGTTAGCACATTTTCGTGACCATAACCACGGCGTGGATCTTCATTCTCCTTATCGATCAATTCTTGGATCGTATGAATTCCATTGCCCTTAACATGTGCAGGATCGCGTTGTGCGGCAGCAATAACTTTATGATCGATTACCAGTACCCTAAAATCGAAACCGGTAATAAATTTTTCTATAATTACCTTTCGCGAATACGTTTTGGCGTATTCGAAAGCGGCAACCGCATCTTCCATCGTTTTCACATTAATGGTTGCACCTTTACCGTGGTTGCCATCAAGTGGTTTAAAAACTAAAGGAAATCCAACCTTTTTAACAGATGCTTCCAGATCATCAGGATTTGAAATCGTTACTCCAGAGGCTACCGGAATGGCAGCTTCGGTAAGCAAACGTTTTGTCTCTTCCTTGTTGCTGGCAATATCTACAGCGATGCTACTTGTTTTTTCGGTCATGGTAGCCCTAAAACGTACCTGATTTTTACCGTATCCCAATTGCACCAAAGAGCTTTTATTTAATCTGATCCATGGAATACTTCTACTTACGGCTTCCTCCACAATAGAACCTGTACTTGGCCCTAATGCTTCCAGCTCACGTATTTCCTTCATCCTTCGGATGTCGTGCTCCAAATCGTACTCTTCGTTATTAATCAGGGCTTCGGCAATTTTAACTGCAGCTTCAGCAGCGTAAACACCAACCTTTTCTTCCAGATAACTGAATACCACATTATAAATGCCTTCAGTTTTAGTTTGGCGGGTTCTGCCGAAACCAGTTTCCATGCCCGCCAAAGTTTGAATTTCCAAGGCAATATGTTCAATTACATGCCCCATCCATGTCCCTTCTTTTACCCGGGTGAAAAAGCCACCTTCAACTCCCTTAGAACAGCGATGTGTAAACATGCTGGGTAACAATTTCTCTATCCGCTCACTAAATCCCTCAATAACGTTAGTTGGTTTTTGCTCCAAATCTTCCAGATCTAAACGCATCTGGATCAGTTTTTTCCGGCTAATTGACCATATGTTTGGCCCTCTTAATACTTGTATGTTTGATATCTTCATGTAATGTTTTGTTCGTTTTTTATTTAAACAAGCGTTTGGGACAGCCTTTTTAACTCAATTTTTAGAATAAAATTGATGACGGTAAATTATGCATTTATTTTGAAATTAGACGTTCCATTTAGCTAAATCAATTTTAAGGTGTATTTGTTTTATTTTCAAGCACAATCCTGTTAATTTTAGGTTATAATATTTTAACGTTTGTTAATAAATTGAATATTCTTGACAAAAAAAGTCGTGTTTTTTATCATAAGCCTATATATTTGGGTTTTTTGATACAATTATAATACACAAAGAATGGTTCCGAAAGGTAAACTCATCATCATTGGTGGCGCAATAAACACAGGTAGCTTCGCAGAAACGCAATTCGGACTACCTGAGAATATGAATTTTTTTGAGCGTGGAATTTTAAAACGGATTACTACAGAATCATTAAGAGATACTCAATCTCGCTTCGAGATCATCACTACAGCATCATTAATGCCCGAAAAGGTTGGTGAAGAATATATCAAGGCTTATGCACAATTAGACGTGCACAATGTTGGTGTGCTTAACATTACCAACCGTGAAGAAGCCAATTCAGATGAAAATTATGAACGTATCAAAGCAGCCGAAGTAATTATTTTTACCGGTGGTGATCAGCTCCGTCTTTCTTCAATTTTTGGTGGAACAAAAATCCATCAAATATTACTAGAGAAATACAGAAATGAACCTGTAGTAATTGCCGGTACTTCTGCAGGGGCGGCCGCAAGCTCTAAAAACATGATTTATCAGGGTAGCAGTAAAGATGCTTTGCTTAAGGGAGAGGTTAAAATTACCGGCGGATTAGGCTTTATTGATGATGTTATTGTTGATACACATTTTGTTCAACGCGGAAGAATTGGCCGCTTGTTATATGCCGCTGCCAGCAATCCTGGTATATTAGGGATTGGTCTTGGTGAAGATACGGGGCTTTTCATCTCTGATGGCCATACGATGGAAGCAATCGGCTCTGGCATGGTAATTTTAGTAGATGGCCGCAATATGGCCGATACCAATTTAACAGACGTAGAGATGGGTCAGCCTGTTTCAATTAAAAACATGGTGGTACATGTAATGTGCGATGGCGACGTTTATGATTTAACAAACCATAGCTTAGTAATCCATCATCCAAAGGTTGTTCCGGTAGGGTAATTCAGTTGGCAGTTAACAGTGGGCGATTTTCAGTTAGGACTTACCCAATCTTGATACTCGCTACTTATTTACTACAATACTCAAAAAAATGAAATTAATCATACACGGCGGCTTCTTCAGCGAATCGTCTACCAACCAGGAAACGAAAAAGGCTAAACAAGATGCTTTGGCTTCGATTGTTACGCTCGGACACGAGTATCTGAAAACACATACTGCTTTAGAAACCGTGGTGTATACTGTTGCGCTATTAGAAGATAACGAACTGTTTAACGCTGGTATCGGTTCGCAGATTCAAAGCGATGGAAAAGTGAGGTTGAGCGCAGCCCTAATGGATGGTAAAACAGAAAAATTTAGTGGTGTAATTAATGTAGAAGATGTTAAAAATCCTATACAGATTGCGCAGAGTTTATTAACATATGATGACCGGGTACTTAGTGGTGATGGTGCCCGGCAATTTGCCAGAACAAATGGATTTGAATATTTCAATCCGATTACCCCACAGCGCCAATCAGAATACGAAGCTAAATTAAACCAAAAGAACAATAAAGGAACGGTAGGCTGTGTAGCACTCGATGCAGATGGAAATTTAGCAGCAGCAACCTCCACCGGGGGAAAAGGATTCGAAATCCCTTGCCGGGTGAGTGACTCTGCAACCGTGGCAGGCAACTATGCCAATCAATATGCAGGTATTTCTTGTACCGGAGTAGGTGAAGATATTGTAAGCGGTGCCTTAGCCGCAAAAATTGTAACCCGTGTTACCGATGGTTTTTCTTTAAAGGAAGCATCAGATAAATCTTTTGCCGAACTTAAAGCTTTTGATGGCTTTGCGGGCGTTGTAGGCATTTCTGTAGCAGGCGAAGTGTACCATTGCGACTCGCATCCATACATGGTTTGGGCATCTTTTGATGTTAATTTACAGGTATTTAGCTAAAATTAGATTTAAAGTATTATTTTTGTTGCATGACCAAGATTGTATTGGCTTTAATTGGCCTTTTTGCATCATTACAACTACAAGCTCAAAATATAGATAAATCTGAGATCCAAGAACCTAACGGTAGTGCTATAAATATAGCGGTATCTAAATTTGACCTGGAAGACGGCAATTCTTTTTTTGAGGAAGCAGAAGATTTAGAGCGAAAAGGCGATTTCAACGAAGCCCTCACCTTATTTGGCAAAGCCGCTTTCGAATATAATGCCGTAAAAAACTTCAACAGGTACGGACAGGCCGTTATCAAGATGAGCAGTATGCATTATCAACTTGGCCGTTTCACTGATGCAGAGCAGATTCTTTTAAATGTGGCTTTAAAAAATTATTCTAAAACCGGAAACAGAGCAGGAGTAATGAACACCTATAACCTTTTAGGCAAAGTTTATCTGGCCAATACCAAGTATACCCAATCGATGTGGTTTTACACCCAACAGGGTATATTGGCAAAACAGCTAAAAAGCAACAATTCATATATCGAATCTATTTTAGGCATTGTTCAGGTTAAAATCAAAAAGAAAGATTTTACGCTTGCCCTGAGAGATCTGAAATCTGCCGAATGGCTTGCCAACTCGATTAAAACCACCCAGTACAAAACGCAAATCAAAGATGCCAGGGAAATGATCGCCAGCAAAACCACCAGTAAAAAGGTAAACCCAAGCTAGTTTAGATACTTATTTTTCTTTAAATCTTCCTACATCACTAATAATATAGCCCTTAAAGGTCTGTAATTGGTCAAATTTTGAGTATCGATCAAAACAAAAAATAACGCTCAACGTTCTACATAAGAAATTGTTAAATAAAAAGCTTTTAGTTAGATTTGATAAAGTTTTAACAAGAGACGGTAATAATGCTGTCTCTTTTTTGTTTTTTTGCTAAAATGGTATCATATTGGCTATATAGAATTGGAAATGGATTTTAAATCATTTAAAGAGATGTTAAAGAGAATATTTTTTGTAATTTTTACTGCGGCAGTACTTGCTTGTCATGCTGCACCTAAAACTCAGCCAATGGTTGAGGGTGTTACCAACGTAAAACCTGATGAGCAGCAACAACTTGTTATAAAAGAGGTTGTAAATTTGATTGAGAGTTATAATTATAAAAAAATTCAGATCAATGATTCTATATCTTCGATCATTTTAGATAAGTATATCAAGTCTTTAGATCAGGGTAAAAATTACTTTTTGGCTTCGGATATCAAAGAATTTGAAAAATACAGATATACTTTGGATGATGATTTCAAAAATGGCGATTTAAGCGGGCCGTTTTTCATCTATAACGTCTATGCCAAAAGGTTAAATGAATATTTTACCTATTCTTTAGCACAGATTAAAACTAAATATGATTTTAATCAAACCGACAGTTATGTATATGACCGGGAGAAGCAGCCTTGGGCAACTTCTTCAGCAGCATTAAACGATACCTGGAAAAAACGTGTTAAATACGAACTGATCAATTTAAATTTAGCTGGAACAGCAGAAGCAAAGAACGTAGAAACGTTAACTAAACGCTATCAGAACCTACAGTCGCAAACTTCAAAAACCAATAATCAGGATGTATTCCAGATTTTGATGGATGCTTTTACCGAATCTATTGATCCACATACCAATTATTTTAACCCAACCAACGCAGCAGCATTTAACGAAGATATGTCCCGTTCTTTCGAAGGTATTGGCGCCCGTTTACAATTAGAAAACGAGGTAGTTAAAATCTCAGAAATTATTGCTGGCGGACCTGCATTTAAAGGAAAACAACTGAGTGCTGGCGATCGTATTATTGCTGTAGCCCAGGGTGATGGAGAATTTGTTGACGTAGTGGGTTGGAGATTGGATAACACCGTATCGAAAATTAAAGGTCCGAAAGGAACCAAGGTGCGTTTAAAAGTTATCCCTGTTGGAAAAGAAATGTCTTCTAAACCAGTTATTATCGAATTGGTTCGCGATAAAATTGTTTTGGAAGAAACATCTGCCAAGAAAAAAGTTAAAACCATTAACAGTAATGGCAAAGATTATAAAATCGGGATTATTACCCTACCAGCGTTCTATGCGGATTTTAAAGCAGCAAATGCAGGTGATAAAAACTACAAAAGCACTACCCGCGATGTTAGAAAACTAATCGACTCGTTAAAAACATATGATAAGGTAAATGCAATCGTAATGGATTTACGTGGAAATGGTGGAGGCTCATTAGTTGAAGCGATCTCTTTAACTGGTTTATTTATAGATAGAGGGCCTGTAGTTCAGGTGAAAGATTTACGCGGTAAAATTGAAGTGGACGAGGATGAAAATAGCGGTGTAACCTGGGATGGGCCTTTTGGTGTAATTGTAGATCGTTTAAGCGCATCTGCATCAGAAATTTTCGCTGGTGCAATACAGGATTACGGCCGTGGTATTATTATGGGTAGCCAAACTTATGGTAAAGGTACCGTTCAATCTTCTATCGATTTAAACAAATTGGTAAACCCAAGTATGTTACAAAGGGTAGCAGGATTAATTTCTAAAGACAAAACCGTTGGCACATCGCCAAGCGGAGCAAGCCCGGCTGATATTAACTTAGGTCAGATTAACCTAACCATGGCCAAATTTTACCGTGTTGCAGGAAGCAGCACTCAGCATAAAGGTGTAACACCTGATGTTGTTTTCCCTTCAGTTTATCCGATGGATAAAATTGGAGAAGATACTGAATCATCTGCCTTACCATGGGACGTTATTCCAAACTCCAGCTTTAAAGCAGTTGCGAATCTGACCCCTGTTAAAGCACAGTTGGTTAAAAACAGCGAGCAGCGTATCGCAAACTCATTGGATTTTAAGTACCTGAAACAAGATATTGCCGATCTTAAAAAACGTGACAATGAAGTTTCTGTCACCTTAAATGAGGCAAAGCTTAAAGCTGAGCGCGACGCACAAGAAGCTAAAACACTTGCCAGACAGAATGAATTAAGGGCATTAAGAGGATTACCTGCCATTAAAAAAGGAGATAAAATTACCAAGCAAGATGCTTTCGATTTTATTGAAGATGAATCGTTAAAAGTAATGGGCGATTTTATGCAACAATCTGGTAACTATGTGATGAACTTAGGCTTGATGCCAAAGAATAACTAAGAAGAAATATTTCTATGGAAAGGCTGCTTTAGCAAAAACTAAAGCGGCCTTTTTGTTATTTCGGTGGTGTCAGATATTCCTATCTGACACTAAACCATCTTTGTTTTTAATCTATTTAACTGTCAGATGGCAACATCCGACAGCACGACAAAAGACCTCGTAGGTTTAAAACACTTATTTCTTCGCCGTTGGTTCAGTCTGTTTATTCAACTGCATGGCCATCATCTCTTTCATGGTTTTATTCATGCCATCGGCACTACCATCAAGAAAAATAACGTTTCCATCTCCGTTTTCTGCAAAATGTTTAATCGATTCAGTCCACATGGTAAATAAGATTACCGAAATATCCAGGTTGGCCTGCTCCATTTCCTGAGCGGCTTTACTCATACCATGAGCCACCTCTGCACGGAATAAAGCGATACCCTGCCCGCGTAACTGTGCAGCCTCGCGCTCGGCTGTAGCTGCAATTTTAATCGCATTACCATCCGCTTCGGCAGCTTTGGTTTTAGTAATTAATAATGCCTGCCCTTCGTTCTCAGCCGCTGCTTTTAAGTTGTTTGAAGCTACCACACGACTCATTGAACGCATAATTTCCTCATCAAAGGTAATATCATTCAATTGAAGATCCTGAAGATGATAACCCCATCCATCTAAAACCTGATCGATCTGCTCCTTAACGTGAAGTACAATTTCGTTGCGTTGGGCCAATACATTTGCCTGCTTTTGCGTAGCCACATACGCCCTGATCGAACCTTCAATGGTCCTGATTAGTGCCTGCATTAAGTTGGTCGCATCTACAAACTTAAAAGCTACATTTTTGATCGTTTCTTCATCCTGGTTTACCACAGAATATAATAGCATCGCCTTAAAATATACATTGGCCTGATCTTGTGTTACCGCTTGAAACGACAGCTCTACAGAGCGGTTTTGAATGGAAATACGAGAATAAATCTGCTCTATTAATGGAATTTTAAAATTTAAGCCCGGTCTTAACTGGCGGCGGTACTTGCCGAAAACGGTTACGACCGCAATGGTTCCCTGTTTAACGGTAACAAACGAGCTCAGCAGGATAATAAATCCTACAACAGCTATAATGTAAATGGTGTATTGCATAATTAGATTTTTTTATGAAGTTATAAAAAATTCATACAAACTACATCAGGCATTTTGTAGCTTTAAGTTTTTCTAACTAACTTATATACAATGAAAACTAAATTATTTCTTCCGGCGGCCGGCGTATTGCTTTTTGCTGCCTGCCAGAATAAAAGCCATCAAGATGCCGATGTGGTGAATGCACGCACCGAATTTTTCGATAAAGCCGGCATGGATACCACTGTAAAACCTGGCGATAACTTTTTCCTGTATGCCAATGGGAAATGGATGAAAAACACTGAAATTCCTAAAACAGAAACAGGCTGGGGTTCTTTTTATACTTTATATAACGATAACCTGAAAAATCTGAACAGCATTCTTGAAAGTGCTTCAAAAGCTAATGCTGCCAAAGGAAGTACTGAACAAAAAGTTGGCGATTTCTATACCAGTGGAATGGATACCCTTACCATTGAGAAATTGGGCATCGAACCTATAAAGCCGCTCTTAAATAAAATAGATGGGATTAAAAACGATAAGGATTTAATCAATTTTGTTGTCAACGGCTATAAAGATGGTGAGGGAGATTTATTGGGCTTTGGTGTAGAACCAGATGATAAATTAAGCACTAAAAATGCTTTGTCATTTTCGCAGGCCGGTCTCACCCTGCCTGATCGCAGCTATTATTTAGAACAGGATGATAAGGCAAAAAAAATCAGAGCCGAGTACATTAAATACATCACAAAAATTTTTAGCCTGGCAGGCGATTCTGCCAATGCAGCTAAATATGCCGACAATATTTTAAAACTGGAAACAGCTATTGCGCAATCGCATTCTACTCCTGTTCAACTGCGCGATCCACAGAAAAATTATAACAAAATGACCGTGGCTGACTTTCAAAAGCAGACGCCGAACATTGAGTGGAAATCTGTTTTAAGTAAATTGGGGGCAAGTACGGATACCGTTATTGTAAGGCAGCCAAAATATTATCAAACCTTATCAGCCCTGGTAAAAAGCCAGCCTATCGAAATTTGGAAAGAAAAATTAAAATTTGACGCTTTAAACAGATCGTCCAATGCTTTTACCAAAAAATTCAGAGATGCTAAATTCGATTTTTTCTCCAAAACGCTATATGGTCAACAGGCTCCAACAGAAAGATGGAAAGCCATCGTAAATGCTACCGATCGTAATTTAGGTGAGCTTTTAGGTCAGTTATATGCCGAAAAGTATTTTAAGCCTGAGGCTAAAGAGCGTATGTTAACCCTGGTAAACAATTTACAGAAAGTATATGCAGAAAGAATCCAGAAGGTAGATTGGATGACACCTGAAACCAAAAAGAAAGCTTTAGAAAAACTAAATGCATTTATCAAAAAAATCGGCTATCCTGATAAATGGAAAAAGTATGATGATGTTGAGGTTTCGAAAAACACTTATTATGCAAACCTTCAATCGGCGAGTAAACATGCCTACAAAGAAATGATGGATAAACTCGGCAAAAACGTTGATAAAACCGAGTGGGGAATGACTCCACCGACGGTTAATGCCTATTACAATCCGTCTTTCAACGAAATTGTTTTCCCTGCCGGAATTTTACAGTTCCCGTTCTTTGATTTTACCGCAGATGACGCCATTAACTATGGTGCAATAGGTGCTGTAATTGGTCACGAAATGACGCATGGTTTTGACGATCAAGGTCGCCAGTACGATGCAGTAGGCAACTTAAAAGAATGGTGGACAAAAGCCGATGCCGATAAATTTAAAACTAAGGCCGGTAAAGTAGAAACATTTTACAACAACTTCTCGCTGTTGGATAATCAGCATGTAAACGGTTCATTAACATTGGGCGAAAACCTTGCCGATATTGGTGGCTTAAACATTGCTTACGATGCCTTTAAATTAACTGAGCAAGGAAAAGGCGATAAAAAGGTTGATGGTTTTACTCCTGACCAACGTTTCTTTTTAAGCTTTGCCCAGGTATGGAGAATCAAAACCCGCGATGAAAGTATGCGTGTAAGGTTAAAAACAGATCCGCATAGCCCGGAGATGTTCCGAGTAAACGGCCCTGTTTATAATATGGAAGCATTTTACAAGGCATTCAATATTCCTGCAACAGCAAAAATGTATGTAACTCCGGCAAACAGATTAGGTGTTTGGTAAGTTACCTTTTCATTTAATAAAAGAAGTCCATTTCAGTCAATGAGATGGACTTCTTTGTTTCCTTAAAACAAAAACGATGATATTTTGTCTTTACCTTATTAAATAATAATCATATGAATGTAAAACGCACTTTTGGAACCATCTTAACCGTACTTGGTATAATTGGTTTAATATACGCTGGCTATGGTTTTGTAAGCCACAGCGAAAATACAAGGGGATTAATGGTTTATGGCATCATCGGACTTATATTCTTTGTATCAGGAATTGGCTTGGTGAAGAACACAAAGGACGAAAGTTAAACTAGGTTTCTCCTAAACTTTTTAGATAGTACAAACAATACAAAGCAGCTCCGATGGCTAAACCAAGATAGATCCCATCTTTAAAGTTATCAGCTTTCGTAGCCTGTAATATAATTGCTATCATACTATTGCTTCTTTTTGTGCTTGATGATCTGGTACTGGCTAAAAGCAACCAGGCAACCCGCCAGGATAATAATTCCTGCAGACAATAGGTTCTCAGAATTTTGGTTGATGTAGTAGGCTGCTGCCAATACTAAAATTGCAGCTGCAATACCTATAATATAATGAAGTATTAATCCTTTTTTCATACAACAAATATTCTGAAATAAATTGAGATTGATGTCGCAGAAGATTAATCTTTTAAACTGATCCTGTTATCAGCGAATTTTAGCTGATGGCCAATAAAATCAATATCTGTCAATTCTTTAATCCGTTTAAAGGCACCATAATTATCATCCAGAGTTAAACGGTTAATCATATCCTGTTTAACTGATACAATATCTGCATATAGAAAATCGCCCTTCGCATTTATTTTTAGTTGAACCAAGGGCGCAATACCATTATTGCCTTTTAAGCTAAACATGCCATAAGTGCAAAAATTACCCAAGCTGTAAGCGATGAATTTATTTTTATACACTTCAACAGCCCGGGTTACATGCGGGCCATGCCCCAGCACTACATCGGCACCGGCATCAATAACTGCATGTGCAAAGGCATAAACATTACCTCTGTTCTCTTTATAAAAAATTTCGTTTTTACGGGGAACATGTTCAAACCTTGCACCTTCACCACCGCCATGAAAAGAAACAATCACAATATCGGCCATCAATTTTAAGCGGGCAACCAAAGCCTTGGCACTGTCGATTTTATTAATCGATACCGTATTCTCGTTTGGCGCAAAGGCACAGAATGCATACTTTACACTATCTTTTTCAAAAACTTCAAAAGGTTTGTTTACCTGCCCGGCATAATGGATCTGCAGCGAATCTAAAATCCTTGCCGTATTTTTTCTTCCCCTGGCATCAAAATCACCAACATGGTTATTGGCGATGCTTAAAACATTAAATCCTGCATCCTTATATATCCCGGCATAACGCTCGGGCATTCTAAAAGCATAGCAGTTGTTTGGGTTAATGTCATTACATTTGTTCGAATTGCCTGAGTTGAGAAAACAGCCCTCTAAGTTTCCAAAAACAATATCTCCTTTTAATAAACTATCAACCGCCTGGAAGCTGTTTACAGCATCATCAGGAGGGAGGTTGCTTTTAGATGGAAAAGCGGAGCCGAGCATAATATCGCCAACAGCAGTAATGGAGATGGTATCCTTTATTTTTCTGATTAACGTATCTTGCCTGGCTACAGGCGTGGTAATCTGTGCATTATTGCTCGTGCAGCTAATTAAAATAACTATTGCGACGAAAGAAAGGATTAAGGTATTGAAAAACTTCATTCTTGATTTTATGGTATAAAAAAAAATCCTCCAAAATTTCTTTAGGAGGATTGTATATATTTTTACTGTCAACCGAAAATGGCCAACTGTTAACTGAACTATTCTACTGTAAATTCTTTCTTAAACGATTCTAAAACGCGACCGCCTTTGTAAAAATAGCGGCTGTAATAAGGCTCGTTCAGGTTGCTGATTACTACGCCACGAGAACTTGATGCATGTGCAAATCTGTTATCGCCAAGGTAAATACCAACATGTGAAATACTTCTGCTTTTAATCTTAAAGAAAACTAAATCGCCCTCTTTTAAATCTTCTTTAGACAGTGGATCCACCATACTAAAAATATCGCGCGAATTCCTTCTGATGGTAGTGTTGAAAACTTTATCATAAATCGCTTTAGTGAAAGCCGAACAATCGATCCCTCTTTTAGTGTTTCCACCATAACTATAAGGCGTTCCGATCCATTCGTAAATAAACTTGTACAGTTTTAAGTTCGAAGTTGCATCTACCGCAACACCCATAACCTGCGAAAAATATTGTGATGCAAGGTTGTCGGGATCATTTAATTCTTTACCAGATTCTTTTGTTTTTGTTTGCGCAAATGCGGCTGAGAGCGTACAAATAGCAATTAGAGTAGAAAACAAAAATTTTTTAATCATGTTATACAGTTATGTTTGGGTATTCACTTACACATTAACGTACACCACATGGGCTTATTGTTGGTTACCAAAAGTATTAATTATACAAATGTTATCCAAATGTTAGACGTTAAAAAACGAAAGTTATTAACATTTTTATTTTCCCATCATCATTTTTTGTGATAAACACCTCCTAAAAAATTCATCTTGTCTCAAAAAACGATTTACTTCAGTACGCAAAACAAGAATAAATCGATTTTATTTTAAATTACGAGAATAAGCATATATACAGAATTAAATTTCAGAATAAATTGATTCCATATTATGATAAAGGGTGTTGATTTAATTATAAGAAATCGCTGTTAAATCGATATCGGCGGCCAGGGTTTATATTTAATTGTAAAACAACTGTTAAATCTGATTACAACCCTAATACTATGATGTTTTTACACTAAAAAGTGCCAAAAATTACAATAAAAAAATTAGATTTGCTGTCGCAAAAAACAAATACCCTAAAATGAGTGCAGTAGAAATAAATAAAGATACCTGGTTAAAGTGGTTTGAGTCGATGTTGCTTATGCGCAAATTCGAAGAAAAAACTGGCCAGTTATACGGACAACAAAAAATACGTGGCTTTTGTCATTTATACATTGGACAAGAAGCTGTAGTTGCAGGTGCAATATCTGCAATGCAAAAAGGTGATTCAATGATTACAACATACCGTGATCATGCTCATGCCTTAGCTTTAGGAGTTAGTGCTGATAGTATTATGGCAGAAATGTACGGTAAAGCTACAGGTTGCTCTAAAGGTAAAGGTGGTTCAATGCACATGTTCAGTAAAGAGCATAACTTCTACGGTGGTCATGCAATTGTTGGCGGTCAGATTCCATTAGGTGCTGGCGTTGCTTTTGCAGAAAAATACAAAGGAACTGACAATGTTAACATTTGTTATATGGGCGATGGTGCTGTGCGCCAGGGTGCATTAAACGAAACTTTTAACATGGCCATGCTTTGGAAATTGCCTGTTATTTTTGTTTGCGAAAACAACGGTTATGCAATGGGTACCTCAGTACAACGTACCACTAACATGACCGATATTTATAAAATAGGTTTAGGTTTTGATATGCCATGTGCGCCAGTTGATGGTATGGATCCGGTTGCTGTTCACAATGCAATGGACGAAGCGATCCAACGTGCACGTAAAGGTGAAGGACCTACTTTCTTAGAAATGAGAACTTACCGTTACCGTGGTCACTCGATGTCAGATCCGGCAAAATACCGTACCAAAGAAGAATTAGAAGATTATAAAGCAAAAGATCCAGTTGAGCATGCAAGAGAAACGATTCTTAAAGAAAAGTATGCAGACCAAGCCTGGATTGAAGAAGTGGAAGCTAAAGTAAAGGCAATTGTAGATCAGGCAGTAAAATTTGCTGAAGAATCTCCTTGGCCTGATGCATCAGAATTATACAAAGATGTATATATGCAACAGGACTACCCTTACGTAATGGACTAATATTAATAAGATTTCAATTAATTAGATATAATGGCTGATGTAATTAAAATGCCCAAAATGAGCGACACCATGACCGAAGGGGTTTTGGCGAAGTGGCATAAAAAAGTGGGCGATAAAGTGAAAAGCGGCGATGTTTTGGCAGAAGTAGAAACTGACAAAGCAACAATGGATATGGAATCTTATTGGGATGGAACTCTTTTATACGTAGGTGTAGAAGAAGGAACAGCTGTTCCCGTTGATGCAATCATGGCCGTTATTGGTAAAGAAGGCGAAGATTATAAAGCAGCATTAGAAGCTGAAAAAGGCGCAGAAGCTCCAAAAGCTGAAGAGAAAAAAGAAGAAGCTGCACCAGCTCAGGGTGGTGGCTTAAGCGAAGAAGAATTAGCAGCAAAAGGTGTTACGGTTATCCGCATGCCTTTATTAAGCGATACCATGACTGAAGGTGTTATTGCTGAATGGCATAAAAAAGTTGGCGATAAAGTAAAAGATGATGATGTTCTTGCTGATGTAGAAACCGATAAGGCAACTATGGAAGTAATGGGCTATGCAACCGGAACTTTATTACACATTGGTGTAGAGAAAGGCGCTGCTGCAAAAGTGAACGGAATTATCGCTATCGTTGGTCCTGAAGGAACTGATGTGAGTGGAATTTTAGCGGGCGGCTCAGCTCCGGCTCCAAAAGCCGAAAGTGCTGAAGCACCTAAAGAAGAAAAATCTGCAAATGTTGCAGAAATTGAAACACCAAGAACCTCATCATGTGGTACAACTGCAGACAACGCCGATAGCCGCGTTAAAGCATCTCCTTTAGCTAAGAAAATTGCTAAAGATAAAGGGATCGATTTAGCACAGGTTGCAGGTAGTGCAGAAGGTGGACGTATCATTAAAAAAGATATCGAAAACTTTAAACCAAGTGCAGCGCCAGCAAAATCAGAATCTGCATCAGCTCCGGCTGCAGAGAAAGCTGCTGCACCAGCACCAGTTATTCCTCAATTTGTTGGTGAAGTTAAATTTACTGAAGCTCCGGTTTCGCAGATGCGAAAAGTAATTGCAAAACGTTTAGCAGAAAGTTTATTTACTGCTCCACACTTCTACTTAACCATCAGCATTGATATGGACAATGCAATGGCTGCACGTACGGCAATCAACGCTGTTGCTCCTGTTAAGGTTTCTTTCAATGATATCGTAATTAAAGCGGTTGCTGTTGCATTGAAAAAACACCCTGCTGTTAACTCATCATGGGGTGGCGATAAAATCAGATTTAACGAACATACCAACATTGGTGTAGCTATGGCTGTTGAAGATGGTTTATTGGTACCAGTAGTGCGTTTTGCTGATGGCAAATCTTTATCACACATCTCTGCAGAAGTAAAAGATTTTGGCGGTAAAGCAAAAGCTAAAAAATTACAACCAGCAGATTGGGAAGGTTCTACTTTCACCGTATCTAACTTAGGTATGTTTGGGATTGATGAGTTTACTTCAATCATCAACTCTCCTGATGGTGCAATTTTATCAGTAGGTGCTATACAACAGGTTCCTGTTGTTAAAAACGGCGCTGTTGTTCCTGGTAACGTAATGAAATTGACTTTAGGTTGCGATCACCGTGTGGTTGATGGTGCAACCGGAGCACAGTTCTTACAAACATTAAAAGGTTTATTAGAAGAGCCAATCAGGTTATTAGCTTAATCAGCTAGCAATTCACAGTTTTCAGTTAATACTGATCATATACTAAAGCCATCCTTAAAAAGGGATGGCTTTTTTGCGTTAAGGAGAGCCGCTCGTAAATGGCTAATAATTTGCTATTTTTGATTAGAACCTTAACCC
The DNA here is from genome assembly GCF_056399805.1 of Pedobacter sp. 01N310. Taxonomy (NCBI): domain Bacteria; kingdom Pseudomonadati; phylum Bacteroidota; class Sphingobacteriia; order Sphingobacteriales; family Sphingobacteriaceae; genus Pedobacter; species Pedobacter sp. 01N310. The sequence goes on from NZ_JBFTSB010000010.1 coordinate 92,491, forward strand.
AAAATAAATGAAAAAGATATTTCTTTTTGCTGCCTGTATTACGGCTTTTACCGCCTGTAAACAAAAAAGCAGTTCAGACAATACCACCGAAAACAAAGCTTTTGCAGCATTGTGCGAACAATACTACCAGGAAGGATTAAAACTGAACCCCATTAACGCCACCTATATCGGCGACGAGCGTTATAACGACCTTTTAGCCAACGATGGGTCGCAAGCCTATATAAAAGAATTTAAAAGCTATAACGAGCGTTATTTAGATAGCCTGGGCAAATACGATAGAGAAAGCCTAAGTGCAAACGACAAATTATCTTTCGATTATTTAAAAGATCAGTTGGAGATCAATATCGAAGGGCTTAAATATCACTTCGAATACCTACCGTTTAACCAGATGTTTGCTTTGCCTTTAACCATTGGTCAGTTCGGTGCTGGCACGGGTATTCAGCCTTTTAAAACGGTAAAAAATTATGAAGATTGGTTAAAACGTATTGATGCATTTTCGATATGGGCCGATACTGCCATTGGCAATTTTAAAAAAGGTGCTGCCGCCGGTATTGTATTGCCGAAAGCATTGGTGATTAAAATGATTCCTCAAATGCAGAGCATGGTTGTAGCTACACCCGAAGAAAGTTTATTTTATGGGCCGATCAAATTAATGCCTGCAAGTTTTTCTGCGGCAGATAAACAAAAATTAACAGAAGCTTACCGCAATTCGATCACTAAAGTAATTATCCCTACCTATAAAAAACTGGGCGATTACCTGCAGAACGAATATCTACCAAAAACAAGAACTACTTCAGGCTATTCTGCCATGCCAGGTGGTTTGGCCTGGTACACTTATCTGGTTAAACAACAAACTACCACCAATAAAACGCCCGAGGAGATCTATCAAACTGGCTTAAAAGAAGTTGCCAGGATTAAAGGCCAAATGGATAGCATCAAAAACTTAGTTGGATTTAAGGGCGATTTGAAGGCTTTTTTCGAATATATGAAAACAGACAAAAAATTCATGCCTTATAAAACACCAAAAGAAGTTTTAGCCGCTTTTGAAAACATCCACCAGCGCATGAAACCCAATCTGAAAAAGATGTTTGATGTTGAACCTAAAACACCTTTCGAAATCCGCCAAACGGAAGCTTTCAGAGCAGCATCGGCCAGTGCAGAGTATAATCCAGGTTCAGCTGACGGGTCTCGCCCAGGGATTTTTTATGTGCCAATTTTAGACGCTAAAACATTTAACACCACTTCGGGCATGGAATCTCTTTTTCTTCACGAGGCAATTCCAGGTCACCATTATCAGATTTCTTTAACGCAAGAAAATAAATCACTTCCTAATTTCCGCCGTTTTGGCGGACATAATGCTTATGTAGAGGGTTGGGCATTATATTGTGAATCATTAGGTAAAGAACTAGGCCTATACCAAGATCCTTACCAGCATATGGGCGCTTTGGGCGATGAAATGCATAGGGCAATCCGTTTAGTGGTTGATGTGGCCATCCATACCAAAAACATGAGCAGAGAAGAAGCCATAAAATACATGACAGACAATGAAGCCATCAGCACTGAAGGTGCAACAGCAGAAATTGAACGTTACATGGGCATACCTGCACAAGCTTTAGGCTATAAAACAGGTGCAATGAAAATAAGAGAGTTGAGAACTAAATATGAAAAAGAATTAGGCCCGAAATTTAAACTGGCAGCTTTTCATACTGCGGTTTTAAAAGATGGATCGTTCCCCTTATCTGTTTTTGAAGCGAAGATGGATACATGGGCAGAAAGCCAGAAGTAAAATTGAGGGGATACCAGTAGTGTATCCCCCTTTTTGTCATCATCATCATCATTCTTTATAATAAGCACCATTAAATTCTAATAAAATATTCTATCGTGCCTTTAAGCAAGATAATTAATTTCTACTGTATGAATACCCTATCAAGCCAACCTATCCAACTCAATCAGCGCACGATGATTATTGATATACTTAGAGGCTGGGCGCTTTTAGGTGTTGTTTTGATGAATTATTATGATTTTTTTGTACTGGATAAAGACTCTGTTCTCTTCAAGCCAGATGGTTTAACCGACGGCTTGATGTATTTCTCAAAGACAGTTTTTGCAGCCAAATCGTGGACAATGTTGAGTTTGCTTTTTGGCTACGGTTTTGCTGTTCTAATGAACAACATAGGCAATAAGGGGCAGAATCCTTATACTTTTTTTGCAGGTCGCATGTTCTGGCTGCTGGTGCTCGCATTAATTAACAGTGCATTGTTTTTTGGCGATATTCTAAAAGATTATGCCATTTTAGGGCTGTTACTGCTATTCTTCTATCGAAGCTCGGCCAAAACCACTTTTGCGGTAAGCTTGGTGCTCTTGTTGATTATTCCGGCATTAAGTGCTTTTGTCAACTCGCTGCACGACACTGGCCGCGAGGATATCACAAAACTGTTTTACCTCTACAGGAGCAATCACCTGGTAGATGTACTGTACTTCGGACTAAAAGGCACCTATGTTGCCCAAATGATCAGTAAGCCGTACTTATATACCGTACATGTTGTAATGTTCTGTTGTTTTTTATGGGGTTTTAGCCTGTACAAGATCAATTTCTTTAATGCATTGCCAACCAAAATAAAGCTGGTAAAAAAAATGTTTTGGATTTCATTGGGTGTTACCCTAATGCTTTCTGCCTATTTTCCTATTATCGATAAATTAAAGTGGAACGTTAAGGATTATTATAACATACGTTATTGGCTAATTTTAAGCACCATGTTATTTATTTCCAGCGCCATTTGCTGGCTGTATATTTCAGGTAAATGCAAAACCTTTTTGGGTAATTTGGCAGTTATGGGCAAAATGACCCTGACCAATTATATGGTACAAAACCTGATCGGCCTGCTTATTTTTTCTGGCTTTGGTCTTGGTATCTGGACATCAATGCCAATAGGCTTTTATTTAATATTGGCGATTATTATTTACACGCTGCAGGTTTACTTTAGCAAATGGTGGCTTTCGAGGTATAATTATGGCCCCATCGAATGGATCTGGCGCCAGTTAAGCTATGGAAAAAGATTACCGCTTAAAAGTTAGCTGGGAAGTCTCTTATCTCTGGTACTGAATATCAACAACTTTAATCTGCGCGAATCTTCTTAAATCTGTGGGACAAAACCCAAATAGCAAATTGTTTCCCGCAGATATCGCAAAGTGCACAGATAAAAATAGTTGAAATCTGCATTAATCTTCTTAAATCTATAGAAAACATTTATTAAAGGCCATTCACTTTTCTCCAGATTGATTGTGATATGTTTGAAGAATTAAAATTAACAAGCATTCCAAGTCGTAAGCCAGAAAGTTTCAGGTAAGTAAGTACCTGCTTATGGTGAACAGGCGCAAGTGTTTCTACTGATTTTACTTCGATAATGACCAGATCGTTTATTAATAAATCTATCCGATAGCCGGCATCAAGAGTTATACCTTCAAAGACAACTGGTAATTTTACCTGTTGCTTAACATCTAAGCCGTTTTCGGTTAAAACATAAGCCAGTACCGTTTCGTAAACAGATTCTAACAAACCAGGGCCTAACGCATTGTAAACTGTAAATATTGCACCCCTAATCTGGTAGGAGATATCATTCTCATCCATAGTATAAAAATTTAATGGCTATTCTTAAATCAGGATGATTAACTAAAAATATTATAATCTCTGTAATTATCAAAATTCTAAGAAAAAGAAAGCGACTCTGCGTCGATCTTCTTAAATCTGTGGGAGAAAACCCAAATGCAAATTTTCCCGCAGATATCGCAACCGACGCAGATAGATAAAAGAACCACAATCTGCGGTAATCTCCTTGGATCTGCGGGAGAAAAAATCGCGATCTCTAAACCCTTTGCCCATTACTTTGTTAACTATTAAAACACCCGCAAATCATGGACAAAGAAAAATTGATACAAGAAGCTTATTTAGTTGCACATAAAATAGAGGAGAATGGCAATTTCCCGAACAATCCTACTTTACCGTTAATGATTTACAAAGGTACATTTAGGTTGCACCCTGATGATACAGAAGAAGTAATCAAGAAAGTTTTCGCACAGAACGGTTATACCAATACCTGGGTTGATGGTATTTTTGATTACCACCACTACCACAGCAATACGCACGAAGTAATGGGTGTATTTTGTGGCAAGGCCGATGTACAGTTTGGAGGTGAACATGGTGTTTGTATAGAACTGGATAAAGGCGATGTAATTATTATCCCTGCGGGTGTGGCACATAAAAAACTGAACTCAACCGACGACTTCACTGTTGTTGGTGCATACCCGAATGGCTCAGATTACGATATTAAATATGGCAAAGCCGAAGAACGGCCTGAAGCAGATGAAACCATAGCCAAAGTGAAAAATCCAGACAGCGACCCCGTTTATGGAAGTAAAGGTCACTTATTTGAATGCTGGTACAATCAAAATTGCGAAAATGTGTAAAACTCTTTCGTTTTAACCGTCTAAAATTCTTTAATTTTCGGGTTTTAAATACACTATCCCTAATATAAATGAATTTTCGATATATATGTTCAGCATTAGCCCTCTCTGTAACTTTACTAACCGCATGTTCAAGCAAAAAATCTGAAGAGAAAAAGGCCGCTGAAAAAAAAATCCGCACCAAAGACGACGACAAAGCAGATAGCCTTCTATTGGTTTATAATCCGCAAAAAGGTGATAAATGGATTGCTGATTTTGTAGATAACCTACACCGGAAATTCAATTTCAACGGAAATATGCTGGTAGCCAAAGATGGAAAAATTCTTTACGAAAAAGCCGTTGGATGGGCCGATTACCTGCATCGCGATAGCTTAACCATCAACTCAGAATTTGAGCTGGCTTCAATTACCAAAACCTTTACCGGTACAGCCATTATGCAATTGGTAGAAGCCGGAAAACTTTCGTTAAACGATAATGTAAAAAAATTCTATCCTAATTTCCCATACGAGGGCATAACGGTGAAATTATTGCTTTCTCACCGCAGCGGCATGATGAACTATGTGTACTTTATAGATGATATCTGGCGTAAGGAAAAACGAAACATGAAAAAAGGCGTAACCAATCAGGAAGTAATGAATGTTATTGCTGAGCGGAAACCAAACCCATACACTAAACCAGATAACCGCTTTCACTATAACAACTCGAACTTTATGGTTTTGGGTGCCATTATAGAAAAGGTTACCGGACAACGTTACTCGCAGTACATGATGGAGCATGTGTTTAAACCAGCTGGATTAAAGCACACGCATGTATATAGCACCACTGAGTATGAAAAAATTCCGGTTGATGTGGTTGGTCACGACCGCAATAGTTTCAGATATTCTGTTGCGCAGAATTTTCTAGACGGTCCTGTTGGAGATAAAGGCATTTATAGCACGGTCCACGATTTGGTATTATTTGATAAATACTTGAAAAACGGAAGATTACTGACCAAAAAGAGTCTCGATTCGGCGTATGTAGGTCGCAATAAACCTATAAACGGCCATTTTAACTATGGCTATGGCTGGAGAATATTCGATGGCGAGAAGATGGACAAAGTAGTTTATCATACGGGTTGGTGGCATGGTTTCCGTCATATTTATGTGCGAGATTTAGACAAAAATATTGTAATCATATTTTTAGGTAACCTTACTAATGGAAGTTTGATGCATCTTGATGAGCTGTACAAACATTTCAATATGCCGGTTATCCGTAAAGGGGCTTACCACGGCAACGGAAGCTTGCCGGGTTCTGACGAAGATTAATTTTTATGGCAAAAACTAAATGGATTATTGAGTCAAGCATGTTGATCATCTATCCGAAAAGAAATTTAAGGATAGTTGGACTTATATTTTTTGTATTAATTGCGGCCTTTATTTTCTTTTTATCGAGATCGGTACAGGGCTATTCTGCTGGTGTCACTCTTGGATATTATGGCTGCCTGTTATTAATTCCGTTACTACTGATTTTTATTGCTGAAACAAAAGTAATTTTTGATGGCAACAGCAGGGTTCTATATAAGAAGATCGGTTTTTTGCCAACAGGTTCAATCCCCTTTGATGATATTGCTTCGGTACAGGCTTATGAAATCATGGGTAGTGGATATAATTATAGGCTGTTTAAAAAAAGCAACCGGCATGGCAAGGGTATAATCGTCTCCAGCGGTTATAACAAAGCTACCAATCCGAATCTGATTCAATTTCAACAGGAAGTTCTTCCAAAAATCGATGAACTTGTTTTTGCAAATGCACCGGTAATTCCTAAACAAACTATTTACGACTTTCAGTTTTTTAAAGAAGAGGGTGGCGTGTACCTATTGCGCGATAATAAGATAGGCAGCTTAATCATGGGATTGATTTTGATAGGAGTTACCGTTGCGATATTGCTTAACCCAGATTTTTTAACAAACGAAGGTTTTTTTCAAAAAATATTACTCACCTATTTTCCGGCGGTTATTGGCTTAGCGCTTCTTTTTGCAGCAACCTCCAACATCCGTTTTGATAAAAGCCAGAGGAAAATTATCCGTTCCACTTTTGCCGGCCGCGTATTAAAAGAATATCCATTTGATGACCTGGTCCGTTTTCATATTATCCGTAAAACAACCAATCTTATTTATTCGGGCACCGAAGTTAGGGCAGAGATTTTATTGCCTACCAAAAACAAAACAACCACTTTAATCCTTAAAAGCTTTACAGGCACTAAAAAGATTGAGCGCTTTCTTGATGAAGCCAATACGATTTTAGGCCGGATTTAGTTTGATTCTAAAACAAAACGATTATGTTCGATAAATTATTTGCGGCTCAACAAAAAGCCGAGGAAATTAAAAAACGCCTTGATACGATCTCAGTATTTGGCGAAGTTGAAAATGGTGCCATAAAAATCACCGCTACAGCAAACAAGGCCATCACCGGAATTTCCATTGATGAGGAGTTTTTGAAAAATGCCGATAAGGAAGAATTAGAAGAACTTTTGTTAACGGCTATTAATAAGGCTATGGCAAGCGCCGAACAGGTAAGTGCCGCCGAAATGCAGGCATCAGCACAAGATATGCTTGGAGGCTTAGGCGGTATGTTTGGGCAATAAAACCATTAGTTAACTTAACTGTTTATCCTAAGAAGAATCGATCTTGCTACTCGAGACTCAAATCTTGATACTATTATTATGAAATATACCTATTACGGCCAATCTTGCTTCCTGTTAGAGGCAGCCGGTAAAAAACTACTATTCGATCCGTTTATATCGCACAATCCATTAGCTAAACATATAGATATTAAAGCCATTGAGGCCGATTATATCCTGGTTAGTCATGGCCATGGCGATCATGTGGCCGATCTGGTAGAACTAGCCAAGCAAACCCAAGCTACAGTTATTGCCATGCCAGAAGTAGTAGATTGGGCAAGTAAACAAGGTGTAGAAAAAGTACATGGAATGAATTTTGGCAAATTTACGTTTGATTGGGGAACTGTACGCATGGTGCCTGCAACCCACTCATCGGGTTTGCCAGATGGAAGTTACGGAGGTAATCCTGCAGGCTTTGTACTTGAAGTGGATGGCAAACAGATTTACTTTGCAGGCGATACAGGTTTAACCATCGAGATGAAAGTTTTGGCTGATATTTACAACCTGGATTATGCCATTTTACCTATCGGCGGAAATTATACCATGGATGTTGATGATGCTTTGGTTGCGACTAAATATTTCGACTGTGATCATGTAATCGGTGTACACTACAATACCTTTCCGGTAATCGAAATTGATACTCAGGCTGCGTTAGATAAATTTAAACGCGAAAATAAAACACTATTGTTGCCAGAAATTGGTGAGACGATAAACTTATAGTCTCGTGCGGATTACAAATCCACCGTTTGAACGGTTGTGATTGCAAATCACGACCAACGAAAACCGTCATTTCGAGCGGAGTGCAACGTAGTCGAGAACCACATAGTGCTCAGCGAAGCTAAATCTGTCTAGATAGATCTCTCCGTTCCGCTGCGCTTCAGTCGAGATGACGACATCTCTTTGAATGCACCTAATGTGTCTTTCGAACAGGTACCATTAAAACAAAAAAAGGGCCTCCGATTTTCATTGGAGACCCTTCAAATTATAAACCTGAACCTAATTCTTTTTAGCAGCAGCTTTATTTGCTTTGTAACGCATATCAGCTGTTCCGTCTTTTTTAGTTGGACCAGCAACTTTAGTTACCGCCTTTGCTTTATTTTCTTTAAAACGCATATCTGGCGTGCCATCTGCTTTTACTTTAGCAGCTGTAGTAGTTGTTTTAGTTTCTACTTTTTTAGCCTCTTGTTTTACACCTGCTTTTACTGGTGCAGTTGTAGTTTTTACTTCTTTTTTAACAACTGTTTTAGCTTTAGCTGCTGGAGCTGTTGCTGGTGTCTGAGCAAATGCTGTTGTTAAACCAAATGCTGCGATTGCGATTAAACTCAATAATTTTTTCATGTTTTTTAGATTTGTTTTTTAATTACCATAAAGCTTCTTCGTTTTCACTCAGAGGTTTCATAATCCTTAATTTTTGTTTACTCGTTATTTGTTGATATAAAATTGATTAATTGATATGAAGTTTTAATGAAGATAATAATTTTTAATAATTTATTAAACGGTTTGGTATTATTAAACTTTCACTTTCTTGAGAATAAAGCTATAACTTTTTTTGTTAGCGATATCCCTAACTTCCGATAGTTGTTCATTGCTGGGCACTAATTTTACATCTACTTTTTCTTTCCAAATAAACTCCGTTTAGGATGGTTCAGTTATCAAAAAAGAAATCATCAGTTAATTGTAAAGTTGATTGCAATTTTGGTTTGCATAGCCATAGGTTCACCAAACAAAGTACCTGGAAGCCATGGAGGTGATAATTTGAGCACCCTAATGGCTTCCTGACTTAGGCTATCGTGCGATGAGGAAAATATTTCGATGTTTGATAAACGGCCGTCGGTATTTACCGTTACGGAACAAACTACCCTGCCAGTTAGATCGGGGTCAGGAAAACGAAGGTTTTTAGCCAGGAATTTATAAAACCTCGGATAACCGCCCTTGAAAATTGGCTCGGTTAAAATGTTTTTCTTCACCGTTGGCCGATCGTTTTGATCAAAATACGCACTGTCTGTTAAATCGCCTGTTGTATTATAAAGCTCTTTGGCTGCCAGTTGTTGGTTGAGGTAAAAGAATTTCCATTCCCCGGTTTTTAGGCCCCGACTAAAACAACCTTGATCTTTTATATGCTCTTTATCATAATAAGATTTATATAAACCATCAAACTTATTGTTCAAGAAATGGATTTCTTGCGCCGTGTTGCCCAAAGAATCGTAAATGATCCATTTTCCTACTTTAGCATTCTTATCATAATGTCCGTGGATAAAGAGTTTGCCATTCAAAAACTCCTGATAGTTTCCATTATGTATCGTTAGCTGCTCATCGGCAAAGGTCTCTTTTTTAAGCAGAACAAAGTTTTTATCGGCGGTAGTTTTAACCCATGCGAGCGTATCTCTCTTGTTAATTTTATATACGCTTACACTTTCCTTTTTTGTGGAGCTACCTCCAAAATTATAGGTAACCAGTGTATCGCTTTTTTGCGCCATACATCCGAGTGCTATAAAGTAACTTACCATAAATAAGAAGATTGCTTTCATATTTTAATGTGCAGCCAGCCAATTATCTCCTTCACCAATTTCTACTACAATGGGTACCGTGAGTTTAATGGCATTGGCCATTTTATCTTGAATAATTGCCTTCATCGCTTCCTTTTCCGATCTCACCACATCAAACACCAACTCATCATGCACCTGCATGGTCATGGTTGACTGCATACCCTGCGCTTTCATTTCTTTATGGATATTGATCATCGCAATCTTGATCATATCGGCTGCAGAACCTTGAATGGGTGCATTAATGGCATTTCGTTCTGCAAAACCCCTTACGGTTTGGTTGGCAGAGTTAATATCTCTTAAATAACGTCTTCTGCCCATTATGGTTTCTACAAATCCGTTCTCGCGTGCGAAGTTCATGGTATCGCTCATGTAACGTTTAATCCCTGGGTATTGTGCAAAATATTGTTCTATAATTTCGGCAGCTTCCTTACGTGGAATACCTAAATTTTGCGATAAACCAAAAGCAGACTGACCATAAATAATTCCGAAGTTAACGGCTTTGGCATTTCTGCGCTGTGTTCCATCTACTTCTTCGATGCTTACGCCATACACCTTAGCTGCTGTTGCCGTGTGGATATCGATCCCTTTGTTAAAAGCATCGAGCATATTCTCTTCCTTACTGATTTCGGCAATAATGCGCAATTCTATCTGCGAATAATCGGCCGATAACAAAATGTGGTTTTCATCCCTTGCAATAAAGGCTTTGCGCACCTCCCTGCCACGCTCGGTACGGATCGGAATATTCTGTAAATTTGGGTTATTGGAGCTTAATCTTCCCGTTGCTGCAACGGCCTGATTGTAGGATGTATGCACTCTACCTGTTTTAGGGTTAACCATTAAAGGCAATGCATCAACATAGGTTGATTTGAGTTTTTGTAACTGGCGGAAGTCTAAAATATCCTGTACAATATCACTTTTGCTTGCTAAGGCCATTAAAACGTCTTCTCCTGTTTGGTACTGACCGGTTTTTGTTTTTTTTGCTTTCGGATCTAACTGAAGTTTATCAAATAAAACTTCTCCCAATTGCTTTGGCGAGGCAAGATTAAATTTAATTCCTGCTTTATCGTAAACATTCTGTTCGAACTTGATGATCTCAGTTTCGAGTTCTTTAGAATAAGCTTTTAAGGTTTCGATATCAATACGAACACCTTCTTTTTCTATATCTGCCAAAACATAAACCAACGGATTCTCAATTTCTTCGGCTAGCTTGGCTGCATTTAGTTGTTTTAATTTTGGTTCAAATATGTGCGCTAATTGTAATGTCACATCAGCATCTTCGGCCGCGTAATCTACCACATCTATTACAGGCACATCACGCATGGTGCCTTGGTTTTTGCCTTTTGCACCAATCAATTTGGTAATAGAGATCGGTGAATAACCAAGGTAGTTCTCTGATAAAACATCCATACCATGGCGGGTATCAGGGTCGATTAAATAGTGCGCAAGCATGGTATCAAAAAGTTTACCCTTCACCTGAACACCATACCATTTCAACACTAAAATATCGTATTTGGTATTCTGACCAATTTTTTCAATTTCTTCATTTTCCAATACGACTCTAAATTCGTCAACAATAACCTGAGCCTCTTCTCTCACTGCCGGAACCGGAATGTAATAACCTGTGCGTGGTTTTATGGAGAAAGATAAACCAACTAAATCGGCCATGTTTGCATCGGTACCCGTAGTTTCCGTGTCAAATGAGATCCGTTTTTCGGCAAGCAATAATTTAATTAGATCTGCACGTTGCTCAGCAGTATCAATCAGCTGATAATCGTGTTCAGTATTTTCTATGGTTTTAGCCGGAAGCTTTTCTGCTGGTTCCTCTTCAAGCGTATTGGTATATTGAATGGCTTCGCCTGCTTGGTTTCCGAATAAATCTGTCTGCGTACCTTCCTGAAAGCGTGCTGTAGTAACCGAAAATTCATCGCCAAATACCCTGCGACCTAAAGTCCTGAATTCTAATTCAGTAAATAGCGGTTCTAATAAATCGCGGCTCGGATCGCAGAGTTCCAAACTGGCTTCGTCTAATTCAACAGGAACATCCAATAAAATAGTAGCCAGTTTTTTTGAGATTAAACCTTGTTCTGCAAAATTCTCTACGTTTTCACGCTGTTTACCTTTTAGCTCATGGGAGTTTGCAATAATGTTCTCCATAGAGCCATATTGCTTGATCAATGCTTTTGCCGTTTTCTCTCCTATGCCTGGAATGCCCGGTATATTATCTACCGCATCGCCCCATAATCCTAAAATATCGATTACCTGTAATACATTTTCGATCTCCCATTTCGCTAATATTTCTTTTACACCCAAAATTTCCATATCGTTACCCATACGAGCAGGTTTGTAAATAAAAATATTTTCAGAAACCAATTGTGCAAAATCTTTATCAGGCGTCATACAATAAACCTGATAGCCTTTTTGCTCTGCTTTTTTGGCCAGTGTACCAATAATATCATCAGCCTCGTAACCATCAGAGGTAATCACTGGAATATTAAAACCCGTAATTAATTTAATCACATAAGGCATCGCCGCAGCCAGATCTTCCGGCATAGCCTGGCGGTGTGCTTTATACGCTTCGAAAGAAGTATGCCTTTCAGTCGGCGCCTCGGTATCGAAAACAACTGCAATGTGTGTTGGTTTTTCTTTCTTCAAAACATCTAACAAAGTATTGGTAAAGCCCATTACTGCCGATGTATTAATGCCTGTTGAGGTGAAACGAGGGTTTTTACTTAATGCAAAATGCGCCCTGTACATCAGCGCCATACCATCTAGGAGAAAGAGTTTTTTATTCATGTGATTACACCGATTAATGTTATACCGACAAACAGATTTATCGGATGATAAAAGTAACCAAAGTTAGTCATATCACTAAAATGCTTTGTCAACAAAAAAAAATAAATTATTTATTGAAATCTCTTACTTTAAGCATCATTTATAAAAAACGCTTTTATGAAAACTTTCTTTACCTTAATTTTTTGCATGACTGCCTGCTTAACCAAGGCTCAGCTTCCATCCGATACCTTGATTACCTATATCACTTTCGAAAACCTAAAAGGACCCAATGATGGTTATGGCGCGTCAATCGATCGGCCAATAGGCAGTGGTGCCTTTAAAAACATTTCCGATCGGGATAATTTAAGAGTAAGAATGGCCAAACTCGAAAATTCTTACCGCTGGCCTGATGGATCAAAAATCGACTTTACTAAAAGAAATAGTCAACATTCAAATACAGGTATTGTAGATCGTTATACTTTGATAAATCCAACTACAAAAGATACGCTATTTCTCTTTGTTGATCCTTATAAAACCGATTCTATATTTTATATTCCAAAGGGATTGATTGCTGTTAACAAAGAAGTTTTGGCAAAAGAAATTGCCGTACAGCTAAAATCAATCGAGGATATTAACGCTGCTAAAGATGCTTTTAGCAATGAACAGGAAACTATTAATAAGATTGCCAACTACATTGCCAGTAATATCGGACTGGTTAATTTTATTGATCGGGAAAGTCTGCGTAAAGTGATGACTGATACCCAAGCTGATCCAGAGCTAAAGAATTATTTGTTTAAGCTTTATATTTTGAATAAGTTTTATGCATTGGGCAAGAATATTGTCAATACAAAAGCTTATGCTTTAAATAAAATGAAAGAATCATTTATTAATTTTCAAAAAGAGCATCCTGATGTAGCGACAGGAAATATCAAAATTAATCTGAATTAGTATGTTTTGGAATTAAGTTCCGTTATTTGTGAAAAGCAATTGAGCATATGAAATTTCTATTATCTGTTTTTCTTTTCTTACTTACGCTAAATCAACTTTCAGCTCAGGATTTTATTGTTAAAAACAACGATGATGTCATCCGTGGAACGATAAAGGGCACCGATTATTTTTCGGTTTTTATTAGCGCCAATGATGAAACCGATGTGATTTTGCCTGCTAAGGATGTTAAGAACTTCTTCTGGAACGGTGATAGCTTTGTGAGCAAGGGTTTTGCAAATGGGCGCAATTTCGAATACCGTTTTGTTAAGGTAATCGAAATGGGAACGGTTAATCTTTATTCTTTTGGCGGAGGTACCTTGGTTCCTGCAGTAAAAGAGAAAAAAGTAAAATTCAGGCCATCAATTGGTATTGGAACAGGAACCGGTGGTTATGGTGGCATGGGTATGGGTGGAGGCATTAGCATCGGCAGTGGCCGTAATGCTGCACCAGAGAGACCAGCGGGTGCGCCTATTGTTCGTTACTTTATTGAAAAACCAGGTGCTGGTCCTTTACAGGAAGTACCTATGAAAGCAATAACCGAAGACACTAAAAAAACTGAAGTTAAAAATATTTTATTGCAAAAAATGGGCGACCAACCTGCTTTAAAAGCTAAAGTTGAAGCTGGGACAGATTTTAATAGCAGAGATGTAATAGAATGGGTTAAGGAGTATAACGCCACAAAGAAATAGAGCTAGGATTAAAAATAGATTTTAGGATTGCAAGATCTTTTAACTCATATCATCGCGCTTTAGCTTTATATAAATGGCTAAACTGATCAGCTTATCGTTTTTAATTTCACAGTTCTCCATTGTTTTCTGATAATCAAAATCAAGTTTTTGGAGTACCTTTTTGCTGTTTTCATTTTGAGTTTCAACCATAGCCTCGATTTTTATTAAGCCTAATTTCTCAAAGGCATAATTACAAATGGGATTTGCTACTTCTTTAATGATGCCTTTTCCCCAATGTTTGGGCAACAGCCAAAAACCGATTTCAGCACTTTGATCTGTTTTACTTAAATCATTAAATCCTATGGCACCTAAGAGACCAAGGTTTTCTTTATCACAGATTGCCCACCAGATACCTGTTTCATTTTTTTGAAGGTCATTGAACCAGATCAATTGCTCATTGGTTTCCTCTAGGCTTGCATAGCGCACACCATAATAGCGAATCACATCAGGATGGGATAATCCTTCAAAAATAAATGCTAGATCGTCAGAACAAAATTGCCTCAATAAAAATCTATCCGTGTGTATTGTAGCTGAAGCAAACATTACCTTGCGCAGCAGTTTAACAAATGGTCGTTAACCATGCCGGTTGCCTGCATATGTGCATAACAGATGGTGGTGCCGAAAAATTTGAAACCACGTTTCTTCATGTCTTTACTAATCTGATCGGAAAGTTGAGTTCTTGGCGGAACATCACTCATTTTTTCAATCTGATTTTGGATCGGTTTGCCACCTGGAACAAAAGCCCACATGTATTTAGAAAAACTGCCAAATTCTTTCTGGATTTCGATAAACAGTTTAGCGTTGGTAATGGCTCCGTTAACTTTTAAACGATTACGGATAATGCCTTCATCGTTCATTAAGCGCTCTATATCTTTTTCGGTAAAAGCGGCTACTTTGTTAACATCAAAATCGGCGAAGGCTTTACGGTAGTTTTCCCGTCTTCTGAGAATAGTAATCCAGCTTAAGCCAGCCTGCGCACCTTCGAGAATCAGGAATTCGAATAAAATTTTATCATCATAAACAGGCTTTCCCCATTCTTCATCGTGATATTTGATATAGAGCGGATCGTTTCCGGCCCAACTACAGCGTATTTTTGAGTCTTGCATAGTTTCACCTTTCGAAAAATTTAAATTAAATATTCTTTACAAACTGTTAAAATGGCGATCAATAAAATACGCTCGTCACCCTGACCTGTAGCGCAGCGGAAAGCTACACAGTAAACCGAGCCTTAAGCGAGCTCACCGTAGGTAATTTAGTTCAGGGTCTTTATCTTGAGATAATTTTCTCAAGCAGATGCTGAAACAAGTTCAGCATGACGATTCTTCTGTACAAAATGAGTTAAACTCCCGCCTCCAAACTCAATTCATCCCAATACTCCACCGCTCTCCTGTAATGTGGAATTACAATACTACCGCCCACGAGATTGGCGATCATGAAAATTTCGTTCATCTCATCATGATTTACACCTGCATCGAAACATTTTCCGAGGTGGTATTTAATGCAATCATCACAGCGCAAAACCATCGAGGCTACCAGGCCTAACATCTCTTTCGTTTTAACATCTAAGGCTCCATCAGCATAGGAGGTTGTATCGAGCGCAAAAAATCGTTTAATATTTGTATTCGCCGTCTCCATAATTCTATCGTTCATTTTTTCACGATAGCCATTAAATTCTTCTACAAGCTTTCCCATATTTTAAAATCTTTTTTAACTGTTATTTGTTAGGGATATAAACATTTGATTATGAAAATGATATCTCCAAAATTTCATGCCGTTTTAGATTACCTATTGGTAATGCTTTTATTGGCTTCGCCCGATATTTTTGGTCTTTCTAAAACCGCTTCAACATTGGCTTACACATTGGGCATCATTCATTTTTTATTAACGATAACCACTAATTTCAGCGGGGGTATTTTTAAGATCATTAACCTTAAACTTCATGGTCTTATTGAGTTTTTTGTTAGTATTATCTTTGTTATCTTAGCCTTTACGCTTTTTAAAGGGAATTTAACCGACGAAATTTTCTACGCCTGTTTAGGTTTATTGATTCTGATTATTTTTACCCTTACCGATTATAAACGAAGTTTACCCGTTATACTGTAATTTCTTCGAGCGGATTCCAGAATACTTTTTTAAAGTTCACCACCTTATCGTCCTTCACTTCAACGCCTTCTTTCCTTAACAACTCCTCCATCAGTTCGGGCGGCTTGAAATGAAACTTTCCGGTTAACAAGCCACTACTGTTTACCACCCTATGGGCAGGCACACCAGGATGGGCTGTTCCGGCATAAAGCATGGCATGTCCAACCATTCTTGATGATTTTGCTGCACCTAAACTTTTCGCGATAGCCCCATAAGATGTAACCCTTCCTTTCGGAATTAACCGGGCAATCTCATAAACCTGTTCGTAAAAATTGGTATCCATTATTCAAAAGAAAATTGAATATAATTAATATTTTTATCGTGTAACAAGTATTTTTTCTCGTAATAGGTTTTGATCGACAATACTTCATCAACCAGTTCTGAAGTATACAGATGATCGGTATTTTTATGTACAGGCAATCCTAATTCTGCAACCTTTTCGCAAGTATAAGCATACAATTGGTCATTATCCGTTTTCAAATTAACATTGCCGCCTGGTTTTAAAACAAGTTTATAACGGTTCAGGAATGCGGGGAAAGTCAAACGTTTTTTCTCACGGCTATCTTGTGGTTGCGGATCGGGGAAAGTGATCCAGATCTCATCAATTTCTCCTTCGTTGAAATACTCCAATAAATTTTCAATCTGGATTCTTAAAAAAGCAACGTTGTTAATTCCATCTTCAATAGCTGTTTTTGCGCCTCTCCAAATGCGGTTACCTTTATAATCAATACCTATAAAGTTTTTTTCAGGAAATAACCTGGCTAAGTTTACCGAATATTCGCCTTTTCCACATGCCAGCTCGAGCACAATGGGATTCGTATTTTTAAAATGTTCTGAAGCCCAGTTTCCCTTTAAAGTTTTTCCTTGTTCTAATTGATATACGTTTGCAAATGTTTCAATTTCTGCAAAACGCCTAAGTTTATCTTTACCCAAAAGTTTTTTTTCTGCAAAAATACAATTAAATCAATAATCGAAGTTTCTTTTGCCAGAAAGATTAATGTCATTCTTATTTAGGAATCGTATTTTTGTAACCTATAAAAAATACCGTGGAAAAAAACGCTAAAATATATGTTGCGGGTCATCGTGGTATGGTGGGTTCGGCCATTTACCGCAAACTGCAAAAAGAGGGTTACGAGAATATTATAACCAAAACTTCGAGCGAGCTAGATTTACGCAACCAACAGGCGGTTACCGATTTCTTTGCAGCAGAAAAACCAGATTATGTATTTCTTGCCGCAGCAAAGGTAGGTGGCATTGTAGCCAACAATACATACAGGGCCGATTTCCTCTACGAGAATTTAGCCATACAAAATAATGTGATCCACAATGCTTATGTAAATGGCGTTAAGAAACTCATGTTTTTGGGATCGAGCTGTATTTACCCAAAAATGGCCCCACAGCCTTTAAAAGAAGACTACCTTTTAACCGGAACTTTAGAGCACACCAATGAGCCTTATGCCATTGCAAAAATTGCAGGGATCAAAATGTGCGATGCCTACCGCGATCAGTATGGCTGTAATTTTATCTCGGTAATGCCAACAAATTTGTATGGCTTTAATGATAATTATCACCCTCAAAATTCGCATGTTTTACCTGCTTTGATCCGTAAGGTACACGAGGCAAAAGCAAATAACGAAAAAGAAATTGTAGTTTGGGGATCAGGATCGCCCATGCGCGAATTTTTATTTGCAGATGATCTGGCAGACGCCTGTTATTTCCTGATGCAAAACTACAACGAACCACATTTGATCAATGTCGGTACGGGACACGATTTAACCATTAAAGATTTAGCTTTATTAATCAAAGACGTATTGGGCTTTGAAGGCGAATTGGTATTCGATGCAAGCAAACCTGATGGAACACCACGTAAGTTGATGGACGTAAGCAAACTTCATAATTTAGGCTGGAAACATCAAATAGAACTTCGCGAAGGTATTGCTTTGGCTTATCAGGATTTTGAAAGCCGGTACTAAAAAATAATTGAATGAGAGAAGGGTTGGATGACAGAATGCTTTAATCCTTCCATTCAATCACTCACTAATTCGCTCATTCATTAATTTTATATAGTTAGAATTTATATATTTGATCAGATAAATAAATTTTAACTATATGACTTTAGTTCAGCTAGAATATATTGTTGCTGTAGATACTTACAGAAGTTTTGTTACCGCTGCAGATAAATGTTTTGTAACGCAACCTACCTTAAGTATGCAGGTGCAAAAACTGGAGGAACTGATCAGCGTTAAAATTTTCGACAGGAGCAAACAGCCAGTAAGTCCGACCGAAATTGGCGCCCAGATTATTGCCCAGGCCAGGGTTATTTTACAGGAAAGCGGAAAAATAAAAGAACTGATCAGCAGTCAGCAACAGGATGTTTTAGGCGAACTAAGAATAGGCGTAATTCCAACTGTTGCGCCATACCTGCTCCCCGAAGTAATTTCTGCCATGTTGGATAAATATCCTGAATTAAAACTTTTAATCTGGGAATATACCACCGAAGATATTATTCACCACCTCAAAACAGGTGTACTGGATTGTGGTATTTTAGCCACCCCACTTACCGATCCGAACATTACCGAAATTCCATTATATTACGAAAACTTTGTAAGCTATATCAGCAAAAACAGCAAACTTTATAAAAAGAAAGCCGTTGATGCGGAAGACCTGAATGACGAAAACATCTGGCTTTTGAACGAAGGTCATTGTATGCGCAATCAGGTTTTGAACATTTGCCGCTCTACAAAAAACAACAGATTGCAGGGACTGGAATACAATACAGGCAGTGTAGAAACGCTGGTTAGAATGGTCGATTTAAACGGTGGCGCAACATTATTGCCTGAGCTGGCCATAGCAGAATTAAATACAAAACAAACTAGTAAAATCCGACATTTTAAATCGCCTGAGCCTGTGCGTGAGATCAGCCTGGTAACCCATAAAAACTTTATTAAAAAACGGATGCTTAATGCTTTAAAAGATGAGATTTTAGAAATTATCCCAAAAGCCATGAAGCAAAAAAAGAAAAAAGATATTGTTGGGATTTAGTTCTTCTTGCGAAGTTTAAAAGGGCGAAGCGATGGAAAAACTTCGAAAGCTTTTAATATGATCGTTATTACGAGAAGGCTTTTTCAGCCGACGAAGCAATCTTACAACGATCGTTAGTAGCGAGTGCATTAAGATTATTCATTTTTGCAGTTGTTTTTAAAGGTCTTCATGAGCTCAATCGTTCGGTTATCTTCGTAACTCGCAATGACGACTTTTCTATAAAATTGATTATTTCACAGCTCCGGAAACTAACCCCTTCTCCCTATCTACATGATCAGCCAGTTTGTAGCCTGATGCAGCGGGGTTTTTATCTTCTAAAAAGATTAAAATAATTAATGAAACAATGGGGATTAAAAAGGAAATCAAAAACCAGAACCAAAAATCCCGGCCTGTTCGCTTTGCCAAAAAACCTGCAAGTAACTGTGGCGACAATAGTAGTCCGAGTACAATAGTACCTACGATTATCTCTGGCATTTGTTATTGAATTAATCGATTACAAAAACACTAGCTTGCTTAGAGATCTTGTTTTCCTACTGGAGGTGCTGATAACAATCCTTTAATATCGCTCTCCACTTCTTCCTCTTCGCCTTTTTTCTTTTTCTTATTTTTTGCTTTAAGGCCTTTACCACTTAAACGTTCCTCAATGATTTTATCATATTCGGTTTGCTGCTCTGGCCTTAGAACATTGCGGATATTTTTTGATGTTTCGTTCTGTAGCTTATAAAATTTATCTACATCCTCTTCACGTGAGTTGCCTGCCTGTTGTCTTTTGATTAAATCTGCCTGCTCTTTCGCCTGGTTATAGGTAAAGCTGTAAATTACGCTTTTTTGTGTGCCATTTAGTTTTAATCGTTTATCCAGATCCTCCACATTCTTCTGTGCAATTTCTCCTGGAGTAGGCACTTTATTTTGCTGTGCACGCACCAATCCATTTACACCAACAATAACTAAAAATAAAATTACAAGCCTTTTCATTTCGAACATTTTATATCTGCGAAGTTACTTAATTATCTTAAAACAAGAAAGTCCCGATTTGCATCGGGACTTTCTTAAATTTTATTGAATGTTTAGCTTATAAAGCTTTTTTGTAAAGCTCAGCAACTGCATCCCAGTTAATTATATTCCAAATTGCCGCTAAATAATCAGGGCGTTTGTTCTGGTATTTTAAATAGTATGCATGCTCCCAAACATCGATACCTAAAATTGGTGTTCCTTTAACTTCAGCAACATCCATTAAAGGGTTATCCTGGTTTGGTGTAGAAGAAACCTGAAGTTTTTTATCAGCACCTACTGATAACCAGGCCCAGCCTGAACCAAAACGGGTAGCACCAGCTTCTTGTAATTTAGTTTTAAGATCAGCAAACGAACCAAAAGTTTCGTTAATTGCTTTAGCTAAATCGCCAGTTGGCTCACCACCTTTATTTGGACCTAAAATGTTCCAGAACAAAGAGTGATTATAGTGACCTCCACCGTTGTTTCTCACAGCAGCTGGGAATTTTGAAATGTGTTTTACAATTTCCTCGATGCTAGAAGTCGCTTCTGGCTTACCTTCTAAAGCTTTATTTAGGTTGGTAACGTAAGCTTGATGGTGTTTATCATGGTGGATTTCCATGGTAGTTTTATCAATATGCGGTTCTAATGCATCGGTTGCGTAATGTAACGCAGGTAATTCAAAAGCCATAATGTTTTATGTTTAAAGATTTAAAAATGTTTCTTGTAGCAAATATAACATTAGAACGTTAAGATTTGTTCATGTTATTATCATCAAATCGTTTTCTGCGCTGTTGTTGTAAAGTTGGGAGGATTTAAAAGCTGTAAGGTTCAGGACGATAACCAACAGTTTTAATGAAAAATTAACTTTTCAGTCGATAGTTGATGGTCGATAGTAAAATAGCCCGTTTCCCTACGAACTATAAACCATGAGCCATTAACTCGTCTCTTCTACCTTTTCTTTGCAAAAAAATCCCTCATCAATATTGCACATTCCTCTGCCATTATCCCTCCTTTTAACACCGTTTTCGGATGCAGCAGATTTGCGTTTTTGGAGATAAAGCCTCTTTTTTCTTCTCTGGCACCATACACAATACGACCGATCTGTGTCCAATAACTTGCACCGGCACACATTACACAGGGCTCGATGGTTACATATAAGGTACAATCCCTTAAATATTTCCCGCCTATCGTTTGCGCTGCAGAGGTAAACGCCTGCATTTCTGCATGCGCAGTAACATCATTGAAGCGCTCAGTTAAATTGTAGCCACGACCAATAATCCTGTTTTTACTAACCACTATTGCGCCGATGGGAATTTCATCCTCAGCCAAAGCTTTTTTTGCCTCTTCCAAAGCCAATTTCATATAATGGATATCCTCTTCTTCAGGGTCGGTATTTTCGAAGTTGTAAAAACTCATGTGGCAAATATAGGGTAAGACTTCCTAAGTTTCCAAAGGTAACAGTCAGGCGAAACTTCTGAAGTCTATAGGTAAACTTTTTCTGATTAGGTTTTTGGAGCGCAGTTACAGTGCTAATCGGTTACCTCAGTCCTGCTTTCCGTTACAAGTCCTCATTCGTACCTCACTCCGGTCTTTTCACTTCAATCAGGGCTATTTTCCCGCAGATCGGCGCTGATGAAAGCCGCAGAATTTAACATTTTAAATTGCTTAGAAATCTGCGTCGATTTGCGTGTCTTATCTTTTTAAATCTGCGGGAAAATGGGAAGTATGTTTACTAAACCAATTTACTCCCGTTAGGAACTTTACTTTGTACGGCAGTCAATACGATATCACCGTTTTCGTCAGCAAAACCAGTTACCAAAAATTCGGACATAAATTTTCCGATCTGTTTTTTCGGAAAGTTGATCACCCCTACAATCTGTTTCCCCGGTAATTCGTCCAAAGAATAATGTTTGGTAATCTGCGCACTGCTCATTTTTATGCCGAATTCGCCAAAGTCTACCTTAACTTTATAGGCAGGCCGCCGGGCTTCTGGAAATTCGAAAGCCTCTAAAATGGTGCCTACCCTCAGTTCTACCTTTTCGAAATCATTCCAGGTAATCTCTTCCATAATTTAATTTTAATGTAACGGCAAAAATATAAATTATTAAAATAATTCAATTATAGTTTAAATTAGGAATAGCATTCAATTCAACCGATTGCATAAAATGGAATAAATGTTACAAAAATTTGCGTTTTATATTTTAACTACTATCTTTATGCAACCGTTTGCATAGCCAAATATTAAAATAATTTAAAACCATGTATTTATTAGGTATTGATTTAGGAACCTCATCTATAAAAGTTGCAGTTGTTGATGTAGCTTCACAGAAAAACATTGCGACAGCACAATACCCGGAAGAGGAAACAGCAATTAAATCTTTGCAATCGGGCTGGGCAGAACAATCACCCGATGATTGGTGGCAAAATGTTCAGCAAGCCATTCTCAAATTAAATTCGACAAGCTTATTTAATCCTAAAGAGATTAAAGCTATTGGCATTGCGTACCAAATGCATGGGCTGGTTGTAGTAGATAAAGACCAAAACGTACTTCGTGATAGTATTATTTGGTGCGATAGCAGGGCCGTTGAGTTAGGCAATGGTGCTTTTGAGGCCATTGGAGAGGAGAAATCGCTAAAACACCTGTTAAACTCTCCCGGAAACTTTACAGCCTCAAAGCTGGCCTGGGTAAAAGCAAATGAGCCAGAGATCTATAACCACATCGATAAAATAATGCTCCCGGGCGATTTCATCTCAATGAAATTAACAGGAGAAATTACAACAAGTATTTCTGCATTATCTGAAGGCATTTTCTGGGATTTTGAAAATCATGAAATTTCCAAAGATGTAATAGATTATTACGGAATCTCAGGCAACGTTATTCCGCAGGTGAAAGCTTTATTTTCCGAACACGGTTATTTAAAAGCTGATGTTGCAGAATCTCTAGGCCTCTCAGCCAGCATCCCGGTAGCCTATAAATCTGGCGATCAGCCGAACAACGCACTTTCATTAAATGTATTAAAGCCTGGAGAAGTTGCTGCAACGGCCGGAACATCAGGTGTGATATATGGGGTAAGCAACAATCTTACTTACGATAAACAATCGAGGGTGAATACCTTTGCACATGTAACCTATTCAGAAGAGAAAAAACATACCGGCGTTTTACTTTGTATCAATGGCACTGGCAGCATGTACCGTTGGGCAAAATATAATTTCGCACCACAGTCTACATATGCCGAACTGAATAATCTGGCATTAAAAGCACCAATAGGAAGCAATGGCTTAAAAGTGCTCCCCTTCGGAAACGGTGCCGAGCGGATGTTAAACAACAAATATACTGGCGCCCAGTTGTTAGGCATCGACTTAAATCTTCACAACCAATCAGATATTTTTAGGGCAGTACAAGAAGGGATTGCCTTTTCTTTCCGATATGGACTGGATATTATGAGAGAAAACGGCATGAAACCTGAAGTAATCCGTGCTGGGAAGGCCAACCTCTTTTTAAGTGATGTATTTGCACAAACTTTTGTCGACGTTACAGGCATTCCGGTAGAACTTTACGAAAACGACGGCAGTATAGGCGCAGCCTTAGGGGCTGGGATAGGGGCTGGCATCTTTAAAAGCGCAGAAGAAGCTTTTAACAACCACGAAGTAATTAAAACTTTAATCCCTCAACATTCGGCAACATACGAACCCATTTATCAGGATTGGAAAAAAATATTAGAGAAACAATTAGCAATTGGTTAATGATTGATCGTACATGGCGAGACCGACTATGAACTATTGACCAACAGACCACCAACCAAAAAACAAAATAACATGACAAAAGTAGTAACAGGAGCAAAAGAATTTTTTAAAGGCATTGAGCAGATCAAGTTTGAAGGCCTGGAAAGTGACAATCCATTAGCATTTAGATGGTATGATGCCAACAAAGTAGTAGCGGGCAAAACCATGAACGAGCATTTTAAATTTGCCTGTGCGTATTGGCATTCATTTAACGGCAATGGTGCAGATCCATTTGGCGGCGCAACGCACATTTTCCCTTGGGATGAAAAAAAAGATGCAGTAGAAAGGGCAAAAGATAAAATGGATGCGGCATTTGAATTTATCACTAAAATGCAGATCCCTTATTATTGTTTCCATGATGTGGATATGGTAGATTATAGCGACGATATTGCCGAAAACGAACGCAGATTACAGGCCCTTGTTGAGTATGCCAAGCAAAAACAAGCAGATAGCGGGGTAAAATTACTTTGGGGAACAGCGAATTTATTCAGCCATAAGCGCTACATGAATGGCGCATCTACCAATCCTGATTTCCATGTGCTGGCACACGGCGCTGCACAGGTTAAAGCTGCTTTAGATGCTACCATTGCTCTTGGTGGCGAAAATTATGTGTTCTGGGGAGGAAGAGAAGGCTATATGAGCTTATTGAACACCAACATGAAACGTGAGCAGGAACACTTGGCAAAATTCTTACATACAGCTAAAGACTATGCACGCAAACAGGGTTTCAAAGGAACATTCTTCATCGAACCGAAACCATGTGAGCCTTCTAAACATCAATATGATTACGATGCGGCAACGGTGAAAGGCTTTTTACAACAATACGATCTGCTCGCCGATTTCAAATTAAATTTAGAAGTTAACCACGCTACCTTGGCCGGCCATACTTTCCAGCATGAATTACAGGTTGCAGTAGATAATGGCTTATTAGGCTCTATCGACGCAAACCGTGGCGATTATCAAAATGGCTGGGATACCGATCAGTTCCCTAACGATATTAACGAACTAACGGAAACGATGTTGATCATTTTAGAAGGTGGTGGCTTACAGGGTGGAGGTGTAAACTTCGATGCTAAAATCCGCCGTAACTCTACAGACCCCAAAGACCTGTTCTATGCACACGTTGGCGGCATGGATATCTTCGCAAGGGCATTAATCACTGCAGATGCCATTCTTCAAAAATCTGATTACAAAAAAATAAGAACCGACCGCTATGCTTCATTTGATAGTGGAAAGGGTGCCGAATTTGAACAAGGCAAACTAAGTTTGGAAGATTTGAGAAATTATGCTGCAGAAAACGGCGAACCAGAGGTACGCAGCGGAAAGCAAGAATACCTGGAAAACTTAATTAACAGGTATATTTAATTTATTTTTATAAATGTAATCTCAGTGGTCTGTGTATTCACAGACCACGGGCATTTGATTTAATTAGAATGATCTGTGGAGACACAGACCATGGATGAAAACTGGGGCGACCTCCATTAATTTAACCCATCCGGTAGCGTGTGGAAAGTAGAATAGCTGTTAATTTTTAGCAGCCCAAATTAATAAACGTTACTTTAACACTTTTTAATTCAAAAAAAAGCTGAGATTAATTTATGATTTTACTACATTTAGATTTCTAAACCAAATAACCACTATTATATTAATGAAAAACAATTTATTGGACACGAAGGATTACATTGTATTTGCGGTGTACTTCGTTATTGTGGCTGCTTACGGTCTGTACATCTACAATAAGAAAAAATCCGCATCCACAGGCTCAAAAGATTATTTCTTAGCTGAAGGTTCACTTACATGGTGGGCAATCGGTGCATCTTTAATTGCATCGAATATTTCTGCGGAACAGTTTATCGGCATGAGCGGATCGGGCTTTAAGATGGGATTGGCAATTGCAACTTACGAGTGGATGGCTGCCCTTACCCTGGTTATTGTTGCTGTTTTTTTTATTCCGGTTTACCTGAAAAACAAGATCGCCACAATGCCGCAGTTTTTACACCAACGCTACAACGGAACCGTTGCCATGATTATGGCTGTGTTCTGGTTATTGTTGTACGTAGTGGTAAACTTAACATCAATTCTTTATTTAGGTGCTTTAGCTGTTAGCAGTATCTCTGGATTCGATTTGACTTTCTGTATGTATGCCATTGCGGCTTTTGCCATCGTAATTACACTTGGCGGGATGAAAGTAATCGGTTATACCGATGTTATTCAGGTATTTTTCTTAATTCTGGGTGGTTTGGCCACAACATACCTGGCATTAAACCTGGTTTCTACCCATTACGGAACCTCAGGTATTTTTGAAGGTTATAGCCTTATGACCTCAAAAGCATCAGAACACTTCCACATGATCTTAAAACCTGAAAATGAGAATTACATTGATTTACCGGGATTAAGCGTATTAGTAGGCGGTATGTGGATTGTAAACCTTAACTATTGGGGCTGTAATCAATACATCACGCAACGTGCTTTAGGTGCAGATTTAAAAACTGCCCGTGGGGGTATTTTGTTTGCTGCATTCTTAAAGTTATTAATGCCAATTATTGTGGTATTGCCAGGTATTGCAGCTTATGTATTGTATAAAGACGGGGCTTTCCAATCGGAAATGCTGCAGGACGGATCTGTTAATCCAGACCGTGCTTACCCGGTACTGTTAAACTTATTACCTGCCGGATTAAAAGGTTTATCGTTTGCAGCATTAACTGCAGCAGTTGTAGCCTCATTAGCTGGTAAAGCAAACAGTATTGCAACCATTTTCACACTTGATATTTACAAAAAAGTATTAAAAACCGATGCTTCTGAAAAGAACCTTGTTTTTACCGGTAAAATTGCGGTAGTTGTAGCCATGGTGTTGGGTGTTATTATTGCACCATATTTGGGTATCGATAAAAAAGGTGGATTCCAATATATCCAAGAGTACACAGGCTTTGTTTCTCCAGGTATATTTGCCATGTTCATTCTCGGTTTCTTCTGGAAAAGAGCTACTTCAAATGCAGCACTTTTTGCAACAATTGGTGGTTTCGGATTATCGTTATTGTTAAAGGTTCTTCCTACATGGACCGATCTTTCCTGGTTATCGGGAGTGGGCTTCTCGGTTAAAAATGCTGGTATTTATGAAATCCCTTTCTTAGATAGAATGGGTATTGTATTCGTATTCTGTATTATCGGTATGGTAATTATCAGCTTGTTCGAAAACAAAAACGGTGTTAATCCAAAAGGACTGGAAATTGATTCGAAAATGTTCAAAACCACAACAGGTTTCGCTGTTGGTTCTTTGATTATTATCGGCTTATTGGTAGCCCTTTACAGTATATACTGGTAGAAGATATCTTTTTATTATAATTTCTAAAGCTTTTCTGGAAACAGGAAAGCTTTTTTTGTTAAATTAAATTAGAACATGGAATTTGTTTATCTATTGTGGCACACGCATATTGATGAGAAGCTTGATGGTGGCGAGGATTTTAAACTGATCGGAGTATATACCTCCATGGAGCTTGCCGAAGCTGCACAGGCCAGAGCGGAACTTTTGGAAGGGTTTAGAGATGCAAAAGAAGGGTTTGAAATAGCTATTAACAAACTGAACAAAGATGGGTGGACTTCTGGTTTTATCACGATCATTCGTTAAATAATTTGGAAAGCAAGTGCAGCAGCAATTAGGCCAAAATCATCCTGCTCTGCGTTCTTTCTGATGAAGGATCAGAACCACTCCGATCAGGTTTAGGTGGCAGAGAAGGTGCTACTATTTGTGGTTGCAGGGCGTTGCGAAATTGCGCTCCAAACCATCAATAGCAGTAAAAGCGCTGAAAATTAGCCCTGATTGAAGTGAAAAGCCCGCATCCCGATTTTTCATCGGGAGAGGACTTGTAACGGAAAGCAGGAATGCCGTAACCGACTAGTACTGCAATTGCGCTTCAAGAAAAAACTATCTTAAAACGCTAGGCTTTCAATCTAACAATTGTATAAGCTATTTATCTAAACCATTGGTTTAGTTCGTGGAGACACGAACCAAGGTGTTTGATCCCGAAGATTCGGGACAGCATGACGACTCCTGTAGGTTTTGGATGAATTATTGCGAACAAGGTCCGTCAGGGATTTCTTTACTGATTTTAAGCACTTTCATCACCACCAGGGTAGAATCGAAATCAGGTGAAACTGTAGCCGTATCAGACTTTGCGAAATAACCTTCTAATTCTACGTATACTGGCTCGTAAGGCTTTTCGAACCCCAGGTTACTATAAGAGAGCTCTAAATTTCTTACACTGTCTTTAACCCAATACTCACGCCCATCTTCACATAAGGTAAAAGACTTCATTTCAGGGCCAAAACTATATAAACCTTTAACCGTTTTCAGATTACTTTTTTCTCCCTCGGCTTTATCGTTTCTACAAGCTGTAGCGGCTACGCCAAGGAGCACAACAAATACAATTGCTTGTTTAAATAACTTCATTTTATATAGTTTGATTAATTTGATCTATCTTTTTAACACTTAAATTGGATGACAAAGCAGATGCCAAAAATGAGAAGATGCCTACAGTAACAAAAACTAAAACAAAATCCTTCCATTTTAATCCGATTGGATAAGAACTTACCAGCGTTTTATTTACTTCATCACCCATTTTGATAAAACCATAAGTGTGCTGAAAATAATAAAATATGAGGCCGATAATTAAGCCCAGCACACAGCCAGACATGGTAATCATCATTCCTTCAAATAAAAATATACGTTTGATTAATTTCTTGCCTGCGCCTAAACTGCTCAGAATGGCTACATCCTTCACTTTATCAATTACTAACATGGTTAACGACCCTATGATATTAAATATAGCAATAATCAGGATAAAAGTAAGAATAATGTATACCGCCCATTTTTCGGTGTTTAAAATGTGGTAGAGTGATTTATTTTGCTCGGCCTGATTTCTGACTTCATAATCTTTACCAGCTTTTTCGATTACCTCTTTTTGAAAATCGTCTACATCAACACCTGGCTGAAGATTGATCTCTATTGCAGACACATTTTTCTCCTCGCCTAAAAGTTCGCGGGCAAAATTCAATGGCACAATAATACCATTATCGAAATCTTGTTGCACTTCAAAAACACCACTTACCCGAATGTTCTTTACCACAAAATCGTCGGCAGGGTTTAAGCTATTTGCAGCGATATCTTTCTTTGGCGAATAAATTTCCAGCTCTGTAAAGGGATCGACAGTATTTACGGCCAAATAACTCTGCAGGGCAGAACCAATTACTGCATTATCGCCGCTTCTGTTGTGCAGTATAAAATGGCCTTCTTTTATGGTACTATCTAATTTGGTGTTCTTCAAATAGTCTAAACTTACGCCTTTAACCATTCCAACAGCTTGTTTGTTGTTGTATTTTAATAAAGCATTTTCCTGCAGCACCTCGGTAAAGGCGGCAACATCTTTATTTTTTCTGAGCTGATTGAAATAGCCTGTGTTCGGATCAAAAGTTTTCCCCTTAGCCGGTGTAATGGCAATTTGTGGGGTAATGGTATCGAACATATTCAATACTACTGTTTCTAAACCGTTAAATACCGAAAGGATAATAATCAATGCAGCGCTACCCACCATTACACCTACCATTGATATCCCCGATATCAGGTTAATGGCATTGGTAGATTTTTTGGCAAAAAGATACCTTTTGGCAATATAAAACGATGTATTCACAGCGGCAAAGATAAATAAAAGGTTGAGGGTTTTAAGGTAAAAGGCTTCAGGTTGTAAAGCCTTTAACAATTATGAACCTTTAATCCTGCTAAAAAAATGGGTTATGTTGTTTTTCAAAACCAATGCTTGTGGCTGGTCCATGGCCAGGATAAACTTTGGTTTCATCAGGTAAGACAAAAAGTTTATCGGAAATGTTTTGGATTAATTGCTGATGATTACCTCCAGGCAGATCGGTACGGCCAATACTTCCGTAAAAAAGTACATCACCACCTATTAAAATATGATCGGCTGCACTGTAAAAACACAGGTGTGCAGGCGAATGCCCCGGGGCAAAAATTAAAGTCAGTGTACTGTTACCAAAAGAAATTGTTCCTGTTTCAGGCAAAAAGGTATCGGGCAGAGGAGATATATCATAACGGGCAAAGCCCATTGACGGTGCATAACCAGGAACTGCATTTAAAATTGGCAATTCGCCCGCATGAAACTGTGGTTTTAGGCCATAGGTTTCGAACACAAATTTATTGCCGAAAACATGATCGAGATGACAATGTGTATTAAGTAATAAAACAGGTTTTAATCCCTCATTTTTAATGAAAGCCGCCAATTCATTTTGCTCAAAACCTTCGTACATGCCCGGATCGATAATGACACATTCTTTGGTTTCATCATAAAGCACATAGGTATTTTCGCTGTAGGCGTTAAATGTGAAGGTTTTTATTGTGATCATAAAAATTTTAGAAAAAATCCTGTTTCCAAAAGCAGGATGACAAAATAATAAATTAATTTTTCCACCTAAAGGTAGAAATCAAGGTATCGATATCCTTTTTAATAAATTTAACAACGGGTTCAATAGAGTCGTATTGTGGGCGTTCATTAAAATATAAAGCTCCTCTAAAATAATGTTTGGCACTATCGGTTAAAAAAAACTGAACTGATGATGCGGTATTCCCCTCTATAGCGTAATAAATGCCGTAAACTTTATGATCGGGATAATTGATGAGTTTTTGATCAATCGCACTGGCTTTTATGGTATGTTTAAAAGCCAGTTTTCGGGCATCTTCTACCATTTCATCATATTCGCCTTTACCCGAAACATCGTAATACGTTAAATGCAAAAAGCCATTAAACTGCTTAAAGTGTAAATTGTACCAATTCTTTTGGGCATCGCGGCTTTGATCTTGTTCTACCACCGCATAAGTTGGATATTTGAAAGTAAAAGGGACAGGCTTGGTAAATACAGTATAATCTTTTTTAGGGAATACAATCCTGTAGTAAGCTTTTGGCTTTGGGCTATAATCGTGGTTCTGACAAGCTGTTATAAACAAAAGCAGCACAAAGGGAAAGCAGATCAGTTGTTTTAGTTTCATAACATTTTATCAAAGATTGCGTCGTCGTTCCTCCTTGCAATGACGATAAGTTAAATTATTTATTCCAGATTGCCCAAGCTTTTTCTGCTTGTTTGTACAGCATTTCCAAACCATTCTTAATTGCTGCACCGCGCTCGGCAGCTTTAACCAAAAATGCTGTCTCCAGCGGATTGTAAACTAAATCGTAAGCTAAATACCCAGGCCCAACTAAACTGTAATCGATTTCGGGAAAGGTATCCACATTTGGCGACATCCCCAGGGGGGTAGTATTAATCAATAACTGGTGTGAGGCTAAAATCTCTGGTGTAACTTCCGAATATAGAATAGCACCCTGAACAGCCGTTCGTACCACAACCTGATATTGGATATTTAATTTCTCTAAAACGTACTTTACCGCTTTCGCCGCCCCACCATCGCCAAAAACCAGTGCTTTGCTGTGTTGCGGCCCCAACAATGGTTTTAGCGATTCTTCAAAGCCATATGCATCGGTGTTATAGCCTTTTAAATAGGTCGCACCTTCAAAACTTTTGATCGAAATACAATTTACGGCCCCAATTTTTTCTGCTGCTTCGTCTACTTCGTTTAAATAGCAAAGCACGTTAACTTTATGCGGAATCGTAACATTAAGCCCACAAAGCGATGGATTTTCACCTAGCAGATCGGGCAGTGATTTAATATCGGCAATAGGAAAAAGCTCATATTGATGATCGGCTATTCCCTCATTTTGAAATTTTTCTGTGAAATATTTTTTCGAGAAAGAATGAGAAAGTGGGTATCCGATTAAGCCGTATGTTTTCATTATTTATAAAAAAAGCAAACCTTACAGGTTTTTGAAACCTGCAAGGTTTATTTAACTATGCACCCCGCAATAGCGGGTTGAGTTATTTAGTTTGGTTCAGGAAATAATCAAAAGTATCTCCACGTAAACCTAAACGAATGGTTTCTAAAGGAATTACTTCTGCTGGCGCAATATTACCAAGGTTTACATTACTACCGATTAATTTAATAAACCAAACTTGCTGTTCTTTTTGAGGTGCTTCCCAAATAATGGTTTCTTCAGGAATCTGGGTTAAAATCTCATCAACCAATCCTTCCCGTACTTCACCGCTTCCACGGTAAATACCTACATTACCACCTTCGCGTGCTTCGGCAATTACTTTCCACGATCCCGCCTCAATTTCGGCCTGCATTAATTTAATCCACTTATATGGGGCAAATATTTTAGCGGCATCTTTACTTCCAACCTCCGAAATAACGGTTACCTGTTTAGAAAGTTCGCGGATAAACTCACATTTCTTATCGTGCTCAATTTCAATAGAACCATCAGAAACTTCTGCATATTCCATCCCATACTGGTCTAAAACACGTTGATAATCTGAAAACTGGTCACGGATGATAAAGGCCTCAAATAACGTTCCTCCGAAATAGGTAGGAATGCCTGCACTTTTATATAAAGCTAATTTTTCTTTAAGGTTTGGTGTTACGTGTGATGTTGCCCAACCTAATTTTACGATATCTGTATGTACGCCGGCAACTTCAATAAAATCTTCAACCTGGCGTAGGCTCAATCCCTTATCCATAACCATTGTTA
The DNA here is from genome assembly GCF_056399805.1 of Pedobacter sp. 01N310. Taxonomy (NCBI): domain Bacteria; kingdom Pseudomonadati; phylum Bacteroidota; class Sphingobacteriia; order Sphingobacteriales; family Sphingobacteriaceae; genus Pedobacter; species Pedobacter sp. 01N310. The sequence continues at coordinate 125,245 of NZ_JBFTSB010000010.1, forward strand.
AGCCTTTTTGGCGTGGTTTAGCTGGACGTTCGGGAACGTTTAATAATGGATAATTCATATGCGTACAAAAGTGAAAAAAATTTTGAGATTTATTTGTTAAATTTTTCTCACAAGGTCGTTACCTAATATATCTGTTTATAACGTTCAAAATGGCACTATTATCCTGCAATTGTGGCAAATATTCAAATAAAATATAGTGTTTATCGGGGTCGGTTGTTAAAGCCGTTTCCAAATATCCCAGCGCATCGCTATAATTCCCCTGGGCAAAAAGATAGGCTACCATCCGATAATACAGTTCTGCTGCTTCCGGATTATTCTTGATCGCCTCTGCCATCGTTTCTGATGCTTCCAGCAATTTTCCCTGCTCGTAAAGCACTGTACTAAAATCTAACCAGGCTTCAATATCCACAGGATTAAACTCCAATACTTTTTCATAAGCTTCGATCGATTCATCAATCTGGCCTAGTTTATAATAAGCATCAGCCATAGCGAACCAGAAATCAGGGTTCTCGGCCTCTAAATCGATTGCTTTTTTATAAAAATGCAGCGATTCGAAATAACGTTCTTCAAAATTCAGTGTAACACCGATCCCAAACCAGGCATCTGCCATTTTGGGATCCATTTTTACCGATTTTTTGTAGTAAGAACGGGCTTCGTCCATTTTCTCCAGTTTCTCGTAACATTCGCCAATGGCACAATAGGTATCGGCATTAGGCTGTTCGTATTCGAAAGTCTGTTTATAAACATCTATCGCCTCATCATATTTATCGAGCTGAACCAGCGCATTACCTTTATTGAAATACGCAGAGCTAAAATCTTCTTTGATCAGGATCGCATAATCGTAAGCATCGATCGCTTTTTCGAAAAGATTCAGCTTGTGGAAACTGTTGCCCAAATTATACCATGCCGCATATGAATACGGATCGGTATCGATGTATTGCTGATAAAACTTAATACTTTCTTCTTGTTTATCTAACACATCGTAACAGAAAGCCAGCTCATATAAACCATCCTGGTTCTCCATATTCTGCTCTAAACTGAGTTTAATATAGGTAATGGCGCTTTCATAATCACTCATGCTCTGGTAAACATAAGCCATCTGTAATAAAATCTCATCGGTACTTTCAGCCAGCCCTAAAGCTTTCTCATAATTTTCCAAAGCCTCGTCAAAACGTTCGGTATTTTGAAAAATATTACCGCGGAGCAAATAAATATCTGGTTCTGACGGCTCTAAAAGCTCAGCCTTTTGCAAGGCAATAAAAGCCTTTTCGTTATTGTTGGTTAAAATGTAAAGATGAGCCTGTTTGATTAAAAACACTGTTGCATAAGGGTGCTGACTGATTGCAAAATCAACAACCTGCAAAGCTTTGACCGGATCATTTTTCTCAATGTAGAAATCTACAATGTATTCGAATGCCCCTGCATCGAAGAAATACTGATCCTGGTTGCGGAGCATTTCTTCGTAACGTTCTACCGAGCGTTGTGCATCTTCGTTGGATTCAAAAAAGAATTCTTCTTCCATATATTATACTATTAAAGAACCGTGCCAATTAGCAGAAAAACACATTATAAGTTTACAAGTTTTAATTATCCGTTTTTAAAATAATTATTAACATCAACTGGCGAAAACAGCGTAAATAGCTGACTATAAAGCGTATTGACTGTGATTAAGATGTGTGGATAATCGATAGATTTTTTGCAACATCGCGGTTCCTTTTCCCTTCTTTGACAAAAATACTATAAATTTATGGTATATACGTAATTAAGAAGTCATGAAAGGATTAGTCATTTTTGCCCTGTTTTTATTAGGTTTTGCTACAAATACCTTTGCGCAAAGCGATGAAGAAAGTGCCGTCAAAAAAATTATAAATAACCTTTTTACCGGTATGAAGACTGAAGACAGCACTTTAACAAGAACCGCCTTTGCACCTGCAGCGATTATGCAAACCATAGTTAACAAAGAAGGTAAGGTGAATATACGCACGGAATCTGTTAACGACTTTATCAAATTTATCGGCACTCCACACCAGGAAAAATACGATGAGCGTATTGTGTTTACCAAAATATTAATCGATGGTCCTTTGGCTTCTGTTTGGACAGACTATAAATTTTATCTGGGCGAAAAATTTAGTCATTGTGGGGTAAATTCCTTTCAGCTGGTAAAAGGAGACAAGGGCTGGCAAATTGTTTATATTATTGATACCAGGAGAAAAGAGGGATGTAATCCTTAAAGGCCAAATAGCCAGCTTTGGCAGATTGTAAAAGAACGATCGTCATTCCCACACAGGTGGGAATCTTAAAGCTCACTGCATTAAGATTCCCAATCAAGTTGGGAATGACGCATCGACACATAACTATGTTAATTATTATTCTTTCTCTAAATCAGCTGCGCCTTTTTTAAATAATTCGGCCTGTTTGCTCAGGTTTGTTTTAGCCTCTCCGCTTACTGCGGCAGCTTGTTGTGTTTTAGCCTGCGCAGCTGCAGTATAAGCACCCGCAAGTTGCTTGTTTAAATAAGATTGTAATTTTAATCTTTCAATGGCGCCAGCAATGTTTTTAATACCTTTTTCGGTAACTACAGGATTATTGTTGGCTCTCAGATACTGAAAATATTGGCCAACCACTGCAAAAACACTATTCCTATCGCCTGTAAGCATAATGTTATCATAAAATGCCTGATATTCATCTTTTGGTTCGTCGATATATAACGTTGCAATAGAAGGTGCTATATGCGCTTTCGTATCTTCATCTAACGATGCTAAAGCCGCAATGCTCTCTTGTGGGGCCAGTTTGGCTAAACCATCAACACCGGCAGCAATTACCTTGTACGACCTATCTTTTAAGCTTTCTAACACTAAAGTTTTATAAGCCTGATCGCCAGTTTCAGCCAATTTCACAATTGCAGCTGATCTTGCTTCGGTATTTTTATCTGTTTTGGCCATCTGAAGTAAAACCGGTAAAGCTGCTGCTTTAATCTGAGCATCATCCAGGTTAATCCCATCAATGCTTAAAGCGCGTAAATCTGCCGATTTATCCTTTAAACCTTCTAGCAACACCAGCTGGCCGCTTTTGGCTTTGCTCTGCATAATAAACTGCAGGGCTTCGATTCTATTGGCATAGCTAGGCGCATTTTTGTATTGAAAATAATAGTTTTCAGCAGTTTTATTATCATTGGTTTCGCCCACTAAAATTTTATCTACATCAAAATCGATTAAATCGGGTTTAGCACTCACCTCGAAACTAAAGTTCTGCTCTCGGCTATTGATCAGAATTTCCTTTCTGATTTTTTTACCTCCTGCATAAATATCAATTTTGATCGGCAGTGTAAAGATCTGCACGCTCGAATCTTGTGTTTGTTTAACCTTAATTGTTGCCTTGCCGTTTTCGTAACCATAATCAATACTTAAAACCGGGTGACCACCATTGTAATACCACTGATTAAAATAAGGGCTCCAGTCTTTTCCGGTAACCTCTTCCATAGCCAAACGCAATTGGTGTGTTTCGCCATTTTTAAAGGCATTGGTGGTGAGGTAACGGTTAAGTGATTTGTAGAAAGCGGCATCGCCCATTTGATTTTTTAGGGCATATAAAATAATCGATCCTTTAGCATAGCTGATGTTATCGAACATATCTTCCTTGTCGCCATAATAAAAGCGGGCTAAAACAGGGCTTTCTCCTTTTTTGGTCGATCCTAAATAAGATTGTAATTTATCGTAACGTGATTTGTCTTCTGCATCTTGCCCGGCATCATGTCCGTGCCAGATCACTTCACCAAAGGTGGCAAAAGATTCGTTCATGGTTAAGTTAGACCACGACTCTGCGGTCACATAATCACCAAACCATTGGTGAAAAAGTTCATGTGCAATGGTTCCTTCTTCATTTTCATCCAATAACTCGCGATCTGTTTTCTGTACCTGTTCGCCGTGTAATGTAGCCGTAGTATTTTCCATTGCGCCCGAAACGTAATCTCTGGCTACCACCTGCGCATATTTGTTCCATGGATAATCTACACCTAACAAATTGCTGTAAAACTGGATCATATCAGGTGTTTTGCCAAAAATCTGCTTGGCATAGGGCGCAAATTTTGGCTCCAGGTAATAACTTACTTCCTTACTTTTATAGGTATCTTTTGTGATTTTGAATTCGCCTACTGCCATCATAAATAAATATGGCGAATGTGGCAGATCCATTTTCCAGGTATCGGTCCTTGTTCCATCTGCATTGGCTTTCTGGCTCACTAATTTTCCGTTAGAAAGCGTTGTGTATTTCGATTTTACCGTTATCGAAATCTCTTCGGTAGTTTTCTGATCAGGTTTATCGATAGTTGGAAACCAAGCCGAAGATGATTCAGTTTCACCCTGTGTCCAGATCTGTGTTGGTTTGTTTTTATCGGTACCATCTGGGTTGATAAAATATAAACCTTTAGCATCGGTTATGGCAGCACTCCCCTTTACTTTCAATTCATCGGGTTTAGCGGTGTAAGCAATATACACTGTATACTTTTCGGTATTGGTGTACTTTTTATTTAGGGTGATATAAAGCTTATTATCTTTATAGACATATTTAAGCGGGGTATTTCCTTTTGCGCCAACCAATGCAATGGTTTTAATATCCATTCCCTGCGCATCGAGGGTTAAAGAGTCGGTAGCATAAAAATGAGGTTTTAAAGTAACCCACTCTTTACCGTATAGGTATCGCTTTGCATAATCAAAAGATACATCGAGTTTGGTATGAACCAGATCGTTAACTTTAGTTGCAGTTACACGGTAAACATTTAAGTTGTTCGATTTTTCTACGGGCTGATCCTGTGCAAAAAGTGGATTAGCCGTAAAAGCAGAAGCCAGCATCACACCACAGGCAATAATTTTTTTATTCATTTTTATGTTTCTACAAATTAGTTTTATTTTGAACACTGATGTTTGTGTTAAAGTAAAAACGCAAATGTAGCTCCCTTTCTTTTGTTTTTTACAAACACATTGAAATATTAATTAGTTGCTACGGGCTTTAAAATGTAACCTTTAAGCTGCAACCCTTTTATTAAACCTTCAGCACCAACTAAATGTCCCGCTCCAACCACAATAAATAACGATTGCTTCTGCATTAGGGCTGGCAGCTGATCTAACCATCTTTTATTTCGGTTTTTTAAGAGCTCGGTCATAAATTCTTTGTTTTCCTTGTCTTGATTTTTAAAGAGTTCAGTTAATTTGTCTATATCCTGAGTGATGTAATAAGTTTTCAGTTCCTCCATTTTTTGTTTGCTTTTATCTACTTCTCGGATCGATTTTAGCAATGCTTTCTTTTGTTTTTGCAGATCACTATCAAATAAAAGTGCCCCCTGATATTCGGCTGTTTCCAAACCATATAAAGATTTTCCATTTTTTTTGGCATATTTCTGAAAGCTCTCATCCATACCTTTACCTATATCTTTTAACATATGTGGGTTCTCAAAAAGGATCATTGTTATTGCTACCACTGCGGGCTTGAAATTGTTCAGTTGCTTTAATTCAAAACCTGGTTGTTTGCTTTTGAAATAATCTTCTACTTCCTTATATTCTGACATTGTTAATAAACTATCCAGTGTATTATTTTTCATCACTAAAAAAGGTGCCATTTTAGTTTGCATAGTACTATCCATTACAATTTCGCCCACTACTGCGTCTGTAGCTTTAAACTTTTCCTGCAGAACCTTCATCGTATCTGCAAATTTAGCCCCTATTAAATGATGGGTGCCAAATAGATAGGATGGCTTTTTTAGTCCATTACCAGAAATTTCCCACAAGAGCGAGTTAGTCGCCTTTTTTGTTTGTGCCGAAAGGGTAATACTGAACCCTAAAAAAGCAACGAGTAATAATTTTATTTTCATCTTTCTATTTTATAACAACTGAAGTCTAATTTGATATCATTATTCTTTTGGAAAACTACGCTATTTATATTGCAAAGCAAAAAACACAAATTTATAGCCTTATTTACACCTGGTTATGCTTAAAGGAAGATATTGATTATGGAAATAATTTAAAGCGTAGAATTTGACCTCCTTTCAGCTAATTTTTTGTTTTTTTGTGTAAATCGTTAGATATATGACTACAGATATTCAATCCATTTTAAACAAACTGGGGATTAATGCGAGCAACGCCGCCTATAGTACAGGCAGCAATTGGGGCGGCGAACTTAATGTAAATACATTAGAAAGTTTTTCTCCTGTTGATGGCAAACTGATTGCTTCGGCTAAGGTTGCCAGTGCTGCTGATTATGACGCTGTTGTACTTAAAGCGCAGGAAGCATTTACAGCATGGCGTACGGTTCCGGCTCCAAAAAGAGGAGAAATTGTGCGCCAGTTTGGTGATGCACTACGCGAAAATAAGGACGCATTGGGCACTCTGGTTTCTTACGAGATGGGGAAAAGTTTACAGGAAGGGTTTGGTGAAGTGCAGGAAATGATCGATATCTGTGATTTTGCAGTGGGTTTATCCAGGCAGCTTTATGGCTTAACCATGCACAGTGAACGCCCAAGCCACCGCATGTACGAGCAATGGCATCCACTGGGCATTGTAGGAATCATTTCTGCCTTTAATTTCCCGGTAGCAGTTTGGAGCTGGAATACCGCCCTGGCCCTGGTTTGTGGCAATGTTTGCATCTGGAAACCATCGGAAAAGACACCGCTAACCGCAATCGCCTGTCAACATATTATTGCAAAGGTTTTTAAAGATAACGATATAGCCGAAGGGGTTTGCAACCTGGTTTTAGGCGATAGGGAAGTTGGCGAACTCATGACAAATGATGGCCGCATCCCTTTAATTTCTGCCACCGGATCTACGCGTATGGGTAAAGCAGTTGGCGCTGCAGTAGGCGCAAGGTTAGGAAAAAGTTTGCTTGAACTTGGTGGTAATAATGCCATTATCATTTCAGAACATGCTGATTTAGATATGAGTTTAATTGGGGCGGTATTCGGTGCTGTTGGTACCGCAGGCCAGCGTTGTACCTCTACCAGGAGACTAATTATCCACGAAAGTGTATATGATGCTTTTACCGCTAAACTGGTTAAAGCTTACGAACAGTTGCGTATTGGAGATCCCTTAGATCAAAATAACCATGTGGGACCGCTGATTGATACCGATGCGGTTGCAGCATACTTAGCTTCGATTACAAAATGTAAGGAAGAGGGTGGCAATTTTGTGGTAGAGGGCGGCGTTTTATCGGGCAATGCCTATACAAGTGGGTGTTATGTAAAACCATGTATTGCCGAAGTTCAGAATGATTTTAAGATTGTTCAGCACGAAACATTTGCGCCGATTTTATATCTGATTAAATACAAAACATTAGATGAGGCCATTGCTTTGCAAAATGCCGTTCCGCAAGGATTATCATCGGCCATTATGACTTTGAATTTAAGAGAGGCAGAGCAATTCTTATCGGCTAAAGGCTCTGACTGTGGCATAGCCAATGTAAATATTGGTACTTCGGGCGCAGAAATTGGCGGTGCTTTTGGTGGAGAAAAAGAAACAGGTGGTGGCAGGGAAAGCGGATCGGATGCATGGAGAGCTTATATGCGCAGACAAACCAATACCATCAATTATTCGAACACGCTGCCTTTAGCACAGGGGATAAAATTTGATTTGTAAAAGCGATCTTAACGCGGTAAACCTATACGAAATGGTGTTGATTTTTAGAAACACCTACAGCCAAAAACGGCCGATCTGTTTAACGATCGGCCATTTACTAAGAAATAGGTTAACTTAAAGTTTTTTAATGAGCAGATAACTTTTTGCCTCAAACCATGAATTATCATTATGATCATTTTCGTAAAATGTGCCCTCTAATGAAGTAACCACAATGGTATAGTTATATCCATTAATATTTTTAGATATGCTCATCAGCTTTGCTGGGTACAAGTATTCCTGTTTTTTATTCGAAGCTTCTAAAGTCCCGTTTTTATATGCTTTAGTGGCCTGAGCAAATAATTCTTTTAAATCGATATGCAGCGCTGGCTGATTGTTAACCAATAACGAAATTTTTGATCCGATTTTATTTGTTGTTAAATCAGTACTGTAAAGCCGTGTAACTTTTTCCTCTGGATACCCGCTTAGCTCGATCAGGTAATCATAGCCCTTAATGTTTAAAACCTGGTTTTCATCATTTTGAAGGGTAATATTCACACCCTGGTCATATACCAAATCGTCTTTAATCTTAAAAATTGCCAATGCTGTATCTACCTTATCAATCCGCATGCTATAACGGTAGTTATTTGCGCCATCTATCTTTTCCTCAATTTTACTGAGATCTTTTTTCGTAAAAGGTTGCAGCGTTTTTAATCCATGTGTATAAACCAGGTACCTGATTACGGCTGGCTTTTCTTTAATATCATCTTTTTTCTTGCTATTCATTATCCGCTTTAACCGGTTTAGCTGTGAATATTTAGAGAGAGAAAAAGCACTCTGCGGACCATAAGTGGCTAATAGCGAAATGATGCACAAACTTATTGGGATTACCTTAATATTCTGTTTTTTATTAAAAAGGAAATAGATCGTTATACCGGCAAGCCATAATGCCAGTACCGTTAAAATATACCGGCTTTCAGTTATACCATAATGACCAACTCTTTTCCAAACGGCAAGCAATAAAAGCACCACCAATGGAATCATCATCACGTAAAAGAACCTCGAAAATAATTTAATCCAGCTATTACCCGCCGTTTCTTTAACCGGATAAACCAGTAGCAACGATAAGATCCCAAAAACTGCGTAGCCTAAAATCAGGCTTGATACCAAACCTTTGGGGAGCTCCCATAAAACAGCAATTTTAATCTCATACACCAGCAAAATCGCTAAATAGATTGTTACCAGTGGAATCAGTACAAACTGCGCAAATATTTTTAAACCTTTCGGGTAGCTATGATCTTCTTCGAGCAATTTATAATCAGTAGGGATTCCTGCTAAAAAGAAAGTAGTATTAAATCCAGCGCTAATGACGGCAAATAAGGTCATATATGTTTGCCACTTTATGTCCGCCTTAAACAATCCATCAATGGCAACCAAGGCCATTGCCAAGCCTGCATATAGTACAGCCGAATAAAGTGCTGAGGTTAGAAATCGAAGGAAAAGCACTTTATTAAACTGCCAGAAGCCATTTACTTTCTCCTGACCCACAAAAGGCGCGAATGCGACCAGCAAATGAAAGGCAAATGCAAATAAGAAAGTGCGGTAAAGATCTGCCGAATAGTTTGTAGGATCGAGGCTGAAGTAAAGCAAAATACAGATCAGTAAGCCTCCTAAGCGCAGTAACCACTTTTTCTTTAATGAGTATTGATTGCGTTCTGAAATTAAATCGAGTGCCAATATGAGCGCAAGTGCCAGGTTTAAAATGGCTATTGCCTTTATTAAATGATCTTTTAAATTCTCGTTCTGTTCTGAATAGTTTCGATAATCAGAAATATGGATATAATAACACCAGCACAATGTTGCGGCAACCGCAAAAATAAATTGTAAGGGAAAACGCTTAATTACAGTTACAAACCCATTGTAAAGCTGTTGGAGAGAGGGTAATTTCATCTGATTTTTTTATTAAAGATATAATCTTTTGTGCTTAATGACTAAGCGTCTGTTTTTAAATTGTTAAAAAAGGTTAAAGCACTATGCACAACTAACATATTAGTTTTATATTCGGCAAACCAAATCTTATCTATGAAACGCCTATTACTCTCGTTGTGCCTTTTCGTTTTTATCTCCACTTATTCGAAAGCACAAAGCCTCCATGCCATTAAAGGCCGAACGATTGATACTGCATCGACAACGCTTTTATCTGGAACCTCTATTGCTGTTTTAAATGCAAAAGATTCTACATTGGTAAAATTTACCCGGACAGCAGAAAATGGCTCATTCGAGCTTAACGGAATTAAAAACGGGAAGTTTATCTTATTGGTTTCTTACCCTAAGTATGCAGATTTTGTAGATCATTTTACGCTCGATTCTACCACTCAGGTTAAAGATTATGGAAAAATTAATCTTACAGGTATGGCCAAAATTCTTGCCGATGTAATTATTAAAGGAAACAGAACAGCCATAAAAATTAAAGGCGATACTACAGAGTTTGATCCCAAAGCATATAATATCGAACCGAACTCCAAGGTTGAGGACCTCATTAAACAATTTCCGGGCTTTCAGGTAGATAAAGACGGTAAAATTACGGCTCAGGGCAAAACAGTACCGAAGGTATTGGTAGATGGTGAAGAATTTTTTGGCGACGACCCAACGCTGGTAACTAAAAACCTGAGGGCAGATATGGTAGAATCTGTTCAGCTTTACGATAAAGCCAGCGATCAGGCTAGTTTTACAGGCATTGATGATGGCGAAAAAACCAAAACACTTAACATTAAACTTAAAGAAGATAAAAAGAACGGCTACTTTGGCAAAGTGCAGGGTGGTTATGGAACAAAAGATTTTTATCAGGGTCAGGGAATGTTTAATAAATTCTGGGGCAAAAAGAAATTTTCGGCATACGGCATTTTGGGCAATAATGGAACAGTGGGCTTAGGCTGGGATGACCGGGATAAATATGGGGGCTCTGGTGGCCTGACGATGAGTGATGACGGTGGGATGTATTTTAGTAGTGGAGGCGATGACTTTGATAGCTATGATGGGCAATATAATGGTCAGGGGTTACCTCTAGCCAGAACCGGGGGCTTGCATTTCGATAACAAATGGAACAAAGACAAGGAATCGTTAAACACAAATTATAAAATTGGGTCAATCAGGGTTCAGGGTGATAAAAACTCAATAAATCAGAACAATTTAGAATCGGGAGTACAGAATAATACCTCAAATGAATCATTCGACAATGACATGTTCAGACAAAAACTGGATGCCATGTATGAGCTAAAAATCGATACTACCTTAACCATGAAAGTTAACGTTGATGGCGCATTGAAAAAAAGTAATACCTCAAACCATTTTGTAACTTCAACTTTCGGTGAGAATGATAAATTCCTAAATTCGTCAGACAGAACGCTAAGCAATGAGGTAGATGATCAAAGTTTTAACATGAACGTTTTATTCACCAAAAAATTAAAGAAAAAAGGGCGTACATTATCATTAAACTTAAATCAATCGATCAACAAAAGTAATAGTGAAGGATACTTAAACTCGCTTAACAAACGGGCAAATGAGACCGGAACAGGAATAATAGATAGTCTTACCAATCAATTAAAGACCAACGATATAACAAATAGTGCCTTTAAGTTAAATGCAGCTTACACTGAACCCCTTTCAAAAACCTTGACGGTAATTATTAACTATGGCCTAAGTTTAATGAACGGGAAATCAGATCGGCTATCCTTTAATCAATCTGGAAGTGGCAGATATGATATTTTAGATACGCTCTACAGTAACAATTTTGAACTGAACCAGACCATCAATCAGGCAGGTGCAATTTTCAATTATAAAAAAGGTAAAACGGTTATCAATTTTGGATCGAAATTTAGTGGGGTAAATTTCAAACAGGATGATATTTACCATAACAAAACCTATGTAAGAAACTTTATTAATTATATGCCCCAGGCAACTTATCAATATCGTTTTTCTCAGCAAAAATCATTACGGATTAGCTATAATGGTAATACCAACCAGCCCACACTTGATCAACTTCAGCCAGTTAGGATAAATAACGATCCATTTAATGTTGTGGAAGGAAATCAAGATTTAAGACCATCATTCAGAAGTAACATCAATGCAAGTTATAACGCTTACAAAGTTTTAACCAATCAATCGGTTTGGTTAAGCGGCTCTTACAGCTTTACTGCAAATCCAATTATTAGCGATGTAACCACCAATGGTGTTGGTAAAAGCACCTATCGTTACATCAATTACAATGATAAAATGCAAACAAATTTCTATTTATATGGACAGATAAGCAGGAAAATAAACACACTTGGCGAAATAAATATAGGCTTAAATGCAAATGCAAATGGGAGTTCTTCTTATAACTTTATTACCACCGATTTAGGCAGAACCTTAAATAACACTAAAAACTATACCTACAGTGGGGGCATCAATATTTCGAAATACAAAGATAAAAGTTATAGTTTTTATACCCGCTTTGGTCCATCGTATAATATGGCTAGAGCAAGTATTGGTAGGAATAGCGATGGATGGGGATGGTCTGGTTATGCGTCGGGCAATGTGCAATTACCAGGGAAGTTTGAAATATCTACAGATGCAGAATACCAGTACAATGGAAAAACACAAGTGCTTACCGAAAGTTTTGAGCGTCTTATCTGGAATGCATCAGTAAGCAAAAAATTCTTTAAAGCAGAAAATTTAAGATTCTCAGCAACTGTAAATGATATTCTTAACCAGAATATCGGCTTTAATCGTTCGGCCAACAATACAACCATTAGCCAAAGCAGTTATACTACCATTAGAAGATATTTAATGTTCTCCGTATCGTGGGATTTTAATAAAATGGGCGGCGGTATTAAAACACAAAAATAACAACTATGAAAACTACACTAAAATATATCATCTTATTTGCTGTTATTTTCATCAGCAAGAGCTTATCCGCTCAAAATATACACTTCGTAAAAAACGGGGTGATCGAATTTGAGAAGAGGTCTAATATGTATGCTTTAATTAAAAAGAAGATCGATAAGGACAATGAAACTTATATGAAAGAGGCATTTGAGCAATATAAAAAGAACAATCCACAGTTTAAAGTTGCCAAAAGTACCTTAAACTTTACCAAGGATAAAAGTTTATATAAGTGGCCAACGGTAGAAGAAACGATGAATAACAATTGGCTATCATCTGATGTGCTGGCTGATTTAAAAAATACCATTGCTACAAATTTCGATTCGCAAACCAGTGCTACGCAAAAAAGTGTTTACGAGGATACTTATCTGGTTAAAGATAGCGTGCGTAAAATTAACTGGAAAATTACCGACGAAACAAGAGAAATTGCAGGTTATGAATGCCGCAGGGCAAATGCCATTATTATGGACTCGGTTTATGTTGTGGCTTATTATTCGAATCAGATTGCAGTTTCAGGTGGTCCTGAATCTTTTACGGGATTGCCCGGTATGATTTTAGGTTTAGCTTTACCCCACGAAAATATAACCTGGTTTGCAACTAAAGTAACAGAAGTTTCCGTGCCAGAAAAAGATTTAGCACCACCTACAAAAGGAAAGCCGACTGATAACAAAGGTTTAAAAGCAATATTACTTGGCGCTATGAAAAACTGGGGCGAATATGCGCACCCAATATATAAGGCTTTTTCACTTTAAGATGTTGATTCCGTTTTTATAATAATACCTATTTTAGCTAATCATTAGTATAGCTATGTATAGTGCACTTTATAACCACATTAATAGATTTATAGATTTGAATAGCGATGAACAAGAAACCCTTGCATTGCTACTCAAATCTTTCTCCGTTAAAAAAAAGGCTTTTTTATTAGAAGAAGGGCAAACCTGCAGGGCGAATTATTTTGTAGTAAAAGGCTGCCTGAGGCTTTATTTCATTGATATAAAAGGTGCTGAGCAAACCACACAGTTTGCCATCGAAAACTGGTGGATTACCGATCTAACCAGCTTTCTATTTCATGAGCAATCTGAATTTTATATCCAGGCAGCAGAAACCACCGAGGTGATAGCCATCGAACATCACCATTATGATGAAATGTTCCATAAACTCCCTAAGCTGGAAAGGTACTTCAGACTGATCTTGCAAAAAAATCATCAAGCTTCACAGCGAAGAATAAAGTTCCTGTATAGCCAAACAGCAGAGGAAAGATACCATCATTTTAATCGTTTATTCCCTGAATTTGTACAGCGTGTACCACAGTATATGCTGGCTTCTTACCTCGGCTTTACCCCCGAATTTTTGAGTAAAATCAGGGCGAAGAAATAGGGCTTTGTTAACCGCAGAACACAGTGTACTCATTTAACATGGGCCTCGGAGACACAGAAAACACGGATAAATATAGTACGGGTATCGAAAAAGAAAACAAATGATCTGTGAGGACACAGACCATGGAAACACTCTGTGTTAATCCGTGCTTCCGTGGCAAAAAAAATGTGCCCTTTGTGTTAGCTAATCATTTCTTAAACTACATTAAGTTTTTTGCTCGTTAAGTTGCAGACCTTTACATCGTAATCAAAAAACAAATAAAATGGAAAGTAGAATTGATATCCCGAAAGTAGAACCTGCAGCTTACCAAGCCATGTACGGTTTAGAGAAATATTTATCAACCAGCAAACTAGATCCAATTCTTTTAGAACTGATTAAAATGCGTGCATCGCAAATTAATGGCTGTGCATTTTGCTTAAATATGCACTCAACCGATGCCCGCAAAATAGGAGAAACCGAACAACGTTTGTATTTATTAAATGCCTGGAGAGAAACAACCTTATTTACGGCACAAGAAGAAGCTGTTTTGGCTTTAACAGAAGAAGTAACCTTAATTAGCCACCATGTTTCTGATGCAACTTATCAGAGAGCTGCAAGCTTTTTTAACGAGCAGGAATTAGCACAGATTATTATGGCTATAGTTACCATTAATGCCTGGAACAGACTGGCTATTACCGCTAAAGTGATGGTTGGCTAACTAGATTCCTCTTTCAGCCCAGCACAAGGACACAATAACACTTGGTTAATTTTCAAAATACCCGGTGCTTTGTGTCTTTGTGCTTTAATGTAGATCGGTAAGGGATAAATTTATAGCACCCTTAACAACAATCCCTTTAAGTATTCTCCTTCCGGAAAAGAAATCCGGACCGGATGATCTTCTGGCTGGCAGAATTGTTTAATAATCTGAACTTCCTTGCCTGCATCAAGTGCCGCCCAGGCGATAATCTGTTTAAAGGTTTCGATATCAACCGCTCCTGAGCAAGAAAAAGTAGCCAATAAGCCTCCTTTTTCAAGCAACAACATGCCTAAACGGTTTAAATCTTTATAGGCTCTCGCCGCGCGGTCTAACGCCGAACGCGATGGCGCATATTTAGGTGGATCCAGTACAATCACATCAAATAATTCGCCTGATTCTTTGAAAGCCCTGAGTTGTTTATTTACATCTGATTGTATGGCTGTTACTTTATCTGTATCGAATTGGTTTAAGGCTACGTTTTGTTTTAATGTTTCTATAGCCAAAGCCGAACTATCAACACTGGTAATGCTTGCAGCACCATTAGCTAAACTATTTAAGCTAAAACCACCACTATAGCTAAAACAGTCCAAAACTTTTTTGCCTTTTGTATAACTGGCTAAAATGTGCCTATTATCGCGCTGATCACAATAAAATCCTGATTTTTGTCCTTCTGCGATATTGATGTGGTATATAATTCCATTTTCTTTTACCTCCAAAAATTCTGGCGGGTTTTCACCCCAGAGCAGTCCGTTTTCGATGGGTAAACCTTCATGGGTACGGGCAGTAGCGTCACTTTTATCAAAGATCCCTTTTGGATTTAATTCAGTTTTTAAAATTTCTACGATTTCTGCTTTCACTTTTTCGATTCCTGAACTTAAAATCTGAAGAGAAAGAAAATCAGCATATTGATCAACAATTAAACCTGGAAGGAAATCAGCTTCGCTAAATACCAGTCGGCAGGTATTGGTCTGTTCGCCTAAAATAAACTGACGTGAAGCAATAGCCTGTTTTAAGCGGTTCTGGTACCAGCTGTTATCAATGGTTTGAGCTTCATCCCATTCCAAAAGACGAACGGCAACACGCGAATTGCTGTTGTAATAACCATAGGCTAGAAATTCATTGTCGAAAGCAAAAACTTTTACTACATCACCATCTTCAGGTTTTCCCTTAACTTTTTCCAATGCTCCGGAAAATACCCATGGATGTCTTTGTAATGCCGCTTTTTCTTTGCCCTTTTTTAATGTGATTTCTACCATGCTGCAAAGGTAATAATTTGTAGGGAGTTTGGTGTAGAGCGTTTGGCGCTAACGATGGATGATAAGTTTGGAGTTGAGGGTTGGAAGTTTAGCGTGCCGTGTACAGCCGCATACCGCTAAACACCTTGCACAAATCGCCAACCGCTTGGCGCTCACCGCTTCTTCACCAATTCGGTATCTAAAACCTTTGTTTCGAATTCAGTTACGGGCCTTTTGGCTTCGATCATCGAGATTAACAGTTCGGTAGCTACCTGCCCCATTTCGAATGCGGGTTGTTTAACCGAGGTTAGAGATGGTGAAAATAATTCGACCAGGTTAGAATTTGTAAAACCTGCAATCGCAATTTTATGTGCCACCTCAGGATTGGTTTTCTTTAGGGCCATAATGCAGCCGGTAGTTAAGCGGTCGCTCGAAATAAAAATCCCATCTGGCTGTAACGGCAAAAGTTCTTTAACCGCCTGTTCCAGCTCTGCACTGTGCATACCTCCATGCTGGCAATATTTAACCAGCTCAGGTCTAAATTCGATATGGTATTTAACCAATGCTGCTTTATAACCTTCTAACCTTTCTTTTGTTATCGAAAGATTTTCAGAATTTGTTAAATGGGCAATGGTTCTTTTTCCAGATAAAATAAGATGTTCTGTGGCATCAAAAGAACCTTTAAAATTATTCGCGATTACCTTATGGGTTTCAAAATCTTTAGGCACACGGTCGAAAAAAACAATTGGTAAGCCCTTGGCATATAAACTCCTCAGGTAATCAATATCCTGCGTTTCAGACGATAGCGCAATCAATAAACCATCGATAGAACGTGATGCAAGGTGCTCAACATTCAGTTTCTCCTGCTTGTAAGATTCGTGACTTTGAGAGATGATAACGTGATAATCTTTATCATAAGCGATGGATTCGATGCCATTTATCACCTGAGAAAAAAAGTTGTTGGCAATTTCGCTCACAATAATGCCGATAGAATAGCTACGGCGCTCCTTTAAACTTCTGGCGATTGGATTAGCGCGGTAATTAACCTTTTCAGCATAAGCCAAAACCAGTTTTTTGGTTTCCTCACTAATTTCGTAACGATCTCTTAAAGCCCTGGAGACTGTTGAAGTTGACAATCCCAACGCTTTAGCAATATCTTTTATGGTAGATGTTTCAAATCTCATTTTCGTAATGCGTACAAGTTACAAAAAATATCTCTTTAAGGGGATTGGATGAGTAACATTAATAAACGTCGCATCTACGTTTTTGGGAACGTTTGCACAGTTTTTTAGTTAAATCTGGTTTCAATTGCTTTTTAGTTTGTAAAATTGTTACATCAACGTAACCAAATATAAACTAACTATAACATCCCGAAATAGAATTATATTCTATCTGCAAGCGATTGCAGCATCATAAAAAAACCAAATTACTTCAAATAAATAAATAACTATGAGCAGAGTTTTACTCTTTTTAGCACTTCTCTCTTTTTTTGGATTATCTGTTGCTCAAGCACAAAACAGACAATTAACAGGAACTGTAAAGGATAAATCTGATGGGCAGCCACTAATAGGCGTGAGTGTATCGATAAAGGATTCGAAAATTGGAGCGAGTACAGATGCGAATGGAGTTTACAAAATTCCCGTTCCGGCCAAAGGCGCTACCCTAATTTTTACCTATGTAGGTTATAAAACAAAAAATGTTGCTGTAGGTGAGCAAAACAAAATAGATGTAACACTTGAAGAAGATGCCAACACTTTACAAGAGGTTACCGTAAACATCGGTTACGGATCTGTACGTAAAGAAGCCTTAACGGGTTCCGTATCTTCCATTACCGGGAAAGATATTGATCAGTTCCCGGTAAGCACTGCAGCCCAGGCTTTGGCTGGTAAACTGGCAGGCGTATCGGTTACCACAACGGAAGGAAGCCCAGGCGCCGAAATTGTAATTAAAGTACGTGGGGGTAGCTCACTTACGGGTGATAATTCTCCATTGTACATTGTAGATGGAATCCAGGTTGAAAATGCATTATCCATTTTATCGCCGAACGAAATCCAGTCTATTGATGTGTTAAAAGACGTGGCATCAACATCAATTTATGGCAGTAGAGGTGCTAATGGAGTAGTGATCATTACCACCAAAAGCGGAAAGAAAGGAAGACCGATTGTTTCGTTTGATGCTTATGCGGGTGCGCGGCAGATTGTAAACGAGCTGGATGTAATGAATCCTTATGAGTTTATCAAATATCAATATGAGCTCTATAACAACAACACCAATCAGGATGTAAAAGATACTTTTACCAAAAAATATGGCACGTTTGAAGATCTGGACATTTACAAAAATATTCCAAATATCGATTGGCAGGACAAAATTTTCGGCCGTCAGGCATGGAGCAATACCGAAGTTTTAAATCTATCAGGCGGTACTTCTAAAACCACTTACAATGTTTCGGTAAACAATACCAAGGAAGACGGTATTATGCTTAACTCTGGCTATAGAAGAACTTTTGCCTCTGTGCGTTTAGACCATAAATTTTCTGATAAATTCAGGGTTGGTCTAAATGCCCGTTACAGTGGTCAGCGTATTGATGGTGTAGGTACAACCTCTACAGGTTCGCAGGGTACTAACCGTTTAAGAAATTCTGTACGTTACCAGCCTTATTCAGGTGGTGGCGATTCTGGCGATTTGTTCGATGCAGACTATTTAACTACCGGATTAACCAATCCAATTACCTTGGCCAACCAGGAATTGAAATATGATTATCGCAACGATTTAATTTCGAGCGGTTATGTACAATATTCGATTCTTAAAAACTTAACGATAAAGAGTACCGTTGGTTACAACCGAACTAACAGGCACGTTAATACTTTTAATGGCCCGGTAAGTAACGTAGCCAGGAACAATGCAGGTTTACCTGCCATCCAACTGGACACGGTAGCCCAAAAATCTTTTATTAATACCAACACCATTAACTATAAACCAAATCTGGGTAAAGACCATAGTTTAGATTTATTGGTAGGCCAGGAAATCAACATGGTCGATATCGATTCGAGAACAACTGTGCTTAAATTTTTACCCATAAACATCTCTCCCGATGATGCTTTTGTGAGCAGCGCTCCGGCAAATACCATTCAGGACAGGCCAACTTCACTAATTTCTGGCACCAGGCAGTTTTCGGTATTTAGCAGGGCCTCTTACGGTTTTAAAAATAAATACCTGGCCACTGTAAACTTCAGAACAGATGCTTCTTCATTATTTGCGGCAGGGAAACAATGGGGTTATTTCCCATCGGCACAGGTAGCCTGGAGGGTAACGGAAGAGAAATTTGTAAAAGATATGAACCTCGATTGGTTAGATAACTTTAAAGTTAGGTTTAGTTATGGTGCAGCAGGGAACAACCGTATCGGTCAGGATTTATTTAGAACATTATTTTACCTAAGTTCTACCACCGGTGGTTATGCCGATACAGATGGCTCAGTATCAACTGGTTTAATTTCAGGTACAGCTACAGGAAATATTTTATCTAACCCGAACATTACCTGGGAAACCAATATTTCTAAAAACCTGGGTATTGATATCGATTTATTTAAAAACAAGTTATCGCTTAATTTAGATTATTACGACAACAGAACAAAAAACCTACTTTTAAATGCAAATGTGCCACAAACTACGGGGTATGCTACACAACAGCAAAATGTGGGTAAAACCCAAAATACAGGTTTCGAACTGCAATTGAATTATCAGGCCGTTAAAACCAAAAACTTTAGCTACAATACCAGTTTCAACATTTCATTCAACAAGAACAAAATTGTCGAACTGCAAAATGGCGTAAATTCATACATCACACAATCAGGCTGGGTAAACAGCTTAGGCGATTTTAAAGTCGAAGTAGGCCAGCCGGTTGGTCAGTTTTACGGTTTCGTTTCGGACGGGCGATATACTGTTGATGATTTCACCTACGTCCAAAACACAACTACTGGTGCCTATACCTATACACTTAAGCCAACTGTTGCAAATAGCAGGGTATTATTGGGTAACCGTGATCCTCAGCCAGGCGACATGAAGGTTCAAAAACTATCGTCTTCATCAAGTATGATGATCGGTGATGACGACAGAACGGTTTTAGGTACAGCACAGCCGAAATTCACCGGAGGTTTCAACAATCAGTTTGCCTATAAAAATTTCGATCTAACTGTATTTGTAAACTTTAGTTACGGAAGCAAGGTGTACAACGCCAACAAAATAGAGTTTACCTCGCAATACAACGTAAAAGACAACAATTTACTTGCGGTGATGAATGATCGCTGGCAGAACTTTGATGCCAATGGTGTAAAGATAACAGACCCGGCATTATTGACTTCCATGAACGCCAATACTTCACTATGGACGCCTACAGGAGGGAACTATGCTTTAACCTCTTACGCTATTGAAAATGGCTCGTTTTTAAGAATCAGCAATCTGACACTGGGTTATAGCTTACCACAGGGTTTGATCAGAAAAACAGGTTTCATTTCAAAATTAAGGGTATACGGAACAGTTAATAACTTATATACGATAACGGGCTATACAGGTTATGATCCTGAAGCAAACACCCGCCGATCGAATCCACTTACGCCAGGTATAGATTACGCTGCTTATCCGCGCAGCAGATATATCCTTGCTGGTATAAACATGGTATTTTAACCTCAACATTAAAGAAAATGAACAATAAATTTATAAAATCGGCTTTAATGGTAATTGCTGTTGGAGCATTGAGCATAACTACTTCCTGTAAAAAATATTTAGATGTACAATCGCCGTCATCCTCTAGTCCGGATGTTGTTTTTGAAAGTACAGCAAACACCAATGCAGCAATTATTGCAGTTTACAACCGTCTTTGCGGTGATAATGGTTACGGAAGCCGCATATCTACACTATTTGGTTTAACCGCCGATGATTTTAAAACCTCGGGAAGTTATAGTTCTTCCGATCGCAGGGGGATTAGCATGTACGGTGCGAGTTCAGACAATACCGATCTGATCAACCCATTTTTACAATTATATGCGGGCGTAGAGCGGGCAAACATCTGCATCAAATTTATCCCGGCCTCTAGTCTTTATACCAATGGTTCTGAGGCTGACAAAACGATTATGAAACGGTATTATGGTGAAGCTTTAACATTAAGAGCACAATTTCTTTATGAATTGATCCGTAACTGGGGTGATGTTCCTGCGTCTTTCGTGCCTTCTGCAGATGCCGAAACATTGTATGGCCCAAATGTAGACCGCAATAAAACCTATGATCGGATCATCGCAGATTTAAAAATGGCTGAGGACCTGGTGCCATGGAGAAGTGGAATCACAGAATACGGCAGTTTCCGTTATACCAAAGGTGCAATTAAAGGCTTAAGAGCCCGTATTGCTTTAGCCAGAGGCGGTTATTCGCTAAGGTCGGCCAATCATACTATGGAACGCAGTGCTGATTATTTAACTTATTATAAAATTGCTTTTGATGAGTGTTTGGACATTATGAACCACCGTTCGGAGCATAGCCTGAATCCCGTTTATGAAAATGTATTTAAGACCTTGCATACCACAACCCGCTATGATGACGCCCACGAGCTGATGTTTGAAGTGGCTGCTTTTGGCGGCAACGCTTCTACCGATAGCAAATTAGGTTATTATAACGGTATCCGTTTTAACTCCGCATCTACTTTTGGTTCAGGCGGCGGCGGGATGAATGCTATTCCTACTTACTTTTATGAATTTGATGTCACCAAAGATTGTCGCAGGGATGTAACCATCGGCGTTTTCGAAATTACCGCAACATCAAAGAAAATTATCAATACCCTGTTTAACATGACGGATGGAAAATTCCGCAAATCATGGACAACTTTTAACAACTCTTCCGCTGCTCAAACTTTCGGGGTAAACTGGCCAATGTTACGTTTTGCCGATATACTGTTAATGTATGCAGAGGCAGATAATGAAATTAACGGAGCACCATCTGCTTCCGCAGTTAATGCCTTGCAAGAGGTACAAAAACGTGCCTTTGCTGGTTTTGAAGGACAAATCCCAGTAACACCAATGGATAAAAACGGCTTTTTTACTGCTATTGTGAAAGAAAGGTTATTGGAATTTGGAGGAGAGGGTATCCGTAAATATGATTTAATCCGCTGGAATTTATTAGGCAGTAAATTTGAAGAAACACGCAATAAAATACGTGCTTTGATTGCAGGAACGGGCGATTATACCAGTGTACCAAATTACGTTTATGCCAAAGAGGGGAATTACCTGTTGGGAACGAGCGTAAACGAAGTAGCCACACTCGATCTCTATGGCGGTGTACCAAATAATGTGTTTGCCTCACCAGGATTAAACACTTCAACAGCACCGAGCGGATATACCACTAAAAACTGGAGAAAGGCTGTTACAGAAGAAAACTCCATAACCAGCACTTCTACGGGAATTGCTTTTTACTTCGAAGCAAATAAAAAGGAACTTTTCCCATATCCTAAAACAACATTGATCGAAAATCCGAGTATGGCTCAAAACTTTGGTTATTAATTAGATATTAATTATGAAAACATTTATAAATCAATTAGGGTTTAAATTCGCCGTTTTATTATTGATGGTTGCGGTAATTTCTTCATGCAAAAAGGAAGAAGATATTCCAACAGAACCAGCAAGGATATTTAAGCCAAGCGATGTAAAAATTACCGCTGGCGAAACTTCAGCGAAATTAACCTGGACAGTTCCTTTGATGTCGACTGGAAAAACCTTTAAATACAGTATCGATTTCTCAACAGATTCGCTGTTTGCTACTGTAAATTACACCACTACAGCAGATACGGCCGGTGTAACGGTAACTGAAGAGAATTTAGCGGTAAGAACCAAATATTATGCAAGGGTTAAAGCCAGTGCAACTGAAAGCCAGCCTGAATCGAAATATATACGTAGCAGCGTTTTTCAGTTAACCGGGATTCAACTTTTTGCAGCCATCAGAGATAATGAAATTAAAGAGAATAATATTACACTGCGTTATACCCCAACAGTTGGTTTAACATCCATCGTTTTAACCCCTGAAAGCGGAACGGCAACCACGATAACCCTGAGTACCACTGATGCCTCGGCAGGGTTAAAAGCCATAACAGGATTAACAGCAGGGACAAAATATACCGCCGAACTATTTGCAGGAACGAAAAGCAAAGGAATTGCCACTTTTATTACCCTTGCTCCAACTACATATACGGTTAAATTAAATCCTGGTGATGACCTGGCTGCAGCGATTGCCAGTGCAACAAATGGCGCAATTATTGGTTTAAACCCAGGCACCTATACCTTGTCGGCAACCACTTTCATCACCCAAAAAACCATTACCATAAAATCAACATCAGGCAACCCAACCGATACAAAGGTAAATTATAAGGAAATTGATTTAGAGGGTACTGGGGCAGGCGTAACGCTTTCGGGTATTGAATTTGATGGAACAGCCAGTGCATCGCTTTATTTCCTTAATTTTATTGGCACACAGGCGGCCAATGGTGCAGCAGCAACTTTTACCAATGTAGTGGTAGATAACTGTATTGCACATGGCTCTGTAACATCGTTTTTAAGAGGCGATAGAGGCACGGCCGCCCGCGATTTTAAAATCACAGGCATTACGGTTAATAACTCGATTGTTTACGACATGGGCTTAAATGGTTCATCTGCATATTATACTTTTCACCTAAATAAAATGCAGTTCAATGCCCTTACCATATCTAAATCTACTTTTTACAATGCAGGCCCTGGCCTGGTTACAGCGAGCACCACTTATACAGGGGATGTTATCCCGACAGTTGCGATCACCAATTCGACCTTTAATGGTTTTGGTGGCAATGCCAAGTACGCCCTGTTAGATGCGAATGCCAATCCGATCAATTTTACCATTTTGAACAGCATTTTTGCAAATACACCAAAATCGGGTACGGTTAACGCTGCTGCCATTAGGGGCACAGGTGCAGGAAGTACATTGAAGGTTTCGAACAGTAATTACTTCAACCTGTTCAGCGCCCTAACTGGCGGAACAGCACTAACCTTTGGAACAGCAACTTTAGCAAGTAATCAATCTATCAATACCGGCTGGACAGCTACAACAACTGATTTCACTATAGCTGTTGGTTCGCCTTTAAGAAGCGCGGGAAGCACCGGTGGTCCGATCGGCGATCCAAGGTGGACATACTAATAAAAATTATAGGGCAGGTTTTAATCTGCCCTTTTTTAATGAACTTTATGCAGGGTTGGTATTTAATAGGTTCCAAATAAGAATCGTCATCTCCTTTGGTTTATCGGACTGATTTTTCTTCTTGTAAATAGTATTACAAGAAGAAAGCTTGGTAAGCGTTTAAATAAAAGGCAGGGTGAACTTCCGTCATCTCTAGTTCACAGAACTTGTGGTCGTATTAGTCCCTGCCT
>NZ_JBFTSB010000011.1:0-116920 GCF_056399805.1 Pedobacter sp. 01N310
AACTGATTTTAAGGATGTTCTCACTTGTTAAGAGAGGAGAAATGTATGTCGAGAATTATAGGAGAGCGTCATAAAAGCTAAGAAAAACTCCCAAAAAAAGAGTTTTTCTTAAAATAAATTTGCAATTGTGGTAAACCTAGAATACGACTAAAACGCAGTGGAATGTTCCAAAGAAACTCCTTCGGAGGAGAGATCCATCTAGGCAGATTTAGCTTCGCTGAGCAATCGTGGTTTTCGACTGCGTTGCACTCCGCTCGAAATGACGACCACTTAAAAGAAAATTTACAAAGAAGCCAAGTTTTATAAGATATGTGCAAATAAAAACTGCCTGCTCCAGTGCGTGTTTTGTAAAAATAATAATCACCAAAGTAAAATTTTTGATCATTTACTAAATCGTTTTACATATTATATTTATTTTGCAGAACTAAACAGGCTAACCAAAGTAACAATCCATCATAATAAAAATATAATCAGATGAAAAAAATATTTACTTTTTCAATCTTCCTAATGTTTGTTTCGGCTTTTTCAGCTCATTTAAAAGCACAGGAAATCACAAAGAAAAGTGGTTATACATTATCGTTCGAGAGCAATTTTAAGGAATTAGACCCTCAA
Source organism: Pedobacter sp. 01N310 (assembly GCF_056399805.1). Classification (NCBI taxonomy): domain Bacteria; kingdom Pseudomonadati; phylum Bacteroidota; class Sphingobacteriia; order Sphingobacteriales; family Sphingobacteriaceae; genus Pedobacter; species Pedobacter sp. 01N310. The sequence continues at coordinate 613 of NZ_JBFTSB010000011.1, forward strand.
TTGAAGAAACGGTTAATCAAAACTTTTTTCGAAGTTTACCCAAAACTGGCCAAAGAGTATAATCCAGCTACCATAAAAGAAGTGAAATTTTTTGTAGATACAGCTTACAAAGGCGTGGCGGCAACTGCTGACGGTAAAGTAACCTTCAGTTCGATCTGGATGGTGAAACATCCTGAAGATATTGATGTAGTAACCCACGAGGTGATGCACATTGTACAAGATTATGGACGAAGCGTTGGCCCGGGCTGGTTAACAGAAGGTATTGCCGATTATGCACGCTATAAATTTGGTGTAGATAATGAAGGCGCCAAATGGTCGCTACCTGCTTTAAAGCCAGAACATAGTTATAAAAATAGCTACCGCATTACTGCAGGTTTTTTTGCCTGGATGGAGAAAAGTGTAAAACCGGGTATAATCAAAACGGTTGATGCTTCTTTAAGAGATCACACTTATACCAAAGATATCTGGACAAAATTAACGGGTAAAGATTTAGATGCGCTTTGGGCAGATTACATTAAAAATTCGGAAGTTTAAAATAAATACCAGCATATAAAACACAAACACAACAAATGAAAAGATTATTTATCGCTTTATTGAGTGTTGCGGCATCAACCAGCTTCGCGCAAACAATAGGCAAAATTACAGATCCGGTAGATTGGATAAACCCTTTAATGGGAACGGCATCCAAGCCATCATTATCTAACGGAAACACCTATCCGGCAATTGGTTTGCCATGGGGAATGAATATGTGGTCGCCACAAACCGGTAAAAACGGCGATGGATGGGCTTATGTTTATGAGGCCGACAAAATCCGCGGCTTTAAACAAACACATCAGCCTTCGCCCTGGATGAACGATTACGGCGCTTTTTCTATTATGCCCGTTACCGGCAAATTAAAATTCACAGATGATGACCGCGCAAGTTGGTTCAGCCATAAAGCAGAGATTTCTAAGCCATATTATTACAGTGTTTATTTAGCAGATGCTGATGTAACCACCGAAATTACCCCAACAGAACGCTCTGCCCAGTTCAGGTTTACTTTCCCTAAAACGGATAGCGCTTATGTGGTAGTAGATGCGCAGAATAAAGGTTCTTATATTAAAATTATACCAGCAGAAAGAAAAATTATTGGTTATACCACTAAATATGCCCGTGGCCCACTGCCTAAAAATTTCAAAAATTACTTTGTAATCTATTTCAACAAAGATTTCAAACTGGCTAAAACCTGGGATGATAAAAAACTTAACGATAAAGAATTAGAATTAACTGTAGATCATGCCGGTGCTGTTATTGGTTTCGCCACACAAAAAGGCGAGCAGGTAATTGCAAAAGTGGCTTCTTCATTTATCAGTTTTGAGCAGGCCGATTTGAACCTAAAAAGAGAATTGGCTAACGATGGTTTCGATGCCACGAAAGCAAAAGGTAGAGCAACCTGGAACAAAACCTTAAGTAAAATTTCGGTTGAAGGGGGTACAATTGATCAAACCCGTACTTTCTATTCAGCGATGTACCGTACCTTATTCTTCCCCAATAAATTATATGAGATTGATGCACAAAACCAGATTGTACACTGGAGTCCTTACAACGGACAGGTTTTACCAGGATACATGTTCGCTGGTACGGGTTTTTGGGACACTTTTAGGGCATTATATCCTTTCTTAAACCTGGTTTATCCTTCAATCAACAAGGAAATGCAACAAGGCTTAATCAACGATTACAAAGAAGGCGGTTGGTTGCCAGAGTGGAGCAGTCCGGGTTATGCAAACATTATGGTGGGTAACAACTCTGCTTCGGTAGTTTCTGATGCTTATATCAAAGGTATGCGTGGTTACGACATAGAAACGTTATGGCAGGCTTTAAAACATGGTGCAAACAACGAGGGCCCTATGGAAGCCGTTGGCCGCGACGGTGTTAAATATTACAATGAATTGGGTTATGTGCCTTTCGATGTGAAAAAGAATGAAAATGCCGCTAAAACATTAGAGTATTCTTATGATGATTTTACCATTTATCAATTGGGAAGAGCTTTAGGCAAACCGGCTTCGGAGATCGATATTTATAAGAAAAGAGCCATGAACTACAAGAATCTTTTCGATCCGGCTTCGGGTTTAATGCGTGGCAAAAATCAGGATGGAACTTTCCAAAGCCCATTCAGTCCATTTAAATGGGGCGGTGCATTTACCGAAGGCAACAGCTGGCATTATACCTGGTCTGTTTTCCAGGATGTTGATGGCTTAGCCAAATTAATGGGTGGCCATAGTAAATTTGTAACCAAATTGGATTCTGTGTTCTCGATGCCTCCTGTATTTGATGAGAGTGCCTACGGTGGCGTAATTCACGAAATCCGCGAAATGCAGATTGCAAACATGGGCCAGTACGCACATGGTAACCAACCGATCCAGCACATGATTTACCTGTATAACTACGGTGGTGCGCCTTATAAAACACAATATTGGGTAAGAGAAACCATGAACAGAATGTACAAACCTACTCCTGATGGATATTGTGGTGATGAAGATAACGGGCAAACTTCTGCCTGGTACGTTTTTTCGGCAATGGGCTTCTATCCGGTAACACCTGCGGTTGATCAGTATGTTTTGGGTGCTCCTTTGTTTAAAAAGATAACTGTTACTTTAGAAAATGGTAAAACTGTGGTGATTAATGCAGCTGCCAATAGCGATAACAACCGTTATGTTCAGTCGCTACAGATGAACGGTAAACCATATTCTAAAAACTGGATCAGCCACAGTGGTTTGCAAAAAGGTGCGGTGTTAAATTTCAATATGACAGCAACGCCGAATAAAACCAGAGGTTCAAATCCAGCTGATTTCCCTTATTCATTATCAACAGAAAAATAGAAAAAATAATTATCCATCGGGTAAAGTAATTTATCCGATGGATTTTAAACAAAATATCTAGCTTTAGGGCTAAAATTAACAAACCAAGTATATGAACATCTCAAAGACGGGTTTTACAGCCATTTTCTGGCTTTGCGGAACCCTGTTGGCGTTTGGCCAGCGTATTGATCTCAAAGATCTTTCAGCCTTTAAAAACCCTTCAAATTCATGGTCGCTCGCCCAAAATGTGGTGGCCGACCTAAACGCCGAAAATGTTTTAAAAACAACCAAAGGTGAAGGGATATTGATTAATCAATCTACAGCAAAAAAAGCGGGTTCTGATTTATATACCGTAAACGAATACGGTGATGTAACAGTAGAATTAGATTATTTAACTGCAAAAGGGACAAATTCTGGTATTTATCTTCAAGGTAATTACGAAATTCAGATTGATGACGCATGGGGACTGAAAAACCCAAGTTCATCAAACAATGGTGGTATTTATCAACGTTGGGATGATAGCAAACCTGAAGCCGAAAAAGGGTTTGGAGGTGTTGCTCCCCGTCAAAATGCAAGTAAAGCGCCAGGTTTATGGCAGCACATTAAAATTATCTTCCAGGCACCAAAATTTGATGCATCAGGAAAGAAAACGCAAAATGCTAAAATTATCAGTGCAGAACTAAACGGTGTGCTGATTCACGAAAATGTGGAGCTATTTGGTGCAACCAGAGGAGCTGCAGGAGCTGAAAAAGCAAAAGGACCTTTACGTTTACAGGGCGATCACGGTTCGGTAGCGTTCAGAAATATCCAGATTAACGAACTATCAGAAATTCCAAAACCAAACCAAAACGGTGGGGCAGATCCAATTTACATTGAAGCAGCAAGCAACAACATGATCAGAAGTTTTGTTGATGTTGCGCCAAGAGTACGTTCGGTACATGCTATTTCGGTAGGCGGACCAGAAAAAGTTGCTTATAGCTACGATTTAGATAATGGTACATTACTACAGGGATGGCATGGCGATTTTATTGACGCTACGCCAATGTGGGATGGCCGTGGAAACGGTACCTCACGTGCATTGGGCAGTGTTACCCGTTTCACTAAAAAGCCAATTTTAGCCATTTCAAAATTAGCGAACGATCAGGATAAGTGGATTGCTGATACTGCTGGTACTGGTTTCAGAACCAAAGGTTATGTAATGGATAAACAAGACCGTCCGGAGTTTAAGTACATCATTAATGGAACAAATGTTACCGATGCCGTTAAGGTGATGGAAAATGGACAAGGTTTAACGAGAGAGATTGCTGTTGATAAATCATCAAAAGATCTATATTTCCTATTGGCAACCGCTTCCAATATCGAAGAAGTAGCCAAAGGTTTATACCTGATTGATGATAAATCTTACTATATACAACTTGCTGATGGAGCTGCTAAACCAGTAATCAGAGACGTTGATGGCAAGAAAGAAGTTATCGTAGCTATTGGAACTAAGTTAAATTATACCATTTTGTTTTAATTGGAATAACAATGAGAAATACATTTAAAAAATTAGCAATACTGGCATTAAGTTTTAGCTTTACTACAGTTTTTGCACAAGAAACACCGAAAGAAGAAGATTTTTTCAGGATAAATAAAGTACGCGTGCCCGAAGGCCCCATTTTAGAAGTTGGTGGTCTAATTACTTTGCCAAATGGCGATTTAGGCATTTCTACCCGTAGAGGAGAAGTATACATTGTAGAAAACCCTACAAGTGCCAAGCCTTACTGGCGCAGATTTGCTTATGGTTTGCACGAAATTTTGGGTATTGCCTATAAAAATGGTGCATTATATGTGGCACAACGCGGCGAGTTGACCAAACTGGTTGATAAAGACCAGGATGGCAAAGCCGATGTGTACGAAACCATTTATGCATGGCCGTTAAGTGGGCACTACCACGAATATAGTTTTGGGCCGAAGTTAATGCCTGATGGTACTTTTATGGTTACCGGAAACGTGGCCTTTGGCGATGAAGAATGGTGGAGAGCAGAAAGCCGTGTGCCGATGCGTGGTTGGGCCATGAACATTACCGAAGATGGTAAAATGAGTCCTTATGCTGCGGGTTTCCGTTCGCCAGCCGGGATTGGTACTATTGATGGCCAGTTTTATTATACCGAAAATCAGGGCGACTGGGTAGGTTCAGGTGGTTTATGGAAAGTAAATAAAGGTGATTTTATGGGGCATCCAGCCAGTTTAAGATGGACCAATTTACCAAACTCTCCGGTTAAACTGCAGTCAGATTTCTTTTACTCGCAAATAGACGAGCGTAGAACCAAAAACGAACAAGGAAGATACATTAAACCAGAAAATAGGGTAAACGAAACATTCAAAACCTTATTCGAAATGAAGAAAGTATTCCCTGAATTACGTTTGCCATCGGTTTGGCTACCTTATGGTATTTTGGGGATCTCTTCTGCAGAACCTGTTAAAATTCCCGCAAATACATTTGGCCCGTTCGCTGGTCAGATTTTAGTTGGTGATCAGGGAATGAGTATCATTTCGAGGATTTTTATGGAGACAGTGAAAGGTGAGGAACAAGGCGCTGCCTTCCTTTTTCGTAAAGGTTTCCGTTCTGGAGTATTGAGGTTAGAGTGGGGGACAGATGGTTCGCTATTTGTTGGAGAAACCAACCGTGGTTGGGGATCGGCAGGTGATGCTAACGAAGGTTTAGAAAGACTGGTATACAATAATAAAACCCCTTTCGAAATGAAAGCTGTTAGGGTAATGCCTGATGGTTTCGAAGTGGAGTTTACCATGCCCGTTGATCGTAAATCGGCTGAAGATTTAGCTTCATATGATGCAGAAAGCTTTATTTACAAATATCACCCGGTGTATGGTTCACCTCCTGTAAACACCGAGAAATTAAAAATCTCAGGGGTTAAAGTTTCGGCAGATGGTTTAAAAGCCAGAATTATTGTTCAAAACCTTCGCCAATATTATATCCATACCTTAACATTAGATGGTTTAAGATCGCAAGATGGTTTTTACTCTTTAGTTCATCCGGTAGCTTATTATACCTTGAACCAAATTCCTGATGGAAATAAACTTTCTGCCAGTGAAGTAAGTACCAAAAACTCAGCGGCACCGGTAAATGTTCCTGCTAAGAAAACAGCTGCACCAAAGGCAACAACTGGAAAAGCACCTGAAGCAAAAGGAGCCGCTACTCCGGCTAAGCCTACAACTACGGCTAAAGCACCTACCTTTAAAGAAGTTGAGGGTTTATTAACAAAAAATACTTGTCTGGCCTGCCACAATCAAACCAAAAGACAGATTGGCCCGCCGTTCGTAGAAATTGCAAAACGTAAGTATTCAGCAGAGAAAATATTTCAGTTGATCCACAACCCACAGCCACAAAATTGGCCGGGTTACTCAACAGAAATGCCTCCAATGCCGCAAGTAACCAAAGCAGAAGCTTTAAAAATTGCAGGCTGGATAAATTCTTTAAATAAATAAGTGAGTTTAATTGTTAGGAAACGGTTGGTAGAAATACCAGCCGTTTTTTTGTTATAAAAGAAATGGGGATTCCACTATTGCAGAATCCCCATCATCTAAATTAACGCTCTCATATACATTAACGCTGTAAATAAGATTTATTGTATTGTGCGTAAAATTTTTCCGCCTTGATTGTGTGAGGTAGTTGAGTCGTTGTGGGTCATCGTCATTTCGATCCGATAGCTATCAGATGAAGCACAGCGAAATGTTCCAAAGGAACTCCTTCGGAGGAGAAATCTACAAGTTAGCCCGTCACCCTGACCTGTAGCACAGCGGAAAGCTACGCTGTAAACCGAGCCTTAGCGAGCTCACCGAAGGTAATTTATTTCAGGGTCTATTAAATGAAAAGATCCTTCGACTACGCTCAGGATGACATAATTCATGGGGAAAAAGAAATGGGGATTCCACTATTGCAGAATCCCCATCATCTAAATTAACGCTCTCATATACATAAACGCTATAAAAACGATTTATTGCATCAGCAGTAAATTTTTTTTCGTTTTTGCGATGTTTATCATTTAAACCTATTTTTACTTTATGGCTACTATAGATAAAACGCAACAAGATGCAGAAAAACTAGCAGCTGCCCTGGCTGCAGTAAAATTTGTTAAAGATGGTGATGTAGTAGGCCTGGGCACGGGATCTACCACAACCTTTGCCATTAAAGAATTAGGTAAACGTGTAAAAGAAGGGCTTAAGATAAAAGCTGCCGCAAGTTCCATCCGAACAGAAGAACTCGCGAAATCTTTGGGCATCGAAATTCTTGATCTCGGGCATTTAAGCGAAATTGATATCAGTATCGATGGAGCCGACGAGTTTACAGAATCACTCGATCTGATTAAAGGTGGAGGCGGGGCGCTGTTTAGAGAGAAGATAATTGCTTCACTGAGTAGAAATGCCATCATCATTACCGATGCTTCTAAAAAAGTTAAAAAATTGGGTGTTTTTACTGTTCCTGTTGAGGTAATTCCATTGGCCTATCAATATGTGTCCGATCAGATTAATGAGCTTGGTGGAAAGGGTATATTGAGGTCTGTAGCTAACAAAACATTTATTACCGACAATGGTAACCTGATTATCGACGCCGATTTCGGTCTCATTGATGATCCTGCAAAATTATCTGCTAACCTGAACCAGATTAATGGATTATTGGCTCATGGATTATTCATTAACATCACTTCAAAAGTAATTATGAGCGAAGGAACGGATATCATCATTTTCGAATGATAGTTGGTTCATTTGTTCATTATCCATTAGTTCATTTGTGCCCCTCATTTCGTTATTGTTAAGCGGAATGACGACAAAATCTTAATGATTGAGATTATTTCTCTTAATTATATTAACTTCTTCATGGTGATCCAAATTTTTAACATTAAGGAGTTAAGAAAATTAAGTTTTAATTCCGTCTTCTTAGTGTTTACGCGGCAAAACTGACATTTTCACCGATAAATACTCCCTCCCTCAAAATTTCATAATTTTTTACCGACAGTTTTATTTCACTCACCGATAAAACATCACAACTGAGGGAAAAGCCATTCCCCGGCATTGGTATTCGTGATACATTTGAATCATAAAAACAAACAGTCATGGAAAATTTAATCAAAAAAAATCACGCAGATAAACAATTTGGTTTAGGTGTTTTAATCATAGCAATCGGTTCGGTGTTCTTGTTAAGAAATTCTGGTATAGATGTTCCATACTGGATATTGAAATGGCACACCATCATGTTAGGCGTAGGTTTGTGGATGGGTTACCGCAAAAACTTCCAGGGCAGCAGCTGGTTAGCCTTAACTATAATAGGTGGTTTATTCACCCTTAAAGCGATAACCATTTTTGATTTCGATCTGTCAAGAATCAGTACGGCTTTAATACTAATTGGATTAGGATTGTATGTAATTCTAAAACCTAAAAAAGTGCAAAACTTCGATCAGTATTTTGAAAAGAAACCAGTTGATTTTACTGATAAAGAAAGCTAAAATTCTTAACTCCATCATATATCTTAAAAAGGGACATTTTTTAACAATGCCCCTTTTTTTATTTGAAATAAATGTGTCTAAAATGTATGATAGATTATTTAGCTACTTTACCATCATTTCGATCCGATAGCTATCGGATGAAGTGAAGCGGAACGGAGAAATCTGATCAAGAGACCTTCGACTTCGCTACTATCGATAGACTCCAATAGAATGATCGTCATTCCCGCGTAGGCGGGAATCTTAAAGCGTACGCTAATAGCGATCGTTGTAAGATTGCTTCGCCGGCTGAAAAAGCCTTCTCGCAATGACGATTCCTCGCACCCTATTACTGGAAAAAAGAATCTCCTGTCATTCGTATTGATTTTTATACAATAAATTATCCCTCAGGATAACAAACAAAAAAGAAACGGGGATTCCACCCTTAGGCAGTATCCCCGTCATCTAAATTAACGCTCTCACATACATAAACGCTGTAAATAGAATATATTGTGTGCAGCTTAAATTTTTTTTATTTTTTCCCTATAAATGAGTTAAACCTGTAAAACAGGTACGGCTTTATGGTATTTGTTCCGGTACTCAATCGGTGTTAAGCCGGTAATTTTTTTGAAAACATCTCTAAACGATTTTGTGTCTGTATAACCCACATCAAACATCACCTCAGTTATGTTTTTCCTGCTCGATTCGAAACTCCGCTTGGCAGCCTCAATCTTAACCCTTTGAATGTATTCGATTACTGTATTTTTGGTCGCACTTTTAAATCTCCGCTCAAAACTTCTTCTACCCAACGCCAGCATATCGGCCAGTTGATCTACCGTAATCCGATCCTGGTAATTGCCATCAATAAATTCCTGCGCTTTTTTAATCTTCGCATCTTCATGTCCCTTCTGCCCTTGAAACATCATAAAAGCCAGCTGACTCTCGCGATCGATATCAATAGCGAAGTATTTTGCCGCTAAAATGGCGGTATCTCTATCCGTATGTTTTTCAACCAGGTATAAAAGTAAGTTCCAGTAAGAGTTTGCACCACCGCTAGAGTATAAACCCTGAGCATCGGTAATAATACTACCATCAACCAGCTCTACTTCAGGAAACATCTCTCTAAACTGGTTGGCAAACAGCCAATGCGTAGAACATTTCCTCCCATCTAACAAGCCGGTTGCAGCCAGTAAAAATGCACCCATACAGAGCGAAGCTACTTCTGCACCTTTAGCATGATGTTTTATAATCCAGGGTAGTAGCTCCTGGTTAGCTTCCATCGCATAACCTATATTGCCGCTAATGGCTGGTACAAATATAAGATCGGTATGCTCAACCTCATGCAACAGTTTATCGGCGTGCACAGAAAAAAGGCTATTGTTCAACCTCACCTCTTTCGTCATCCCTATAAGCTCAACTTTAAAAAGCGGGAGTTTGCCCGATGCCTGTAAAAACTCGTTAACAGCGGTAAATAGATAGCGGGGATCTGCAATGGCTTCAATCACGGCAGTCTCTGGAATTAAGATAGATACATGTTTCATAATCCAAATATAACGAGGCTAATTGTCGTAAACAACCCCCGCAATTGTCGCTTCTACATATTTAGCTTGTTAATTTCTGCCCGTATGTTTGTGTTGTTAATCGTTTACAGTTGAATCTTTAAAGCGGTAATGCCGATAATGACAATGGAAGAGTATATTTTAAATGAGGATATTAAGGTAATGTGCATTACTGCCGAATCTTTCCCAAACGGAGTTTTGGCGGCACATCAAAAACTTCATGCCCTGTTTCCACTTGATAAGCAACGCAGGTATTTTGGAATAAGCAGGCCTAACGAAAAACGGGAGATTATTTATAAGGCTGCCGTTGAAGAAATAACAGATGGCGAAGCTGAGAAATTTGATGTCGAAGCCTTTACCATAAAGAAAGGAACATTTATTAGTGAAGTGGTTCCCGATTTTATGAAAGATGTTAGCCAGATTGGGAAGAGCTTCGAAAAATTGCTCAATCAATCCAACATTGATCCAAACGGCTATTGCCTCGAAATGTATATTAACGAAACAGATGTGCGCTTAATGGTAGGCATCAAAAAATAAAATCAATTGGCAAGTATAAATTCATATCTCACTTTTAACGGCAACTGCCGCGAAGCAATGACATTCTATCAGGGTTGTTTGGGAGGAGAATTGACCTTCGAAACCATTGGAGAATCGCTTATTGTTGATAAAATGCCCAATATTATGAAGCGGAGTATTATGCATGCTGTTTTGGCTAAAGATGATTTGGTGATTATGGCAACAGATATGGTAGAAGAACGCGGATTAGTTAAGGGGAATTCGATTGCTATGATGCTGAATTGTAATTCGGAAGAAGAGGCCCGGGCTTTTTACCGTAAACTTTCAACAGGAGGGAAGGCATCCCATCCGCTACAGGAAACATTTTGGGGCGCACTTTTTGGCGATTTAACAGATCGCTTTGGGAATAATTGGTTAATAAATTACGATAAAAACAGATACATATGAAGAAGTTAAAAACATGGTATTGGATTGCCACCATTATTTTCGCATTAATGATGATTATGGATGGCGTTGGAGGGATTACTCAACAGGAAGCAGGTAAAGAAGTATTTAAACACCTCGGTTATCCGATGTATCTGCTCATCATTGTTGGTATTGCAAAACTGCTTGGGGCGGCATCCATCCTCCAAAATAAATTTTTTGTCATTAAAGAATGGGCCTATGCAGGTTTTGCCATTAATTTTATTGGTGCCTTTGCCTCCAGGGCATTTGTTGGCGATGGCATATCGCTTTTAATCCCTCCACTTATTGCCCTGGTAATTATGTTTATCCCATACATTTTGTGGAAGAAACTGGCATCAAATGTTAAAATTAGTTAAAACTAAACGGCTAGTTTAGGTTGCGGCTTTTCAGAACCAAATATTGTTAACTTTGGGTATTGTAAACAACCAAACACAATACATGAACCATCATGATTTTTTAGATCCAGAAAAGGATTAATCATGAAGAATCATTACCATTAAAACAAAACACGGATGAAAAAAAGCCTTTTATTTATAATTGCTTTATTATTTACAACTACAGCATTTTCTCAAAATGTGATCCAGCTGTTCAACGGTGCAAACGACTTTTTTAAACTGTTGCAGGAAGAGAAGTTTAAAGATGCCCACGCTTTCTTTGATGATACTTTAAAAACGAAGTTAACGGAAGAAAGTTTAAAGAAACTTTGGGGAGATATTGGAACAAAATATGGAAAGGCAGAATCGTTAGATGCCGTTCAAAGTAAAGCTCAGGGCGAGTTTTTCGCAGTAACGGTAGAAGGTAAATTTGCCAACGGGGATCAGAACTTTATTTTAGGTTTTAATAAACTACAGAAAATCGTCGGAATCTTCCTCGCGCCGTCTCGAAAAGCGGCCGCTTATTTAAAACCAACTTATGTTGATACCAGTTTATACAAAGAAAAATCGGTATATATTGGGCCGGCAGGAAAACAGTTGGCAGCCATTGTCACCACGCCAAAAAATGCCAAAAATTTCCCTATTGTGGTTTTTGTACATGGCTCTGGTCCGGCAGATATGGATGAATCAGTTGGTGCGAATAAACCCTTTAAAGATTTAGCTGGCGGTTTAGCCTCCAAAGGCATTGCTTCTGTTCGTTATGTAAAACGGACCTTAATCTATCCGAATGAATTTAATAAAGCATTTACAGTAAAAGAAGAAGTGCTGGATGATGCAACTGCAGCTATTGCACTCGCAAAAACTGTTGTTGGCGCTAATCCTAAAGCTGTTTATGTATTTGGCCATAGTTTAGGCGGAATGCTGGCACCTAAAATGGCCACCATTACACCTGATTTAGCAGGAATTATTTTGGCAGCAACACCTGCCAGAAAACTAACAGATATTATTGTTGATCAGAATAAGTATATGTTCGATCAGGCTAACGATACAACAGCTGCCTTTAAAAAACAACTGGCAGATGCTTATGTGGAAATTGATAAAAGCAGAATTTCGCAGTTGGGAACTACCATAAAACCTGATTCTTTAATTTTAGGACTGCCTGCAAAATATTGGACAGATTTAAATACCTACAATCAGGTTGCTGTAGCAAAAAGCCTTTCGAAACCTAAAATATACGTATTGCAGGGCGGTAATGATTTTCAGGTGGGCAAAGTAGATTTTGATTTATGGAATGCTGCCTTAAGTAAAAAGAAAAATGTGGTTCTTAAATTTTACCCAGACTTAAACCACCTGTTAAGTTCTCAAACCGAAAAGGGTACAATGGCCCAGTATCAAGCAGCGGTAAGCGTGTCTGAAACTTTAGTTAACGATATTGCTTCATGGATTAAGGCCAAATAATATAAAATCGTCTAATCGATAAAGAAAAAGCTCCGACCAAATTCGGAGCTTTTTTTGTGCATTTGGTTTCTTTACATCTTGTATTCGCCTCATTAATTAACAAACAATTCAAAATATGAGCGGTTTAAGTTTAGAGCATCTCATCTTAAATCGTTTGTTATGGCAAAGAATAAAATCACTTTAAAAGGAATATGGGGCATTTTAAAAGCATCGTTTACAGGATTTAATGATCATAAAGTAACGAAACTTAGTGGCTCATTAGCCTATTATACGGTGTTTTCCATGGCGCCACTGCTCGTGGTTATTATTTCTTTGTGCGGTATATTTTTAGGGAGAGAAATAGCCGAAGGACAGGTTTATGCCCAGCTTGAGGGATTTTTAGGTAGAGAATCGGCCGTTTCCTTACAGCAGTTGATCAAGAATGCTTATCTGGATGGGAAAAGCACCATTGCTTTAATTATCGGTATCATCACCCTATTAATTGGGGCAACTACCGTTTTTGGCGATATTCAGGATTCTATTAATACCATATGGGGTTTAAAACCGAAGCCGAAAAGAGGATGGGTGAAGCTGTTGCAAAATCGTTTTCTATCATTTTCTGTAATTATCAGTTTAGGTTTTGTACTGCTGGTTTCGCTAGCGGTTACATCTGTACTCGATGCCTTTAGTGATCGCTTGCAAGCCCGCTTTGCCGAAATATCTGTTATCGTATTTTACATCCTTAATCAAATTGTAACCTTGGCTGTTATTTCATTAATATTCGGCGTAATATTTAAGGTATTGCCAGATGCAATTATAAAATGGCATGATGTAATTGCTGGTGCAATAGTTACCGCTTTACTATTTATGATCGGTAAATTTGCCATTTCACTTTATATAGGGCAGAGCGATGTTGGGAGTACTTATGGCGCAACAGGTTCATTGGTAGTTGTACTTTTATGGACTTATTATTCTTCCATCATTTTATATTTTGGTGCCGAATTTACCAAAGCTTATGCAGTTGCTTTTGGATCTGAAATTTACCCTTCTCATTATGCCGTTACCACAAAAGAAATTGAGATAGAAACAGGAAGTAAATCCATTCAGGATAATCATCCCGAAATTAAAAAAGAAGTTAAGAAAGTTTAAAATTATTTATTCGCCCCAAGCTGTAACGATTAATCTTCTTTGGCCGCCATGGTTGCGGTGCTCGCAAAGATAAATGCCCTGCCAGGTACCAAGCGCTAATCTGCCGTTTCTAATCGGAATGGTTACTGAACTGCCCAAAAGTGCCGATTTTAAGTGGGCAGGCATGTCGTCCGATCCTTCATAGTCATGCTCATAATCGGGATCATTTTCTTTTACAGTTTTATTAAAGAACATTTCAAAATCAACCCTAACCGTAGGATCTGCATTTTCGTTGATGGTAAGTGAAGCAGAAGTATGCTGTATAAAAACCTGGCAAATGCCAATGTTAATTTCGTCAATTTGAGGCAGGGCATCCTCAACCTCATCAGTAATGATATGGAAACCTCTTCTTCGTTCTCTAAGTGCTAAGGCTTGTTGGTATATTTTCATTTGAATTAATTCTCAATGATTTTAATGAAATCCTTTTCGCTAGGTAAAACAGTTAAATACTTACTTGCGAAAATTTGTTCATTGTTTTCTGGAAGTGTATATCTTACAACAGATTCACTTTTATCTTGACAAAGGATAATACCGATCGTTTTGTTTTCATCCTCAAGTTTTACTTCTCTATCGAAATAGTTCACATACATCTGCATCTGACCAATATCTTGATGTTTTAGTTCTCCGATTTTTAAATCAATAAGTACAAAACACTTTAAGATACGGTTATAGAAAACTAAATCTATTTTGAAATGTTTTTCTTCGAAAGTTATTCTTTTTTGACGGGCTACAAAGGTAAAGCCATTGCCTAATTCTAATAAGAAATGTTCGAGTTTATCGATTAATTTTTGCTCTAAGTCATTTTCTGAATAAAAGCTTTTTTCGGGTATACCTAGAAATTCCAGTACGTAGGGGTCTTTTATTAAATCCTTATTTTTTTCGATTATTTGTCCTTTCTGGCCAAGTGATCGTATTTCTTCCTTGTTTTTGCTTATTGCTAAACGTGTATATAATGCTGAATCATATTGGCGCTGCAACTCGCGTAAACTCCAATTATTTTTTATTGCTTCTATTTCGTAAAAATTACGTTCGTTTACATCGGTTATTCTGATTAACTTAAGGTAGTGAGACCATGTAAGTTTGAATTGCGGAGACAGTGTCTGCTGATTTATAGATTTACGGGATACTGTATCGGCAATTTCTTCATTTTTGAATTCGTCAAGGGCTGTCTGATCTTTTCCCAATTGCGCAGACACTGTCTGCGCAATTGAATAAGTTAAATAAAACTGGCGCATTTGTTCTAAATTTCTTTTCGAAAAACCTTTGCCAAATTCAGTACCTAATTTTTCAGAAAGTTCATTTAAAATTTGTTTACCATATTCTGCTCTTTCTTTCCCGTGTTGCTCTTCTTCAACAATCATTCTGCCAATTTCGAAGTAAGCAGTAGCCATTGTATTGTTAATGGTTTGTGCTACATTTTGCCTCGCTTGGTTAAGCAGTTCAATAATCTTTGTATATAAATTTTGCTTTTTAACTTGCATTTTATCTTATAGATTGAGAGAATGATTTTTTTACTTTAAACTGGTGTTAACTTTTACTTCAAAAACTCTACATTCCATATTTTCTCTGCTTTTCTGCCGATCAGCCAAAAAGAGGCCGCCAGTACCGAAAAGAATAAAGCTTTATGCCAACTGTCCCAGAAGTATTCGAAATAGCGTGTATAAAGATTAATAAAGAGAAAAGTAATGCCGAACTCGCGGGCAATGTCATCACGGTATTTTAAACCAAAGAGCGTACTTGCTACACAGATAGCTCCTGAAATTAATGCCCAATAAAATAGGCTTAGCTGTCTAACCTTGTACCATTCTTCTAAACTGGCAAAATTGCCGAATACGGATAAGGCCCAAAGCGAGACAAACAAATAAACCATTCCTGCGATATAAGTAACCTGAAAGAAGTTGTGTGTTTTGGGGAAAGCTTTCATAATAAACGACGCTGCGGTTAATGCAGCGCCAAAAACTACAAAGCGCAAAGGATAATTCATGCCAAGGAAGTAATAATTCCAACGGCTTAAATAACCTGTTTCAGTACCAAACCAGGCACCTAAAGATATCAAAGCAAAAATCCAGATTAAACGCGAATTGAATATATAACCTAAAGCACCATAAATGAAAACTGATATTAGGATAAGGATGGAGAAATTGCCAGATCCATTGTCTAGTGCCTTCCCGAAATAAGCAATGGCATTTGCGGTAAGTAAAATTGCTGAGAAAACGATAGCTTCATTACTAAACTTTAAATGGGCCAGTTTCTTTTTTCGCTTAAAACCTAAAATATAAAGCCATGCTGCCAATCCGCCAGAAACAATAGCAATTACGATGTTTGGTGTATTGTAAACCCGTTTTAAATAGTTCAAGATCGAATTATCAATGAGGAGCGATCCAAGTGCAATAAAACCGCAAGCCAAGGCTACCCAAAAAGCATACTGTGCCAGGCGTAACCAATCGAAGTTTTTGGCTTCATAACTTTTACGGAGTTTATCGCCTGTTTCATCATTAATTAAGCCATCACTTTGCCATTGCTCAATCATATCATCAAGAAACTCACTCTTTTCTCTATCAACTTTCATAGGTTAGGTTATATACGAAGATAGTTTTTTTGGTCGGAAGTCAGAAGTCGGAGGTCCGAAAGTGAAAAAACATACTATCTATGCATCTAGACTCCTGACTTCGGACTTATGACTCGGGACTAACTAAATAACCTCTTTTATTTTCTTATTGTTCCCAACAATCCAAATTACATCGCCGTTATCGAATACAAAGTCTGAGGAAGGATTCAATATCCGATCAGTACCCCTTTCTATGCCAACAATTAATGCCTGTGCTTTTTCGCGGATACCTGCATTTCTAATACTTAATCCATAAACAGGCGATTCGGCATGAACAACTACCTTTTGTAAGGTCATTTCTTTATTCGGGAAATTATTTTCTTCAGCTGTTTCCGGCGCATCAACTTCTAAAAGTACTTTAACAGCAGCCAATTGATCATCAGCACCAATTAATAGCAGTTTATCGTTTGGATAAAGCCGCTCATCTCTTCCCGGTGTTGGAATGTTATTTCTTCCACGTTCTATTAAAGCAATGTTAACGCCATATTTTTCCCTGATCATTAATTCGGTAAGTGTTTTTCCAACTACTTCCGATTCAGGGGAAACAGTGATTTCAGTTAAGTGAGTATCCCAGGGTAAAATGTTAGGTTTTTGATGCTCACGTGCATTTAAATTCAACATGAAACGTCTTTCCAGTTTATCGTAAAAAGACTGCAGTTTCCTGGAGAAGATGACCATACCTAAGATAATCAGGACTAATGCGATTACAGCGGCAATCCAGGTATCAAAAAACTCATACATTAAAAAACCTACAAAGAAAATGCCTAAGGCAATTCTGAAAAACTCGATTGCGATTAACGGCCCCCGGGTATATTTTTTGTTCAGCCAAAGGTGGGAATAGGCTGTTCGCTGGATCCTTCGGATAGATAACGCCCATAAAAATGGCGACATTAAAATGAAGGAAACCACTACGCTGATAATAATAGAAGTTAAACTATTGGAAATATTGTTCACAATAAAAGGCTGAACGTACCTGTAGGCTAAAAAGATGATCGCAATAATAATCACGGAGTGGATAATGGTATTAAAAATATAAGACCTCAATAAAACCTTCCAATCGCTTAATGTTGTAATTCCTTCGGTACTGGAGCTGTATCTTTCGATCCCATCTAACCATTTTTTAGGTAAAACACGGTTCAAGTACCGGTAAAAAGGTTCAGATAGTTTAATCAGATATGGCGTAGTAAATGTAGTGATCGCTGCTGCCGCTACCGCAATAGGATAAAGGAAATCGCTTGTTACTTTAAGGGTTAAGCCTAATGAGGCAATGATGAATGAAAATTCACCAATCTGCGCCAAACTCATGCCCGATTGTACCGAAGTTTTTAACGGCTGACCAGATAATAACGCCCCTAAAATGGTAAATATAATTTTCCCTAAAATAATCACTAACGTAGCAACGATAATTGGTACAGCGTACTTAACCAGCATTGAAGGGTCGATCAGCATACCGACCGAAACAAAAAATACCGCTGCGAATAAATCCTTTACTGATTTGGTTAAATGTTCGATTCTTTCTGCCTGTGTGGTTTCTGCCAAAATGGATCCCATAATAAATGCCCCCAAGGCAGGAGAGAAGCCCACCTTATCGGCCAGTAATACCATTACCAAACATAACGCTAAAGATACCACCAACATGGTTTCGTCGTTCATTAATTTCTTGGTTGCTTTAAGAAATGAAGGAACCAGGAATATTCCGCCCAAGAACCAAAGTACTAGGAAAAAAGCCAGTTTTAAAATGGAATACAGCATTTCTGTACCTGCCGATTGCTGACTAACCGCCAGGGTAGAGAATAGTACCAATAACAAGATGGCCACCAGATCTTCAACAATTAAAACGCCAAAAACCAGGCCTGCGAACTTTTTATGTTTTAAACCAAGTTCTTCGAAAGCCTTAATGGTAATCATTGTTGATGAGATGGACAAGATACCCCCAAGGAATAAACTATCCATGTCTTTCCAGCCCATTGCTTTACCTACCAAGTAGCCCGCCAGAATGATAAAAAGCACTTTCACGATCGCCGTGATGGAGGCAGAACCGCCAACTTTAACCAGTTTTTTAAAACTGAATTCTAAACCTAAACTGAATAAAAGGAAAATTACGCCTATTTCGCCCCAAATATTGATGCTTTTTGTATCGGTAACTGAAGGGAAAAAATCTAAATGTGAGCCAACCAACAGGCCGGCCAGTATATAACCTAAAACCAACGGTTGTTTAATTCGTTTAAATATGAGGGTGGTTATCCCTGCAGCAGCAAGGATTAATCCTAAATCGGCAATTAAATCGGGTAAATGCATCTATAAAAAATGGGTATTGATGATTAAATAATTTATTTCCGAGTATTGTTACTCGGCATTTTATTGAAAACCCCACATTTGTGGTTAAAAATGAAATTACTTACCAAAAAACATGTTTTGGGTAGAGCATCTTAAACAGGCACCAATAATTATATTTTAATCTCCTGATTACAACTTTTGTATTGATGGTTTTGTTCTTGAAAAAAAGAAACAGCAAAAAAGTGATCAGTACAAACGCACTGGATGATATTTTTATAATTGGACTGTTAATGAAATCTTTTTGCAAACTTTCACTATCCTGATTAAAATCAGAATTGGATTTGATATTTTTTTTGCTTGAAATGAAACTTATTTTGGTGTTTTTTAATGGTACATCATTTCTTTTTTCCTGCGATGCGAAGGCCGCAAAATTAATGGATATAGACAGAAAAAAGATGATGTAAAAAAGCCTCATTGCCGCTAATATAACGAAAATGAGGCTTTTTTGAAAGCAAAATCTGATTTAAATCTGTTAACTTACAGATTCAAAATAAGCTAAAGTAGCCACCTTATCTTTTTGTAACTGAACAGTTAAAGCTTCTAATCCGGTGAATTTCACGTCATGACGCAAGAATTTCAAAAAGTTCATTTTAATGTCCTGCCCATAAATTTCCTGGTTGAAATCGAAAATATTTACTTCAATATTTCTTGTCATTCCGTTAATGGTTGGGCGTTGCCCGATGTAGGCCATTCCCTTGTAAGGTTGGAGGTTTAAGGTTGAGGGTTTAGGGTTTAGGACTTCAGACTCCATCTCTACGGTAACGGCATAAATGCCATCGCCCGGAATCAGTTTATAAGTTTCTTCTACAAAGATATTAGCTGTTGGGAAACCYATTGTTCTTCCGATTTTATCGCCTTTGATTACCCTTCCAAAAATAGAAAACGGATAACCCAGATAATCGTTGGCCAAGCTTACGTCGCCCGCTAAGAGCGCCTGACGGATTTTGGTAGAGCTTACTGCAACATCATGAATATCCTGCTCCATAATTTCCTCCACACTAAAACCATAATGTAGGCCAGCAGCTTTTAAATCGTTTAGGTTGCCCGAACGATCTTTACCAAAGCGGTGGTCGTAACCAATAATAATATGCTTGGTACCAATGTTATTTACCAACGTGTTTTTTATATAATCCTCAGGCAGCTGATTGGAGAAATCTCTGGTAAATGGCGTGATGATTAAATGATCTACACCTAAACCTTTTAAAATTTCGGCTTTTTCATTAATGGTATTAATCATTTTTAGCTCCTGGTTTTCAGGATCTATAATCATTCTAGGGTGTGGGAAAAAAGTTAATATTACACTTTCTCCGTTGTCGGATTTTGCCTTTTCTACCAGTTGTTTAATGATTTTTTGGTGTCCGAAATGCACGCCATCAAAAGTGCCAATGGTTACAATGGCATTATCTAATTTTTTAAAATCCGAAAGGTTATGATATATTTTCAATGGTAAATCTATTTTATCGGTGTGGGTTTTGCATGAGGGATGGAAGCGGTATCCCCCGATTTAAGCATTGTTGTTTATTATTTTGTGGCATGCTTGCTTGTTTTACAGGTTTCATCGGGGATTTAGCGTACAGCCCGACCCTTTGCACAGCTTAGGGGCATGCCCAATTTCTATTATTTATTAATGTAAAGCATGGCGTTTTACGACCCCGCCTTTTAAATCGGCAATCTGTTGTTGTATCACAAATGCATCCGGATCGATCTGGCGAATAGCGGTTTGTAATTTGCTCATTTCTAGTTTGGTAACCACAGTGAAAATAATATCGATATCTTTCTTTTCTCCATAACCACCTTCACCTTTATAAATGGTCACTCCGCGTTTCATTTCGTTAATGATGAATGCTTTTATGTCTTCCTGGTGCTCAGAAATAATGGTAACACCGGTGTATTGTTCTATGCCATTTACAATGAAATCGATCGTGCTTGATGCCGATAGATACGTTAGAATAGCATATAGCGCAGTTTCGATATTTAAGAAATAAGCTGCGAAGGCGAAAATAATGATATTTAAAATCAGGATGATATTTCCAACGGTTAAAATGCTGTTTTTACTGATGTAAAGCGCTAAAACCTCTGTTCCGTCGATAACACAGCCACCGCGCATGGCCAATCCAATCCCACCGCCTAAAAATAACCCGCCGAAAAATGCGATGAGCAATTTATCGTGGGTAATGGGCTGAAAGGGAAGAAAAATTAAGGCCAACGAGAGCGCAGCAATGGCAATAGCGGTTTTAAGGGCAAAGCCTTTACCAATCTGCCTATAACCTAAAATTACAAAGGGAATGTTGATAATTACAATAAGGTACGATAAATTCCAGCCAGTTAAGGTGCTTAGCAAAAGAGAAATACCCGTAACACCACCATCAATAAAATGACTGGGCATTAAAAAGCTTTTTAAGCCAAAACATGCCGAAGTTACACCTGCAATAATTAAAAGAATTTCTTTTATAAACCTGATGTTTCTGTTTTTGATGCGGTTCATGCCTCTGCTGCAGTTTTAGCTTCTTCTTTCTTGCTACGAATATAATTAACAAGTTCTAATACCTCAAACGCATCTTTAAGCAAAAAGTTTCCGCTCCGGGTACGTGTAAGTTTGGAAAGATAAGCGCCACTGTTTAAAGTTTTACCAAAATCGGATATTAATGAACGGATGTATGTGCCTTTACTGCATACAATTCTAAAATCGATCTCTGGCAGTTCGATGCGTGTTATTTCAAACGCTGGAACGCTTACAAAACGTTTACGTAGCTCAACCTCTTCACCCAGCCTTGCTTTTACGTATAAACGCTCTCCATTTACCTTAACAGCAGAATGTGCTGGTGGATATTGTTCTATATCGCCAATAAATGGTGTACAGGCAGCGTATATATCTTCTTCGGTGATGTTACTGATGTCGAAAGTTTGATCTACCTCGGTCTCCATATCGAATGACGGGGTTGTAGCACCCAAAATCATGGTGCCTGTATATTCTTTCTCTTCTGCCTGGAAAGTGTCTATCTGCTTAGTTAATTTGCCTGTACAGATGATTAGCAAGCCTGTAGCAAGGGGGTCTAAAGTGCCGGCATGACCAACCTTTAGTTTTAGCGGTTTTAAAGAATTACGGATTTTGCCCACTACATCAAACGAAGTCCATTTGTATGGTTTATTAATTAAGAGCAATTCGCCTTCAGCAAAATTGAAGTCTTTAAATTTTGAATTTTCGGTACTCACAAATCTTTTTTGCGCAAAGATACGGATTAGTTTATATCAATATGATATCCTGATAAGAACAATGCTAATATGATAATTCCCAAAGCAATACGGTACCAGCCGAAAACTTTAAATCCGTGTTTGGTTAAAAAGCCGATAAATGATTTTATAGCGATTATAGCAACAATAAAAGCAACAATATTACCCACTAATAACAACTTAATATTTTCTGTATTTAACAAATGATAGCCTTTTAAAAGCTTGTATCCTGTTGCTGCGCACATTGTGGGCACGGCTAAAAAGAATGAGAATTCTGCAGCCGCACTTTTTGTTAATTTTTGACTCATTCCGCCCAAAATTGTCGCGGCACTTCTACTTAAGCCAGGGAAAGCTATAGCAAGCACCTGGAAAAAACCGATCTTTAACGCAGTTGCGTTTGTGATTTCTTTTTCACTGTCAATTGTAGCGTTTTTAAACCACTTATCAACCAATAAGAGTATTACGCCTCCAATTAATAAAACGGCAGAGATAAATATAGGATTGCCCAAAGTATTATCAATAAAATCATTCAATAGAAAACCAAAAACCAAAGCAGGTATAACAGCAATAATTAATTTCAGATAAAACTTCCAATCAGAAAAGTTGAAGAATTTTTTCCAGTAAATTACCACCACAGCCAAGATTGCACCTAATTGAATAGCAACTTCAAAAAGCTTTACAAAGTCATCTTTACCGATTCCCATCAGGGCGGATGTTATGGCCATGTGTCCGGTGCTCGATACAGGTAAAAATTCAGTTAAACCTTCAATAATTGCCAGAATAATGGCTTCAAAATAGTTCATGTTTTTAGAAAAGATAAGAAATAAAGAAAACGCTTAACCAATAAATTAAGCGTTTCAAGTATAATCCTTTAGGATAAAATTATTTTTTTAGGATAGCATAAATGCCAAAAGCAAAACCCGCCAACACCACTATCGGTGCTAATAAAGTCCTTCTGAAATCATAAATGTCGCCAGTAGTACCCATCATTAATATAAAGCCAACTGCTACAATTGCAATGCTGATTAACAATAACTGATAGTTTTTTTTGGTGAAAACCAATTCGCTTTTAACGTCCTTTGCAACCGGACCTGTTTTTTTTTCTGCCATTATCTATAAAGATGATAAGATTTTAAACGTAAATATCTGCTTACTGCAAACCATGTACTAATGCCTGTTATAAAAATACCCACAATTAAAAGGCCTATAAATACGAAGCCAAATTCCTGGTAGTTATTTAAAATAATAATCTCAGGTACCTCTTTGCGGGCATAAATTAAGGTTGCCAATAAAATAATAATGGCAATAAATGCAGCAATTAAGCCATGTAAAGCAGCATATAATAAGAAAGGACGTCGAATAAAGTTTTTCGTTGCACCAACCAGCTGCATACTTTTAATTAAAAAACGCTGTGAGTAGATTGCCAATCTTATTGTGTTGTTAATCAGTGCTATAGAAATGATTAATAGCAGTGCGGCAAAGGCTAAAATAATTAAGCCAATGGTGCTGATATTTTTGTTTACCATATCAATTAAAGAGCTTTGGTAAACCACTTCTTTAACTACAGGGTTTTTAGAAATACTTGCTTTTAAGGCATCGATGCTTTTATTGTTCGCATATTCTGCTTTTAAATACACATCGAAGGTAGATGTTAGCGGGTTGTATCCTAAAAAGTTAACAAAATCCTCACCTAAATCCTGCGTTAAATTTCTTGCGGCAAGCTCTTTATTTACATATTGAGTTTGCTTTACTGCAGGATTTGCATTTAATTCCTTCTGAAAGGCCAAAACATCGGCTTCTTTTGCGCCTTCATCAACAATAATGTTTAAAACGATGTTTTCTTTAACGTAGTTAGACAGGTTTTTGGCATGTACAAGTACCAAACCAAGCAGTCCCAGCATTAATAAAACCAAAGCAATACTGATTATAGTGGAGATATAAACGGTTTTGGTTTTCTTAGATGCATCACTTACTTCGAATTCTTCCATGTATTTCATTTTTGTTTCTGCGAAAATATAAATTATACCTGATAAACACCAATTAATGATTGCTAAATGAATATTAACGGAAAGCTTTTGCTTTTAGTTTGAGTATTAATTCTTTAATTAAATTTACTTTTTGTGAAAACGCGGTACGAAATTTGTTGAAACGGCGTTAATTATGGATATCTTAAAACTAAATTTAACTATGAAAAGACAAATTACTATTCTGAGCCTATTCTTACTTATCGCCTCTACAATTATTTCGTGCAAAAAAGATGATACTTCTTTAAAAGCCCAGATGTTAGGCCGATGGACGTTAAATAAAATTGTAACTTCCGGTTATACTGCTGAAGAAACATTGAAAGATCCAAAAAAGATTAATGGGACTGTTACCTATGGTACAACAAGTGATTATGTTGACTACAAATCAAATAACGATGATCAGGTAGAGCTGAGTTTATCGGGTAACAGAACAATCGGAACTTATGTAATCATTTATTCTGATCAGTTCAGCATGGATATTAATGATGGATTGAATTATTGTAAAGTAAACAGTATTACTGCAAACAAATTAGAGTTTACTGCTAAAATTGATAAAACAAACGTTACTAAAGTATATTTTTTATCAAGATAAGATCTTAATCCCCCGATTATTTGCTGCGCCATTGATTTTTAACATCAATGGCGCTTTTTTTTGTGTTAAATCTTAGGGCCGTCATGCTGAATTCATTTCAGCATCTTTCCAAGCAAGATAGGCCCTGATCCCGAAATTTCGGGACAGGGTGACGATCTCGTTGGGTAATAGAGCTAAAATTGTTTATTATGATAAATATTTAGCGAAACATTTATTTTGGCATAAAGCATCAGATGATATCTAAGTGCACAAAAGACGTGTAGGTTTTTACCCCTAACTTCTTCTAATTCTGCATTTCTGCTGGTAAAATATTATCATGAATCTGCTTTTTTAAGCCCCTTAATTTCCGTATTTTCGCACCTTTAAAAATTTAAAACTTGCAATGGATTACCAATTCAAAGAAATAGAGCAAAAGTGGCAGAAATTTTGGGCAGATCATCAAACGTTTAAAGCCGAAAGCAATTCTGAAAAACCAAAATATTATGTGTTAGATATGTTTCCTTATCCATCAGGAGCAGGCCTGCACGTTGGTCACCCACTGGGTTACATTGCATCAGATATTTTTTCAAGATATAAACGCCTTAAAGGCTTCAATGTATTGCATCCAATGGGATACGATTCGTTCGGATTACCCGCAGAGCAGTACGCCATACAAACCGGACAGCACCCTGCCATTACCACCGAGGCAAACATTGCAACCTATCGCAGGCAGTTAGACCAAATTGGTTTTTCTTTCGATTGGAGCAGAGAAGTACGCACCAGTGAGCCATCTTATTATAAATGGACACAGTGGATTTTTATGCAGTTGTTCAATTCATGGTACAATATCGAAAACGATAGGGCAGAAGATATTACCACGTTGATCGAAAAATTTAATGCTTCTGGTACAGCTGATGTTAAAGCAGTTTGTGATGAAGATACTAAAGAATTTATGCCGAGCGACTGGGCAACCTTTACCGATGAAGAAAAACAGATTGAATTGTTAAAATACCGTTTAACTTATCTTCGCGAGAGTACTGTAAACTGGTGCCCGGCTTTAGGAACCGTTTTGGCGAATGATGAGGTTAAAGATGGCTTCTCGGAACGTGGCGGTTTCCCTGTTGAGCAAAAGAAAATGATGCAATGGAGCATGCGGATTACAGCTTATTCTGACAGACTTTTGCAGGGTTTGGATACCATCGATTGGCCAGAACCAATTAAAGAAATGCAACGTAACTGGATCGGTAAAAGTGTTGGAGCATCCGTAAGGTTTGCCGTTGACAATTCACAGTTGGCAGTTGAAGAGACTGAAAACTCAAAACTGAAAACTGAAAAATATATAGAAGTTTTTACCACCCGTGTAGATACCATTTTTGGGGTTTCTTACCTGGTTTTAGCTCCGGAGCATGAGTGGGTTGCAGAATTAACTACTCCTGAACAAAAAGAGGACATTGCAAACTACATCGCTTTAACTAAAAAGAAATCAGAGTTAGACCGTATGGCCGATACCAAAACGGTGTCTGGTGCTTTTACGGGTACCTATGTAATTAACCCTGTAAGTGGCGAACGCGTGCAGTTATGGATTGCTGATTATGTGTTGGCAGGTTACGGAACTGGCGCGGTAATGGGCGTTCCGAGTGGCGATCAACGCGATTGGTTATTTGCCACACATTTTAATTTGCCAATTATCCAGATTTTGGACGGACAAAAAGATATAGATGTTCAGGCAGATCCAACTAAAGAAGGAAAATACATCAACTCAGGTTTCATAAACGGAATGACATATAAAGAAGCTGTTCCATTTTTAAATAACTGGTTGGAAGAAGAGAAAGTAGGGAAAGCAAAAGTAAACTTCCGTCAGCGTGATGCGATTTTTGGTCGCCAGCGTTATTGGGGCGAGCCTATTCCGGTTTACTTTAAAGATGGATTGCCTTATTTGGTAAAAGAAGAAGAATTACCATTGTTACTTCCTGAAATTGATAAATATTTACCAACTGAAACAGGAGAACCACCTTTGGCCAGGGCTGAAGACTGGGTTCCAAAAGATGGTGGACATTATGAGTTAAGCACCATGCCGGGTTGGGCAGGAAGCAGCTGGTACTGGTACCGTTATATGGATGCCAATAACAATAACGATTTTGCTTCAAAAGAAGCTGTTGAATATTGGAAAGATGTGGATTTGTATATCGGTGGTTCTGAGCATGCAACCGGTCACCTATTGTACAGCCGTTTCTGGAATAAATTTTTGAAAGATTTAGGTTATACCAAAGAAGAAGAACCTTTCAAAAAACTGATTAACCAGGGCATGATTCAGGGTAGAAGTAATTTTGTATATCGCATTAACGATGAGAACGGAAAACCTACTAACACTTATGTATCAGCTGGATTAAGAAAAGAATATAAAACTTCAGCATTGCACGTTGATGTGAACATTGTTGAAAATGATACTTTAGACATCGCTAAGTTCAAAGCCTGGAGAGAAGAATATGCTAATGCAGAATTTATTCTTGAAGGCGGGAAATACATCTGTGGTGTCGAAGTAGAGAAAATGTCGAAATCAAAATTCAACGTGGTTAATCCCGATGATTTGATTGAACGTTATGGTGCTGATACTTTGCGGATGTACGAAATGTTCTTAGGTCCGTTAGAGCAGAGTAAACCTTGGAATACGAATGGTATTGAAGGTGTATTTAAGTTCTTGCGTAAATTCTGGCGCTTGTTCCACAACGAAGAATGGGCTTTCCATGTAAACGATGCTGTTCCTACAAAAGCCGAATTAAAATCGCTACATAAAATCATTAAAAAGGTGCAGGATGATATCGAGCGTTTCTCATTCAATACTTCTGTATCGAGTTTCATGATTGCAGTAAACGAGTTAACCGATCTGAAATGCAAAAACCGTCAGATTTTGGAAGATATGGTGATTATCCTTTCACCTTATGCGCCACATATCTGCGAAGAGCTTTGGGTATTGCTAGGTAATGAAGCCGGAACTTTATCGTATACAGCTTTCCCGACATTTAAACCTGAGTATTTGGTAGAAGATGAGTTTGCCTATCCGGTTTCAATCAACGGTAAAATGAAAATGAACCTGAATTTGAGCTTAACTTTAGCTCAGCCAGAGGTAGAAAGCATTTTATTGGCTGATGAGCAATTCCAGAAATTCCTGGATGGAAAACCAACTAAAAAGATCATTTTCGTTAAAGGAAAGATTATTAATGTGGTAGTGTAAAGAGGTATAAGGCGGAAGGTTTAGGGTAGAGGGTTTTCTTGCGCTTGCCTAAGCTAGAAATATAAAAAGTTCCGTCATTCCCGCGTAGGCGGGAATCTTAAAGCTATCGGATTGCGATTCCCAATCAAGTTAGGAGGGACGCGGCGTTTTAATTTATTGATTATCAGATTAGACTAAAGCGATAAAAAACAAAACCCGGACTACGTTTCGTAATCCGGGTTTTTTGTTATCACTTATAAGATACGTCATGCTGAATTTATTTCAGCATCTATTTTGTAAGTAAGATTCTGAAACAAGTTCAGAATGACGACCGCGATTATCTTTCACCTCTTTTTCTATTTCCGCCAAATCTTCTGTTGTTGCTGGCATTGCGTGGTTTACCGCTCATATTGCCATCAGCACCTTTTTTAGCGCCGCCACCGCCTTTAGATTGGGCTTGTGGTTTACGTTTAACCTGGTTTTTAGCAAGCATACTTTCCCAGCTTAATGGATAAGGATGATCATCAACAACCGGAAGCGTAATTTTAATCAGTTTCTGGATATCCAATAAGTATTCGTTTTCTTCTGCATCACAGAAAGAAATGGCAATCCCGTTTGCACCAGCACGGCCAGTACGGCCAATTCTGTGTACATAAGATTCAGGAATATTCGGCAATTCGAAATTGAAAACGTGCGATAACTGATCGATATCAATACCACGGGCAGCAATATCGGTAGCTACTAAAACGCGTATTTTACGGTCTTTAAAATCAGTTAATGCCCTTTGTCTGGCATTTTGCGATTTATTGCCGTGAATGGCAGCAGCTTTAACACCAGCATGTGCCAAATCCTTAACAATACGGTCTGCACCATGTTTGGTACGGGTAAAAACCAAAGCAGTTTCGATCTTTCTATCCTCAAGAAGGTGGATCAATAATTTCTTTTTATCAGGTTTGTCTACAAAATAAACCGATTGAACAATTGTTTCTGCTGTAGAAGAAATGGGGGTAACTTCTACTTTTGTCGGACTAGATAAAATCGTATTTGCCAACTTCTGGATTTCATCTGGCATGGTTGCAGAGAAAAATAAAGTCTGGCGTTTTGCAGGCAATTTAGCCACCACTCTTTTCACATCGTGAATAAAGCCCATATCGAGCATACGGTCGGCTTCATCCAATACGAACAATTCGATGGTATTTAAATTGATGAAACCCTGGTTCATTAAATCTAATAAACGGCCGGGTGTTGCAACTAAAATATCAACGCCTTTTCTTAAAGCTTCTACCTGCGAGTGTTGATTTACACCACCAAAAATTACTAAATGGCGTAAATTTAAATGACGGCCGTAAGCCTTGAAACTTTCTTCAATCTGGATGGCAAGCTCGCGTGTCGGCGTTAAAATTAAAGCCTTTATGTTTTTGGTTGCCTTGGTATTGATGTGTTTTTCGTGCAATAACTGCAACATCGGGATAGCAAAGGCGGCGGTTTTTCCGGTACCGGTTTGCGCGCAACCTAATAAATCTTTACCTTTTAATATCGTTGGGATGGATTGCTCCTGTATTGGTGTCGGTTGTGTATAACCTTCGGTCTCAAGGGCCTTTAAAATTGGCTCAATGAGGTTTAATTCTTTGAATAACATGTATGTTTCTGTGTAATATTTATCGAAGAAGCTAGAACAATCAATTGTTGAAGGACTAACTTGCGGAGAGAATATGCCATTCAGAATGGCAAGCCCTTATTCCTGCTTCGGCGGCAAAGATACAAAAAAATGTATGAGAATTTACTATTTGATAAATGTAACCTCAAATCGTTATCTATTACTCACACCTGTTATTGATCTAATGCATTTAATCCTTTTAGTTAGTGTTTTATAGTCTGTTTGTGTATGTATTTTTTGTAGTATTATTATTTTTATATGTATATTTATTTTTAATCAAGTGTATATTGTACACTAATTCATTATTTAATTAAAAAAATATCATTATGTAAATCATCAATAAAAATACCTAACAACCTATCTAACCACTTACTTATGAGAAAAAATCTACCACTCTTCAGGAGAAATCCATTCTTCTTGCATGCCTGCCTTTTTTTGTGCATTGGCATAATTCAGCAAAAAACTAAACCACTTAATCACCTCGTCATAACTGACGGAGATCACCTGATGCTGCTAAGTTTATTAACCTAGAAGTACATCAGTCGTATTGAGTACGCATTATTTCACCTAATCATTTATAACCTATGAAACAAAATCTATCTTGTATCAAGAGGAGTTTTCTTCTCTTGTGTTTGGGGATGTTATTTGCCCTCGGCGCAATGGCCCAATCAAAAATCACTGGTAAAGTTATTGCAAGTGATGATAAACTGCCTGTGGTTGGCGCCACGATCAAAATTAAAAATGGTAGCGGTGGTACCGCTACTGATGCAAATGGGGCCTTCTCGCTGAGCGTAAAACCTACTGATGTGTTGGTTATTTCTTTTGTTGGCTATGGCAGTAAAGAAGTAACAGTGGGTACCCAAACCAACATTTCAATTGTATTACAAGCCAACAATAATAACCTTACAGATGTTGTAGTGACTGGTTATTCTTCTCAGCGGAAGAAAGACTTAACTGGTTCTGTGGCTGTAGTAAGTATGGAACTGTTAAAGGCCCAGCCTGCAGCAAGTGCTGTAGAAGCGTTGCAAGGAAAAGCAACAGGGGTACAAATTGTAAATGACGGGGCTCCTGGTTCAACGCCACAAATCAGAATCCGGGGTTTTAGTACCATTAATAACAATGACCCACTTTATGTAATTGATGGGGTTCCGTTTGAGGGAAAACTATCCTGGCTTAATCAGAATGATATCGAAAGCATGCAAGTATTGAAAGATGCTTCTTCTGCTTCTATCTATGGTTCAAGAGCAAATAATGGTGTGGTTATCATTACCACAAAAAAAGGTTCAGCAGGACTACCAAAAATTACGCTCGATTCTTACTATGGCACACAGTCGCCAAGAAAAAATAGCTTCCCACAAATGATGAATCCTCAACAATATGCACAATATGTATTTAATGGGTATACTAATGCCGGAAAGCCTATTGCTGCTGGAGATAACTATGGTTCGGGCACAGTACCGGTATTACCTGAATATTTGGTGGCAGGTTTAAAACTTGGTCAGAATGTTACTGCTGCAGATGCAGATCCTTCTAAGTACAACTATAGCCGTGATCCAAATCTGTTTTATCAGATTACAAAAGCAAATAAGCAAGGTACCAATTGGTTTGATGAGATAACCGAATCTGCACCAGTTCAGAATTATAATATTAGTGCACTGGGTGGTTCAGACAATGCAACCTATTCTATTAGTGCCGGATACTTGAACCAAAAAGGAACGATAAAATACACAGGTTTTAAACGTTATAGTTTTAGATCCAATACTGCGGTATCTGCTTTTAATAAACGGGTGCGTTTCGGAGAAAATGCACAATATAGTTACGCTGAAGGTGTTGGGTTTGGCGTTAACCCGAATACTCCCGGTGGTTATCAGGATCAGGGAAGTGCTTTAGGATGGGCATACCGGATCCCAACAATTATCCCTGTTTATGACATTGCCGGAAACTTTGCCGGTAGCCGCGGTAGTCAGTTGGGAAATGCAGAGAATCCACTCGCATTTCTATTCAGGGCAAAAGATAATGTTAATAAAAACAACTTCTTTTTTGGAAATATCTTCGGTGAGGGTGATATTATTCCGGGTTTAGTATTAAAAACCAATTTTGGGATACGTTACGAGAATTACAATAGCTTATCTATGCGTTATCCAAATTTGGAATTCTCTGAAGGCAATAATTCAAATAATTTAAGCGAAATCCAAGGGTATAATACAGAATGGACCTGGACCAATACTTTAAATTATAACAAAAAATTTGCTGAAAAACACAGTTTAAATGCATTAATTGGTACAGAGGCAATCAGATCCAGAACCAGACAATTAACTGCAGGAAGAAATGATTTCTTTCTTTTGGGTAATCCGGATTATTATTATTTAAATACAGGTTCTTCAAATATCAGCAATGCCAGTACCGGAGCAATAGGGTCACTATTCTCCGTGTTTGCAAAGCTTGATTATTCCTTTAATGATCGTTATCTCGCCAGTTTTACTATCCGTAGGGATGGTTCATCTAACTTCGGTTCTGCTAATAAGTATGGTAATTTTCCGGCAGCAAGTGCTGCATGGAGATTATCTGAAGAGGAGTTTATGAAAAGTCTCAATTGGGTTAGCGATTTGAAACTTCGTGTTGGATACGGACAAACCGGAAACCAACGGATACCGGGATATCAATATATCAATAGATTTCAAAGTTCTATTGTTAATTCAGCTTATGCGCTTGGTGGCGGTAATGGTCTTACAACTGGTGTGCGACAAAATGCCTATCAAAACCCTGATATAAAATGGGAAGCTGTAAATTCTTTAAATATTGGTCTTGATTTTACTTTGTTAGGTGGGGCTGTTGATGGATCAGTAGATTGGTATAACAAGAAAACGACTGATATGCTTTACCCGGTACCACTACCAGCAAGCATTGTAGGAATGGGAAGTTCACCTTTTGTAAATATCGGCGATATGAGTAATAAAGGGGTCGAATTTAATATCGCTTATCATTATGGAAGAAGCGCTGATAGCCCTTTTAAATTTGATATTGGTGCAAATTTCTCCAAAAATAACAATAAAATCGTAAGGTTGGCACCAGGTATTCTCAATCAGGTTTATGGCAATTATAGGAGCTTACAAACCAGCGTTTTACAGGAAGGTGCTCCACTGGGTTCATTTTTTGGATATAAAACCGCAGGAATTTATCAGAGTACTGCTGATATTCAGAATAATCCTTCTTATTCGGGTGCCAGGGTTGGTGGATTACGTTATCAGGATATTAATGGTGATGGTATTATTGATCCAAAAGATCGGACAATTATTGGAAGTCCACATCCTGATTTCACTTATGGTATAAATTTGAACGCATCTTACAAGAATTTTGATATCTCAGCTTTCTTATATGGTGTAAAAGGAAATGATATATTTGAAGCTACACGCTATTTTACAGATTTCCCTTCCTTTGATGGAGCCAAAAGTGTTAGGTTGCTTGATGCCTGGAGCCCAACCAATACATCAAGCCTGATTCCTTCTGCTTATGCCGGGGCCTCTGATCTGGAGTTTGCTTCTTCGAGTTATTATATTCAAAACGGAAGCTTTTTAAGGCTGAAAAATTTGCAAATCGGCTACTCCATCCCAACAGCCAAAGCTTTTGGACCAAATTCTGGCATCAATAAGATTAGGGTGTATGTTAGTGCAACCAATGTATTTACCATCACTAAATACACAGGATTGGATCCGGAAATAAGTCAAATTGTAGATGGCTTCTCTGCTCCAGGAGTAGATCAGGGGGTTTACCCATCACCACGTCAGTTTTTAATCGGTATTAATGTTGGTTTTTAATTAAAAATATCAAAATGAAACATATAAAATATATTCTTCTTTCCTTATTAATTTGCAGTACTTTTTCCTGCAAAAAGGAATTTTTAGCATTGCAACCGCAGGGCGAACTCACCGAGGAACAGTTAATGAGCCAAGAGGGGGTTGAAGGACTTTTAATAGGTTCCTATAGTTTACTTAATGGCAATTTAGACGGAACATGGGGTAATTATGGTGCAGCACCAAGCCAATGGTTATTTGGCGAGGTTGCATCTGATAATGCCCATAAAGGGAGTAGCACAGGAGATCAGCCGCCTATGAATGCCATTGAACAGCATTCGCCAACCAGTACAAATGATAATTTATCGAATATTTGGAACAGATGTTTTGAAGGAATTCAACGCTGTAACCGTACTTTAAAAGTCCTTGCTAACTTACAGGCAGGCTCGGGATCGGCCAAATTTGATGATGCCCGTGCAAAAGAAATTCAGGGCGAAGCCAGATTGTTGCGTGGACATTATTATTTCTTTTTGGTTCGCATATTTAAAATGGTTCCTTATGTTACTGAGGCGAATAGTGGTGCTTTTGTTCCTAATGATAAAGACATTTATCCTAATATTGTAGATGATCTTCAGTTTGCCGTAGCCAATTTAAGTACAACCAAACCAAAAAATCAAAAAGGTAGAGTAGATAAATATGCAGCTCAGGCTTATCTTGGAAAGGTGCTTTTATATCAAAAGAAATATCCTGAAGCTTACGATTTGTTGAATGCCGTAATTTTGGCCAAACCAAGTTTGGTTGATATGCCTTACGGCGATAATTTTGACATTACCAAAGAAGACGGACCAGAAACGATTATGTCTGTTCAGCATTCAGTTGGAACAGATGGCACAGGCGGCGATAATGGTAATGTAGGCGATATGCTTAACTTCCCGTACGGTAATGCGCCGATTAACTGTTGCGGTTTCTTTCAGCCAACGATAGACCTGGCCAACTCCTTTAAGGTAAATGCCCTTGGCTTACCGCTATTGGACGGCAGCTATCGTACTAATCCATATAAATCTGATTATGGATTAACCGGAACGGATAAAACAAATTATGCAGTAGATAAGACTTTACCTTTAGATCCACGAATTGAATCGACAATTGGAAGACGTGGCGTTCCATATCGCGATTGGGGTTTAATGCCTGGTGATACCTGGATTCGCGACGCCAGCAATGGCGGCCCTTTCCTGGCTGTTAAGAATACCATTGATGCTTCGCAGATTTCGAGCGGAACAGCTCCAGGAAGTTCCAACGTAACCGGATTAAACGTAAACCTGATCCGCTTAGCTGATGTTTACCTGATGGCGGCAGAATGCGCCGTGGAAAAAGGCGATTTGGGCAGAGCTTTAATATTGGTTAATGCAGTTAGAGCCCGTGCTGCTAAAATTACCCCTCGGGATATAAATGGAACTCCTGCGGCGGCTTACAAAGTTAGCCAGTACATCTCGTTTCCAAATGATACTTATGCAAGAAATGCGGTGCGTTTCGAACGCAGGTTAGAGTTGGCATTGGAAGGTCATCGCTTCTTCGATTTGGTACGCTGGGGTGTAGCAAAACAAACACTGGAAAGTTATTTTTCTTTTGAAGGTGGGTACTTCAATTACTTAAAAGGCATTACCATCGAAACCAGAGATGATTATTTCCCTTTACCGCAAGATCAGATTGATAGAAGTAACGGTACCCTAAAACAAAGCCCGGGTTATTAGGTTATAAATGAGATACATGAGCGGGATGGTGGTCGTTTATTACCTCCGTTCATGTATTTTTTGTTTAATTAGATAACTAGTTATTGTAAGCTTTAATGACAATTGGTTTTAATTTAAGCTAAAATCAAAGTTCATTTTGTCTAGATTCTGCTGTTGCATTTCTAAATTTAGCTTATTCACCATATTATTAAATTCTACATTGTTGATTACCTCATTATTGGCTAACCACACTAAGTTTCTATAATTTTCTTCTCGGGTAAAGCCAAAATTTACCTGGCCATATTTATTGAGTAAAAATATATTTCTTGTTGCTTTTAAAATATCAATAAAGGTATTGACTTCCGCTTTTGATGGTTTGTTTTGAAAAAATTCAATAGCATCTACGTTCCCATGTTTTATCAAATAAAAACTCCGTTTATAGGTGATTAAAAACAAAATCAACAGTATCATCGATAACCCAAAATAGAAGAAGTAAACCGAGCTTTCAACACCTTCTCCATCATTTCTTAACAGATACAATAGGATAGACACCATACATAATATTGTAGATGAAAATAGGAGGCCATAAATACCCTTATTGCTTTTATAAGTTCTAGTGCCTACGTTTTCGTAAGCGATCACATATTCACTTGAACTAAGTAAACTCTTCTGTTTAACCTCAAGTCCGTTTTCAGTGATTAAAAATGATTTGTATCTAAATCTTAAGTCTTTTTGTACAAGTGATTCGTTCATATTTATTAGATTGTGTCGACTCCTAACTCAAAACGCTCAACGCCAAACTACTTCTCCTCCTTAAACCTGCTAAAAAACAACAGCGCAATCAAACAAAGTGCGAAACCTACAATTCCGTTCAATCGTAATCCGAAATCGTTGCCGGGGTCCTTACCGTAAATGGTAAGCATGGCGAAAATAGCGATACCCAATGTTTGTCCAAGTTTTACAAAAAGGTATTTTACTGCGAAGAACATGCCTTCGTGGTTTTCTCCGGTTTTTAAGGTATCTCTTTGGGCAATGTCGGCCAAAATAGCGGTTGGTAAAATGCCAAGTGCCGCTAATGGAAACGAAGCGGATAGTACCAGGATGTAAATCTGTGTATGTGGACCAAATGGTAATTTGCCTAAAAAGAAAATGGTGACGAAGATTAAGCACAACACGCCAAAGGCAAGTAATACAAAAGGTTTTTTGCCGATTTTAGCCGAACCAAAATTAACCAACGGGTAAAATAGCAAGGACGCAAAAACCATGGCAGCCATAAATTTTCCACCTTCCGATTCTGGTAGGCCCAATAAAACCGTACAGAAAAACAATAAACCGCTTGAAATAATACTCAGGGCCGTATAAAAAGCGAAATCTGATATTAGGTAATATTTAAAATTACTGTTCTTAAATGTACTTTTAATTGCTGGCCATAAAGGCACATGGGTAGGCTTTGCAACCGAAAATTCCTTTTCATTGATGAAAAAAATTGGCAATAACATCACCAGTCCGGATAGGATACACAAACCCCATATCGCAATCTGGATGGCTTCGCTGCGGTTGGCTACATGAAAATGAGCCTCAACCAGATCGGCAAAGTTGTTGGTACAGGCCGATAAAATGATTCCGATTACAAAACCAACCTGTTGATAACTCGATAATTTAACTTTTTGTTTTGGCGTATTGGTTACTTCGGCCAGTAGCGCATTATAAGGAATAATATAAGTGGTAACCGATACAAAAAATAAACAAAGTGTGATGGTTAACCACCAGGCATTATGCAGGCTCTCCGTTTTTTGGATCGGGTAGAAAACCAGTCCGCAAAAAAGCATAGCAGGAACAATTGCCCATTTCATAAAGGGCATCCTGCGACCGTTTTTATTGGTACATGCATCGCTTTTAGACGCAATAAACGGATCGTAAATGGCATCTACCAACCTTCCTGAAGCAGCAATAATAGAAAGGATATTAAACGCACCCAATAAAACGAGTTGTGGTACCAAAGGTGGCAGGCCAGCATTGCTTGGGGGAAGATAGAAATAGGGAAGCATTACGATGATAATGTTTGTCATCGTGCTCCATCCAATCATACCAGCAGCGTAAGCAATTTCTTGTTTTAAGGAGAGTGTTTTGTTCATTAATTATTTTAAGTTGTTTTATATTTTTTGTAAAGCAGGTTTCTGTGTTAATCGGTTAGATCAGTCCTGCTTTCCATTTTATTTCGCTGCGCTTCATGTTCATTCCAATCAGGTTTATTTTAATCGGTCTGCCTTTAGCAAATTGCAAAGATCTGGCGTCATTCCCGCGCAGGCGGGAATCTTAAAGCTTATTGCATTAGGATTATTCATACGCTTTCTCCTCTTCAAAGGCATTCATGAGCACTACGTGGTTCCCAATCAAGTTGGGAATGACGATCCGCGAACAATTATTTTTTCTTAAACCTCCTGCTCACAAAATAAATCGCCAGAAAGCCAACAAAAATATATAAACCATTAAGTGCCGCATTCGGATCATCGGCATAAATGCTAAAAGCCACGAAAGTATAAGCAGCAATAAAAATAATAGGCAATATAGGATATAAAGGAACAGTATAGATGGTTTTTTTATCAAGATTTGCCGTTCTTTTCCGGAGGATGAAAATCGTAGCTGCCGAACTGGCCATGCTAATGCTTTCTAAGAAAATAGTATAGTTTAAAATCTTGTCGAAGGTTTTGGCATAGAAAATAATTACCACAGCAATTAATGTAAAAACAGTTAAGCTAATGGTAATTACCTCTGTTTTTTTGTTCATCCAGCTGAATATTTTTGGTAGTGCCCCTTCTTCGCCCATGGCAAACATGGCCCTTGGGTTACTCAGCAGATTTACATTTACATAACCCATTACGGAGAAAAAGATAATTACAGAAAGTGCGTTAAATCCCGCCGGACCAAATATCTTCGAAGCCAGTATTGCGGCGATGCTTTCTGCTGATTTTAATTCTTCAAAACCGATCACCTTTACATATACATAGTTGATGGCCAGGTAAAGAATTACAATAATGGTTAAGCCGATAATAATGGAACGTGGAATCACTTTTTTGGCTTCTTTAACTTCGCCCCCAAAGTTGATGGTTTGCGCATAACCCGCATAAGAAAAAGAAACCGCAATTAAACACAGGCCCAGGGCTTTTCCATAATCAGACCAGGTTGCTAAAGCACCCGTTGCTGTTTTAAAAATTGGGGTAACGGTTTGTGTTTGTCCGCCGAAAAATATAGCGCAGATGAGTGTTAAAATCATTCCGATTTTAATTACCGTTAACACATTTTGTGTTTTAGAACTCGCTTTTAAGCCTAACAGATTAATGAAATAAAATACCAAAATGGTGGTAATGGCTATGGCAACCCGATAAGTTTCATTCTGTTTATCAACAGGTAAAATAATTTTACTCAGGTATTCTGCCCCAATAATCGAAATAGCCGCTACCGATGCTGCGCTCGAAATGATCACAATACAATTAATGGCAAAAGCAATGGATGGATGATAAGCTGCTGAAAATATTTTATAGTATCCTCCAGTTACCGGAAAGCGGGAACCAATTTCCGCATAAGTTAACGCGCCACAAAAGGCTACAAAACCACCGATAAACCAAGCCAAATAAAACAGTTCGGGAATTTGTGCCTTAGCTGCTACGTTTACAGGTGTACGGAATACACCCATGCCAATAACCAAACTCACCACAATCATGGATAAATCGAATAGCGAAAGTTGCTTCTTTTGTTGCATTAAATAGAATTATGAATATTGGGTTGAAGATAGGGAAATTTGATGATTGGGTGAGAGAAGGGTTGAATGATTGAGTGAGAGAATGATTGAGTGAGAGAATGATTGAATGGGGACTATTGAATTAGGTGTAATCGGTTTCTGAGGATGTGGAAAAATGGCTGATGGTTTAATAGCTCATAGTTGATAGCCTGGTTTAATTAACCATAGGCTATTGACCAATGGACCATGTGCCATCAACCCTATACTTCGGACTGTTGACATGTGGAAATTTTCTTTTGCGAGCCTCACAGAATAAATCTATTATTGTATAATAATTCTGAAGAAGGTATTTGAAAATATTTTTATTTCAATCATCAGGGTTATTTCTACAAATTCTTCATTGCTTTGCAAACCAAAAAATGCAAGGTTTTTCATTGAAGAACAGATAAATACAGTATGGCAGAAGTAATTTATAACGACGATAGTATCCGTTCATTAGATTGGAAAGAGCACATCAGGCTTCGTCCGGGGATGTACATTGGTAAACTTGGCGATGGTTCTGCACAAGACGACGGTATTTACGTTTTGCTAAAAGAAATTGTAGATAACTCTATCGATGAGTTTGTAATGGGTACCGGAAAAACCATCGAAATTACTGTTTCCGAACAAAAGGTAAATATACGTGATTACGGTCGTGGCATTCCACTCGGCAAGGTAATCGATTGTGTAAGCAAGATCAATACCGGTGGTAAATACGATAGCAATGCTTTCCAGAAATCTGTTGGTTTAAATGGGGTAGGTACTAAGGCTGTAAATGCACTTTCTACTAGTTTTATGGTGCAGTCGTACCGTGATGGAAAAACGAAAAAAGTAGAATTTTCTAAGGGAGAAATTGTAAATGAGCAGCCAATTATCGATACCACTCAACGCAATGGCACGGCGATTACTTTTTACCCAGATGAAACCATTTTCAGGAATTACCATTATATCCCTGATTTTGTAGAGAGTATGGTTTGGAACTATGTGTTTTTAAATACAGGCTTAACCGTAAATTTTAATAACCAGAAATATTTTTCAGAAAGAGGTCTATACGATCTGCTTTCTAAATTTAATAAGCCAGAAGAAATCCGTTACCCGATTATCCACATGATTGGACCGGATATCGAAATTGCGATGACCCACGGTCAACAATACGGCGAAGATTACCATTCGTTTGTAAACGGACAGCATACTACACAGGGTGGTACACACCAGGCGGCTTTTAGGGCAGCTGTCGTGAAAACCGTTCGGGAGTTTTTCAAAAAAGAGTTTGATGCAGCCGATGTTCGTTCATCCATTATAGCAGCAATTTCTGTGCGTGTACAGGAGCCCGTTTTCGAATCGCAGACCAAAACAAAACTAGGTTCGCAGAATATGGGACCAGAAGGACCATCGGTAGCTACTTTTATCAACGATTTTGTTAAAAAAGAATTGGATGATTATCTGCATAAAAATCCAGATGTTGCTGATGCCTTGTTGAAAAGAATTATGCAATCGGAGCGCGAGCGTAAAGATATTGCAGGCATCAAGAAACTGGCGAACGATAGGGCGAAAAAGGCATCCTTACACAATAAAAAACTGCGCGATTGTAAAGTGCATTTTAATACAACACACGAGAAACGATATGAAACCACTTTGT
Organism: Pedobacter sp. 01N310; assembly: GCF_056399805.1. NCBI lineage: Bacteria > Pseudomonadati > Bacteroidota > Sphingobacteriia > Sphingobacteriales > Sphingobacteriaceae > Pedobacter > Pedobacter sp. 01N310. Next base: position 41,046 of record NZ_JBFTSB010000011.1, read on the forward strand.
TTATTACCGAGGGAGATTCGGCATCAGGTTCGATCACAAAATCGCGCGATGTAGATTGTCAGGCTGTGTTTAGTTTAAAAGGTAAGCCGCTTAACTGTTACGAACTTACCAAAAAAGTGGTTTACGAAAATGAAGAATTTAATCTTTTACAACATGCTTTAAACATTGAAGATGGTTTAGAAGGGCTTCATTATAACAATATTGTAATCGCAACAGATGCCGATGTGGATGGAATGCACATCCGTTTGTTGATGATGACTTTCTTTCTTCAGTTTTTTCCCGATTTGGTAAAAGCCGGCCATGTTTATATTTTACAGACGCCGCTTTTCAGGGTTCGGAACAAAAAAGAAACGATTTATTGCTACAGTGATGAAGAACGTAAAAATGCAATTGAAAAGCTGGGCAATAAACCAGAAATTACCCGATTTAAAGGTTTGGGTGAAATTTCTCCTGATGAATTCGGTTTGTTTATCGGGAAAGATATCAGGTTAGACCCCGTTATTTTGAAAGATCAAACGATTAAAAGTTTGCTGGAATATTATATGGGTAAAAATACGCCTGATAGACAGCAGCACATTATCCGTAACCTAAGGGTAGAGAAGGATGAGGTAACTGAAGAGCCTAAAGTGATTACTGAAGAAGTAGCATAGCAATATCCCTGGTTCGTGTACTCAAACCAGTTTTTCTAGATAATATAAAAGGAAGTGAAGTTTTTAAAACTTGACTTCCTTGGTTATAAACCGTTTTCTAGCCTTAAATTTCCGCCTGCACACGAACTTAAGGTCACATTTTGGAAAGATCCTTCGACTCCGCTCAGGATGACAATCGCGTTTGAATGCTTGCGGTTAAATCAATCGTGGCGTCCTGCTGAACTTGTTTCAGCATCTGTCTTGTTATGCTTTGGTTTATGTCTCCACGAACCAGCTTTATCTATAAAAAGGAAGTCAAGGTTTTAAGGCGTGACTTTCTTTGTTATAACCGTTTTATAGCTTTAAGATTCCGCATGTGCGGGAATGACGATCACGTTTTGGAAAGATCCTGAAACAAGTTCAGGATGACGACCGCATTATTCTTTAGGCACATTCACCGTATCTTCCGGGTGTTGAGGCGGCAATACATCTACCTTTTTCTCTACAATGGTAATTTTTGTAAATACGGCATACTTACTAGGAGAGATGCCATTATCGTACTTCTCTGCATAGGCTTGTGTAAATTCAGCGCCGAAGTAAAGTATAATTGATGTATAATAAATCCACAATAAAATAACGATGATCGAACTGGCTGCGCCAAAAGCCGAACCTGGATTGCCTTTTTCGATATAAATCCCAATCAGGTATTTACCTAGACTGAAAAGAACTGCAGTAAATAGTGCGCCAATTATTGCCGATTTCCATCGGATGATCACATCTGGCAATACCTTAAATATAACGGCAAATACGGCGGTTACGGCAGCAAGTGTAATTACATTGTTTAAAATATAAATTAGAATGGCCATTGTATCGTTTGCAACGGGGATTACTTCATCTATCTTACTTTGCGAAAGTAGGTTAGCCAATTTAGAACCCAAACCAACTACTACAGTGTTAACCACTAGTGAAACAAGCAACAGAAAGCCCATCGAAACAATTAAAGAGAAAGACAATAACCTGTTCGAAAGCATTTTTATCCAGCCTTTTTTGGGCACAGCCTTTACTTTCCAGATCATGTTGATACTATCTTGTATCTCAATAAAAATAGCAGTTGAACCAATAATCAATGTACAAATCCCAATAATTAAACCAATGGTAGATTGCCCGGATTTGTTTGCATGTTCTACAAAACCTTGGATTTGTGTAGCTGCCTCTTTGCCAACCATTTTGGTAACCTGCCCATAAAACTGACCTCTTGTTTCCTCATTTCTTTTGTCGCCAAAAAATAGGGTAGCGGCAGATAGCATGATAATGATGAGTGGAGTAAGTGAAAAAATAGTGTAGTAAGCAAGCGAAGCACTTAATTTAGTTACCCGATCTTCCATAAAACCTTTTCCGGCAGCAACAAAAAGATGATAAAGCGCAATAAAGAAATATTTGATCTTATGGATAACTCTCATAGAAAAATTAAAATGGATATCCTATCCCAATGTTAAAAATTAAATTCTGTTTACGCCAATCTTTGTTTCCAAAGGCGATATCATCAAACACCCATCTTTGTCCTTCCGGCAGGTATGGTTTGCGTACCGGAAAAGCTACATCTAAACGGACTACAAAAATGCTGACATCTACCCGTAAGCCTGCACCAGTACCTACAGCAAGCTCGTTAAAAGCATTTTTCAGCTTAAAACCAGATCCGGGTCTTGCCGTCTCAGGTTTACCAGGTTCGCCAAGATCCTCTTTCCTCAGCCAGATATTTCCTGCATCTACAAACAATGCGCCATAAAGTACGCTTACTATTTTAAAACGCAGTTCTGAGTTTAACATTAACTTAATATCACCACCCTGATCGGAAAAAAGAGCATCATCTTTCACCTTAAAAGTTCCCGGCCCTAAAGTTCTGGCTGGAAAAGCCCTGATATCGTTACTGCCGCCTGCAAAAAACTGTTTAACAAAGGGCATTGATGTAGAGTTTCCATAGGCATAACCATAACCCAGGTTTAACCTGTTTGCCCAGATTAAATTTCTGGTGATTTTATAATAGTCTCTTAAATCAGCTTCTACCCTGATAAACTGTGTTAGTGGTATGTTAAAAAGTGTACGTTTCCCTTCTTCATCTTTTGGTACAAAAGTCCCCCAAACATTACCTCCGGTTTCTAATCCTCCAAAGAAATAAGTGTTATTTCTCCTGCTATCTTCCATCTGGTTGGTATAGGTGAAATTATAATTGCTGCCAATAATAAACTGTTTTTCTAAAGTAGTCCTCAATAGTGGGTTTTGCACATATATTCTTTGCTCTGTAGTATCCGTAGGAAAAGAAGTAGAAACATAACTGATTGATATCGGATTGAAATTATGCTCTTTGTATAAATTCTCTTTAAAGTTGTAACCATATTGCCCTTTAAAAGCATGTAGAGTATATTCAGAACCACGGTTAAGCATCTGATAAGAAAGTGAAGCTATAGTTTTCGGGATGAAAGCATTGGTGCTATTCGGTTTGTAAAAGGGAACAATAAACCTGGGGAAGGTCAGTTTTCCTTCTGCCGTTAATGATAAGGAGTTTTTGCCTAAAGAAGTTCCTTTGGTTTGCGTTTCAAACCCTCCACTAACACTCAAATCTAATTGTTCGGCATTTCTAAACAAGTTTCTGGTAGTTTGTGTTACTTTTACTTCAGAACCTACGAAATTGTTCGATTTACTTGTTCCGGTAACAGAAAAGGTAAGTGAGTTTTTCTTTAAAGGCGTTAAATAGATATTTAAATCGAGCTGATTGTTTTTGAAACTATCTATAGGTAAAAATTCGGCTCTTACATCTTGAAAAGCACCTACATTTACCATTCGGTTTAGCGATTGGTTATGATCTTTACGGTTATACGGCTCGCCTTTTTGAAAAAATACCAAGCGGTCGAAAAGTTTTGGTTTAAACGTGTTTCGGTCATCGTATATATTGAAATCGTTATACTGCAATGGTTTCAATTTTCTTAACGTACTGTCTCTCCTTAACGAATAATTAGGATATATGTTAATGTTTTTAATGGTATAAGGTTTTAATGCTGCATCAGGCGCAATGTCTTTTACCTTAACCGAAACATTAACCAGATTTTTACCAATGGTACTATCTACCTGCATAATTAAATAATCGGGACTGAAATAGAAATAGCCATTTTCTTTTAAGTCGTTATCAATTCTGATCCGTTCATTTTTGTAGGTGTCAATATCATAATAATCGCCAACTTTTAACAAGGTTTTATCTTTGTTGGCATTAATGATTTTGGTGAGCGCCCCGGTATCTGGAGGGAAATTAATCTTGTTGATTTTATAACGTTGTCCCGTAACTGCAGTATAGATGGCCTTACCTTTTTTCCCTTTTACAACGGTATCGCCGGTAACATTTGCCTGTAAATAGCCTTCACTAATAAGATAACTGGATAATACATCATTGTTGTATTTCAACTTTACCTCGCTTAATAACACAGGTGGTTCCCCTTGTCTGCGTAGCCAGTTTCTAAAACCCTTTGGTTTTTTGGGTTCTCCTGCAAGATTGTAAATGCCAAGCTTATATTTTATACCCAAAATCGACTTATTGGGGCGTGGTCTTGTTTTAGCTTCAAGGTCGGTTTTAACCTGTTTTTCATTATCAATTTTCCCCGATGAGTCTGGATTGATTTTTACCTCAGCACCGGTATATAAAATCTGCCCTGGTTTTAACGATTTGGTACTGCTGCAAGCCGCCCAAACTAAACAGGCCAGTAAAAATAAAAGCGGTCTAGTTAGTTTTCTCATCTTGTGCTTTCTGTTCAATGTTTCTTATTCTTCTTATTCTTTTCTTTTGAAAAATCTCTCTAAACTTATTGTAATCTACCACCAGCGTAAAGCCTAAACCTGTTTCAACAATCTGTCCCTGTACAATCATATCGTTCTGGTTTCGGCGGTAGGCCCTTAAACGGTATCGTCCATCAGCAGAAAGCGCATATTCTACGTTCACGTTTCCTGCAATATTGGTCGATTTTTCCCCTGGAGCCTGTGGTCCTTCTAAAGCAAAAGAGCTTCCTACGCTTACGGTTAATCTGTCATTCAACAGTTTTTTCGATAAGCCAACCTCCAGATCTGTTTTTTGCTGCATCGAACCTGTTGAGTAATCTTCGGATGAATTTACACCGAAGTTAAGATCAACACCCTGGATTAAATCGGAGGTTAAATTATTCAATTGTTCCGTTAACAGTTTGCTTACACTCGAACGGGCAAGGGTAGAAACGCCGCCACCGCCGCCGGCCAAGCTTTGAAAAGGATTATTCGCAATAAACCTGTTTAGGGCAAGTAAAGAAAGAACCTGTTTGTTCAACTCACTTTCATCGCGGTTTACATTAATCAATTTGGTGTAAACCTGGCCATTTAAAGCGCCACGTTCATTTTCTGGCAGATCGAGCTTAAATGAAATGGTTGGTTTTAATAATTCCCCTTTTATCATCAAATAAACCTGAAAAGGCAATTTTGTTCTCGCCTCGTAAAGATCTGGCTGGTTTAACAGGTCGATAGGCGCAGCATTAACTTCGTATAAAGCCGTAATATTTGCAGTAGCTGAAGTAGGTTCACCTGTCCAGACAATGGTACTGCCTTTAACCAGTTTAAATTCTTTTTTTACAACAGCCAGCGTTAAATTGTATGAACCATCAACTATTTCATAGCGACCGGTCACGCTAATTTTACCGCTTGGATCCATCGTTACATTTAAGTCTGCATCGCCCCTAACTTTTAAATTATCGCCAGTAGATGCATCTACAACCACATTCAGTTCTGCCTCTGGATCTACTTTTACAGCCGCTACGAGGTTTAAACCTTTAATTGGTGATTTACTGATGCTATCAACTTTTAAAGCTTTTTGTCCGTTAAAAGGAGGTGCATCGGCATCAATAAACTGTACTATACCTTCCTGGTCAATAATCGCCGGATCACTTGAAGGCAAAGCAAAGAAAAACTTTGTGCCCTTATTTACATTAACATTCATGTTTACATCTGGCTGGTTCAAATCTCCGCGTACTTTAATATTGCTGGTTAAGAATACTGTTCCGTAAATCATATCATTATCAGCTGCGGTCGAATTGATTGCCCTGAAATTGTTTGTTCGGATATCTAAACCGAAACGGTAATTTTTAAAATCGGTGGTGTAAACTTTTCCATTGATGGTTGCTTTTTGATTTAAGGAATCAAGGAGTGTAAAATTGTTAAAACTGATGCCTTCGTTTGTGAATGAAATCTTTTCGTTAGGCATGCGGAAATATGAATTTACATAAGCCACATTAAAGCCTGCATTATTGAAAGTTAAATCGCCCAGTATTTTCGGAGCTGTTAGTGCACCTTTAACTGTTAACGCGCCTGTTAAGGTACCAGTACCACGTTTAAGCTGACCTGCAGATAAACTCTCTATATTTTTCATTTCAATCTTATCGATGTTTACCGTAAGATCTAAAGCGCTTTCTGGTGCAGTATAATAGAAGCCGTTAACCCTTAACTCGTGCACCCCAGTTAAAGCAACATTTACCTCAAAGGCATTTTCGGTATTGTTGTTTACGGCCAGGCGTAAAGTGCCCAGTTGATCTTTTTGATAACGCAACTGATCGATGGTTAAATTTGCCTCAAATTTTGGTGTGCTGGCCAAATCTTTAACGTTTGCGGTTCCATTTAATCGACCACCGACCAAAGTGGTATCGGTTTCTGCAAATTTGGTTAAGGTTTCTAATTGGAAATCTTTAAATTCTACTGCCAAGGGCGCATTTGGTTCGGTAGGATTACTATTGATGGAAAGTGATTGACCACTATTACTAATCTGGAACTGGTTAACCAATATGCCTGATGCACCAAATTGAATATAGTTATCTTGCGAAACCACCCATTTTTGATAATCGAGCAATAATTTTTGCGGATCTAAAGTGAATTTGAAATCCTTATTAATCGATTGAAAGGTACCACCAATTACATATTTATTTTTAAGCTTTCTATCTCGCAAGAAGATGTTAACGCCTAAATTATTATTTGAAGCATCGCCACTTACTTCCGTATTAAAGAGTGCAATAGCTGGGCTTTGGAGACTTTTAACCGTTAAACTATAAGCCAGTTTATTGTTATCATTATTGATGTTTAAAACCGTAGTATCTACCTTAAAATCGCCATAAACCACCTGTGGGAAATTCCCTTTAATCTGTAAGCTGTCTTTTTGTGTATCGATTAATCCATAAAACTGCGATTGTTTGAATACCGTTAATTCGGGTACAAATTCCTTTAATAATTTAGAATCGTAAACCTGTACAAAAAACCTTAGCCTTTGGTCGGGAACTTTAGCAACGGTACCAAAGGCGTAGTATTTATTAATTTCGTTGATAATGGCGTCGCCAACTTTGGTGAGCTGGTACTTGCCATCAATTTTTGCTGATAGTATTTCAGATTTTAAGGTCAGCTCGTTTTCTGTCGCAGTTGATTTAGCCCGGATGGAAATCGTATCTACATTGATTTTTTGTTTGTCTTTTACCAATTGTAAGCCCGTAATATCAACCGACCCATTTAAATAATCAGCATCGGCGGTAGCGAGGTCTACTTTAACTATACCTGCTGCACTTAATACCGTTGGACTAAAGTTCAATGCCTGCAGGTTTACCTGCTTTAAGTTTAAATCGGCTTTTACAGCAGGATATTTTCCTGCCAGATTCACTTTAGCATCTAAATTAAAGTTGGCATTGCTATCGGGCATGCTACTCTTAATACTGATGTTCTGATTACTGTAATTCCCGGCAAGGCTTAAATTACGGTAGGTATATTTGTTGTAATAAGCACTAATCACTTTGGCGTTAAACTTTGCATTAATTTTTTTAGGATCGAGTCCTGTGCCTGCCACATTTGCCTTAACCGAAATCCTACCCAGTTTAGGTTGCATTTTTAATAGCCTGCCCACATTAAAGTTGTTTAAGTTAATGTCGGCCTTATAACTTTCCTTACCTTTTGGTCCTTTCATACCGGCTACCAAAATCGCTCCACCCATATCGGTGTTGATATTCAGGTTAGTGTTGAAATCGGTCATTGAACCCTTAAATGTGCCTTTCGCATCAACTACATTTGGCAATTCGATCGTTGGTGGCAGCGATTTTTTGGGTACTACCACCAAAATATCTCCTTTGGTTAGATGTAACTTTTTGATATTTAAATCGAGATAGGTTTTTTTGATGTCAGGTAGACCTTTCGCTTTTCCACTGATATCTATCTGCGTATTTTTTAACCCACTGATCTGCAGTTTTGGGATATTCAGGTTGTTCAGATAGCCATTAACATCTGCTGTTAGTTTTATTTTTTCGTTGCGGTAATTTGCTGGAACGGCATCGCTGAAAAAGCCAGCATCTTTTAAACCAATGCTTGTGTTTTTAAAGGTCAAATTCAATTTTACGCGTTCAGGATGTTTGGTTAAATCCTCCATCGAGGTAAAATTTAATTCAGTCGCATTTTCGATTGAAGTATTAGGTGTTTTTAAAATGAAATTGCTCAGTTTGATCTGTTTGTCGTTATACACCGCATCGCCTCTCAGCTGATCCAGTACAAAACCACTTTTTTCCTTTAACGATCCATTTTTAACATTGGCTTTTATGCCAGCGGCGCTATAACTTACATCACTGGCGCCTAAGTTTAGCTGGGTAATTTTAAGGTGGTTAAAGTCCATGCCTTTAGTGATAGGCTTTGCCCCAATATTATCAAACTGTACATTATTATCGGCCAAACTGATGTTCTTAATAATTAAACCCAAAGGCGATTTTTCGGGAACTACGGTATCTTTAACTTTCTTTAAATCGTTACTTGGTGCAGGTTTAAAAGCAAAAAGGATATTCGATTTATTTAAATGGGCATCATCAACAGCATACTTACTGTTGGTTAAATCTACTTTTAGGTTTACCAGGCCCAGATCGTTTACATCGGCAACGGCTTTGGTGGTCGATAACTGATCGTCGTAATTTACCTTTACCTTACTAAAAATGAAGTTCTGCACTTCTATTAATGGCAGTTTGCCTTGTTCTTTCTCGCTGCTATCAACACTGTTTGTAATGTGCTGCACCAGGTGAACTAGTGGTTTTTGCTGCAGATAACGTAAAGAAGTGTTCACTAAACTTAATTCTTTAATTACGTAGTGCTGATTGGCTAAATCGAAATCTTTGATTTTGGTTTTAAAGGCACCCAGGTATAATTTCACATCATTTCCCGCAACATCATCACGATAGTTAATGCCTATATCTTCAAATGAAACTTTATCGACAGAGAATTTGAGGGTAGAGGTGGTATCTTTTTTTATTTTTTCTTCGGGTTTTTTCTGATCGCTTGCAAAGGCATCCACCAGAAATGAAAAATTAAATGTAGTATCGGGAGTGATGCGCTTCACATTGGCGCGTACATTTTTTAGTTCAATATTATTGATCTCGATGGTGTTTTTTAACAGTTTGAATAAGCTGATATCAACCGCAAGTTTTTCAGCATATAATAAGGTATCGCCCTTACGGTCTTCAATATAAAATTTGTTCAAAACCACATCTTTTGGCAGCGCAATTTTAATGCTCTCTAAACTTACCTCTGTTTTGGTTTTGTTTTTAAGATAGTTAATAGCTTTGTCTTTAACAAAATTCTGAACTGCCGGAATATTTAAAGATAGCGCCAAACCAACAACCAGAATGATGATGGAAGCAATTACCCACAATAAAATTTTTAGACTTTTGCGTACGTATTTATTCAAAGCTAAGCGTGTTTGGTGTTTGATAAATGCCAAAAGCATGCCATTAAAATTAATTTTAAGGCATGTTTTACTAAATAATACAAAAAATAACTTAAATTGTTCGCCCGCTATAAAAATTTAATATTGGCGGTTTCCTAATTAGTTACAAATGAATTCAATAAATCTAAATATAACTTTTGAACAATACGAAAGTATTACAGAATTAACAGTGGCAGACAGAACACTTTGCGAACTTGCAGCAGAGGCTTTAAATACTTCATATTCTCCTTATTCTAAATTCAGGGTGGGTACAGCAATCCGTTTGGCCTCTGGCGAAACGATATTAGGCAGCAACCAGGAAAATTTAGCCTACCCATCTGGACTTTGTGCAGAGCGTGTTGCCCTTTTTACCATTGGTGCTACCTATCCAAACGCAGTTATTGAAAGTATGGCTATTACTGCCCAAACTGATAATTTTGAGATTTTAAAGCCTGTTACTTCTTGCGGAGGTTGTTTGCAGGTGATGGCAGAGTTTGAGCGCAAGCAAAATACGCCGATTGAGGTGATTTTTTACTGTTTGAACGGAGAAGTATTAAAAGTGCCCAGTGTAAAGAGTTTACTGCCTTTTGCTTTTGTTGAGGATCGGTTGGAAAGATAGGCGGGGAGGCATCTCTCGACAGGTCGTCTTTGCGAGAAGGCTTTTTCAGCCGACGAAGCAATCTTAATGCGGTCGCTATGACCCATGGTTGTAAGATTGCTTTCCCGAACATTCGGGATTCCTCCTCGCAATGACGAATTTCTATTAGAATGTAGTTCTAACTCCCGACCTCGGACCTCCGACTTTTATACTTATATTTGGTTTTTTAGCCATAATGAAGCAACTCTACACCCTCGTTTTCTCCCTTTTTATTTCTTTTGGCGCAAATGCGCAGATCGTCCTTAAAAATAATGCGGTTTATAAAATAGTTTACTTCCGCTCCGCTGATGGAAAGCCGAAGGAAGACCGCAATCCAACTGTGGTAATGGCTTCAGCAAGCCAGAATTTAATTAGCTATGCAGCTATTCTCGATCGTAAAGCAAAGTATCCTTACGAACAAAGCATTGTTACGAAACCTGCACAAATTTTGTTTCAGGTTGCCGATTTAGGTATAGATAAGCAGATTGCAACTGCCGATAGCCTTGCAATTGGCAAGCAAACTTTTGAGTTGAGCAACGAAACCAAAGTGATTTTGGGTTATACCTGCAAAAAGGCCACCACGGTAGTTAATTCGAATAGAATTGATCTTTGGTACACTATTGAAGCAGGTATTAAAGCGGCACCAACCAATTTGGGCCAGAACCTTGGTTTGGTTTTAGAGCAGGTGCGTAACGGCAGTAGCTTTGTAACGGCTACAAAAATTGAAGAAGTTAAAAATTCGAAATTGATCGATCTCCAAAAAATAAGTGCTAAGCTTACCGATGCATTAACGTATAAAGATTTGCTTTGGAAAAGCAGGTTTACCACGCTAAGTGTTTTTAATAACGAAACGATCAATTTTATAGATAAACCACAATCGAACGATTCTGTATTCCGCTTTGCGGGAGGGACCGTGATTGCCAGGAAAGTTAAATTTCCTGAGCTTCAGTCCGACCCGAATGTTTTTGTCGATTTAACCGAACAATCGAACGGCGATGCTTATGATAGAACAGGATCGGTATTTATCATCCCAACCGATAAACAGATCAGTTTAATGGATGCACTTAAAAATTCTGTTAAAGACCTGCCGGTTTACGACAATGGTAATGGAAAGAAATACCAGGGTGTTGTGGCTACAGCAAATTATAATCCCGTTATAGAGTTGATGCGCTTTTTTACCCCTTTCGGTGTGGGTAAATACAATAATTTAAAACTGAAGGATAAAAATTGGGCGGAGAAAGTTTATTACAGACAGGATGTTTCAGAACTGTTCCCGCTGGTAAATGGAAAAGAAGTTTGGATAGCTGTTTTTGTTGGTAACTATGATAAGGGCGGTCATAAAGTTTCTTTAAATATAACACTGCATAATGGAGGAAGACAAAAAGAAGCCAAAGAAGTAATTTTGCCTTTATTTAATTCGACCAACGTAATGGAAATGGCTGGACAAGAATATGCAACTATGTTTAGCAGCGATAAAGGGTTGGAAGTTTCTTTCACCTTAGCAAAAGACCTAAAAGATGCAAAACTACGCTACATTACAACAGGCCATGGTGGTTGGGGAAATGGCGATGAGTTTGTACCACGGAAAAACACCATCTGGCTGGATGAAAAAGAAACATTCGCTTTTACGCCATGGCGCCAGGATTGCGGTTCGTACCGATTGTCGAATCCTGCCTCTGGAAATTTCGAAACGGGTCTTTCCTCGTCAGATTTAAGCCGTTCTAACTGGTGTCCAGGCACAGTTACCAATCCCGAATGGATAAGTTTGGGTGATTTAAAAGCCGGACCGCATACCATAAAAGTAACCATCCCGATGGGTAAACCAGAAGGTTCGAGCTCAAGCGCATGGAATGTTTCGGGCGTGCTGTTGGGGGTGGAATAACCAAATGATTTGTTATCCTGAGGATTAATTTATTGTATAAAAGTCAATATTAATGACGTATATAATTGATTATTTTTTTACCATACAGCTCATGCTTTCCTCGGCTCACCGCCGCCGATGGGCTCTTTCTTTTTGGTGTCAAAAAGACCAGCGTAGCTAGCTTGAATGCCGTTAAAAACATAAAAGCCCATGAAAAAACAAAAAACACCGGCTGAAAATTTTTCGTTCGAAGTTAGTAGGTTGGCTGTTTCGGTGGAGCCCGAAAAATTTGTTAGGCCGGATTTAAGTAGAACGAGGATATGGTGCTACGGGCCTAGTTGGGCGGGCATACACAGTTGGCACAAACCTGTCATATTTAAATGATTACAAAATAACGTCAATGGTAACGCAGTGAAGGATCTTTTTCTTGCCTCTTTTACCATATAAGATATATAAGGGAATATAAGCTCGGCTGACCCTATAATTGTTTTTTATTTTTAATTTCAAATAGCGTCTATGGGTCTTTCTATGCACCCTGCAACCCTAAATAGCACCACGAAACTATTTTTCTAAACCGGATTGAAGAGAAGATCCTTTTTTGCTGCCTTGGGCTGAGCTGGAGGGCAAAAAAGATCGCATCGGAAAGCCGGAGGAAACATTAAACAAAATTTACGGAACCCTGCTTTCTAAATCAATACAAACAAATTTAGATTTCGGCAGGTGAGACACCAGCCGATAGGATGAAATTGTTCAATTTGAATTTAAAGATCTCTCCGCTACGGTCGAGATGACGAAATATACTCCGTGATTTCCGTGCCTCCGTGGCCAATACATAAATCGTCAGGTCATTAAAAACGAATTTCCCATCTCGAAATGTGAATAACCTCTCTTCATTCTATGAAATCATTTTTATTATATTTACGGCTGCCAATTTTTGTAAATAAATGAGTGAAGAATTAGATCAAAACGTAAACGAAGAGCACAAACATACCATAACCCCAATCAACGGTTTATACGAAAACTGGTTTCTCGATTATGCGTCTTATGTAATTCTCGATAGGGCAGTTCCGCACATTAACGATGGACTTAAGCCTGTTCAACGGCGCATTATGCACTCGCTTAAAGAGATGGATGATGGACGTTTTAATAAGGCGGCCAATGTAATCGGTAATACCATGAAATATCACCCGCATGGTGATGCATCTATTGGCGATGCGATGGTGCAGATTGGTCAAAAAGATTTATTGATTGATATGCAGGGTAACTGGGGGGATCCGGTTACTGGCGATAGTGCTGCAGCACCACGTTATATCGAGGCACGTTTATCAAAATTTGCCAACGATGTGGTGTTTAACCCTGATACTACCGAGTGGCAGTTAAGTTATGACGGGCGTAATAATGAGCCAATAACTTTACCGGTTAAATTCCCTTTGTTATTGGCACAGGGTGCTGAGGGTATTGCCGTGGGTTTGGCTACCAAGGTAATGCCGCACAATTTTATCGAATTGCTGGATGCCTCGATAGAAGCGCTGAAAGGTGTGCGGCCGAATATATTGCCCGATTTCTTTACGGGCGGTATGGCCGATTTCTCGAATTATAATGAAGGGCAGCGTGGAGGTAAAATCCGTGTGCGCGCAAAAATAACCGAGAAGGATAAAAAGACTTTGGTGATTACTGAAGTCCCGTTTAGCACCACAACGGGTTCTGTTATTGATAGTATTTTATCGGCCAATGATAAAGGCAAAATCAAAATCAAAAAGATTGAGGATAACACCGCGGCCAATGTAGAAATTGTAGTGCACTTGGCACCAGGTATTTCGCCTGATGTAACCATTGACGCACTATATGCCTTTACGGCTTGTGAGGTGTCTATTTCGCCAAATACCTGTATTATTCAAGGGGATAAGCCACTCTTTTTGAGTGTGAACGATATCCTGATTGAAAATACAAAACACACTAAAAATTTATTAAAAAGAGAGTTGGAGATCCGCTTGCACGAGTTGCAGGAGAAGATTTTCTTTAGTTCTTTACTTAAAATATTTATTCAGGAGGGGATGTACAAAAATCCTGAATATGAAAACTCAACCAACTTTGATACCGTAGTTGAGGTATTACACATTTTATTTGATCCGTTTAAGCCATCGCTTTACCGCGAAATTTTACCTGAGGATTTTAAGAAGCTGATTGATAAGCCAATGAGTAGCATCACCCGTTTTGATGTGAAAAAGGCCGATGAGCAGATGAAAAACCTGGAAGATGAAATTAAAGTAGTTAAAAACCACTTAAAACACCTTACCGATTACGCTGTTGCCTGGTACCAGAAACTGAAAGATAAATACGGAAAAGGAAGAGAACGTAAAACTGAAATCCGTTTGTTCGATCGCGTAGAAGCATCGAAAGTTGCATTGGCGAATGTAAAACTGTACATGAACCGTGAGGACGGATTTATCGGATCGGGTTTACGTAAAGATGAATTTGTGGCCGATTGTTCGGATATAGACGAAGTAATTGTTTTCCGTGAGGATGGTAAATGCATTATCACCAAGGTAGCCGATAAAACCTTTGTAGGTAAAGGCATTATACACGCCCAGGTATTTAAGAAAAACGATGAGCGTACCATTTACAACATGGTTTATAAAGATGGTGCAAGTGGTACTTCGTATATTAAAAGGTTTGCTGTAGTTGGGGTAACACGCGATAAAGAATACGATTTAACCAAGGGATCGAAAGGTTCGAAGGTTTTATATTTTACAGCCAATCCGAACGGAGAAGCTGAGATAGTAAATGTTGCATTAAAACCGCACTCTAAATTGCGCAAGCTTCAGTTCGATCAGGATTTTGCAGAAGTGGCCATTAAAGGACGTGGCTCGCAGGGGAATATCATTTCGAAATATCCGGTCAAAAAAATCATTCTGAAGAGCAAAGGAGTTTCTACTTTATCTGGACTGAAAATCTGGTATGATGATTTATTAAAACGCTTAAATGTTGATGGCCGTGGGAAATACCTGGGTGAATTTGATGGCGACGATCGTATTTTACAAGTACATAAAGATGGCTTCTATGAGTTAAGTTCTTTCGAATTGAGTAACCACTTTGATGACGGCCTGATCTTGATCCAGAAGTTTGATCCGGAGAAGATTTTTGCCGCAGTCCATTTTGAAGGCAAAGCACAAAATTATTTTATTAAACGTTTTGCATTCGAACTGCAAGCTAATGGTAGGAAAACCATTTTCATTAGTGAGGAGCAGAAATCGAGGTTGTTGTTCCTTACTTCAAATTCGGCAGCAAAAATTATTGTTGATGTTTTAAAAGGTAAAACCCAAATCCCAGAAACATTGGATTTAACCTTAGCAGAACTGATTGATGTTAAAGGACTAAAAGCAAATGGCAATAGACTGTCGCCGCACGACGTTCAAAAAGTAGTGTTAGAAGAGCCTGAGATAGAAATTGAGGCGGTTGAGGAAGCAACAATTGACGAGGAAGAGGATGCTGAAGAAACACTAGATGAGGTGGTTACAAGCGAAGAGGCGATTGCGAACGAGGAAACCGTAACAGAACCAGAAGTGCCGGAAGAGGTAATAGACAAACCTGTTGTAGCGCAGCCAAAACCAAAGTTCGAACGCAAAGAAGAACCTAAAGAAGTGCCTGTGGTTAAGCCAGAAAAACCTGTTACTGTAGAAAAGCCATTAGTAGAAAAGTCTAAGCCAGAAGCCGAACCTGTTAAAAAAGAAGTTAAAACCGACGATAAACCCGAAGCAGAAGAAAAACCTGCCAAAAAGATAGATTTCGAGATCACCAATCCTGACGATATCGATATTGATGACAAAGGGCAGCTGGGATTATTTTAAATATTACTAAGATCGTTATCCCTACCATAGTGTTCCGAAGGAACTCCTTTGGAGGAGAGCTCTTTAAGCGCGCGTAGTTCAATAACTGTTAGGGATAGTAAAAACAATATAGCATCAGAAATCGTGTGATTTATGGTGCTATATTGGCTAAAATTTATTTTAATGAAGCGGCACTATTTTGTCGCTTTTTCAAATGCACTAATCCCACCAACTACGGGTAATGTAAGTGTGGTTCCATTTAAATCAATGGTTAGATGAGTTCCGGCTTTTGGCCAAAGCGTAAATTCTTTATCACTCGAAAAAATCATTAAGGCAATTTTCTTACCTGCGGGTATAATTTGATCATCCGGCTGAAGATTAAATTTGAGCTCGTAAAATTTACCGGGTGTTAAAGGCGCACTTTCAGTTAACGATTTATTGTTTTGAGGATCGGCCCATCCGCGCGTAATTACGTTATCCATTAATTTTACACCATTTCCTTCTGTCCAGGGTAAAGCAACCAACCAAACGGAGAAATTAGCTGCTGGTTTATTGCTGGCCAACTTAACGGTAAACTGTGTTAAGCCTGATAAATGAACTGCTTCTTTTAATGTAGGACTTACATAAAGCAAGCGATGTTCTGAATTTTCGGCTTTTGCCAGCTCACTGCCCGAAAAAGAAACATCATCTACTAAAGTTTCTGCAGATTGTTTCTGTGGTTTAGTGGTATATAGGCTTCCATGGTTCTTTCTTCCTGCTCCAAGGTAAAGTTTTACATTACTGGCATCTGGGTTTGGATAATCGGCGTATGGTGTTGGATTCGAATTAGGTTGATTTTCTCTCACAATCCAGGCTTTGGGATCTTTCTCCACACCGTTTTCAATTCCAAACAAATAACGGGTAAACCACCTGTTCATCATTTTCATTGGAGGCGGGCCACCATGTCCTTGCTGGTGATAATAAATTTGTACGGGTAAACCTTTGGCTTCAGCCGCTTTATAAATTCGATAGCTATGTTCAGGCATTACATTCCAGTCATTAAAGCCGTGCGACATCAGTAAGGCCGCTTTCATGGGTTTCATGGCATTTAAATAGTCTCTACCTGCCCAAAATTTATTGTAATCACCAGTTATACGATCCATTCCCTGGGCCATTTCTTCATCTCTTATTGTTTTATTTGCATATGCTCTTTTATCTTCTGCGCCACTGTGTATGTAATCGTATAAAACATCAACATCTTCTCCTAAATAACCGCCAGGACTTCTTACTAAGCCATTTGAACGATAATAATGATAGTAAGAGGTATTTGGCGCGATAGGTATGATGGCCTTTAGCCCTTCAACGCCGGTAGTTGCCGCTGCAAGCGGGATTGTCCCATTATACGAAGTTCCTGTCATTCCAACATTTCCCGTACTCCAATAAGCTTTAACTTTTTCGTTCCCATCAGCAGTGGTATAACCATTATCCTTTCCCCCCAGCCATTCGATAACGGCTTTTGGTGCTAACGATTCGTTTATTCCACCTACTGTTGGAGACCCTTGCGAAAGTCCGGTACCTGGCGAGGAAGAGTGTATTATAATAAAACCTCTTTTAACCCATTCTCTAATTAAAGAGTTTGAGATAATTGGTCTTTTGCCCGTGCGTGTTACCTCTGGGTGTACACGAGTTACAGCAGATTTTTCGCCAATTTCGTGCTTTACATCCCAAAATACACCTTTATCGTTTCCGGCCGTTCCGGCGTAATATGGGCTTGATTCGTAAATGACAGGTAATTTTAGTCCCTCTGTTTCGGTTTGGTAGGGACGTGTAACATCAACATGCATGCGGTCAGGTTTCCCATCGCCGTCAGTATCAAATGTTGTTTCTACCCATAAATCGGTACGGATCCACTTGTCGGGCGTATCGAATAAGGTTACAATTTGTGCTTCACCATCTTTAAATACAGGAATGGTTTTAGCGGCTTCATTTTTTTCTTGTGCAAAAGCAGAAAAAGCCAATGGAATTAATAAAAAGGGGAGTTTAAATAATTTACCTTTTTTAATATTAAGGTTTATCATGGTTTTTAGTATTAAAATAGTTTATAGTTGTTTCCTTTGTGTTGTAAAAACAAAAAACAAGGTTTTTTTTGAAATTTGCTGCTTCGAAATTAATTAATTATAGTTATATAATGCTATTTTAAAGCGAAGCTCCTTGTATTTGATCATCTGGATGAATCTGAACAGATACGCGGCCACTGATTATTATTTCTTATATTTGCCTTGCTCAAAGGGGTGCTTTTTGATCTTGCAATGTCTGTTGCCTTCAATTTGCTGAGATTATACCCATTTAGAGGTTTAAGCCAAAAGGTTTAAGGTATAGGGTTTAGCCTTAGGCCCTACACCCCCAAACCTTACACCTTCTAATGAACCTGATGCGGGTAATGCCGCCGTAGGAAGAGGTTAAAATTTACAAAACTGTTTCGCCCCGAAAACAGGATCTAATTATTTTTACTGGCTGCAAGGCAAATTATTGTAAATGAATTTTCAAGATTGGTTTAAGCTTTTTCAGGAGCAGATTTTACACACCTCATTAATCGAATGGTTGGCTGTAGGTTTTGGGGTATCTGAAGTTTTACTGGCGAAGAAGAATAGTATCTGGCTTTATCCAACAGGAATAATTTCGATCCTGTTATCGATGTTTCTACTCTTAAATGTAAAGCTGTATGCAGAAACCTTACTGAGCATTTATTATCTGGTGATGAGCGTTTACGGATGGATCATCTGGAAGAAAAGAAAACAGGACGGAGAAAATCAGGTTTCATGGTCGAGCAATAAAGAATTAACCATTGCTGTTTTAATTTCTGTGATTGGTTTCGGCGTACTTTATCTTGTATTGAGGCATTATACCGATTCGGATGTGCCTGTTTTTGATGCCTTTGTATCTTCAACAGCGTGGGCAGGTATGTGGCTGTTGGCCAAGCGTAAAATAGAAAACTGGATATTCCTGAACATTTCGAATATTGTTGCCATTCCATTGCTGTTTCATAAAAAGCTTCCACTCATGGCCTGTTTAACTACATTTTTATTCACCGTAGCCATATTTGGATTTTTAGACTGGAAGAAGATCATAAACAAAAGTAGACTCAAATTGGCTTAATTACCTTCCTAGGTAAAGCAAAAAATAATCATGCAAGAAACATTAAGCATCACCTGGCAAGAAAAAGTAAAAGCTTATGCAGCGCTTTCTGAAGAAATGGGTAAACTTCATCCCGAAATTTTAGAACTGGCCTATCAGGAAAATTGGTTTAAGCTTTTTGTGCCCGAAATTTATGGCGGACCAAACAAAAAACTTCCTGAAATTTTAAGATTGGAGGAAGAATTGGCTGAAGCTGATGGAAGTTTAGGCTGGACCATTACACTCTGTGCAGGTGCAGGCTGGTTTGCCGGATTTTTAAATCCTAAATTGGCTGCAGAGATTTTTGCTGATCGTGAAGTTTGTTTTGCCGGGAGTGGTGCCGTTGGTGGGGTGGCCATTAAAACGCAAAGTGGGTATCTGCTCAATGGAAAATGGAGCTATGCCAGCGGGGCATTGCACGCCACTATATTTACAGCCAATTGCACGCTTAAAAACGAAAATGGTGATGATATTTTAGATGAAAATGGAGAACCTGAAATAAAATCATTTATCCTTAAAAAGGAGGAAGTAAATATTTTACCCGGATGGTCTTACTTTGGTTTAATTGCAACAGGCAGTCATGCCTTTGAAGTTTGTGATTTAAACGTCGACGAAAATAGGACCTTTAAAATTAACCAGCATATTGAAGTGGCAGATTCAGGCTTTGATTATCCCTTTTTACAGCTCGCAGAAACCACGTTAACAGTAAACAGTTTAGGGATGACCAATCATTTTATCAAACTGGTAGAGCAATCTTTTTACTCGCGTTCTGGATTGGGGAGATATAATGAAGCGCAAATTTTGTTCTTTAACAACGAACTTAACCGTTGTAAAGAAGAGGTACTAGGTCTTCGTGCCAAATTCTACCATGCGTTTGAGGAGTCCTGGAATCAGTTAATGGGCGATGGTGAAATTAATGAGGATATCTTAATGGAGGTGAGTTCAATCAGTCGTAAATTGGCCCATGCCTGTTGGAAATCGGCAGCTACTTTATTCCCATACTGTGGCTTAGCGGCTGCAAAAAAGGAATCAGAAATTAATAGGGTTTGGAGAGATATTCATACGGCAAGCCAACATGCTTTACTTACTTTCGAAATTTAATTATTCCAAAAGCGCTGGTTTAATTTTATCTTTAAAATCAGTAGCAAACTTATTAAGTTTAGGTTGTATCACAAATGCACAATAAGGTTTCCCCTGATTGTTGCTAAAATAGTTTTGATGATAATCTTCAGCCTCATAAAATTCGGCTATAGGAGAAACTTCTGTCGCAATGGGCTTATCGAAAATATGTTGTTGGGTTAAATCTTCGATCATTTTCTCCGTCTGTTTTTTCTGATCTTCATTTTCATAAAAAACCACCGAGCGGTATTGCGTGCCAACATCATTACCCTGCCTATTTAAAGTTGTTGGATTATGGGTTTTAAAGAATACCAATAAAAGCTCATTGAACGAAATAACACTTTCATCGAATGAGATTCGAATTACTTCTGCGTGTCCGGTATCGCCGTTACAAATTTCCATATAGGTAGGATGCTTTAAATCTCCCCCCATATAGCCTGATGTAACCTGGCTTACTCCATTTAACGTCTGAAAAACGGCTTCGGTGCACCAAAAGCAGCCGCCGCCAAATGTTGCTGTTTGCATATCCTACGTATATAAAATCTATTCCAATTTTTAGATCAATCAAAAAAAGACATTTTTTTGATATTAAAGATTGGTTGGGTATCGATTATTCCTATAAGTTTTAAGGAGGTGCTATTTGGACAGCGCTTTAGGATAAATACTTCAATATCCTTAAGACTAGGTAATCTTAATTAACTACAGATAAAAAAGGATGCATACAGATATAAGAATCTGTGTGTATCTGTGATTAAAAATTAACTAAATGAAATTGATAAATACATCACAAAATGTATCTTATATAGCATGAAAACAAAAAAGCCTGTAATTACGATTACAGGCTTCTACTTTTATTGATATTGAATATATATCGGTTTTGGTGTAAGCTTTAACAGCTCTTCTGGAGTCATCAAACGCTTCGGATCTTTCTTTAGATCATTTTTGTAAAACAATTTAAAGCCAGTAAACTGTACAGGCTCGCCCTGTATAAAGTGGCGGTAGGTGCCTTTTTTCAATTCAGGTTCGCCCCATCCATCCATATGTACCACAACCTGAACCTCAGGACGTAATTTAATATTAGCAGAATTCGTTACCATTTTCTTTGTAAAACGGTGCAATACAAATACTTTTGGAGGCAAGTTGTATTTTTTAACAATATCTGCTAAATATCCGGTTACATAGTTAACATCGGCAGCATCGTAGGTGCCGATTTTTTTGCCTGGCAATGTTCCGTCTTTCATCGAAAATTCAGGGTCGATACCTAAATGAACGTATGGCAATTCCAGGTATTTTGCGATATGAGGTAACTCGGCTTTTATTGTGCTTAAAGCTACCTGAAGATCTAAAAATACAATGGTATTAGGCTGCATTTTGGCAATTTTCAAAACAGAATCAATCTGTTTGTTGCCCATTCTGTTGATGTATTTTCCATCTTTCCCCGGTGTTCCACTTGCTACTGCAGCAATATAGTGTAATCCTGGTTGTACAGGGGTAGAGGGATCAGCCTTTTCCCAATGTTTAACCTCAGCATTTAAACGTTTCCACATTTCTTTAGGCGCATATTCGCCAAGCGCACCCATTTTTTTCGAATGTAGGTTTCCATAATAAACAACGATGCGTTTAAAAGGTAAAATGGCTCCCGCCAAAGGATATGGTTGTTTTTTTACTGGCCATCTTCCGGTAGTATCTCCGTTTGCCAGTTTTTTCACCAACGAATCGTAAAGCTTTGGATCAACAGGTTTCATTACGTTTACCGTTGAGTCCGTTTTCTTTTTAGTTGAATCAGAAGAGAAGATTTTGCCGATACCGCCACTGCTCTTACCGTCTGAATTACAGTTGGCAAATAAGCTGATTGCGGCAAAACCAAGTATTAGTGTGCCTGCTAATTGAGGGAATTTCATAAATATTATATAGATAATTAAAGTTTAGACAGTTTCCGAATCTGTTTTGATGAAAGTAGGGTGGAAATCTGGTAGTTTAAAATAAAGTAATCAACATTTACACATTACAGAATTTGCCAAAAACACCCAATGGCAATTTAATGCCCGAAGTAGCTTGTAGAAACAGTTCTCCGGTTTCGAGGTTTTTAACTGATGGGAATGAGGTACGGATTAAATTTTCTACAATTACCGACGAAAACCCTAATGAATAAGTATTTAGGATTAAGAAGTGTTCTTTTTCATCCAGCAGTTGTACCACATCCTGCATCATTTCCTGAATATGATCTTCCAGTTTCCATTTTTCGCCATTAGGGCCGTGGCCATAAGCAGGAGGGTCTAAAATGATTCCGTTGTATTTTTTGCCTCTTTTTAATTCTTTTTTTACAAACTTTAAGGCATCTTCTACCATCCAACGGGTATCCTTCAAGCCTGAAAGCTCCTGGTTTTCGTTTGCCCAGGTAACAACCTGTTTAATCGAATCTACGTGCGTAGTTTCAGCACCTGCTGCATTGGCAATTAGTGATGCCGCACCAGTATAAGCGAAAAGATTTAAAACTTTAGGCTGTGGCGTTTTAAATTTTTTAATCGATGAAGAGATGAAATCCCAGTTTACTGCCTGCTCAGGGAATACGCCCACGTGTTTAAAAGAAGTTAAACCTAAGCGGAGTTTAATGGCCACTTCATCATTTTTATATTCTACATGCCAACGATCAGGAATAGATTGATTTTTCTTTACCCATTCGCCAGAAGTAGCCGAACGGCCCCTGAAAGTAATGTTGGCCGTTTTTTTCCAATCCTGTTCTGAGTATGTTTTTTTCCATACCGCCTGTGGTTCAGGACGGATAAGGGTTACATTTCCAAAACGTTCTAATTTTTCAAAATCCCCGCAATCAATCAGTTCATAGTCTTTCCAGTGGGTTGGGGCAAGTAATTGTATCATGTATTTAAAATAACTTTAAATTTGGATAGCTTTTGATGTATTGATCATCAGTTATCAGGGTTAGATCATTTGCTAGTGCCTGTGCTATAATAAGTCTATCAAATGGATCCTTATGTATTAATGGTAATGTAGAATAAGTAGTAAAGTCATCTTTAGCAGGCTGAAGAATTTTTACTCGGTACTTATCAAGTAATTCATAAATTGAGTTAATATCGTCTTTTAACTTTAGCTTTCCGATATTAGTCTTTATTGTAATTTCCCAAATGCTTACAATGCTAATATATTTTTCTGTTACAGGATTGTTTATGATCTCTATAATCTTTTTTGAAATTGAGTTATCTCCATTAATAAAGAATAGGAATATGTGTGTATCAAGCAAAAAACGCATTACATATAATCCTTGAGATCATCCAATGGTTCGTTAAAATCATCAGAAATATAAAGAATTGTACCTTTGGCAGCGCCATATAAGCTTTTTGGCTCTTCAACAACATTTGCTTTTTCACTTGCCGATTTAGGAAAGCTCTTCGAATGTTTAGCTTTTAAAAAATCAATAAAATCTTCTACCTCGTTTACCATGCTTTCTGGTAAGGTTTCCAATTTGTGAATGATATTTTTTGTAGCCGTTGTCATAACTAAACAAATATAAGAATTTTCTTAAAACTTATCTTTTGCTGCCTTCATAAAGCGGCTGGCGAATACGAAATCGTTTAATTCTTTAATATCAGTATGTGCAATTTCTTTGTTGCTGCCTTCCCAGAATTTTTTTCCTTCGTGTAGGAATAAAATATAGTCGCCAATACCCATAACCGAGTTCATATCGTGTGTTACTACAATAGTAGTGGTTTTGTATTCTTCGGTAATTTCCTGAATCAACTCATCAATTACGATGGACGTTTTTGGATCTAAGCCTGAGTTCGGCTCATCACAGAACAGATACTTCGGGTTCATAGATATAGCACGTGCAATACCCACACGTTTTTTCATTCCGCCCGATAATTCTGCCGGGAATAATTTGTTTTTACCTGCAAGGTTTACCCGTTCCAAACAAAAATCAACTCTTTCAAGCTTTTCTTTTCTGCTCTGATCAGTAAACATGTTTAAGGGGAACATGATGTTTTCTTCAACAGTCATACTATCGAATAGGGCAGAACCTTGAAACAACATACCAATTTCTTTACGTACTTCGATCCGTTGCTCGTAGGTCATCGGCGTAAAATCGCGGCCATCGTACAATACCGAGCCCGAATCTGGCTGATGCAAACCAACCATGCATTTCAATAATGTTGTTTTTCCTGATCCGGAGCCACCGATAATCAAATTGGTTACCCCTTCTTCAAACTTTCCAGAAATGCCTTGTAATACATCATTTCCGGAGAAAGATTTATAAATATCTTTAATTTCGATCATTACAATAAAAGTTGAGTAACTAAATAATCGCAAACAAGAATAGAGATACAGCTAATTACAACTGCTCTTGTACTGGCCTGCGAAACTTCTAAAGCACCACCACGAACATAAAAACCTTCGTAAGCTGGAACTGATGTAATAATGAAACCAAATACAAATGCCTTTACCAAAGCAACCGTGATGGTGTAAGGATTAAAATCAGTTGTTATACCTTGAATATATTCTGCAGGAGTAACAGCACCCGAAATAGAACCGCCAATATATCCACCGGTAATACTTAAAAACATAGAAATGATTACCAGCATGGGTACCATGGTTATGCCCGAAATAATTTTAGGAAGGATGAGGTAGCCAGGTGCATTTATACCCATAATTTCTAAAGCGTCAATCTGTTCAGTAACACGCATCGAACCAATTTCTGATGAAATGGCCGATCCGATTTTTCCTGCCAGTACAATTGCACTAATGGTTGGGCTTAACTCTAATATACTCGAGTCGCGGTTTACAGAACCGATAATTGTTTTTGGAATAAAATCACTAACCAACTGGAAAGCAATTTGTAGCGTCATTACTGCACCAATAAAAGTAGAGATGATAGCAATTAAACCTAAAGAGCCTACACCAACATAATCCATTTGTTTGGCAATTTCTTTTAGGTATATTTTCAGTTTTTCCGGCTTTCTGAATACAGACTTGAGTAGCAGGATGTATCTGCCGAAATTGGTAAAATTCATTCCGTATGTATTTGCTTAATTTAAATGATCGTTCTATACTACTACAAAGAAACAATAAAAATTTGGAGCACTTTGCTAATTGTAAAAATATTCGTGGTTTTGAATATAAATATGGTTTTTTGTTAACAAAAATTAAACCATAAATAAATGAAAGCTGTAATAACCGGAGCAACTAAAGGAATTGGTAGAGCTATTGCGACTAAATTAGCCCAAAATGGGTACGATTTAGTTTTGGTAGCAAGGGGTTTAGATGAACTTGACAGGCTTCGACAGGAACTAACCCCTTATGGGAATGCTATTTTTACGCAGACAGCAGATTGTTCTGTTAAAGAAGAAGTGTATGCTTTTTTAAATTCGACTGCTATAAATCTTGATCAAGTAGATGTTTTAGTAAATAATGTGGGGATCTTTTTGCCTGGCAGCATGCTCGATGAGGATGACGAAACTTTCGAAAAACAGCAGCATATAAATACAAATGCCTGTTATTACATCAGTAAATTTTTTGGAAAAAAAATGCGCTCAGCTAAGCGAGGCCATATATTCAACATCTGTTCGGTGGCCAGTAAAGCACCTGTAAAAAATGGAGGCAGTTATAGTGTAACAAAAGCAGCGATGTTAAGTCTTAATCATGTATTGCGGCAAGAGTTAGCACCTCACAATGTTAAAGTAACTGCATTTTTGCCAGGTTCTACTAAAACTTCATCCTGGGAAGGAACAACAATTCCGGATGAAAAATTTGTACAGCCTGAAGATATTGCAGAAACTTTGTTTACCATTTTAAACTTAAGTAAAGGGGTAAATGTAGACGAGGTTTTGATTACTCCGCTTGATTTTTAAACACAAAATGAACAACGTTATGGAAAAGAAGCTTTTTAGAAACGAACACGATAAGATGATTGCCGGTGTAGCTTCGGGACTTGCAGATTATATGCAGGTGGAGGTTACCATAATTAGATTATTGTTTGCATTATCGGCTATATTTATGGCTGGAGGTGGCTTAGTTGCCTATATAGTAATGTGGATTATTGTTCCGGTTAATAATGATCCGGCAGCAAGATTTTCTAAATTTAACGATTACTTTGGCAAGAAAAACCCAAATGCACAACCCTTTGGAACTGCCGATCCTTTTGCAGGACCAGCGAACCAAGGAAACCAGAATTGGACACAACCTGTTGATGGTGGACAAAAAACGCCTTTCGAAACACAGCCCGATTTCAATAAATTCAATAAATCTAACGATACTGGTCGCACCATAGGCGGATTAATATTGCTAGTAATAGGATGTTTTTTCCTGATGCGCGAAATGGATTTTATACCCGACTGGTTTAGTATCCACAATTTATTCAAGTACATGTGGCCATTGATATTTATTGCCTTAGGTGTAAGTATTATAGCTAAATCAAAAAGAAAGAATGACTGGGCTGCTTTTCAGAACCAACAGGAGGCTGAACAACAAAAAGAAGCTGAACAACAAAAAACAGCTGATTTTTCTGAAACTATTGTAGAAAATGAACCTACGGCACCAGCTAACAAAGATGATAATTCAACATCCGCTAACCCTCAAGTATAAATAGAATGAAATTAGATAGATTAATTTGGGGTATTATCCTGCTTTTTATTGGCGGTGTACTTCTACTCGAAAACTTTGATGTAATCAACTTTTATTGGCGCAACGTTTGGAGCTTTTGGCCAGTGTTCTTAATTATAGCAGGTTTAAATATCCTGTTCAATAAAAACAACTCGCAAACAGGTAGTATCATTTCTATTGGCGTTTTAGTAGTGGCTTTGTCGTTCCTTTTTTACAAAGGACAGCAAGTACCCGAGCATGGTAACTGGTGGGGGCACCATTTCAAAAAAGATATCGATGTTAATATCGACCATAATGATGGCGACAACGACGATGATGATGACGATAGTGATACCTCATATAATCACTTAAGTTTATCTGAGCCATTTGTAGCTGCAGATAATGCGAAAAAAACAGTACTAAATATTTCCGGAGGTGGCATTTCATTTAATCTTGATGGTGAAACAACCGAGTTGATTAATGCCGACGTAAAGAAAAGACATGGTAACTTCTCTTTAAAGAAATTGCTTACCGATAGCGCTATCGTACTTACTTTCCAGATGGATGATAAAAAGAGTAAATGGAATTTTGGTGATGGTGGTAACGATGTTAACTTTAAATTGAATAAAGAAGCCAACTGGGATATTTTAATGAAACTCGGAGCTGGCGAAGCAAATTTTGATTTTGCCAATTACAAAGTGCGTACCTTCCGCTTTGATGGTGGGGCAGCAGCTTTGGATATTAAATTCGGAGATTTATTGCCAATAACCGACGTAATTGTGAAATCTGGCGTTGCCGATGTTAACATTAAGGTGCCTACCAACTCGGGTTGCCGAATTAAAACCAAAACAGGTTTATCAGCTAAAGATTTCGATGGTTTTGAGAAATTGAGTGATGGTGTTTACGAAACCTCAAACTATAAAACCTCAACCAAAAAAATCTTTATTAATTTAGATGGCGGATTGAGTAACTTTGAAGTAAGCAGATATTAAAAAGGCAGAAGGTTTTAAGGTGGGGGATGTAAGGTTGATTCTTGTAGAAGAAATTTTTATAAAATGCTGATCTTACAATCCCAAAATCTCATCATCCTGATCCAATCCAATGAATCCTGATCAATATATAGTTGTAATTAATGGAAAGCCACAAGGGCCGTATAGTTTAACCGAACTGAAAGATTTAAACATCAGTGCGAATACGTTTATACGTAAACCCGGAATGGACGATTATAAAGAAGCTCACGCAATTCCCGAATTGCGTGAGCTTTTGGGTTTTAGTTATCAAAAAACAGCACCCCAATATTTTGCCGCTTTCGATCAAAGGCTGTTGGCATCGGTAATTGATCATTTTATTATTTTTGGAATATATAGCATTATCATTTTAACGAGTTATATTTTTATTGAAGGCAAAGATCAGCGGATTATGGCTTTTCTAATCCCATTTCCATCCATATTTATTATTAAACTCATTTATGGTAGCATTGCCGAAGCATCAGCCAGTCAGGCCACTATAGGTAAAAAACTTCTCAATATTAAAGTAACCGATTTAGAGGGAAGCCGGGTTTCTTTTTGTGTTTCTCTAGTCAGGAATTTTTCTAAAATCTTATCTGTAATTCCTGTTTTCTTTGGCTATTTATACAGTTTCCTCAATAAGAAAAACCAGTGTTGGCACGATATTGCAGCCAATACGTTGGTGATAAAAGATCGGTTGATATAAGTTAGAAAAGCAAAGTCAATACAACTATTTCGTTACTCGGGCTGTACGCTATATCTTTGGCTGGCCTTCGGCTACGCTCAGGCTTACAGCCAAAGGATGCCGCTTCCATCCCGTTTATGAACCTGGGTCGGTGCAATGATGCCAAACCCACCCACCGTTAAAAAATAAACCAATTTCAATTTCTACTTTCAGTTAAAAGATGTTAAATAAGAATTAAGCTACTATTCTATTGATTAGTTTTAGTGAAATTAATCTAATATGCTACGTATCCTTCTCACCACAATTTTTGTTTTTTATCAACTTACTTCTTTTTGCCAAACTTCAACAGATTCGTTAAAACCTGTTAAGGATGAATATAATTTAGGTTTCGAAAAAACAGTTCCCAAGTCTAAGTCTTCTGTTGGTTGGAGTACGGGTACAACCAAAAGTGGATATAAGGTCGAAATCGATTCAACCCAAAAATATACAGGTAAATATTCCTTGTTGATAGAAAATATCGCCAAAGATGTAGAATCCAATTATGCCATGTCTAATTTAATTATACCTTCAAAATTTGAAGGGAAGGAAGTAGAAATCAAATTTTATCTAAAATTAGAGCATGTTACCGGACATGCAGATTTTCCATTTAGAATTGATGATGAGGATAATGATAAGTTACAATTTACCAATCTACTAGCAAATAGGATATACGGAACGCAAGACTGGAAGCAATATAGCCTAAAGTTACCCCTTCAAAAAGAGGCCACAAAAATTTATCTTTTTCCTATGCTTTACGGTCCAGGCAAACTCTGGCTTGATGATGTTCAGATATTAATTGATGGTGTAGATATCAGTCAGGCAAAAATAAAACCAGATTATAATCCTAATGCCCCACAAGCTATTAATTATGGCAGTAATGCGACGGCATCGGGCAGAGTGAAAGTGAAAGATGCCGAACTGTATTACGAAACCTATGGAAAAGGCGAGCCCCTGTTATTATTACATGGAAACAGCCAATCGATCAGCGTTTTTAAAAAACAGATTAAAGCATTCTCAAAAATTTATAAGGTTATTGCAGTAGATACCCGTGGACAAGGAAAAAGTACCGATTCCAGTACTCAGCCACTTTCATATGACCTCTACGCCGAGGATATGAAAACATTACTTGACTCTTTACATATCAGTAAAACCAATATTTTAGGCTGGAGCGATGGTGGAAATACGGGGTTGATCATGGCGGCTAAATATCCTACATATATAAAGAAACTCGCCGTTACCGGAGCATGTACAAACCCAAATGAAGCAGTTTCGACCAGTACTTTAGAAGAGGTTAGCAAAGCAATTGAAAGTTTGAAAACCAGACAAGATGTTAAATCTAAGTATCAGGTTAGGTTATTTACCATGTTGCTTACCGAACCGCATATTACTGCTTTTGACCTGAAGAAGATTAAAGCACCAGTTTTGGTAATGGCAGGTGAGAAGGATATGATTTTAGAGAAGCACACTAAATTTATTGCGGCTAACATCTCTAAATCGCAACTATTTATTTTTAAGGGCGCTTCACATTATGTGCCTGTAGAAATGGTTTCAGAATTTAATACTAAGGTGCTTGCCTTTTTAGATAAATGAAAAATGTAATTAAGGTTGTTGGTCTTTCCTGACTTTATCTTTTACAACATTCCAACATTAAAACATTCCAACAATCCTTATCTTTGCAAACAGATGGAAAATTTATTGGCAAAACATGATCTGGCAGGCGGATATTGCAACAGTTTAACAACTTATTCGAGGTATTTAACCCGAGAAGTTAACATAGGTGATATTGCTTTAGGCGGGCACAATCCAATCCGGATTCAATCGATGACTACTACCGATACCATGGATACTTTAGGTACTGTAGAACAGACGATCCGCATGGTAGAATCTGGCTGTGAGTATGTTCGTATTACCGCACCGAGCATTAAAGAAGCCGAAAATCTGGCCAATATTAAAAAAGAACTGCGTTTCCGAGGTTATAATGTGCCATTAATTGCTGATATCCATTTTACGCCGAATGCTGCCGAAATGGCTGCGCGCATTGTAGAAAAAGTAAGGGTTAACCCAGGCAATTATGCAGATAAAAAGAAGTTCGAGAATCTAGAATATACACAGGATGCTTACAATGCAGAGTTAAGCCGGATTTACAAAAAATTTATCCCTTTAGTTAAAATCTGTAAAGAGTATGGTACCGCCATGCGCATTGGCACTAATCACGGATCGCTTTCTGACAGGATTATGAGTCATTATGGCGATACCCCTCGTGGAATGGTAGAATCGGCAATGGAGTTTATCCGCATGTGTGAAGACCAGAATTACTATAATCTGGTGATCTCGATGAAAGCCAGTAATACCCAGGTAATGGTTCAGGCTTATCGTTTGTTGGTAGAAACCATGGCTAAAGAAGGGATGAACTATCCTTTGCATTTAGGCGTTACCGAAGCAGGTGATGGAGAAGATGGCCGCATTAAATCAGCCGTTGGCATTGGAACCTTATTAGAAGATGGTTTGGGTGATACCATTCGTGTTTCGTTAACGGAAGACCCTGAATTTGAAGCACCAGTTGCTAAAGCCCTGGCAGACCGTTATGCTTTAAGGAGTCCGAAGTCTGAAGTCGGAAGTCCCGAGTCGACTACACTACGCTCTACGCCCCACGCCCCCCGCCCAACTTATTCCCCTTACGAGTACAATCGCCGTATTACCACTGCTGTACAGCATATTGGTGGGCATCACCATCCGGTAGTGATGATCGATGTTTCGAAGGAAAACTTAAAAGATCCTTACTTTTTAAGTTCAATTGGTTACAATTACAGTGCAGGTTTAGATAAATATAACTTGGCCGATCAGGCTTGCGATTTAGCCTTCTTAGGTGATAATTTGCCATCTTTTTCTTTCCCTGGGAATTTAAAGCAAGTTTATAATTACGAAACCTGGTTAAAACTTAACGATAAAAACAATTGTCATCCTTTATATACGCTTGCCGAATATGGTTCTGCGGATGTTAAAGACGAATTTTTGAATTTCGTACAGATTGATTCAAAACAATTTAGCGATGCAACAATTGCACAATTGGATAACACCGTTGTTTTAATTTTGGAGACTTCTGCAACACATGGGATGGCTGAACAAAGGGCCTTTTTTGTTGCTTTGCAGGAGAAAAATATTCAGATCCCGGTAATCATTAAGAGATCTTACCAAGATGCAGATGCCGATCATTTAATGCTTTATGCTGCAACCGATATTGGCGCTTTATTTACCGATGGCTTTGGAGATGGGGTATGGATTGATGCAGAAGGTCAAAACCTTTCGTTGATTAATTCTACCAGTTTTGGGATTTTACAGGCTACACGTACACGCATCAGTAAAACAGAATATATTTCTTGCCCAAGCTGCGGAAGAACACTTTTCGATTTACAAGAAACCACTCAGCTGATCCGGTCACGTACCGATCATTTAAAAGGAATAAAAATCGGTATCATGGGCTGTATTGTTAATGGGCCAGGTGAAATGGCCGATGCCGATTACGGTTATGTGGGCACCGGCCCAGATAAAATTACCTTATACCGTGGTAAAGAAGTAGTAAAGAAAAATGTAACTACCGCCTATGCGCTTGATGAACTGATCGACATCATTAAAGATGATGGCAACTGGGTAGAGAAGGTTTAATAATTAATACTACGCTGTAGTTTGTATACTCACAAACCACTATGCTGTCATTCTGAGCGCAGCGAAGAATCTATATCCTGGGTAGCACCGGATTACAAACTACTGCGCCATTATCAATACTAGCATAGTTTTAACAGCACCAATATTCTTAGCAGATTCTTCATTGCATTCAGAATGACAAAGACTAGAGCACCATTTAAATTTGTAATCAATAAATCCTAAATTGCCTTAATGAATATCCCGGAGTTTCAATCCCTGTTTAACGAACTTAGAAATTGGCTTGCTGGCAAAGGCCTTGCTGATGGCGAACTCGTTTATTCTTACTTTTTTATCGGGTTGCTTGGCGTTATTCTATTTTTGTTCATCACCATATTTTTAACCCGACAGCTTTTTATCGGTGTGGTAAAAAGTGCAAAAACAAAGTCAGACTGGCAAAAAGCTTTATTCGAATTTAGGGTTTTCAGGGCTTTTGCTTTAATATTTGGGGCCTATATCATCTATAATGTTGTTCCTTATCTTTTTATCGATTTTACAAAAGGGTTGTTTTATGCTTTAATATTTGCTAAAATCTACATGGTTTTAGCCGTAATGTTTGCTGTAAATGCATTTCTGAATGCTTTGGTATCCATCATGGAATCATCAAAGAAATACGCCGATAAACCCATTAGAAGTTACAAACAGGTAGCCAAAATTGTATTTTATATTGTTGGTTTTGTGCTCATCCTGTCCATTATTCTTGGCGAATCACCGCTTTATGTTTTCGGTGGTTTTGGCGCAGTTACCGCTGTTTTCATTTTGGTTTTCAGAGATCCGATTTTAGGTTTTGTAGCTTCTGTACAAATGAGTGCCATTGATCTGGTTAGGGTAGGCGATTGGATTACAGTAGAAAAATATGGGGCAGATGGTGAAGTAACCGAAATTAATTTAACCACCATTAAAGTGCGTAATTGGGATAAAACGGTAACCATTGTGCCGAGTTACGCTATTGTGAGCGAGTCGTTTAAAAACTGGCGAGCAATGGAAGAAAGTGAGGGCAGGAGGATTAAACGCCACATTAATATTAAAATTTCGAGTATTAAATTCTGCGATGAAGAGCTGATTGGAAGGTTGCAGAGTATCGATTTTTTGAAAGATTACCTTAAAGAAACGCAGGCTTTTATAGAACGGTATAATGCCGAAAATACCGTGAATCCCAATAATCTGGTTAATGGCCGTCACATGACCAATATTGGTACTTTTAGGGTTTATGCAGAAAAATATCTGGAGAGCAATCCGCATATCAATACCGATTTAACCTTCATGGTGCGCCAGTTACAGGCCACAGAAAACGGATTGCCGATTGAAATTTATGTTTTCTCGAAAGAAAAAGGATTAAGGAAATTTGAAGAGGTTGCCGCCGATATTTTCGATCATTTATTAGCTGCGGTACCTTATTTTGATCTGGAAATTTTCCAAAGCCCAAGTGGCAGCGATATGCGAAATTTTGTAAGGAGAGGGGATGATTAGTATTGAAAAATTAGAACTCCCATAAATAATTTCCACCAAAGTAGTTTCTTAGGAAAACCAAAGAAATGATAATCAAAAAGACTAAAATTCCTTGAAGGGTAACGTTTTGTGCTAGTTTACTGTTAAAATAGAGAATTATCGCTAGCAAAACACCTAAAGTACTGGTAACTAATCCAAAAAAATCATCCTTAAAAAACCGGGTTTTACAAACAATAATTACATCAGATTTCCTTAAACCATAATAAAGGATAATGCCGGTTACTTTTGATCTATAGATTAGCAGGGAATCTTTCTCGTTTATTTCATTGAAAAGTTTAGGTGGGATCCTATATTTTTCATGAAAGGTTTGAGCACTAAAAATGCGTTCCTTTCCGTTTTTGGAGCGATAGCCCTCAAAATCAACAATAAATTCAGTATTTGATTTTACGGGCGAGAAATTACTGTCAAGAAAAATGATAAAACAGAAAAATAATGTTAATCCAATTAAGATCTTCTTAAATAGAGCTTGATTGAAGCCTGAGAAGTTGATTCTATCTTGAGCCATAATTTATGATGGCCCAAGATAATTAATTTATACTTCACTTATAAAAGTGATTACCTTTTCGCAAACCTTAAACAACAGCGGTGGCAAAGTTTCATTGGTATAAGGTTGCGTAGCGCCGTAAACATGGTTAGCGCCTTCAATTTTAACTAATCTGCTATTCGGATTGGCTTCTGCCAAAGTTTGTGCGGTTTCAAAAGGAACATTTACATCATCATCACCATGGATAATCAACCACGGGATGTTTACCCGTTTTGCAGCATCTAAAATATTCAATGCTGCTGCATTCTCTTCAAAATCTTCCAATAAACCAATATTTAATGGCATTTGCTCTTTGGTACGGGCATTGGTAACGAATATTTTGCCGGTTTTTTTCCATTCAGCTTCCTGTTCTTTTTTCCACAGGCTGGCAAAATCACCAATGGCACTCCAGGTAATCAGTTTGTTGATCCTTAAGTCATTCGCAGCCTCAATAATCGATAATCCACCACCGCGGCTATGGCCTATCAGGTTTACCTTTGTGTCTTTACCGTATGCTTTTTCGATAAAATCGAGTACCGCATTTAAATCAAAAAGTTCTTTTGATACGGTATTATTGGCAAAGGCATCCATATCGGTTACATCTTTCGGGTCATTAACTGGCACACCGCTATGCGATAAATTGAACTTAATGTAACGGTAGCCATTGCTGGCAAAATGCCTGGCCACTAAATTGTGCGCCCCCCAATCTTTAAAACCTTTAAAGCCATGAACAAAAAGTACAATGGGCGTATTAGGGTTTTTTTCATCAAAAGTGATATCACCAATAATTAATTTTCCGTCAGAACCGCTAAGGCTAAAATTGCTTTGTGTAATCATAATTTAAGGAATTGATACAAATTATAAACCTACGAAATCTAATTTTGTTGTGTGTTTTTTGCATTAACCTGATGGATGTATTTGTTATGGAAGCGCCAAGAAAACCATTAATAGTTGCAGAGGCCTATATTATCTAAACCCGATAACAGTGGAAATATTTTTTATTGCAGGTTTTCGGCAAACCCAGACTAACGTTCCCAAAAAGATTGTAACGAATAGCGGGGCTAACACTAAAATGAAATACAGCTCCTGCTTTTCAAAAAATAAAAATTACCCATTACGATTTTTATAATAATACCATACCAAACAGATAAACAATAACTGCAAAGGCAACCTTGCCCAGGCTATAAATGGTGTGGCCGATATTTTGCCAAATATGAACAGCATCTTCTGGATCATGCAGATGTGCGTAGGCATAAATGCGATCAACATTAGGATAATCAGCACAGCTGCAAGCTTTTTCGTCTTCTTAATCAACAATAAAACCCCAAAAACAATTTTTAATATTCCGGAAAAATAAATTAAAAGCCAGGTGAAGGCAACCATTTTGGCATAATCACGTAATATACTGCAATGGATAAAAAGTGGTTACATTCAGTCAGGACGTAGAAGAGGGCGTAAATTCGGAGAAAAATTTTACGATTGGTTTGTTCATATAAATCAATATGGTTTGATTAATCTTTAAGCTCTTTATTTAAAACCGTTCTAAATTGATGTAAATTACAGGTTAATGACAGTCACATGCGTTCACCCTGTTACTTTTGTATCCCGATAATAGTTAATAACGGAAGCACTTGGAATATTTAAAAGTAATAGCTTTTACGCATCACCACATCGACCTGAAATCTTTAGGGAAATTGGTTATTTGTGATCAGAGTTTAGATAGCAGGTTGAAGAATGTTCAAACAGAACTTCCCGTTAGTGAAATCTTCTACATCGGAACCTGTAACCGTGTGGAGTTTGTTTTCCTTACCAAAGAGAAAACCGACAAAGAATTTGTAACCAGATTCCTTACTGTTTTAGACATGGGACTGCCTCCTGAATTTATGGAGCGTTTTCTTGATAATGTTACGGTATACGAAAACGAAGAAGCTTTTAACCATTTGCTCAGAACATCGTGCTCTTTAGAGAGTTTGGTGGTTGGTGAAAAGGAAATTCTTGCCCAGATCCGTAAAGCTTATGAAAACTGCCGCGATGCAGGTTTTACTGGCGATTACATGCGTATGATTATGGATCGTGTGGTTAAAACCGCAAAAGAAGTTTATACGCACACCAATATTTCAAAAAACCCCGTTTCTGTTGTTTCATTGGCCTACCGGAAGCTAAAAGAGTTAAATATGTGTGGCAACTCACGTATCTTGATTATTGGCGCCGGCGAAACCAATCAGAACATTGCAAAATACCTCAACAAACATAAATACTCGAATTTCTCGATTTTCAACCGTACGTTTTCTAAGGCCGAATCTTTGGCAGAAGAACTAGGTGGTAAGGCTTATCCTTTAGCAGCGCTTGAAGATTTTAATGAAGGATTTGATGTGATCATTACCTGTACCGGCTCAACTGAGGCAATTATTAACGAAGCCTTATACGCTAAATTGTTAAACGGCGATCAAGGCAAAAAGGTAATTGTAGATTTGGCCATCCCGAATGATGTTACCCCGGCAGTAATTCATAACAACCCTGTACATTATATCGAAGTAGAATCGCTAAAAGAGGTAGCACGCAAAAATATCCAGGAACGTTATAACGAACTGGTACATGCCGAAGAAATTATCAGCCATAACATTACCGAATTTTTCTCTGTTTTAAAACAACGCCGTATCGAACTGGCGATGCAGGAAGTACCAAGAAAGATTAAAGAGATCAAAAATACAGCCATAAATGGTGTATTTGCCGATGAAATTAGTCAGATGGATGAGGCTTCACGCGAAGTTTTAGAACGTGTAATGAACTACATGGAGAAAAAATACATCAGCGTTCCGATGGTAATGGCCAAAGAAATTTTGGTTAATCAATCTTAATTTTACCGCAAAGATCGCTAAGGGCTGGCGCTAAAAACGCCAAATCTCGTTTCTATCATTTTTTTTTCTGTCATTCTGAACGCAGTGAAGAATCTTTTATCTTTAGATAAATCCGGAAACCAATTCCCTCGTCGTCATGCTGAACTTGTTTCAGCATCTTTCATGCAATCAACTTAAATGGACTTACATTCCTTATATGGTTCAAACGCCATCTAACATATCATAGTGAAGTCAGGTATTATCATCTGACTTATAGTATATCTAAAAGGATCATGTGTAAGATGGTAACATCTTACACCACGTTATACTTTCATGTCGTAAATGTCACAGAAATCCTTTAAATCACTCATTCTGTAACCTCACTGTCTCATTTTTAAACAATTCATGGTATAAACCACTAATTAAATTAAATTTGCAACTCATTTAACCTTTATAGTGAAGAAATTAACCATTGGAACACGCGGTAGCGACCTGGCTTTATGGCAAGCAAATCATATAAAAGATGAATTGGCTGCGATTGGAATAGAAGCAGAAATAAAAATCATTAAAACGCAGGGAGATAAAATCCTGAATTTAAGATTGGATAAACTGGAAGGCAAAGGCTTCTTTACCAAAGAATTGGAAGAAGAGCTTTTAGGTGGAACGATTGATCTGGCTGTACATTGCCTTAAAGATTTACCTACTACACACCCTGAAGGATTGATCATCGCCGCTTTACCACCACGTGAAGAAGCAAGCGAATACCTATTGATTTTAAAAGATTGTGTAGATGTTTCGCAAAAGCTTTCGTTAAAAAAAGGCGCAATGGTTGGCACTTCATCTAATCGCCGCAAAGCCCAGCTATTGGGTTTACGTCCCGATTTGGAGGTTGAAGATTTACGCGGAAATGTACCCACCCGTATCCAAAAACTTCGTGATGAAGATTACGATGCCATTCTGATTGCAAAAGCTGGTGTTAAACGCTTAAATCTTGATGTAAGCGATTTACATGTGGAAGAATTAGAAACTACTGAGTTTATTCCGGCACCCGCCCAGGGGGCTTTGGCTATTCAGATCAGGGAAAATGATACCGAGCTTTTTGGTGCATTGCAAAAATTGCACGACCCGGAAACTGCAGAGACTGTAACTGTAGAACGTAAGGTTTTAAATCTTTTCGAAGGCGGTTGCCATATGCCTTTGGGCTGCTATTGCAAAAAAGAAAATGGAAAATTCGAAATATGGACTTCAAAAGCCGAAACGGCTGACCATTTTCCTGAGCGTTTGTTTTTACGCGCAGAAAGTACCGAAGGTTTGGCAGAAAAAATTGTGGCCAAGTTTAATGTAGAAAGAAAGAAACCGGCAAAGGTTTTCATCTCGCGCGAAATTGGTGAGCACAGTTATTTCCGTAGGGCATTAGAAAATAATAATATTGAAATAGAAGGACGTTCATTAATCCGTACATTCCCGATAGTAACGGTTTTAGATCAGTTTATCTTAAGACACGTAGATTGGGTTTTCTTCAGCAGCCGCAACAGCGTAGAATATTTTTTCAACCTAAAACCGGTAATGCCAAAGAAAACAAGGTTTGGTGTGGTAGGAAGGGGATCTGAAGATGCATTGCGTAAATTTGGCCATATTGCCGATTTTGTTGGCGAAAGTGGCGATATTACCGAAGTTGCAGAAGATTTTGCGCAATTGGTTGGCGGTCAGCAGATACTGTTTCCAAGAGCGCAGGATTCTTTACAATCGATTCAAAAATCATTACCAGCTGATGCTAAAATAATCGATCTGCCGATTTACGAAACAGTAATCGAAGATGATATTGACCAAAGTTATGCTGATGTGCTGATTTTTACCAGTCCATCAAATGTTGATGCCTATTTCGCTGATAATTTATTGGAGCCTGGCCAACAGGTAATTGCTATTGGAAACTCTACCGGTAAGAAATTTGATGAAATGGGTGTAAAATATGCTTTGCCTTATTCGCCTGATGAAA
Organism: Pedobacter sp. 01N310; assembly: GCF_056399805.1. NCBI lineage: Bacteria > Pseudomonadati > Bacteroidota > Sphingobacteriia > Sphingobacteriales > Sphingobacteriaceae > Pedobacter > Pedobacter sp. 01N310. Next base: position 79,934 of record NZ_JBFTSB010000011.1, read on the forward strand.
TTGGACTAGCTGAGGCAGTGTTTGGGATTGAGATTAAGTAAGGTTTAGGGTGTAAGGTAAAAGGCATAAGGTTTAGGGCGTAAGGTAAAGGGCAGAAAGCGTAAGGCCATCTATGAAATCCAAAAATCTGTGTAATCATTCAATCTGTGCAATCACCCCGAAGGAAAAAATAAAAAGATATTCAGGTCTCGATACTTGATACTAAATACTTGATATAAATAAAATGTTAAATCGTCCGCGTAGATTAAGGAAAAACCCATTGGTGAGAGAGATGGTAGCCGAAACCCGGTTATCGAAAGATATGTTTGTGTACCCTTATTTTATAGTGCCAGGCAGCAATGTTACCCACGCCATTGATGCCATGCCAGGGGTAAACCATTATTCGGTTGATACCCTGGTTAAAGATGTAGCGGCCGGAATGAAAAAAGGACTCAACAAAATTATGCTTTTCGGTGTGGGCGATGAAAAATCTGAAGACGCGAAATCTGCTTATCATGATCATTCCTTGGTTCCAACGGCTGTTCGTGAATTAAAAAAACAGTTCGGTGATGATTTATATGTAATTACCGATGTTTGCGTTTGTTCTTATACCACCCATGGCCATTGCGGTATTTTAGAGAACGATTATGTTCAAAACGATAAAACAGTAGAGGTAATCGCTAAAATGGCTTTAACACATGCCGAAGCTGGTGCCGATATGTTTGCCCCGTCTGACATGATGGATGGACGGATTGAAGCCATACGTAATCTTTTAGATGAAAACGGTTTTGTAAACGCAGCCATTATGAGCCATGCCACAAAGTTTGCTTCAGCCTATTATGGCCCGTTCAGAGAGGCTGCAGACTGTGCACCAAGCAAAGGCGATAGGAAGGCTTATCAGATGGATTTTAGAAACCCATTAGAGGCTTTGCGCGAAGCCGCTTTAGATGAACAGGAAGGCGCTGATGTTTTAATGGTGAAACCAGGTTTAGCTTATCTGGATATTATCCAACGGTTAAAACAGGATACCAATTTGCCAATTGCTGTTTATAATGTGTCAGGCGAATACTCGATGGTAAAAGCAGCTGCCGAACGCGGTTGGATAGACGAGCAAAAAGTTGTAATGGAAACGATGCATGCCTTCGCCCGTGCAGGCGCAAGTATTATTACCACTTACCATATTAAAGATATTTTAAATAACAACTGGATTTAGATAAGCTGAAAGCTTAAAGCAAAAAGACCAAAGCCATTGTATAGCGCTTTACTTTTCGCTTTAAGCTTTAGTCTTTCAGCTTTAAGCTTAATAAAAATGTTAGATTCATTAAAGAAAATGTTTTCAGGCAACGAAGCCGATATTCCGGTAAATACAGGTAGTAAACCTGATATTTCGAGAGTAAAATCTGCCGAATTGTACGAGAAATCAAAAACGTATTTCCCTGGTGGGGTAAACTCACCTGTTAGGGCTTTTAAATCTGTTTATGGTACGCCACTTTTTATCGAAAAAGGTGATGGCTGTTATATTTGGGATGCCGATGGTAATCAGTTTATCGATTTCTGTGGTAGCTGGGGACCATTAATTTTAGGGCATAACAATCCTAAAATCCGCGAAAAAGTTACCGAGGTAATGCAGAACGGAATGAGCTTTGGTGCGCCAACAGCTTTAGAAAATGAATTGGCTGAGCTGATTATCAAAAACAACCGTTTTGTTGAGAAAATCCGTTTTACCAGTTCTGGTACCGAAGCGGTAATGTCTGCCATACGTTTGGCAAGAGGTTTTACCGGTCGCGATAAAATTTTAAAGTTCGAAGGCTGTTACCACGGTCATAGCGATTCGCTTTTGGTTAAAGCCGGTTCTGGTTTGGTTACTTTTGGTGAAACCTCTTCTGCGGGTGTGCCAAAATCTTTTGCTGAAGAAACCATCGTTGTACCCCTAAATGATAAAACAGCTATTGAACAAGCTTTTGCTCAGTTCAAAGATCAGATTGCAGCAGTAATTATTGAGGGTATCCCTGCAAATAATGGTTTGATTATTCAAGATGAAGAATATATTCATTTCTTGCGTAAAATCTGTACGGATAACGGTTCCCTTCTGATTTTCGATGAAGTTATTACCGGTTTCAGGGTAGGCTTTGAAGGAGCTGCGGCGCATTATGGCGTTACACCTGATATTGTTACTTATGGCAAAATCATTGGTGGTGGCTTACCTGTTGGGATGTATGGTGCACGTGCTGAAATTATGGCACATATCTCTCCTGATGGCGGTGTGTATCAGGCAGGAACCTTGTCTGGAAATCCGGTGGCTATGGCAGCAGGCATTGCAACATTAACAGAACTGAACAAATCAAGCTTTTACAAAGATTTGAATACCAAAGCGCAAGAATTTGTAGCCAGTATTCAGCGTTTTGCAACCGCACGTAACTATAAATTTAAGGTATTTACCATTGGTTCTATCTTCTGGTTTGCTTTTACCGATAAAGATAAAATCCAGTCGGCTGATGATATTGATGCCAGCAGCATGGAGAAATTCAAAATTATGCACCGCGAGTTATTGAATAGAGGAATTTATTTAGGCCCATCGGGATATGAAGTTGGTTTCGTATCTTCAGCACATACTAAGATCGAATTGGAAAAAGCGAAACGTGCTATTTTTGAAGCATTAGATTTAGTATTTAAGAAGTAAGACTTTTTTGTTTAACCACAGAGGACGCTAAGTTTTCACAGAGAGCAAGAGGTTTGTTCGGAAAATCGTCATTGCGAGGAGGAACGGCGTAGTAATCTTAGTCAATTGGTTTTAAAATACCGGTAGTAGTAAGATTGCTGTGTGCTTCGCAATAGCGGACAGAGTAGAATAAATCGGTGAAATCACATTATCTGTGTAATCAACCCGAAGGAAAAGATATTTAAAATTAAAAGCCCCTTTAGGGGTTGGGGTATGAAGAAATCTATAATTATATTTTACGCATTATTGCTTTACGCACTGATTCAACTCATTTCGTGGGGAACATTGGTGGTGCGTTTGCAGCCAAGCCGCATGACCATGATTATGGGCGAAGGTTCAGTGTTTTTGTTTTTGCTCTGTATCGGCGGTTATTTCCTTCATCAATCGTTAAAACGTGAAGATAAATTAAGGGAACAGCAGCAGAACTTTCTGATGTCAATTACACATGAGCTGAAATCGCCTTTGGCAGCGATAAAACTTTCTATCCAAACCATTGTTAAACGTGATTTGGATAAGGCACGCCAAACTTCATTGCTTAACAATTCGCTAAAAGATATCGAGCGTTTGGATGATCTGGTTGAAAATATGTTGTTGGCCACCAAGATCGAAAACCGTTCCTATACTTTTCCGAAGGAAGAATTTAACTTCTCGGAGCTGGTATATAAAATCACGGATAGGCTACAGGTTCACTCTTGCGGATGCGAGCAGATTATAAATGCTAAAATTCAGCCAAATTTGCAGGTGGTGGGTGACAAATTTGCCTTATCGTCAGTAGTAACCAATTTAATTGAGAATGCGGTGAAGTATTCGAACCCGTGTGATGAGATAAATGTGCATTTAAACAAAGTTGATGGGCATATTCAATTAAGTGTGGTAGATCAGGGGCCGGGTATTTCAGATGCCGAAAAAATGTTGATATTTGATAAGTTTTACCGCGTTGGTAACGAGAATGTCAGAAAAGCGAAAGGAACAGGTTTAGGCTTGTTTATTGTGAAAGAGGTTTTACAATACCATGATGCAGATATTACAGTAAAAGACAATTTGCCTCAAGGAAGTATTTTTGAAGTAACATTTAGTTAATCTCAATTATGTCACAAAAATTAAGAATTCTATTGGTAGAAGACGAGGATCACTTGTTAGATGCTATCAAATTAAACCTGGAACTTGAGGGTTATAAAGTTCACGCCGTTAAAGATGGCAAAACCGCTCTTAAAATTTTTAAAGAAGAACGCTTTAATCTAATTATTTTAGATGTAATGTTGCCTGAAATGGATGGTTTCCAGGTTTGCGAAACAATCCGTTTAGAGAATGCAGAAGTTCCGATTATGTTTTTAACAGCTAAAAACACTTCAGAAGACCGTGTTTTAGGTTTGAAAAAGGGAGCTGATGATTATTTGGTTAAACCTTTCAACTTAGAAGAATTAATTCTTCGTGTTGGTATTTTGGTTAAACGCAGTTTAAAATCTGATGATTTAAAAGAATTGAATTCTTACAAAATCGGTGATAAAACAATTTATTTTAACTCTTTCGAATTAAAACACGATGATGGCACCATCACACCGTTAACCAAAAAGGAAACGATGTTGTTGAAACTGTTGATCGAACGTAAAAACGATGCGGTTTCAAGAGAGCAGATTTTAGAAACCGTTTGGAATTATGATGTTTATCCTTCAACAAGAACAATCGATAACTTCATTTTAACTTTCCGTAAGTATTTCGAACCAGATCAAAAAAATCCAGTTTATTTCCACTCGATCCGCGGTGTAGGCTATAAATTTACTGATAGTCATTAATGTACAATAATAAGGGCAGATATGCTTTAATGGCTGTTTTTGCGCTTGCTGCATTGGTTTGTGTATTTTACAATCAATATCAGCTGGCCGCTGTTTCAGGACTGTTGTTTGCCTTTGTTGTTTGGAGCCATTTTAAGCATAGTTCGGTTTTGATGGCATCAAAACATTTCAAGAATAACGAATTCGGTAAAACCAAAGCCTTATTGGCTGAGGTGGTTAAGCCAGAGCGCTTGGCTAAAAGCCGAAGGGGTTATTACGAATTTATGCAAGGCAATATGGCTTTGAAGGAAGAAGACTATGATAAAGCCGAGTATCACTTTCAGTTGGCAAGCCGCTTTCCGGTAGGAGGTAAAAATGAGAAATCGTATGTACTGATCCATTTGGCTAATCTCGCTTTGCGGAAGAAAGATAGAGAAAGGGCAGAAGCTTATACGAAATTGGCCAAAGAGCTTGCCGAAACGCAACGCTCGAAAGACATTCTCGTTAAAATTGAAAAAGAAATAAGCAAGTTATAATATTAATATTGTCATTTTGAATAACGAAGCACCAGTTTAGGGATAAAAAGGTACTTCGTTTTTTTTTTATTTATACCTTTGCAAAATTAAAATTTTAGGCAGTCCGTCATCCTGAACTCAGTTCTGGATCTAACTAAAGAAAGATGCTGAAATAAATTCAGCATGACGTGTAGTGCGACACCAGATACAATCATGAAGAATAACCTATTTTTAGACGCAGCATTTTCAAAACAAACCGAACGCCCACCAGTATGGATGATGCGTCAGGCAGGTCGTTTTATGCCACAATATTGGGAAATTAAAAACAAATACTCTTTTTTAGAGATGTGTAAAAATCCAGAAATTGCTGCAGATGTGACCATGTTGCCTGTTGATTTGTTGGATATTGACGCCGCGATTTTATTCTGTGATATTTTGGTAACCGGAGAGGCTATGGGTGGTGATTTGAGTTTTACTCAAGGCGTTGGACCTAAATTTGCAAATCCGGTACGTACCGCTAAAGACATCGAAAACTTAAATGTTGATTGTCTGGACGAATTGCAATATGTTGCTGATGCGATTAAAGTGATTCAACAACGATTGGATAACAGAATTCCATTGATCGGTTTTGCAGGTGCACCATTTACCGTAATGAGTTATTTAATTGAAGGAGGTTCATCTAAAGATTTTAAATTAACCAAGCTCTTTATACACAATCAGCCAGAGCTGGCGCACAAACTTTTGGCTAAAATTGCTAAAGTAACGGCAGATTACCTGAATCTTCAGATTACTGCTGGCGTTAATGCTGTTCAGATTTTTGATAGTTGGGCACTTGCTTTATCATGGAATGATTATCAGGAGTTTTCTCACCATTATATTCAGGAAATCATTGCTAACTTAAACAGAAAAGATATTCCGGTTATTTCTTTTTGTAAAGGGAGCTCAGTTTTTGCTCCGATTATGGCAGAAGCTAAACCAGATGTAATTTCAGTTGACTGGAATGCTGATTTATTGAACATTAAAAATGCTTTGCCAAAAGGTATTGCCGTACAGGGAAATTTAGATCCACATATTTTATATGCAGATAAAGCAGTAATTAAAGCACAGATCCATAAATTGTTTGAACGCATGCGTGGTACCGAAGGTTTTATCTTCAATTTGGGCCATGGTATAATGCCAGATATTCCCTTCGATAACGTTAAATACGCAATTGAAGTGGTTAAAGAGTTTAGGTATTAAATTCTCGTCAACCCATAATAGATAAATGATAGAAACGCTATTGCCATATTATCGATATTTCATAGCAGTACATGTTGTATTTGTAATCAGCTGGATGGCAGGACTGTTTTATATCCTGAGTCTTTTTATTTACCATACCGAGGCAAACGATAAACCTGAACCCGAAAAAAGTATCCTCCAAAAACAGTTTGTTAAAATGGAGGCTACTTTGTGGAAAATTATCGCCACCCCAGCCATGATCATTTCTGTTTTGGCAGGTGTATCTATGCTGACTTTAAACCAAGGCTTGCTTCAAGCCGATTGGATGTGGGTTAAGCTAGGTTTTGTTGTTGGCTTACTCATTTATCATTTTATCTGTCAGAACATCGTTAAACAGCTTAAAAACAACCAGTATAGGTTAAACAGCTTTCAATTGAGGTTGTGGCGCGAATTGGCAACGATTTTTATGATTGCCATTGTATTCGTGGTAATCCTGAAAAACGCCATTAACTGGATTTACGGTTTAATAGGGATAATGGGCATAGCAATGGCCATTATGATTGCGGTTAAACTGTACAAGAACTATCGTAAAAAACGTGGCGAATAATCTGTATACCACAATTCACTAGGGCACTGAGAATATTGTTTGTAATTAGCGGTGTTAATAAAAGCTTTGTGTCCTTTGTAACCTTGGTGGTCGACTCGTAAATCACTTTGTTTCCTTTGCGTAAACTTCGCGTGCCTCGCGGTTAAATAAACCAAAAACTATTCTAAATTTGGGCGATAAAATTCAAGCGCATGTTTACAACTACAGGTCTGAAAAAGGCCTTACTGCTAATACCATTTCTTTTTAGTGCTTATTTCGCTTCGGCACAGTTTGATCAATCGGCTTTCGAAAACCGGATACGTCCCGATAGCAGCTTAACCAACGAGGTTCACTTCAACTTTTATAATTTAAACTATGTTCGTAATTACGAGTATACCAACGATTTTCATGATGGTTATACTTTGTACGGAACACAGTTACAGCCTCAAATTGTTTACTACGCGCATCCTAATCTGGCGATTACCGCTGGTGCTTTTATCAGAAAGGATTTTGGTAGAAACGGGATTTCCGATGCGAAACCTTTATTCAGCGTAAAATACCACAAAAGAAATCTTACTTTAATTTTTGGAAGTTTAGAAGGTAACATTCAGCATAAGTATATCGAACCTTTATACGATTTCGAAAGAACCTTAACTACGCCAATTGAATACGGAACACAGTTATTGGTTGAGCGCAAGAAGTTTACTTTAGATGCCTGGATTGCCTGGCAGAAAATGATTTATAAGGGTGATCCTGCTAAAGAGGAAATTATTGGCGGTTTATCTACCGAAAGTACCATTGCAGAAGGTAATGGCTGGAAATTTAGTTTGCCTGCCCAATTTTTGGCCTTTCATCAAGGTGGACAAATTGATGTACTTAAAGAAATTCCGATTACGACTATGTTTAACGGTGCAACTGGTTTAAAACTGCACAAAGCAATTAATACCAACATTAAACAGGTATATACCGACAACTATATTGCGGTGTATAAAGATTTTTCACCTGATAAAAGAAGAGCTTACCAAGGTGGCTTTGGTCTATGGTTAAATGCGGGTGTAGAAAGTAAATGGGGCAGTTTGGTGGCTTCTTACTGGAAAGGCAACAACTTTATTTCGATTAAAGGTATGCCACTTTATGAATCGGTTTCAGATAACCTGTACAGTCCGGGCTTAAAGCAAAGTGCTAGAAACATTGTTTCGTTGCGTTATGCTTACCAAAAAGAGTTAATCCCACATTTATACCTTGATGTTCGTTTCGAGCCGCATATTGATCTTGATCATACCGATAAACAACTTCAGTTTAACCATTCATTCTTTTTGACCTACAAACAGGATTTTAAATTGTTTAAGGTGAAGAAAGGTGAGAGGTAAAAGGTGTAGGGTTTAGGGTGATTAAACTCATACCGATTCAAACTCCGCAGGTTTCTAAAACCTGCGGAGTTTTATGCTTATACAGCCATCCGGAGGTCCCCTTTGTGTTCCTACTCCTTTGAAACTTCGGAAGTCCCTGCCAATTAAACCCGATAGCAGCGAAAAACACGAAGGTGAGGAACGAACCAAGGCTTTGAAGCGAATAGCGGGATTAACACCTCAAAAATGCTCCTGCCTTTGCTTTCCAAATAAAAAACAATATCTTTCTTGAAAAAATATTTCAACTATATCTTGCTGATAATCAACTGTTGTTTGGTTATTTTTAACTTTATTTAACTTTTTTTCTCACCTCATGCAACCATTGTTTGTAATCTGCCATCTTCTATTTACAAACACACAATGAAATTGACGCGAAGCTATACGATAAACGATTTGATGGAAGGCTGCAAAGCTGGCGACCGGAAAATGCAGGAGCTGCTTTACAAGCAAACTGCATCGAAAATGTTGGCCGTTTGTATGCGCTACGCCAAAGATAGAATGGAGGCAGAAGATGTGCTGCAGATGGGATATATTAAAATTTTCCAGAAAATAAAAGAGTATAGAGGCGATGGTTCTTTTGAAGGCTGGATTAGAAGGGTTATGGTGAACACCGCGATTGAAAGTTACCGTAAAAATTTACGCAGCTTAAATGTGGTTGAAATAGATGAAGCTTACGAGCAACCATCAACCGGATTTGATTTTGGCACTTTAGGGATGCAGGATTTAATGAATGTGATACAAAAATTGGCAGATGGTTACCGCATGGTATTTAACATGTACGTAATTGAAGGCTATTCGCACAAAGAAATTGGAGAAACACTTGGAATCTCAGAAGGTGCGAGCAAATCGCAACTGTCGAGAGCAAGAGCGATATTAAAAGAAGAAATTATAAAAATGGAGGGATTTGGTTATGCAACCTATACGGGATAAGGATTTTGATCAGTTATTTAAGGATGCTTTTGCTGATGCGGAAGTAACGCCTTCGAGGGATTTATGGAGCAATATTGAAAGTGAAATAGCACCTAAGAAAAAAAGAATCATACCGATTTATTGGTTGTCTGCGGCCGCTGTATTATTGATCGCTACGATTGGGATTTTGGTTTATCAACAGCAAAATACCAGCAGTAGAGGTAAACAATTGGCCAGTAACACGATTGAAAAAGCGAAACCAGTGGTACAAGAGCCAGTTGTTAAAGATTCTTTGGCTACAATTGTTGCTCCAGTTGAAAATATAACACCAGTTTTGCCAGTTCGAGCTAAGGCAGTAAGTGCTATTGCCAAAATAAAGGTGAAAAAAGACGTTAAACCTGCTGTGGAACAACCGCGGATAGTTACGGCTCCTGAAATGCAAAAGACAATTATAGCTAAAGTTGAAGAACCTAAAAAAGATATCAACACAAAAATCGAAGAGGCGATTTTACAGCCAAAAGAAGAGATTTTAACTGCTGTTGTTGCAACGCCAGTTAAAACGGACGATCCTGTTAACGAAAACGAACAGAGCAATAAAGGCATCCGTAATGTTGGGGATGTGGTAAACCTCATTGTTAATAAAATGGACAAAAGAAAAGATAAGCTGATACAGTTCCGCACCGATGATGATGATTCTTCTTTGGCATCGATCAATATCGGCCCATTTAAAATAGGTAAACGAAATAAGAAGTAAACAGTTTTCATTATCAGTTCACAGTTGCTAGTATCTGAACCTTAAATATTACATATTCAACTTTATAACATTCAATAATTCACTCATTCAATAACTCAACAACACACACACATATATGAAACGTCTAATTTATACAACACTTTTGGTAAGCGGACTTGCCGGTGTTATGGCTCAAGGTGCTTTTGCACAACAAGATAGTACTAAAAAGAAAATGGATTATAGTGAAGGACATGGTATCATCATTAAAACCAAATCTACAGATTCAGTTAAAAAAGGCCGTTTCGTGGGCGGAATTACTTTTACCAGAGTTGATTTAGGTTTCTCCAGGTTAATCGATAATGGCAGTTTCAACTTATCGCCAAACAACGATTTTTTGGATTATAAAGGTGGCAAAACCAGTACTTTCTCTTTCGATGTTTTGCAATTGGGCTACCGTTTCAACTCTAACTTTAAGGTTTATGTAGCCGGTGGGTTCGACTGGACATTGATCCGTTTAAGAAAAGACATTACTATTGCTAAAAACGCTAACGAATTTGTATATACCGATCAGGCACCTGTACATTTTTCAAAAAACCGATTCTCGAGCAGTTATGTACACATTCCCTTAAACTTCGAATTCCGTACCAGCGAAAACAAAAACAGCAAAAGATTTTACCTGGTTTTAGGTCCGGAGGTTAGCTTTTTGCTAAACGGAAAAATTAAACAGATAAGCGAAGAACGTGGTAAAGAAAAACAATACGATAGCTACCATTTTCAATCGGTTCGTTATGGAGGCACAGTTAGATTTGGCTATGGTGGTATAGGATTATTTACCAAATATTACTTTAACGATATGTTTACTACCACTCAACAAGCTGGCTTAAAAAATATGAGTTTCGGGGTTACCTTCGGCTTAAATTAAAACAGCAACACACAAATAAAACAGATCCTGTTTCGGTTAGGCGAGACAGGATTTTTTATTTTATAATGTTTTTAGAAACATTGTAGGTGTTAATACACTTAGCTTACTCTTTTTATAATCTTTAATATTTCGCGTAATTATAGCATTAATTGATCCATGGTTTTCAGCCGAAAAATTTTGGAGTGCATCTTCAAAATCTATGAATTCAGAATCGATTGAAGTCAAAATAACGTTTTTGTCAATTATTAAAATATCTAAAAAAGTAAATAATATCTTAAAGTCGGCCAAAATGTCTTTATGATTAAAGTGTTTTCTCAACAAATAATACGTGTTGGCTATTATTAAACCCGAAACAAAACCATTGATTTTTTGGTTGACACATAAATTCAGAATTTTTGATGAATCAATAAAAAATGGTTCTCGTTTCAGAAAAAAATCAAGTAAAACATCAGAATCAATGAGAATATTATCTTTCATTATTATTTAAATATTTTTGATATTTCTCATCCCTGACTTTCTCCAGCTCTTTTTTATAATCATAATCATCAGGTAATTCTACTTTCGGGCGGAGCATCAAAGATTTTATGATTGGAGAAAGTTCATCATCTTCTCTTACAATCTCTTCTTTTTTGATAACAGCTTTTAAATAATTCTCTACTACTGCAGAAAGACTTCTGCCTTGTTGTTCTGCATAAGCTTTTGCCTGTTTAATAACAGACTTATCTATGGTTAAGGTTAGTTTAGTGTTCATGGCCTTATAATTGCTGATGTCAAGATGTAAAGATACATAGTTGCCTGGATACGTGCAAAAATAAAATATAATGCACGTGTAATTTTGTTTGCACCTTAAACCTTCCACCTTAAAACCCTCTACCTTTTTCTTATCTTTACCACGTGAGCAATACCATAATCAACGTTAAAAATTTAACCAAGCAATATCAGGCAGAACAGGCCGGAGGTATTAAAAATGTAAGTTTCGAAATCAAAAGAGGCGATATAGTGGCCATAATCGGAGAAAGTGGCAGTGGAAAATCGACCTTACTGAAATCCATTTACGGATTGCTGAAAACCGATGAGGGTGAAATCTTTTTCGAAGATCAAAGGGTTAAAGGTCCTGATGAACAACTCATTCCAGGCCACAAACAGATGAAAATGGTTACGCAGGATTTTTCGTTAAATATTTATGCGAAGGTTTACGATAATATTGCCTCACAACTCTCAAATACCGACCTTAAAACCAAAGCCGAAAAAACGCTTCAGATTATGGAGCACCTTCGGATTTCGCCACTCCAGAACAAAAAAATCATCGAACTGAGCGGGGGAGAGCAGCAGCGTGTAGCCATAGCAAAAGCAATGGTTGCCGATACACAGGTTTTACTTTTAGACGAACCTTTTAGTCAGGTTGATGCGCTACTTAAGAATCAACTGCGTGCCGATATTAAACGAGTAGCCTCCGAAACTGGTGTTACCGTAATTTTGGTTTCTCACGATCCGGCTGATGGTTTGTTTTTGGCCGATCAGTTACTGATTCTAAAAAAYGGCGAATTGCTACAAACCGGAAAACCAGCTGACATTTACCAGCACCCAAAACACATTTACACCGCTCAGATTTTAGGCAATGCTGTGGTTTTATCAAAAGCCGATGCCGAAAAAATTGGTTTAAAAACGGAAAAAGAATTCGTTGTGTTTTATCCCGAATGGGCTGAAATAAGCAATAGTTGGAGCAGCAGGCGCTATGAGGTAAAGGATGTGTACTACAAAGGTTTTTATGATGAACTGCTTTTGGAAAGAAATGGTGTTAACATCCGTGTCTTACAGCTAAACAGGGGAGAGCATAAAAAAAACGACCACGTTCAATTGAACATCAGTCGTTTTTTGGAGTTTTAAATACTAGTTATAAATCGTTTCCAACAAGAACTATTTTTACCCTTACTGTTGATGTAGGTTTTATTGGAGTTGTTGCCTGGTAATCTGAACTTTGTACATCGATAGATACACCGCCTTTGTATACTTCAAAACTATAGGCATCAACATTATAAACAAAAGGTAGCGCTATATAACTGGCTCCACTGTTATAAGAAATGTAAACCAAAGTTCCTTCATTGTCGACATGATACTGGTCGATTTCAGGAACAGAAATATCTGCAGTAAATGTTTTTTGGTCATTACTTAATACCCATGCATTGGGAGATATATCTTTAACGACAGTTAAAATGGCATTGCCTGGTTGAACAATCGTGTCTTTTTTGCAAGAAGCCAGACCTAGTGTGGCAATGCAAAGCATTAAGATGGTAAATTTTTTCATGTTGATTAGTGTTTATTTGTGTGTGTGATATCGGTATTACAAATCTGTTGCCAAAAAAATATAATTGTGGATTAATGGATTAATTATTGTGCAACAGATTAAATACATAAATGTTGGCACCTTATTTTTTTAAAACATGAAGCTCTTTTTTCGCCTCTTACCCTGGTTAATTTTAATCGTTGCGGGGTATTTATTTATCTCCAAAAAGTTCAGCATCAATACCTCTGTAGAGAGCAAACATCAGCTTCTGGTAGAGAAAATTGAGGCCATTGGTAAATTGGAGCTGGTAAGGTACCAGATTAGCGATGTTTTAGAACATAAAAATAAAACAGACTTTTTACCCGAAGCAAGTGTTTTATTGATTGTTAAAGCCGAAGCAGTAGGTTGTATCGACTTAACAAAAATTACCCGTGAAGATATTGATATTGATGCGGACACCGCTGTAGTAAATTTGCCACAGCCTGAAATATGTTATGTAAAAATCGACCATAAAAATTCGCGTGTTTACGATACGAAAATGGCTTTCTTCCGCGAAGCCGGTTTGGTAGATGAAGCGTATAAAGCAGCCGAAAGACAAGTAACTGCTGAGGTTAAAAAATCGAGTATTTTAACACAAACAAAAACCAATGCTACAACGGTACTTAAACCGATTATAGAAGGTTTGGGCTATAAGAATGTGAGGTTTACTTTTGAGTAGGGCTTAGAAGGTTTAAGGTTAAGCGATCGTCACCCTGAATTTATTTCAGGGTCTTTTTGGAAAGAGTAGAACTAGTAAAACTTCGGAGGTTTGCAGGATAGATGCTGATCCCGAAGGTTCGGGACAGCATGACGACATAACCAAATCTTATTTCAAAAAATCTTCTCTATGTGGATTAAAAATATCAATCAATAAACCCGCTTCTAAACAAAATACACCATGAAATACATTTGATGGGGCAAAGAAAACATCACCTTCATTTAAAATTTTCTTATCATCACCCATGGTTACTTCAAAACTTCCTTTTGCTACATAGCTCATTTGTAAATGAGGATGATTGTGAATGGTACCAATGGCATCTTTTTCAAATTCCACTTTAACCAACATCAACTGATTATCGTAAGCCATAATTTTGCGTTTAACGCCTGCTCCTAAATCTTCCCAATCAATATCGCTGTCAGCAATTAATGCCTTGTTGCTTAAGTCTTTGAAATTCATTTTTCTCTATTAAGATGTGTCATGTTGAGCTTGTCGAAACACTGTGATTGTCCTTCGACAGGCTCAGGATGACAAAGGAATTAAATTATACTTTGCGTGCTTAGCGAAAAACTTTGCGCCCTTCGCGGTTAAATAACCTTAAACCAAATACTCAAACAAAGTCTGATCCTGGTTTAGCTCAATAATTTCAAATTTAAAATCTTTCATGCGTTGTAATAAACTTGCATAATCGTTTTTATTAGAAAGTTCAATACCAACCAAAGCGGGGCCATTTTCTTTATTTGTTTTTTTAATAAACTCGAAACGGGTAATGTCATCCTGTGGACCTAAAACTTCATTCACAAATAACTTTAAAGCACCTGGTCTTTGTGGGAAACGTACAATGAAATAATGTTTCAAGCCTTCGAAAAGCAAAGATTTCTCTTTAATCTCCTGCATACGCTCAATATCGTTATTTCCACCGCTTACGATACAAACTACCGTTTTACCGGCAATCTGGTCTTTAAGCTGATCTAATGCAGCCACAGACAGTGCTCCCGCAGGTTCAACCACAATGGCATCTTCGTTATACAATTTTAAAATGGTCGTACAGATTTTTCCTTCAGGGATTAAATGCATCTGATCAAGCAGTTCCTTACAATATTCGTAAGTGATATGGCCAATTCTTTTTACAGCTGCACCATCCACAAATCGGTCTATTTCTTCTAAGGTAAACGGACCACCATATTCCATCGCCGTAACCATTGATGGTGCACCAAGTGGTTCAACACCAACTAATTTCACTTCAGGCTTAACGGTTTTCATGTAAGCGCTTACACCCGATGCCAAACCGCCTCCACCAACCGGCATTACAATCATATCCAGGTCAGGTAGATCTTCGTAAATTTCTACACCAACCGTTGCCTGTCCTTCAATTACTTTTTCATCATCGAAAGGTGGAATAAAAGTGGCTGATTTTTCGGCACTATAAGCTAAAGCTTCTTTTAAACAATCATCAAAAGTATCGCCTACTAAAACCACTTCAACATTGTCGCCACCAAACATGTAAGTTTGTTTAACCTTTTGTTTCGGTGTAATCTCTGGCATAAAAATCACCCCTTTAATGCCGAGTTTTTTACATGAATAGGCCACGCCTTGTGCATGGTTCCCCGCACTTGCACAAACTACACCGTTAATTAATGCATCTTGTGGCAAGGAGCTAATTTTATTGTAAGCACCACGCAATTTGTACGAGCGTACAATTTGCAAGTCTTCTCTTTTTAAATAAATATTGGCATTGTAATGAGCAGAAAGTCCGGCGTTAAACTCTAAAGGTGTACGTTTTACCACCCCTTTTAACCTTTGCGATGCAGATAAAAAATCTAATGTATTCGGTGTTGTAGTATTCATTGTTGTAGTATCAAGTAGAGAGAATCAAGTACCAAGACTGATATTCTCTTATATTTTTTGTAAAGCAGGGTTTGGTGTTCCATCGGTTGCAGCTGTCCTGCTTTACATTTTATTTCGCTGCGCTTCATGCTCATTTCAATCAGGTTTAGGTGAACTAAGTGTTTGTGTTTCAAACTTAAATCCTCCCCTGTCCCCTCCCAAAGGGGGGCACCCCTCAAAGTTTTTTTGAGGCAATTCGCCGATCGCTTTTAGCTTTGGTCCTTAACCTTTCAGCTTTTACGCCAAATGCAAAGCAACCAATTGGTTTAAATCGTAATCGTTAATGCCTTGTTTGCTATCGGCTAAAACCAAAAATTGTTTGTAAACAATATCTAAATGATCTTTTTCCAATTTATGGCCTAAACGGTCTAAATGGTGTTTTAAAGCATGGCGTCCGCTTCTTGCAGTCAATACAATAGTTGCATCAGGGAAACCAACATCTTCTGGTTTAATAATTTCGTAGTTTTCACGGTTTTTCAAGAAACCATCCTGGTGGATACCTGAGCTATGTGAAAATGCATTTCCACCAACAATTGCTTTGTTCGGTTGTACCGGCATGTTCATCTGGTTCCGCACCATATGGCTCATTTCATAGAAACGGGTCGCATCAATTTGGGTGTTTAAGCCTAAAATCTTGTGCGTTTTCAAAATCATGACGACTTCTTCCATAGATGTATTGCCTGCACGCTCTCCGATGCCGTTAATGGTACATTCTACCTGGCGGGCACCATTTTGTAAGCCTGCGATAGAATTCGCTGTAGCCAAGCCTAAATCGTTGTGGCAGTGCACAGAGATAATGGCTTTATCGATATTTTTTACGTTCTCTTTCAAAAAAAGAATTTTCGAGCCATACTGATCTGGTAAGCAATATCCGTTGGTATCTGGAATATTTACCACGGTGGCACCGGCAGCAATTACTGCTTCAACCATTTTAGCTAAAAATTCGATATCGGCACGGCCGGCATCCTCTGCGTAGAATTCAACATCTTCCACAAATTTTTTCGAATACCTTACGGCTTCAACAGCACGTTCCAAAATTTCTTCGCGGGTACTGTTAAACTTATGTTTAATGTGGAAATCGGATGAACCGATCCCTGTGTGGATACGTGGTCTTTTTGCATAACGTAAAGCATCTGCAGCAACATCGATATCATTTTTATTTGCACGGGTTAACGCACAGATAATCGGGTTGGTAACTGCTTTTGATAATTCAATTACACTGTTAAAATCTCCTGGACTAGATACCGGGAAACCAGCTTCAATCACATCAACACCTAAAAGCTCAAGTGATTTAGCGATTTCTACTTTTTGGTTTGTATCTAACTGGCAGCCTGGAACCTGCTCACCGTCACGCAATGTCGTGTCGAAAATATAAACTTTGTTTGGGTCGTGAATCATAATCTTAAGTTTAGGAAGTGATTAATTTTTGTGATAAGAATTTAAGAACCAATTTGCCCATTTCGGCTGTGCCTAAAACTTTAAACCGGTTTGTATTTTGGTCGGCAATGTCATGTGTTCTAAAACCTTCTTTCAATACCTGGTCGATGGTGTCAACCAATAATTTGGCTTCTTCTTTTAGTCCGAAGCCAATTTCTAACATTAGTGCTGCCGATAGGATAGAAGCCAATGGATTAGCTAAATCTTTACCTGCAATATCGTGTGCAGAACCGTGGATCGGCTCGAAGAAACCTGTGCTTTCGCCAACAGATGCCGAAGCCAGCATACCCATTGAACCTGCAATCTGCGAAGCCTCATCTGTTAAAATATCTCCAAATAAATTGGCGGTTAAAACCACATCGAATTTTTTAGGGTTTTTGATCAACTGCATGGCTGCATTATCGATAAACATATGCTCTGTTTCTACATCAGGATATTGTTTTGCAATTTCCTGAACAGTTTCGCGCCATAAGCGAGAGCTTTCTAAAACATTGGCTTTATCTACCGAACATAATCTTTTGTTACGTTGCTGTGCAGCCTGGTAAGCTTTATGTGCAATGCGTTCTACTTCATAACGGTGGTAAATCATTAAATCTGAAGCCGTATTACGGTCCTCCGAGCGTGTTTTTTCACCAAAGTAAACATCACCTGTTAATTCGCGGAAGAACAAAATATCGGTTCCTCTTAAAATTTCCGGTTTGATGCTCGATGCCTGAAGAAGTTCATCAAATAGTAATATTGGGCGGAGATTAGCGAATAAACCCAGTTCCTTACGGATTTTTAATAGACCTTGTTCTGGTCTAACTTTTAAACTTGGGTCGTTATCATATTTGGCGTGGCCAATGGCTCCAAAAAGGATAGCATCACTTTGTCTTGCTTTTTCTAACGTTTCATCTGGCAAAGGCTCGCCGGTAACTTCAATAGCCGCATGGCCCATTAAAGCTTCTTCGAACACAAATTCATGGCCAAAAATTTCGGCAATTTTTTCTAATGCTGCTTTTCCCCAAGTGGTAACCTCGGGCCCAATACCATCTCCAGGTATTACTAAAATGTTCTTCTTCATTGTTGACTCCTCTTTTGCTTTACAATTGCTTATTGGTTGCCACGGAAGCACAGAAATCACAGAAAAATTTTGTTTCCGTGTTCACCGTGTTTCCGTGGCCAAGCTTGCATCAGCTTAATATTTCTGTGTTTAAACTTTCGACGACTTTTACCTCGCCTTTTTCTAACAATATTCTTTTTTCTATGCAGGTTGGCAGCTGCGATTCAAAATGGCCAACGTAAATTAAGGTCATCCCGTTGCTGCACAATTCATCAACCAATTGGTTAAAATGTTTTGTTTGCTGTTGGTCTAAACCCTGGCAAGGTTCATCCAGAATTAACAGTTCCGGATTTTTTATAATCGTTCGCGCTAACAATACCAATCGCTGTTTACCGAGTGGAAGTGCGGTTAATAATTCATTTTTGTTTTCGGTTAATCCAAAATACTCAATCAGCTCATCAACTTGTGCTCTTTTGCTATAAGGCAATTGCTGAAACAGCCCCACGGTATCGTAAAAGCCCGAAGCAATGCATTTCCAAACGGTTGAAGTGGCATCGAAATACCAATGAAACTCCGGCGATATTAAACCAATATGCTGCTTAATATCCCAAATGCTTTCGCCAGTTCCACGCCTGTTGCCAAACAAATAAAGCTCGTTGGCGTAAGATTGGGGGTGATCGCCGTTGATTAAACTCAATAAAGTAGATTTTCCTGAGCCATTAGGGCCTTGCAATAACCATTTTTCGCCAGCTTTAACTTCCCAGTTGATGTTTTTTAGCACCTGTTTTTCGCCATAGCTGATGTTGACATCAACCATCGTTACCATATCAGTTGATGAATAAATTGGCGACTCCTTTAAAAAAGCGGGGATTTTCCTTTTATGTATTTCAGGTGGAAGATCTCCAATTTCTCTTGAAAATGAGCTTACAATCTGCCCGTCTATAATCTCCGCAAAAGAATCGATGCTTTCTGGAAATTCTAAATCATTACAGATTAAAATTAATTGTACACCTTCTGCTGTAATCTGGTCTAAAAGTGTATTCAGGTTTTTGCGCGATGCTTTATCTAAACCGGTATAAGGCTGATCGATAATTAACAATTGAGGTTTTAACCATAAGGCTTTAACCAGCTGCAGTTTTTTATGTTCGCCGCTTGATAATTCGATTAGCTGTGAACTGGCAAAAGTAGCAAAGCCCAGTGCTTCTAAAATGGGTTCAACCAGATCGAAATGAAGCCCTTTTTCTTTGCCGTAAGCTACCAGTTCTGCATGTACTGTTAAAGTATCATTGGCCTGTAAACTGGTGTAGCGTTGCTGATAATAAAAGTTTGCAACACCTTCGAGATTTTTAAACTGATACCAGCTTTCTACAAATAAAACTTCGGCCGGTAATTTACTTTGGGCGTCGTAATTGATTTCAATACTACCTTGAGAAGGAATTAAACCCGCAATCGCTTTAGCCAAAGAAGTTTTTCCACTGCCACTTTCGCCCCATAAAACCCAGTTTTGGCACACATTTACTTCCCAATACAAATCCTTTAGTACCGCTTTATTGCGGTAACTTAAGTTTAGGTTTTGTATGTAGACAAATGGTTTAAGCATTATTTTGCTTGTTCAAATTCTGCGATTAATTCTTTTTGGGCCAAGATGAAATCGATATCATCATAACCGTTTATCAAACACGATTTTTTGTAAGGATTGATCTCAAATGATTCTTGAGCACCAGTTTCTACAATGGTAACCGTTTGATTTTCTAAATCAACTTCTAGGGCTGATTTTGGATTGTTGTCAACCGCGTTGAAAATCTGCGCCAAGAATTCATCACTTACCTGGATGGGTAATAAACCATTGTTCAAGGCATTTCCTTTAAAGATGTCGGCAAAGAAACTGCTGATTACCGCGTCAAAACCAGCATCTTGAATAGCCCATGCAGCGTGCTCGCGACTACTGCCACAGCCGAAGTTTTTTCCTGCTACTAAAACCTGGCCGCTATAGGTTGGGTTATTCATCACGAAATCAGCTTTAGGCTGGTTATCGTTTTCATAACGCCAATCGCGGAACAAGTTTTCGCCAAAACCCTCGCGGGTAGTCGCTTTTAGAAACCTCGCAGGGATAATCTGGTCGGTATCGATGTTCTCTATATTTAAAGGCACTACTGCCGATGTTAATTTTGTGAATTTTTTCATTATTAATGACGATTACACAGATTTAAATGATTTCACCGATTGGGGTGATTTCACTGATTTAATATTTATTATAAACCTTCAGCCTTCCACCTTAGTAAAGTGTTCAACTGTTGGGAAGGGATCATAAAAGTGATGTAATAACTTTTTCCAATCCTGGTATGCTGCTGACCCTCTGAAACCTTCGGTATGTGCCTCCAGTGTTTTCCAGTTTACCAACAGGATATATTTATTTTCTACCTCTATACATTTTTGAAGCTGATGCGAAATGTAACCTTCCATTGAGGAAATGATTTTTTGTGCTTTGTTAAAAGCTTTTTCAAAATCAGCCGATAATCCGGCTTTTACATTTAATATGGCAACTTCTAGTATCATATATTTTAAAGTTGTCATTCTGAGGAACGAAGAATCTGTTTCTTAGCTTGCAGATGCTTCATTCTTCAGTATGACTTTATTTTAAGCCTTCTCCAACAAATCCCTTACATCAGTAATTTTTCCGGTTACAGCAGCAGCTGCTGCAGTAAGTGGACTGGCCAATAATGTACGTGCATTTTGCCCTTGTCTGCCTTCGAAGTTTCTGTTTGATGTAGATACACAATATTTACCTGCCGGGATTTTATCTTCGTTCATACCTAAACAGGCACTACAGCCTGGTTCGCGTAATTGGAAACCAGCGGCTTCGAAAATTTTATCCAAACCTTCGTTTTTAGCTTGTTGCTCAACTTGTTTCGATCCTGGAACAATCCAAACCGTAACATTATCGGCTTTGCGTTTATCTTTAACAAAATCGGCAACTTCGCGTAAATCTTCAATGCGTGAGTTGGTACAGCTTCCGATGAATACATAATCAACCGGTTTCCCGATTAATGAGGAATCGTCATCAAAGCCCATATAATCTAACGCTTTCTGGTACGAAAGTTTTTCTTTTTCTGGTTGTGCACCAGTTGCCGGAATATGTTCCTGAATACCCATACCCATTCCTGGGTTTGTACCATAGGTAATCATAGGTGCGATATCTGCTGCATCGAAAGTTAAAACACTATCGAATTTCGCATCAGCATCGCTATATAATGTTTTCCAATAAGCTAAAGCTTTATCCCACTCTTCGCCAGCTGGAGCAAATTCTCTTCCTTTAATGTAATCGAAAGTGGTTTGGTCAGGTGCAATTAATCCACCGCGTGCACCCATTTCGATACTCATGTTACAGATCGTCATACGGGCTTCCATACTTAAAGCTTCGATTGCTGAACCTGCGTATTCTATAAAATAACCTGTACCGCCTGCGGCAGAGATTTTAGCAATAATGTATAAGATAATGTCTTTAGCGCCAACACCTTTTTCAAGCTCGCCGTTTACCTCAATTTTCATGGTTTTAGGTTTCGACTGCAATAAACATTGCGTTGCAAAAACCTGCTCTACCTGCGAAGTACCGATACCAAATGCAATGGCACCAAAAGCACCATGGGTTGAGGTATGGCTATCGCCGCAAACCATGGTTTTACCTGGTAAGGTGATACCCAACTCAGGGCCGATAACATGTACAATGCCTTGAAAAGGATGGCCTAAACCATACAGTTCTACACCAAATTCTGCACAATTTTTGGTTAACATATCCACCTGATAGCGCGAAAGCTCCTCTTTAATTGGCAATAACTGATTTAACGTAGGTACGTTATGATCGGCAGTTGCAACAGTTTGCTTCGGACGAAAAACAGGTAATCCTCTTTTACGCAAACCATCAAACGCCTGCGGAGAGGTTACCTCATGTATTAAGTGTGTATCAATGTATAAAATATCAGGAAATCCTTCTTCACTTTTTACAACGTGAGCATCCCAAATTTTTTCTACTAATGTTTTTGACATTTTATTATTATTTAATGTTTGTCAGTCTGAGCCTGTCGAAGACTTTTTCGTTATAGAAACAAAAAGAGTTCCTTCGACAAGCTCAGGATGACATTCTTTTGTTTCTATGCAGTTTTAATCGCTTTCATTGCAGTCATTGCTTTACGCAAAGTTGCTCCAATCTGTTCTACCTGGTGAGAGCGGATAGCCTCGTTGATATCGATTAATTGTCTGTTATCAACAGCGCCATCTTTACCTTCATTGAAGTTTTTACCAACTAGATCAGTATCTACTTTTTTCATGAAATCGCCCAAAAGCGGTTTACAAGCCTGATCGAACAAATAACAACCGTATTCAGCAGTATCAGAAATAACACGGTTCATTTCGAACAATTTCTTACGTGCAATGGTGTTGGCAATAAGTGGTGTTTCGTGTAACGATTCGTAGTAAGCCGACTCTGGTTTGATACCTGCCTGTACCATGGTTTCGAAAGCCAATTCAACACCAGCGCGAACAAAAGCTACCATTAAAGTATAGTTATCGAAATATTCCTGCTCACCGATTTTAACATCACCAGCAGGCGTTTTTTCGAAAGCAGTTTCGCCGGTTTCAGCTCTCCATTTTAATAAATTTTTATCTCCGTTTGCCCAATCTTCCATCATGGTCCGGCTAAATTCGCCACTCATAATATCATCCTGGTGTTTTTGAAATAATGGACGCATAATATCTTTCAATTCTTCCGAAATTTCGAAAGCTTTGATTTTAGCTACATTGCTTAATCTGTCCATCATGGCCGTAATACCACCTTGTTTTAAGGCTTCGGTAATTACCTCAACACCATATTGAACCAATTTAGAAGCATAACCTGCATCGATTCCTTTTTCTACCATTTTATCGAAAGATAGGATAGAACCTGTTTGCAATAAACCACAAAGGATGGTTTGCTCGCCCATTAAATCTGATTTTACCTCAGCTACGAAAGATGATTTTAATACACCAGCTCTGTGACCGCCTGTACCTGCGCAATATGCTTTTGCCTGTGCCAATCCTTTACCTTGAGGATCGTTTTCAGGGTGAACTGCAATTAAGGTAGGAACACCAAAACCACGAACATATTCTGCTCTAACTTCGCTACCTGGGCATTTAGGCGCAACCATAATAACGGTTAAATCTTTACGGATCTGCATACCTTCTTCAACGATATTGAAACCGTGAGAATATAACAAAGTAGCTCCTTCTTTCATTAAAGGCATAATTGCATTTACAACAGCAGTATGTTGTTTATCTGGAGTAAGGTTAATTACTACATCTGCATTTGGAATCAGTTCTTCGTAAGTGCCAACTGTAAAATTGTTTTCAGTTGCATTTTTCCACGAATCGCGTTTGCCTTCAATTGCTTCCTTACGTAAAGTGTAGCTTACATCTAAACCACTATCTCTTAAATTTAAACCTTGGTTTAAGCCTTGTGCGCCACAACCTACAATTACCAGTTTTTTACCTTTTAATGCGCTAACGCCATCTAAAAATTCAGAACTGTCCATGAAGTCGCAAACACCTAATTGGTTTAATTTTTCTCTAAGAGGTAATGTGTTAAAATAATTTGCCATTGTTTTTTATTGGTTAATTTCTATTTAATTATCGTTATATATTCTTTTTTACTTCGGGTTGATTACACAGATGAGGTGATTACACTGGCTTTTTTTATAATCAGTTCATATCTCATCTGTTTTACATCTCCCATTTTATACCAGTTTCTTCAGCGCCCATGCATAACCTTGGTGTACATTATCGTGGCCAATAGTTGTGATCAGAATTTCTTCAATGTTGTTCATCTGTACGCCATAGGTAGCTGTTGTAAAAGGAGTGATGCTCGAAAATTTTCCGTTCGCATAATCTTCTTTTATTTTTTCAATGCTTTCTAACGCGATGGTTTTCAATTCAGCTACTTCTTCTTCTATTACGGTGTAAGTTGGCTTCGTATCTTTTTTATAATACTCGTTAAATTTTACCGAAGCAGCATCTTGTAATACACCTGTACGAACATAACAAAGCGTTTGCGTGCTCACTACAACATGGCCAAAATTCCAGATAATGTTATTGTTGTAACCATCCGGAATTTTATTTAATTCTTCGATTGTTAAATCATCTATCAACTTAATAAATGCCTTGCGTGAGTTTATTATAAAATCAAATACCTCGTTCATCATATTATAATTCGTATCTATCTACTTATCGTTTTGTTTTTCAGCTTCGGTTAATGTTTCGTTAAAGGTAATCTTGTTAAAGAACGGGTCGTTTACTGTTACTGCCCAGGTTCCGTAAAAAGTTTTCTCCAAACCTGGCCTGTTGTACTTATATTTTTTATCTATTATTTCTTTATGAAATGCTCTCAATCCTATACAATCTACATATACATTTGCACCGGGAGAACTATCTCCATGGTGCTCACTTAAATGGAGTTCGATGCCTCCTAATGAAATCTGCATATAAACAGGGGTATTTTCTTCAAACGTGTGTTCCCAGTCTATTTTAAAGCCCAGCCAGTTTACGTAAAACTCTACTGCTTTATCGTAATCGAAAATTCTTAAAATTGGTATGGCTTTATTGCATTTCATATTACATTGTAAAAATCTTCCCCCCTTTTTCTAAAAACTCATTTTCTACCAATTCTTCACCTGGTTCGAAAGCTTCGAATTCCTTTAGTTTTTCGTGGAAACCTGCACTGTCTTTAATAATGGCTACTCTTGCAGATCTCACAAATTCAATTAGTTCGTAAGGTTCTAAAGCTTTCACCAAAGCATCAGTTTCTTCGCGGTGACCAGTTACTGCAAAAACGGTATAATCTTTACGGATCACTACCGCACTTGCACCGTATTGTCTTAATAAACGCTCTACGGTTACTTTTTCTGCAATTTCATCTGTAGAAACTTTGTAAAGCGCCAGTTCCTGCCAGATAATTTCTTCGTTGGTGTTGAAATAAACTTTCAATACCTCAATCTGTTTTTCTATCTGACGGGCCAGCTTTCTCACTACCTCGTAACCTTCGTGGATGACGATGTTGAAGCGGTGTATTCCTTCAATTTCTGATGCGGAACTGTTTAAGCTTTCGATATTGATTTTTCTTTTCGAGAAAATAATCGCAATCCTGTTGAGTAAACCAATGCGGTTTTCGGCGTACACCGTAATGGTATATTCCTGTTTTCCTTCTAGGTCAACGGTGTCTTCTGTATATTTTATTTTATCTTCAGTACTCATGATAGTTTCTTTTTTATCTTAAACCTCTACCTTACTTCAACCTGATTTCGCTTACACTCATTCCTTGAGGAACCATAGGGAAAACATTATTTTCTCTGCCTACCATAACCTCTAATAGGTAAGAACCTTCGTGGTTGATCATGGTCTCTAGTGCAGTTCTTAGGTTTGCACGTTCATCAACTTTGCTCGCTTCGATATAATACGATTTTGCTAAAGCAACAAAGTCAGGGCTGGTGATATTCACGAAAGAATAACGTTTATCATGAAAAAGCTGTTGCCATTGACGAACCATACCTAAAAAGCGGTTGTTCAAAATCAGAATTTTTACTGCTGCGCCAAACTGCATAATGGTACCCAGTTCCTGAGGCGTCATCTGGAAACCACCATCACCGATAATTGCGATAACGGTTTTATCAGGTGCACCATATTTAGCACCAATTGCTGCTGGTAAACCAAAACCCATTGTACCTAAACCACCAGAAGTAATGTTGCTGCGGGTATTGTTGAATTTAGCATAACGACAGGCCACCATTTGGTGCTGACCAACATCGGTAACGATTACGGCATCGCCACCACAGATTTCGTTGATGTTGCGCAATACTTCGCCCATGGTCATTTCATCACCAGTTGGATAAAGCTCGGGAGTGATGACTTGATCTATTTCCTCCTGGTTATATTGTCTGAACTTAGCTAACCAATCTTCGTGTTTGTTTTCGTTAACTAAATTGGTTAATAGGGGCAAAGTTTCTTTACAGTCGCCCCAAACACCAACTTCTGCCTTAACATTTTTATCAATTTCGGCAGGGTCAATATCTAAATGTACCACTTTAGCTTGTTTGGCATATTTATCTAAACGACCGGTTACACGGTCATCAAAACGCATACCGATGGCAATAATTACATCAGCTTCGTTGGTTAATACGTTCGGGCCATAATTACCGTGCATGCCTAACATACCTACATTTAACGGGTGTGAAGTTGGAATAGCACCTTCGCCCATAATGGTCCATGCAGCAGGGATTCCTGATTTATTGATAAAAGCTTTGAATTCTTCTTCGGCTTTACCCAAAATAACACCTTGTCCAAATAAAATGAAAGGTTTTTTTGCTGAATTGATTAATTCGGCTGCCTGCTCGATATATTCTACCCTAACTTTTGGCTTCGGGCGATAACTTCGGATGTGGTTGCACTTTACATATTCAGGAAATTCCTCCAATTGTAATTGTGCATTTTTGGTAATATCGATTAAAACAGGACCTGGTCTGCCACTTTTAGCGATATAAAAAGCTTTAGCCAATACCTCTTGAATTTCTTTGGCATCAGTAACCTGATAGTTCCATTTTGTAACCGGAGTAGTAATGTTAATCACATCAGTTTCCTGAAAAGCATCCGTTCCCAATAGGTGGGCGAAAACCTGTCCGGTGATACAAACCAATGGCGTACTATCGATTTGCGCATCTGCCAAACCAGTAACCAAATTGGTTGCACCTGGCCCGCTGGTTGCGAAAACAACACCAACTTCGCCGCTTGCTCTTGCAAAACCCTGAGCGGCGTGGATACCACCTTGCTCATGGCGAACTAAGATGTGTTCTAATTTATCAGCATAATCATAAAGAGCATCATAAATAGGCATGATTGCTCCTCCCGGATAACCGAAAATGGTGGTTACACCTTCTTCAATTAATCCATTCAACAAAACTTGCGAGCCTGTTCCTTTAAATAAGGTTTTTGAGGTTTCTGCTTTCGCCTCGTTTTGTTGTATTGTATCTTGTGCAGTTTCCATAGTTATGTTTTTGCGGTTCTACTATTCTTTAATTTTAAACCCAATTCTTTGTCTGTCGTTCCATTTTAATTGAGCAATTTTCTCGTCTATTAAATTTTCCATTGCATCATACAGCTCGTTGAGCTGAACATCATGTTCCCCAATCCGTTCTTTAATTTCTGTTAACTGTTCATTAAGGTTGCTTTGCTTCAGCAAAATTTTCCGAACGTCAACAAAGGCTCTCATAATGGCAATATTCATGTTAATTGCCTTATCACTTTTCAAAACGCCACTCAACATGGCAACCCCTTGCTCTGTAAAGGCATAAGGCAATTTTCGAGTACCTCCCCAACTTGAAGTCACAATTTGTGACTTCAAGTTGGTTCCGCCTGTCATCACAATTTGTGATGATGTACCTTGATTACTTGCATCAATCTGAAGTTTTATCTCTTCAAACTCAGCAGAAGTTAACTGAAACATAAAATCTTCAGGAAAACGCTTTATGTTACGTTTTACCGCCTGATTCTGTGCCTTCGTTTCAACTTCATAAAGCGATGCCAAATCGAAATCCAGCATTACTCTTTCTCCCCGGATTTCATAAATCCTATTCTGAATACTTTTAATTATTTGCATAATCTATTTTATTAGTAATCAATTAATCTGGGGGATGATTTTTTGATTTTAGTATTCGTCAGTTACGCAACCACTAGCTGCGTCTGAAACTGTTTTAGCATATTTATATAAAACACCTTTTGTTACTTTTAATGCTGGTTGTACATAGTTTTTTCTACGCGCTGCAATCACTTCGTCACTTACCTGTAAGCTAATGATGTTGTTTACCGCATCGATCAAAATCCGGTCTTCATCTTCTACCAAGCCTATTAAGCCACCTTTGTAGGACTCAGGTGTAATGTGACCAACCACAAATCCATGTGTACCACCAGAGAAACGTCCGTCGGTAATTAAAGCCACTGATTTGCCTAAACCAGCACCAATAATTGCTGAGGTTGGTTTTAACATTTCTGGCATACCTGGCGCACCTACCGGACCTGAATTTTTAATTACGATTACATCGCCAGGTTGAACACGTCCGCTTGAAATTCCGGCAATTAAATCGTGTTCGCCGTCGAATACACGTGCAGGGCCTTCAAATTTCTCACCTTCTTTACCACTTATTTTTGCAACAGAACCTTTTTCAGCCAGGTTTCCGTAAAGAATCTGTAGGTGACCAGTGGCTTTAATCGGCTCACTTAGTTTCTGGATGATTTTTTGATCATAATCCATAACCGATTTTACATCGGCTAAATTCTCAGCCAGGGTTTTTCCGGTAACAGTTAAACAATCGCCATGTAATAAACCCTCGTTTAATAAATATTTCAATACTGCCGGGATACCTCCATATTGATGTAAATCCTGCATTAAGTATTTTCCACTAGGTTTGAAATCGGCAAGTACGGGTGTTACATCACTCATGCGCTGGAAATCATCCTGAGAGATTTCGATACCGATAGCTTTACCCATTGCAATAAAATGTAATACTGCATTCGTACTGCCACCTAAAATGATAATAGAACGAATGGCATTTTCGAATGCTTTTCTCGTCATAATATCAGATGGTTTGATATCTTTCTCTAATAAAATTTTGATGTATTTACCCGCATCTAAACATTCTTGTTTTTTCTCCTCGCTGATTGCTGGGTTCGAAGATGAATAAGGCAAACTCATACCTAAAGCCTCAATTGCTGATGCCATTGTGTTTGCAGTATACATCCCTCCACAAGCACCTGCACCAGGGCAAGTATGTTTTATGATGCCCTGATAGTCTTCCTCAGAAAGGTTGCCACATATTTTCTGCCCCAGAGCTTCGAAAGCTGAAACGATGTTCAATTCTTCGCCTTTGTAATGGCCAGGCGCAATCGTACCACCATAAACCATAATTGAAGGGCGATCTAAACGTGCCATGGCCATAATCGCGCCAGGCATATTTTTATCACAGCCAGGGATAGAGATAATTCCATCGTAATATTGGCCACCGCAAATGGTTTCGATACTATCAGCAATTACATCGCGGCTTACCAGCGAGTAACGCATACCATCTGTACCGTTGCTCATCCCATCACTTACGCCAATGGTATTAAAAACCAAGCCCACTAAATCATTATTCCAGACCCCTTTTTTCACATCTTTTGCCAGATCGTTAAGGTGCATATTGCAGGTGTTACCATCGTAACCCATACTTGCAATACCGACCTGTGCTTTAGCCATATCAGCATCAGTTAATCCGATTCCATAAAGCATAGCTTGCGCTGCCGGTTGTGTAGGGTCTTGTGTAAATGTTTTACTGTACTTGTTTAATTCGCTCATTGTTTAAATTGTATGTATGCTGTTGTATTTCAATTATTTCTTTTTGAGGCAAAAAAAAACCGCCTCTTGTGGGAGGCGGTTTCGATATGGTATATTTTTAATATTATACGCAACGATTTCCACCTCTCTTTTGAGAAATGACAATAATTAGGTTGCTAATAATGTTTGTGTTTATATTCATGTCTTTGATGAATCACAAACATACTAACTATTTAAAAAATTAAAGAACTATTTAATCTTATTTATTTTTTTACTCCGATCACGATTCCTGTTGCCCAAACCTGCTTGGTTAAGTGCAGATCATCACGGGATTCTAAATCTTTGATCAATTTTATAGCCTTATCCTGGTGGCCATCAGGCCAATTCGATTGTGGCAGCATATCATCGATGATGTAAAGTCCGCCGGTATTAAGCATAGATATCGCCTCATCTAAAAGCAAATATTTTCCATGCCAGGTATCAGCAAAAATATAATCGAACTTTTTGTCTTTATTCTTTTCAATCCATTCCGCACCATCGGTATCAACTAATGTTAAGCGTTCATCCTCACCAAGAAAAGTTTTGGCAATCGCTAAAAATTTAGCGTCATTATCTATCGAGGTAAGTGTACTATTTTGATCTAAACCATCTAATATCCAGGAAGTAGATAAACCTGTTCCTGTTCCAAGTTCCAGAAATTTACCTGAAGGCTTGGTAGAAGCAAGTGTTCTGAGCAAAGAGCAAGTCAACACATCAGATGCCATGTCAAATCCTGATGCTTTTGTTGCACCATTAATTTGCTGGTAGGCCTTCGGGAAGTGTTGATTGATTTCTTCAGTCATTTGTTTTTAAGTACTTTCTTATTCTTTAAATTTCTTTTTTGGTTGATGGTTTTTTAGTTCATGGTATATGGCCGAATTGGCTATCAACCATTGGCTATTTAACTATCAACCAACATTCTACCTGCTATATAATCACTTCGTAATTTACTTTTTCGAGTACCAGGTTTTTATAAGCTCGCTGTATGGTATAACCGAGAGATTCTCTCCACAACGGGCGATATACGATATCATCAATTGATGCTATACCTGCTATCTCGGTTGCTGTTCCACATAAGAAAGCGCTGTCGGCATTTTTTAAATCTTCTGTAGTTAATTTTTTCTCAATGCATTCTATATCCAGAACGGTGCAAAGTTCTTTTACGGTTGCACGTGTAATTCCTGGTAAAATATTTCCTAAAGATGGTGTAAACAGTTTTCCGTCTTTTTCAAGAAAGATGTTTGCTCCAGATGCCTCGGCAACAAAACCGTGCATATCCAAAAGCAAAGCCTCGTCATAACCTTTAATATTTGCCGCAGTAGTAGCTAAAATAGAATTAACATAGTTTCCACTCAATTTCGCCTCCATTGGAATCGATTTTGGGTTTGGCCTTTCATAATCAGAAACTGTTAATTTTAACAATTTGTTACCAGAATATGCATCCCATTCCCAGGCACAGATTAAGATCGAAACCCCACTCGGCTCGTTTAATTTCATGTTCGGGTGGCAAAATACCAGGGGACGGATATAAGCATCTTTCAGTTTGTTCAACTGAAGTAATTTATAGGTTGCTGCAATTAATTCCTGTTTATCCCATGGGAAAGGAATGTTTGCCAATTGGCAAGAACGCTCTAAGCGATCGAAATGGGCCGCGGCTTTGAAAATGCGGTTGCCGTTGTGTGTTTTATAGGCTCTAATACCCTCGAAAGCAGCATAGCCGTAGTGTAGCGACTGCCCGTAAAGGTCGGTACTGCTATTTACAGCTTTTTCGAACTGTCCATCAAGGTAAATAATCGTATTAGAATTATAGTATTTCATCTGTTTATTCTTATTGTTTTTAACCGTCAGATGGAGCTTACCATGATAAATAAGCATTCCATTTTTTATTTTGACTATTTATCATGGGCGGTTCATAATACTGTCTTTTTGTTATTTAAAAAAAGCGTCCCGTTTGTATCGGGACGCTTTAGGTATATTTAGTTTTTTAAAATCTATTTAAACTGCGTCCGCTTATTACCCCATAAAATGTTTAGGAGTAGGAGGTTAAGTAAAATGACAGGTAACACTACATTACCAGCTGCTTTTGCAGTAGTAGCGGTAGAAAATATGTTGTTCTGAATAGTCATTGTTATCTTATTGTTTATAAAAACCAATTTAGTTTTTGGTTCATTAATATGCAAGAGAAATCAGAAAAAAGTTAAATAAGAATATAATTTTGAAAATGAATCTATATTCAGAATATTATTCTTAATTAGAGTTGGATTAGTTATTTAATGCCGATAGCCGTAGACCAAATATCAAAACGGTATACAGTCTGTTTGTTATGCTTGCATTATAAATTTTCTATTTTTCTGCCTAAAACGAGTTAAAGGCTGTATGAAATTGAAAATTCTGGTCAGATTTTGATGTTAAAATGCTAAGAATTATTGGTGTTTTTTTGTGGATATTAAAGTATTATTAAACTGGCTTGATTGTTTATTGTAAAGTTGTGTAATTTAATATTAGAAACTATTCCTATGAAAATAATTTATATCTTTTTTGTTGTATTAATCGTATTATTTAGTGGTTGTTCCCCGTCAGATTCAACCTCACATCTCAAAATGGGGAACCAGGCCATTTTAACTTCTGATACGGTAAAATTATCTGTTAAGGTGGCAGGCAAAGGACCTGTTTGTATCTACTTACATGGAGGCCCTGGTCAGGACTTTCTTTCCTTTGAAAAAATGGGTGGAGCAAACCTGGAGAAATGTTTAACAATGGTTTACCTGGATCAAAGAGGATCTGGTCATTCGCAAAATGCAAAAAATTATAGTTTAGACCGGATTGTTCAAGATGTTGAAGAACTGCGGTTAAAATTGGGCGTAGAAAAAGTGTACTTACTTAGTCATTCATTCGGTGGTATTCTGGCCATTAACTATGCCTTGAAGTATCCAGAACATTTATCTGGCATCATCATGGCGAATACAATAGCCCATTTCATGAATCCAAACCAGGTGAAGGAACAAATTGAATATGGATATCGGTTACTAAAAAAGGATACCACTATAAATGAAACAGATTTTAAAAAATTAATGAACGGAGCGGCGCTGGTTAGAAAAAAGTTAAGCGCGGTGCATCTTGGATATAAATATATTGCCAATGATGTAAATACCGTTATCAAAATGGACAGCATCGAAAACTCCTATAAACGTACATCAGATTTCGGAATGACTCTTTTTATGCCTTTAATGGATAGCACAAAGATGCAGAAGTATCCAGAATATTTTAAAGATTATGCTTTACTTACCAGTGAAATTAAAACACCGGCCTTGATTATAACGGGTAAGGATGATCACGCTGTTGGACCGAACTATTACAAAAATTATAAATTTAAAAACCAAAAGGTAGTGCAATTAAACGGCTCGCACATGCTTTATTATGAAAACAGTAAGGAATTTACTGTGGCGGTTTGTGATTTTGTTAAACAATAACATAAACAAAAAACCTCCCTGATTTTTAAATCGGGAGGCTTTTTGTTTTCGTCGCTCTGAGTTCTTTTACAGATGCTGAAATAAATTCAGCATGACGAATAATTAGATTAAGCGACGCCTTCAGCTAAAACCACAATTTTGTTGTGAATAGCTTCTACTACACCGCCTTTAATAAAAAAGCGTTGCTCATCAGCTTTGTTTGCTTTTATAATAACTTCTCCATCTTCTAAAGTAGAGATGATAGGGGCATGGTCTTTTAAAATCTGGAAAGAGCCTAAAGTACCAGGAACCGTAACTGCTGTTACTTCACCTTCGAAAACTTTTTTATCTGGAGTTAATATTTCTAAATTCATTTTTTTTAGATTTAAGCATCAAGTAGCTAGTATCAAGTAGCAAGATCCTGTTTATAGTCCTGATACTTAATACTCAAATCTCGATACTAGTTCGCTTCTGCTAATAATTTTTTACCTTTTTCGATCGCATCTTCAATGCTACCAACCAAGTTAAATGCAGCTTCTGGATACTCATCAACTTCACCATCCATGATCATGTTAAATCCTTTGATGGTATCTTTAATGTCAACCAATACACCTTTTAAGCCGGTAAATTGCTCAGCTACGTGGAAAGGTTGAGATAAGAAACGCTGAACACGACGTGCTCTTGATACAACTAATTTATCTTCTTCAGATAATTCGTCCATACCTAAGATCGCGATGATATCTTGTAATTCTTTATAACGTTGTAAAGTTTCTTTAACACGTTGTGCAGTGTTATAGTGCTCATCACCTAAAACAGCTGGAGAAAGGATACGTGAAGTAGAATCCAATGGATCTACCGCAGGATAAATACCTAGTTCAGCAATTTTACGCGAAAGTACTGTAGTAGCATCTAAGTGGGCAAAAGTTGTTGCCGGAGCCGGGTCAGTTAAATCATCCGCTGGTACGTATACCGCTTGTACTGATGTAATTGATCCACGTTTTGTTGAAGTAATACGCTCTTGCATTAAACCCATCTCAGTTGCCAATGTTGGTTGGTAACCTACAGCTGATGGCATACGACCTAATAAAGCCGACACCTCAGAACCTGCCTGCGTAAAACGGAAGATGTTATCAACGAAGAAAAGGATGTCTTTTCCAGCGCCTTCGCCATCACCATCACGGAAATATTCAGCAACAGTTAATCCTGATAATGCTACACGTGCACGTGCACCAGGAGGCTCGTTCATTTGACCGAAAACCAATGTTGCTTTAGATTCTTTTAATTTTTCAGTATCAACAGCTTTCAAATCCCAACCACCTTTTTCCATTGAGTGTAAGAATTCGTCACCATAGTTGATAACACCTGACTCAATAAACTCACGAAGTAAATCGTTACCCTCACGAGTACGCTCACCAACACCTGCGAATACTGACAAACCAGCATAAGCTTTAGCGATGTTGTTTACCAACTCCATAATTAATACGGTTTTGCCTACACCAGCACCACCGAATAAACCGATTTTACCACCTTTTGCGTATGGCTCTAATAAATCGATAACTTTAATACCTGTAAAAAGTACCTCAGTTTCAGTTGATAAATCTTCAAACTTAGGAGGAGTAGCATGGATAGGACGACCATCAGTTTTATCAACTGTGTTGATACCGTCAATCGCTTCACCAACTACATTAAATAAACGACCTTTAATTTGGTCGCCAACTGGCATTTTAATCGCAGCACCAGTGTCAACTACGTCCATTCCACGAACTAAACCGTCTGTAGAGTCCATCGAGATTGCGCGTACACGATCTTCACCTAAGTGCTGTTGAACTTCTAAAACAATTTTTTGTCCATTTTCTTTCGTTATCTCTAACGCATCAAAAATTTTAGGTAGATGGGCATCATTAGCAAAGCTAACGTCAACCACAGGGCCGATAATTTGTGCTATTTTTCCTAAGTTAGGCATATCTGTTGTGAGTAAATTTATTACAGTCAATGAATTAAAGCTGTTTATAGGGGCTCCAATTCGGTTGGCAAAGTTAAGTTTTTCTTACTTAATTTTAAATATATATTATAAATTTTTTCAACATGGTTTTTATAGATAATTTAGAGCCATAAATAAGGCGTATGAAAACCATTTTAACAACAGGCAGCAACGGTCTTTTAGGACAGAAATTAACTGAAAAAATTCTCGCCGAAGGAAGGGTAAAGCTTGTTGCCACTTCTAAAGGAACAAATCGCTATCCGGTAAAGGATGGGTATAGATATGCAGAAATGGATATTTTAAATGCTGTTCAGGTTAGGGAAGTTATTGAAAGATACAGCCCTGATGCCATTGTGCACACCGCCGCAATGACCAATGTTGATATTTGTGAAGCTAATAAAACGCTTTGTCGCCATCTAAATGTAGATGCAGTTCAAACGTTGATATCAATATGTGAAGAAAAAAACATTCAACTTATTCATTTAAGTACCGATTTTGTTTTTGATGGTGCCGACGGGCCATATAGAGAAGAGGATGCAGTTAATCCGGTAAGTTATTATGGCGAATCGAAAGTACTGGCGGAAGAGCTGTTGAAGAACTCAAAAGCAAACTGGGCAATCTTAAGAACAATATTGGTATATGGGATAACCAGCGATATGAGCCGGAGCAATATTGTACTTTGGGCCAAAGAGGCATTAGAAAAAGCATCGCCTATTAATGTAGTAAACGATCAATGGCGTATGCCTACTTTAGCTGAGGATTTAGCTGAAGCCTGCTTATTGGCGGTAGAAAAAAATACAAAAGGAATTTATCATGTATCGGGTAAAGATTACATGATTATTGCAGATTTAGTGCGAAAAGTTGCTGATTTTTGGGGCCTTGATCAATCATTTATTAATGAAATAAGTTCTACAGGTTTAAACCAAACAGCTAAACGACCGATTAGAACTGGTTTTGTTTTAGATAAGACCATTAAAGATCTAGATTACCGTCCACATAGTTTTGAAGAAGGCTTGGCGATTTTGGATCAGCAGATGAAAAAAGATAATTAGTTCACTGGTCATAGTTCATTTGGGGGATGCAATACTAATGAACAAATGGCCGATGAACTATTGAACCAATTAATATATTTAACCCATAAAAAATACATAATGGCATTACAAGTTGGCGATAACGCCCCTGATTTCAAATTATACAGTTCAGATTTAACCGAAATTGCGCTTTCTGGTTTCAAAGGTAAAAAAGTAATTATTCACTTTTTTCCGATGGCTTTTACCGGAACATGTACAGAACAATTATGTACCATGCGTGATAATTTTAGCTATTACGAAGGGATAGATGCACAGGTAATTGGCATCTCAGTTGATTCTCCATTCTCTTTGGCTAAGTTTAAAGAAGTTCAAAGTTATCAGTTCCCTTTATTGTCTGATTTTAACAAAGAAGTATCAGCAGCTTATGGTGCTTTTTATGATGAATTTGTGTTCGGATTGAAAGGTGTTTCCAAAAGAGCGGCTTTTGTGATCAATGAAGAAGGAAAAATAGCTTATGCAGAAGTTTTAGAAGATGCACATGAGTTGCCTGATTTTAAAGCAATTAATGATACATTAAACGCATAAAGCATATTCTGCAAAAGAATATTTTGAGATTTTTTTAAAATTTAATTGGAAATTAAAATATCAAATTATACCTTTGCAGTCCGTTAACGATACGGAAATGCATTTGTAGCTCAATTGGATAGAGCATCTCACTACGGATGAGAAGGTTTGGGGTTCGAATCCCTACAAGTGCACTTGAAGGGAGGATTGAAAAATCCTCCCTTTTTTGTCTACGATCATGACGCGTAAATCTCTCATTTTTAGTTAGTTAAATGAAAGCATATTCATGCTAGGTATTCGATAAATACCATTTTCCTAGTAAAGGTTTGAATCGAACACCAAGTCAATAAATTCTCGCTTTTCCAGTGTGT
>NZ_JBFTSB010000012.1:0-71700 GCF_056399805.1 Pedobacter sp. 01N310
TCTTTAGTCTTGAATAAAAATATTCAGGTGCCTATATCGGTGGTGTCCACCTCTTCCCATTCCGAACAGAGAAGTTAAGCCCACCAGAGCCGATGGTACTGCGGTAACACGTGGGAGAGTAGGTCGGTGCCAGATCTTAAAAGAAACCCCTTGACGATGAGTCGAGGGGTTTTCTTCGTTTAAAAGCATTTTATAGTCTATGCCGTTCATTTTTCCAACATTAAGGAGTTTAAAAAGGGATAAGGTTCTGTTCCCGCAGATTACGCTGATTTGCGCAAACCTGATCTCCCCTGAGTTTTACACCTTCCGTCCCAGGTTAAATAGCCCTGATGGCAGTGGAAATCCCTTTTGGTCAGAGGTAGATTGTCTGTCCCAAGGGGCTTCCAAAAAGGATTGCAGCGGACAGCAGGACGGAACCCGACCTACATGTTACTGCTATTGCGCTCCAGATCATCAAAATGAAGGGTTCTGATTAAGTACTATTGGCATAGCTCCAGATGATTTATTTATACCATTAAGGAGTGAAGAGACGTTAAGGAACTGTTTACGCTGATCTTCCCTGAGTTTTACACCTTCCGTCCCAGGCAGGACGGAACCCAACCTTATAGATTGCTGTCATTGCGCTCCTAATAATAAACCCGTAAGTAAGCGCTCTATATTCTTTGTGTATAATAAATAAAACCATTTGTGCCAATGTTGATAATTTTAGCCACATTTAAAACTGATTTAGCGCTAAATGTGTTAATATCATAAGGTTTGCCACAATATTTGGTTATCTTTGTTTTTAACAAAAATATAAGTATAAGTAATGAGTTTTTTTGCAGATAAAAGAAGGGAAGTAATGTTGCATATTGAAAAATATATGCTGGAGTCGATGGGAACTTATTTGAAACCAATCGATACCAACTGGCAACCTTCTGATTTTTTACCAGATTCTACTAGTGAAACATTTTATCAAGATGTGAGAATTTTGAGGGATAACGCAAAAGATCTTTCTTACGATTTAGTGGCCGTTTTAATTGGCGATACCATTACTGAAGAAGCTTTACCAACATACGAATCGTGGTTAGCCATGGTTGATGGACATAGTAGGGACGAAGAAGGTGGTTGGATGAAATGGGTTCGCCACTGGACTGCAGAAGAAAATCGTCATGGTGATTTGTTAAATAAATATTTATACCTATCAGGCCGTGTAGATATGCGCCAAATGGAAATTTCTACGCAATATCTTATCGCTGATGGTTTCGATATTGGTACCGGGCATGATCCATACCGTAACTTTATCTATACTTCTTTTCAAGAATTGGCTACCAATGTATCGCACAGAAGGGTAGCTTCTTTAGCTAAAAAAGACGGTGATACGTTATTATCTAGAATGTGTGGTGTAATTGCGTCAGACGAGGCCAGACATGCAAAAGCTTATAAAGATTTCATGAACCGTATTTTCGAGGTTGATCCTAACGAAGCAATGTTAGCTTTTGAAGATATGATGCGTAAGAAAATTGTAATGCCAGCCCATTTCTTACGTGAGGTAGGTTTGAAAATTGGCCAAACATTTGGTCACTTTACAGATGCCGCACAACGTTTAGGGGTATATACTGCAATTGATTACGTTGAAATTATGCAACAGTTGATTGAAGACTGGAAAATTGAGGGCATGCGTGATTTAAACGAAGCTGGTGAAAAAGCCCGCGATTATATTATGGCTTTACCTTCGCGTTTATTACGTGTTGCAGAGCGAATGAAAAACCCTACTATAGATTATAAATTTACCTGGATTGCTGGATAACAGCAAATAAGATATATAGAAGCCTTCCGATGTAAAATCGGGAGGCTTTTTTTTGTGTTGCGTATCGTCATTTCCTGAAAGTGCAGTCCCAAACTTTCTGGAGAGAGATCTATCTTAATAGATTTAGTTTCGCCCAGCACTTCGTGGTTCTCGGCTGCGTTGCACTCTGCTCGAAATTACGGCTTCTTGCAACTTGCTATCGCCGTTTCAATTTTTTTGAATTAAAGATGATCTCTGTTTAATAATAAATATCTCCCTGTTTGGCGAAGTTGAATCCATTTTTTAAGACCTGTTTTTGGGTAGTTGAATCCCAAAGCAATGGGTTGGTGTGATTAAAATGGATTAGGAAGATTTTATGCTTAATGGCAATATCCTCTTTATCAAATAAATCTTCTGTTTCTGTTACCAGTGGGTGTGGTACTTCTGAAATAGGCCTATTACCCAGTTCTGCATTGGTATAAAATGTAGCATCAAGCATGGCTACATCAACTTTTTTTACTTCTTCAATGATATTTCTGTCCCATTTGCTCCACTTATCGATATCTGGAATGAAAAGGTACTTTTTAGTAGGTGTTTCTATTTTAAAACCAGCAGTTTCT
Organism: Pedobacter sp. 01N310; assembly: GCF_056399805.1. NCBI lineage: Bacteria > Pseudomonadati > Bacteroidota > Sphingobacteriia > Sphingobacteriales > Sphingobacteriaceae > Pedobacter > Pedobacter sp. 01N310. Next base: position 2,389 of record NZ_JBFTSB010000012.1, read on the forward strand.
GAATATTCATCACGATGGGGTACTGTAAATGCGGTAATCTTATTTTCTGTTATATCGATAGGGTTATCGGCTTTAAGTTCGATAAGGTTTATATTTTTTAGCATAACGAGCTGGCTCCAAGGGCCGTTTTGAGTTAAGAAAGATCTGAATTTTGGGAGCACATAAATATTCAGGTTACGTGTAGCCATTACTTCTCTACCGAATTCCATTAAACCTGTATAATGACCGATATGGCCATGTGTGATAAATATACCTTCGGGCAAGTAAGGATAAACTTCATTCGTTCTTTTTCTGAAATCCTGCAGTTGGGCTTTAATATCAGGAGTAGCTTCAAAAAGCCACCATTTTTTGGTTTTAGGATCTACCAAAGCAAGTGAAACTACATTTCTTCTTAACTTTTCATCTTTCCATGCCATTTTACAGCAATTTTTCTGGCAGCCCATGTGCGGGTAGCCGCCATCCTGGGCAACACCGAGTACCATGATAAAAGAAGACGCTGGCATTTTCTGTGCCCAGGTTTGGATCGAAAAGCCAATTATGAAAAATAATAATATTGCTCTCATTTACATGTTTCTTCTGTATTGGCCGCCAACTTCATAAAGTGCTTTACTAATCTGTCCTAATGAACAAACCTTACAGATCTCCATGAGCTGTTCAAAGATGTTGTCGCCGGCAATAGCCGATTTTTGAAGTTGTTTCAAGAGATCTGTTGCACGGTCTGCATTACGGTCCTGAAATTTTTGCAATGCCGAAATCTGATATTGTTTTTCATCTTCTGTAGCTCGGATTACTTCACCAGGAACAATAGTAGGTGAACCATTCTTGTTTAAAAAGGTATTAACGCCTACAATAGGATATTCACCTGTATGTTTAAGCGTTTCGTAATACAGACTTTCTTCCTGAATTTTTCCGCGCTGGTACATCGTTTCCATCGCACCCAATACCCCACCACGATCGTTGATGCGTTTAAATTCGGCAAGCACAGCATCTTCTACCAGATCGGTTAATTCTTCAATGATAAAGGCACCCTGCAGTGGGTTTTCGTTCTTGGCCAGGCCCAATTCTCTGTTGATGATCAATTGGATGGCCATGGCTCTCCTAACAGATTCTTCTGTAGGCGTTGTAATGGCTTCATCGTAAGCATTAGTATGTAGCGAATTACAGTTGTCGTAAATGGCATAAAGGGCCTGTAAAGTGGTACGGATATCATTAAAATCGATTTCCTGTGCATGTAACGAACGGCCAGAAGTTTGGATATGGTATTTAAGTTTCTGCGAGCGGTCATTTCCCTTGTATTTATTCTTAATAGCTTTAGCCCAGATTCTTCTGGCTACGCGACCGATAACGGCATATTCCGGATCGATTCCATTGGAGAAGAAGAAAGACAGGTTAGGGGCAAAATCATCAATGTGCATGCCTCTGCTCAAATAATATTCTACAAAGGTAAAGCCATTGCTTAAAGTAAAGGCAAGCTGCGAAATTGGATTGGCACCTGCTTCGGCAATGTGATAGCCCGAAATAGATACGGAATAGAAATTCCTTACTTTTTCATCGATGAAATACTTTTGGATATCGCCCATCATCCTTAAGGCAAATTCTGTAGAAAATATACAGGTATTTTGTGCCTGATCTTCCTTTAAAATATCGGCCTGAACGGTTCCCCTAACTGAGCTAATGGCTTTTGCCCTGATCTTGGCATAAATATCGGCAGGTAAAACCTGATCTCCTGTAAGGCCCAAAAGCATTAAACCCAAGCCATTGTTTCCTTCTGGTAATGTACCATTATAGGTTGGTCTCGGTATATTTTTTATGCGATAGATTGCATCAATTTTAGCTTCAACCTCTTTAGTTAAATCGTTTTCGATAATGTATTTTTCACATTGCTGATCGATTGCAGCATTCATGAAAAAGCCTAACAACATTGGGGCTGGGCCGTTAATGGTCATGGATACCGAAGTGGACGGCGCACAAAGATCAAAACCCGAATAGAGTTTTTTAGCATCATCCAAAGTGGCAATACTTACACCCGAGTTTCCGATTTTGCCATAAATATCGGGACGAATGTGCGGATCTTCTCCATAAAGGGTAACAGAGTCAAAGGCAGTAGATAGACGGTGCGCAGGTTGACCTAAAGAAACATAGTGAAAACGTTTGTTAGTTCTTTCAGGACCACCTTCTCCTGCAAACATCCGCGTAGGATCTTCGCCTTCTCTTTTTAAAGGGAATACACCTGCCGCATATGGAAATTCGCCTGGAAGGTTTTCGGTTAACAGCCACCTTAAAATATCGCCCCAATCTTCATATCTCGGTAGTGAAACTTTAGGGATATTCAGTTTTGAAAGTGATTCATAAAATAAAGGTTGTTTAATCTCTTTATCGCGGACTTTATAAATGAAAAACTCTTCTTTGTAAGCTCTTTTGGTATCTGGCCATTGGCGCAATAAACGCCTGCATTCGCCATCTAATTGTTCTTCGAAGAAAGAGTATGTTGCATTTAAGTTTTTTAACACCGCGTCTAGTGAAGACCCTTGTAGGAGGGGGGAATTAATATCACCAGCTAAATCGATTACACCTTTCAACTGGTACATTTTCCGGGCAATGGTAGCCTGTTTATCTACCCATTCGTTATACGTTTGGCTAGCTTCGGCAATTTCTGCCAAATAACGGATGCGATCAGGGGGTATGATGTAAATTTTCTCTGATTGATCGGAAGTGAGTTCCATTTTGGCTTTGAAATCCGTTCCGGTTTTTACCCTGATCTGCTCCATTAAGGCAACAAATAGGTTATTCATGCCCGGATCATTAAATTGTGATGCCATAGTTCCATAAACTGGAATTTCGTCATCCTTCGCCTCAAAAATATTGTGGTTGCGTTTGTATTGTTTGCGCACATCTCTCAGTGCATCTAATGCACCTCTTTTATCAAATTTGTTAATGGCTACCAGATCAGCGAAATCCAACATATCGATTTTCTCCAACTGTGTAGCTGCACCAAATTCTGGGGTCATTACGTATAGGGAAACATCACAGTGTTCGGTAATTTCGGTATCTGATTGGCCAATGCCTGAGGTTTCTACAATAATTAAATCGTAACCAGCGGCTTTGCAGATATCGATACTTTCCTGAACGTTTTTGGATAGTGCAAGGTTGGCCTGCCTGGTGGCTAAAGAACGCATGTAAACCCTCGGGTTATTGATGGCATTCATCCGGATACGATCGCCCAATAAAGCGCCACCGGTTTTTCTTTTGGAAGGATCGACAGAGATAATCGCTAAGGTTTTATCTTTCACTTCTACCAGGAAACGGCGGACAAGCTCATCTACCAGTGATGATTTTCCGGCTCCGCCCGTTCCGGTGATGCCTAAAATAGGAGCGGTGTTGTTTTTGGATAGTTTTTTTAATTCGTCTACAAATTTTTGTGCGCCTTCGGGATCATTTTCTGCAACGGTAATGGCCCCAGCAATGGCTTTAATATCTTTTGTAGGAATGGTTTCGAGCTCGTTAGTAATGCTGGCTTTGGTGATGAAATCGGTTTGGATCAGCATATCATTGATCATGCCCTGCAAACCCATCTTACGGCCATCATCTGGAGAGTAGATTTTAGAAATTCCATAAGACTGGAGTTCCTCTATCTCTGAAGGCAAGATTACGCCACCGCCACCTGCAAATATTTTAATATGGCCTGATCCTCTTTCTTGCAAGAGATCGTACATGTATTTAAAGTATTCAATGTGTCCGCCTTGATAAGAAGTCATTGCAATGCCCTGAACATCTTCCTGAATGGCACAGTTTACCACTTCATCAACCGACCTGTTGTGCCCAAGATGGATCACTTCAGCCCCTGAAGATTGGAGGATACGGCGCATAATATTAATGGTTGCATCGTGTCCATCAAAAAGGGAAGCGGCGGTTACGAAACGGATTTTATTTTTAGGCTTATATATTTCTACTTGTTGCATACGATAGGATTTAAAGGATCAGTGTGCTCAAACGACCAATCCTTGTCCAAATATATTTGGTATGCAAATGTACTAAAATAAGGAGTTTAAATAGCGAATACCCTATACCATTACGGCTTTTGGTTCAGCTATAAATCCTGCCCGAATTGCAGTAAATAACCGTTATTATCGTAAATGGCAAACTCCCTCATGCCATAGTCAAAATCATCTAGCGGATAACAGATTTCACATTGATCTTTTAAACTTTCCCAGAGGGTTTCTACCTCGTTTGTATTGATATAAAGCGAACCGCTCATAATTGATTTAGGGATATTGTGATGCTTGTTTGGAGAACAAAACATAATTTCGATCTCATCTTTTCGGAGGGTTAACCAAGTCAGATCGTCAAGTTTTACATCACAAGTGAAGTTTAAAACTTCTGTATAAAACTTTAATGTTGCTTGCATATCATGCGATTCGAGCATGGGTGTAAGTTTGGTTGCAATGTATGTTGACATGATCTAAAATAAAGAAAATAGGAAATTTTATCAAGTTATCGTCATTTCGAGGGATAATTTACTGCATAAAAATCATTACGGATGACAGCGTAATTTAAAGGAAATGACTCTCCTCAAATGGTCGTCATTGCGAGGAGGCTTTTTCAGCCGACGAAGCAATCTTACAACTATCGCTAGTAGCGAGCACTTTAAGATTGCTTCGTGCCTCGCAATGACGATACTTTTTAGGGACCTATCACTGTTGATTTAAAACAAAAAAACTATGCTGATGAGCATAGTTTTTTTGTTTTATTTATTGGTGATTTCGGTGATCGGTTCTCCAACGTTACCATTTGGCATTTGAATATGGAGTAGTGCCGCTAAGGTTGGTGCAATATCAGTCATGTAATGTGTTTTATTGGATGCTCCAGCTTTGATTCCCCAGCCCATAAAAACCAATGGAATGTGCGAATCGTATGGGTTCCAGTTTCCGTGTGTGGTACCTGTGCTACCACCGTTAAACCAGTTTGGTTGTAAAACATAGTAGATATCGCCGCTTCTGCGCGCATTGTATCCATTGGTAATCATCTTTTTCTGGATTTCCTGAAGTGTGCTTTGCGATATTTTAGCAATATCAACTGCATTTTGGAAACCGTCTAATCTTTTTAAGAATTCTACAGATGCCGATTTAATTACATCAAAACTTACATCACCTTTATCGGTTTTATCATGATCGAAAATGATCTGATTGTTCTGAGATTTTAAAACCACATTGTTTACTTTAAATTTATCATTTAAGTAAGCATTTAATTTGTTTGCGATATCACGGTCACTCACTACGCCCGAAGGCAATTTATTTTCTTGCATAAAGCCTGGTACATGCGCAGCACCATGATCGGCAGTTAAAAATACCGTGTAATTTCCTTTACCTACTTTTTTATCCAGGTAGTTGAAAAACTCTTCGAAATCTTTATCCAAACGTAAATAAGTATCTTCTGCTTCTACTGAGTTCGGACCATAAGCATGACCAACATAATCAGTAGATGAGCAACTTACCGCTAAGAAATCGGTAATGTTATCTTGTCCTAAATTTTCAGAAAGGATCGCTAATTTGGCAAGATCTAACGTGATGGTATTACCATAAGGCGTGCTTCTGATGGCATCGAAGTTTTTATCAATATTTTGGGTGAGCTGATGAGGGAATGTGCTCGCTTTGCCTTCGTATGCTTTCTCATCTGCTGTGCTATTAACATAGGTATTCATTGGATACAATGTTTCCCAGTTTTTTGCATAGAACTTGTTTGCCAATTTCAATTTATTGTAATCGGCAATCCATGTTGGCACTTCTTTCATGTAATAAGTACTGGTAATCCAGTTTCCGGTGCTACCCTGATACCAATATGCTGCATTTGCCGCGTGGCCAGCAGGAAGGATCGACCCCCTATCTTTTAATGAAATACCAATTACTTTACCTCTAAAATTTGTAGCTAACCTCAGTTCATCGGTTATGGTAGTGGTTAGCATATTTTTTGGCGACATATTTCCTTCAGAAGATGGGTTACTGCCTACAGTTGATACAGAAGAATCCTCTGTACAGTACACATTCTTTTTGGTTTCAGGATCGTACCAATCGTTACCAATAATGCCATGAACTGCCGGAACAGAACCTGTATAAATGCAGGTATGGCCACAGGCCGTATAAGTTGGTGTATAAGGAATAAAAGTATTTTCTACAGAAAAACCTTCATTAATTAATCTTTTAAAGCCACCATTGGTATAGCGGTTATAGTAGCGATATAAATAATCCCAACGCATTTGATCAACCACTAAGCCAACCACCAATTTAGGGCGGGCCACCTCGGCAGGGAATGCTTTAGGTTGTGTTGTGGAAGGTTTTTTAGTTTGGGCTGAGGTGAGTGCGATCGAAAAAATAGAAATGGAAAAGATTAGACAGGATATTTTCTTCATTGTGTTTTAGTTAAAGGGCTAAAGTAATAAATTTAGGTAAAGCTACTTTGAAGTTTGTGTAAAGATTTTATATCGCTTCGGCCACTACAAATGTACTTCCGCCAATAAAAACCAGATCTTTTGAATCGGCAGATTGAATAGCCTTTTCTTTTGCCTCGATTACCGATGCATAACTGTTTCCATTTAAGTTAAATGTTGCAGCCTGTTCTTTAAGTTCATCCGCTGCTAAACCACGTTCTAAATCTGGTTTGCAGAAATAATAAGTCGCATTTTTAGGCATCAAGGATAAAACTTTCGAAATATCTTTGTCCTTAACCATACCAAAAACAACATGTAAGTTTTGATAAGGGGTTTGTGCGATGTTTTTGATTACCTCGGCAATGCCAGCTTCATTATGGCCGGTGTCGCAAATCACTAAAGGATTTTTACTCAAGGTTTGCCAACGCCCCTGTAAACCAGTTTGCTTTTTAACCTGGCTTATTCCTTTATAAATCGCTTCCTGATTGATTTTAATTTCTGTTTTCTCGTTAAGTACAGCGAGGGTTTCTACAACGGTTAAAATGTTTTTGTGCTGATAAACGCCGGTAAGATCGCTTTGAAGATCCTTGTATTTAATTTCACTATTCTGATAAACAGATAGGGAAAGTTTATTGTTCCTGATCTTAAAATCCTGAGCCCTTAACTTCGCATCAGCAAAAACAATTGGAGCACCTACTTCTTTTGCCTTACTGACAAAAACTGGAGCAGATTCTGCTTGTGTTTCGCCGATTACAACCGGAATATTCCTTTTAATGATGCCTGCCTTTTCACGAGCGATTTCGGTAAGCGTATTGCCCAGCATATTCATGTGATCAAGGCTGATATTAGTGATGACCGAAATTTGCGGTGTAATGATATTGGTCGAATCTAACCTTCCACCTAAACCCACCTCAATTACGGCTACATCAACCTCATGTTTGGCAAAATGATCGAATGCCATGGCAACGGTTACCTCGAAAAATGAAGGCTCGGTTTTTTCGATCAATTTTTCTTGATCTTTTACGAACGATACGACTTCAGTTTTACTCATCATTTTTCCGTTGATGCGGATGCGTTCGCGGAAATCTTTCAAATGGGGAGAGGTGTACAATCCTGTTTTATATCCTTGCGATTGCAGTACCGAAGCCAGCATGTGTGAGGTAGAGCCCTTTCCATTTGTACCCGCCACATGGATACTTTTAAATTTATCCTGCGGATTATCCAGTGCTTCGCAAAGAATGATGGTATTGGTTAAATCTTTTTTGAAAGCGGATGCGCCAACACGGGTAAACATGGGGAGTTTACTGTATAAAAAATCAAGCGTTTGTTGGTAGTTCATAATTTGCATCAAATATAAGTTGACTGGAGTTATTATGAAATGAAATGGGTAGATTTTATTAAACCTAGTATTCTAAGTTTTTAATATTAAAGTTAGGTGATTACTTTAAAAGTGTTTTATAGCAATTTAATTTGTAAGGTTATGTTGTTATATTTGCCGATATTTAACGGTCTCAATAATAGTGATTAATAAAATTAGTCTAATTCTCTTCGTACTCCTATCTTGTTGTTTCAAACTTGCAGCTCAAACTTTTTATGTAAGTTCTATGGATTATTCTAAGGGGGCAAGCGACCTTTACAAGGTTGAATTTACAAGTGAAGGGGTAAAATCTACAAAAATAGTGGGATGTTCACCTGGTGATCAGTATTTTTCAATCGCAATGAACAGGAATAATTTGTTTTGGTTCAGAAATTCAGAAATATACACTGCGGATGTAAAAGAGAACAGTATTGAAAATTGCAGGCGTTTATTTTTAGGTATGTCTGGCTCAAATTCACTTACCCTTGGCGCGGATAATAAGTTATATTATTGTTCTGGTTATTTATTCAGTACAGATATTAATACAGGAAAATCAGAGGCCTTAGGTTTACTGAATTATTCACCTACAGGAGATGTCTGTTTTTATAAAAAAGATCTTTACATGGCAGCATACCAAGGGATAGTGAAGATTAATGTTAAAGAACCTAATAAAAGTACCCTTCATATTCCATTGCCTTCAAATATAGTGCTTTATGGGATCGTTAGTGTTTCAACCGGCACCAGAAAAAACACAGTTTATGGATTGGCTAATTCTGGCTCCCAAACCAATATTATCGAGTTTGATATAGAAAACCAAAAAATGGTTGGTGTAGTAGGAACGCTTCCATATACAATCCTTGATGCTGCAAGTATGGTAGAAGATGGAAGTATTATAGGAATAGAACTAGAGAAAGTAGACATTATCCAAGATTGCATTTCTGGTAATACTGCCAATGTAGATATTATCACCGCTCCACATATTGAAGATTTTACCTATACTTTAAACGGAGTTACCAATACAACAGGTAAATTTGTTGGTTTATCAAAAGGACAGTACACCCTTTCAATCAGTTCTGCTTCTGATTCATACTCGGCAACAGTGGATGTTCCTGAACTTAATTTATTAAAACCAATTTACAGCTGGCAGATCAAAAATCAGCTTTGCGAAACCCTTGGTGAAATTACTTTTAATACTCCTGAACAAAACAGCAGTTATCAAATCAGATACAATGGAAAGTTGTATCCTTTAAATAGTAAATTCTCTAATTTAATAAGTGGTAATACGAGTCACTTTGAAATTGTAAATAAATATGGATGCAGGGTTGATGAACAGGATCTTGTTGTCGGACGTGATAAATGTAAAATCCAATTCGATAAGGCTGAGGTAAAACAACAATGTGATGTTTTTCACAAAGGAATAATTAGTATTTTAACAAAGCCACATTTAGCAGCTTATACTTATACGTTAAATAATGATTTAAGCAATACCACCGGAATATTCAAAGATTTAATTCCCGGCCCCTATCATATTAAAATTATTTCGGATGAAGATCAATTAGAAACCGACATAATTGTGCCAGATTACAAGCAACTACAGCCAGAGTTTTCTTTTGCTAAAATAAATCCAGCTTGTGCCGCTAAAGGAAATATTCAATTTAATGCTTTTGCCGGTAGTAATGATTATAGGATAAAATTTAAAAATGATGTTTTGCCCTATGATCATCAATTCACTAACCTGGAGATAGGTAACTATCATTTTGTTGTGCTGAATAAAGATAGCTGTTTAATTGATGAGTTTGATGTAGAATTGGTTTACGAACCTTGTCCAATTGTTATCAATAGCATCGAGATGCTTGCCGAATGTAATGTTCTTGGAAAAGGCTTTATAAAAGTTAATTGCCCACCAATTCCAGAAACCTATACATTTACACTTAATAATTCAGTATCAAATAATACCGGTGTTTTTAATATGCTTGATCCCGGTAGTTACACAATTGAGGTTAAAGCATCTGGTGGTGCGCCAGCAGCATACAGGACTATTGAAGTACCTGATTATTCTTTAACTAAACCACTTACAAAGATTAATGCTAAGAATCCTGCTTGCGATCTGAAGGGAGAAATATCATTTTCAATAGGTAGTAATTCATCTGATTATAATGTGAAATATAAAGGACTAGTTTATCCGGGCAACCATATTTTTTCAGATTTAATTGAAGGAGATTACAGTTTTACCATTTTAAAGCTTAATGGCTGTATTGTTGATGAATTAAATAAAAAGCTAGTATACGAACCCTGTCCAATTGTTATCAATAGTATCGAGATGCTTGCCGAATGTAATGTTCTTGGAAAAGGCTTTATAAAAGTTAATTGTCCACCAATTCCAGAAACCTATACATTCACACTTAATAATTCAATATCAAATAATACCGGTGTTTTTAATATGCTTAGTCCGGGGAGCTACGATATTGAAGTAAAAGCATCTGGTGGTGCACCAGCAGAATATCGAACTGTTGTGGTTCCAGATTATTCGTTAACCAAACCCCATTCGATTGTTAATGCTAAAAATCCTGTTTGCGATTTAACTGGGGAAATCTCATTTTCTATTGGTAACCGTTCAGTTGATTATAACATCAAGTATAACGGAGTAGTTTATCCAGGTAATTACGTTTTTTCGGGTTTATACGAAGGTAACTACACCTTTTCGATACTCAAACTTAATGGTTGTATTGTAGATGAGCTAGATGTTCGTTTAGAAACAGAAGCCTGTAACGACATTTCATTTCCGAATGCTTTCAGCCCCAATTCGGATAATATAAATGATGATTTTAAAGCGAAAGAGGGAAGTAGGGCTTTTAATTTTCAGATGCAGATTTTCGATAGAAGGGGAGTAGTTATCTTTTCTTCAAATAAATTATATGACGCTTGGAACGGTGATTATAAAGGACAGCCAGTTCCCGTAGGAGTCTATTTTTGGGTGGCATCGTTTACAACTCAGGAAAATAAAAGAATAATTAAAAAGGGATCGGTTACCTTGATTCGATAGCTCGTTAAACTATGTTGATTAATTACTTAAGCGAGTAATTTGTTAGGGTGTTGGATATGCTGTTAGATGTTACCATCTGACCGATAATCAGGTTATAATTGTTTGTCGAAAATTTTGAGGAGATAAGTCTTCTGTCAGATAGTAATATCTGACAGCACAATAAATGATAACGCAAAAAAAAATGGTCTGTGAAGACACAGACCATGGATATTTTTTTTATTTCACTTTAAAGTTGAACATTACAATCCCGGTTTGTACATCGGGAGCTGATTCTAATTTGTTTAAGCTCGCACCTAATACCGCCTGCTCACATTTCCGCCAAAGTGCTAAATCAGATAGGGTAGTGCCTTTTGCACCTGCACGGGCCTGAACCACTTTACCATTTTTATCTACGCGGATTTGAACGGCAATTTTTCCTGCACTTTGTCCATCATCCTGAATTCTAGGGATATCGATGAATTTTCTACTGGCTAATGATAACTGTACATTGCCATTTCCAGAACCACCTTCTCCATAATTTGATGCCAATGGATCGCCATCTTTATCACCTTGGTTTCCTGGTGTTTTTCCAGTTCCATCTCCCTGACCCTGACCAGTATTTTTTTTGCCTTTGTAAAGTGCGTTTTGATTAATCACCGGTTTAGACGGCTTATCTTCAGTTACCGGAGTTGGTGCTGCAGTAGTCGGTTTTGTAGGTTTGGTATTTACGGCAATGGCATCTTCCGTATTTTGTGTCTGAATTTCCTTTTCAGTATTTTCGGTAGCGGTAGTTGGGGTCACTTTTTCTTCCGGCGTTACCTTATCAGGCGCTTTACCATTGGCATTTGGATCTGCCGATGGTTCTTCAATGCTGGTATAATCATCGCCCATTCCTTCTGCTGAAGTTCCATAATTTACAACCATACCACCCATACCCACTTCTTCAGGTGGCTGGAACGAGCCAATCACGATAAAAAAGCTGATCAACAATAAAAAGCCCATAATTCCGCTTGCTATGGCAATGGCCTTAGGGTAATTATTTTCCTCGTTAGGTACGTTTTGTGCTTTGTAGTTCATTATTTTTTAGGCTCAACGGCTACAACAAGTTTTAATTTTAATTTATTGGCAATATCGTTTACCACAAATCCATCCTGATAAGTCACGTTACGCGATACATATAAAAGAATGGTCATATCAGGTGCCAATTTTTGGTATGATGCCAATGTTGGCTCTAATTCTTCAATGCTAACTGGTTTCTTTTCAACGAAATATTTTAAATTTTCGTCTATCGTAACGGTAACTGCTTTCTTGGCGGTCGATTGCTGTCCGCTTGATGATTGTGGCAACAACAATTTAACCACGGTAGGATTTACCACGGCAGAGGCCAATAAGAAAAATAGCATCAGGAAGAACATAATATCGTTCAACGCTGAAGTATGTACTTCTACCGACCCTTTTGTTCTTTTGCGTAAATTCATTATTTGCCTGGTTCTTCTAGTAAATCAATAAAATCAATTGCATCGGTTTCCATTTTAAGGATGATTTTTTCGACCATAATGTTTAAAATGTGATACAGTACGTAAGCGATAATACCGATAATCAGTCCGGTTGCAGAAGTAATCATTTTGGTATATAAACCGCCGGAAATGGTTCCTATTTCAATCGCACCTTTTATTGATACCTGGTGGAAAATGGTAATTACCCCCACAATTGTACCTACGAAACCAAGCATTGGTGCAATACCTGCAACAATACCCAATATACTGATGTTCTTCTCTAATTTAGAAACCTCTAATTTACCAACATTTTCAATCGCGCCTTCAATATCTTTAATTGGGCGGCCAATGCGTTTTAAACCTTTTTGCAACATGCGCGAAAGGGGAGAGTTATTATTTCTTAAAAGCGACATTGCGCCCTCTAAATTTCCAGATTGGATATACGACCTGATCTGACCCATTAGGTTCGATTCGTCTTTGGTTGCTTTTTTAATGGTTAAATAACGTTCAAAGAAAATAACTAAGGCTAACAATGCTAAAAAAGCCAATGGAACCATTACCCAGCCGCCTTTAAAAAGCAGATCGATAAAATGTAGTTCTGGCTGTGGTTGTGTTACTGCTTGGTTAACCGCATTTGCTGTGTCTTGTAATGCTTGTGTGGTGTCCTGAATTAATAAAGTTATCATTATGGTTGTGTGTTGTTAGATTTTTGTTGTACGAAATATCCTTTTCCCTTTAGTTTTTTCTGTAAAATATCTTTCTGTTCTTTAGCTTCCTTTTCAGTTGTAAAACTCGCTATACTTACTTTTTTTAAACGGCCGGGTACTTTTGCGATTTCAGCATTTAAACCGATTTTTTCCATTTGCTTAATAAACACAAGTGCTTTTTTCTCTGATTGAAAAGATGCTGCAATAACGTAAAACGTAGAAGGACCAGTGTTTGGTACAATTTTATTTTCTTTTGGTGTTTCTACAGTAGGTTTAACGGCAGGTTTTGCCGCTACTTTTTTAACCGTATCTGCTTTTTTCTGAACCTGGTTGGCTTTTAAAATGCTATCTGTTTTGGCTATAGAATCCTGTTTTGCTTTTAGGGTATCAACAACAACCTTCGGCGAATCGACAATTACTTGTGCCGGTTTTACTGCTTGGGCTGTTTCACCAGTAAATAATTCTGGTTTAACCAAATAGGTTATCGCTGCAATAACAGCCAAAGCTAACACTGCAATTGTAATCATCAACCAGGTAGACATACCTTGTCGCGTTTCGTCACCATGTTCAATTGGATCGTGACCAAAACGGTTAGGATGCTCTGCATGTTGCTCTTTTATAAATGCAGGGGCCTCAATTACAGGTTCTTCTTTTTTAGCTTCGTCTTCTAAATTGATGTATGTTTTAGGTTCCTCCGTTTCCGACCTAAGCGAGAAACGGCTCGAAGGTTCAGTTTGCGAGACAACTGTTTCTGGTGCCTTCACGGTATTGATTTCTTCAGGAGCTGAGGCATTTTCTGTAGCAATTACTTCGTCTTGTGCATCGTCAGATTCAGGTGTCTCAATTGTCTGATGTTCGGAAGCGATATTTTCTACTTCCGGTTCCGGTACTTCTGCTTCTTCAGTAGTATTTGCTACTTCTTCTATTTCTTCTTGTATTTCAGCAGATTCAGGCGTTTCAATAGCAGGTTGTTCAGTAGCAATATTTTCAGCTTCTGATTCAGGAACTTCTACTTCTTCAGGTTCGGGATTAGTATTTTCTACCTCTTCTTTAGGTGTATTTTCAGCAGTATTTGCTTCATCTTGTGCTTCAGCAGATTCAGGTGTTTCAATTGCCTGATGTTCGGCGGCGATATTTTCTACTTCCGATTCTGGTGTATGACCAAAACGGTTAGGATGTTCTTCATGCTGTTCCTTAATAAATTCTTGTGCTTCAACAATTTCTTCTGAAGGAGTTTCTGAATGTTTTAAAGTGTTTTTAAGATCATCTTTAACTTCATCCAATTCTACATTTTCGATTACCGGAGCCTGGTATGACTTATTCTCAAATGGTGATGGTACCACCGGTGCTTCAGCAATTTCATCGTAAACTTCTTCCTCTTGTTGAGGTGAATCAGTTTTTATTTCCTCAATTACGGTTTCTGTCAATGATGGAAGTCCGTAAAATTCAGAACCATAGTTCATGTTTTTGACCGGTTCGAAACCTAATCCTTGTTCGGTAAAAAATAAACGGCCAGTATTTTGAAGTTCGGCCTCATGGTCTAATTCTAATTTTTGATTTACTTGTTCAACAAACTGGGCAATGTGATTGCGGGCATCATCGTTGGTGCTGTTTGTTTTAGCCGAAATAAAGTTGGCTAAAGCGTCTTCTTCTGTTACTTCTGCTGAAAATTGCAGCGTATATCCGGGAGGCAAAAACGTTTGTTTTTCCTTATCGTATCTTCCTGGGTATTTCTTTTTATAAAAGGTGCCCAAGCCGGTAATACCAACTTCTTTGCGTTGCTGCAAGAGTTCTAATAGGTATGATAAGATATCCATTCGGGTAAAATTAAGCGTTTAAAATTAAAAATTATATTCTACCTTCAAATAGTGTCTATGGGTGCTATTACACATCCTATTCCAAAAAGGGGACAAAAACGAGTACAGTTTTGTTATTTTAATCATGAAAAAAAATCACAGTTTTCTAAACCTATATCTGTATCCGTGCAAAGATAACGGTTACAAAGATAGAAATGGTATGCTAGTAAGCAAATCGCTAAATCGATATAATATTGATTTGAAGCTAAAACCTAAGCTATAGAAACGCTTTACTATAGAAAAGCGTATGTAGAAAGCGAAGAGGGAGATTTTAAAAGAGGCTGTACATAAAATTAAAATCGATTGTCCTTTGACGAGCTCAGGATGACAATTCAATATTTATGATACAACCTCTTAGGTTTCCTTGGTAATTTAACTGTTTTGAAAGGGGCCTATAAACAAGGAACGGTAGTAGACCAATCAGTACTCTCCATGTTAAGCAAGCTTGCGGTGTGGCCGTGCCCGGTTGCATCTGCAATGGTAGTTCCGGTGCCTTCATCAAATTTCCAATAAGCCTCTAAGTTGGTGCTTGTGGCGCTTACACTGCATTTATTGGCCGAAATTGTCGACTGTGCCAGTGCCGATTTCCAAACCCGCATTTCATCAAACTGGCCGTTAAAGCCTCTGTTGGCATCCCAGCTTCTCGAAATCTGTAATGTGCCATTAGCAGCGATAGTGCCCGAAGCACTCATGCTGGCATCTAAAGTGCCATTGATGTAGATTTTCATGGTCGAGCCATCGTATGTTGCCGCGATATGATACCAGGTATTGGCACTTAGCGCTGTAGCGGAGTTTAGCTTTTTAGGCGTTGCACCACCTGTGTTCAATACAAACTGCACTTTATTGTTGGCTAGAGAAGCATCACCCAAACGAAGTAAAGCCACATTGGCATCGCTCACTTCAATCCCCATAATGGTGGAGATATTTGGAGCAGTTGCTTTAAAAGCAGCTGGTTTAATCCATGCTTCGTAAGTTAAGCTGTTGCCTGCAAGATTGAACGTATTCGAATTTAAGTATTCATTAGTGCCGTCGAAAACCAATGAGCGGTTTCCAGCTACTGGTGGTGTACCTCCAGTACCATCAATACAGTTTGGTTTTACAGCAGTTGCAGCGCCATACAATACATTAGACATGGCAGATAATTTAGTTTGTGAGTTGTTGGCTACGTTATAAACCATGGCGCTGGCCAAACCATTATTTTTTACGTAAGTGGCTACAGCTGCCTGATCGCTATTGCCTAAATCGGTACCTAAACCCAATTTACTTTTCGGTACACCAGCATTAATGTATGGCTGTAAACGGCCGGCATAATCTGTTGAGAAGTAAGTTTGCTCAAATACATAATCTAAAATATCGCCCAGTTTTTGGTTGTTATAAGTAGAATTAAAATAATTGGCCTGATTAAATGCGGCCATGGTAATCAGCTTATCGGCACCCATGCGTGCCCGTAGTGCAGCAGCGGCCAGCACCAACGAGCCATCATTTGCGGTACAGGCAGAATACTCATCATCAATATCAATTCCATCTAAACCATATTGTTGTACGGCATTGGCACATTGAACGGCAAAAGCATCAGCCTGCGCATAAGCGGTAAAACAACCCCAGCCTGCATTCTGGTGATTCCCCAGCACATCGAGTACTACTTTTATGCCTAATGATTTGAGATAAGCCACCTTGCCCGAATTTAAGGTCTCTTGCACCTGTGGATTGAAATACAAAGTTGGTACGCCATTTACCGAATTGATATTGGCAGCAAAAATAACAGAAACGCCAAATAACTGACTAGCTGAAGTGCCGTAGGTATAACAACCCGGATTTACGAAATTGTTGCTGTTTACTTCTACATAGGCGGTCATGAATGGAGCAGTTAAGGCCAGGGCGGAGGCATTGGTAGCAGCTCTGGCGGTACCTTTGATGCTCAAAGTGTTGTCTTCTTTTTCAGAATTGGCTTTTTTACAAGCATACAACAGGGCGAAAGCTGTTAACAGCAATACGCCGAAAACGGTTAGTTTTCTCATAGGTTTAAAATTTTGGTTAGAAATTGGTTTGATATAAAAAAGGTAGGACAACTTTCGTTATCCTACCCGGTGGTATTTGTGTGTTAGAAGTTCGCTTTATTCACGTCCCACCATAGTCTGGTGCCACCGTTATCAGGGCCACCAAGCAAGGTTACGGCTTTACGTACCTCATCTTTATTTCCATTGCCGTATTCTGCTGTTGGATATGGCAATCTGCGAATCTGCAATTGGGTATTGATTGTACCGCCGCTATTGTTGTTGGCTACTGTAAACAGTTTTGGGTAACCTGTTCTGCGGAAATCAGCCCAGGCCTCAGCTCCGTCAGGAAAAATAGCTAACCATTTTTGCGTAATAATCCGCTCTAATTTCACTTCGTTAGATGCAGCCCCATCCCATTTAATGGTAATGGTGCTTAATGCGGCTGCATTGTTAGCTGGGTTTTTCGGATCTACATAAGCTGTTGGTTTGCTTACCGCATCGGCCAGGTAGCCACCAATACTAGCGTTCCATTGTTGCATTGATGTAGTTATACCTGTTTCATAATTACTTTGTGCATCTCCTGCACCCGTCCAACCGCGTAAAGCCGCTTCAGCTTTTAAAAACCAAACTTCAGCAGCCGTCATTAATATTTGTGGTGCTTTTTGTCCGATAGGTGATTTTGAATTGTCTGGTACAGAAGCATTTAAGCTCGAATAGGTTTTGTACCCAGCTTTGCCCAAACCGTTAAAAGAAGTATTCGCTCCCGATCTGATTCCTACATACTGTCCTGCAAAAAGAGGATCGGTAGCTGGTGTACAGTATATCGATAAACGTGGATCGGAATAACCAACCAGGTACGATTGTAATGCTGCGCCCATTGCATTATCGCCATCATAATTTACGGTTACATTCCAAAGGTCGTTATTTCTGTTTCCCGATTGCGCAACAGCCGCATTGTCACTTGGTACAGTCATTAATCCACCTGTTGCAGCCATTGCTTTTTCTGCCTGCAACTTTGCTGTAGCCGGATCAACTTTAACAATGCGCATGGCTAAACGTAACCTTAACGAATTGGCTAATTTAAGCCATTTTGCAACATCTCCTCCATAAACCAGATCGCCAGAATCGTAGTAGGCTTTTTTGCCAGGATTTGCTGTGATAAAAGCCTGCAGATTATTTGCCGCTGTATCAATCTGTTTAAAAAATTCGGTATAAACCGTTTTTTGGTCATCGTAAGCTTGCGAAATTAATGATTTACCTGCCTGTGTATAAGGAATCGGACCAAACTTATCGGTTACCCTATCCATCGCAATTACCTGTACTAAAAGCGATATACCCCATGATTCTGGCGCAGTTGCTTTTAAAGGCGATATGGCAATTTTAGAAATTGGCGCCATAACATTGGTATACTGATCGTTAAAACCGGTTTCATTCCAGCCATTATTAAGCGAATAGTTCATATTATTAATACCACCACCAAATGGTGTTGGAGCCATCATGTACCCACTAAAAGCATCGGAACTTAAATTCTGTGCAATTTGGTAGTTAGAAAATATATTTTGCTGAATAGGGCCAATTGCTGATCGCAATAAGGCTAAACTCTGCTCAGTAGTCGGTAAATTATCGTTGGTGTTAAAACTTTCAAAGTTCTTTTTACAGCCTTGGTTTAGGCCAGCAACGGCTAAAAGTAAAACTAAAGACAAGCCTTTAATTTTATGTTGAGATGAATGATATATCGATTTCATGTTTGTTCGGATTAAAATAAAACATTAAGGTTAAAACCAAAACTTCTGGTAACCGGTTGGTTAAAAACATCTATTCCTGATAAGCCGTTACCGGTAGACATGGTAACCTCCGGGTCGTAAGGTGCTTTTTTATAGAAATAGAAGAGGTTTCTACCAATTAATGAGAGGCGCATGCTTTTAAATGTTCCTTTTAAAGGTAAATTATAACCTATTGAAGCTTCGCGCAGGCGCACCACCGTAGCGCTATACACATACTCGCCGGTTACACCGTTTCTGTCACCTAAGAAAGAATAATAGCTTTGTGGGTTAATGGTCGCCGAAACTGCTTTTCCGCTGGCATCTACACCATCAATTTTAACACCGCCCTGCGCTCTTGCATCACCCGATGCTTTTGAAGCTCCTGCCTGGTCCATCAATGCTTCGGTTAGTGAAAGTACCTTGCCCCCAAACTTACCATCTACCAGGAAGCTTAAGCTAAAATCTTTGTAATTGAAACTGTTGTTCCAACCCAACTGAAATTTAGGGTTTGCATTTGCAATTAGGCTATAATCTGCACTTTTAACCGGAAAGTATGGGTTTGCAGCAGTTCCATCACCATTTAGTATGATACGGCCATTTGCATCTCTTTGTAAGGTGTAGCCATAAATATCACCATAAGATCCTCCTGCAGCTATACGCGAGATATATGCATTGTTTCCGCCACCTGTTAAATCGATCGAATTTAAACCTTGCGCCGCCGCTACATCAATAATTTTGTTTCTGTTCAACGATCCGTTAATGGATGTATTCCAGTTAAGGCCATCGCCTTTTAATACATCAGCCCCTAAAGTAAATTGTATGCCCTGATTTTGAACATCACCTGCATTTAAGTAGCCTGTTGCAACAAGTCCAGAAGGAGCTGGCTTAACAGGAATGTATTGGTTTTTGGTGTTTGTTTTATAATAGGTAAAGCTAAAGTTTAAACGGTTGGCTAGAAAACGCATATCAGTACCAATCTCGAAAGATTTTGTTCTTTCTGGTTTTAACTCAGCAAATGCCCTGTTGGTGTTGATGGTAAGTGCACCACCATTACCCAAAGTATTTTGGATAAAGGTTAAGTATGCTGGCACGGTGTTACCGACTTCTGCATAAGTACCTCTTATTTTGGCATAAGTAATCGCCTCTGGCAATTTAACCATTTGCGATACGATGAATGACAAACCTACCGATGGATAAAAATAAGAAACATTTGGGGTGAATGACAGGTTTGAAGACCAGTCGTTTCTACCTGTTAAAGTTAAAAATGCCCAATCTTTATAGGATAAATTCGCGTTTGCAAATACGGCTTGCAATTGGCTGTGGAAAGCATCATTTGCTTTTGTGGTGTTCAATACATCAGAGGTATAGGTGCCTGCTGTTGCCACAATGGTATTATTTGCTGTAAATAAATCAACTGCACTCAAATCGCCTGCTAAAGATAACCCCGTCGTTTTCTGATCGTTAATGCTACCGCCAATCAATCCGTTAATCTTAAAGTCAGAATCTTTCATTGGCACCGTAACGTTTAATATCGCATCGGCATATTTCTGAATGTAAGTTTGAGTATTCTGAGATAAGTATCCTCTACCGTTTGAGTTAAAGTTCCCGTTTATGCCCGAATAACGTCTGTTTTCGAAATCATCTGTAGTACGGTCAATATTTCCCCTTACCTGAAGATTTAACCATGGCGTAAACTCATATTTCACATTTCCACTTAATAAAAAGCGGTTTCTGATGGCGGTATTCGGATTAAGATTGGTTAAAAACCATGGGTTCTGGTTAATATCTGCAGAACCACCTAACCAGTTCTGGCGCGCAGTGCCTACATTTCCTGATAACAAATAATTGTCTTTGTACGGTGTAATATCAACTCCTCTTGGAAAAAGATAGAGACCAACCAACGGGTTGTTGTATAATCCAATTGATGGACTATTGTTTATACGTTGATTAATGTAACTTACATTTCCATCAACCGTTAATTTGTTGTTTAAAAACTTGGCTGTTTCGCGCAGGTTAATATTATGTCTGTTTAACTTGTTGCCTTCCTGTATACCACTTGCATAAGTATTGGCATAAGAAAAATAAGTTTGGGCAATTTCCGATCCGCCAGAAAAATTGATCGAATTGGTCGCATTTGTCCCGGTTTGGAAAAACTGATCGAGGTTATCAGTAGTGTTGTTAATTGCTGGTCCCCAGCTGTCTCTGGTTGCGGTAGATGCAGGGCCATAACTGTTTTGAAATTCGGGTTTGTATGCAATTTTATCAAAAGTTAAACTCGACGAAAAACCGATCTGTGTTTTGCCGGCTTTGCCTTGTTTGGTTGTGATTAAGATAACACCATTCTGTGCCTGGCTACCATAAAGGGCTGCCGCAGATGCGCCTTCCAGTACGGTTAAACTTTCGATATCATCGGGATTTAAGTTCGATATACCATCACCACCATCCTGGCCGCCACCAAAAACACTATTCTGCTGTGCATTGGCGTTACCGTTATTGCTGATTGGCACACCATCAATTACATACAGGGGCTGGTTGTTCCCGCTCACTGAACGGCTACCCCTTAATATTACTTTGGCCGAACCACCAACACCCGAAGAACTCGGACTAATCGTCATTCCGGCAACTTTACCATTTAACGAATTTACAAGGTTAGGACTTTTTACTTTATTCAATTCCTCTCCCGATACTTGTTGGGTGGTATAAGTCAAAGATTTCTCTGATCTTTTTACTCCTAGTGCTGTTACCACTACGGTTTCAAGGTTTTTAGCGTCAGGGGTTAAAGTTATATCAATGGTACTTTGCGTACCTACAGTAACTTCTTTGCTCTGGTAGCCGATAAACGAGAACACCAAAACATCGCCCGTTTTAGCCGTTATGCTATATTGGCCTGAAGTATTGGTTTGTGTGCCACCTTGCGCGCCCTTTATAGTAATGGTTACACCTGGTAAGGTAGCGCCTGTTTCATCTTTTACGGTTCCTTTAATCACATCCTGATAAACAGAATGGAAAGAAACTGCACGATTAAAATGATCGATTGGTGCAGCTGCATACAAGCCCGTGGATGCATAGAGCAAAAAGCACGTTAGCTGTAAAGATTTTTTCATATTCATTATGAATAATTTTGAATAAGTATTTGGTTAATTGTTTGCCGCCTTCAGGATTTCCATCCGTCCGGTTTTATAGTTAAGAGCATTTTGCTTACACAAATTGCCTACAAGGGAATTGAATTATTTTTAAATAATTTTTTTTGTTAGATTTTTTCGATCGTTTTAAATGTCTGCGTAGCCCAGCAACCCGCAGCTCCAACCAAGGCCGCATCTTCATTCAATTTCGAAATATGTATTGGAGAAGTGATGCCCTGCGAATGGAGGTATTTAATCACACCGGGAATAAAACGGCTCGATGCGTTGGCAATATTACCACCAATTACAATGGCTTCAGCCGCATTATCCTGTTGAAATTTTTTGAGGAAAAGCCCAAGGTTATGGCTAAACTCAGCAAATATTTTCCGCACGGTTTGGTTATCGTCGTAAAGTTTGGTCAGTTCTCTAACATTTAGAATATTAAATCCTGTGAGTTCGTAATAACGTTTTAAAAACCATCGTGTAGAAAGATAATCTTCTGTTATGCCATCTAAAAAAGGAGCACACCATAAATTGGCATCGTCAATTTTTCCCTGATTGTAAACGGCGCTTCCTAAACCTGTTCCCAATGTAATGCCAATCAGGTGCTGATAGACACCTGCCTCACCTGCAAACACTTCTCCAGCCAAAAAACAAACAGCATCGTTACTCATCAAAATCTGATCTCCACCAATCTGAAGTTCACTGGCCAGCATGTCTTTTACGTTTAGTCCATAAAAAGCGGCATATTTATCATTGCCTGCGATATAAGAGATACCATTGTCATAATCGAAAGGGCCTGGCATGGCAATACCCAAACGGCCAATTTGGATATCTACCTTTTTATAAGCTGCTTTAATTGCATTGCACCAGGTGTGGATAATCTGTCCTGTTGAGCCGTGAGAGTCAACCCGCTCGCGTGTATAGGAATTTTTTAGAATGTTCCGCTGCTGCATATCGAGTACTGCAGCTGTAATGTGCGAGCCGCCGATATCAATGCCCATCACATATTTGTTTTTATTCATTGTTTTCTGCTTCAATAGATCTATAAATGGCGTATGCCTTATTATGGCATCGAATGAAGAGTCCTTTTTTTGTTAAATTGCCTACAGTGGGAAGATTTTTTTATGAAATATTTTTTATTACCTTACATTTGATTCACCAAACTAACCAAGTTGAAAGCAGCTAAGCCAGATCTAGTCGTTTTATGGAATAAGATTTGCCTTGAGGATGACATAAAATCTTTCGAGCAACTTTACCGCTTTCTATACGGTAGGTTGATCAAATTTTCTATTTACTATGTGGTTGATAAACAGGCGGCAGAAGACCTGGTTACGGAGGTATTTGTTAAATGCTGGGAAAACCGCGCAACAAGTACCCACGTACTAAATCCCGAAAGTTATTTTTTTATCGCAGTAAAAAATCAATCACTTAAATACCTCAAAAAAAATTCTTCAATTACGTTTATCGATTTAGTTGATGCTGAAGAGGATGTTTCGGTAACAGCACAAACGCCGGAGTATATTTTGGAAACCAAAGAACTGCACCGGCAACTTGATTTTGCCATTGCTGGTTTGGCACCTCAGGCAGCCACGGTTTTTAGGTTGATTAAAGAAAGTGGCATGAAATATAAGGAAGTGGCAGAACTGCTGAACATTTCGCCCCGAACGGTGCAGACCCAATTGTTCAGGGCCATTGCAAAACTCCGCTTAATATTACAGCCCTTACAAGACAAAGGTGCGGATGAAAAAAAACTTGGAAAAATGATCTCCCTGATTATCTTAGTAGGTACTTTATCTTTTTTTTATTTTTTGTAGGCAATTTTAACAGAAAAAGGAACATATCATAAAGGGTGGAAAAAAATGACAGATCAAAGATTTACAGAATTGCTTGGAAAACAATTGGCCGGTGAAATTTCACCGGATGAATCTGTTGAACTGAAATCGATTTTAGCCGATAACGAAGCGCTTAGAACAGAATATAAACAGCTACAAACTTATTTTGAATCTGAAACAGCTGAAGAAGAAAATATCGATCTTGTTTTTGATCGGATCAGGGGCCAGATCCAGATTCCCGATGAACCCCGTTTAAAGGTTGCCAAAAACAAAGGCTACAGTGTTTGGCTAAAAATTGCTGCCGTTGTAGCAATTGGTTTGGCTGGCGTTTTGGTGTATAACAGAGAAGCTATTTTCTTCAATAAAACAGATCAGCTGGTTTTGCAACAAGCGCAAACCAGGGCAACCGAAATTAAAACCATTGTACTGGCCGATGGCTCTACCGTGAAAATAAATTCGGGAAGCAGTTTAAAATATCCGGATCATTTTACTGCAGATACCAGGGATGTTTACTTATCTGGTGAGGCATTTTTTGATGTTAAAAAAGATCCTAAACACCCTTTTATTGTGCACACCGAGCAATTGGCCGTAAAAGTACTGGGTACCGCATTCGATGTTAAAGCTTACCAGAATGATGCTTTTACCGAAACTACCTTAATTAGAGGAAGCGTTGCTATCTCGCTTAAAAATAACACCAAGCAAACTTTTATCTTAAAGCCAAACGATAAATTTACCTTGGTGGGTAGCAAACCAAATTTAAGCCAGCTCACCCATTATCGTGGAACAGGGACCGACAAAGTAATGGAAACCGCATGGACAAACCACGAACTCATCTATAAAAACAACTGTTTTGATGAAATTGCCAGGCTTTTTGAGCGGTGGTACGATGTTAAAATAACCTTTAAAGAAGCTGATCTTAAAACGGCGAAATTTACCGGACATGTAGATAAAGAAACCATTGCCGAAGCTTTAAATGTGCTAAAACTGATCGAAAATTTCAATTATTCGATAAAGGGGAAAAATGTCTATATCTACCGTTAGGACAAACAGTTAAGCAATGTATATTTGTAGCCATGAATTGTGCGCAGAGAATCATATTGTTAATTGGATTGATTTTTCCGCTATGTAGCAATGCGCAAACTAAAGTAACCTTAAATTTTAACGGAGTAAATTTTGAGCAGGTTGTTGAAGCTATACAACAACAAACTGTTTATCATTTCGCCTATAGTGAATCTAAAATCCCTAAACATCAGGTATCAATCAAGGTAGAAGAAGAGGAGGCCATAAAGGTGATCGATCAATTGCTGCGCAATAGTGATTATACCTATTCTCTTTTGCCGAATAATTTAATCGTAATCAGAAAAAATACCGAAGGAAAAATGGATTCTGATAGTGTCCGTTTTTTAAAAGAGGTTGTAATTACGGCTTTGGGTATCGAAAAAGATAATCATAAAGTTGGCTATGCCTTAACTACCATTAAAGGTTCTTCAATCATCAAGGCAAGAGAAAGTAATATGATTATGGCGCTACAGGGTAGGGTAGCGGGACTTAACATTACTGGTGTAAACGGTGGTCCGGGATCTGCGGCACGCATACTCATCCGTGGTGTTTCCAGTATGACTGCTGCCTCTCCGTTATTTATCGTAAATGGTGTCCCCATTGATAACAGCATTCGTGGAAGTGCAAATGAATATGGCGGGGCCGATTATGGCGATGGCATTAGTAACATTAACCCAGATGATATTGAAACCATTACGATATTGAAAGGGTCGGCCGCTTCGGCTTTATATGGCGCAAGGGCTGCAAATGGTGTAATCCTCATCAACCTGAAAAGCGGTGGAGAAAATACCGGACCAAGGCTGGAGTACAATGCAAACCTGGCCTTCGATGTGCCGGTTAATTCTACTGATTTTCAATATTTGTACGGTCAGGGTACACAAAATAAACGTCCTGCCGATCTGTACAATGCAATTACCACGGGTTTGTTGAGCTGGGGAGAACTTATGGACGGTAAATTAAGCCCTCAGGTAGATGGTTCTATGCGCCCTTATGCTCCCGTTAAAAATAACATCCAGACTTTTTACCGCACCGCTCCAGCCTTTATTAATACACTATCGCTGGTTGGTGGAAATACCAATAACAACTATCGTGTTTCGGTTTCTAATTTAGATTACAACTCTGTTTTAAGCAATGGATCCCTAAACCGTAAAACGTTAAATTTTTATTGTACAGTAGCGCTAAGTTCTAAAATATCGTTGAGCTTTACCGGTAACTACATTTACGAAAGGAACAAAAACAAAAGTTACCTCAGTGATGGCCCTTTAAATGCAAATTATGGGATTTCAGCTTTAGCAACCAGTTTAGATCAATCGATCTTAGCCCCTGGTTTTGATACTGAAACAGGTTTTGAAACGCGGTGGAATGCGGATGAATATAAAACCAATCCTTATTTTTTAATGAACAAACAGGCCGATTATGCCAATAGAAACCGTTATATCACATCAGCCGTATTAAAATATAAGTTGGCCAGCTGGGCATCACTGCAGGGCAGAATTGGCTACGATTCGAGTAAAGATGAAGTGGTGAGTGTTTTACCTACAGGGACTGCATTTTCCATTAACAGGCAGGGCGGTATAAATGCCTATGATCAAAACCATACTTCAGAGCTTAATAGCGATATTTTGTTTAGTGCAACCAGAAACCTGAGCGATAAATTGAACCTCGAATTTTCAATGGGCGCAAATTATCGCGAAAGAAAGGGCAATACCGAAAAACTGAAAGGATCGCAGTTTAAAGTGCCATATCTGTATGTGCCAGAAAATCTGATTACCAGTACCAAAACATTGGCCATATCCAGAATTGTAACCGAATCGGCTTATTACACTGCCGATCTCAGCTATCAGCGTTATCTTAACTTCTCCGTTACCGGGCGTTATGATATCTATTCTACCTTGCCTGCTAACAACCGGGGCATATTTGTACCCGGTGTATCGGGCAGTTTTATTTTTTCAGATCTGCTGAGATTAAAGGGTCTCGATTTTGGTAAATTGCGGTTGGATTTTGCCAAAACCAGTGGCGAGCCCATTGTTCCGTACACCACGCAAATCTATTATACCGTAGATAATCAGGTAAATGGTGTGCCTGTAGGTGGTTTTTCAGGAGATTTACCCAATTACAATTTAAAACCGTTTACCCTAAATGAAATAGAGGCAGGCCTCGACCTTAAATTTTTCAATAGCCGTTTGGATGTCGATTTTACCTATTTCAACCGCATAACCCACAACGAAATTATTAATGCAAAACAATCAGTTACCACAGGCTTTACCTCCGCCTATGTCAATCTTGGTGAAACCCGGAATACAGGGATAGAACTGGCTTTAGGCTATACGCCCTTGCTTACAACAACGGGCAAATGGCAGATCAACTTTAACATGACCAAGGTAAAGAATACCCTGCTTTCTATCGATGGTAATAGTAATTATACCCTGACAGGTACCTATCGGCCATTAAATGCCAATACTGCGCTGGTGGTTGGTAAACCGATTACGCAGATTATGGCCTACGATTATCTGCGGGATGCTAATGGAAACATCATTATCGGATCGGATGGCATACCTAAACGGGGTAATTTTATTCCAATGGGCGGCACCATGCCTACTTTATATGGAGGGATAAGCAACAGTTTTAGCTATAAACAGTTTAGTTTTTCCTTTTTGATCGATTATCGCTTTGGCAATAAAATCCTATCCGCAACAGAATATTACAGTTATGTACTTGGCTTAAACAAGGCAACTTTATTGGGTAGGGAGACAGGGATTGTTGCCGATGGCGTGTTAGAAAATGGGCAGAAGAACACGATTAATGTTCCGGCTTATGCCTATTACCCTGAACTGGCCACCAATATTTCTGCATTATCGGTACTCAATGGCAGTTTTATCAAGCTAAGGCAGGCCACATTAGGTTATTCTTTTAGCGAACGTTTTTTAAAAAGAACACCTTTTAGTAGTATAGGGATAGATATGGTCGCGCGGAACCTGTTTACTTTGCTTAAATACACTAAAAATATAGATCCTGAATCGCAGTTCTCGCCAACATTGGGTTATGCCGGGATAGAAGGGGCTTCATTGCCTGCAACACGTACATTTGGGGTTAATTTTAATTTTAAATTCAAATAAGATGGCCATGAGAAAGTTGTGTGTTTTGGGTGCTTTTTTCCTGGCTTTAATGGGCAGTTGTTCTAAGGAAAAGCTGGACGAAATCAATACCGATCCAACAAAACTCACAGAAGACAATTACGATCCAAACAGTCTACTCGCACAGGCACAGTTAAAATACGCCAACCTGGGCTATTATCAGCTTTTGTATCAGAGTACCATGATGCAGTTGCTTGCCTCAACTTATTATTATTACAACAATGGTGATAAATACATCAACGTGGGCAGTTTTACCGATTATCAGGGTCGTATTTTTGATGAAGGTTATGCTGATGCCTCTTACATCAGAGAGATGCAACGACTGGCCCGATTAAAAGATCCAGCGGCCTATAAAAACCTGATTGCGATTGGTGATATTATGTTCGTATTGATTTTGCAACGGATTACCGATACTTATGGTGATGTGCCCTATACACAGGCTGTTAAAGCGATGCAAGGTGTTAAATATCCCGTTTACGATCGTCAGGAAGATATTTATACCCACATGCTGAACGATCTCGAAACGGCTACCGCGCAATTGGATATCGAAAAACCCGGACCAAGTGCTGATCTTTTTTATAAAGGCGATATCGGTAAATGGAAAAAATTTGGTTATTCGTTAATGGTTAGGATTGCCATGCGATTAACGAAAGTAGATCCTGAGAAGGCCAGAATTTGGACCGAAAAGGCTGCAGGCAAAACTTTTAACAGTATTAACGACAATGCGATTCTTTTAACCGATGCTTCTTCTTTTAACAGCCAAAATGGGACATCGCTTGCTTTAAGAACATTTTCCGACTATTTGGAAGTACGGTGGAGTAAAACCCTAATTGATCAGTTAAAAAATACCAACGACCCCAGGTTGGAAGTGATAGGTGAAGTACCGAAAGATGGATTGGCCAAAAATGCAGATCAGAATTTAAGCGGAAATACCGATGCAGCTGTTCAGCTTGGGATGCCAAATGGATACGATCTACAGGGTGGAACCACCGATATCAGTCGTTCGCCAAACTATCCGGGTGGTACAGGTAGCGGAAGTGACCTTGCCCCGCTCGGAAAGTATTCCAGACCACGCACCGCGATGTACCTTAAACTAGGTGGCCCAATTTTTATCCTGAGTTACGCAGAAATCGAATTTTTGCTTGCAGAAGCTAAAGTGAGAGGATGGAATATAAGCGGAACTGCAAACCTGCACTACACCAATGGCTTAACCGGCGCAATCCAATCGCTTGCACAGCTGGATCCTTTAGCTGCGGTTGATGCCAATAAAATCACTGCATTCGTAAACCTGAATCCACTTGATGAAAGCAGTACACAAAATGCACTAAGCGCAATCAATACACAATACTGGGTAACTACAGGAACGGATTTTAATTTTATAGAAGCCTGGCTAAACTGGAAAAGGAGCGATTATCCCAAGCTTATTCCCGTAAATTACAAAGGCAACGTTACCAATGGCACCATTCCCCGCAGGATGATCTACCTATCAACAGAGGTGCTGAACAACCCCCAAAATTATAAAGATGCTGTAGCCAGAATAGCTGGAGGTGATGTACTTACTGCTAGGGTGTGGTGGGATAGATAATATACCGGAGATAAGTTTAATAAAGACGTTTTGCAAGATAAGTGCTTTTTATAGCTGAAGCAGGTTGCGTTAAAACTCGTACATATTATTCGCCCGTAAGTTTTCGATTGCTATTTCGGCATCGGCCAGTAGCGGCTGTTGTTTTCGTGTTTCTTCTTCAATTGCGATTAAGGGCTTATGTCCGTATTGATTAAAAAATGATCTGGTATGCGCTTGATAATCCCTTAAAAAATCAGTTAAGGAAGTTACATCAGCGTCGAAGCCTTCACTTTCGAAGTTAAACTGACAAGAACTTTTGTAAGAAATAAATACGTCTCCACCTTCTTCAAATGAAATGGCGATGCTGTACTTACCCGGACCAGTGTGGGTAACAACTTCCTCATCATTGGTACTACCCACATTATAAACAATATCGAATGTGATGTACATTGTGTTTAGCGACTCATTTTTCTCGCCGGTAATTTCAAAGCCTGATGAGTAGCACCTATTTGTTTGGCTTTCTGAAAGAAATTCATCATTATAGATGTACTCATTTATTGTGATCGGCTGTACATTAAATATTTTCATTGGAGCGTATTTAAAATGTATTAACAGTTAGTTTATGAGGTTTATTCTCAATTTATATTGGCGAAACTTTTGTAAAATCTTTTCTTAAATTTTACTAACCAATTTCAAGGTTTTTAAGTCGTAAATTAGAATTTCACCCTTATCCGTTTTGTCGTACTTGTTATTGTTGTTGGTGTCAACGTGCCCCGTCACAACAATAGTTCCTGTTTGTTTGTTCACAACCCAGGTCCTTACGAAGAGTTTGTTATCCGTTAACTGTGTTCTTTTTTGTCCGTCAGGAGATAAGATTATAACCTGTTTTGGGTCATTCCAATCAATTCCCTTTTTTTCGTCAAGATCAATAGTTTGAGCAGAAATAATAATTTGGTTAATGCCCAGGTGATCAATCTTAACTTGTTCCAGTTTTTCAAAATAACCATCACTCGGGAAATCTACCTGTTTGGTTTGCCCGTTTTTAGTGTTAACAAACAGCAGGTATTTGTTTTTAGCATCAGGTATTTTTCCCCAATTTTCAACACTTGCAATTACATAATCTGTGCCTTCAATTTCTGTTAATTTGTTGAAATGAGTATAATTGTTTTTATCCTGACCATAAGAGGACAGGGAGAAAATACTTAAGATGGTTATGAATATTTGCTTCATTCTTGTTTGACCTATAATGTTTATACTTATTTATCTGGTTCACTTTTCCATTCATGCTCAACGTTTGTCATAAGCAGCGCATTGTCAAAAGTCACCGATCCCGGTGGGAAAAAATCTTCGTTTTCAAAAAAACTTGATTTTACTTTCAAAACCTCAAGTGGCCTAACTTGCCAATGGTATGCTTTTAATCTGAGGCCATCAAATTTGTCTTTATTTGGTGAATATCCAAGGTCGCCGTTTTCAAAAAAGTCAGATGCATTTTCTAGTGTTTTAAAAATTGATTTATTGTTAAACAAAGGAGTCTCATTAGCATCAATTAATATCTCGGTATTATCTGAGCTCTTAAAGCTAATTTGGTAATTTCCGTTTTCTTCTTCTATGTTGAATTTTGCATGAAAGTGTTTGCCAGGAAATATTCGTCCACCAACTAGCGCATTTAATTTTAGCGAAGTATCCCGACGTGGTATATAAACTCCAGATTTTGTTATACCATCCTCATCCCATTCAACTGCAATTCGATGCGCACCATTTTCAGAATTTACGCCCATAAAGTTTGGTAACCCTTTTGGTTTTATATTTTTTAGTCTGATTAGACAGATTCCAACAATGGCCTTTTCCATATAAACTTTTGGCCTAAAAGGAAAGGGAATCAATTCTTTCACAATCTTTGAGTCGGCTGTGAAGTTAATTAAGATTCTTCTGTCAATATATCCATGTATTGTTGGGATTCTCATGCCGCTTTAATTTTTCCGCTAACTGAAGTAAATATAGTCGAAATCACAACAATATTAATGTTGTTCAATTAAGAGATAATATGTGACGTGAGCTTTGGGCTTAATTTCGTAATTGCGAACTGAAGCAAGGGTTTTGCGTAGGGGGGAGCGCCTGCTAAGCAAGCTTGAACACCGTTAAAACAATGAGCTACAAATGAAAAATCTTTTTTGATGATAATTCAGGGATAGATTGCTTCGGCTCGCTCATATCCAGCTCAGCAATGATGTCTACTTTAATTATGTACAACGAATTGATAATCAATTAAAAATATACAAAACTCGCGTTATGTATTAATAAAAAATGCCTCCAATTTATTGTTGCCATTTTTTTATATTATATTTTGATGAATTTTTAGTGGGGCATGTTATGGATTGTACGGAATTTTTATATTTGGTTTTAACTTCTGCTAAATAGATTATACGCTCAAATGAAAAAAATAAACGGTAAAATCCAATCCTCATTTCCCAGAACATATCTGCATAACACCAATAAAAAGGGATGAAGTTTACTCACGAACAGATTTTAAAGTTTGCTCCTGATGATGCATCTGTAAAAGCAGGGAAAGCATTGGCTACGCCATCGAAATGGGTGGTTACGGCCGTTCACGAAAAGGCACTTTGGGGTGATTGTCAGGGGAGCGGTAAAACACCCTATAAAACCATTGTCGATTTAGGCAACCTTGCTTTTAAATGCTCTTGCCCGAGTAGGAAATTTCCTTGTAAACATGGCTTGGGTCTACTTTTTTTATATGTTTCCCATTCATCGATTTTTTCCGAGGAAAAAGATCTGGCGCCACAAGTAGAAGAGTGGATCAATAAACGCTCTGCGAAACAGGAAGAAAAAAAGCCTAAAGAAGATGTCGTAGTAGATGAAAAAGCTCAGCAAAAAAGAGTAGAAGCAAGGGCTAAAAAAGTTGATTCAGGTATCGAAGAACTACGGTTGTGGATCAAAGATTTAGTGCGTACCGGTATCATGCGTATTCCGCAGAATGCCTACGATTTTAACAAAAATATAGCTGCAAGGATGGTGGATGCGCAGGCTGGTGGTTTAGCTAACAACCTCAAAAGGTTAAGTAACATTAATTTTTATAAAGAGGGTTGGCAAAAAACACTGATCAAATCGCTAAGCAAAACCTATCTGCTTACAGAGGCCTACAAAAATCAGGAACTGCTGGCCGATGATCTTAAACAGGAAGTAAGGTCGCTGGTTGGGTGGAACACACTAAAAGATGAAATACTAGCCACTACAGGTGTAACTGACGATTGGTATGTGCTATCGATTGATATTACCGAAGATAATAACCTGAAAACGGAGAAAATTTGGCTGTATGGTGAAAATACCAAGCGTTATGCGCTAATCATTAATTTTTATACAACGATTCAGGCTAATGCCAATAATCTAATATCGGGAAATGTTGTACATGCAGCGCTCGCTTTTTATCTATCACCCTCACCTTTAAGGGCTTTATTTAAAGGCGAAGTTCGAAAAGAAAATGTACAGCTTTTGCCAGAAACGCAAAGCAATATTGCCGATCTTTTTAGCCACGTTTCGGGTTTATTAACCATCAATCCATTTGTAGAAGAAATTCCTTTTTTACTATCTTCTGTAAAGGTCGTTTTCGAAAACGAAACCTGGTTGCTGGTCGATACGGATCAGAAATCCATTTTATTGAGCAACCTCGAAGATGAATGTTGGGTAATCCTGTCCATCACCAAGGGCAATGCTTTTGTATGCTTTGGGATTTATCAGAACGAGCAGTTCAACGTAGCGTCGGTTTTTATAAATGATAGATATTATCCGATAAAATGAGTGATCAGAATATTATAAAAACAGCCCTGTTGGGTACTGATAAAGTGCAGTTTGATCCGACACCCAATTTAATCGGAATAGGGAACCGAATTATTGCTGGGCAGGTAGATAAAGAAGATGCTTTTTTGAAAAATGCTGCGGTAAATTTCCTGTATAACGAATCCGGTAGGTTGCCTAATGTTTGTAGTCGTGTTCAGGAAAGCTGCCCGGATGAAGAAAAGGTCGAATTAGATGCATTGACTGGTTTTCAGATCAAATCGGCGCTCCAGTTAAAAGACGATGTGTTATTTTATTACCTTGTTTACCGTACCAATCAGGCCGATAAAATATTTGGTGCCGATCTGGTTCCCGATGCCTTAAATAAAGCTTTATCACAGAAAAAGAAAGCCGAAGCAGTTTTAACAGCCTGTGGTGAAACCGGAAAATGGCTCGCGGGCATCAATAAAAATTGGTCGCAACTTTTTGATTTCGCTCCATCAGGGCAGGATTGGGAAACAGGCAACCTGGAATGGCGCTTAAACTATTTTGCAGGTTTAAGAGCGGAGGCACCATCAGATGCTTTGGCTTTATTAAATGATCTGCAGCAGGAAAATGCGAATGTAAGGGCCGAATTTATCGCTTTATTGGAAATTAATCTTTCCATTAACGATGAAACTTTTTTAATGTCGGTTTTAAACGATAAGAGCAAAAAAGTAAAAGATATCGCCATTTACCTGCTTAAATTGGTGCCGGGCACCTCAATAAACCAACTATTTTTAAATCATCTCATCAATAGC
The DNA here is from genome assembly GCF_056399805.1 of Pedobacter sp. 01N310. NCBI lineage: Bacteria > Pseudomonadati > Bacteroidota > Sphingobacteriia > Sphingobacteriales > Sphingobacteriaceae > Pedobacter > Pedobacter sp. 01N310. The sequence continues at coordinate 36,311 of NZ_JBFTSB010000012.1, forward strand.
CTGTCCGTTAAAGAAGAACGTGTACTGCTTGTTGCAAAGAAAAAAGTTTTGACCATTAACCCCGGGATTACACCAGGCGAAGACCTGCTTAAATACGGTTTAGAAAAAATCAGTTCGCAAAAAGGTGTTGATGATGCTGTTTTTTGGATAGCTCAGATTTTCGGATTTATGGATGTGGCAACACTGGCTTCAAAATTTAACCTTTCGGTAGAAGAATGGCTAAAATTAATGTTGAGCGATAAACATGCCGATATTTTTAAACCTTTTTTAAAAAATGCCGCAATCCATTTTAAAGATGCGTTTTTAAGTAAAAAACTACTCGAATCGGGGATTAAAGATGGAATCGAACTGCTAAAGTATGTTAATCCTAAAGAGCAGGCTACTTTTATTAAAGATCTGCTCGAAACAGATTTCAATAGGGTTCTCGATCTGGTGCTGGAAAGTTACGATATCATCGAAACGGCAATAGCTGAACGGATAATTAAAAAACTAATGGATAATCCTTATGCTATCCAAACCAATGTTTATCAAAAACTGGCCCTATCAATCCCAGATGGCTTGTTATCTCTATTGAAAAAATATGAAACGCCAGCTTCAGATAATTATCAGGTAAAATACTTCAGCAACCAGGTAGCAGGTATGATCCACTATATGGAGTTAAGGCAAACACTAAAATTTTAAAATCTAATTAACGTGGAAAATAACGTATTAAGACAATCTGCCGAACAACAGTTTAAGCAGGAAATCGAAGAATTAAAAAAAGAAGATAAACATGTGAAGCCTGTAAACTGGCAATTATCGCCACATGCCGTGATCGATTATTTAATGGGCAAAAAACTGGCTAATGGTTTTGAGATTACACCAAAATACATTGGTAACCGGAGGTTGATGGAAATAGCAGTAGCTACGCTTACTACCGATCGGGCATTATTGTTATACGGTTTACCGGGTACAGCTAAATCATGGGTTTCGGAGCACATTACTGCAGCCATTACAGGCAATTCTAACCTGGTGATACAGGGTACAGCAGGTACCAGCGAAGAAGCAGTGCGTTATGGTTGGAATTATGCCATGTTATTATCTGCTGGCCCGGTTAAGGAGGCGATTGTAGAAACGCCAGTGATGCGAGCGATGAAAGAAGGCAAAATTGTACGTATCGAAGAGCTTACACGGATCGCGGCCGATGTTCAGGATTCGCTGATCACCATTCTATCCGAGAAAATGTTGCCCATACCAGAACTGAATACGCAGGTGCAGGCGGTACAGGGTTTTAATGTAATCGCAACCGCAAATAACAGGGATAAAGGAGTAAATGAACTCTCGAGCGCATTAAAAAGGCGGTTTAATACCGTTATTTTACCTGTTCCTACTTCAATTGAAGAGGAAGTTAGCATTGTTGAACAAAGGGTAGCCAGTTTTAGCAAATCGATTCATCTGCCTGTTCAAAAATCCATTACAGAAGAAATTAAAAGGATCGTAACCATTTTTAGGGAACTCCGTAATGGGGTTTCGCTTGATGGTAAAACTAAATTAAAGTCGCCATCTGGTACGCTTAGTACTGCAGAAGCCATTTCAGTAATGAACAACGGGCTGGCTTTGGCCTATCATTTCGGCGATGGATCTTTAAAAGCTGACGATATTGCCAGCGGTATTATCGGCTCTGTGATCAAAGATCCCGTTCAGGATAAAATTGTGATGCAGGAGTATATGGAAACCGTTTTGAAACAAAAAGACGGATGGAAAGACATTTACAGGGCTTGTAGAGATATCGTTTAATATGTCTGTTCATCTTTTAGGGATCAGGCACCATGGCCCTGGATCTGCCCGGCATGTTTTAGAAGCACTGGAAAACCTTAAACCCGATATTATTCTGGTTGAAGGTCCGCCAGAGGGAGAGGTTATTTTAAAATGGGTGGCTGATCGGGAAATGAAACCGCCGGTAGCTTTGTTGGCTTACGTACCCGATAATCCAAAACAATCGGTGTTTTACCCTTTCGCCGAATTTTCGCCTGAATGGCAGGCTATAGGCTATGGTTTGAAAAATAAAATCCCGGTAAGGTTTATCGATATGCCGCTTATCCATAAACTGGTAGAAACACCTGTGGAGGAATCAGCAGAAACCACAGCGCCAGATCATATCAGTACGGCAGATGAAGTGATTGATTTTAGCCCTGTTACTAAAAATCCCTTATCCTATCTGGCAGAGATTGCCGGTTTCGACGATCAGGAAGAGTGGTGGGAACATCATTTTGAAATTGCCAAACAACCGGAAGATGTTTTTGCATCAATAGGAGAGGCAATAGGTGTATTAAGGGAAAGAGTAACGGAAAATAACAAGACCGAAAAAATCCGCGAGGCATTTATGCGCCGCGGTATCAGGCAGGCCGAACGCGAAATGTACAGTGTAATTGTCGTTATATGCGGTGCCTGGCATGTGCCGGCTTTACTGCATATGCCCAAGCAAAAGGATGATGATGCATTATTAAAGAACCTGCCAAAAACGAAAATCGAAACCACATGGATTCCCTGGACGAGCGACCGACTGGCTTTTGAAAGCGGCTATGGGGCAGGTTTAGATTCTCCGGGCTGGTATAAACACGTTTGGAACAACCAGAGCGACGATGGTACGAGGTGGTTAACCTATAGCGCCAATGTTTTCAGACAGAATAAGATCGATATTTCTTCGGCACACGTTATTGAAGCCGTTAGGTTAGCAAATACGCTGGCAGCATTAAGAAACCTGAACAAGGCCGGCTTAAAAGAACTGAATGAAGCTACCCAAACGGTAATGTGTATGGGTGATGAAATTCCGATGCAGCTGATCAGGAGGGAACTCATTATCGGTAACGATATGGGAACTGTTCCGGAAGGGATTCCACAAGTGCCGCTGCAAAGAGATTTCGAACAGCAGGTTAAAAGTCTGCGTTTAAAAGTAATCAACGAAGAAAAAACGATCAATTTAGATTTAAGGGAAGCCAGTGGTTTACAAAAAAGCATCCTTTTCCATCGATTATTGATATTGGATATCAAATGGGCGAAGCAAAGATATATTGCAGGTAAGGGTACTTTTAAAGAAGAATGGCTATTGTTCTGGTATCCAGAACTATCTATCTCATTGCTCGAAAAAGCTCCTTGGGGCAATACAGTCGAAGCTGCCTGTAATCACTATTTAAAACATATTTCATCAACCTGTAGCCACTTGGCCGAAATAACGCAATTGGTAACCAAAGCATTGCCCGCCGATCTGCACGAAGGGGTGCAACTGGTGTTGACAAGGATGGATGAACTGGCGGCGATGACATCGGATATTGCCATGTTGATGGATGCTTTTATTCCTTTAACTGAGGTAAGCCGGTATGGGAATGTGCGAAAAACTGATCAGGAAACCATAGGCCTTATTCTTCAATCGATCTTTTCGCGTTTAAATGCAGGTTTACCATCAAGTTGTTTGGGCATTGATGAAGAACAGTCTGTTATTATTACAGATAAGATCAAAACTGTAAATAAATCTATTTTGTTTTTAGATGATGAGGTAATGAAAAATGATTGGCTCGAAACCCTTTCTAAAATATTAAAACTTAAAAATGTAGTCCCACTGGTTCACGGAACCTGTTGTAAACTGTTGTACGATTCGAAAGTGATCGGTACGGAGGAAACCGCACTGGAGTTTAGCAGGGCACTTTCTGTAGGAAGCGATCCGGCTTATTCGGCTCTTTGGATAGAAGGGTTTTTAAAAGATGCCGCAACGGTTTTAATTTTTGACCACGAAATCTGGGATATCCTAAATAACTGGCTGGCCGGAATAAGTGGTGAAGTGTTTATAGAAGTTGTTCCTTTATTGAGGCGCACTTTTGCAGCTTATAATCCTTCCGAAAAAAATAGTATTGCACAAAAGATCAAACAAGTACCCTCATCGGGCAAAAATGTAGTGCATAAAGAAGAACTGGATGTAGCACGGGCAGAAATGGTTTTGCCGATACTCGAAAAAATATTGGGTTTTTAAACTTACACTATGAACGAAGAATTAGAAAAAAGGTGGCGGTTAATATTGGGCGGACAAACTCGGCAGGAGTTGGATATGGTGCTTACCAAAGTAGAAACTGGCATCGATAATACTTTAGAGGCTTTATATAATTCAGATCGAAAAGGAGGCTTAGGGCCTTCATCTCCAAATGTATCGAGGTGGCTGGGCGATATTCGCGAATATTTTCCACAAACTGTGGTAAAAGTAATGCAGCAGGATGCTATTAAACGCATTAATCTTACCTCAATGCTTACCGAGCCCGAAATGCTTGAAACACTCGTTCCTGATGTTCATCTGGTGGCCAACTTAATGACTTTAGGCCGGGCCATACCGCAAAAAACGAAGGCAACAGCACGTTTGGTGGTTCAGAAAGTGGTTGATGAACTAATGCAGAAGTTAATGTCGCCAACACAACAGGCCATTACCGGGAGCCTTAACCGCTCAGCGAGGAACAGAAGGCCCAAACACAATGAGATCAACTGGGCCGAAACCATTAAACGGAACCTTAAACATTACCAACCCGAATATAAAACCATCATTCCTGAAACCCGGATCGGTTATGGCCGGAAAAGGAAATCGATGAAGGACATTATACTCTGTTTGGATCAAAGTGGATCGATGGGAACTTCGGTGGTATATTCGGGGATTTTTGGTGCCGTAATGGCTTCTATTCCTGCAATTACCACCAAAATGGTTGTTTTTGATACTGAAGTTGCTGATTTAACCGAGGAGTTAAATGATCCTGTTGATCTGCTTTTTGGTGTTCAGCTGGGGGGAGGTACCGACATCAATAAGGCATTAACCTATTGTGCTCAAATTATAACAAAGCCGTTGGATACGGTATTGGTACTGATCACCGATCTATACGAAGGCGGGAATTTGGAAGCCATGAAAAATATGGCTGCACAGCTGGTTAACAATGGGGTACAATTGATTACGCTTTTGGCACTTAACGATGATGGCTCAACAGCTTTTGATCATCGAAACGCCGAATTTCTATCTTCTTTGGGGGTGCCCGTTTTTGCCTGTACACCTGATTTATTTCCTGAATTAATGGCTGCGGCATTAAATAAACAGGACATTAATCAATGGGCAGGTGATCATGATATAAAAGTGCATGCGAAGTAGTTAAGTAAAATTTTCTATATAGAACAATCGTCACCTCGACTGCATTGCACTCCGCTCGAAATGACGGAATTTATTGACGTAGATCTTCTTATTTAAACAATTCAAAAAAAATGCCTCCCGATTTCGGAAGGCATTTTTTGTTTCAGTAAGACTTTAGAGGTTTCTCTATCTTAAAACGAATACGTTAGTCCTCCGAAAATATTAAATCCGTTTACCTGATAGTACAAGTACCTGCTGTAGTTTGTATTTAAGATATTGTTTGCTTTAGCAAAAACAGAGAATTTTTTGTTGATGCGGTAATCAGCACCAAGGCCTAAATCTACGTAACCTTTAACCGTTTCAATAAGTTCTATATTGGTATTGGGAATTATGTATTGTGAAGCGGGAACAGGAGCGCCGGTATATACTTTAGCTTTAATATCATCCTGAATTACAACACCAGCGTTAAAGCTTAGTTTTTTATTATAGGTATAAACAAAGTTCGAACTTACTTTTAAACCCGGTTTAAACCAAGAGTAGGTTTCTGAGGCAGGTTTCCAATCGTCGATATTTAATTTACCTGTCCATTTTAAGGCATCGCTTACCTGAACAGAAATTTCACCTTCTAAACCTGTTAATTTCGTTTTACCGAAATCGTATATCACATCAAATTTGTTAAAGTCAGTAAAGTTGTTCACGAACAAAGGCATATCATCGAACTGTTTTACATATACGCGTGCTTTGTAACCAAAACCCGGTCCGCCGGTACCTTTAATACCAGCGCTGAAACTTAACTTTTCAACCGTGTTTTTAACTACAACATTGCTGTTTAACCAAGGGTTTTCATCGGTAAAGCCTTTTAACGAGTTTCTGTTTACATCACCTTTAACTTCTCCGAAAACCTGTAAATAATCAGGAATTAAAGTGAAATCGGCCGTAACGGCAGGGAATATTTTAGAGCTGCTGAATGCACCAAATTCCTGTACGAAATTTATCCCCGCTGTAATTTTAGCACCTTTAACCTGTAAACGGATATAAGGATTTAAGCGCAACAGGTTATTGCCAACACTGGTTAAAGCATCTTTGCTGTTACCAAATTCGGTTGATGCGGCTAAACCTAAGTTTAACGAGTTAATACGTTTGTTTACATAACCATTTAAGCTCAGGTAGTTTTCTTTTGCGCTGAATTTATCATTCCAGATATAACCATTGGCTTTTAAAGCATAACTAAAAGCATCTTCATCCTCTGTAAAGTTTTTTACCAGCTCACCTTCCAGTTCAATGGTGGTTAAGGCCTGTTTATCAGGGTTAGGGTTAAGCGTAGGTCTGGCATCATCTATACCATAAAAATAGGTGCCGTTACGTTCAAAATTAATGCGGCCACTAACTGTGTTTTGATCTAAAATACTGCGGCCAAAAACACTTAATTGTTGGTTACTGCTATTCTGTTTGTTCAGCTTTCCTTCCTGACTAAAATGTTTAAAGTATCCACCAATCTGTAAACCTTCATCTTTACCGGTGTTAAAATAAGCTTCGCCCAGAAGGGTAGCCAACGACCCGAATGCACCTTTTACATAATTGTTAACCAATATGCTTTCTTTTTCTTCTGCCAAAGCCTGTGCCTGTAACTTTTGGATATCGCTGTTCAATTCCAGCTTTCTATCTAAAATGCTATAGTTCAATTTTGCTTTGTAAGTTTTAACATCATCTAAATTTGGGCTTCGTCTCAGCTTTACAGCCTCGGCCAAAATTGGTTTATATGGACGAACTACTTCAATTTCTTCATTTACTACTGCTTTTTCATCGGCCTTTTTATCCTGCGCCTGTGCAGTCATTAATCCGGCAGCTAAAAAAAACAGTGAACTATATATATATTTAATCGATTTCATAATGCTACTTCTTCTGGTTTAGTTTTTCTAGTTTTTCTTTGGCTGTAGGGATAATATCATCCTTGCCTTCGTAATTATCAATTATACTGAGAAGAGTGCTTTTTGCCTGTAAATTATCTTTCAGGGCCACATAGTTATCAGATAAAAGGATAAACGCCTTTGCTACCCAGTAATCGTAAGCAGCCATGTTGTTAACCAGATCGAAACAGGTTTTAGATGAAGTTTTGAAATCACCTTTGTTGTATTCCAATAAAGCTAAATTATATTTTGCTTCTGCGGCAGCAACTGTTTTTGTTTTGGCCACTACATTTTTAAACTCCTTAATTGCTGTGGTGGTATCGCCTTTTAACAAGTAAGCTTTACCAGAGAATAAGCTCGAACTGTTTTTTTCTTCCTCAGAAGCTTTTTCCGACTCTTTGGTCAACTGTGCATATTTCAGCATGTCATCAGGCATGTTTAAAGCCGTGTAAGCCTTTAACAAATTGTTGATGGCAAAACTATAGTGCGACTTGTAATCGGTGGTAGTTTCTAATCTTTTCAGGTACACAATGGCCTCGTTGTATTTTTTCTGATTTAAGAACAATGTTGATATACTCACCAAAGAACGTTCTGTGTAATCGCTCGTCCAGTCGTTTAAGATAAATTCGTAATCAGGAATGGCTTCATCCGGACGACCTAATTTCACCAGCGATTCTGCCCTGATAAATTTAGCTTCTTTTTCATGGTTCGCTTTAGGGAATTTATCAAAGTAAGCATTTATCGCCTGGAATGCACCATTGGCATCGCCCTTTAAATAAGTGTTATTGGCTGCGGCAAAAACGATATTGTCTTGCTCCGAGCCCGAATAATTTCCAAGCGGGGTAGTTGCTGCGTAAGCGATAAAACCATTTGCATCGCCGCGATCTACATAAATGTTTTTGATTGATTCCATTGCCTGTTTGGCTTCATCGGCAGTAGGGTAATCGCGGATTACTTTTTTAAACGATTCTAAAGCGGCATCGTCCTGATCCTGATTGTATTGAACCAAACCGATGGTTACCAGCGCTTTTGCCACATAACTGCTGCGTGGATATTTAGCTACCAGGGCTACAAGGTCTGATTTAGATTTATCAAAATCGCCTTTGTTGAAATACGTATAAGCGGTTTCGAAACCAGCATCATCAGCGTAATTAGAATTTGGAAAAGTATTCAACAGGCTCTGCATGGTAGCAATTTTTGCATCATACTGCGTTTCCAATCCCTGGATCATTCCTTTCTGGAAAGTGGCGTAATCTTCTGAAGTGGTTTTGCGGCTGATGATCTTGTTGTAATTTGCCATTGCATCACCATAGTTTTTGTTTACGAAATATGAATCGGCTAAACGGATGGTGGCATCATCAATCGTTTTTTGGTCTTTATCACTACCCGCGAGGAATTTTTCGAAATAAGTAGCTGCTTTGCTGTATTTCTCATCTTCGAAAGCTGCATAGGCCAAGGCGTAGTTCGCAAAATTGTAAACACCGGTTTTATCGGCATCTGGCATTTTTAAGAATTTTTCGAAAGTAGTAACTGCTTCACCGAACTTACGCAGCTCGTACATCGATTCAGCTTTCCAGTAGGTGTTTAGCGCATTGATCTCATTGTCTTCAGGAAACTTTTCAGAACGTAAAAACATCGATAATGCATTAGGGAATGCTCTTTCGTTATAAAATTCTAACCCACGGAAATAGGTTACTTTTTGGTAAGCTTCTTTAGCTTCAAGGTTTTTATCTGGAATAGGCTCCAGAATATCTACAGCCGCCTGATAGTTTTTGGTGGTTAATAAAACTTCGCCCAATAAAGTTTTGGCTTCGTTTATTTTACGCGATTTCGGGAAAGTTTTTAAAAACCCCTGAGTGGCCTCTAGCGCCTGCTGATGGAATTCTAGTTCGTAACTTAATTTGGCATAATTTAACCATGCTTCTTCCTGTATACCCTTGTCAAAACTTAAACGCGATGCCCTGAAAAAAGCACTCTGCGCTTTTGGTTTATCGCCCAATTGAATAAAGGCTTTACCCAAAGTATGCATACCATTTTGAAGGTAAACATCATCGGTATTTAGTTTTTCTAAAACAGCAACAGACTCTTTATATTTCTTATTCTGGAACAAAGAGTACCCGTATTGGTAAATGAAGAGGTTGTTTTTAGTTTCACTTTTATCTTTTGCATAATATTCGGCGAAATACTTTTCAGCATTTTTGAATTCAGATTTCGCAAAGTACGATGCTGCGACCAAACTCAACATTTCTGGCTCGAACTGTTGTTTGGTTTTTTGAATAGCTGCTAAAGCATAGCTGATTACATCATCATAACGCTCATCAAGGTAATACATCGAAGTGATGTAGTATGGATAACTCGCCTCATAAGTAGGAGAGCCCTTTAACTTTTCGAAGTTGGCCAATGCCGTTTTATACTCTTTGTTTAAGTAATTGATGTAAGCAAAGTAGTAGGTGGCGCTTTCCTGAAAATCGCCTTCTTCTTTTTTAACTTTTTCGAATAAAGGTTCTGCTTTGTCGTAGTCTTTAAGTTCGAAATAAGCGTAACCTTGTTTAAACTGGTATTCGTTTCTTTGTTTGCCCGAAAGCGTAGAAGGATCTGTTTTTTCGAACCATTCTAAAGCTTTTTTATAGTTTTTTTGGTTGAAATAAGTTTTTCCAACGTAGAAATAAGCCAGTTTGGTGTTCGGATTTAACGGATAATCGCGGATAAATGCCTGAAACAAACTTTCAGCATCGCTATTGGTTAACTCTAGTGCACAAACAGCAGCGTAAAATTTTGCATTCTCTTTCAGTAAAGATAATTCGGCATTACTCTCCGTTTGGGTAGAAGGTTTATAACGTTGCAGCTCAACAAGTTTAAACTGTTGTGCAGCTGCAGTGTATTTTTCTTTGTCTAATAATTCTAAGCCCGTTTGATAGTTTTTGTTGAGGTTTTGCACTGCGCTAACCTGAGCGTAGGTGCTAAAACTTCCTGCTAAAAGTAGCGGAATTAGTAAGTATTTTTTCTGCATTGGTTTCAAATATGGTTGGTACTAAATTAGAAATAGTATCAAAGCTTATCAACAGAAGTAATTAACATCTGTTAATAACACAAATTAACGATAGGATTTTTGGTTTGGTATTAAGGGATGAACGAATGTGGAAAAATGATAGGGTTCATTCGTCATTAGTACCGCCGCATCTGGTAGAGGTTCACTGGTTCATTTGTCAATAGTTCATTGGTGTTACCGCATCCGATAAGGGTTCATTGGTTCATTTGTCAATAGTTCATTGGTACCGCCGCATCCGTCATTGCTGAGGCGGCTTTTCAGCCAACAAAGCAATCTAGTAGAAGGGTTAACTGGTCAATCATATAAATTGGTTAATTGCCATAAGCTATTAGCAATGGACTATTTACTAATGCATTTCTAAAAAGACGATGGACTTAGTCCTTTCGGCAAGTTGCTAGATTATGGACTCTGCACTAATAAACCAATGACCAATGAACGATTGAACTAACCTATCCCTGGCTTGCCAGCAAGTACAGCACAGCCATTCTTATTGCCACTCCGTTTTCTACCTGTTCTAAAATGATCGATTGTTTACTGTCGGCCACATCGCTGGTAATCTCAACCCCTCTGTTTATAGGGCCAGGATGCATGACAATGATTTCTTTATCGAGATTGTCTAAGATCTGTTTGTTTAAACCGTACATCATGGCATATTCCCTTAATGATGGGAAATATTTAATGTCCTGGCGCTCCAATTGAATACGGAGCATGTTTGCTACATCGCACCAGTTCAGGGCTTTAATTAAATTATGCTCAACTTTTACTCCAAGTTGGTGGATGTGTTTGGGGATTAAAGTTGTTGGTCCGCAAACCATTACCTCGGCACCTAAACGCTGCAGGCAAAGGATGTTCGAAATGGCTACACGTGAGTGTAAGATATCGCCCACAATTACCACTTTTTTGCCAGCTACATCACCCAATTTCTGACGGATTGAGAAAGCATCAAGTAAGGCTTGCGTTGGATGTTCGTGCGCACCGTCTCCGGCATTTACAATCTGCGCTTTAACGTGTTTACTTAAAAACTGACCAGCACCCGCATATGGGTGGCGCATCACCACCATATCCACTTTCATGGATAAGATGTTGTTTACCGTATCGATCAGGGTTTCACCTTTGCTCACCGATGAAGAGGAAGCGGCGAAATTGACCACATCGGCCGAAAGCCTTTTTTCAGCAAGTTCGAACGAAAGTTTGGTACGGGTAGAGTTTTCGAAAAAGATATTGGCAATGGTAATATCACGGAGTGAAGGAACCTTTTTTATTGGTCTGTTAATCACTTCCTTGAAATTATCTGCAGTTTCGAAAATCAATTCGATATCATTCCGGTTAATATCTTTAATGCCTAAAAGATGTCGGGTTGATAGTTTTTCTGCTGCCATTTTTATTTAGTATTTTCGGATATTAAAATCACTTTATCTTCACTTCCTTCGCTCGCCCAGGTTACTTTTACCTGTTGCGAGTTTAAGCTATCTACCTGATGCCCAATATAATCGGGCTCGATAGGTAAATGCCTGCTAAACCTACGGTCTATTAAAACCAAAAGTTCAACTTTCTCTGGGCGGCCATAGGCAAGTAGAGCGTCAAGCGCTGCTCTAATGGTTCTACCGGTCCAAAGTACATCATCAATTAAGATTACTTTTTTGCCTTCGATAATAAAATCGATCGAGTTACTGCTTGCGGTAACCAGTCCGTCTTTACGGCGGAAATCATCTCTAAAGAAAGTAATATCAAGGTTGCCCTTTAAAATTTTCTTGTTTTTTAGAATCTGTTGAAGATACTGATGAATGCGATCTGCCAAAAAAATACCCCTTGGCTGGATACCAATTAAAACGGTATTTGCGAAATCGTCGTGGTTTTCAATTAATTGATGGCAGAGCCTCTTAATTGTAATCTGAATTTTTTGTCCGTCAAGAAGTGTTTTCTTTTGCATTGAAGAAGGATTGGGCAAATATATAAAAATGTTTTAAGGTAAGAAAGTTGAAGATCGATTGTTTTATTTTTTGATAGTTAAATTGTTCTGTTACAACATTTAAAAATCGGTTTTTCTTTTTGTAATGTTTTTTGGAAAGCAATAGCTGTTTTTCATCTTGATGTTGGTCCGGCTGTACACTGTAGTCCCGATTTTCAATCGTGAGCTGTCGTTTCCATCCGGTTTAGCGGGCCAGTTTCTGCAATTATTCGGGGGCAAAAACCAACGTATTATATTCATCCAATATTTCTGCCTCCACTTATCAATTAATGTTTATTAGACATTCCTCAGATATTTATTGGATTAAAAAGCTTTATTTTTATAGCATATGATTCAGCAACCAATAATCTTTTTCGATGGTGTTTGTAATCTTTGCAATGCATCGGTTCAGTTTGTTATTGCGCATGATAAAAAAGATCAGTTTAGATTTACTGCGCTACAAGGTGATTACGCCAAAGAAATTCTACCGCAATTTAACGCTGATTTAGGAAAGTTGAATACCATTTTATTGCTGGAGGATGGAAAACTCTATACTAAATCTTCAGCGGCATTGCGTGTAGCCCGAAAACTCAATGGATTAATTCCGTTGCTTTATGCATTTATCATTGTTCCCAAATTTATCCGCGATTGGGTTTATGATATTATTGCCAAAAACCGTTACAGATGGTGGGGCAGGCAGGAGAGTTGTTGGGTACCAACACCCGATTTGAAAAGTAAGTTTATAGCTTAATTTTGTTGACCACTTTTCTTTCTGCCCGGCGACCAAAGCCAAAGTGTTAAAATAAGCAACGGTATAGTAATACTTAAGGCAATTACAATCAGTATTGGCCTTTGTCCAACAATATCCTGACCAGTAGATGTGAATATCCTGATAGTTTCTTTAAGTGCTCCGAGTGTTATTATTGTACAAATAATGGCAAGAATTTTCCTCATATTTTGATTTTGAAACAAAGATTGCATTTTATTTTTATAATAGACCAACGTCTAAAGACGCTTCTCTAAAAAAGCATTAATTTTCCAAGTACCTTTTAGCATAAGTAATCCGCATTAAATCGTAGCGTTTAAACTGTGTTTTTAGCCTTTTTTGAAAATCTGGATAATTCCGTTTTTCTTTCGGACTCCACAAAACTTCGCTCAAGGCATCTAATCGGGGAAAGATTAAATATTGCACTTTTGCCGGATTGGTAATGTACTCACTCCATAAACAGCCCTGTGCGCCCCAAATGTATTTAGCCTGCTCAGCACTTAATTCAGCCGGTACGGGTTCATAATTATAAACATCAATTAAGGGCGAAAACTTATTTGCAGCCAAGCTATCTTCTTTTACAAATTGACCATGATTGAAATACATCTTGTCTTCAGGTGTCATAATGGCCTTGTGGTTTTGTTTTGCCGCATCTATACCACCTTTTTCACCTTGCCAGCTCATTACAACTGCATTAGGGGCTAAACCGCCCTGTAAGATTTCGTTCCAACCGATAATGGTTTTACCTTTGCTATTTACAAATTTTTCCATCCTGCGGATGAAATAACTCTGTAGCTCACTTTCATTTTTCAGACCATTAGCCTTCATAATCTCTTGCGAAACAGCAGATCGTTTCCACCATACTTTCGAGGCTTCATCGCTACCAATGTGGATGTATTGCGAGGGAAACAAAGCCATTACCTCAGTTAATACATTTTCCAGAAATTTAAAAGTCGTATCAGAAGCCTGAAGTACATTGTTGTATTTATTCATCATTCCCCATGTTTGGGCAACTTCGTATTTTTTGCCCGGCTCCGTGCCTAATTCTGGGTATGCAGCCAATAAGGCCATGCTATGGGCAGGCATTTCAATTTCAGGAATAATGGTAATGTAACGTTTGGCCGCATAATCAACCACATCTTTAATCTGTTCTTGGGTATAATAACCGCCGTGACGAATACCATCGGTTTTAATAACGGCATCTTTTGGCGTAATTTTTACGTCTGTCGGCAATACCTGATATTTTATGTGCTCGTTTCCTTGTCCAGGCCATAAGCCAATAATGCTACCATTTCTCCATGCTCCAATTTCCGTAAGCTTGGGATATTTTTTGATCTCTATTCTCCAGCCATGGTCATCAGTTAAATGCCAATGGAAATAATTCATTTTATGAAGCGCTAGATAATCGATGTACTGTTTTATAAAGGCTACGTCAAAAAAATGGCGACTTACATCCAGATGCATGCCACGATAATCGAAGCGGGGATAATCTATAATAGAAACAGCCGGGATTTGTAATGATTGTGATTTTGCCTCAGGTATCAACTGAATTAATGTTTGAATACCGTAAAAAAGTCCATTTTCTGAAGATGCATAAATTATTGTTTGATAGTTGTTGCTTATAAGCTCGTATTCGTTTAAGTTTTTTAATAACCGACTAATTATTTCTAGTTTGATTACGTTTTTTTTGTTTGTTGAATTAGGGTTAATTCGAAGCTTTATATTATAATATTGTTGAATATAATTTTGCAGAAATAAAGCTGAATTTGATAAAGAATCATTTGAAATAATTTCTGTGTGTTGATCAATGATAAATTTTTCCGTGTTTTTTCCTGTTTTAATACTTACAGGTTGTGGGATTATGTTTACTTCCTGTGCAGAAAGTTTAAACGAAATAATTGATAAAAACAAAAAGATAAATTTCTTCATTATAAGGGATTTTCCTTTTCAAAAGTAATAATTATAGACGGATGAAAGGGAAGGTTTGCTAGAACGAAAACTTATGTTACATAAACCCGATAGGATGAATGCCGTTTTTCACGGCAGAAAGTATAGCGGGGCAGGAGTTGCCGATAAACGCTAGCTTTCGTTTTCAAATTGTTATTTACCATGTAAGACATTTAAGAAAATATAAGCCTCTTTCTTTTTCTTAATTGCACTAATAAGATTGCTTCGGCTCGCTAATCCCAGCCTCGCAATGACGATTCATGGGAGGAAGTCCGTACGCTCTGTGTTTCCGTGGCAAAAAAATAATCAAAAAAATCCCGATAACTTTCGCTATCGGGATTAATATGATCAGTTAAAAAGAACTAGCCTTTTTTAGCTTTGCTTTCTTCGCCTTCTAATTGCGATTTCAATTGAGCCAATACGTCTAAGTCTCCTAAAGTAGATTTCTCTACAGAATCTTTAACTTTTTTAACAGCAGTTACAGCAGCTTTAGCTTCTTTTTTCTTAGTTGCTCTTTCTTCTGCTACAGCTTCAGCTTTAACTTCTTCCCAAATACGGGCGTGAGATACTACGATACGTTTTGCTTCTTTGTTAAACTCGATGATTTTGAAGTCATTGGTTTCTTCAGCTTTAACTGATGTACCATCTTCTTTAACCATGTGTTTAGTTGGTACGAAACCTTCTACACCATATGGTAAAGCAATAACAGCACCTTTATCAGTTACTTTAACAACTGTACCTTGGTGAACCGAGTCTAAAGTGAAGATCGTTTCGAAAGTATCCCAAGGGTTTTCTTCCAATTGTTTGTGACCTAAACTTAATTTACGGTTATCAACATCAAGTTCTAAAACAACAACGTCTAATACATCACCAACTTTAGTGAATTCATTAGGGTGGTTTACTTTTTTAGACCAAGATAAATCAGAGATGTGGATTAAACCATCAATACCTTCTTCGATTTCAACAAAAACACCGAAGTTAGTCATGTTTTTAACAGTTGCTTGGTGCTTGCTTCCAACTGGGAATTTAGCAGCAACTTCTTGCCATGGATCGTTAGATAATTGTTTAATACCTAAGCTCATTTTGCGCTCGTCTCTGTCTAAAGTTAAAACTTCAGCTTCGATCTCATCACCAACTTTTAAGAATTCTTGTGGATTTCTTAAGTTTTGTGACCAGCTCATTTCAGAAACGTGGATTAAACCTTCAACACCTGGGATGATTTCTAAGAAAGCACCGTAATCTGCAACAGTTACGATTTTTCCTTTTACTTTAGAACCAACTTGGATGTCGGTGCTTAAGTTCTCCCAAGGGTGTGGAGTTAATTGTTTCAAGCCTAAAGCGATACGTTTTTTCTCATCATCGAAATCTAAAACAACCACGTTGATTTTTTCATCTAATGATAATACTTCTTTTGGATGCTCTATGCGGCCCCAAGAAATATCAGTAATGTGAAGTAAACCATCAACACCACCTAAATCGATGAACACACCGAAATCAGTAATGTTTTTAACAGTACCTTCCAATACCTGACCTTTTTCTAATTTAGAAACGATCTCTACTTTTTGGCTTTCTAAATCATCTTCAATTAACACTTTATGAGAAACGACTACGTTTTTAAACTCATGGTTAATTTTAACAACTTTGAATTCCATTGTTTTACCCACGTATACATCGTAATCGCGGATAGGTTTAATATCAATTTGAGATCCTGGTAAGAAAGCCTCAACGCCCATGATATCAACAATTAAACCACCTTTAGTACGGCTCTTAACGAAACCGTTGATGATTCTATCATTTTCAAGAGCCTCGTTAATTGCTTCCCATGATCTTTGGGTTTTTGCTCTTTTGCGAGAAAGGATCAATTGACCGTTAGCATCTTCTGGTGCTTCAACGAAAACGTCAACTGAATCGCCGATTTTAAGATCTGGTGTATCACGGAATTCAGAAGTAGAAACTAAACCGTCTGATTTGAAACCTACGTTTAATACTACATCTTTGTTGTTGATTGAAACAACGATACCGCTGATGATTTCACCTTTAGTGATCTGATTGAATGTTCCAGCATACATATCTTCAAACTTTTTACGGTCTGCATCATTGTAATTACCGAAAACTTTTTCATCTGCATCCCAATCGAAATCTTCCGATGGTGTAGCCAATGATGATTTGATCGATTCGATCGAAACTGAATCAGCTTCTGATTCAATAGTTTCTTTTTCAGTTAGGCGTCCGCCTTCTCCCTGAAGTTCAGCTGTTTTAGCTGCTAATTCTTTTTCTGCTACTTGTTTTTTAGCCATTAATTAATTATCTCCTTTTTTCCCTATTTAGGGACTGCAAAGGTAAAAATATTTTAATTAATAGAAAAGATTTTTTTAATAAATCTTGCTGATTTTTAGCTCTTTATAATTCCCCTCCCTTGGAGGGGTGCCTGAAAGGCGGGGTGGTTATTTCAGTTTACCACATGTTTTTCCAAAATGTAGCTGTTTTATTTTAGAGTTTAATCGCTTAGTTATGCCAATTATTTGAAAATGAGCGCTCCGTATTTCTTCGGGAGCAGCAGCCCTGCTATCGCTTATAGTCCTCACTACGCTGCGGGCTATTCCGCTCTATCAGGTTTAAAAACAAGGGTTGTGCACAAATACCTACCAAATGTTCCTACGGAACGAAACACAAATAACATCGGTTATTTGCTACCTGGCAAGCGTCCCGATGGGACGGCATGTAAAGTTGCCGGTTCGGCTTCAATTTGCAAATCGCCCAATTAGGCGGCGTATGGTTGTTTGTTAAAGACCAAGCGTCCCGTAGGGACGATTCATGGGTAGAAAAAAAATATTTTTTTCGTTCCGTAGGAACGTTTGATATGATTTTGGAAATTCTATTTCTTCGTAAAAGTTCCTCTTGTAAAACCTTCGCCAATTAATGTTTGATCATCTCTGATTAATAGCATTATGGTGTTCTGCTGATCGTAAAGTTTGATCATATCCCCCTCAATAACGTATTTCGAGGTGAAAATAGAATCAGTATAGGCATCGGTAACGGTTACCGAATCTTTCGATTTAAAATTGAAGGTTTTATACTGTATATCTTCGTTGCTTGCAAAAGTACCTGTTATCACTTTTGCCTGTATAAAAGTAATGTAGCAGAAATACCCGGTTACCAGAATTACGATTACCGAAAAACCGATCAAAAATTTATTGCCGCTGGCATATTTGATCGAAAAGTATAAAATGGTAATCAGTATTAAGGCTACAACTGCAAAAAAGATAATGTTCGTATAATCTTTGTTTTCTTGGGGTACCGATGCCACAATGCTTGTTTTTTCGGCTGCTGCTTTTACAGGAGAAATCCTGACCAAAAACTCTTTACTCACCCATCCCTCACCATTGGTAACCTTGATTTTGTAAAAGCTAGTATTTGATGAATCGATCACGGCAACATTTTCATCTTTAGGCAGGTATCCCACAATTTTGCTTTTCGGGTCAGCTTGTTGCCTTACGCGTAAATCGTCTGCAGTTACCCGATACATGTCGGCGCTTGCCGTTTGAGGGGTAGCGGCGGGCTGTGCAGTATTTGGCTGAGGAGTTGATGGTTTAGCAGCAGGAGCAATTTTTTCGATGAAATCTTTGCTTACCCAGCCTTCGCGGTTTTTAAACTTTACTTTGTAAAACTTGGCATTTTTCGCATCTAAAACCGTAATGTTTTCATTTTGAGCAATATTTCCAATCACCTTGCTTTTCGGATCGCTGCTTTCCCTTACACGCAATTTGTCTGCCTTAACGCGATACGTTTCTTGTGCGTTTAAACGGTTAGTGAAAATAAAAAGAGCGATGAGGAGGAAGAAAATTCTAGTCATAAGTATTGAATTCTGCGAAACAGTTTTAATGGGTAATTGCCAACACGCTATAAGCAAACACCGTGCTAAGTGTTTCAAAATTAGAAAATACTTTTAATAGGTGAGGATAAGATTGAAAAAAGGTACTTCTCCTTTCCTTAAAATCTTCTTTCAGCAAAGTTAAAGCATCTTATAAAACAGATAAGCGAAACTACCAGCTTCCACCAGTACCACCACCGCTGCTGCTACCACCGCCCCAGCTACTGCTTGATGATGAAGAAGATGAGCTGCTGCTTGATGAAGAGGAACTTGATGACGAACTCGATTCGACCAATATGGCCAATGTGATCCACTTTATAAATTCTGTTTTTTTACAAAAGCTACATTCGTTTATCAGCTTCGCCTGCCCTTCGTGACTATAAGTGGCTTGTTTAACTGTAACACGTTCATTCAGTTTGTATGTCCTAAAAGCGCATTCTGGGCATTCTATATAACTGTTGTGTTTTTCAGCTGGCCATGCCTTAATAATATGTTCTTTATGGTCTGTGCTTTCCCAGATATCATAATCATAAGCTAGAACAACTTCTTCTTTACGTTGCCCTGCAGTTAAAAAGGGTTCCCCTTCTATGTTGATATCGCGATCTACTCGGGTCATCGGGTTGTTTTTACTATCCAAAACTGGCTTGAAACGATCAATCGTTTTAACGCGCTTAATAAGGTGGAGTATAATTGCAATTAAAATTATAGGAGAGAAAAGAACTAACCACCAGTTCTTTTTGTGGAAAGCCACAACGGCATCAAAGAAATTTTTGTCGTCCTGGTGGGCTTTTCTTAATGCCGACAAATAGAAAAGGTAACGAAAGAAAAGCAATATGGCCAGGATAGAAAAAAGAATGTAAGGGATATGTGCTAATTTTATCTTTTCGAACAGCTCAAAAGCACCAGTAAAAACAAAAATAAAAATAGAAACAAACACAATAAAGAAAGCCACTCCACAGCCTTTAGCTATGGTGGCATCATAACTATTTTTATTCTTGTCAAAGCCTTTTGGATTTAAACCATTTTTGGCTTGCCTGTTCACAATTTTGAACACCCCCCAAAATACCAGTAGGATAATTCCTGTAGGAAGCCAAAAATTTTCGAGTGAACTGTTGCTTTCGTGTTGGGTGAAAAACTGATTGAGCTCTGATTTATTTTCAGGATTTAAAATAATTACACCAATGGCATTAATGGTATTCGTTATCCCGGTGCTAAAATCATTTTGCCTGAAAGCTGGTAGGAGGTTCTGTTCGGCAATATGTTTAAGCTTTACATCTGGCAATACACCTTCAATTCCCGTTCCGGTAATGAACCGGTACTTTCGCCGATCTTTTGAGATAAATAACAATAAGCCATTATTGCTGGTTTTTGAACCAATTCCCCAGGTGTTAAAAAGCTCAAATGCAAAATCGAAATCTTCTTTATCATGGTCGAAATCGTTAACAATCACCACTGCTACCTGAACATTGGTTTCATGTTCAAACTGGGCAATGGTATTATTTAAACCCGAAACCGCACTACTTCCCAAAATGCCGTCAGGATCACTTACATAGCCTCCCCCATTGTTTTTTGGGTCGGGTATGTCTTTTACTTTGTAAGCAGTTTGCCCAAAAGTAATATTGGCAACTAAAAGAAAAAATAGTAGGGCAATGGGTTTAAACAAATGGGTATTAAGCATTGTATAATTTAGGTGCGAGGTTTTTACATCATGATTTAACAACTAGGTAGCAATATGGTTTACTCTTTTAATATTTTAGCCAATACCTTATCCAGTTTTGCTTTATCTTTCATGTACGCTTCCAAATCGTAAAGTTGCACGGTTTTAAATTCTATCGGGTGGCTTTCGCTCTGTAATGAAATATAACCTGATGTTAATGCTTTGCCGTCTATTTTAACTTTCGGGTCGAAATTAGAAACACTGCCACCACCAATTTGAGGTTTAGTGTATTCTAAAACCACTTCGCCTGCTATAATATGTTTTACAACCGAATCACCTAAAACTAAAAATTCTGCAGTTACCCATTGGTCGCCAGCATAGGTTTTCGATTTAGAATCTAAACAGTGCGGGGTAAACAACTTGCCGTTATAATTGATGAGCGTTCCTGGGGTACATACATTGCTGGTGTGGCGTTCATGTTCACCATCACCACCCAGGATCTGGCCTTCAATCGAAATCGGGAAATCCTGGTTTTTTAGCATTGTTGCCGGATCCTGGCAATGTAACATGGCACCACTATTTCTGGTTGCCCAGCCTTCACCACCTTTAGCCTGATCGCCAACAAAGCGGTAGGTTACTTTTAAAAGATAGGCTGAAAAAGGTTTTTTGTAGAAAATATGTCCGTATTGTTGGTCAAATTCTTTGTATCCATCATAACTCACTTTCATTACTCCATTTTCTACACGAAAAGTATTGGCATAATTTTCTTTATAGTCGTGTTTGGCGATTTTAATGTTCCAATCTTTTAAATCTTTTCCATTAAAGAGATTGATCCAGCCTTTCTGGGCATTGGCGTTGAGGATAGTAAGCGATAAAAATAATACCGCAAGATAAATTGATTTTAATTTCATAGTAACATTTGGGTTGGATGCTAAAAATATGAAATTTTTTTTGAAGTCAAAGGTCAATAGCCGGATAGTTCATGGTTGATAGTCTGGTAGCCCATAGCTTGGAACCAGTTAACCGATAGCAATTAACCTTAGAGATACGTCATTTCGACTGGAGCACCGCGGAATGGAGAAATCTATTTAGTCTAAAATCCCTAGTCTTAAGACGATTAACTAAGCTATGTATTTGGGATGCAGCGATAGACATCAGTTAACCGATTTAAACAATTAACCATTGACCAATGAACTCATGGCTAGTGAACCGATGAACTAATGAGCCAAAAACGGTTGCACTCTTTCCAATGCAAAGTCTAATTGTTCTTCCTGTGTAAGATCGGTATTATCTAAAATAATGGCATCATCAGCCCTAACCAACGGACTTTCCTTACGGGTGGTATCGGCATAATCGCGATGGGCGAGGTTTTCAAAAACCTCTTCCAGGGTAGTTTTGTTATTGCCTTTGCTCTCCAGTTCCTTAAATCTGCGTTCAGCCCTGATTTTCGGATCGGCCGTCATAAAAAATTTCACAGGGGCATCAGGGAAAACGGTAGTGCCAATATCACGGCCATCCATCACGATGTTTTTCGATTTACCCATGCGCTGCTGTTGCTTCACCATTTCATGACGCACAATTTTATGTGCCGAAACCTCGCTTACATTTTCAGAAACAGGCATTAAGCGGATTTCATCAGAAACCTCTTCACCATTAAGGGTAATATGGGATTCGTAATCGCGGGAGTGGAAATTCAGTTCGATGTGCTGTAAAGCATCAACAACTTTAGCATCATCAGTAATATCGATGTTATTTCTTAAGAAGTATAGCGTAACGGCACGGTACATCGCTCCGCTATCTACATAAATAAAACCTAATTTTTTAGCCAGTGCTTTTGCTAAAGTACTTTTTCCGCAAGATGAGTAGCCATCTATTGCTATTACCAGGTTTTTCTTCATCGTAGCGCAAAGGTAAAAAATAGAAATAGAATGCTGAATTTTTTTAAAGGTATAAAGATAGATTCTAAACAAGATAATGCTAAAACATTGATTTGCTGGATGTGTTTAATTATAAAATAAATACACGATTATGTCGTTATCTGAAAGAATGTTGGCGGCGCTGAATAACCAGGTTAAACTGGAAGCCGAATCGTCGCAAGTTTATCTGGGAATTGCTTCATGGTTAGAAACCCAGCCAGGTTTAGAAGGTTATACCGAATTTTTCTACCGTCAGAGTGAAGAAGAACGTCATCATATGCTTAAGCTGATTCATTATATCAATGATCGTGATGGGCATGCGATGATTACTGCTCTTGAAATGCCCAAAAATTCTTTCGGACAGGTAATAGAGGTATTTCAGGATTTTCTGGATAATGAATTGTTGGTGTCAAAAAGCATTAACGATTTGGTAGAACTTTCGCTGAATGAGAAAGATTATCTCACATTTAAATTTTTGCAATGGTATTTAGATGAACAACTTGAAGAAGAAAAAATGGCGAAAACGATGTTAGAGAAACTTCAATTGGTGGGCAGCGATAGGGGTGGTATTTACCAATTGGATAAAGATATTGTAGGGTTACGTAGCAAGGTAAGCGAATCGAAAGAGGGAGAATAATCTGTTTTTATTAAATTCCAAATTATTACTTTTGCGGCATGTTGCCTACAAGAGAAGAAATTTTGCGGTCTGTTACTTTCAAAACTTCCAGAAGTGGGGGTAAGGGTGGACAAAATGTAAATAAAGTTTCGAGTAAGGTAGAGTTAATTTTCGACCTGGAAACAGCTTTTTATTTGGACGAAGATGAAAAGACACGCTTAAAAGAAAAACTGGAAAATCGACTAGATTCTGAAGGACTGTTACATATTGTTTCGCAAGAGGATAGGAGCCAGCTACTCAATAAAGAGAAAACAGTTGCCAAATTGATTGAGTTGTTAAAGCGATCGTTACACGTTCAGAAAAAGCGAAAAGCAACTAAAATACCTAAAGCAGTTATTCAAAAAAGATTAAAGAATAAGGCCTCTACAGCTGAAAAGAAAAGAAATCGGAAAGTAACTGATTTTTAATGCTTTTATTCAAAAAAGATTAAAGAATAAGGCCTCTACAGCTGAAAAGAAAAGAAATCGGAAAGTAACTGATTTTTAATGCTTTTATTATTAATCTGAGTTCGATTAATAATATGTCTTTAATAATCTTCTGTAGATGTTAGTTCTTAGAGCCGTCACCCTGACCTGTAGCGCAGCGAAAAGCTACGAAGTAAATTTATTTCATGGTCTTTTCAATCATAAATATCCATACTCTCATCCTAGCGTCCCGCTACGACTTAACCATACCCTTACTTAATTCAAATAAAAAAGGTCTTAGCGAGACGCTAAGACCAGATAAGAATTTATTTCAAGGTCTATATAACAAGAGAGATGCTGACCACATAGTAGCTATAAGACAATTGAAAATGCTACTTCTACTTGTAAAATAAATTCAGCATGACGATCGTTTTGGGCAATGAACTAGCTAACAATATTAACAATCAAACAATTACCTAACTCTTCCCAAACCGATAATACAAACTCAAACCACCGTAATTCTGTGCTTTAGCCACACTTTTAACTTCTTTGGTTTTAAAAATGATATTGAAATCGGCAGTAAATCTTTTTGAACTATAATTTACACCAAACTGTTGCTCAAAAACAATCGGTTTTACCCCAAAAGTTAATGGACTGTTGTCATTAAAAAGACTTCCCTGTATAGTGGCATCGTAGGCAACAAAGTTTAGCTGTGGCTTTACGTAAAAGAAAAATTCCGAGCTGTTTAAGCTTTTGGTTTTTGAATTTCCGATCACCGCGTTGTGATAAGCACTGTTGAACAATTGATTTAGTTTACCGGCCCTAAAAAGCACCGATGCGCCCAAACCCGAAAAAGTTGTTCCTAAGTTGGCATAACCCTGAGCACTAATATCCACAATGGGATCTTCCGGTCTAAAAAGTAACTTGCTATAATTTGCGGCAAGGTTTATGGCCAGTTCATTTTTAATCTGGTAATCCCAACCTGCAGGGGTATAAAAACCTACGGTTTTATGTAGGAAACGTTGTGCTGTTTGGGCAAGCGAGTTAGGACCAACCGTTCCCAATTCTACACTGGTTTTTAAAACGCTCTCATTTTTATAGAAAACAGAATATGCACCACCTACATAAAGATAACCTGCAAAAGGCCTGTCCTGATCTTCCTTGTTAGGAACTTGGCCCCAATAAGGCGTATACATTTTTTGTCCGGCAGAAATTTCATAGGTCTTTTTCTCTATTTTATCTGAAAGCTTTTCGGTATTAATGGCATGGCGGAAGTAGATAAATAATCCGTTGGTATAGTACCGATCGTTTAAAGTAGCCAAATAAGCATCGTTTTCGGTTTTAAAACCGAATTCGTTTTTAAAGGATTGGGCGAAACTGGTTGAAACAACCAAACAAAAAACTATGGTGAATAAAAATGATCTCATAAAAAAGCCCAGGCAATTTACCTAGGCTATAAAAGTATTTATTGTAATTGGATTTTTGATTGTTAATCCAAAAGAATTAGCAATTAGTTTACAATCGGTGCAATTTTAACACTTAAATCTAAAGGTTTTTTAACCTTGTTTTTGGTTAAAGCCAACTCAATTACTTCACTCATTTCGGTTACATAATGGAATTTTAAATCCTTGATGTAACTTTCTTTAATCTCTAAAATATCCTTACGGTTGCTTTTGCAAAGGATAATTTCTTTAATGTTTGCTCTTTTTGCAGCTAGGATCTTTTCTTTGATACCACCAACCGGAAGTACTTTTCCCCGTAAAGTAATCTCACCAGTCATAGCTAAATGCTGTTTTACCTTACGTTGTGTAAATGCCGACGTTAGGGCGGTAAGCATCGTTACCCCGGCCGAAGGTCCGTCTTTTGGTGTAGCACCTGCAGGCACGTGAACGTGAACATCCCAGTTGTCAAATAAACTGTAGTCTATATCAAATTCGGCTGCGTGGGCACGTAAATACGCTAACGCGATAACCGCCGATTCTTTCATTACATCGCCAAGGTTACCTGTTAAGGTTAATTTTCCTTTTCCTGGGCTTAAACTCGATTCGATGAATAAAATATCGCCCCCTACGCTTGTCCAGGCTAAACCTGTTACTACTCCAGCCACCTCATTGCCTTCGTATAAGTCTTTATCATAAATTGGGGCACCTAAAATGCGCTCTACATCATCATTGTTTAAATTTGAATCGTAGGTTTCTTCCATCGCAATTTTGGTGGCCACACCACGTACCAAAGAACCTATTTTTTTCTCCAAACCACGTACGCCTGATTCTCTGGTATAATCTTCAATTACTTTTTCGATCAGTGGAGTTTTTAGGTTAATATCCTTGGTTTGTAAACCATGGTTTTCTTTCTGTTTAGGCAACAGGTATTTTTTAGCGATTTCTATTTTCTCTTCAATCGTATATCCATTTACTTCAATAATCTCCATACGATCTAACAAAGCAGGTTGAATGGTGCTTAAAGAGTTTGCTGTTGCAATAAACAGGATGTTGGATAAATCGTAATCCATTTCTACATAATGATCGTAGAAGGCGCTGTTTTGTTCAGGGTCTAATACTTCAAGCAAGGCTGATGATGGATCGCCGCGATGGTCGGTTCCTACTTTATCAATCTCATCCAAAACAAAAACAGGATTATCTGCCCCCGCTTTTTTAATAGACGAAATAATACGGCCTGGCATTGCACCTATGTAAGTTTTACGGTGGCCACGGATTTCTGCTTCATCGCGGATACCGCCTAAAGCCATACGTACATACTTACGGCCTAGCGCTTTCGCAATAGATTTTCCTAAAGATGTTTTACCAACTCCCGGAGGGCCAACCAAACATAAGATTGGCGCTTTCATATTACGCTTTAATTTTAAAACGGCTAAGTATTCTATAATGCGTTGCTTAACTTTTTCTAAACCAAAGTGATCTTTATCTAAGATACGTTGTGCTCTTTTTAGGTCGAAATTATCTTTCGTAAACTCGCTCCAGGGTAAATCTAAAAGAAGTTCCAAATAATTTAACTGAACAGAGTAATCCGGTGCAGCAGGGTTCATTCTACCCAACTTATCTAGCTCTTTATCAAAATGTTCAGCAACTGCTTTTGCCCATTTTTTCTTCTTGGCTTTTTCTTGTAAAGCATCGAATTCTAAATCGGCAGAGCTGCCTCCCAACTCTTCCTGAATGGTTTTTAGCTGTTGATTTAAAAAATAATCACGTTGTTGCTTGTCTAAATCGGTACGTACTTTCGATTGGATCTGATTTCTCAGCTCCAGCATCTGCAATTCGACCATTAAAAGCTCCATTACCTTTTGCGCTCTTTCCTGCAATTTATCCATTTCAAGGATTTTTTGCTTATCGGCCATTTCGGCATTCATATTTGATGAAATGAAATTGATCAAAAATGAATTGCTCTCGATGTTTTTAAGTGCAATACTGGCTTCACTTGGAATATTTGGTGATAGCTGGATAATCTGAGCAGACATTTCGCGGATAGAAGCGATTAATGTTTTAAACTCTTTATCTGCTTTGTGCTTTTGTTCTTCGAATTTTTTAACAACGGCTTTAATGTAAGGTTCGTTCTGCACCTCTTCAATTAAGCTGAAACGTTGTTTACCCTGGATAATTACTGTAGTATTTCCATCAGGCATCTGCAACAGCTTTATGATGTTTGCAACCGTGCCAACCGTGTTAAGCTGCTCAAAAGTAGGGTCTTCAATGGAAACGTCTTTTTGAGAAACAACCCCAATAATTTTATTTCCTTTGTACGCTTCCTTAATTAACTTAATTGATTTATCTCTTCCAACTGTAATAGGAATAACTACTCCTGGAAATAAAACTGTGTTTCGCAAAGGCAATATGGCCAACGTTTCGGGCGTTTCCTCATTATTCATTTCCTCTTCGTCTTGTTGAGACATTAAGGGAAAAAATTCGGTATCCTCGTTTATGATTGGCATTGCTGTATGGAAATCAAATATATCTTGTTTACTCATTATCACATTTTCCGCTAACGACAAACTGGCAGTTTAATCGTATTCACTTTGTTTAATTTTGGTATTAAGTTAATAAATTCAACTCTTGTGCCAAAGTGAAAATAATATTAATCTTATGTTAAAAAGGCAGCGTAATATAAATATTTTTGCCAATATCATATAAAGCATATTTTAGCGTTTAAGCTAGTGTTTAGGGTATTTGGTTTTGAATGAAAGAAAATTAAAAACTTTTAAATTATCAGAATAGGATTATATTGCAAAAAATTTCTCCTATAAATTTGGTTAGGCGTTAGATTTGTTAAACTTATTACTCATACATGAACTATATTAAAAAGGCGATTTTAGGATTAATTATTTTTACATCAACTAGTAGTTTCGCACAAAGCAGTTACGAAAGAAGCATGCAGGCTATGATGAAAGGTGATTATAAAACTGCCGCTGCCCAATTAGAAAAAGCTGATGCAAAAACTAAAGATAATGCAAATGTACTTCAAATGCTTGGTTACTCTTATTTTCAAAATCGTGAATATGAGAAATGTATCGATACCTATAGCCGTTTGTTAACCATTAAACCTACTGAGGTTTCTGCTTATTACTACCGTGGTATAGCGAGATTAAAAATTGCAAACGATCCAAAAGAATCATTAAGTTCCATGCGGGATAACTTTTATCAGGCATCTATCAAAGATTTTACAAAAGCCATTGAAATTAGTGGTGATGAAGATGCTCAGATGTTCCAGAATCGTGGTTTAGCTTACAAAGATTATGCAATTTTTAGATCTTTTAAAGCGAAGAAAAAAGAAGAAAAAGCGGCTTGTGTAGCTTTGTTCAATAATTCTATCGCTGATTTTCAGAAGGTATTAACCTTACAACCATTAAGAAAAGATATTATTGATTGGGTAACCTACGATAAGGCACAGATAGCAAGCCTTAAATAAAATAAAACCTTTAAAGAAAAATGGGACTTGAATATTTTCGAGTCCCATTTTTTATTTCAGTTTTCCAATAACTGAATACTTCTTTTCCTTTAGCAATCTAATTTTCTGTTGTTTTTTGATTGCATAAAGGCTATCCGGACAGTAGATTAAAGTATCCTGAGATTGGTATAAGATATTTTTATTATCAATAATGATCTCTATTTTAGCTGCTTTCTGGCCGTTCCAGGTTATAGAAATCTTCTTAATAGGGATTTTTTTATTATCGGAAGTATAGATATCAACGCCATCTTGTTCTTTTGTTTTAAAACTCCCTTTCCACGATGTTTTATTGATGTCAGCGTTGACAAAAATGGCTAATTCTTTTGCCCAGTCAGCAATTTTAGCTGTTTTGCTTTCAGTTGCCCCATTTACACTAACGGTTTTCTTCACCATGGGATTTAGTCTCTGTAGGTGCGAAATTTCCTTTCCAAAATATCCTCTTATATCAAAGTACAATAAATCGGTATTTGCTTCAGCTTCTTTTCGCTGATTGCAGGAAAACAATGCCAAAGCAAATACCAGGATATGAAGTTTTTTAACCATTATACTAAAACATTTCCTGTCATTTCTGCTGGAATGGCGACACCTAATATTTTTAGAATAGTAGGGGCAATGTCGCCTAATTTACCATCTGCAATGGTTTTATAGTCCTTATCAATTAAAATACAAGGAACCAGGTTGGTGGTATGCGCAGTATTGGCAGAACCATCTCCATTTACCATAAATTCAGAGTTTCCATGATCGGCCAAAAGAATAAACGAATAACCATGTTCCAAACCTTTGTTTACCACAGTTTCTGCACATTTGTCTGCAGTTTCTACTGCTTTTATTACAGCTTCAAAAACACCTGTGTGGCCAACCATATCTGGATTGGCAAAATTTAAGCAAATAAAATCAGCCCATCCGGTTTCCATTTCTTTGGTAATGGCATCTGTAATCCCCGCGGCACTCATTTCTGGTTGAAGATCATAGGTGGCTACTTTTGGTGAAGGAATTAAAAGGCGTTTTTCATTTTTAAATTCGGCTTCCCTTCCGCCCGAGAAGAAGAAGGTTACGTGTGGGTATTTCTCAGTTTCCGCAATACGGATCTGATTTTTATTGTTGTTGGCCAGTACTTCGCCAATGGTTTGGGTTAAATCATCTTTGGTGAAAATTACATTTACCTTTTCAAAACTCTCATCGTAAGTAGTCATGGTAACATAATACAATGGCAGTTTATGCATCTGCTGTTCTGGGAAATCTTTTTGGGTTAATGCAGTGGTGATTTCACGACCTCTATCGGTGCGGAAATTAAAACAGATTACTACTTCATCATTTTGAATCGTAGCAACTGGTGCACCATTATCCTGCGTTAAAACGATTGGTTTTAAAAACTCATCAGTTACGCCATCAGCGTACGATTTTTTGATTGCTGTCAAAGCATCCTGGGTTTTTTCGCCAATACCGTTTACCATTACATCGTAAGCTTGTTTAACCCGCTCCCAACGGTTATCGCGGTCCATTGCATAATAACGGCCAATCATCGTTGCCAATTTAGCATTGGTGTTTTGGATATGGTTTTCCAGATCAGTGATAAAGCCCAGGCCGGAGTTTGGATCAGTATCGCGGCCATCTAAAAAAGCATGAACAAAAGTGTTTGGTACGTTTGCTTCATTTGCGGCATCACATAAAGCTTTTAAATGTTCGATATGTGCATGCACACCGCCGTTTGAAACTAGACCGATGAAGTGAACTGCTTTGTTATGCTGCTTAGCATAATCGAATGCACTTACCAAAACCGGGTTGCTGTGCAATTCTCTGTCGGTAATCGATTTGTTGATTCTTCCAAGCTCCTGGTAAACTACCCTACCTGCGCCTAAGTTCATGTGCCCAACTTCGGAGTTACCCATCTGCCCAGCTGGCAAACCTACAGCCTCACCAGATGCTTCAAGCTTAGAATTAGGGTATTTCTGTAATAACGAATCGAAAAAAGGAGTGTTGGCGGCATATGCAGCATCAGAATTATCTTGTTTTCCGTAGCCCCAGCCATCTAGAATTATAAGCGCGAGTTTTTTATCGTTTACCATTTTTATTGTAAAATTTATTGATCCACATTAAAACATTTTCATGTATAACATGTTTTAGTATTTTGTTTATATGGCAAATATAACTTTATTGATGCTTATACAAATGAAGAAATCCTTTTTTTGATACGCTAATGGCATAATTTTAGCTATAGGGTTCTGTATAAAATACAGAAATGATCCGGAGCTTATTTTTACTCATTATTAGTTTGTCATCATTATATCACCCTACAGCTCTTCAGGCAGATATTATTGATGATTTATCCTCGTATTTTAAGGCTGGCAACTCAAAAGAAATTGCGAAAAGTTTCGCCTCAACTATTGAACTTATTATAGTTGATGAAGAAGATGTATACTCAAAAGCACAGGGTGAACAGATTTTAAGAGATTTTTTTGTTAAACATCCGCCAATAAAAACAAGTATTTTTCATAAAATTAATACGAATCCAAATTATCGTTTTGGCGTAATTATTCTAAGTACCGCCAAAGAAACCTTCAGGGTTTCTATTACCATGAAAAAATTCAATACCAGCTTTTCGATTACTGAATTAAGGATCGAACCGGCAAAGGATTAATTGGCTAGTGCCAACTTCATAAGTCGCGGAGGCTAGAAACTTCTGATGTTAACAAATCACTTTAACGCTTCAGTAAATTGTATGCTAACAAATATTTCTTATTTTTGCGGCATAAAATCTACATTTTGGATACTCAACTTATACATCAATTCATAAAAAATGCCCTTGCCGAAGATGTTGGTGATGGTGATCATACTTCACTGTCAACAATTCCACCCGGAACGCAGGGAAAAGCAAAACTGATTATCAAAGAAGATGGTGTTTTGGCTGGAATTGAACTGGCTCTTGAAATTTTTAAGGAAGTTGATGATACTTTAAAGGTTGATGTACTGTTGCAGGATGGTGTAGCGGTAAAAGTAGGCGATATTGCCCTAACCGTTTCAGGAAGTACACATGCTATTTTAATTGCAGAGCGTTTGGTTTTAAATTGTATGCAGCGCATGAGTGGTATTGCAACTAAAACCCATCGGATTGTTTCTTTATTGAAAACAACTAAAACCAAAATTTTAGATACCCGTAAAACCACTCCAGGGCTTCGCTATTTAGAAAAATGGGCAGTAAGGATAGGAGGAGGTGTAAATCACCGCATTGGTTTATATGATATGATCTTAATTAAGGATAATCATGTAGATTATGCAGGAGGAATTTCAAACGCAATTACAGCTGCTAAAAAATATCTAATTGATCAAAATAAATCACTTCAGATCGAAATTGAGGTGCGTAACCTGGAAGAGTTGTCCCAAGTTTTGTCTATTGGTGGTGTAGACCGTATTATGCTTGATAATTTCAGTTTCGAAAACTTAAGAGCTGCGGTTAAATTAATCGACGGTAAATTTATTACAGAGGCTTCTGGAGGAATTACTGAAGAGAATGTTGCCGAATATGCTGCTTGCGGAGTAGATTTTATTTCGATGGGCGCGCTTACACACTCTGTGAAAAGCCTGGATATGAGTTTAAAAGCATACTAAAGTGATTTGCTATAAAATTAAAAGCTTATTTTTTGTATCATTGTAGGCTATGGTTACGGTTTATTCTCTCA
Organism: Pedobacter sp. 01N310; assembly: GCF_056399805.1. Lineage (NCBI taxonomy): Bacteria > Pseudomonadati > Bacteroidota > Sphingobacteriia > Sphingobacteriales > Sphingobacteriaceae > Pedobacter > Pedobacter sp. 01N310. Next base: position 68,219 of record NZ_JBFTSB010000012.1, read on the forward strand.
GCGCGTTATTAATTGCCTACCTTTTTGGATCTATCCCAACAGCTGTATGGCTTGGTCAGGCCTTTTACGGGGTCGATGTAAGAGAGTATGGAAGTGGCAACGCTGGCGCAACCAATACCTTTAGGGTATTGGGAAAAAAAGCAGGAATTGCTGTAATGATCATCGATATTGCAAAAGGTTATACCGCAACCAATCTGGCCTATTTAATCGGCATGTCGGTAACCGGGCCACAAAATTCAGTTGTTTTTGTCAATTATCAACTTGCACTGGGTGTAACCGCAGTAATGGGACATTTATTTCCTGTTTTTGCAGGTTTTAGAGGCGGAAAAGGTGTTGCTACACTTTTTGGAATGATTTTGGCAGTTAACTTCGAAGCATCTATGCTTTGTGTTCTGGTTTTTGTGGTTGTGTTATTGTTAACTAAATATGTTTCATTAAGCTCCATTTGTGCAGGATTTACTTTTCCGCTCAGTGTGGTGTTCTTGTTTCAGGTTTCAATCAAATCGGAAGTGCTTTATGGCATGGTGGTTTGTATTTTAATCTTAGTTACGCACCAAAAAAACCTCGAAAGATTGCTGAAAGGCAAAGAATCTAAAGTGTATTTGTTTAGGAAGAAAACTAATTAATTAACAAAACACATTTCATTAAAACTTATTTATAGGCTTACTGTTTAATCTACGGTTTTGCTTATCAGTATTTACTAATCATTTAAAATCGCATTATGAAAAAGTTATTTTTAACAGCAAGTGTTGCTGGAGTATTATTATTTAACTCCTGTTCTACCGTTCCTTTAACAGGCCGTAGTCGATTTGATTTAGTGAGTAACGACCAGGTTTTGCCAATGGCTTTCCAGGCTTATAGCACCTTTTTAACGGAGAATAAAACTACAGTTTTACCGGCCTCGAATGCGCAGGCTTTGAAAGTTAAAACCGTTGGTAGTAGATTAATTACGGCTGTAAAATCGTATATGAACAGCAATAATTATGGAAACCTGATTGCAGATTACCAGTGGGAGGTTAATGTAGTACAGAACAACGAGAAAAATGCCTGGTGTATGCCCGGCGGGAAGATTGTAGTTTATACAGGTATTTTACCCATAACACAAGACGACGCAGGTTTGGCCACTGTAATGGGCCATGAGATTGCCCACGCCATTGCAGGTCACTCTGCAGAGCGGATGTCGCAGGAAATGGTTGCTCAGGGTATTGGTGCAGCAGCAGGTGTTGCATTATCTAAAAACCCAAAAACTCAATCTATTTTTAATACGCTTTATGGTGTAGGTACACCAGTGGCGATGTTAAAATTCAGTCGCAATCAAGAATTAGAAGCCGACCGTTTAGGCTTGATTTTTATGGCCATGGCCGGATACAATCCACAAAATGCCACTGCTTTCTGGAATAGAATGTCGGCGGCATCGGCAGGTGCACAAAAACCAGCTGAATTTTTAAGTACCCACCCAAGCGATGCGACACGTATTGCACAGATCCAAAAATATTTACCTGAAGCGCAGCAGTATTATAAGAAATAGGTTTATGATTTAAGGTTTAAGGTGGAAGGTTTTGCATAATGCAGAATTTTCGATCTTTTTAAAGTGTCGTCATACTGAATTTATTTCAGCATCGTTCTTGCTATTAAGATCTTATCGAGCTTGTATCATAAAGATAGATTTGTCATCCTGAGCTTGTCGAAGGACCCGCTTAAATACCCTCTAAGGTGTTTCGACAGGCTCAACATGACAGCATCTGAGGTGAAATGGCCTTTATGATACACCCTCTTTTATTTGAATTAAGGTTTGAGGATATTGATTAAGTGGTAGCAAGACGCTAAGATTAGAAAAGATTCTTCACTGCGTTCAGAATGACATGCTATTATTGGACTAATGAACCAATGACGACTAAACCAATTAACTACCCAACACTTTCAAAATCGCACTGGCCTTTAACAAGCATTCTTCATATTCTAATGCAGCATCACTTTGATAAGTAATAGCTCCTCCAACCTGAAAGGATAAATATTTGGATTCAGCATTGTACAAAATACTCCGGATAACCACATTAAAATCGAAATCACCATCTGGACTTATGCAGCCAAAGGAACCGGAATAAATACCTCTCTTGGTTACTTCATATTCTTCAATTAATTTCATTGCTTTAACCTTAGGCGCACCTGTCATAGAGCCCATTGGAAATGCATTTTTAATGGCGTCGATAAAGTGAATCGCTGGATTTAGTTCACAGCTAATGGTAGAAATCATTTGATGGACCTGTGGGAAGCTGTAGATGCCAAATAATTCATCAACAGTGACAGAACCCTTAACGGCCGATTTGGTGAGGTCGTGGCGTACCAGATCAACAATCATTACATTTTCTGCCTGCTCTTTAATATCATTCCTGAGTTGCAGCTTTATGGCTTCATCTTCTGCTAGATCAGAACTTCGTTTTGCAGTGCCCTTTATAGGTTGTGAGGTGAGTTTCGATCCACGTTTACATAAAAAACGTTCTGGCGTAGCAGATAAAATATATTTACCCTGAACTTTAAAATAACCAGCAAATGGGGTAGGAGAAACCTGGTTTAACACCTCGAAAGTTTGAACCGGATCTATTTCTATATTTTCAGCAAAAAACTCCTGACAAAAATTAACTTCATAAATATCGCCACGAATAATATGATCTCTTAAAGCTTCTACTTTTTGAACATATTGATCTTTTGACAAGCGTTGTGTTATCGTTACTTTTTTAGATTGGATTTCTGTTTGATACTGAAAGGAATCTATTTCAGCTAAAATTGATTCTGGACCAATCAGAACCTCGGCCTTGCCATCTTTAAAGGCGATTAAATATTTTGGAACAAAAAAGTAAAGATCAGGGAAGTCTAAGTTGTCAGAATTATTAGAATTTAACTCTTCAATTTCGTTTTTTAAATCGTAACTGAAAAAACCAAAAACCCACTGTTTATGTGCAGCATAAAAGCTTTCTAGTTGATCAAATGCATTACCTGCCGCGCATTTTAGTTCGTGACGTGCATCGGCAGCGATAATGAAATCGTAAGCCGAATAAGCATCTTTGTAATCGTTTGAATCTAAAAAACAACACACCTCGAACTGGTTGGCCCAATGCAACGCTTTTTGTTTAAAATGAGATATGTTTTGTGAGGTTTTCAAGTTGCGGCAAAGGTAAAAATAGCGTTGATAATTGTAAGAAATTAATTTTTATCTTTTGGAACCGCTTATTGATTTTCTCATAGCACTTTCATTCATATAAAACGTCATTTCGAGCGGAGTGCAACGCAGTCGAGAAATCTGTTTAGATAGATCTCTCCATTTCGCTGCGCTTCAGTCGTATTCTAGGTTTACCACAATTGCAAATTTATTTTAAGAAAAACTCTTTTTTTGGGAGTTTTTCTTAGCTTTTATGACGCTCTCCTATAATTCTCGACATACATTTCTCCTCTCTTAACAAGTGAGAACATCCTTAAAATCAGTT
>NZ_JBFTSB010000013.1:0-64562 GCF_056399805.1 Pedobacter sp. 01N310
AACTGATTTTAAGGATGTTCTCACTTGTTAAGAGAGGAGAAATGTATGTCGAGAATTATAGGAGAGCGTCATAAAAGCTAAGAAAAATTCCTAAAAAAGAATTTTTCTTAAAATAAATTTGCAATTGTGATAAACCTAGAATACGACCGGAGCAACGCGCAGTGGAGAGATCTTTGGACCATATTAAAAGATCTCTCCACTACGGTCGAGATGACGATTCATTGTAAACCTGTCATCTAGCTCTTTTTTTTGGCTAAATACTAAATCTATCAATGACAAATCCCTAAAATCAGGAGCCATTCCCACCTGCCCGGGAATGGTAAAACAATGGGCTTTAAACTAAGCCTAATATTTTTTCTCCTTCGATATCTTAAGCATTGCAAATGGATTTGGCATTCTCCACTTCAGTTCAGAGATCAGCGTTGCTAAAAATATCATTCCGCCTCCAATCAATAACCTTGATGTAATTTCTTCTCCCAAAATAAAGTGTGCCGCGAAAGCTCCGAAAATAGGTTCGAAAAGATAGATGATAGATACCCTTTCGGCACTAATGTACTTTTGAGAAATATTCGATATGGTGTACATATATGCCGTTGAGAATAATGCGCAAAAAATAATACCAATCCAAAATGTTTCCTGCTGAGGAATCCAGGTGGCGTTTCCTTGAATAAACGTTAATAGAAAAGTTAATAAAGCACAGGTGGCAAACATAGGCACAATGGTAGGGATAATATCGCCTGCCGTTGATTCCTTTTCGATCTGGATTAAATATATGGCAAAACAAAAAGCACCGATAATGGTATATAAATCTCCGGTTCCAATACTGAATTTATCAGTAACCGATATTACAAAAAGCCCAATTAGCGCTGTGAATGCCGCAATCCATATTTTTAGTGCTGCAGGTTTTCGATAAATAATAAGTTTAATCACCGGAATCATTACAACGGTTATTCCGGCTACAAATGAACATTGCGATGCCGATGTATGTGTGATACCCAGTGTTTGCAAATAAATACCAAGTACTAGTGGAATAGCCAAACTTGCGCCTGTTTTGATCGCTGTTGAATCGAGTTTCTTTACATGTTTCCAGAAAATAACCGATAAAACCATTGTGGCGAGTAAAAAACGGTAGAACAAAAACAGAACAGGTTGGTGCTGTCCGATAGCAAGCTTGGTAACAGAAAATGAAATTCCCCAAAACGCGGTACCCAGTATCAATAAAATCAAAAAGAGGTTTCTTTTTTCCATTAGGATGCTTTTAATTCATTATCATTAACCAATACTTTTTTCATCATCAAATCTGTTTGTTCATCATCCCCAAGCCAAAACTTATGTTTGCCGAAAGGTGTAAAGCCATTTTTTTCGTAAAATCTTAATGCCCTGTAATTTTCTTCCCATACGCCCAGCCATACATAACTGGCTTGCATTTCAAGCGCAATATCAATGGCTTTTTGATAAAGTAGCTGGCCAACTTTTTGGCCGTAAAATGCTTTCAAAAGATAAATACGCTCAATTTCAAGTGCATCAAGATTTAGTTTTTCGGTTTGCGCTTGTCCTATGTTGATCTTTAAATAGCCAATGACTTCTCCATCAAGCTGTGCAAAATAAAACTGAGAATGCTGATTGCTCAGTTCCTCTTTCAGTTTTTCTTCAGAAAAGCCTTTTTCGAGGTACTCTTTCATATTTTCCTCACTGTTTACCGCGGCAAAAGCTTCGGAAAATGTTGTTCTCCCGATCTCCAGTAATTTTTTGATATCAGCTGGTGTTGCCCTTTCAATTATGATCTGCTCCATGGTACGAATGTAATAACTCTTTAAATGTAATAAAATGCTATTTTTTCATTTATTAATGCGTATTTTGCATTAATGGATCTTCAGCGAATCAAGTATTTTTTGGCCTTAGCAGAACAACTTCATTATTGGAAAACAGCTGAAAAGGTAAATATCACGCAGTCAGCCCTAACCCGCCAAATTCAGTCGCTCGAAAATGAATTGGGTCTGCAGCTTTTCGAACGTAATAAACGTAATGTGAAGCTCACTCCAGCAGGTAAATTCTTAAAAGAAAAATGGGAAGTAGAGTTAAGTGAGCTCGAATATATCCATCAGTTTGCCAAACAGATCCATTTAGGTGAACGCGGAACCATTACGATTGCACATCCTGATTCTATATCGGCTTCTATCATGCCCGATATTTTGGCTAAGATAACGCAGGCATTTCCACAGCTTCAAATTAAGTTGGTACAGGTTTTATATGAAAATCAGCTGGATTTTCTAAAGAACTATAAAATTGATCTGGCCATTACGAGGGATATCACCAGTGAGCAGGGTATTAAATCAAAAAAAATATACTCCGATCACCTGGCTCTGGTGGTTCCGTTAGCACATTCTTTTAAAAGATTCGAGGATTTATCTAAAGAAAGCCTTAAAGTGCAGAAGTTTATTCTGCCTACCAAGGATGAGGGTAGTAGCTATAGTGAGATTATTCAGGCACTTTTCAAATCTTACGATTTTGTTCCTGATGTATTTCTACATTCCGAATTTGGATCTACAATTATTGCACTCGTACGCAAGGGATTGGGAATAGCCATTTTGCCTGATTCTTATATGCACCATCAAAGTCCTGGCTTACGGTTTATTCCCTTGCCTTTTAAAACCGATATATTGATTAATTGGCGTGCCGATGACCACAATCCTGTGCTTGCGAATATTCTAAAACTTGTTTTTGATCATTAGAGATAATGCCAATGGTGCTGGACTTTTATCGTTAACACATTATTCTTCCAACAAGCTCATCTCCATTTTACGGCTACCTATGCTTATTTCCTGTTTATAAAGCTGTCTGGTTATCTGATCGATCTGGTAAATGCTTTTTGCACCTGTACCACCACCAATATCATCAGTTAACTCCACGATCCATACCTTTCTTTCGCCTGATTTGGCGGTAAGATATCTCCCTTCTTTTACACCGAGTAGGTGTACCTTCACAATCCCGGCCATCGTTTTAGGATTGTAATCATAAATATTAATGTCGGCTTTATAATCTGTTTTTAAAGGCAGCCAATTGATTAACATAGGGTAAAAATTACTGTCGAAATAGCTTGATTGTAACTTTTCGTTTATTGCTGTAGTTTTTTGAGTTATTTTATCCCGATAAAAGCCCTTAATCTCTTGATCAAAGTGGATCACCATATCACGCTGTGCATTGTAGCTGGAGTGATAGATTGGCGAAAGATCTGATTTATTTACAATTGTAGAATCTATCCATGAGGAGGCTTGTCCTTTTAGTTTTACTTCTGTAATTACTTGTACCTCATTATTCAACACCATAACTTTAGTATTTACAATACCTATTATAATCCTGGTCGTATCTTTAAGCATTGACCAGTTCATTCGATAAGTTTGATCTTTAATCCACTTTTTATCTACCAGGTTTTTTTTTGGAATGATAATTTCCTGGCTATAACTAAATAGTGGAATTGCACAGAGGAGAAATAAACGGATGATTTTTTTTAATACAGCTTGGTTAAGCGGTTTTATTGTAATGATATTTAGGTGCATTGGTTAAGCTTAAGGTGTATGTAAATATATAAAAGGTATAGATAACACAGCCAGGTTACTGTTATAACCTGGCTGTTTTAATGAATACGCCAATAATCGATATGTTTTAACAATAAATTGAGCCGCTGAAGAGGCTTTAAATGTCTTTTTACTGTTTTGTACCGCTGAAATTAAACGAAATGTCGCCCGATGCGGTTGGCAGGGTAACAATAGCGATATTTTTTGCCGCATGGTCGTATATCAATGTCCCTTCTGGAGCCCCAATCGCCTTGGCATCATTAGAACCCTGTATCGCCTGTATAGTGAAAATTTTTGATGTTACATTGGAATATGGCTCACCAGATTTTGCTGTAACCTTTACTTTGTTGCCATTCTCTTTTGTAACCTGGATAATTGCATTAAAATATTCGGTTGAAGTGATATCTACTGTCCCTTTATAGGTGCCTACAATTCTACCTGCGGCAGCTTCATCCGAATCATTTGACGGAACATTTTTGCCCTTGCAGGAAAATACAAGGGTTAATACCAATGTAAAGAACAACAATGATAAATTTTTACTAATTGATTTCATAGATTGATTTTTTAATATTTCTGTTTTAAACTGCTCAAAATTATCATGTATGTTTTTCTATGTATGTGCAGAAATGCTCAATTATAGCATTCGCCTGAAAAGAAACTGAAAATGTTTCACAGCAATAATTTGCTCAAAAAATGATCGTTTTAATGCAACAGTTATTATCTTGTGTTAATCTTAATCGCAAAAATATTATCAGCAGATGTATTTAACTTCATTGCCAGATCATTCCAGCCCTGATTTTGATCAGGATCTTCATTTTAGAAGGTTTAAAATGCAAAATGTTGTTTTTAATACCGTTAGCAGTTATAGCTTTTGTGATGATCATGTGGGATGTCTTTCTTTCAAAACGATATTAAAAGGAGAGGAGTGGTATGGTATTAATAAACGTAAGCTGGCAATTCGGCCCGGGCAGTTCCTGATCCTCAACAATGAACAAAATTATTCCTGTAAAATTGATACCATGGATAAGGTTAGGGGATTATCGGTGTTTTTTCAAAAAGATTTTGCGGCGCAAGTATTTCAGGATACTTTAAAAAGTGAAGTGGAATTATTGGATAATCCATTTTATAAGAATAATGAACAACCCGAGTTTTTTCAGACGTTGAATGGTATCGATCCTGAATTACAGTTGCAACTGGCAAAGCTTATTTCAGGCCTCGAAAATAATGGTTATGACGATTGTGCTGAAGAACAGCTGTTTTTTTTACTTAGCTATCTGATCAAGACACTTAAATCCGATACGGAAAAAATTGCAGGCGTTTCGGCCATAAAGCCGAGTTCAAAAATTGAAATTTACAAGCGTTTGTGTATCGCGAAGGATTTTCTGCATTCAACTTTTATGGAGAAGCCCGATTTAAAATTACTGGCTAGTATTGCTTGTTTATCAGTTCCTCAGCTCATCAGGCAGTTTAAATCTGTATTTRAGGTTACGCCACATCAATACCTGATTCAGATAAAACTTAAACAGGCTGTTGATTTGCTTAAAAATACAGATAAACCCATTCATGAAATAACCTGGGCTTGTGGATTCGAAAACGTGAGTGCTTTTTGCAGGGCCTTTAAATCAGCTTATGGTTTTCAACCCTTGATGTTCAGAAAAACACAGGCATAAATAGCGCATTTCTGCACATGTTTATTGTTAAAGCGGGCTTAATTTTAAGCAATTAAACCCAATTCCCTTGAAACGAGCCTTTATTTTTTTCTTTTTAATTTTATCTTCCTCATTTTGTTGTGCCCAGGATCTTACTATCCCACTTTATCAAGGGCAGGTACCAAATGCAAAGAGAACCCCTGCCGATTACATTGAAGAAACCGACAGTAATAGCCTGATTAAAAATGTAAGCATCCCTACCATGCAGGCCTATTTTCCGGATAAAAATAAAGCCAATGGAACGGCTGTAATCATTTTTCCCGGTGGCGGTTATTTTGTTCTTGCCCCTAAAAAATGCATTGAAATTGCTAAGGCATTCAGTGCGCTGGGGGTTGCTGCCTTTGTTGTGAAGTATCGTTTACCCAGCGATAGAATTATGAACGACAAAACGATTGGTCCATTGCAGGATGCACAAACCGCTATTAAAACGGTACGCAGAAGAGCAGGCGAATGGAATATAAATCCAAATAAGATAGGAATGATGGGGCTATCGGCAGGTGGGCATTTAGTCTCAACAGCAGGTACACAGTTAAACAGGGTGGTGATAGAGAATAAAGAGAATATATCACTCAGACCCGATTTTATGATTTTACTTTATCCCGTTATTCTTTATGATCCGGATATACCCCGCACCAGAGAAAATTTAATCGGAAAAAAACCTACAGCAGAAGCGTTAAGTTTATATAGCACCAATAAGTCTGTTAGTGAGATTACGCCACCAACTTTTTTGGTTCATGCGGCTGATGATGATGTAATCCCGGTGAAAAATAGTCTGCAGTTTTTCGATGCACTACTCAAAGCCAAGGTCAAGGCTGAAATGCATATTCTACAAACAGGTGGGCATGGTTTTGGTATTTATGATGTTGAAAATAAAGACAACTGGTTTGTAGGTTGCTACGAATGGATGAGAAAAAACGGTTTTGGATCTGCTGGCAGATAAAAACCCGGTTTGAAAATTTGTTAGCTCTCATCACTCAAAATCAGCTGATTTTTGGATTTTATGGCAACACCACTTTTAATCAAAAAAAACTTTTATAGCAGTATATAATTTACAATTTTTAGGCAAAAAAAGCAATCAGTTTAAATAACTTTGTTTTTCAATGAAAAAAACATCGGGAAATCGATTTAGCTTGTTTTAAACCAAATAATTTAAAATGCTTTTAATTATTCTTAACATTATTTTTTGCATCTCGTTTTTAGGCTTTGCCTATGTAAATTTAAATGATAACGATGCCTTTCTTTGGGTTTCTATCTATTTAAGTGCCGCAATATGCTGCGGATTGGCTGCGTCCGGTAAATTTTATCCTTTCGCTTATCTGTTTTTAACTGCTTTCTACTTAATTTATGCTGCTATCCTATTCTTCGCAAAAGATGGTGTAAGAGATTGGATTATGAAATATAAGCGGCCAAGTTTGGTTGAAAGCATGCAGGCAACTAAACCCTATATCGAACAAACGAGAGAATTTTTTGGCCTGTTGATTATTGCGGGAGCTTTGTTGATCAATTATTTTGTTTCGGCGGGTATTGCCAGCTAATAGATTTAGATACTTTATGAAAGGTGATGATACGATGGCTATCCAAAAAGCTTTATCAGCTATTGTAAAAAGCAATGTAGGTGCAGATGGCCAAAATTGGCTGGAAAGTATAACACAATCGGCTGATCAAAGCAATAAAATCAGTCAGGCATTTGTGATGGTGCCGCGAAAAACCGGGAAATCGCTTATTCAACTTAACGAAGAACAAAAGGTTTTAATAGAAGAGGCTGGAATCAGTTATATTTGTAACTGGACAATAGATAGACTTTGTCGCGTTTGGTTGCTGAGCACTTTAAATTCAATAGACCAGGAGAAACTTTACACAACCGTCGATCGGTTATTTCTGTCGGCAGAAATGAATGAGGCGGTGGCTTTGTATTCGGCCCTGCCGTTTTTAGCTCATCCTGAAATTTGGGTAAAACGTTGTGCTGAAGGGATTAGGAGTAATATTGGATCGGTTTTGGAAGCGATAATGGAAAACAATCCCTATCCTTCAGAAAATCTGGATGAAGCGGCTTGGAACCAATTGGTGCTGAAGGCGTTTTTTACCGAAAAAAATATTAAGCTCATCGTTGGTTTAGATAAACGGGCTAATCTGGAACTTGCATTAACTTTGATTGATTATGCAAAAGAACGTTGGGTGGCCAAACGAAAGGTAAACCCACAGCTTTGGCGCCTGGTTAGTAAATTTATCAATGCCGAGATTTTTGAGACCCTTAAAGTCGGTTTACAGCATTACGACCAAATTGAACAGCGCGCCATTGCACTTGCTATCGCACAGTCCGATTATCAGCCGGCAAAAGATTATATTAACACTTTTCCTGAACTTAAGTTGGCCTTCACAGAAGGAAGTTTAAACTGGGATTCATTTTAACCATTAGAAATTCAAAATAGAAATATATGTGTTGCAGTAGTTCAATTGAAAGAGATAAAGCATTGATGGGGGAGCCTGAGGCGTTTGATATCAGTGCGGTAAGGGGAATGAAATTCTTCGACCCACATGTTCACATGACTTCGAGAACGACCGACGATTACCAGGCGATGGCTGATGCGGGAGTTGTTGCCTTGATAGAACCCGCATTTTGGCTGGGGCAGCCACGTACCGGATTGGATAGCTTTAGAGATTATTACAGTAGCCTGATCGGGTGGGAGCGCTTTCGCTCTTCTCAATTTGGCATTAAACATTATTGCACCATTGGTCTTAACTCAAGAGAAGCCAACAACGAAAGCCTGGCAGAGCAGGTAATGGAAATATTGCCATTGTTTATCTATAAAGAAGGAGTAGTTGGCATAGGCGAAATCGGCTTTGACGATCAAACTGCAGCCGAAGAAAAATATTATAGATTACAACTTCTGCTTGCTAAAGAAGCAGGTTTACCTGTTCAGGTGCATACACCACACCGCGATAAGAAAAAAGGCACACAACGCAGTATGGATATTGCTTTGGAGCATGGCCTTGATCCTTATAGCGTAATTATCGACCATAATAACGAAGAGACGGTAAAAGAGGTTTTAGATAGAGGCTTTTGGGCTGCTTTTACCATTTATCCGTTTACTAAAATGGGTAACGAGCGCATGGTAGAAATTGTAAAACAATATGGTCCAGAACGTATTATGGTAAATTCTGCTGCTGATTGGGGCATCAGCGATCCTTTAGCCGTACCAAAAACTGCTGCTTTAATGAAAATGCGTGGTTTAAGCGATGAGGCTATTGAGCTGGTTACTTACCGCAATGCGATTACTGCATTTGCACAGAGCGGGCAGCTGGATGAAGCTGATTTTAATGCGCAAAAAAATGTAGACCTTACCGAGAAATTCGAAGGCAATACCATTTTGCGTGGTGGGCAACAGCCAAGAACAGATAAATCGTCTATCATCATTAGCTAAAGTATTGAAAAAAATAATTGTCTATCTGCGCATGACGCGCCCTGCCAATATTGTTACGTCAGTAGCCGATATTTTAGCAGGAATTGCCATTTCTGGCGTTTTAAGCAGTGGGTTTTCCATTCCATGGTTATCTATTGTATTTTTGGCTGCATCAACAGCCTGTTTATATGGAGGAGGAATCGTTTTTAATGATGTTTTTGATGCCGATCTGGATAAAATAGAACGTCCGGAGCGGGCCATTCCCAGCGGGCTGATCAGCTTAAAAAATGCAACTATTTTAGGTAGCCTGTTACTTTTGGGCGGTATTGCATTAGCTGCATTAAATAGTTTAACATCGGGATTATTGGCCCTTTTTGTAGCCGTCTTCGCTTTGCTTTATAATAAATTTGGTAAACACCATTCTTTTTTCGGCCCCTTGAATATGGGCTTATGCCGTGGATTTAACTTGCTACTCGGTTTGAGTATTGTGCCAGCAATGCTTTGCAGTCATTATTATTTGGCCCTTATTCCGGTAATTTATATTTTTTCCATCACCATGACCAGCCGTGGCGAAGTTCATGGAGGCCATGCTAAAAACTTATATTTGGCCGCCTTTCTGTATACAATCGTGATCTGCGCTATTGCTTATTTTGCTTTTGTAAACGATAGGTTGCTGTGGTCGCTGCTGTTTCTGATTCCGTTTAGCTTTATGATTTTCAGGCCACTTTTAAAAGCAATAAAGGAGCCTATCGGTAAAAATATCGGCGGGGCGGTAAAAGCTGGTGTAATTTCACTTATTTTGATGGATGCAGCTTGGGCCGTAACTTTCGATGCCTTGATTTTGGCTTTTATAATTGCAGCTTTATTGCCATTATCCATGTGGCTTTCTAAATTATTCGCCGTTACTTAACCATCAAACACACATTCTCAAATTGATATGGAACATTTACATCAATCCTTTACCGTACAATATAATTATAATGTTTTCTTTACTTCATCGCTTTTTTTGCCTGAAAATGAACTGTTGAACAGTTTTTTAGTTAACCTAAATCCGGCTGTTGCAGTAAAGAAGATCTTGTTTGTAATAGATGAAGGTGTAACAAATGCACACAAAGACCTTAACACCCAGATTAAAACATATTTTTCAAAATACCCTCAAACGCAGCTGGTTCAGGATATCCTGATCATCCCAGGGGGAGAACAGGTAAAAAACGATACCAGATATTTTGATCAGGTATTGGAAGCCATCAATGTTCATGGTATCGACAGACATTCGTTTGTTGCTGCTATTGGTGGTGGCGCTGTACTCGATATGGTGGGCTATGCGGCTACTGTTGCACACCGTGGTATCAAACACATCAGGATTCCAAGTACTGTGCTTTCGCAGAACGACTCGGGGGTTGGTGTGAAAAATGGAATTAATTATTTCAATAAAAAGAACTTTTTGGGTACTTTTTCGCCGCCGGTCGCTGTTTTTAACGACGAAGTATTTTTAAGCACGCTATCCGATCGCGATTGGCGCTCAGGTATTGCCGAAGCAATTAAAGTGGCACTGATTAAAGACCGTGAGTTTTTTGAGTGGCTGGAAGCAAATGCTGTTGCGCTTGCGCAGCGGGATATAACAGCTATGAACTACCAGATCTGGAAATGTGCAAAACTCCATATGGAGCATATCCGCAGTGCCGATCCTTTTGAAAACGGTTCGGCCCGACCCTTGGATTTTGGCCATTGGAGCGCCCATAAACTAGAATATCTGACTAATTTTGAAGTGAGGCATGGTGAAGCCGTTGCCATGGGGATAGCCTTAGATGCTGTGTATTCCAATTTATCGGGCAGGATCAGCACTGAAGATGCACAAAGGGTAATCACTTTGATTCAGCAACTTGGTTTCGAATTAACGCATCCTTTGTTACAGGTTACCGAAGGTAATAGCCCAATTTTACAAGGATTGGAAGAATTTAGAGAGCATCTTGGTGGAGAGCTGACCATCACCTTACTTACAGGCCTTGGCAGTGGAGAGGAAGTTCACGAAATTGATGCCGACATTTTAAAACGAGCTGCCGAAATTTTAAACAACCAAACAGCTATCATTCAACATTAAGCTATGAAATTAACTTCCGGACATTTAACCTTCTGTACCAACATTTATGCAGGCGAAAGCTGGATGGCACATTTTGCCGTGTTAAAAGATAGTTTTCCGGTATTAAAAGCGCAATTGTCGCCAGAGGCACCGCTGGGTATAGGTTTGCGCCTTTCCAATCTCGCCAGTATCGAATTGCTGGAAGAAAATCACCTGGAAACATTTAAGCTGTGGCTTGAGCAGGAAGGTGGATATGTTTTTACCATGAACGGATTTCCATATGGCGGTTTCCATCATACCAGGGTTAAAGATCAGGTACATGCGCCCGATTGGACGACGAGAGATCGCGTCGAATATACACTCCGTTTAGCAGAAATTCTTTCACAGTTACTCCCGGAAGGTATGGATGGAGGCATTTCGACATCGCCATTAAGCTACAAACCTTGGTTTAAGGATGCTTTGGGAAGAGAAAAAGCTACAGTTACTGCAAGCGCACATATTTTGGAAGTTGCCGGAGGCTTAGCAAAAATCTTTAAAAAAACAGATAAAATCATTCATCTCGATATCGAACCAGAACCCGATGGTTTTCTCGAATCTGGTCCCGAATTTATCAACTGGTTTGAACACGAACTTTTACCAACTGGAAAAAATTATTTTTCGGATCGATCGGGTTTAAACGCCAATGAAGCAGAAAATCTGATCAAAATGCATATCCGTTTGTGTTATGATGTTTGTCATTTCGCAATCGGTTACGAACCCCATACAGCCATTATCAATGAACTGCAGGAGAAAGGCATTCAGATTGGAAAAATCCAGATCAGTGCCGCATTGAAAGCTAAATTACCTGCATCTGTTTCGGAAAGAACAGCCGTATTGGCTCAGTTAGGCCGTTTTGACGAACCTACTTACCTCCATCAGGTAATTGCCCGAAAAAATGATGGTTCGCTGTTGCGTTATCCTGACCTTGCTGATGCACTGGCAGCGGGAGAAAATCCTGAAGTAGAAGAGTGGCGGGCACATTTTCATGTACCTATTTTTGTTGAAGATATGGGTTTGATCCAATCTACACAATCGGATATTACCGAGGTATTAAACCTGCAAAAAAATAACCCTTTTACCGCTCATTTAGAAGTAGAAACCTATACCTGGGAAGTTTTACCAACAGCTTTAAAAGCACCTTTAAACGATTCAATTATCAGGGAACTGGCTTGGGTTAAAAATTTATTAGAAAAATAGAACATGCATAAAACCGTTGTTATCGATATCGTAGCCCTATCTGCCTCCGTCATTGGGGCGCATACGCCTTTTCTTCAGAAATATATCGCTGAGAACCATTTAACAACCATAGAGCCTTTATTGCCCGCAGTTACAACGGCTGTGCAATCGAGTTATCTTACTGGTAAATATCCTTCAGAGAATGGTATTGTGGGCAATGGATGGTACGATCACGCAGATGCAGAAATTAAATTCTGGAAACAATCTAATAAACTGGTGAATGCTGAAAAAATATGGGATCAGGCTAAAAAAGAAGATCCGAATTTTACCTGTGCCAATATGTTCTGGTGGTACAACATGTATTCAACAGCCGATTTTTCGGTAACACCACGTCCGAATTACCTTGCCGATGGTCGTAAATTACCCGACTGTTATTCACAACCTGCCGAATTACGCGACCATTTACAGGCTAAACTGGGGCAATTCCCTTTGTTTCAGTTCTGGGGACCTGGTGCAAATATTAAATCAACAAAATGGATTGCAGATGCTTCGATGGAAACTGAAAAGCTGCACAACCCTACGCTTACCTTAATTTATTTACCCCATTTAGACTATTGCCTGCAAAAGTTTGGCCCTGAGTTGGATGAAATTGGGACAGAACTGAAAGAAATCGATCAGGTGGTAGAAGAATTGGTGCGTTTTTACGAAAGTAGGGGTGCCCGCATCATTTTACTTTCCGAATATGGTATTGCGCCTGTAAATAAACCAATCCACCTTAACCGTTTGTTCAGGGAAAACGGTTTGATCCAGATCCGTGAAGAAAGAGGACTGGAATTGCTTGATCCCGGCGCTTCGAAAGCTTTTGTAGTGGCCGACCATCAGGTAGCACATGTATATATCAACGATAAAAGTGTAACCGAGCAGGTAAAAGCCCTATTGAAAAATGTACCTGATATTGAATTGGTACTCGATAAGGCAGAACAGGGGAAACACCACATTAATCACCAACGTTCTGGCGATCTGATTCTTACCGCAAAAGAAAACAGCTGGTTTACCTATTATTTCTGGCTGGATGACGCTAAAGCCCCCGATTATGCAAGGGTGGTTGATATCCATAAAAAACCAGGCTACGATCCTGTCGAAATGTTCATGACCTCTAAATTGAGGGCAGGATATAAACTTTTAAGAAAGAAAGCCGGCTTCCGTTATGTGATGGATGTAATTCCACTCGATGCTACACTGGTGAAAGGGTCGCATGGCAGCATTAATGTAGCTGATAAATTTAAACCTGTTCTGGTTACTTCAAAGGCGATGGATAAAACCCTATATGCACCGGATGTTTATCAGGTGATTTGGGATAGTTTAACCGTTTAAGTATTTTGCTTCTTAATTTCGTCATTGCGAACCGAAGAGGGACTTGTGTAGGAGTGAAGCACCTGCGAAGCAAGCTTGAATGCAGTTAAAACATTAAACTACAAACGAAAAATCTTTTTTGATAATAAATACACAATAGATTGCTTCGGCTCGCTCATATCCAGCCTCGCAATGACGCTATATTTGTTTCGGTCTGTGAGGCCACAGACCGAAGAGTTAGGATCTTAATGCTAAATACTGAGGCTTTAAGATTCCCGCCTGCGCGGGAATGACGTGTCTTGTTGAATTGAGGATAAATACTTTACAAGAGTGCCCTATCCAAGTGCACATAACCACCATCCACATGGATCAGTTGGCCTGTAGTGTGACTCGATTTATCTGATAATAAGAATACAGCCATGTTGGCAATCTCATCCACGCTGGTCATTCTGTTTTCGAAAGGGATTTTATCAGTAATATTTTTAAGTTTTTCATCACGGTCTTCAAAGGTGTTGATCCATTTCTCGTATAGCGGTGTCCAGGCTTCGGCAACAATAATGGCATTAACACGGATGCTAAAAGGCAATAATTCTACTGCCCACTCACGTGTTAAGGCATTTCGGGCACCGTTCGATGCGGCATAACCAGATGTTCCACCTTGTCCGGTTTCTGCAGTTTTGCTACCAATATTTAATATCGAACCCTTGCTCTTTTTAAGTGCAGGTAGGGCATGTTTGGCCAAAAGGTAATAATGCACCACGTTTTTATGAAGCGATTCCATGAAACCTTCATAAGTTCCATTTTCGAGGCCAACACCATCATTAACACCAGCATTGTTCACTAAGCCATCTATTCTGCCATATTTTGCCAATATCGCATCAACAATGGTTTTACAGCTTTCAGGTGCGGTGAGTTCTGTAGTAAAATAATCTGCTTTTAAACCTAAATCTATTACTTCCTGGAGCATTTTCAGGTTATCGTTTTCATTACGGCCAATAATGATGGGAAAAGCATTTTCAATAGCCAAAGTTTTAACAATTGCCGAGCCAATACCTTTTGCACCACCGCTTACCAGGATTATTTTACCTTCTAAATTTAAATTCATATTTGGTTAATATTTTTGTTTGAATTACGTCATTCCCAGATGATCGGGAATCTTAATGCTAAATAACGGGGTGCTTTAAGATTCCCGCCTGCGCGGGAATGACGGATTTATGCTAGGACTTTCATTTTAATTATCCACCCTCCATGGAATTAAAGGCTTACACCTCTTTTCCAGGGGATAAAATCATCCTGATTAAGTTGTACCGCCTTAGGAATTTCTTCACCACTGGCTACTTTAATACAGTATTCTAATATATCTTCGCCCATTTCGTTAATGGTTTTTTCGCCATTAATCACTGCTCCTGTGTCGATATCGATAATGTCGCTCATGCGTTTTGCCAGGATCGAGTTGGTAGCCACTTTAATGGTGGGGCAAACCGGATTTCCTGTTGGCGTGCCTAAACCGGTAGTGAATAAAATTAAGGTTGCTCCGGCAGCAGCTTTACCTGTGGTCGCTTCCACATCGTTCCCCGGGGTGCACACCAAGCTTAAGCCGGGTTTAGTAGCGGGTTCTGTATAATCTAAAACATCTACAACTGGAGCGGAGCCGGCTTTACGCGCAGCACCGGCCGACTTAATCGCATCGGTAATTAAACCATCTTTAATATTGCCTGGAGAAGGATTCATGTAAAAGCCAGAACCAACTTTATGTGCCAGATCATCATATTCTGTCATTAAACGGATGAATTTTTCAGCCGTTGGACGGTCCACAGATCTGTCGATCATTTCCTGCTCTACGCCACATAGCTCGGGGAACTCGGCCAGTAAAACCTTGGCGCCTAAGGCCACCAGTAAATCGGCACAATAACCAACAGCCGGATTAGCTGAAATACCACTAAAACCATCGCTACCACCGCATTTTACACCCACACACATTTTGCTTAGCGGGGCTGCTGCACGTTCTTGTTTATTAATGAACATCAATCCTTCAAAAGTACTGCGGATTGAATTTTGGATCAATTGCTCCTCGCTTTGTGCTTTTTGCTGCTCGAAAATTAAAAGTGGCTTATCAAAATCAGGATCAAGTGCAAACAGGTCGCGTTTAAAATCTTCTACCTGCAAATGTTGGCAGCCCAAACTTAAAACCGTTATACCGGCCACATTGGGGTGATTGGCATAAGCCGCCAATAATTTGCTTAATGTATCAGCATCCTGACGCGTTCCCCCACAACCTCCGTTATGAGTTAGGAATTTAATTCCATCTACATTTTTAAAGGTGCGGCGGGCTTTATCTACTTTAGGTTCAAAACTAATGTGATTAATGTCTTCTCCCTTTTCAAAGGCCTGAACCAGTTTGTGGGTGTAAGATTTATATTTGTCATCTACCGCATAACCCAACTCACTATAAAGCGATTCTTTAATAATATCCAGATTTCTGTTTTCGCAAAAAACAGTCGGGATAAACAACCAGTAGTTAGCAGTACCCACTGCACCGTTTTTACGGTGATAACCATTAAAACTGCGGTTGTTATATTTACTTACATCAGGCGCTTCCCATTTGTAATTAACATTGCGATAGGCAAATGGCTCTGCAGCATGTTTGGTGTTCTCTACATTCATCCGCATACCGACCTTTACATCAAACTGTACCTTTCCAACCAAAACGCCGTACATCATTACCTCATCGCCTGCTTTCATATCCTGCATAAAAAATTTATGCTTGGCAGGGATCTCATCAACAGTAACGTAGGTATTCCCTTCATGCACTATTTTGGTATCTTTAGGTAAATCTTGTAACGCAACCAAAACATTATCAGCATTGTTAATCTTGATGACTAATTTTTTCATTGTCAATTTTATACTTCTAAACTAATTTCTTTTTCAATGTGATTGGGTTTCCGTCCTTTCCAACCGAAGTAGAAAACCACTAAAAAGCATATAAATGGTACTAAATACCCATATTGTATGTTGTGCGTGGCATCTGAAATCAAACCTAATATCGGTGGTAAAAAGGCACCACCAACAATAGACATCACAATTAACGATGAGCCCAGTTTTGTATCTTTACCCAAACCTGCTATACCCAACGAGAATATGGTTGGGAACATGATCGACATAAAGAAAGAGACACCGATTAAAGCATAAACGGTAATCATGCCGCTTGCAAAAATAGATACGAGGGTAAGTAAAGCACTAATTAATGCATAAAGCATCAGTAGTTTGTGGGCAGCTACGTATCTCATGAAGAAAGTTCCAGCGAACCGGCCAACCATAAAAGCTAAACCTGCGGCGCCCGAATACCATGCTGCCTGATCCTGGCTGATATTTGCTGATGAGGTGACGAAACTGATAAATAAACTCAATACACAAACCTGTGCGCCTACATAAAAAAACTGCCCGATAATTGCCCAGCGCAAATGGCTATGGCCTAATACATGTCCAAAACTGCTTTTTTCTTTGGCATTTTCTTCTTCCTTAATATCAGGCAGTTTTGTGAAAATAAATAGTATAGCGACTACAATAATCAGAATCCCCAAAATTAGATAAGGCGCTTTTACTGTTGATGCCTCTTCGAGCATATAAGCCTGTTTTTCTAAAGGCAACATTTTTGCCAATTGAACATCGGTATATTTTACTTCGGTAAAAATAAATTTACCGCCAAGTATTGGCGCTAAAAATGCAGCTAAACCATTAAAAGACTGAGAGAAATTTAAACGCTGTGTAGCTGTTTCTGGTGGCCCTAGTACGGTAACATAAGGATTTGCTGCAGTTTCCAGAAAGGTTAAACCACAGGCGATAATAAAAAGTGCACCTAAGAAAAATATATATTGTGCCGTATTGGCTGCGGGTATAAATAATAAACAGCCGATGGCGAATAAAACGAGGCCCAATATAATACCGCTTTTATACCCATACTTGCGCATAATGTAGCCTGCAGGTAGCGCCAATAAAAAATAAGCGATAAAAACCGAAGAATCCACCAGGGTAGATTCGAAAACGTTTAGTTGAAAAGCTTTGCGTAAATGCGGAATTAATACAGGATCGAGATTATGAACAAAGCCCCAGAAGAAAAATAGGCTGGTGACCAAAATTAATGGAAATAAATATCCCTTACCATTTTTTGGTGTATCGGATACCTGAAAGTTCGTTGATGGAGTGTGGCTCATGTTTTGTTTGGTTATAAATGGTTTAAGCAGGTTCTTTCTGGTTAGTTGTTGTATTACAAATTAAACCCATAAGCATTAATAAAAATTTAACTTTATGATCTAATTATTAAATGATATTGGCTCATTTTTTTACATTGCAAAATAATTTTGCATATTAGATTGATTTTTTAAGATTTTATGAAACCGCATTTACTTAATGTATCTACTAATTCGGTAGATTCTTTTAGCGCTCGGAGAGACATTATGCCCGATATAAACAATCGTTGGCATTACCACTCTGCATTAGAACTAATCTACGTTAAAAAAGGCAGAGGAACGCAGTTTATTGGCGATAGCATTAAAAATTTTAAGGATGGCGATGTAGTTTTACTCGGAAGCAATTTGCCACACTACTGGCGCTTTGATCCAGAATTTTTTGATGAAACCGCTGGTGAACCGGTTGATGTTTATGCGATCCATTTTAAGGAAGATTTTTTAGGCAAGGATTTTCTCGATCTTCCCGAAAACCAGGAGATGAAAAAAGTGTTGCTACAATCGCGGCAGGGAATTCAGCTGCAAGGAATCTCAAAAGAGAAAATAGCTTGTTTAATGCCACAGATTATTGAGGCAACAGGCACCATGCGGATTATAAAAATACTGGAAGTATTAACCGAAATAGCCAATTGCGAAGAGAAAAATATTTTGGTTTCGTTAGGCTTTAAGCCAAATTTTTTGGAGAACGAAAAAGATAGGATTCAATCTATTTATAACTATACCATCAGCAATTACAAAAATAAAATAGAACTAAAGGAAATTGCTGCGGTTGCTAAAATCAGCCCCAATTCTTTCTGTAAATTCTTTAAAACTAAAAGCAGGAAAACCTATACACAGTTTCTGAACGAAATTAGGGTAGGACAGGCCTGTAAATTATTGATCGAAAATGATCTGACCGTTAAAGAAATCTGCTACGACTGCGGCTTTTATAATTTCACTAGTTTCCATAAATATTTTAGAGAAATAACAGGGAAAACCCCGCTAAAATATCAGCAAGCCTTTTCTAAGCAATAATTATATTCTGGGGGACTGTTTTTTTTAATCTGACTTCCTAATTCTACAACATTTGCTGTTTTATTTAGGTTTTCCTACTTTTTTTGTTTAAACCAAATATGAATAGCTGAAGTTTGAACGACTTTTATCTTTAATCGATTTTAAAACACAAGAATGTTAAAACTAATTTTCGATTTATAGGTTTATAGCTTAAGTTTGTATTTCTAACTGAATATTTTATGAGCAATATCTCTAATCCGAAACCGGTGAAAAAGGGCGATAGGATGGACAATGACCATAATAACCTTAATGAATCTTACATCCCCGGTTCAAAACACAAATTTGAAGGATGGCCGATTTTATGGATATTGATAGCCATATTTTTAATCTCTGCAGTTTTATGGTATACAGGAGCCGCTCCTTACTTAATTAAGTGGATTGCCAATAAATAAAATAGATGTTTTTAGAGAGGGTAGTTTGGCCACAACATTTCATTGTCTTTCTGTAAGAAAGTTCAATGTATTGGCTTAAAGGGAGACGTTAATTTTGATGACGGGAAAAGAACTGATTAAAATTTTTCATCATCGCTGGGAATCTGTTCAGCGGAGAAATAGCAGTACAACATTAATCCAAAGGAAACAATATAAAATACCGCTGTGATTAAAAGGAATGTGCTCATATAAATAGTTATTTGGTTAGTGTAATTATAACGTTAAGTTATCTTAAATTGTATAGGGCGATGCATTTATTTTATACTAATTATTAACATAATTGATTTTAGTGTTGAAAACTATTTATTTAGTTTTTGTGAGTGGTATTGATTTACTATTCCGCTGTTCCTCAGTTATCTACTACCTCGCCTGAAATTTATCGCGGTATTGAGTCGGGGTCATCCCGACTGATTTTCTGAACACTTTCCTAAATGCTTTTGGATCATTGTAGCCAGAGTTATAAATTACCTCTGTCATTTGCTGGGCAGTTTGCTCTAATAACTTTTTAGCCGCTTCGATACGCGTTTGTTGAAGATACTCGATAGGGGTAATACCAATCACCTGTTTAAAGCGACGCACAATATTTCTTCTACTGGAAGGAATATCTTTAATCATCTCTTCGATGGTAGCCACATCCTGATAATTATTTTCAATTTTTTCCTGGGCAGAAGCAACAATATCATCATTGTGATGACGGATAGGTTGGAAGGTGCTAAAGTACGATTGGTTTACACGGTCCATATCGATTGCAAAAATCTTGGCCACCTTAATGGCCATATCTTTTCCACAATGAAGCTGTAAAAGGTGCAACAATAAATGAAAAGTGGAGGTTGCACCACCACTTGTAAATAATTTTCCATCCTGTGTTACGGTTTTATCAGCCTTTAAATGAACCAGGGGGAATGCCGTAGAAAAGGCAGAGCAGGCATCAACATGTGTGGTAGCTGCTTTACCATCCAACAGTCCTGATGCTGCAAGTAAAAATGCACCAGTACAAAAAGTAGCAATTTCTGCGCCTGCCGCATGTTGTTTGTTTAACCAGGGGATATAACCTCTGTTGGCTCCAATACAATCTTTGATGTCGTTGGTTGCAAATGATGGAACTAAAATCAGTTCGAACTGCCCGGCTTTTTGTAAGGACACACAGGGATGCGTACTAAAATTATAATTTTTATCGTCTAGCGTAATTAAACTAATGTTAAATGGTGTTTCAAGCGCATCTTTTCTGTAAAAACCATTAACAGTATCAAATACATCTAAAATAGCCGCTATGCTTAATAATCTGAAATTTTGGGGCAGTAAAACACCTACTTGTATCATTTGGTTAAAAATTTAAGTATCGTAAATATATAAAAATTGTCTGAAATGCCCCTTAAGATTGACTTTTACGGCAACGGTGTTCAACTAAATTAAAAGGTAACTTTATTTCAGTTAATCAATTAATTAGTAAACATATGAAAACCACCCCAACGAGTAGCAGAATGTATGGCTTTATAGTGTTGTACGAAATGCAAACAGATTTTTTAGTAAGGGCTTTAGATGGGATAGACCAAAAGGATGCACAGAAAAGATTGGATACGAAAGCAAACCACATTGCTTGGATTACCGGGAGTGTAGTGCATAGCCGTTATTTTCTGGCCAAATCATTCGGTATCGATCTTCCGTCCATAACCGACGATCTTTTTGCCGATAATAAAGGAATTGTGGATGATGCCACTTATCCATTGCTTGAAGATTTCATTAAAGATTGGAAAGAGATTTCTCCAAAGTTACAGCAGGCATTATCCCAGGCTACCGACGAGAAACTGGAAGAGAAACTCAGCATCCCTGGAATGGAGATCACATTGTTTGAAATGATCAGCTTCAACAGTTATCGGGAAGCCAATTGCATCGGGCAGATTGCCTTATGGCGCAGGTTATTAAACTATCCTGGAATGAATTACATGTAAGTTATGGAAAAGATAATAAAAGAAGCCAGCGAAACTTTGTCGGCGTTAGAAAACACCTTATCGAAATTTGATACTGCGCAAATTAATGCAGTACCATTTAAAGGAAGCTGGACAGCAGGCCAACTGGCTGAACATATGATTTTGGCAAATTCTGGCTTTCTGCAAGTCATAAATGGCCCGGTAACCGAAACAGATAAGCCAGCCGATTTAATGGTAGCGCAGATTAGAAACGACTTTTTGAATTTCAACGTGAAGTTCAATTCGCCTCAACAGATTTATCCTGAAGATAAAGTGTATAACCAGTATGCATTATTAGAAAGCTTAAAACAGATCAGGGACAGGATTTCAACTTCAATTGCAGACCTGGATTTAACTAAAACCTGCAGTTCTTTTGAATTACCCGGCTATGGCTTTCTAACCCGGCTAGAGGCCATTTATTTTGTGATTTATCATACACAACGACACGTACATCAGTTAAAAAATATTTACAACGAGCTAGATACCAATTGATTTTTAACTAAATTTATGAGAAACAACAGGCTTAATCTGCTAAATCCTTATATCGGCAAATGGAAAACAGAAGGTTTAACAAAAGCGGGTGATGTAATTGTGGGAACGGATACCTACGGGTGGGTTGATGGTGGGTTTTTCTTAACACATCAGGTAGACGTCATGTTCGGCGATAAAAAGATCCGATCGTTAGAAATTACGCATTATGATGATATGGAAGATGTTTTTAGGTCGCAATCGTTCGATAATGAAGGCAATATTTCAATATCCACCCTTAAAATTTACGATGATATTATTTTAATATTTGCCGATACCGAAAGATTTAAAGGAAATTTTAAAGCCAATACCATAGAAGGGACATGGGAACAATTTGATGGTAAAAACTGGGCACCATGGATGGATATCAAATTGACTAAAATGCGCTCGTAACCTCCTGCTGAACTCGTTTCAGCATCTTATGCTAAATAGATCCTGAAACAAGTTCAGGATGACGATAATAAAAAAAACAAATAATAATTAACCATCCCGAAGGGAAAAACAACAAAACAATGGCGACACTTAACACGTATTTAAATTTTAACGGTAACACCGAAGAAGCATTTAACTTTTATAAATCTATTTTTGGCGGCGATTTTGCTGTGCTTCAACGCTTTAAAGATTCGCCGGGATGCGAAGGTATGGCAGTAGGCGACCAGGAGAAAATCATGCACGTGGCTTTGCCTATTGGTGGCAACGTACTCATGGGTACCGATGTTACCAACCCGATGCCTGCATCTACTTTCGGTACCGGAATCTCACTGTCCGTTGATGCGGCAAGTGAAGAAGAGGCACATACACTTTTTAATAACCTCTCAGCTGGTGGAACAGTAACAATGGCTTTAGAAAAAATGTTCTGGGGAGCCCTTTTTGGTATGGCTACCGATAAATTTGGTATTCAATGGATGGTGAATTACGATTATAACAAATAGCCTGGAGTCAGGAGAAAGGAGCCGAAAGTGTTGGATCCTTAGTCCAGACTTCATAGTCTGGTATACTTATCGCGAGTGCGGTAATGTAAATTGCGTACGCATTAATATAAATCGCGGGTGCGGTAATATAAAGAGCGAATTAGATAATAAATGGTCAATGGCTGATGGTTAATAGATTATGGCTATTAAATATAAAACCTCAACCAAAACAGATTAACTTATTATTACACTAATGTACAATGTACCAATGACTAATGAACTTTAAATAACTTTTATTATTTTTAATTTTAGAAACCAAAATTAATCCAATATGAAAATTGCAATTATTATTATCAGGGTGTTATTAGGAGCACTATACCTATTTGCTTCGGTAACCTATTTTCTTAATTTAATGCCTAAGGCGCCGGAAATGACAGCGGCCCAAACCAGCTTTATGACAGGTATAATGGCCTCCGTTTATCTTTTTCCATTAATTAAAATAACAGAACTGTTATGTGGTGTAATGTTGTTTATCGGAAGGACGGCACCACTAGCATCAATCATTATTTTTCCTGTTACCTTGAATATCTTTTTGTATACCGCATTTTTGGCCCAGCCTAAAGATCTTCCGATGTCGGCCGTGATGTTATTGTTTAATTTGTTCCTGCTTTATGCGTACCGTGCCAAGTATCTACCAATTGTTTCAAAGTAAATTTTAGGATTTTCAAAAATTCTCATACTTTTTCTCTTTATTTAGTGTTTCGATATAAGGTGTAATTATTATCTTTAGAAACTAACTAGAAATAAAAAATATGAGAAAGTTACCATTTTTAATGCTGCTTTTTGTGGCAGTATCGTTTTCTGTATTTGCACAGAACAAAGATGCTATTGTAGGCAAATGGCTTAACCCATCGGGTGAAGGGCAAATAGAAATTTATAAAAAAGGCGATAAATATTATGGGAAATTAGCCTGGATGAAGGAACCCAATTTAAATGGTAAACCTAAATTAGATGCTAAAAATCCTGACGAAAAACTACAGAAACGCGCTTTGTTAAATCTGGAAATATTAAAGGATTTTGTTTACGAAGATGGTAAATGGACCGATGGAACGATTTACGATCCGAAAAAAGGTAAAACCTATAGCTGCAACATGACCTTAGCAGGTAATGATGTATTAAATGTTCGCGGTTATGTAGGTATTTCTCTTTTAGGCCGATCAGAAACTTTTAGACGAGTAAAATAATTTATAGATGAAGAAAATTTTATGGTGCCTTTTAATGGCACCTTTTTTTTGCACCGCGCAGTCGTATTCCTTTAAACCCTTAAACGAGAATACCAAAACCAGTTTACGGGGTTTAAGTGTTGTATCAGATCGGGTTACCTGGGTAAGTGGTAGTAATGGATCGGTAGGTAAAACTACTGATGGTGGTATAACCTGGAAATGGTTAAAACCAAAAGGTTACGAAAAAATCGATTTCAGGGATATTGAAGCTTTCGACGATAAACAGGCCATTATTGTGGGCATTGCTTCGCCGGCATACATTCTGAAAACCGTTGATGGCGGCGAAACCTGGACAGAAAATTATAAAAATGTAGATTCAGCTATATTTTTGGATGGCTTGGGTTTTTGGGATAAAAATAAAGGAATCATCTTCGGTGATCCCATAAATGATAAAATGCAATTACTTAAAACTGTAGACGCAGGTAAAAGCTGGCAAGATATTTCAGCAAATCTAAAAACCAATTTGGCTAAAGGTGAAGCAGGTTTTGCAGCCAGTGGAACAACCATTAAAACATTACCTGGTGGTAAAACCTGGATTGCAGCAGGTGGAACGGTATCTAACATTTACTTTTCTCCAGATTATGGACAAAACTGGCAAGTATTTAAATGCCCCATTTTGCAGGGCGAAAATAGTACGGGTCCTTTCTCGATCGATTTTTTGAATGAAAAAATTGGTGTAACTGTTGGCGGAAACTATGTAAAAGATAAAGAAAACACCAATAATATTCTTTTAACGAGCAATGGCGGCAAAACCTGGCAAAAGCCAGCTACCCCGGTTTTAGGCTTCCGATCGGGCGTAACCTATATTAATGCTAAAACCTTAATTGCTACAGGTACTTCAGGAACAGATATTTCTACTGATGGTGGCCAAAACTGGAAACATATTTCTGATAAAAGTTTTAATGCCGTTCAAAAAGCCAAAAAAGGTAAACAGATTATTCTGGCCGGAGAGAAAGGTAATATCTATCAACTGGTGATCAGCAAATAAATTTCAGCCCTATTGCGTAACAGTTTTATTGATTAAGTATCTAATCAGTAAAACGATTCAATAAATAAAAAAGATTGAAGCATCGGGATTGATAAAATTTTGTTTCTTTGCTGTCAACTAAAACTTTAATTAAAAACATACACACACTCGCTCAATGGATTTTTTGCACACAATTTTAGGTGACGATATACAGGCCGGACTATTAATTATTTTGAATTTAATTGTGATCGAAAGTTTGCTTTCGGTAGACAATGCTGCTGTTTTGGCTACTATGGTAATGGATTTACCAAAATCGCAAAGAGAAAAAGCTTTAAAATATGGCATTATTGGCGCTTATGTTTTTAGAGGGATCTGTTTGTTCCTGGCTGCATGGCTGGTTAAAATCTGGTGGTTGAAACCACTTGGCGGTCTATACCTGTTGTACCTGGCTTTCGATTATTTTAGAAAAAAGAACAATAAAGGCAAGGAAGAAGAAGAAGAGGAAGTAGACAAAAGCAAAAGCTGGATTTATAAATCTACTGTTGGCTTAATGGGGAATTTTTGGGCAACTGTTGCTTTAGTAGAGGTAATGGATCTGGCTTTCTCTATCGATAATGTTTTTGCTGCTGTGGCTTTTACCGATCATATCTGGTTAATCTATATTGGTGTTTTTATCGGGATTTTGGCTATGCGTTTTGTAGCACAGGCATTTGTTAAACTGATGGAGAAATTTACCTTTTTAGAAACGATAGCATTCATCGTAATTGCTGTTTTAGGAATTAAACTTACTTCATCGTTAGTAACGCATTTCTATCCCGAGTCACCTATTTCTCACGCTATCGAAGGCGAAAAAACAGATCTTTTTGTCTCTATTTTTACGGTAGCCATTTTCATTATACCAGTATTAACATCCTTATTATTTAACTATCCCAAAAAACACAAAAGCGATATCATCATTTCGGACGATGCCGAAAAGGTATTGGATAAATCTTAAATTATAAGGCTTATCTGTGATAAATCTTACAATTAAACGTTGGTAATATTACAATCAAATTTGTAATATTAGAATTTATAAATAGATTAGGAAACAGGTTGCAATGGCTTTTTACAAACATTACTCATTCGATCTTTGGTTAACGTTGATTAAATCAAATCCAGCGTATAAACAGGAGCGGACGCAATATTTTTACCAGAAATTTAATACTAAGCATAAAAATTTAGCAGAGATTGCTGTTGTTTTTCGCCAGGTAGATTTAATGGTAAACGCTATTAATGAGCGGACAGGGAAAAATGTAGATGCTGATGAAATGTATTTAATGATCATCAGTATGATCAATGATTACGATTTCAATTTTCATGATGTGGATCTACAGGAGATTGATCACGACATGGAACAACTGGTTTTTACCCACATGCCTTTGCTGTATAGCGAAAGTTCTTTAACCGTATTGGAACAGCTTAAGTCAACAGGTTTAAGTTCGACCAATATTTTAAGCAATACTGGTTTTATAAAAGGGAAAACCTTAAAAAAAGTAATCAGTCATTTGGGTATCGATCAGTTTATCGATTTTCAGCTGTATTCTGATGAAGTAAGGATGTCTAAACCCAATACCGGATTTTTTCAGTTGATGTTAGATACCATCGATAGGGAAAAACACCCGGAATTAATGCTAAAAGATGTAATCCATGTTGGAGATAACCCGCATGCTGATGTTCGTGGGGCAGAAGCGATGGGAATTAACAGTATGCTCATCAATTCCAATCACCTATCTATCTCAAACCTACTCTATGATACCGTATAGTTATTCACTTCATAAAATAGACAATACAGTCGATTTTGGCTTTAGTGCCGACGATTACAGTCGCTTTAAGTTTGGCGATGACCTGGTGGCCCGATCTTTCGGAAAAGACCTTGCCGATGGCTTTATCCGCTATTATTTAGCTGATAATGTGATTGCCGATCAGATTGTGGTTATTTCTAGTCCTTATAGTTTTATTCCAACGGCAACCTTTGCCATGAAAAACTATTTCGTTTGTCAGCTTAACCGTTGGCTGGTGGAAAATGGTGGTTTGGCGGTACAGGAAACCAAAGTGCACAGAACCATTACCTATAAAGAAGATTATGGCGAGTTAAGTGCCGAAGAAAGGCTTTTACTGATTGGAAACGATTCATTTCACATCGATAAAGATTTTCTCGCTGGTAAAACACTTTTATTTCTGGATGATATCAGAATTACCGGAAGCCATGAGCGGATGATCTTAAAAATGGCTAAAGAATATGGTTTAAAGAACGAAATGCATATGCTTTATTTCGCCGAACTGGTCAATAAAAATATCCATCCCAATGTAGAGAATTTTCTGAATTACCATCAGATCAAATCTATTTTTGATCTGGAAGAAATTATTGATAGCGGCAATTTTAGGTTTAATACCCGTATTGTAAAATACATTTTAAATACTACTTCGAGCAGTTTTAATCTATTTTTAGAACGTAGAAGTACCGATTTTATCAATCAGCTTTACGATCTATCCCTGGGGAATAACTACCATACCATAGAAGCGTATTCTAAAAATTTACATCTCATAAAAGACTATATCAAAAACAACAATTATAAATTAATTTAAATATGGCTATTAATTTGCAAAAGGGGCAAAGAGAAAATATCGATGCTCCTAAATTTACAATAGGTTTAGGTTGGGATACCAACAGCTCTTCAACAGGTTCTGCATTCGATTTAGATGCTTCAATTTTTTTACTAAACGATCAGAAAAAACTGATTTCAGACGAAAACTTTGTATTCTATAATAATTTGGTTTCTCCAGATGGTTCGGTAGAGCATACAGGTGATAACTTAACCGGTGATGGTGATGGCGATGATGAACAGATAAAAATTGATTTAACCAAAGCTGATGCTAAAGTAAACGAGATCTGTATTGTGGTAACCATCCACGATGCTGAAAACAGAAGACAAAATTTTGGTCAGGTTAGAAACTCTTTCATCCGTATTTTTGATGCCGTAACCAATGAGGTGATCTTAAAATACGAATTAGAAGAAGATTTCTCTATAGAAACGGCGGTAGAATTTGGAAGAATTTACAAACGCGAAGGCAAATGGAAATTTGAAGCCGTTGGCGTAGGTATGAAAGGTGGTTTACAGGATTATTTAAACAAATATCAATAATATTATGGCAATCAATCTTCAAAAAGGACAGCGCATCAGTCTAGAAAAAAGTAATGGTAGCAAACTTCAGAATGTTTGTGTAGGCATTAACTGGGGTGCCATTGAAAAGAAAGGTCTTTTCGGTTTCGGATCATCAAAAGAAGCGGTAGATTTAGATGGAAGCTGTGCATTATACAACGAAAACAAACAACTTTTAGAGGTAGTTTATTTTGGTAACCTAAAATCTAAAAACGGTTCTGTAAAACATAGCGGCGATGATTTAACTGGCGATATGGGCGGCGATGATGGCTTAGATAATGAGATCATCACACTTGATTTTTCTCAGTTGGATGCCAACGTAAACTATGTTGCCTTTGTATTGAATAGTTTTAGAGGGCATGATTTTGGTACAATCCCTTTTGCGTCAATCCGCATTTACGAGGGCACAACTAAACGTGTTAACGAGGTTTTTGCTAAATTCGATATTGCTAACGGAGCCAACTTTGCTGGTCACGTATCGATGGTAATGGGCGTTTTTTACAAGAAAAACGGCGAATGGAAATTTAATGCCATTGGCGAACCAACCAAAGATAAAAAACTCGAAGATACCGTTAAAACCGTAACTCAAAACTATTTATAAGCCATAAGGCTGGTAATTAATCAAACTATGGAAACCAACCCAAACGTTACCCAAGCCCTTACTCCGGTTAAACTGGATAAAGATGGCAATGTGGATCTCGAGAAAATAACCTCAGAGGAAACGCTTAAATACAATGAGATTGGAAAATCGTTAGAACCATCAGATGTAAATTCTATCCTGAATTACGGAAGCGATGCCCAAAACTCAATGGAAAAATACAGTAACGAGTTTTTATCGTCTGTACGGACTTATAACAGTGGTGAAGTTGGCGGTTTAATTAACGAACTGCTTACCGAACTGAATTATATCGATGTTTCAGAATTGGAGCAAAGTGCATTTAAGAACTTTATTTCTAAAATCCCGTTTTTAAAGAGCCTTGTTGTTGATGTGAAAAAACTTTTCCAGAAGTATGATGTAGTGGTGAATAATATTGATAAGATCACCAACAAAATTAAAGCTGGAAGGTTAAATTCGATTAAAGACAACAGTTCGCTGCAAACCATGTTCGATAGCAATGTTGGTTACATCCACCAAATGGAAGAACTGATTATTGCCGGACAGATGAAATACAACGAGCTGAACATCAAACTTGCTGAGATGGAAGGCCGACCTGCCGATTATCAGGATTATGAAATTGCCGATTTAAGGGACTTCATAAGTCGCTTGGATAAAAGACTGGCAGATATGAAAATTGTTCGTTTCATCATGTTGCAATCTTTAGCGCAGATCCGTGTGGTGCAGAACAATAATACTTCAATTGCAGAAAAAGCACAGTCGATTGTATCTACAACCATTCCGGTGTGGAAAAACCAATTGACCATTGCTGTTGCTTTACAAAGGCAAAAGGCCAACGTAGAGATGCAGAAGAAAATTTCGGATACCACGAATACCATTTTGCAGAAAAATGCAGAGATGCTGAAACAAAACAGTATCGATGTAGCCAAAGAGAATGAAAAAACAGTAGTATCTTTGGAAACCTTGAAACAAACCACTTCATCGTTGATTGAAACGCTTAATGAGGTTAAACAGATCCATGAAGCGGGTGCACAGAGTAGAAGAGTGTTGGATGGCGAACTTAAAACTTTGGAAACAGAGTTGAAAAAGAACGTAACGAGGGTGAGTTAATTAAAATATGGATGAATACCGTTTAAATATTATCAAAAAATCAAGCGCAGAGATCAACCGTTTACAGTTGCTCTCTGTGTTTTTTGATGATGAGGTGATTTATAAAATTTATTTAAGAAGCCAGGTTATTCATCAACTTTTTGCCAACAACGAAGAATTAGAGATCGAAAAATTAGATCTTTTCCATCTTCAGTTTACCGATAGCGTGATCGAACTGCTCAAAAAGATTAAAAAGAGCAATGAGAAAAACGTATCGCTCATTTACGATGAAATTGACCTGAATGAAGAACTGATCGACCGTATGGCAGGTGCGCTTGTTGATCAGAAAAGTTTTCAGCAGGATAAACAAAAGCAATCGCTAAAAGTGAACCTATCGCTGCGGAAACTATTCAGTGTGCTTTCTGAGCTCAGTTCCGATTTTCCCTTTTCTAAAAATATCAATGTTTTTAGTTCCAGATACGCCAACGATTTTTATTTCGATCTCACTACCGATCAATTTGCTAAACTGATTGATTTTCAGAGTAAACAGGTGTATACCAATGTTTATGCGACCATCGAGAAAAAATTGATGGGCAAGCTGTGTAAGTACGATTTTCGGACCGAATTTTATATTGGTTTAAAATCGGGCGAACTGGTAATTGAAGTGTATAAATTTTTGGATATAGACAGTTATTACCTGTTTTTTCCAAGCCGAAACCTGTTCTTGTTCTGCGATTTAACCATTTTGAAAGATTTGGATATGTCTAATAATCTTTCAGAACGGGAACGGATTGTACAGGAACTGCAATATAAAAACGATAAGTTAAAAAGTAATGCTGCGGTTTTAAAAACGGCAATTCCAAACGAGGTTGTTAATTTGTTAGAAGATAGTTACAGTAAAATATCTGACATCAATTTCTTGAACCACCTCAATAATTTCGATGTACAATCGAATATTTTGAAGACAATGTTAAAGACGGATTTGTTTTAGGTTGGTTTTTACCAACTAAGACACCTGGGCGCAGCTAAGAAGTATCGTGCCGATTAATCATCACTATCGCAAGAAATCGTCATTGCGAGGAGGAACGACGAAGCAATCTTACAACTAAGGCTTTATGCCAGGTTAGTTAAGTTTTGGAAATCAATTATAGCACTTTTCGGTATTGGCAGTCCCGCTTTTTATTCCAAGTCCTCGCTCGTGCCTCGCTGTGGGCTTTACATTGCAATCGGGTTTAAGTGGCAGAGTTAGTGGTACTATTAAGATATTCTACCTACTAACCTTTGTTAAATAAACCCGACAGAGCGGAATAGCCCGCAGCGCAGCGAGGATTATAAGCGATGGCGGGGCCACAGCACCTATTAAACACCGAACGCACGTTTCCAAAATAGAGAAGTCGTTATTGGTGGAGAGGAACGAAGAAGCAATCTTAAAACGTTTGTTAATCATCCTTTCGCATTAAGATTGCTTTGTCGGCTGAAAAAGCCTTCTCGCAATGACGATTTTGTGATAGGAATTACTACCTCGTCAATACCGCCAGTTTCTGTTTAAACAGATCGATTGTTCTGCTCCAGGCTAGTTTTGCTGCGGCTTCGTTATATCTCGTAGGTGAGGTATTGTTGTTAAAGGCATGGTTTACACCATCGTATATGTAAATTTTATAATCAATTTTATTGTCTTTTAATGCCTGCTCATAAGCTGGAATCCCGGCATTAATGCGTTCATCCAGGCCACCATAATGCAACATTAAACTCGCTTTAATTTTAGGAATATCTGCCACATTGGCCTGTGCGCCATAATAAGCAACAGCTGCCTGCAATTTAGGGTCGTTAACTGCTAATTTATTGGCCATTCCACCTCCCCAGCAAAAGCCAACACAGCCTACTTTACCATTGCCGTCTTTTCTATTGCGTAAATAATCCAATCCTTTTAAATAATTCTGTAAGTTCTTTTCAGGATCTAATTTACCGATCAACTCGCGTCCCTTATCTTCATCCGTCGGGGTTCCACCAAGCGGCGAAAGGGCATCAACACCAAGGGCCAGGAAACCTTCGGCGGCAACACGTTTGGTAACATCAATAATATGTGGATTTAAACCTCTGTTTTCATGAATAACCAATACGCAGCCTAAGTTCTTTTTGCCTTTGGGTTTGGCCAGTACAGCTTTCATTTCACCGTCAACACCAGCGTAGGTAATATTTTCAACTTCGATATCATCACTGTTAAAATCTGCTGCAGCGGCGTAATTATTTTCTAGCATTGGCAGAATAGTCATAGCCAATGCTGTGCTACCAGCCAGGATAGCCAGCTTTCTCATAAATTTTTTTCTGCTTACCTGACTATGGGTATATTCATCGTACAGGTTGATTATTTTCTGATCCATCTTATTGATTTTGAATTAAAATACAAGATAAACAAGGATGTCGAGATTTGAGGTAGCATTGCCTAAAAATTACAATACATTTCTTCCCATTTTTTAATCAGTGTTACACGGTGTTTCGTATAACGCGGGGTTAAGAAGGCATTCGACCAATCATCGTAATTATCATAAAAGAATTTCAGGAAGAAAATATGAAAGGTGATACCCAGATATGGAATGGCTTTTAATTCATCATCAGTTAACGGCCTAACTTGCTGGTAAGCGTTTAAAAAGGTATCGAAATCCTTTTCTGCCTGCTCTTTGGAGATTAGGTTATTCAATTGATGGAAAAAATAATGGTTAAGGAACGACATTAAATCGTTAATCAGGTAGCCTTCACCTGCAAAATCGAAATCAAAAAAGGTAATTTTTCCCGCTTCATCAAAATGGAAGTTTTTAGGAAAAAAATCATAGTGGCAATAGCCATAGCTGAATTTTGAAGTATCAAATCCTTCGAACTTTTTAACCACTTTATCAG
The DNA here is from genome assembly GCF_056399805.1 of Pedobacter sp. 01N310. NCBI lineage: Bacteria > Pseudomonadati > Bacteroidota > Sphingobacteriia > Sphingobacteriales > Sphingobacteriaceae > Pedobacter > Pedobacter sp. 01N310. Next base: position 32,518 of record NZ_JBFTSB010000013.1, read on the forward strand.
CAATGTTGGTCAGGTAGTCAAATTCCTCAGGCATTTCTGTAAAATGAGGTTTTAAATCGCGCAAAGGCTCAAATAAAGTCGTTTCAAAGTTGAATACCGGTCTTGCATTATTCAGCTTTATTGAAGAAGTACTTTGGTGCAAGGTGGCAATGTCTTGCCCCAATTGAACAAGATGTGCATTTTTCAGGTCCAAAATTACCTTTCCTTCAGCAAAAGAAAACAGTATACCATTTCTTAAACCTTCGATGGCATTAAACTGTTGAATTTGTTTCCCATTTACATCGGTTATGGGGTAGGAAACTGAGTTTCCGTTTATCCTTAAAATATTGAGCAATTCCACTTCAGCTTCAATTTCGTTGCGTTTTCGGTGTGCATCGCGGTAGATTTTGAAGATATATTTCTGGCTTCGGTTTTCGAGAATATAAGTGTCGCTTACGTTTCTGATGAGTAATCGGCATGTTGTAGATGGGGCTAACTGATAAGCTTCAATTAAATAATCTTTTAAGGCAGCGGCTGATAAGGTGGAGTATTGGGCTGGGAAAATATTTTGCATAAGTAGCGCTTTGGGGTTTCAAATATAAATTTTAGAAATGACATCTTAACCATTAATTAAGACTACCTTACCCACCTTAGGCATATCGTTTTAAGATTAATACAATCTGTTGGAAAAAATATTTGATTGCCTTATCGATAGTTTTATCGAAGATAAAGTGGGTATAGCAGAAAACTTTTTAAGTGTTTCTTTAGCGGCCCATCTTAAAGATAATCTGATCGGGTTATTTGAAAATAAAAAACTTTTAAATGCTGGCTTGGGTAACGATACGGTTGTGAATCAAAACAAGTTGATTAGAAGCGATGTGATTTACTGGTTAGACAGAAAGCATAATAACCAACACGAAAATGATTTCTTCGATCTGATGGACGAATTTGTGGTTTATTTAAACCGTACCTGTTATACGGGGATCACCGGATACGAATTTCATTATACACTTTACGAATCGGGCACGTTCTACAAAAAACATATCGATCAGTTTCAGTACAACGGAAGCAGACAATATTCGATGATAATGTATCTGAACAGCGATTGGAAAATAGAAGATGGAGGAGAGCTACGCATTTACCATGTTGATGAGGAGCAGAATATCTCGCCCAATAACGGTAAAAGTATTTTCTTTAAAAGTTCAGATCTGGCACACGAGGTATTGCTTACCAATAAACAAAGGATGAGTATTACAGGCTGGTTAAAGGTCGGTTAAATTTAATCCTTAATATCAAAAAATAAATCGCTATTACAGGCGATTCTCATTCAAAGACGTGTCCTTAGGTTGAGTCATAAATATAGATTTGTCACCCTGAGCTTGTCGAAGGGCCTATTAAATACGCTATAAGATGTTTCGACAAGCTCAACATGACACCATCTGCAGTAAATCGCCTTTATGATACAACCTCATCTATTTTTGAAAATCGTTGTTGATAAGACCCTGAAACAAGTTCAGGGTGACGACCCTCTCCGTAGATTCCAGGTTTCATTCGACTCCGCTCGAAATGACGAAACTACCGGGGATGATGGACCATTTAGTTTTGGTCAATAAAAAAGCGCCGTTTCCTCATTTCAGGATTGGCGCTTCACTTGTTAAACGACTAGGTTTAATACGATTATGATCAATTTGCTCTAAAACCCTTTGGGGTGCATTGCATCTGACGTTTAAAAAATATATTAAAATTTGCTGGGTACTCGAAACCCAAACAATAAGCGATCTGTGCAATATTCCATTCGGTATGTTTCAGCAAAGCCACTGCTTCGGTTGCTATCCTTCTCGAAATATGCTCAGAAGTTGTTTTGCCCGTTACTTCCTTTACTGCATGGTTTAAGTGATTTACATGCACCAACAAGCGGAAGGCAAAATCGTGGGCTGTTTTCAACTCCAAAATATGCTCTGTAGAACCAATGGGGAACTGCCTTTCCAATAATTCGATAAATAAGGAAGTTAAACGCGCCGATGCATTATTCTGTTTAAAGATAACATCCTGAGGTTTTACCTTTAGTGCTTCGTGAACAATAAGTTGTACATAGTTTCTTAACAGATCGTATTTATGGATGTAATCGCCATCCATTTCTTTCATCATTTTAGTAAAGATATCCGTTAAGATAACTTCCTGCTCTTCGTTAATATGAATTACCGGGCTATCATTAATCCGCCACAATAAAGAATCGCGAAGGATTTCGTTACGGTTATGGATAAAATTCTCGGTAAATAAACAGAAGAAACCGGCAGGTTTTGGCGAAGTACTTTCCCATGAATATGGAATATTCGGATTGGTAAACAGTAATGCCCGTCCTTTAATTTCAATCTGCGCATCAGGGTAATGCAAAATCCCATTGCCTATGATCAGCGAAATTTTATAAAAATCTCTGCGGCTGAAAACAGATGGTACGTTGCTGCAAACAGTAGTCCTGTTAAAAACATTAAAGTGCCCGATATCATTGATCATCCCTAAGCTTGGTGTAGGAATTTCAGGCCTTGTGATTTTTAATTTATTGTAAAAATCTTCTAATGTTTCCTTTTTTTGAAGGGTAGAAAGCTCTTGACTTTTTGATAACATATTTTAAGTGCTTAATACAAGTAAAGTTAGGGTTTAATCACCGTTCCTTCATGCATTTCCTCGGTTGGTTCTGCCACTAATTTGTCACCTTCTGCTAAATCGCCGAAAACTTCTACCTTATCGTCGGTTTCACGGCCTTTTTTTACGCCTACTTTAACCGCTTTGTTATCGGCTACTTTTAACACGAATAATCCTTCGCTGGTATCCAATAAAGCTTTTTTGGAAATGATAAAGGTACTGGCATTGGCCGGAAGCGGAATGTTCACTTCAGCAACCATACCCGGTAATAAAACCTTCGAAGCATTTGGTACATCCATTTCAATGCGTTCAGAACGTAAGCGTAGATCTAAAGCGCCTGATAAACGTTTCACTTTAGCCTTAAAGGTCTGGCTAGGCAAAGATTTAACGGTAAAACTAATCTCATCACCAGCTTTTAAATATCCGGTATAAACTTCTGGAATGGAAACGGCCAAACGCAGGTTTTTTTGATCCTGTAGAGTAAATAAAGGTAAATCAGAGCCTTTACCCGTTGGACCAACGTAAGCTCCTAAATTCACATTTCTGGCTGAAATAATTCCGCTGAAAGGTGCCCTGATGGTTAAATAATCCTGAACTGAACCTACTTCTTTATAAGCGGCTTTTGCTGCTTCAAGCTGTGCAAGATCTGCATTTTTTTTTGCCATAGCCTGGTCCAGGTCGTTTGTAGAGATCGTTCCAGGCGTTTTACTGGTTTCATACAAACGGTTATAATTCGCTTTGCTCGCAGTATAAATGGCTTCCTGTGCTTTTATCCGCGACTGTGTTGCAGCCAGTTGGGAAGTCATTTCAGGTGCTTCCAAAGTCATTAACAATTGACCTTTACTTACCTCTGAGCCGATATCAACTTTTAGGGTTTTTACGAAGCTGCTTACTTTAGCATATAAATCAACTTGTTGCAAAGCAATTAATTCGCCTGGCAAACTCAGTTTGGTGGATAGCTTCTCTTTTTTAAGATCGAAGGTGGCTATAGCTGCTTCTTTTTCTTTCTTGGGTGTTACTTTCGATTCGGAGTGCCCACAGCCATACATGGCCGTTAACACTAAAAATCCTGTACTTAATAATCCTGTTGAAAATATCTTCGTATTCATTTATGATGATGATTTATTCTTTTTCTTGTAAACCTTTAATGTAATGGATGCTTTCTTCGTCTTCCGGATCAAGCGACATCGAATTGGTAGTCTGTTTTCCCTGAACCCATGCAAATACCAATGGCAAGATAATGAGTACGGCGAATGTTGAAGCCAGTAAGCCACCAATAACGGCTCTGCCTAATGGAGAAACCGCTCCACCACCTTCACCATGACCGATGGCCATTGGCAACATACCCGCAATCATCGCAATACTCGTCATGATAATTGGGCGCAAACGTAATGCTGCGGCTTCGCGTGCCGATTCGAGTGCATTCCCATTGTGCTTTCTTAGTTGCTCAGCATTGGTGATGAGCAATACCGCATTGGCGATAGATACCCCGACCGACATGATAATCCCCATATAAGATTGCAGGTTTAAGGTTGATCCGGTAATGGTTAATAACAATAGTGAACCTAAAATAACTGCTGGTACAGTGGCTAAGATAACCAATGGAACTTTAAAAGACTGGAAATTGGCTGCCAGCATCAGGAAAATTACCACAATGGCCACAAATAAGCCAGATTGTAAGCTGTCTAAAGTATCAGTTAACACTTTACTTAAACCGATGGCGGTAACATTTAACCCCCTTGGCAGTTCGCCAACGTCTTTGATGGCTTTTTCTACATCTTTTGATGCTGCACCCAGATCCATATGGTAAAGGTTCGCCGTTACCGATAGGAAAGGCATAGCACCAATGTTATCGTTTTCGCCAGCCGTGGTATCAGCAGTAATTTTTGCCACATCGCTCAAAACTGGTCGTGCCGAATTTTTCAATAACGGAATTTCTCCAATATCATCTTTACTGGTCATTTGGTTAAGTGGTACCTGAACCTGAACACTATAAGGCAAAGCCGCTTTTTCATCTAACCAGATATTTTTGTCCGTATAACGTGATGATGAAGTTGAGGCAATTAATGATCTCGAAATATCGGCCATATCCACCCCGATCTGTGCTGCACGGGTCCTGTCGATATCGATATTTAATGATGGATATTTAATGGGCTGTGCTAGCTGAACATCGCGCATGTAAGGGATTTCCTTCAGTTCTGCGAGGATTTTATTGGCATACTTTTCATTCAGCTTTTTGTTTTTGCCTGCAATACGTACTTCAACAGGGGTAGGAGAGCCCTGGCTCAATACCTTATCCGTTAGCTCTATCGGCTCGAAAGAAAGTTTAACATCAGGCAGAACTTTTTTGATTTTCTCCCTGAACTGATCTTTAAAATCATCCATATCTTCCTCAAAGTCTTTTAAACTTACCTGGAAAACAGCTTCGTGCGGACCTGCCATAAACTGATAGATCGGGTTTACCGAAAACTGGGCAGGGTGTTGACCAACATAAACAGAAGAAATGCCCATATGCTCTTCTCCGACCATTTTTTTCAGCTCAGCCAAAACCATATTTGCTTTTTCTTCGGTACGTTCTAAACGTGTTCCATCAGGTGCACGTAAACGCAATTGAAACTGACTTGAGTTAACTCTCGGCAAAACATCGCGACCAATGTTAGCCAATAATAACGCAGCTAAACCGATAATTACCACTAAATAAACCAAAACGACAGATTTTCGGTAAGGCAGTATCCGATCAAGGAAACGCATAAAACGGTTCCGGAACCGATCAAAGAAACCAATTTTGCCATTGCCACTAAAATCTTCACGCTCAACCAGTACTCTTTTTTGGCTCAAGGTATCTTTTTCCGATTCGAGTGTAATGCCAGTTGCGGCAAAATCAGCCTCGTCCTGAGTAATGCCCGGGTGATGTTCACTGCCTTTTTTTGGGTGTGCAACCATTAGCCAGTTGGCCATAATGGGTACGAAAGTTTGTGATAACAGGAATGAAACCACCATCGAAAAGCCGATTGCCAATGCCAAGGGTAAGAATAATGCTCCTGGAATCCCTGTCATGGTAAAGGCAGGTGCAAATACGGCAAGGATACAAAACAGGATTAACAGTTTCGGGAAGGCGATTTCCTTACAGGCATCCCAAATGGCCAGGGCCTTGGGTTTGCCCATATCAAAATGCTGGTGGATGTTTTCTATTGTTACCGTCGATTCATCTACCAGAATACCAATGGCTAAAGCCAATCCGCTCAGGGTCATGATGTTGATCGTTTGTCCGAATAACTTCAGGAACAAAACACCCGCAATAATAGAGGTTGGAATGGTGAGGATTACAATCAATGCTGCACGTTTATCGCCCAGGAAAAGTAAAACCATCAAACCTGTTAATATCGCACCGATTGCGCCCTCACTGATCAGACTTTTTACAGCGTTGATTACATAAACAGACTGGTCGAACTCGTAAGAAAGTTTAACATCTTCCGGTAAGGTATTTTGGATGTTCGGTAGGTTTTTCTTTAAGTTTTTAACCACATCCCAGGTAGAGGCATCCCCAGATTTAGCGATACTTAAGTATACCGAGCGCTTGCCGTTGATTAAGGCATAACCTGCAACTAAATCGGCCCCATCTTTAACCGTTGCTACATCGCGGAGCTGCAAATTTTGCACGCTGCCTTTAAATAAGGGAATGTTCTCAAAATCTTTAACCTTTTTAATGGTATAATTGGTTGGTGTGATATAGTTTTTATCACCTATCCTCACATTTCCTGAAGGTGCGGTTTGGTTATTTAGCCTGATGGCTTCTACTACTTGATCTACCGTTAGGTTATGTGAACGTAAAAGTGACGGATTTACATTGATTTCTATCGTTCTCGGACTACCTCCAAAAGGAGCAGGAGAAAGCAAACCTGGTATAGCTGAAAAACTAGGGCGCACATAAGTATTGGCCAGATCCTGTAATTCATTGTTGGTGCGGATAGGGCTGCTTAATACCAATTGTCCAACAGGAAGTGATGAAGCATCAAAACGGATCACGAACGGTGGTTGCGAACCTGGCGGGAAAATAGCTTGCGCCCTAGTAGATAGCGCACTTAGTTCTGCCGCCGCCTGGGCCATGTTGGTACCCTCGTAATAGGTTAGCTTCATTAACATTAAACCCTGTGTGTTTTTGGTTTCGATGCTTTTAATACCGTTTGCAAAAAGCAGGATATTAACGTACTGTTTACCAAAATAAGCCTCCATTTGGTCGGGTGTGTAACCACCAAAGGGGTGCGCAATATAAATCACCGGAAGGTTCATCTGCGGAAGAATATCAACCTTGATCTGATTGATAGCCCCAATACCGAAAAAGAACAATCCAGCTACTAAAACTAAGATGGATATGGGCTTGCGGAGTGCGAAACGTATTAAATTCATTTATATAGCCAGATTAAAATTCGTTGATAAATATGTCGTAATTGCCGAGTGCTGCCGATTTTAGCAATAAGGCCTGCCAAACATTGGTAAAGGCAATATCCCGATCGGTTTCGGCACGGTTTAAGGTAAACAGGGCCTGTGTAAGATCCACCAAAGTGGTGAGCCCGTTTTTGTAGAGCGTATTTTTCTGCAGATAAGCATCAGATGCTGCTTTTACCTGAATAGGTGCTTCTCTGTAATTGGCCAAAGCGTTGGTTAGTTTAGTTTCTGCAAGTGCCAATTGTGCTTTTAGTTGCTGATCAACCAGATTATATTCTTCCTTCAAACCCTGGCTAATGTATTCCTGTGCACGTACCTGCGGGCGGTTTTTAAGTAAGGTTGACAGGTTCCAGGTCATTCCTATGCCAATCAAATAGTTTCCACGGGTAGGGTTTATGCCATCAGCATAACTGGTAGAATAAGCAGCCTGATCTAAGGCATAACCTGGACTAAAACCCGAACCACGGCCCTGCATTACACCGAATAAGCTAAACGTAGGGTAGTATAATTTTTTGAAATAATTAACCTGTTGCTGGCTAACATCAACACGGTTCTGGTAAAACTTTAATAGTGGATGTGAGCTTTTGATCACTGTATCTTCTAGCAGGTTGCCGGGAATACGCGTAATTGAAGCAGTATCTAATTCGTATGATGTTGCGGTTAATCCCATTACCACGCCCAAACGGTTGGCCTGTTCCTGCTCTAAATCTTTAGCTTTTGTTAGTGCAATTTTGGCATTAGAAACTTCTGCTTTTGCGAAAGAAGAATCTACTCCCGCAATTAATCCGTTTTTAGCCCTGATGATGGCCGTATTTTTAAAGGTAATAGCGCGATCGAGATTTTTCTGTTGCGATTTGCTTAACCTTTGCGCAGCCAGCAGATTTAAATAGGCAGCAGAAACACGGATTTCCTGCTGGAATTTTTCCTGTTCCAGATCATTTTTGTCTCTTTGGTAAGTGGCATCGGCAATTTTAATGCGTTCTCTGATTTTTCCGAAAGTGAAGAAATCCCAGTTTACATTGGCCAGATAGAGCCCCCCAAATGCAGCATTCCAGTTTTGTTTGTCTAGAGCAGGACCAGATGAGGCCGTTCCCAAACCACCAAGACCATATTGAGGCCCATTTTGGCCGTTAATGGTACCATAATCCTGTTGGGCACTTAAACTGAAGTTCGGTAAATACTCCCTTTTGGCCTGTTGGATAGATGATTTTGATGCATTGGCATAATTATCTTTAGCCTTAATGGTGCCATAATTGCTTAATGCAGTGTTAACAGCTTGCTTAAGGCTAAGTGTTTGTGCATTTATGCCGATGGATAAACTGATAAAGAATAATAACGAAAAATAAAATAAAGATATACGAGACATAGTGTATAATTTACACGGCAAATGTAAATGATGATCGTTATATCAAAGTATTCGGTTCAAATCAAAAATTATGCGAATCAAATAATAATCGAATTGTTACTTAAGGCGTAAAAAGGGACAGTTTCTGTTGCTAAAAACCTGAGTTCGATTATTAAATTGTAAAAATAACTATCAGACAAGGTTTATTCCTAACCTCATCGTCATGCTGACTTGTCTTACAAGTAGAATAGTGTTTTCAATTGTCTTGTAGCTACTACGTGGTCAGCATCTTTTTTGGCAGGAAAGACCCTGAAATAAATTCAGGGTGACGACCGACTTAACCCAAAACTGAGTTTAGATAATCAAATCAGTATTTAATTATCGAACTCAGGTTAAAAATAACAAGAGGTCTGTACCATAAAAATGAATATTAGTGACAGAGGATTTTTAGTGCTATATGGCGAAGAGGAATCGTCATTGCGAGGAGGCCTTTTCAGCCGACAAAGCAATCTTACAACTATCGATAGTAGCGAGCGCTTTAAGATTATTCATTTTTGCAGTTGCTTTTTAAGGCATTCATGAGCTCACTTTGTTCGGTTATCTTCGTACCTCGCAATGACGAATTTTCTATTGGAATCTGCAATGATAGCCTGTCTAGACCTGTTATCTCGCAAGACGTTATTAGCAAGGTGTTTATGATTGCTCTGTATAACTTTTAAAATTATCCAGAATGGCCTGCCAGCCACCACGTTGCATTTCGATCGGATTGGTAGATTCGGCATCGAAAGTTTCGGTTATCCTGGTTTGTTCACTCAGTGCATCAAAAACAATGCTTACCGTTCTGCCATCTTCCATGGTATATTCGATTTTTTTATGCTGGTCAACTGTGGTATATGTTCCGCCGAAATCAAAACTCATGCTGCCATCTTTTGCCGCCATAGTGCTTTTAAATTTACCGCCAACTTTTAAATCGTTTTCTGAATAAGGGGTATGCCAATCTGGTGAGGCAAAGGCCCACTTAGTAATGTGATCTGAATTATTCCAAAATTCCCAAACTTTTTCTACGGGTGCATTTACTGTCGTTTCTACGGTGATTGATGTTTTATTTTCCATGTTTTAAGGTGTTTAATTTTTTAATAAAGTTATAGGAACTTTAACAACTCAGAAAGAGCAAATGCGACAAAATAGGGGGTGATATGCCACTATTATTTAGTTAAGTTTTACAATTAGAGAAATGGTTAACTACAGATAAAAAAAATGCACACAGGTAATTAATTTAAAATACCTGTGTGCATCTCCAAACGACCAACTAAGCCTAAATGACTAAAAATTATCGAATATTTTATTCTTTAATCGAGTTGAATGCTAGTGCAGGTCCGTATAAATAAAGGTTATCGTGTCTTTGGATACTAAGCCGCTCATATTTCCGCCTGTGTAAACTGCCTTATAACTCGATCCTTTTTTCAGGTCGTAGGCTTTAAGTAAATCGGCATTTGCAACCAGGCTATCACCTGGGTTTACCTTCGAATAACTCGATGCAGGAGGTGGCATTACTCTTTTGGCCATTGCGCCTTTGTACTGTGCTTCTTCTCCTTTTTCGTTCGTAATGCTTAAATAGCTGCTCATTAAAGGTTCGAAAGGTGTATGCCAGATACAGAAACTTTTTACACTATCGGTATTGTTGTACACTACAAACCTTAGCAATAGTGGGTCGCCGGTAGCTACATTGCCATTTATTTTCATTTTAACCTCAAGCGAATCGGTTTTATTAGCAGTAGTTTGAGGCATGCTTTCGCTTTTACTATTTGTGGTGTTTCTGGTGGCCTCACTGCAGGCAGAAAACAATACTAAAAGTGCAGGGATAATTATTTTAATGTTTTTCATGGAAGGGTTTTTTATATAAGCAAATGAATATTGATATTGTTTGATTAGCATCAAGCTAAAACGATTAAGTATCAAATATATAATTAATTTATACAGCTGTATGGCAAATCCAGACTAATAAAAGACGATTAATTTGAATTGACTAAAAAGTAAGCAATTCGACAGGCATAACCTGTTGATTTTGAGTTGTGCTGATCGCTGATCCGTACACTTAATTTATGCGTTCCGTTAGTGAGTTGATCGCTGAGTAGCAGGTACCATGGCAAATGCAAGCTTGAACTCCATTGGGTGTAAAGATCGATCATTTTTTCTTCTCCGTCATCTATGCGGTAATGGAGTGCACCCGCATCCGGGCCTGATAAAATAGCAATCCCCACGGTGTTTCCTTTAAAAATCAGATCAAAAGTACTGTTCCTGGTATTGCTTTCGAGCACTGGGATATTAACAAAACCTGGTCTTCCTTCCAGCCCGTCAGTTGGCTTCCAGTTTTTATTGATGCTAAAAGTATTTAAGTTTTCGGCGCTATTAATGCTAAGGTATTGTCCTTTGGTATAAGCAAATTTATCAATGATTTTAGGAAGACCTGCCGAAGCTTTCTCGTTGGCATTTTTCTGATTTTCTTCCAGATAAGTTTTAATGGTATTGAAATAAAGTTGTTGACCAAACGGTGATGGGTGCAGGTTTTTAAAATCAGCTGCCCAGGTAAATTCGCCATTGGCAATACGTTTATCAACTTCTAAAGCGAGATTAATAAATGGCAAGTGATAATATTCAGCCAAGTCGCTGTGTACTTTTACTTCAGTTGGGATTTTACCTTTATTAAAATCATCATTTTTATCTTCATCGGCAAAAGCCATCATTACGATATCCGTTTTCGGGTTCTTGCTTAAAGTATGTCTGATAATGCCTTCTAAAGCACGGCGCTGTGTTTGTTCAGCGGTTTTGTTGGCATGGTCGTTAACAGCCGATTCTAGAAACAAGAGATCAATTTTTCCACTGTCGAGTACATCGCGCTGAAGGCGGAACGCGTGTGGTAGACTACCCAATGATGGAATACCTGCGTTAATGAACCTGAATTTTGTTTGCGGATAAGTTTTGGCTAAATAATTACTTACCAATCCACGCCAGCCTTCCATATTGGTAATCGACCCGCCTAAAAAAGCCACGGTTACCGCTTCGTTTTTTCCAAATTTTTCTGCTATAGTATGGCTATAACCGTTAAAAGTGATGAACGACGATGATTGTAACTTGTTTTGCGCAAAGCTTTTGGAAAATAGTGCCGTAAAGAGTAATGTCAGGCAAAGAAAAGAGGTTAGTTTCATGTTGATTAGAAGAAATCAAAAGTAATAAAATTTACAATTGATGTGTGTTTCCAGCAATAATTTACTTGCATGATGGGTAACCAAAATTTACTTGCATGATGGGTAACCAAGCGATTGTCAGCCTAAGGGGTAATTTATGGTATGAAAATCCATATAAATTACAAGAGAATTTAAAAGAGGTGAGTCGATTAGAAGTATCGTCATTTCGATCCCGAAGATTCGGGAAGAAATCTTTAAATTCGATTTTCAATAACATAGTTTAAAGATCTCTCCTCCGAAGGAGTTCCTTTGGAACACTCCGCGGTGCTTCGGTCGAGATGACGATATTTCTATTGGAATCTGTTAATGATAATGGAGTCGAAGGGTAATTTAAAGATATTACTGGTTCAATATTGGGAGAGCAATACCAGTACAATATATCTGGGTTTCCTCCCGCTTTCCGTTTTATCCCGATGAATTATCGGGATGTTCACTCCAATCGGGTCTAGGTGGCCTGTTAGGTGGTACTATTTTTGGCTGGGCGCTTACCTGCACAAGCCCTTGTTTATAAACCCGGTAGCAGCGGGCATCCCGATTTTTACTAAACGCTCATTTTCAGAAAAAACCATATAAAATTTAATAGGAGAGCAATACCAGTACAATATATCTGGGTTTCCTCCCGCTTTCCGTTTTATCCCGATGAATTATCGGGATGTTCACTCCAATCGGGTCTAGGTGGCTCGTTAGGTGGTACTGTTTTTGGCTGGGTGCTTACCTGCACAAGCCTTTGTTAATAAACCCGGTAGTAGCGGCAGCCCCCGATTCTTTACCGATGAATCGGCACTAATTAGCATTGGGGCTACAGCGAATAACGGGGCTGCTGTTCCCGAAGAGTTGCTGAACGATCGTTTTCAAAAAAAGAATATCGATGTTTAGTTTGTCGCAAGTTTTTTCTTCCTTCTAAACCTTTTCACCTGCCCCATGTGTTCAGTCGGGATATTATCGCCCAGCAATTTCCCCCAGGGTTTAAGTCCATCAATCCGATCAAAAATGATTTTCAGTACCGCAATAAATGGAATGGAAAGGAACATTCCGGGGATGCCCCAAAGTGCAGCACCCATTAATACAATTACGATAGAAATAAGTGCGTTGATCTGCACCTTGCTCGAAACAATGCGCGGTACAAGGATATTGTTGTCGATAAACTGAATGAGTGCATAGGCACCTATAATTAATAATTGAGTGGTAAAACCATCCATGGTTAAAGTTGCCATTAACACTGGTAAGGCTATGGCAATAATACCGCCGATATAGGGTAGCAGATTCAGTATTGCCCCTATAACACCAATTAAAATGGCATTTTGTACACCGAGGATCAGCAGGGCAGCAGAGTTCATTACCGCAACAATTGAAGTTTCGATCAATAAACCGATAATATAACTTTGTATTGCTGCTTTCGTTTCACCTAAAATCTCGGCAACTTTTTGTTTGTTCTCCTCCGAAAATACTTCATAAATAAAATTAAGGATCAATGTTTTGTACAGCAAGATCAGAAAAGTATAAACGGGGATTAAAAAAACGACACTGAGCACGCCCATTAAGCCACTCAAGGTTTGGCCAATTAAAGCTTTACTTCCATTTGCAGCATCGTTAACCATTTGCATCTGTTTTTGCGAGGAGATTCCAAAGGTAGTTTGCAGCCAGGTTCTGATTTCTTCTAACAGTTGCGATAATTTGTGTTTAATGCTTTCCAGATCGTCGAAAAAGTGGGCAACCTGCGAGGATAGAAAATAGAGTATGGCAATTACGACAACAATACCGATAATCATAGCGAGCATAATGCTTACTATTTTAGGCATTTTTCTTTCAAAACGATTGGTAAGTGGGTTAAGCAATATCGCAATTAGCGCAGCGAAAGCAAGTGGCACAAGAATATCTCTCAGCACGCTCATTATAAATACTGTAATTACTAATCCTAAAAGAATTACAGGAGCTTTGATGTAAAATGGGTAGGTTTTAAGCATTTTTAGATGGGTTCACCGTTCAACAACCAAAAGGTAATAAAATTGTTTTAAAGTTTTTTAGCTGTTTAAGGAATAGATGAGCAGGACATCATTATTTTTTGGTATCAATTCACAGAAATAGCAAACAATATCCAGTTAATTTATAAATTTAGCACCATATTATAATAATAATTAAAAACTCCCCATGAAAAATAGCTTTTTAATAGCCATCTGTTTGTTTTTGTTTAGCCACATTTTAAGCGCTGCGGAAGTAGATACCGCTTTAACCTTTAGCAAATCGATGAACAAAAATATTAAAGCAGTGGTAATTAAACCCGATAGCTATAAAACAGGAAAAACCTTCCCTGTGGTTTACCTGCTCCATGGTGCCGGTGGTAACTATGCCGAATGGGCCAAAAAAGTGCCAGGAATTAAAAATCTGGCCGATCAATACCAGTTTATTATTGTGTGCCCTGATGGTAATGTAACCAGTTGGTATTTCGATAGTCCGGTAGATCCTGAATGGAAATATGAAACCTATGTAGCTAAAGAGTTGGTAAGCTATATTGATGAACATTATAAAACCATAGCCGAAAAAAAGGGTAGGGCCATTACCGGTTTGAGCATGGGCGGCCATGGTGCACTATACCTGGCCATTAAACACCAGGATGTTTATGGTGCCGTAGGCAGTATGAGTGGTGGTGTAGATATTAAACCTTTTCCAAATGGGTGGAATATCTCGAAAAGATTGGGAACACAGGATGAATTTCCAGAACGTTGGAAACAGAACAGTGTGATTGATATGATTTATCGCATTAAGCCAGGATCACTTGCTATTGCCATTGAATGTGGTACTGAAGACTTTTTCTATAAAATGAATGTACGTTTGCATGATGAACTCCTGTATAACAACATTCCTCATGATTTTACTGCCAGACCTGGTGTACACAACTGGGATTATTGGGCCAATGCGATTAAATTTCAGAGCGTTTTCTTAAGCAATTATTTTAACTCAAAACCTTAATATAGTTTAGGCGGCAAGCTGCACACCTACTTTATTAATGAGATTGTCTATATCAAATGGTTTAGCGATGAAATCGTTAGGATAACAGATAATGCCTCCTATATCATTTAAATTATGACTGGCCGAAATCATAATTACTGGAATGTGCAAGGTTAACTGGTCTGCTTTGAGTAGATTACAAAGATCTCGCCCATCCAGGCCCCCAAGCATCACATCCAACAAAATTAAATCGGGTTTAAATTCGCTAATCCGCTGGTTAAAATGACTTGCATCCATTAATCCACTTACCTGATAGCCTTCCAGTCTTAAAATCAATTCTATAACCTCCAGTATTTCCTGACTATCATCAACCACTAATATTTTTTTCATCTTCTCGTTCTCCTTCAGGTTATTGTTATTGCATTAACATATTGTAAATAAATAACTTGTGATTGATTAACAAGGGCAGGGCTAAAAGGTTTCGATCTATTTTGACGAAAGCACAACGTTTAGTTTTAAGCGTGCCGGTAGTCCAATCGAGAAAAATAATGAGCAGACTAGTAATCATGCAGATTGCGATAAAATTAAAATGATGTAGCGATAGTAATGTAGTTTGCATTAAAATTAATACATCATTTTAAGTAAAAAATTAACTTTTAGATTACATACAAGCTAAAGACTTACCATATTTTTGACCGTTCTCGAAATCTTATTTATAAAACAGGAAACGAAGATTTAAAACCAAAAATGAAATACTTAGTCAAAGAAATCAGTGACGGAAACTGCGATATTACATTATTGCCAGAGAACCTGAATGATAGAAATCTTTTAGCCGAAACAACGAAAAACCTTCAGCACGATTATCAAGAAGCTATCCAATCGCATTATGAGCATGCGTTGAAAAATGAAGTTCATGGCAATGCGGCATTTGTTTCCTTAAACAACGAGGAAAGCAATTATCCAAAAAGAGTAAATGTAAATTACCAGATTATCCTAAGTTAAGCGGATATTCTTCTGGCAAAGGCTTTCTTTATGGCAAAGAAAGCCTTTTTTATTTTAGGATTCTTTTGTTCCAAATGCAGTAAAATAAAAATGATGTTGATTCATTGCGCTTTTCTCAACATGGGCCATAAATGGCGGATACTGTTATTAATCCGAATTGCTGCAAATGGTGATAAAAATGTTTGCTGTGCCATATCAGCCATTCTTTATAGGTCATTGGTCCAAATGCGCCATGTATTTCGGTTTTTCCAGGTTCAGCGAAATACCGGTCAAAATCACGAAGTTCTGTCATTAACTGTTTAGTGGCACTAACCAGATCTGGATACAGTAACTTTTGCTGAGGTGTTCCGAATACTACATTCCTTGGTATTTCTACAGCGGTGTAGATATTGATTTGTCTGGCGTTGTTTGCTTCTTCTTCTGAAACTTCACAGAAAGGTTTCTTTTTGCCATTGGTATATTCAACCTGGCTTATCAAGTGTTCAACCATTTGTTGTGCGGTCATTTTTCCCCAAATAGCAAATGTGCTTGGTTGAAGTTTTAGCAACAGGCTTTCTAAATATTTACGGTTCTTTGGTGCTATTAGCTCGGTTAGCGGGTTCATTTTATATGGGGTGCAGGTTTACAGGTAAGCTGCTGTACAAATATATGCTATAGCTTAGCCGCGGAGTGGGGTGATCCAAGACAATTATAAGGCGATATTTGCCAATTGTATATTATCACAATAATAATTGAAATAGATTCTTGATCCTCTTTTTTCCAGATTCCTCATTTGAGCGATGAGATAAATAACTTGTTAAACAACAACCCTTTCATTTCTGAAAGCTTTTTGTTCGATTTTTTGTGTGTACAGTGAACGAGAAATTATTAGAACACCTTTCTGGCTTCTTGGAGTTATTAGAAAGGATTTTGGAGAAAGTTAATCTAGAAAATAGCGAGGAAGATCATGCCAGATCTGGAGTTGCAAAAATCTTTTGAGTGTTTGATGGCGAAGGGATGAGAGATTTTTACAACACCTAGGCAAATCAGTCGGTTTTGGAATAAATAATTTGATAAAATATTTAAAATTAGGTATTTATCAAATTATTTACTACGTTAGTTCTATAAAGTTCAATCTTAAAATAAATCAATTAACCACTCAAAAATAATTTTATGAAAATCAAAGTTCACACTCTATCAGTTATAGCGTTGGCGCTATTTTTTTTAACATCTTGTAAACAAACAAAAAAAATTGAGCTTGACGAAAATAGCAAAAATAAATTTAAAATATTTGATATTAACAAATTGCCAAGTGAAGCATCACTAGTTGAGGAAGGAGCTGCTGGAGGAAAGAATCCTCTTGTTATAGAAGCCTTACCAAAATACTATACTAAAAGAAAAATATTTCAAGGCTTAGCCGGTTTAAGTTATGACCTTGTTTACATCCCTGGGAATATAGTGAAATTTGACGAAACTGACTCTTCGTATACAATTGTGACGCTTGATCCTGTATTGCTAGATTCATTAGCTCCAAGTATTAAATCGCTGGATAATGCGATAGTTTATAGCAGCAAAATTAATAATACGGCAAACTTTAATGCAACGGCCTTAATTGGCTCAGCATCCGTAGGTGCAAAGGAAATTATGGAAATTGTTATACAAGATGTAACAACTTCTATAGTGCCAAAAAATTATGTAGATAAGGATGCCATAAAAGCACTTATTAGTACGCTTCCTGCAGCAGACCTTAAAAAATATTTTTTTGTGAAAACTGCAACTCTTACACTAATTAATAATAAAAGATTTGTTGAGGCAGATTTAACGGCAAAAGTAAATGCAAGTTTTGTAACAGCAGATGGAAGAGCTTATTCTAGCAACAATAAGTTTTCACAAGATAGAGTAGTTAGTATCGATTTAATCTCACTTAAAGATGCCTTACTGTAAGATTTCGGTTTTATTAATGTTTGGGTTTTCTTTAATTCCTTTCTTGTCAATTGCCCAAGAGGTTTACCCAACTGGAGAAAAGGAAACAAGTGCTCTAGAAATTAAAGAGGGCAGCCCAGTAATTTACAATAAAAGCCAAAAGCCGTTAGAAAATAGTATTGATTTAGAATATATGATGCCAGTTGCAGGTTACCAAGGGAAAAACAAACAATCTTGCTGGGCATTTGCAACGACTTATGCTTTAAGAAGTGTGTTGGATAAGCATAAATCTTTAATTGACGGTAATAAAAATACTGACTTTAAAAAAGTGTATAGCCCAGAATATGTTTATCAATATTATAACCAAGGTAATGAGGGCTGCGATTTTACGGCACGATCGATAACAATGCTTGGTAAGATTTTACAAGATGGAGGAGTAAAATACTTAGATTTAAAGTATAGTCCTACTGTTTGTACAATGAAGTTGGATCCAATTCTTAAAATTAAAGCGAGTAAAGCAGCAATGCCAAACTATGAAGTTGTTGAAGTTAATGACATCTATACAATTAAAAAGGTGCTTAACGACAATATCCCTTTAGTGCTAAGTGTAAAGATTGATAAGTATTTTCAAACTTCTGGAAATATTACTAAGTCAAATCCTTTTTGGAAAACAGCAGCTGCATCTAATTTTAGCCATGCAATGGTTATTGTTGGGTATAGGGAGGATATTAAAGCATTCAAAGTATTGAATTCTTGGGGAGTTGGTTGGGGAGATAGAGGATATGTTTGGATATCTTATTCTATTCTTGAAGGAGGTGCAATGAACTATGCTTGTTATGTTAGAAAAAAAATAGTCAATTTTTTACCAATTAAAGAAGGTAGTTTAGAAGATGAGGTAGATAGATTAAAATCTGACAGTTCAAATAACTACATTTCTAGCTGGGCTAAAAAAGGATATTTTCGTCGTTTTAACAACTATAAAATTATAGTTTCTAAAGTAAGTAATTCAAAAGATTATGCTGTAATCAATATCAGGGATGATAAAGATGTCTTAAAATATAATTTCTTTATTCAAGAGGATTCTTCTAAGGAGTTTTATATTGATGACAGAAAGTATCGATTTACGTTGGATGCCATTGATAATGCTGGTTATAATTTTATAAAAAAAGCTGCCTATTTTACTATGGAGGGATTATGATTGCATATTTCACTAATAGTGAACCCCTCCATTTCAGTGCAAAGTGGCCGCCAAATGGATTGCCGAGTAAATACAATATTGTTCCTTTCCCTCTGAACAAATACCAACAACTCCTCCCAACTGCTTTCTAGATTCAGCTATTTACGAAATAACCCGTCCAGGAACTCAAAATAGCCCAAAACAGACCCTCTGGATACTGCAAGTTACGCGAGATCCCCAAAAAAATGCGATAGCGGCTTAGAAGGGCTGATAGATTAGCCCTTACCTTTGACCATTAGAGCTTCATACAGCCTCCATTTCGCTTAAATTCGACCAATTACTCCTTGGTGCTATAATCTAAAAAAGCAGCTAAGGCAATCAAAACGGCCACTTTGCTCTGTAATCAGGTGTCGGTTTGAAGCGGAATGGAGCGTCAGTTTGAAAAAGGAACGTGCGGCCATTTTTCCTGAATACCCAATCTAAGCTAGAAAGTAAATCTGTCAATGACATATTCAAAAATTTTGAAATTCTAGATACATCAGATAAAAAAGAAATAGTGAGTTTATTTCCACCCCAAAGAGTTAATTTTCAGATAGGTGCACTTTTTATACAGCCAGAAAGCACATTCCTAAAATTTTATTAAAAAGGAAATAATCATGGAACCCAAATAATATGAAAAATGAAATTTCAAGAGAAAAAAATGTCAATCAAACGAGCAACATCTATTCTTGCGAAGAATAATATTATTGTTGATGAATACGAAGCGAATGCTATTCTAAATTTTTTGTATTTGATAGCTAGAAACTGTCAAAAATATAGCGTAAACCTTTCGGGAGCATTGAACACTCAAAATGTAACTAGATAGTGTTGCAATAAATTCTACTAATGTAGAATACTTAGGTCTTGTTTTTTAAAAGTTTGCAATTCAGGCATTTAGGTTCATAAAAAAAGGAAACAGAACATGTAGTTCGTTTCCTTAAGTACTCGGGGCGGGAATCGAACCCGCACGCCTTTGAAAGCACAGGATTTTAAGTCCTGCGTGTCTACCAGTTCCACCACCCGAGCATTAGCCTGTTCCGAAATCCTTCGGTAGGTTAACTTTAAAATAAATGCCTTCTGGTAGGAAGGCATTTAGAGCGAAAGACGAGATTCGAACTCGCGACCCCGACCTTGGCAAGGTCGTGCTCTACCAACTGAGCTACTTTCGCAAATTAATACATAGTGTTGTATTCCTTTGGGGTTGCAAATATAGGAATTAAAGTTTTTAAAGCAAAAAAATAAAATAAATTTTTAGGATGAAATTCTTAATGCTTAAAAATCAGCGCGGTAAATTTCTTGAAATTAGGATTTATAAGGTTTTTTGTTGTTCTGGAGCTTAATGTAGGCCTTCTCGGATGTAGAACTTTTCAAGTTTATGTTTGTTACCTAATGGATTATCTATTCTAATAGCGTTTGTAATCGTTGCTTGTGCCAAAGTAAAAAGGTTTATAAACTTTAATATATGGATAAATTAAGCCAAACCAGAATTCAATTATTACACCCTGATTTAAGGGCTTTAGCAACAGAGACTTTTTCTAAAGCCGAATTAAAGTTAACGGGTAGGGCACAAGCCAGAATAACTGCTACTTTGCGCACGTTTGAGGAGCAAGATGCTTTATATAAATTGGGCCGGACTGTGGTTAACCCTGATGGCAAATCGAAAAGTAAGCCGATGGGAAATATTGTGACTAATGCAAAGGCAGGTCAATCGATACATAATTATGGTTTAGCGATGGATTTTGTGCTGCTTATAGATGGTAAGGAAACTTCGTGGAATATGGTTAAAGATTTCGACGAAGATGATATTGCCGATTGGACAGAAGTAGTTGCCGTTTTTAAGGCCAACGGCTGGGAGTGGGGAGGTGATTGGAAGAGTTTTAAAGATCCACCACATTTTCAATTCGATTTTGGTTATACCTGGCAACAATTGCAGGCCAAATGGAATATTGGCGATCAAAAAAATGGTTATGTCAATTTAAAAAGAGCTGCGCTAAACGTAGCCAACCTCTACAGGGCAAAAGCAGCTTTAAACCTTAGAACAGGACCATCTATTACTTCGAGAAAGAAAAAAGTTATTTTAAAAGGCGATTATCTTAGCGAAATTTCGAGAGAAGGCGAATGGAGTAATGTGGTTTTTGAAGGCATTAAAGGATATGTTAATAATAGATATCTGGTTAAATGATCAAAACGTAGAACATTAAATAAATTAAACCGCTAATCTATATTCTGGAAATTATTTCCAAATCAACTTTTACCATGCTTTTATTCTAAAATTCTTAATTAAATGTAATATCGTCAAATGGTTTTACCAGCGGTTCTGCCCTGGTATCATTAGAGGGGATGAATAAAACCAAGGTTGGAAGCATGAAAGATCCATCCTTGGTTTTGTTTTAGGATATTAATCAACTTAAATTAACCGTTTGTACATGCTACTGTCAAGTCCCTGTTTTTACTTAAATGATGTATGGACTATAGAGATGTACAGGTATTACCCGAAAGTGTAGCCCCTGCGCCATTGGAAGCTGTAACATTTGCTTTTACTGTTGAAGCATTAAGCACAGTAAGGCTGTAAGGCGGAGTGAAAGCCGTTACACCATTACCTGTAGTATTTCCGGTGACAGCGGTAAATATATTGTTTTTCACCTGAAGCGCTGTTGCACTGTTGTTCATCAGATCGATCGGGATCTTAACATTTTCGAATACATTCGACTCGATCAACAGATTTGATTCGAAACCAGCCTGGATACAGTTTTTGCTTGCCGTGCTGTTAAAGTAGTTGTTCACTAGATGTACCTTGCCAAACCTTACTCTTGGCATCCTGCCAACGCAGCCCTGGGCCCACCAGCAGCGTACAAAAGTAATACGGAAATGCCCCCTGTCCGAAGTAACATCATCACCTGAGCCAATCAGGTTAGAAAAGCGATGATCATCTGATCCCCCTGGGCCACCTGCTCTTGGTGCTTTCAGATAGGTGAATTTACAGTAGGAAACTGTAATGAAATCGGAAGCAGCCTTGATGTCAAAGTTTCCGTCAACGCCGTCTCTGAATTCACAGTGGTCTACCCAAACATTGGTAGAAGCATCTAAGGTAACATTATCCCAGCCGTCAACATCGTAAGCGCCCGGACCTTCAAAAATCAGGTTCCGGATAATTATGTTTTTGCATCTTTTTACATACATTATCCCTGAGCCGGCCTTGGTCTGATCAGCTGAAACGATCTTTGCACTAGTAGACCCAAAGAGCGTTTTTCCGGTCTGGTCCTGAAAGGAAATCCTTCCGCCAGAAGGTACTGTTATTGTGCCATTGACCTGGATTACCTTGATTGCTGTATTTTCTATTGCCGACTTTAACGATGCATAATTTGTAACCACCGTGGAGCTGACTTCTCCACCGCCGGTAGTGCCGCCGTTTTGCGATGCCCAGGCTTTGGCATAACATATAGCTTCGGTTGTTGCAAGGTTCGGAATGGTTTGGTCGGTTGAAAGTGATGTGTTATTAGTTTCGTCAGTCAGTTGAGCCGACTTTTCGCAGCTGAACATCAGCATAGGGATGCTAATAGCCATTAAATAATGGCATAGATTTTTGTTTCTCATTTTTGGTTTTTTTTGGTTAGAATTTTTTACAACAGGGCAGAAGTTTTTTTAAGCACATTTGGTTAATATTCGGTTGTTGTATTATTTAAGTTACATAATGTATATGTTTAATTAGTGTTTTTATGTCTAAATATTTGTGCAATCGTTCCCGTTATCGTTTGCGTAATGCTGTATCTATTGATTTTTACCATTAATACATCAAAAAAAGATTGATTTCCATTGAACGGCCGCATAAAAAATTATATTCTTGGCCATTATTTATATAGCATAGCTTGTATAATATTATTGCATTTTTTTAAATTTATCAGGTATCGTTTTTAGCCTAAATTCCTTTCTGATTTCTGCTTTATTAAGCTCCGCAAACGATTGCACAAATAAATAATCCAATTTACTGCAGGCTCTGATTAAAACTCCGTAAGATTGTTGGGTATGTTGTTCGGTGCTGGATTTCAGGTCTTTGTGCCGTTTGCATCTAACTAATAATTAACATGTATATCGAATTTTAGGATTTGATGTGCTATTGAAAACCTAACCAAATATTATGATCAAATTGTATCTATCGTTGGCTATGTGCTGTCTGCTTTTTTTTACTGCTACAGCGCAGAACCGTACCGTTATCGGCCAGGTATCAGATGCCAAAACCGGTGAAACCCTTATTGGGGTGAGTATACTCCTTAAGGGCACTACCCAGGGCACAAGTTCAGACGGCAATGGGAAATTTAGCATAAGTGTACCAGACAACACTGCGGTGCTCATTTTTAATTACGTGGGTTATGCAAACCGCGAAGTAACTGTGGGCGAACAGCGTCAAATTAGTATCAAGATGTCGCCAGACGAAACCAACTTGAACGATGTTGTTGTTATTGGATATGGAACAGTAAAAAAACGCGATCTTACAGGTGCTGTTGTATCTGTTAAGGGGGATGATATTGCTAAAGTGCCTTCGGCAAATCCGCTTGAGTCTATTCAGGGAAAAGTACCGGGTGTTGATATTACCAGAAGCAGTGGCTCAGCTTCATCGGGCGTTAATATTAATATTAGGGGTACCCGTTCCATTTCAGCAGGAAACGGTCCGCTTATTATTGTTGATGGTGTGCAGTACGGAAGTTTGCAGGATCTAAATGCGAACGATATTGCTTCAATGGAAATACTCAAGGATGCTTCCTCTACTGCAATATACGGATCGAGAGGTGCCAATGGTGTAATCCTGGTAACCACTAAAAAAGGGATTTCCGGACAAGCCGTTGTATCACTTAATTCCTATTACGGGATCTCGCAGGTTGCACGGTATCCGGGTGTAATGGATGGCCAGCAATTTGTTGAGCAGCGCCGCCAGGCCTATCGTACCACAGGGAACTGGGCCAGCCCTGCCGATGATATCAAAATCTTTAATTCGGCCGAATATGCAGCCGTTCAGAATAACCAGTTTACCAACTATCAGGATCTATTGCTCCACGATGGAAGCCAACAGGATTATCAGCTCGGTGTTAGGGCCGGAACCGAAAAAACCAAAGCCTACTTTTCGCTCGATTATTTAAATGAAAAAGGACTCCTCAAAAACGACAGATCGGCACGTTACTCGGCGCGGTTAAACCTCGATCAGAACATTGGAAAGTATTTCACAACGGGGATGCAGGCACAGTTTACCCATTACGAGATAGATAACCGAAGGGATCCCTTAAACCAGGCCAACAAAATATCGCCTTTGGGTGATGCTTTCGACGCACAGGGCAATTTTATTGTCTATCCGCTTGCGGGAACTTCTGTGAATCCCCTTGCAGATGAGCAACCAGATGTATATTCCGGAAAATCGATCATCAACCGTACACTCTTGTCTGCTTATATGGAACTAAAACCAATAAAAGGACTTGTAATCAGGTCGAATGTGGGCGCAAACCTGAATACCGACAGAACAGGTACGTTTGCCGACCGGTATTCGATTGACAGGAATGGTTCAGTTCCAAAGGCCGCATATTCGGCTTCGAACAGCCATTTAATCAATATTGAAAATTTTGTAACCTATAACAAAGAAATAAAAGATCACTCGTTTACCCTTACAGGGATCAATAGTATGCTTTTTAACCGGTCTGACAATATCGCTGCATCGGGAGAGAACCAATTGCTCAAATCGCAGCTTTTTTATGCATTGGGCAATACCCAGAACCAGGCTGTTACTACTGCCTATAACATGAGCAACCTGATTTCCTATGCCGGAAGGATTAATTATGCCTATAAAGGGAAATATCTATTAACTGCCACCGGACGAACTGATGGCTCTTCTAAACTTGCAGAGGCCAATCAATGGGCATTCTTCCCTTCGGCTGCTGTTGCGTGGAGAATCAGTGATGAGAAGTTTCTGAAGGATAGTAAGGTAATCAGCGATCTGAAAGTTAAATACAGTTATGGTATTGCGGGAAGTGATAATATTGGCGCATATTCTACCCAGAGCAGCCTTTCGAGGATAGCTTTCGGCTACGATGAAACATCTGTTCCGGCCTATACCTATTCTCCAAGGATCGGAAATGTTGATCTAACCTGGGAAAAGACCAAAACAAGTGATTTCGGGCTGGAGATTGGATTGTTCAAAAACAGGATTACGGCAACTTTCGACTATTATGATTCTAAAACTTACGACCTGCTTCTTAACAGAAGTTTGCCTCCAACCGATGGTGTAACCACAGTAACCCAGAATATTGCCAAAACAAGAAACAAGGGGATTGAGATTTTTATTTCTTCGAAAAACCTGGAGGGCAGGGATTTCAAATGGTCTACCAACCTCACCTTTAGCAGAAATGTAGAAAAAATAACTGAGCTTGCTGGCGGGGCACAATCGGATGTGCTCAACTCCTGGTTTGTAGGCTCACCTGTACAGGCCTTTTACGATTATCAGAAAATCGGGATCTGGCAAACTGGAGAAGAAACAGAAGCTGCAAAATATGGGCAGAAGCCGGGCGATATACGTGTGGCCGATCTCAATAACGATGGGAAAATAGATGCAACCAATGATAGAAAGATTATTGGCACCAACAGGCCAAAATGGAGCGGAGGGCTTGAAAATACCTTTAGTTATAAATCATGGGACCTTAATGTATATATTTTTGCCAGAATTGGACAGACCATTTATCCAGATTTTTTAAGAAGGTATGATCCGCAGGGCGTTGCCAATAGTACAACTGTTATCAACTACTGGACCCCAGAAAACCCGAGCAATGATTATCCGCGTCCCAATAAAAATATTTCCCTGGCCTCAACGCTTTATTCCTCATCCCTTGGTTATGTAGATGGGTCTTATGTAAGGCTGCGCAACATCACCCTGGGTTATACCGTTCCAAAAGAAGTTATCCAGAAGAGTTTTGTTAAAAGCCTGCGTTTATATGCTACGGCAAGAAACCCATTCACCTACACCCGCTCGGCATTTTTAAAGGAGTATGACCCTGAAAGGGGAGGATCGGAAAATGCACCGATGACCAAACTATATACCTTCGGACTGAATGCAACTTTTTAGAAAATTAAAGGAAAACATGATGAAACAATATATATTTAAAGGATTGCTGTTGTTAAGTGTACTCACATTTACTGCATCCTGCCAGAAATCGTTAAAAGAATATAACCCTTCGGGAATTACTGCCGAAAGCGTTTTTACCACCCCGGAAGGATTCGAAACATTGGTAAACGCGGCCTATTCCTACCAGCGCTGGTGGTATGGAAAGGAAGAAGGGTTTGGCCTTTCAGAAATGGGAACAGATCTTTGGATGAGCGGTGCCGGTGATGTGGCAACCGACCTTACCCAGTACATTAACCTTCAGGGAACAAATGGCGCTATTACCACAGAATGGCAACAGCTTTATGCTGCTGTGAATCTTTGTAATACAGGGGTCAACAGAATTTCCGGCGCTGGTCTGTCCGCTACTGCACGTCCAATAAGGGAGGCGGAACTCAGGTTTTTAAGGGCATTTTATTATTGGCATATTGTGGAGACCTGGGGTGGAGTACATTTTTCGCTTGCAGAAACCCAGGGCGTAATTACCACAGCAAATAAGACGCCTGTTGAAACATTTAACAAACAGATTATTGATGACCTGCTTTTTGCTGTCGAACGGCTTCCAGTTACAACCACCGATTATGGAAGGGTTACAAAACCTGCGGCCCAGGCATTTTTGGCAAGGATGTACCTTACCCAGAAAAAATACACTGAAGCAAAGGCCATGGCACTTGCTGTAATTAATGGTGGGTATGGTTTTACCTTGCTGCCTAATTATGCAGATTTATGGAAAATGTCGAACCTTAAAAACAAGGAAGTGGTATATGCGGTAAACTATGCTGTAAATCTTTCCCTGAACGACCTTTCCGATCCGATATTAAATCCGCTTGGGCACAGTAGGGGGAGCAATAATGGTCATATGCTTTTCGCCATGAAATACGACGACCAGCCAGGTATGATCAGGGATATTGCCAACGGCCGGCCGTTTAACAGGTATATGCCTACAAGGTTCCTCCTGGATCTTTATTCTGATAACGATGCGCGGTATGAAGGTTCATTTAAAACAGCATGGTTTGCAAACGGTACTTCGAGGCCTGCTGGCATGGCTATAGGAGATACCGCTATATTTGCAACAAAAAAGGTGTATGCACCAGCAGGCAAACTTTATAAGATATACGACCGGAATGCGGTGTATAATGCAAACGGAACGGTGAAAGATCAGTTACATTATGTATCGTTAAATAAGTTTGATGATCCCACCAGAACGAGTGCAAATGAGGCACAAAGTGCACGGGACAGTTATGTAATCCGCTTTGCTGAGCTTTATCTTATTGCCGCCGAAGCAGAATTCAATCTGGGAAACCCCGATCAGGCTGCAACCTATTTAAATGTTGTGCGTACCAGGGCAGCTAAGGCAGGTAAAGTTGCCGAAATGCAGCTTACGGGTAGCCAGGTAACCTTAGACCTGATCCTTGATGAAAGGGCAAGAGAATTTGCCGGTGAACAGCTACGCTGGTTCGACCTCAAACGAACAGGTAAACTCATTGATAGGGTTAAGGCTGACAATCCAAATGCCGCCGGGGGAATACAGAATTTTCATCTGGTACGCCCCATCCCAAGAACACAGGTAGATGCGGTAACCAATAAGGACGAATTTAAACAGAACCCAGGTTATCAGTAAGTTTTTTCCCAGAACAAACCTTCGGGAAATTTTTACCTGTTTTGGATCTATATTGAAAAAATGCCGCTCTCAAGCGGCATTTTTTTGTTGTTTTCCTTCTTATCGTTCGTTCATTGGAAAGATTGAAAGGGTGTTGTTGGCCAAACCAGTTCATTTAGTTCCTTTTTTTCTAACCGGTGAACAAATCAAAAAATGCACATCGCTTAAGGGTGTCGGGTAATCTAGCAACAGACAGGTTGTTGAAGAAATTCATCTGTTTGCAAATTGTATTTTGCCAAGAAAAATCTTACTTTGGGGATATATGAAAAACGCTTTTCTGCTCTTGCTTCTCGGGATATTCATTAATACTAAATCCTTTGGGCAACAATATGTGATCAATGCTCAAATTACTGGTTTTGAAGATGGTACAAAATTTTATTTAAACGATGTCACCCTTGATACTAATATTGATAGCGCAATAATCAAAAACAATTTTTTAAGTTTTAAAGGAAAACTCAGGGCAGAACCCCAATCTTTATGGGTTACCACAAATGCCGGACAAAAGTTTTATTACTTCACATTGTTGATGGGAAATGAAAGGATCAATGTAAAAGGAGATATCAAGGATTTTCCTTTTGATCTGCAAATAACGGGTTCAAAAACTCAGGACATGCACAACAAAATGATCGACCTGACTAAAGAAGGTTATAAGAAGCGGAGCAGATTGGTAGAAGAATACCAGGCCTTGACTGGGGATAGTGCGAAATCAAAAGGTAAGGCAATATGGAAGGTTATCGCTAGGCTGGACAGTTTGGATATGCTCACTAGGATGGATTTTGTGAAACAGAACCTGAACAGTTATGAAGCACTCGACGCCTTGTTCTACCTTAAAAGAGATTTTTCAAAAGACACCATCAGTAAATTTTATAACGCACTGAATTCAACGTTCAAAAACACTTCTTATGCAAAGCGCATCAAAACTTTTTTGACCGTGGGCGATGCTCTTGAAGTAGGGGATGTTTATGCTGATTTCAACGGTTTTGATAGGGATGGAAAGCGCCATGCTTTATCGGAAATAAAAGGCAAATATGTATTGCTGGATTTTTCATCCACCTACTGTGGCCCTTGTGTAGAATCGGTTCCCGAATTAAAGAAAATCTCACAGGCATACCGTCAGGAACTGGCCATAGTTTCATTTTCAGGTGACACCGGTAAAGAAACCTGGTTAAAGGGTGTAAATAGAGACCAGCCGCAATGGCTAAGTCTTTGGGATGGGAAAGGATTTTATGGGGAAACGACCATCAAGTATGGTATTACGGGCTATCCAACATTTGTACTTATTGATCCCAAAGGAAAAATTGTATCCAAATGGTCGGGATATTATGACGGTGCTGTGCTGAAGGAAGTTCAGAATCAACTCGCCAAAAAACAATAAGACATATCAAATCTGTATATCGCAAATAAGTTTTGCTGTTGCAAAGGAAAAGATGTGCTGATGATGACTTAGATCGAAATGTCACATTTTCTTTTCCTACATCACTGATATCGTCATACTGTGGTTAAATAATAATCGTTATTTTAACGTTTGTTTTTTATATTTGATAACACCAAATATATAGGCCATGTCTTTTTTCAAATCTTTGATCCTTTTAATATTATTCATAGCAGTTGGCCCTTTGGCTTTAAATGCGCAAGAGGAGGTACAGCGTAAACAGCTCTTTGATCATGATTGGAAATTTAATCTGGGAGATGTTAAGGGCGGAAGCAGTTTTGAATTTGATGATCAGCATTGGAGAACGCTCGATCTGCCACATGATTGGAGCATTGAAGGGAAGATTAGTCCGAAAAATCCAACTGGTGGAGACGGAGGTTTTTTTCCATCGGGAGCAGGCTGGTATAGAAAGAAATTTATGGTGCCGTCTGATTGGAAGGGGAAGCTTATTTCCATAAACTTTGAGGGAGTTTACATGAATTCAGAAGTTTTTATCAATGGAAAATCATTAGGCACCTATCCTTATGGATATTCTGCATTTACCTACGATCTTAGTCCATATCTTAATTTTGGGAAACAAAATGTAATTGCGGTTAGGGTAGATAATTCAAAACAGAAAAACAGCCGTTGGTATAGCGGCTCCGGCATCTACCGTCATGTGTGCCTGGTGGTAACAGGGCAGGTTCATATTCCCAATTGGGGGGTAGGAATTTCTACGCCTGAAGTTGCCGAAAAAAAAGCCATTGTAAAGATTAAAACAAGGGTTAAGAACGAAACCGCACTACCCAAAACGGTTACGGTTCAGACCAATCTTCTTGATCCAGGGCTGAAAAAGTCAGGTTCAATACAAACCCAGGTCAGGTTAGAAGCGCATAGTGAAAAGGAGGTAATACAGGATATACAGGTAGAAAAACCACTTTTATGGTCGCCCAAAAAACCTAACCTATACCGGGCTCAAATTAATATTATCTCCAATAAAAAGGTGATTGATGGCAACCGGACAGATTTTGGGATCCGTTCATTAAGATTTACGACAGAGAATGGTTTTCAGCTGAATGGACAGACACTTAAACTCAATGGCGGCTGTGTACACCATGATAACGGTTGTTTAGGCGCCGCTGCCTTTGACCGGGCCGAGCAACGGCGGGTTGAACTGTTGAAAGCAGCAGGGTTTAATGCCATAAGAACTGCTCATAATCCCCCTTCTGAAGCTTTTTTGGATGCATGCGACCGCTTAGGGATGCTGGTTATCGATGAAGCATTTGATGGTTGGAAAACCGCCAAGAATAAATATGACTATGCCATGTTTTTTGATGATTGGTGGAAAAAAGACATAAATGCAATGGTGCTTAGGGATAGGAATCATCCCTCGATTATCATGTGGAGCATAGGGAATGAGATCATAGAACGGAAGGAACCACAGGCGGTACATACCGCAAAAATGTTGGTAGATGCTGTTCATGAAATTGATTCTACCCGTCCTGTAACCTCAGCAATGACTACCTGGGATAAGGATTGGGAAATATTTGATCCATTAATGGTACAGCATGATGTTGCTGGTTATAATTATCAGTTGCACAGGGCTATAGCAGATCATCAAAGAGTACCTTCCAGGATCATTGTTCAAACAGAATCCTATCCCAGAGATGCTTTTGCCAATTGGAAACTTGTAAATAACAATAGCTATATCATCGGAGACTTTGTTTGGACTGCACTCGACTACCTTGGCGAATCGGGCATAGGCCGTTATTATTATTCGGGTGAGGTACCCGGTGAGCATTGGGAGAATACTTTTTTTCCATGGCATGGCGCTTACTGCGGCGATATTGACCTGACCGGATGGCGGAAACCCATTTCCCATTACCGGAGCATGTTGTATAACGATAATGAAAAACTCTATATGGCCGTCCGTGAACCAGCCCCGGAACCATTGGAAATCAAAGAAACATTGTGGTCGGTATGGCCAACCTGGGAAAGCTGGACATGGCCGGGATATGAGGGTAAACAGCTTCAGGTTGAGGTTTATTCCAAATATCCTGTGGTTCGTTTATACCTTAATAAAAAACTGATAGGAGAGCAGGAAACCAGCATAGTTCAAGAGTTTAAGGCTGTTTTTACCGTTCCCTACGCTGCTGGAGAATTGCTTGCTGTTGGTGTTCAGGATAGTAAAGAAGTGAAAAAAGCCACACTCAGAACCTCGGCAAACACGGCGAGGATAAAGCTCACGGCAGATCGCAGTGAAATCAGTGCAAATGGACAAGACTTGGTATTTGTAACTGTTGAGCTGACCGATAAAAACGGTGTGTTGCAGCCAAATTCTGAAAACAGGGTAAATTTTGAGATTGAGGGTCCAGGGAAGGTTATTGGAGTAGACAATGCGAACCTGAAAGATGAAGATCCCTATGTTTCCAACTCACGTAGGGCATGGAAAGGGCGGGCGCTGGTGGTCATCAAAAGTACCAAAAGCACTGGAACGATAAAGTTAAAGGCAAGCGCTCCGGGCCTGGCCGATGCTGTGGTTGTAGTTCGCTCATCTCCAGAAGCAATTCAGCATACACTTCGTTATTAACTATAACGTATTGAAATTAAAAAAGAAAGGGTTGCTTCAAAAAGAGCAACCTTCTTCAAAAATGTGTAAGGTTCCCATTCGTACCCGGAGCGGGCATCGAACCCTTATGCCTTTGAAGCATCGCGACTTTAGGTCGGGACGTGTCCATCAGTTCCACCATCGACAACTAGCCTTTCGATATATTTACTGGTCTTTTCGACTTGATTTCAAGTTCTCTCTGTACAGCTTCTGCTCGACTAGGAAAATATTCTTGGTAAACAATAGTCCACGGACCTTTACCTCTGGTTGAAGTTACCTGGCCTTTATTATGCCGAAGAAGTCTTTTGTTAATATCTTCGGTATGCCCAATATAAAATTTCCCGATTTTCTCAGAATGTGGATCAATACCAAAAGTTGTGGAGGACGGTAAAAACAAATAGCTTTGCATTTTACTATTTCACTTTATATGACTTCCCCTGCAGCCTCTTTACTTAAATTGTTCTTACCAGATTTTATACTAGCAAACTTTACTATTACCGGTGTCAT
>NZ_JBFTSB010000014.1:0-38599 GCF_056399805.1 Pedobacter sp. 01N310
CTTCTCTTCTCCCGATAGAAAAATCGGGATCGTGTTCGCTGCTACCGGGTTTAGCTAAGTTAAACCTGTGCTTAAACTCAGTTTTCCAAACCCGACATGGCGGATACCGGCCCCGTGTGTAAGGCCTGCAGGCGTATGAGCATGTGGCGGGACTAACATTGCGAAGAACCACTGGTTTTGCTTTTCTAAAAAAAACTAAATTTTTAAATCCTGATGAGCAGCAGCGTGTTTTTCCTAAACCCTAAACCCTAAACCCTAAACCCTAAACCCTCTACCTTATATATATGCTAAATCTTACCGCTCCAAATCCCATTTTCGCATTTTGAAAAGCAGGGTTCTGTTTCAATCGGTTCCGAAAGCCCCGTTATCCGCT
The DNA here is from genome assembly GCF_056399805.1 of Pedobacter sp. 01N310. Lineage (NCBI taxonomy): Bacteria > Pseudomonadati > Bacteroidota > Sphingobacteriia > Sphingobacteriales > Sphingobacteriaceae > Pedobacter > Pedobacter sp. 01N310. The sequence goes on from NZ_JBFTSB010000014.1 coordinate 374, forward strand.
TTACTTCTCCCGATAGAAAAATCGGGATCGTGTTCGCTGCTACCGGGTTTAAGTAACTCAAAACTGTGCTTAAACTCAGTTTTCTAAACCCGACAGGCGGATACCAGCCCTGTGTGTAAGGCCTGCAGGCGTATGAGCATGTGGCGGGACTGGCACTGCGACGAACCACAGGCTTTGCTTTTCTGAAAAAAAAAACTAAATTTTTAAACACTGTTGAGTTGCTGGTTGTTTACCCTAAACCCTAAACCCTAAACCCTAAACCCTAAACCCTAAACCCTAAACCCTAATTGTACGCCAAATCTCACATCTCTTGTCTAATATCTCAAATCTCACCTCCCTAATCACTCGTCTCGAACAAAAAGCGTATTTTTGCAAATAATGGGAACACTAGTAGATTCAGGGATAAAGGGTTATAAAAATTACGGCACGCATTTGCGCGAAAAGTATAAAGGGCAGCGTGTATTTAAAGTAATTGTAGATGGTGGTTTTACCTGCCCCAACCGCGATGGGAGCAAAGGTTACGGTGGTTGTACGTATTGTAACGTAGATTCTTTTACGCCGGAGCCTTCGCGTAAAAATCCAAATATTAAAGATCAGCTTGCCGAAGGCATGTTAAGGGCTAAAACTTCTTATAAAGCTGATAAGTATATTGTTTATTTCCAGCCTAATACCAATACCTATGCACCAGTACATTATTTAAAGATGATGTATGATGAAGCGCTATCGATTAATACCGAAGATATTGTTGGTTTTGCTGTGGGTACACGTCCTGATTGTATCGATGCAGAAAAGGTAGCTTTGTTAGAAAGTTATACCGACCGCTTCGATGTAGATTTAGAAATGGGCATGGAATCGATTTATGATGAAACCCTCGATCAGATCAACAGAGGTTGCAGTCATGGCGAATTTGTTGCTGCTGTAGAACTTTTAAAAGATAGTAAGCTCGATCTGTGCGTGCATACCATTTTTGGCTTCCCCTGGGAAACCCGCGAGCAGATGCACGGCTACATTCATGAAATTAACCGTTTTCCGCAAATCAAGTTTGTAAAGTTCCATCACCTTCATGTTGTAGAAGGATCGATAATGGGCGCTAAGTATAAAAAGGAACCCTTTAAATTGTTTTCTCTAGAAGAATATACCGACTTACTTTGCGAATTAATCCCTTTATTACGTCCGGATATTGTTATTCAGCGGCTTTTTGGCATTTCGGATTGGGATTTGTTGATTGCGCCTAACTGGGGACTTAACAAATCGGCAATTCAAACCTATATGGATAAAGAAATCGAAAAAAGAGGAGTGGTTCAAGGATCTGCTTATTTTTCGTAAAAAGTTAAATTTTTTAACGATTTTTTTAAAAACCCATGAAATTTCATGGGTTTTTCTGTTAATGATCGGTTTTTTTAGTCAAAATTTTACAAATTTTGGGTAAAATCATATAAATGATGGTTAATATGTGATTTTGTTTTTATTAAAAACTTGTATTAAAATCCCCTGTATTTTTTGGTATTTTTATTTTTAAGGTTAATTTTTGTGTTGTTTTATAAAAATCACTTGTTTTTATTAAAATATTTCAATTAAATGGTGTAAAAACTACAATATGTCGTATTTTTAGAAAAATAAATCAAGCATATTTCAATTATTTAAACAATACAAACAAATTAAACTAAAAACTATGAGTAAATTCTCCTTTAAACAGTATGCGCCTTTTGCGATATTGATGATTGTCGCAATTTTCGCTCTATTTATTCCACTTCTTCCTAATTTTGATGAAGGCAAGTATAGTGGGCCTGATATTGCATTCATATTAATCGCTTCTGCGCTTGTATTTTTAATGACTCCAGGCCTTGCATTCTTTTATGGTGGAATGGTTCACCGAAAAAATGTATTATCTACCATGATTAAAAGTGTGGTAGCGGCAGGAGTAATTACAGTTTTATGGACAGTAGTAGGTTTTAGTTTAGCCTTCGGAGATACCATTGGTGGTTTCATTGGAAATCCCTCAACGTTTTTGTTCTTTAAAGGTGTAAATTCTGGAGCACCACATCTTCAGGGAGGAGCAGACTTAACCATTCCGCTTTCTTTATTTGCAGTGTTTCAATTAATGTTCGCCATTATTACCCCAGGTTTAGTGGTAGGTGCCGTAGCAGAGCGTATCCGTTTTACCTCATACATCTTATTTATTGTTTTATTCGCAATATTCGTTTATTCTCCGTTAGCCCACTGGACATGGCACCCACAAGGTTTCTTGTTTAAAATGGGTGTATTGGATTTTGCGGGAGGTACCGTAGTTCACATTTCTGCTGGTATGGCTGCATTGGCTGGCGCATTGGTTTTAAAACGTAGAAAATCTCACTTAGAGCATAAAGAAGTTCCGCCTGCAAATATCCCTTACGTATTAATTGGTACAGGTTTATTATGGTTCGGTTGGTTCGGTTTTAATGCAGGTTCTGCATTAGGTGCAAATAGCTTAGCTGTTTCGGCATTCTTAACTACCAATACGGCTGCTGGTGCTGCAGGTTTATCGTGGATGTTCTTTGATGTTGCAAGAGGTAAAAAACCTTCGGTTTTAGGTTTTTGTATCGGTGCAGTAGTTGGTTTGGTAGCCATTACACCAGGTGCAGGTTTTGTAAGTATTCCATCTAGTATATTTATTGGTGCTATTGCCGCAGTTATTTCTAATCTTGTAGTTTCTTGGAAACAAAAAACCAGTTTAGATGATACATTAGACGTTTTTCCTTGTCATGGTGTGGGCGGTATCGTTGGTATGTTGTTAACCGGTGTTTTTGCAACAAAAACAGTAAATGCTGCTGGTGCTGATGGCTTGTTTTATGGTAACCCGGCTTTCTTTATCACGCAATTAAAAGGTGCTGTAATTGTAATCATCTTCAGTTTTGTTGTATCATTTATCATCTTCAAATTCATCAACCTGATTCAACCGATCCGCGTATCAGAAGAAGAAGAAGAAATGGGACTTGATGCATCTCAACATGACGAGAAATACTCTCAAGGTACCTTGCTAGTTGAAGAAAGAGCGATCTATATCGAAAAAAACAGTCCATTAACAGAATCAGTATCTTAAGGATTTTATAATATCTAAACTCAAAATAAGCTCAAACATGAAGAAACTTTTAACCGCTATTTTTGCAATGGCCAGCACTACGTGTGCCCTGGCTCAAGAGACCACTACATCACCACTTGAAATTTCAGGATCGGTAGATACGTACTTTAAGTATGATTTTGCTAAAAATCCATTAAACGGAAAAACATCTTTTGTAACTGATCACAACTCGGTATCGTTAGGTATGATTGATATTGCCTTGAAGAAAAAAACAGGTAAAGCTTCATTTGTTGGAGAGCTTTCTTTTGGCCCTAGAGGACAATCGCAATCTATTCCTGATGCTGCAGCCGGAGGTTCGTCTTTTAATATTCAAAACTTATATGTTAACTACGATTTTACTGATCAGTTTAGCATGACAGCAGGTTACATGGGTACATTTATTGGATATGAGGTAATCTCTCCAGTTGGAAACTTTAACTATTCTACTTCCTACCTGTTTACCAATGGTCCGTTCCAAAATGCGGGAATTAAAGCTACTTATAAATTCAGCGATAAAGTAAGTTTAATGGCTGGTTTATTTAACGATTGGAATGTTTATTCCGCTTCGAGAGGTGTTTCGGCTATCGGTGGCCAGTTAATGGTTGCTCCTGTTGAAGGCTGGACTGCTTACATCAATGCCTTATCGGGAGCTGGTTTTGGCGGGTATGGAACGATTATCGATTTAACCACTTCATATCAAATTACAGAGAAATTTAAATTGGGTTTAAATGCAGCCAATTATGATATCAAAGATAGTTCGGTACCGGGAAGTTACGCAGGTGCTGCCTTATACCCTCAATTTGCTGTATTGGATGCAGTAACTTTAGGTTTAAGAGGTGAGTACTTTAAATTTAAAGCCGCGGGTGCAGTTCCGGCTACTGCTTTTACTGCAGTAACACTTACTGCAAACATTAAATCTGGTGGTTTAACATTTATCCCAGAAGTAAGATTAGACCACAATAGTGATAAACCGTTCTTCAAAGAAGGTGGCGCTGCGGCACCGAATGGTGGCCAATTCTCTTTGGCAGCCGTTTACGCTTTTTAAGGAAATAAAAATGTTAATATCAAGCCGTCCAGATGTAAATCGGGACGGCTTTTTCGTACCTTTAAATAATTACATTTGCCTGTTAACCGATTCCAAATGAAACATCTTCTTTTTATTATTCTTGTTCTTTTTTCAATTCAATTATCTGCGCAGCAAAAACAGTTTTCGAAAGATGATAATGGTAAATTTATTTATTATCAGGTGGTAGACTCGCAAATGATAAGCAAAGATACCTTGTTGCAAAGGGCTAAATCTTTTGTTAATGTTGCTTATAAAAAATCGATGAGGCAAGAAAGTGCTACCGATTCTTCTGTTTTGGCTAAAGGAACTATGGTAATTGATAAAACAATTTTGGTAGCTGGCCATCCAAGCGGAGAAGTAAGTTATAATTTCGTTTTTGAGGCGCGTAATGGCAAATATAGGTTTTGGTTAACCGATATACTGTTTATCCCATATCAAAGAGACCGCTATGGGAATTTTGTAGCGACTACTAAAATTGGCGTACCATTAGAGCGTACGCCTGGCAAATTGAGTGCGGGCGCATGGAAAGACATTTTAAACAGCGCTTATAATAAGATAGAAAAATTTGGTGATGATTTTAAGAAGTATTTAGCAACCAATAGGGTTGAAAAAGCCAAAAAGAAAGCTGAAACCATTTCAACGAAAAAATGGTAATTAGCGCATAGAAAATAATTCCTCAACCTTTTGGTAACGGAACTTAAAAATTTCGTTGATTTTGTTGTTCACCACCATGGCATTTACGATAACACCGATTGGTCCCCAGCCAATGCTATAGTGTAAGGTATCGTGCATTAATACACCGCCATCTATTTTTTCGAAATGGTGCTGGTGGTGCCAGAAAGCAAATGGACCAAACCGTTGCTCGTCGATAAAATACTCCTTATCCTTAACGTGTGTTATCTCCGTTACCCAGTTTAATTTAATGCCAAACAATGGGGCAACCTTATAGGTGATAATCAGGCCAGGGTACATTTTAGTATTGACGATGTTTGGTGAGGTTACATCAAAGGTCATATTCTTTGGGGTGATTTCGGCCAGGTTTATTGGCGAAGAAAAAAAGTCCCAGGCGGTATCAAGATCAACAGGGAGTTTTTGGGTAAATTCTAATCTATAAGTTTTCAAATTTTTGTTTTAAAGCACAACAACAAAGATGGGGTTTTGTTGAGGGAATAAGTTAAAGCTTGTGGATTTAATGTCAGTCTTTGGGTTAATTTTTTGCCTACAGCTCATGCTTTCCTCGGCTCGCCGCCGCCGATGGGCTCTTTCTTTTTGCTGTCAAAAAGAAACAAAAAACACCGGCTGAAAATTTATTCATTTTATATTATAGTTTTCAGCTGCATTCATGAGGGCTTCGCCGTTTTCTTTCGAAGTTAGTAGGTTGGCCGTGTCGGTGGAGCCCGAAAAATTTGTTAGGCCGGATTTAAGTAGAACGGGGATATGGTGCTATGGCCTAGTTAGGTGGAAATGCGTAGTTTGTAAACCATTCATATTCAAATAAATATAAAGTGATGTCAATGGTGGAATAGTCGAAGACTTAACTGTATAGTTTGTAAAGAGATTGATATTGGTTGTCTGTTTTGCCCCGAATAGCTGTACTGTTTAAGCCGCCTAAACCCGATCAAAGCGAGATGCCGATATTTCAGTCGGCAGAAGCGGGAGCGGGACTGCAATAACCAAAAAGCTACTGCAATTGCTTTCCAAAAAAAAATGTTCATTAAATAATCAGCTTTGACAAATTTCTAGCATTTGGCCAATAAATTTGTCAAAGCTTTACACTAATGCACCATTTTATCTGCACAGGTAGAACTGGCAAATGCTTCTGGTTTAGCCTTAAAAATAAAGCCCATACTTAAAATATATCCCATGGCATCGTTAAGTGCTTTGTTCGATTTAAACGATGGACTGGTGTTGATATCGGCATGTACTTCTAAAGCCACGTCATAAATATCAAGTAAATCACAAATAGAATAAGCAGTTTCGATTGATTTTTGCACTTCCATTAACATTCTTTCTTTAATGCTTACCTGTTGTGTGCTTTTTTCCTGATGGATGTACATAAAACCGCCATGATGTTCTCTTAACAGCACAATTACGGTTGCAAAATCGGTTACTGCGCCTTTTACCTGCGAATCGGTACCGATGCAAACTTTAAGCTTAAAGCCGTTTTGGCTTTCTCTGATAATCGCGTTTTCTACTTCTTCGAGGATTGAAGATTGAATAATTTCACCACTAAATTTTTTCCACATCATACATTTGTATTTTTTGAGGTTAATTCCAAAGGAATCCCTTTGGGACGAATGGTAATCAGGTTTTTATAAAAATAAGTGCTAAAAATTAAATATGTGTTAAGGTTAGGTTGTTTATTTGCTAACAAAAAGTTAGTTATCAACAAGTTAGTGATAATAGTTTGGATGAACTTATTATTTGTTGAAACAAATTATTATTCGGTCCGTTAATATTTGTACATTCATTAAAAAATCTTAATTATGAGAGCAGAATTAATTCAAGAGCTCCAGTTATTACAAAATAGCAGAGCGAATAAATTTGCAGATGAACTGGCTGACAAGATCTTATCTTCGGTTGATGCCGTTAACGAAAAAGTGCTATCATCAATGTCAAAACGTGGTAACATGTTAATGTTGCTCGAGAAAAGATTAAACTTTTCTACGCTGCGGAAACTTAGGGAAAGATTTTTCAAGCCGTAACTAAGGCTGTAGTTCTGGGCGTAAAGAGAAATGATTACCTTTATGGCGGAATGATAGAAAATGCCTTAAAAAAATTAAATATTACTGCACTTAATGAGATGCAGGAGTCTTCTGTAAAAGCAGCCAAGACTGGTAAAGATGTAATATTGATTGCGCCAACGGGTTCGGGGAAAACGCTGGCCTTTTTATTGCCATTACTTTCCAACCTAAAAACCGGAGTAAAAGGGGTACAGGCCTTGGTTTTGGTCCCTTCGAGAGAGCTTGCCTTACAGATAGAGCAGGTTTTTAAACAAATGGGTACTTCTTTTAAAGTAAACTGCTGTTACGGTGGTCATGCCGTACGGATAGAGAAGAATAATCTTGCACACCCACCTGCCATCCTGATCGGAACGCCTGGCAGGATAGCTTACCATTTAGAGCATCAAAACTTTGACGAATCTTTTATCGAAACCTTAGTTTTAGATGAATTTGATAAAGCACTGGAGTTTGGCTTTGAGCAAGACATGTCTTATATCATTGGCTCACTGCTTTCGTTAAAACAGCGTATACTTACTTCTGCTACCAAAATGGAAGAAATTCCTGCTTTTGTAAAGCTAAATGTGCCTGTTGAAGTCGATTTTTCAAAAAATATCGAAGCAAAACCAGATCTAAAGCTCAGAAAAATAACAGCACCTGCTGCCGATAAGTTAGATTACCTTTTCAGATTACTGAGTAAAATAGGTAGTAAAAATACATTGGTTTTCTGTAACCACAGGGAAACTGTAGATCGGATAAGTGATTTACTTTTCGAAAATGGTTTAGGTCACGATGTTTTTCATGGTGGGATGGAACAGTTCGATCGAGAAAAGGCATTGCTTAAATTTAGAAATGGTAGCCATCGGATTTTAATCACAACAGATCTGGCTGCCCGTGGTCTGGATATTCCTGAGGTGGAACATATTGTACATTATCAATTACCTTACACCGAAGATGCCTATATCCATCGCAATGGCAGAACGGCAAGGATGCATGCAAAAGGAACGGCCTATGCCATTTTAACTTCAGAAGAACACTATAAGTATTTGCCGGAAGATATTGAGGAGGAAGTTTTATCCGAAAAGTATAAATTACCAGAAGCCAGCGATTGGGTAACTTTATACATTGCACATGGCAAGAAGGATAAAATTAACAAAATTGATATTGTAGGTTTATTTTTGCAGAAAGGTAATTTAACAAAAGAAGATCTTGGCCTGATCGAAGTTAAAGATACCACCAGTTACGTCGCGGTTAAAAGAAGCAAAGTAGAAAAATTATTGAAAGCATTGAGCGGCGAAAAAATTAAAGGAAAAAAACTTAAATTAGAAGTAGCGAGTTAGTTCATTGGTTCATTGGTTCATTGGAAAAACGGGGCTTAAAGTTCTAGATTTATTTCTGTAGTCATTCAATAATTTATTCATTTAACCGTTTATTCAATAGCTCAATCGTTCAATATACTCATTCATAAATTTTCTAATTTAATCACGCTATAATCCGCTAACTCAATCACTCACTAATTCAGACATTCTCTAATTCAAACATTAAAAATGAGCAACAACGATATATTAAAAAAACTAAGAGTAGCCCTATCATTAAAAACAGAAGATATCATAACCATTTGCGACCTGGTTGGATTTAAGGTAACCAAGGCAGAACTGGGCGATATTTTCAGAAATGAAGACCATGAGAATTTTAAACCTTGCGGCGATCAGATTCTGCGTAATTTCTTAAATGGTCTTGTGATTTACAAAAGAGGTCCGAGGGATGAAAAAAAGCAATAATTTATGCTTTTTAATATTTTTTATACTGATCACACTTTCCTTTAACGCTCTCGCTCAGTCTCAGTTTAAAATAAGTGGTAGTGTAATCGATTCTTTGAAGAAGCCTATTGAGGGCGTAAGCATCCGATTGATTACCGATAAAGATACACTCCGCTCAAATTCAGATGCGAAGGGAAACTTTGCATTCGCAAAAGTAACCCGAAATAAATTCTACCTTACCATTACCGCATTGGGCTACAGGCCGTTTGCTTCTATCTACGAAATCGAATCTTCGAAAAAAAACTCCGTTTTAGAACCCATTATGCTCAAGATGGAAACGATCCGTCTCGAAGATGTGGAGGTTAAAGTAAAGGTAGACCCCATTAAGATCAAGAAAGATACGATTGAGTATAACGCTGCTGCCTATACCGTAAGAGAAAATGATAAAGTGGAAGATCTGTTAAAACAACTGCAAGGTATTGAGGTTGACGAAAAAGGTGCTGTTACTGCCATGGGAAAAAAAATGACCAAGTTGCGGGTAAATGGTGAGGATTTTTTTACCAGTAACGTAGAAGATTACATCAGACAGTTGCCCGCCGATATTATTGCTAAACTACAGGTAATTGAGGATTATGGTGATGAAGCCAGTTTTACAGGCATAAAAGTAGGTACGCCACAAAAAATGTTGAACCTGATTACTAAGCCTGGCATGGACAAAGGTGTTTTTGGCGGAGTAAATATGAGTTCTGCCACCAATAATGCACATAATTTAGGCGGTAATGGTAGCATATGGAGAAAAACGAAGCAAATTGGTTTTGGAAGCCGTTATGGTATCACGAATAATGAGTTTACCAAAATGAACAATGGAGGTTTAAATGGTAATATCAGAGACAAAATTTCGAAGGAATTTAGCTTTAATGGCGGCTATCATTTTAGTAACGGAATTAATAAATCTATTCAGAGTAATTACCTCGAAACGTTTAACCCGCAGGGAACAATATTCGACTTAAGAGAAAGCGCCAATAATTCCAGATCGCTAAACAATAACATCAACCTCGGTTTAAATGGGGCCACAAAGAAGAATTACCTTAATATTTCGCTTAATGGGGCTTTGGCCAATACCCATAACGATGCGTTTTCCACTTCCAATAAAACAGGTTTTATCAAACAGGATCTACTGTCTAATTCAGGTTCAAGGAACAGTAATCCTAATGTTAATGGAAGTATTAATTGGTCTAGGCGGTTGGCTAATAATAAGAGGTCGTTATCTATGGGATTTAATTTTGGCACAAGCGAAGGAAACTCAAACAGTACAATTAATGATATTATAAGGTATTACAACGAAACCACCAACGTACTGGTTAAAGATTCTTTACTGAACAGATTGGTTGATAATAATACCTCGAACTCCAATTTTGGGGGCAATTTCCAATTTTCCAATTCATTAAAAAAGCCAAACGACAGTACAGGATACAGTTTTATTAACCTGTCTTACCGTTTTTCAGTTAGCAGGAGCCGCAATTTGCAAACTACAACGGTTACCAATCCGTTGGGAAACAGTTTTGTTGTCGATTCGCTGGGGCAGGATTATGTCTCTAATTTTATCAATCAGAATTTTGGTATCGGTTTTAATACCAACGCAAAGCGGATCAGTTATAATTTAGGACTTAATTTTTCGCCCAGTATTATTATCGGTAAATACCAGAACACAGGGCAAGAGTTAAAAAACTATCAGTTAAACTTTTCGCCATCTGCCAATTTAAGTTATCAGATTAAAGACAATGGGAATTTAAGTTTTGGCTATAATGGTTACACCAGTTCGCCCGATTTTAATAAACTACAACCCGTTAGAAACAATAACGATGTACAGAATCTGATTATCGGTAACCCAGATCTGAAAGCAACTTCGAGCCATACTGCCGATTTGAGCTATAATCAATTTGACCTCAAATCGGGATTGAGTATTATGGCAGGTTTGTCAGGAACTTTTGCTTTTAATAGTGTTGTAAGTAATACGGTTTTTCTGAGAGATACGCTAAACAGTTTAAAACAACAAACCACCTACGAGAATGTAAATGGTGTTTATAACATAGGTGGTAATTATTCCTTCAATAAAAGGTTGTTAACCAACAAACTGTCGCTCTCCATTAATGGAAATATTGCCTATAGCCGCAATGTTTTTTATACCGAAAATGTATTAAACCGGAGCGGTGGAATTAATGTTTCGAATGCTTTTAGGTTTAATCTGAATGAGAAAAAATATTCCTTCAATAGCAGTGTATCGTATAGCTTTAGTTCAAACACTTACTCTGTAATGAACCAGAACATTAAGAATGTCCAGGTTCTGGCTTTAAATGGCAGTGCCAGTTGGATTCCAAGCAAACGTTTTAGGGTAAATGCATCGGCATCTAAAAGTTTAAATTTTGGCTATAACCTATATGCCGGCAACCCATTATTGGTGAACATGGGGTTGAATACTTCCTTCTTGAAAGATAATAAACTCCTTTTTTCTATCCAGGCGAACGATCTGTTTAATCAAGGCTCACTTTTTAGCACCAGTATCAGCAACAATTCTATATCCGAAAACAGGACACGCTTTATCAGCCGCTTTGTGCAGGCAACACTGGGTTATAACCTGAGTCAGTTTGGCAATAAAAGAAACAGAACGAATTTAAATTTAAGCGGAGAAGAATTTAATTAATGGGGAATTAATTAGTTTAGCGTTTTGTTCAAATCGAATATCCCATGAAAAGTAAAATCCTAATCTTTTTTTTATTGGTCTTTGCAAGCAGTTCGTTTGCACAGCTGAAGACAGATTCGTTAAATAGTAAACCTAAAAAGGAGAATTTTGCTGATGATTGGGCTGCATTAAGTAAGTACCAGAAAGAAAATGAACTTTTACCGCCACCAACCAGAAAAGAAAAAAGAGTTGTTTTTTTAGGGAGTTCGATATTCGAATTCTGGAAGCAAAAAGATCCTGAATATTTTAAGGATAAACCTTATCTGGATAGGGGGATAAGCGGGCAGATTTCGCCACAACTGCTCATCCGTTTCCGGCAGGATGTAATTAATCTTAAACCAAAGGTAGTGATCATTTTGGCCGGGAGCAATGATATAGCCGGCAATACAGGCCATGTTACCATCGATAAAATTATGGATAACATTAAATCGATGGCAGAACTGGCGAGGCTGCATCACATTAAAGTGATACTCTGTAAATACCTGCCTGTTTACGAATATCCATGGAATAAGCGCATTAAAGCGGCCGATAGCATTGTGGACTTAAATGCAAAAATTGTGGCCTACGCCAAAGAAAGAAATTATACAGTTTTAGATTATTGGACACCGCTGGTAGATGAACGAAAAGGGCAGCGTGCCGAACTAACGGTTGACGGTGTTCATCCAAACCTTGCAGGTTATAAAATAATGGAAGAAGTAACAGATGCTGCAGTAAAAAAAGCCTTGAAAAACTGGCATTGATTTCCTAACTAGATTGGGAACCACGTAGTGCTCATGAATGCCTTTGGAGAGAAGAAAGCCTATGAATAATTGTAATGCAATAGGCTTTAAGATTAGCTTCGCTGAGCACTTCGTGGTTCCCGCATGCACGGGAATGACGATAACGTTAAAAAATAATTTCCAAATTACACCTCAAACAAAAAAGTCCCGATTCTCATCGGGACTTTGTATTAATTTAGTTTTTTATATCTGATGCGTTTTGGGGTAACATCACCTAAACGTTTCTTGCGGTTTTCTTCATAATCTGAATAGTTCCCTTCGAAGAAATAAACTTCAGAATTACCTTCGAACGCCAGGATGTGTGTACAAATCCTATCTAAGAACCACCTATCGTGACTGATCACTACGGCACAACCACCAAAGTTTTCTAAGGCTTCTTCCAGGGCACGTAAAGTGTTTACGTCGATATCGTTGGTTGGCTCATCCAGTAGCAATACATTGGCTCCCTTTTTCAAGGTAATGGCCAAGTGTACACGGTTACGCTCACCTCCTGATAGGATGCCTACTTTTTTCTGTTGATCGCCACCATTAAAGTTGAACTTTGAAACATAGGCACGTCCGTTAACGGCTTTAGTGCCCAATTGGATATTGTCCAATCCATCGGTAATGTTTTCGTAAACGGTTTTATCGGCATCTAAATCGTTGTGCATCTGATCTACATAACCCAACTCAACGGTTTCGCCTACACGGAATGTACCAGCATCTGCTTCTTCCTGTCCGGTAATTAAACGGAATAAAGTGGTTTTACCTGCACCATTGGGACCAATAATACCCACAATACCTGCCGGCGGAAGGGAGAAGTTTAAATTATCGAACAATACCTTATCGCCATAAGCTTTGGTAACATTTGTTGCTTCAATTACCACATTACCCAAACGAGGTCCAGCAGGGATGAAAAGTTCCAATTTATCTTCTCTTTCTCTGCCATCTTCTGAAGCTAATTTATCGTAGTTGGCTAAACGTGCTTTAGATTTTGCATGACGTGCTTTTGGTGCCATACGTACCCATTCTAACTCGCGTTCTAATGTTTTCTGGCGCTTGCTTTCTGTTTTCTCTTCCTGCGATAAACGTTTTGCTTTTTGATCTAACCAGCTGCTGTAATTTCCTTTCCATGGAATACCTTCACCGCGGTCTAGTTCTAAAATCCATCCGGCAACATTATCTAAGAAATACCTATCGTGGGTAACTGCAATAACGGTTCCTTCGTAATTTTGTAAGAATTGTTCTAACCAATCGATACTTTCGGCATCCAAGTGGTTGGTAGGCTCATCCAATAATAATACATCAGGGTGTTGAAGCAATAAACGGCACATGGCCACACGACGGCGCTCACCGCCTGATAATACACCGATTTTAGTGTCAGGATCAGGACAACGCAAGGCATCCATAGCTCTTTCTAATTTCGAATCAATTTCCCAGGCACCTAATGCATCAATTTTATCCTGAAGTTCGCCTTGTCTGGCCATCAGTTTATCCATGGCATCAGGATCTGAGTAGTTTTCCTCTAAGCCGAAAGCTTCGTTTACTTCTTCGTACTCTTTTAAAATAGCAGTTACTTCGGCAACGCCTTCTTCAACCACCTCGCGCACGGTTTTTTCAGGATCCAAGATCGGCTCCTGTGCTAAATAACCGACCGAATAACCTGGTGAGAAAACCACTTCGCCTTGGTAAGATTTATCTAAACCGGCAATGATTTTTAAAAGAGATGACTTACCAGAGCCGTTTAAACCAATAACCCCGATTTTGGCACCGTAAAAGAAAGAAAGGTAAATATTTTTTAAAACCTGTTTTTGTGGAGGGTAAATTTTGTTTACACCTGCCATTGAAAAGATTATTTTCTCGTCTGACATTATAATGTGTTGTTTTTAAAGTAGTTTAATACTAAGATTGATATTAAAGGAAGGTTAACAGTTTTTCTTACAGACTGTTTTACCCAACCAAATAATGGCAACGCCAAAATTGCTCACAAAGATAAGAACAACAAGCCCATTACAAAGTGCTTTATGATTATACTTTAATAAACTTTTAGCCACAAATTAACACGGAATGCTTTTCTGCATCATGCCAACTAATGAACCAATGACGAATGAACTGCCAATTCTAATCTCGTTTTAATGTAATTATCATAATTCGTTCATAAAATATATCTTGCTGTGTAACGCAATACAAAAGTTTTACATTTAGCTAGCGGATAATTCTTAGTAGATACCGTAAGCATTAGTTAAAGCAAAAGCCTTTCAGGATTGAAAGGCTTTTGTTTTTTGATAATATGAAATTTGTCTTTTATTATGGGTTTTGAGATAAATTAGGATTTTTATCTCTTTCGGTTTGTGGGATAAAATAAATTACCCGCGCATCAGTAGGGTTAATGGTTTGATTAACTGAGCCATTAATAGTAGAGTGTGTGCCTGGGTAATCTCTTACCACTGGACGGTTATTTCTAAATAGGTCGTAAGCCCGTTGACCTTCAAAAGCCAGTTCTAACCATCTTTCTTCCAGTACAATATCTAAAATGTTGTGTGTTGGCGTAACATCTGTCAAAGTATAAGCTGGAATTCCTGCACGGGTTCTAATTATATTCACATCATCTAAAGCCAATTGCGTATTGTTCAGCTTGGCATTGGCCTCCGCTCTGTTTAGGTGCATTTCTGCTAAACGGAGGTAAACAGGTGATGTTAAATTAATCACGCCTTCCTGCAGGTTATTTTTATTTACATAATAAATAGGTGCAGCAGGGGTTAGTTTTGTATTTAACTGTTGTACGCCATTTACGATTAAAGGTGAAATAAAGCTTTTTCTTTTATCCTGAGGATATTTATTAAGAAAATTATAATACTTTACCGAAGCATATATTTCTCCCCATCCGCTTTCTCCCTGGCCTAAGGCATTACCATTGGCATCGCCACTATAGTATAACGAGCCAATAGCTGAATAATCGTAGTTCTCGGTTTTGGTGTGTTTGATGGCAAAGATATTTTCGGTATTTTTTTCTGGATCGCCTCTAAAATAGGTTTGATAGGCGGCATCCTGCATCAATTGATACTTGTTTGAGCTGATAACCAGGTTGGCATATTCTACGGCTTTGGCGTTGTTATCCATATAAAGATAAACTCTTGATAAGAGTGCATAAGCAGCCATTTTTGTAGCGAAGCTATTGCTTTTCTCTGCAGTGATACATTGCGCAGCTTTTAATAGATCAGCAATTACAAAATCGTAAACTTGGGCAACTGTACTTCTTTTGATTATAGCAGCGTCGGTTTCACTTACCGTTTCGCTCAAAATTGGAACTCCAGCATTGGTGGTAGGGTTCTGTGCATAAGGCCTTCCGAACATGCGTACCAGGTTAAAGTGCAACATCGCCCTTAGGAATAAGTTTTCACCTTTAATTTGCAGTAAATCAGCAGATGAACCATCTGGAATAAGCTTAATGATTTTATTTGTTGCAGATGCAACATAATAGGCTTGCTGGAAATAAGCAGTTGCATTGGCAGAATTTACCAGGTGGGTATACTTATATAAATTGGTTACATCACTTGATGAGTTTTGCCCCTGAGCTACTTCATCAGAAGGGAGCTCGGCTAGCCAATGGTAATTATTTTCGTAGTTTAATGATTTTAGGGTAGCATAATTACCTAAGGTGGCCGTACGCTTACCTTCGATTGTAGTTAATAACCCACTATCTTCCGCTTTATCAGAGGGGAAATAAGTTTTACGACATGCAGATGCAGAAAGAATAACACTGGCTACAATGGCGAATTTTATGATGTGATTATGGTATATTTTCATGATAATCTTATTAATAATTAGAATGTTAGGTTAACGCCAAAAACAAATCTTCTGCTGGTTGGATATCTGAAAGACGAAATACCACCAGTAAGATCAACTTCAGGATCTACACCCGAAAACTTGGTGGCCGTAAATAGGTTGTCGCCGCTCACATACAAGCGGGCTGCATTTATTGAGGCCTTTTTTAACCAAGTGGTAGGTAAATTGTATCCTACGGTTACATTTCTCAATCTTAAATAACTTCCATCTTCTAAAAAGCGGGTAGAGGTTTGATGCGATTGAAGATTACCGCCGAATTTAGCCTGTGGATGGGTTGCATCGGTTTGGCCAGGTGTTGTCCATCGTACCGAACCTTTAGGTAATACCTGTTGATTATAACTTTCGTACACCCCGTCGTTATCGAAATAGAAACGGCTATCGTTATATACCCAGTTGCCATATACAAAATTTAAGAAAGCCGAAAGGGTAAAGTTTTTATATTCCAATGTATTGGTTAATCCGCCACTAAACTTTGGCGCTGACGATTTACCTGTATATTGTCTGGTAGCCTGGTTATAAGTACTGGTTACACCAGTAAGATCGTCTAATTTTTCCCAAAGCGGTTTGCCATCAGCCGGATTTACCCCTGCCCATTTTTGCATGTACCATTCATCCATATCATGACCCAAAGCTATTGGCTGGGTACTGGTGTTTACTACCAATAAGCCTTGATTTAACTCCATAACTTTGTTGCGGTTAAAAGACATATTAAAGCTGGTTTCCCATTTAAAGTCTTTTTGCTGGATGTTTTTAGCGTTGATAGTGAGCTCAATGCCTCTGTTTCTTACCGCACCTATGTTTCTTCTAATGCTTCCATAACCCACTGTTGAAGGAAGTGGAACGGCAAATAGCAGATCAGAGTTGCGTTTGTCATAGGCATCAATAGTAATGTCGATACGTTTAAATAATCCAAAATCCAGACCTAAATTGTAGGCTCTCGATTTTTCCCAGGTCAAATCCGGGTTGGCAATTTGGGTAGGGAAGGCACCTGTTTGACCATTGTATGAAGCTCCTGCATTTAAATTATATAGTCCCAACGATTGATAAAAACCATCAGGGCTATCGTTCGTGGTAAAACGTTGATTACCAGTAGTACCAAAACTGGCGCGTAATTTTAGAAAGGTAAGTGTGGTATTGCTCTTTAAAAAATCTTCGTTAGATAAAATCCACGATGCGCCTGCCTGATAAAAAGTTGCGGCGGGATTGTTTTTCCCAAATCGCGAAGAGTATTCATTTACTATAGAAGCTACTAAGTAATACTTGCCTTGATAGCTATAGTCGGCCTGCGCAAGGTATTTTATATTTTGATACTGATCATATCTTCCTGTGGGTTTATTGGTGATATCAGTTGCTGTATTTATGGCATCCAATCCGGCTGGCAAACCTTTGGCAGTAATTCCGCTTTCATCATATTTATAACCTTCTATCTCCGCAACACCTAAAACGCTCAGGCTATGGTTACCTAAATTTACGTTGTACTTAATTCTGTTCGATGATAAAAGTGTAGTAGAGAAAGTATTACCTAAAGATACTGTTCCCAGGTTTGTTGCGCCACTCTGACTTCTTCTGTCATAATAATTGCTCGATCTGCCGTTGGCAATGGTGGCCCTGTTATAACTAGAAACCGTTAGGTTTTTGAGTATGTCATAATCCAGGTTTATATCACCTGTTGTGGTATAACTTCTTGCTTTTGAATAATTGTATTGCAAGCTCTGCAAAAAGTTTGAGCGGTCTCTACCTTTCCAGGAAGGAATACTCCGTGGGTCAGTTGGACTGCCGTCCGCATTATAAGCAGGATCGTATGGCATATTTAAATAAGCCTGATAAACAGCACTTTCAGGGTTATAATTATCATTGATTACAATTCCGCTTAACAAAGCCGTTAATTTTAGTTTTTTAGTCAATTGTGAGGTAAGGTTAGCCCTTAAACTATATTGTGTTTTATCGTTGTTGATTAAAGTTCCTTCTTCTTTAAAATAGTTGCCTGAGATATAAAATTGAGTTTTCTCACTCCCCCCAGATGCGGTTAACGTGTGGTTATTTACCATTGCTGTTCTAAAGGCCTCATTCCACCAATCGGTATTGGTATTTAGTACCGAAGCAGCTGGCGGAGTAGTAAAGAAAGATTTTTGGTAATCGTAAAGTTGTTGAGCATCCATTAGCTTAAAGTTACCTGTAGTAGCCTTGGCAATGCCAATGGTTGAGTTTAGGCTGAATCTGGTTTCTCCCGCTTTTCCTTTTTTGGTGGTTACAATAATAACGCCATTGGCAGCTCTCGATCCGTATAAACCTGTGGCTGCGGCATCTCTCAATATGGTAATATTATCCACATCGGCCGGGTTATACGTACCACCAATGTTTCCATCAACTACAATTAGTGGCCCGGTACCGGCATTAATACTACCTACGCCACGTACCACTACATTCGAGCCAGCAGTAGGGTCGCCAGAAGCAGAACTCGCCACCACACCAGGCGCTTTACCCTGTAGCAGGTTGCCGAGGTTTACAGAAGTTACATCATTAAGCTGCGAACCACTTACGGTAGTTACTGCACTCGAAATTTCTGATTTCTTCTTTGTGGTATACCCTACAACTGTTACGGCGTCTAACTCAGTAGATTGATCTACTAAAGAAACATTTACAGCAGTATTTGTGCCCACTTTAATGGTTTGTGTGGTAAAACCTAGGGCTTTAAACTCCAGGGTACTCTCATTATCAGCGCTAATCGTATATTTTCCGTTTGCATCTGTTTGTACGGCAGTTTTTGTGCCCAGAACGGTCACGGTAATTCCCGGAAGCGGGAGTTTTTTACTGTCGGTTACCGTACCAGAAATAGTACGGTTTTGTGCCTTTACTACGAAAATACACGCAATAAAGGAAATCATTAAAAGAATTTTCTTCATGTTTTTTAGGTTAGATTAGTTACTGTTTTGTTATCTGTTGAGGAGCATTAATCAGATTAGGGAGGGCTAAAAGTTATTCTTAGGTTCATTAATAATATACTTTTTAGTAAAATGATTATTACTAAACTATAACCATAAAAGTCAAGATCAAACCGCGAATGCAGCGCAAACGTTTGCTTTAAATTGTATATAACGGATGGTGTGCTTACTATTTGAGCCTTTTTTGAAGGGTGATAAATATTGTATGCTTATATTGCCGATATTATTAAGCGCAAACGTTTGCTTCTCTTTGGTTTGGTAATACATTATAAAGAAAAAGAGATGAGTTTTTTTTGGCAACTAAAATAAAAGCAAGAGATATGCTTGTTGTTTTTTAGATTATTAGTGTATTAGGGCAATTAATAGATTTTTGGTGATCTTTTTGTTTAATTTGAGTCGTTAAGATCATGTTTTGCTAGAATTGTTGTGGAAATAATCAGATAATAGGCGCGTTTTAGGAAAAACAGAAAATTTAGCGTTAATTACCTTATGGAATTAGAGATTGAAGTTTTAAAACCCATTTTTTATTTAATTTATACAAGCATAGAGAGCAGTTCGTTTAACAATGATGAACTTAAAGCCTTGCTTAATCAGTGCAGAGATTTTAATAATCGGAATAACATTACTGGGATATTATTATATGTAAGAGGTCTGCAGATTACAAAGAGTAAAGGGAGATTTATGCAATTACTTGAGGGAGATGAACGGATCATTCGCAGACTTTTTAACAAAATCGTAAATGACGAACGTCATGAATCGGTTGTTTTACTGCAAATTGGCAAATATGAGCAGCGTTATTTTACAGATTGGAGTACGGGATTTGAGCAGACTGATGGAGAACTTTATCAATCGCTATCTGGTCATTTCGATTTAAATGATGTAGTTTCAAAATGTGATAAACTTGGTGTTGCCGATGTCCCGTTACAGTTTTTACAGAAGTTATCATCAAATAATAAACATCAATTTGCCGAAGCGCTTTATGGTTGAAACGACTAAAGCGCTGTAGTTGGTTTCTGTATTAAAAGATAGGCTTATTTTATGATAAATGGATTACAATAAACTACGATGTTAGAAAACAAAAACAACCTAATTACAGTTAACTTCGTAATAGGGTAATAATAGGTAGGATTGATCGGATAGTTTGTTGATTTTTATCTAATGAAATTGTTAAATGATGTCACGTTCTTTTTGTTTTTCTGTCAAAACTTGTAAATTGCCTAAGTAAAAAGATACAAATTGTCAGTTTTTGATAGCGAAAAAATCCTTACAATAAACCGACAATAAAATATCTATAACCGGATGTTTTTGGCAAATGTCCCTTTAAAACCTTTAGAACACTTATTACGTAGATAGATATAAATAAAATAATATTTATCGAAACGATAATCTTACATTGAATTTTGGGTTCTCAGGCATTCAAAAGCCTCTTTATCCACCCATATGGCGCAATTGTTGATAAAATAAAGAAAACAGTACGTTCGTTTTTATAAAGTTATTTTATAGTTTAGGGACGTAGCTGTTAAGAAAGGTATTATGGAAGCAAAATTTTCACCACAGGTTAAAGATGTAATCTCTTTTAGTAGGGAGGAAGCGCTCCGCTTAGGGCACGATTACATCGGAACCGAGCATTTATTATTGGGCCTCATCCGCGAAGGCGATGGCATGGCTATAAAAATTTTACGATCGTTAGGGGTTGATACCGGTAAATTGCGCCGCTCAATTGAAGATGCCGTTCGCGGTACTTCGAGTGTTACAGTAAACTTAGGCAATATTCCATTAACAAAACAGGCAGAAAAAGTTTTAAAAATCACTTACTTAGAAGCCAAAATATTTAAAAGCGATTTAATTGGTACCGAACATTTGCTGTTATCGGTTTTGAGAGATGATGATAACATCGCCTCCCAAATCTTATTGCAGTATGGTGTTACTTACGATGTTTTTAAACAGGAGGTTGAAGTGAATAAAAATGGTTTCAGAGATGATATCTCAAACAGTGCTTCTACAGGAGGCGATGACGATTATCGCGAAGAAGAAAGCTTTAGTACACCTAAAAAGGTTTCAGATATAAAATCTAAAACCCCTGTTTTGGATAACTTCGGCCGTGATTTAACAAAAGCTGCTGAAGAAGGTCGTTTAGACCCTATTGTAGGCCGCGAGAAAGAAATTGAGCGTGTATCGCAGATTTTATCCCGCAGAAAAAAGAACAATCCAATTTTAATTGGAGAGCCGGGAGTTGGTAAATCKGCAATTGCAGAAGGCCTTGCCCTACGCATTGTACAACGTAAAGTTTCGCGTGTGCTTTTTGGCAAACGCGTGGTTACATTAGATTTGGCATCATTGGTGGCCGGTACAAAATACCGCGGCCAGTTCGAGGAACGTATGAAAGCCGTGATGAACGAGCTTGAAAAATCTACTGATGTAATTTTATTTATTGATGAGATCCATACCATTGTTGGAGCTGGTGGGGCCTCGGGTTCATTAGATGCATCCAATATGTTCAAACCTGCTTTGGCAAGGGGCGAAATTCAATGTATTGGTGCCACAACATTAGATGAATACCGTCAGTACATTGAAAAAGATGGTGCTTTAGACCGTCGTTTCCAAAAAGTGATGGTAGAGCCAGCTACACCGGATGAAACTGTAGAGATTTTAACACGCATTAAAGATAAGTACGAAGAACACCACGGTGTAACTTATACTGATGAAGCTATTTTAGCTTGCGTTACTTTAACATCGCGTTATATTTCTGATCGTTTCTTGCCAGATAAAGCCATTGATGCTTTAGATGAAGCAGGTTCACGTGTTCACTTAACCAACATCCACGTTCCTCAGAACATTATTGATATCGAAGCTAAAATCGAAGATATCAAATTAGAGAAAAACAAGGTTGTACGTAGCCAGAAATATGAAGAGGCAGCGAAACTGCGCGATACAGAGAAAAATTTAATTGAAGAATTAGATAAAGCTAAAGCAGAGTGGGAAGCTGAAACCAAAACTAAACGTTACGAGGTATCAGAAGATAATGTAGCCGAAGTGGTTTCGATGATGACTGGTATACCGGTACAACGTGTTGGACAAACAGACAGTGCAAAACTGTTGAACATGTACGATAAGGTGGCTGAGAAAATTATCGGTCAGGATGATGCGATCAAAAAATTAACCAAAGCCATTCAACGTACAAGAGCCGGATTAAAAGACCCTAAAAAACCAATCGGTTCATTTATTTTCTTAGGTCCAACAGGCGTAGGTAAAACAGAATTGGCGAAAGAATTGGCCCGTTTCATGTTCGATAGTGATGATTCTTTGATTCAGATCGACATGAGTGAGTATATGGAGAAATTTGCAGTGTCGCGCTTAGTGGGGGCGCCTCCAGGATACGTAGGTTACGAAGAAGGTGGACAGTTAACTGAAAAAGTAAGAAGAAAACCTTATGCTGTAATCTTATTGGATGAGATTGAAAAAGCTCACCCTGATGTATTCAATATCTTATTACAGGTTTTGGATGAAGGACAATTAACCGATAGTTTAGGTCGTAAAGTTGATTTTAGAAATACAATCATCATCATGACTTCTAATATTGGTGCCCGTCAGCTAAAAGATTTTGGTCAAGGTGTTGGTTTCTCTACAGCAGCAAAAACAAACCAGGCCGATTCTCACAGTCGTGGTGTAATCGAAAGTGCTTTAAAACGTGCTTTTGCGCCTGAGTTCTTAAACCGTGTTGATGATGTAGTGGTATTCAATAGCTTAGGTAAAGACGAAATTTTCAGAATTATCGATATCGAGTTAAAAGCTTTATTCGGTCGCGTTCATACCCTTGGTTATGAAATTGCATTAACTGATAATGCTAAAGAATATATTGCTGATAAAGGTTTTGACAGTAATTTTGGTGCTCGTCCGTTAAAAAGAGCAATTCAGAAATATTTAGAAGATCCAATTGCTGAAGAGATCCTTAAAGGCGAACTGGCCGAAGGTGATGTTTTAGAAATCGATTACGATAAAACAACCGAACTGATTTCGATCAATCACAAAAAAGGCGAAAAGAAAAAAGAAGAGCCAAAACAAGAAGAAGATTCTTCAAGTAAATAAATAAGAAACTCCCGATGAAAATCAGGAGTTTTTTTGCTTAAAATATATTCGGTAACGCTTAGTTGTTCTTGGTGTGTGAAAAAGACGGGTACAAATTAATTTTTTTTAAGAAAATCATCGTACCTTTCCTTAAACAATTCCCTATTAATGAAACTAATTACCTTTTCACTAGCCTGTTTAGCGTTATGTTGTACTTTGTCCTGTAAAAAAGGAACTGATGATCCGGCAGGAACAAACAATCCTCCGGTACTTTCTAGTACAACTAATATCAATAACGATGCCTTGTTAAAATTAGTAAACGACACCCGTTTAGCCGGTTGCAATTGCGGAACAACTGTTATGCCTCCTGTTGGAGCACTAACCTGGAGCGTAAATTTAAGCACTGCTGCTATTGGTCACAGTAAGTACATGGCCTCTATAAAAACCTTAACACATACATCAGCCAATGGTGATAACGTCGGCGCTCGGGTCAAAGCTACTGGCTACAATTGGACAACCATTGGTGAAAATATTGCTGTTGGCCAAACCACGGAGGCGCAGGTTTTTAACGATTGGATAAAAAGTGAAGATCATTGTAAAAATATCATGAATGCCGCTTTCAAAGAAATGGGAGCAGCTAAAACGGATAATTACTGGGTTCAGGTCTTTGCAGCTAAATAAAAGAAAACCATAGCGATCGACATCTCGACTTCGTTTACCAGTAACAGATTCTAAAATCCAGGCGTCATTCCCACGCAGGTGGGAATCTTAATGCGCTTTAAACCTGAGTTCGATAATTAAATACTGATTTGATTATCTAAACCTAGTTTTGAGTTAAGTCGGTCGTCACCCTGAATTTATTTCAGGGTCTTTCCTGCCAAAAAAGATGCTGAAACAAGTTCAGCATGACGATAAGATTAGGAATAAACCTTGTCTGATAGTTATTTTTACAATTTAATAATCGAACTCAGGTTTTAAGATTCCCGCATGCGCGAGAATGACGAAGATGCTAAACTTTACATCAAATCTGCTAAAGCCTTGTAATACCGTTCATAATTTTCGGGTTCGGTGTTCAAAAACAGAAAAGGCTCTATCAATTCCAGTTCCATCAACAAAAAATCTCCATTAGCGAAAGTACCATCAATCCGTGCGTAAAGGCAATCTTTAGCAAATAATGTTACATATTGTTGTGCTATAGCAATCAGTTCTTCACTCGGTTTTTGCGGATGCACAGAGCCACCATGCGCTGGCTGTACCCTAAAATCGCCAGGTTTGGCCTGTTTGATTAACGAATGGCTATACGCTCCATTAAAGAAAATGAAAGACCATTCACCACTTTCCAGAATCTCTGGTAGAAAAGGCTGAATGATAAAATCTTCATCCTGAATAAGGAGATTTAATTTTTGGTTAACCTCGTTCACATTATCTGCAGTTACCTTAAATGTATTTTTTGCACCACCACTCACACAGGGTTTTACAATTAACTTATTGGTGTTAAATTTCTCAAAGAAATGCTCAAGATTTACACTTTCTTTATTTTGAATGAAAAAACTAGGTGTAATTTTTAATCCGGCAGCTTCAATCTCCTGCAGATATTGTTTGTTTGCATTCCACCTCACTACCTCAATGGGGTTAAGCAATTTTATATTTTTTGCTTCCAAATGATTAAGCCAGCTGTAAAAGTCTTCAATCAGGTCAAAATAATCCCATGGCGATTTTAAAATGGCAAGCGAATAATCTTCCCATTTAATGTGCTCATCGTTCCAGATTACTTTTTCAATATTGAGTCCTTTTTCTTTCAGGAAATTTAGGAGTTTATCATCTTCGTTTTCAACAGTGGCGCTATCATAAGCTCCTTTATCCAGATAAGTTACTAATGCAATGTTCATGGCGTTAAAACTAAGTTTTATCAACGTGGATTACAAATCTACGGTTCAAAGCGTCGCGATTACAAATCGTGAAAAAAACTTTGAGATGGCCGTGATGATAAAACCACGGCCCTGAGCGCTGAGGGGCTTTCTCCTCAAAATTTTTTAAAACAGACTTGCCTGATTACTCGGAATCTTGAATAAAGAGTGGTCTAAAATTATATCCTTTACATTTAAGCCATTTAAGCGACAGTGGAGTCTAAAATTATCCCTGATCATTTGCGAAATATTACCATCTCCACGCATCCGGTCGCCAAATCTGCTATCGTTAACATTCCCACCATGGCAACTCTGAATCATGTGCCAAACTTTATCAAAACGATCAGGAAAGTTTTTGCGCAGCCAATCTTCAAATATCTGCCCAATAGCTCCATTTAGTCGTACAACGGTATAGCCTGCCTTTAGCGCACCGGCATTGGCTACAGCTTTTAGAATTTTAGGAATTTCATGGTCGCTTAAACCAGGAACAAGAGGGGCAACCATAACACCCATAGGAATTCCATCTTTACTCAATTCCTCTACCACCTTTAACCGTTGTTTGGCAGTTGTCGTTCGGGGTTCCATTACCTGCCGTAAATCTTCGTTTAAGCTATTAATCGAAACATAAACCATGCAGAGATTCAACTTCGCCATTTCTTGTAGAATATCCCGATCGCGAAGAATAAGCGAATTTTTGGTAATCATACCAATGGGCTGCTTATAGGCCAATGCTATTTCGAGCAACTGCCTGGTGAGTTTAAATTTTCTTTCTGCAGGTTGGTAGCAATCGGTATTGCCAGAAAGGGAAATGGTGGTGGCATCCCAGCCTTTTTTCTCTAAGAATTTTTTAAATAGTGCAGGCGCCTCTTTTTTAACAATTATTTTCCGCTCAAACTCTATTCCTGCGCTGTAGCCCCAATATTGATGTGAGTTGCGGGCATAACAATAGGTACAGCCATGTTCGCAGCCCTGATAGGGATTTAAAGAATAAGCCATGCCTACATCGGGGCTGTCAACTTTGTTTACAATGGTTTTCGAATTTTCAAAAATAAAGGAGGTTTTACGATCACTTTCCTCCCAATCGTCTATTCCTTCATCATGTTCCTTTACATAAACATCCTTTAAAAATTTGTTATGTGGATTAACTTGAGCGCCTCGTCCTTTAAAATATTGTTTTTCTTCTTCGCCAATCATAGATTAAAATTACTAAAAATATTAGTAATTTTGATTTCTAAGATTAGCTACTTTTCAACATTTTTAGTTTAGATCAATCTTCTACCTTACCTCAGCTATCTCACATTACTTAATCTTAGGTAGCGGAATATAATCCATCGGCACCATATCGGCCACTTTTTCATAAGCCCAGAAACCTTCGTATAAGAGCGATCGGGAGTCGTAAATGCCACCATTTTCATAGAAACGTACGCCTTCGCCGGTTAAGTTGGCTACCGAAATTTCATTTTCGGGTACATCCAAAGGCCTGAAGATCCAAAATCCGGTATTAGAATAAGCCAGAGATTCTTTTTCTTTGGTGTATTGGATCAGCAATGCATCTGTATAACTAAGGTATTTTAAGTTCTGGTTAAAATAGTGCACTAATGTATCGGTAAGCACCTCTGCTCTCGAAAATTTATCAATGGTTCGGGGCATTTCTTTTTGTTTGGTCCAAAAGGCGAGCAATGCGGTATCTATTTTACCTTTATTCTGCCTAATGCCCGTTTTCTCGGGTACGGCCTTAATCTTTTCTAAATTGGCATTAATTAAATATTCAGGATAGCGGTTAGGGTTAGGCACTTTTACCATTTTGTTGATGATAAATCCTTCCTCTTGTGTTTTGTTGGCATAAAGCGAACGGAAGAAATGTTGCGAAGAACCATAATACGCGACCTCTCTGGCGGCGATATACTTTTTCTTCTTAGCTGCCGATGCTTTTAATTCCTCAAAAAACGGGTGACCGGAATAGTAAATAATGTGTGTTCTTGAGTTATACTCGAAACGGTCGAGCATATATTTTAGCCGGTAACCTAAAGCTTTATTCTCTACAATCAGAAACTCGGTTGTAGAAACCGTTAAAGTACTTTTGGTAATGTCGAAATCTACATTTAAAACCTGCGGATTTAATATCTTACACTGTGAGGCATTTGGGGTTTTACCAATAAAAAAATCTTTAAACTGGTTAATATATTTCTGACGGTTAGGATCGGCCCTAATTACAACTTCTTCCAGTTGCGCAACATTTTCTTTCAAAACCAGCTCCACCTGCACCGATTTATCGGAAATAATTACACTTTTAGAATAGGGGAGGTAACCAACCAGCTGAACGAGTAGATCATAACTGCCAGGTTTTAGATTTGATAATTTAAATCGTCCATCGTTATCAGCCACCGTAGCAATTTTATATCCACTTAAATAGATGCTTGCGCCAGGTAATCCATCTTTTTGATCCCTAACCAAACCACTAATGGAGAAGGTGTTTTGAGCAATGGCATTAGTACCCAGCATGATTAGCGTAAGGGCTACTAAAAGGCTTTTAATCATAGAGACGAATGTAACCAAAAGGCGTAATATTTATTAAAAACGTAAAAGATTTTTAACAATTTTAACATTTGATAGTGATCGTCATTTCGAGTGGAGTGCAACCTAGTTGAGAACCCGAAGGCGCTGCTAAGCAAAATCTTGCTAGATAGATCTCTCCATTCCGCGTTGCTCCATCCGATAGCTATCGGATCGAGATGACGATTATTTCCAAAATAGATCAGGTTCATCATAAAGATTGTTTTCTATTTGAAACGAAAGGTCTGTTTTTCATGGCTAGAGCAGTCCCGCCATCGCTTGTAGTCCTCGTTACGCTACGCTTCACTGTGGGCTACCCGCTCTGTCGGGTTTATTAACATTGGCAGGTGCTGCGTGGTTCCAAAACCCTCAATAGTATTACTGGCCTTTGCCAGCTAAACCCGACCAAAGTGAAAAACCCACAGCCCGAAACATGAGGGCGAGGATTTGTAACGAAGGGCGGGACTTTTGAAACCAAAAAAACACTGTATTGGCTTTTCAAAAAAAGAAGAAATGGCGTTTGGTAGTTGTCTCTCTTGCTGTATTAACGATATTTCTACTTTTTTCCCACTCCATTAACCGGCGGCAAATAATCCATTGGTACACTGTCGGCAATTTTTTCCCAGCCCCAGTAACCTGAATAAATCATCGAACGAGGGTTGTAAATAGATCCGTTTTCGTAAAAATATACCGGAACAACTTGCAAGGTGACGGTAGAAATCTGGTAATCTGGCATATCTAATGGTCGTGCAATAGACAGGCCGATCCGGTTGGCGTAAGAAGGATCTTCCCTTTCTTTGGTGTAAACAACATAAAGTTGATCAGTAAAATTGAAGCTTTTAATACTTTGATTCTCCACATGTACCAATGTATCCTGCGTTACAGGAGCACGGCTTAAAATAGAAATCCCATTTGGGAGATTTTTCTTTTTTATCCAATAGCTCAAAGAATCTCCAGACGTAAAAGTTAATGTGCGTGTTAAGCCATCCTGTACTTTTGTTAAGCGTTTAATATTGGCGTTAATCATACTGTCGGAAGGTTTATCCGGATTTGGTATGCTAATCAGTTTATTAATAATAAATCCCTCTTCGGTGGCGCGGTGATAATAAATGGATCTAAAAAAGTGTTGTGGAGAACCTAAATAACTGGTAATCCGCTTTTGCTCCCAAATTTTCTTCCGGCGTGCCGATCCTTTTAAATCTTCGTAATACGGGAAACCTTCATAATAAATGATCCTGGTTTTGCTGTCGTATTCAAAATTGTTCAGCAGGTACTTAATGCGGTATCCAAGCGCCTTGTTTTCAATAATCAGAAATTGGGTGGTTTTTACCGTAAGTTTATGTTCCTCTTTATCGTAATCGATAATCAGTACGTTCGGATTGATGAGTTTACATTGCGCTGCATTGGGGGTGGTGCCAATAAAATACCCTTTAAACATGGCAATATAATGTTCCCTGTTCGGATCGGGTTTAATGGTTACTTCGGCCAATTGGGTTATACTTTCTTCGAGGATAAGATCAAGTTTTACAGCTTTATCAGCAATCACTACATTTTTGTTTAAAGCTTTATAGCCGATTAATTGTACTAAAATATCGTAGTTACCAGGTTTTAGTGGTAGGGTGTAGGTGCCGTCATTGTTAGAAACTGTTGCAATTTTATAACCGCTTACATATACGCCAGCTCCGGGTAAAGGCTCACCACGTTTATCTTTTACCATGCCCGAAAGGATATAACTTTGTTGTGCAGAACAAAATTTACCGATAGTTAATAATGAAAGTAGAAGTAGAAAAGATTTCATTGATTAAATATAAACTAATTATTTAGTTTTGTTTAATGCCTGACGTAAAATTATTGGTGCTTTTCTTTTAGCTGTCAGATAGGATGATGCAAATCTTCAATAATCTTATTTACAATCTGTCAGATGGTAACATCTGACAGCACATCGATTAAGGATGCAAAAGAATTAGCGGTAATACTGTGGTCTGTGTCCTCACAGACCACTAATTTTACTGATTTTGATTTGATATGAAAACGGTCTGTGGGGACACAGACCGCGGAATTAATATGATAAATTAAGCCAATAATTCTTTCGCATTTTCAATTGCTGATGCACCTGGATTTTTCCCACTTAACATTTCGGCAATTACACCAATACGTTCTTCTTGTTTAAGTTTACGGATGCCTGTTGTGGTTTTTCCGCGGTCTTCATTTTTATGAACAAAGTAATGTGATATGCCTTTAGCCGCGATTTGGGGTAGGTGCGTTATCGAAATTACCTGCATATTCTGTCCTAAATCGGCAATTACTTCTCCAACTTTTAATGCGGTTTCACCAGAAATTCCGGTATCAATCTCGTCGAAAATAATGGTTGGTAACGAAGTGTGTTTCGCCAATAAAGCTTTTATAGCCAACATCAGTCGCGATAACTCACCACCAGATGCTACTTTATTTACCGGGGCAGGGGCTTGGCCAGCATTGGCTGTAAAGAGCAGATTGATTTCATCTAAACCATCTTTATTCAATTCGTTCAACACTTTTTGGTCTAAAACCAATTTAGCATTAAGCATACCTACCTGTTTCAAAGTAATACCGGTTTGTTCCTCAACCACTTTAATTGCTTTCTTGCGGTTGGCACTCAATTGGTCAGCCTGTTTATGTAGTTCTATTTTAAGCTGATCGATTTCTTTCTGCAGTTTTTCGATATGCTCATCAGAAGATAACAGCTTGTTCAGGTTTTCTTCCAACTGATTTTGAAATGCCAGCAATTCTATATTATTGGCAAGCCTATGTTTTTGTTGCAGGGTATAAAACAGATCTAACCTTTGGTTTACAATTTCTAACCGATCGGCACTGTGTATGGTATTTCCCTCTATTGTAGAAACTTCATCGGTAATGTCTTTTATTTCAATAATCGACGAGCGTAAACGTTCATACAGCACATTAATTGCAGGATCGAACTTTTCTATACTTTGAAGTTGTAATGAAGCTTCTTTTAATATCTGGAGGGCAGAAGGTTCACTTTCGTTAATTAAACCGGAAGCGGTAAGTAAAGCTCTTTTTATGGTTTCGGCATGTGTTAAACGTTCTAACTCTTGCTCTAAATCTTCTTGTTCACCTTCCTGTAATTTTGCCTGCTCAAGTTCGTTAAATAGAAATTGCTCATAATCTTGCTTGTTTCTCGCTTCGTCTGCCTCAATAACCAATTTCTTCAATCGGTTGGTATCTTGTCTTAGTTTTTTAAACCCGCTGCGGTAATTAAACAATAGCGATTGGTGGTTAGCTAAAGAATCGACAATTAACAGTTGAAAATCGGCATCGTTAATCTCTTGGGTGGCATGCTGGGAGTGGATGTCGATCAATTTTTCACCAATTTGTTTAAGAATTGATAAATTAACCGGTGTATCGTTAATAAACGATCTGGTTTTACCGTCTATAGATATTTCTCTACGCAGTATACTTTCGTTCGAGAAATCTAAATCATTTTCTTCAAAAAGTTCTTTCAGGTTTTCATCTGCCAGTGCAAAACTTCCTTCAATAACACATTTTTTATCCTGGTTAAAAAAGTATTTGCTTTCTGCGCGCTGGCCTAAAATTAGCGACAATGCACCTAAAATGATGGATTTACCAGCGCCAGTTTCACCTGTTATAATATTTAAGCCCTTATCAAATTCGATATCGAGACTGTCAATTAATGCGTAATTACGTATAGAAAGTTTTTGTAGCATAGCTAAGCAAAAATATTAAAATTTATTCAACGGGTGAATACAAAACAAAAACAGCGAAGAATAATCTTCGCTGTTCATGATCTGTTTGGTTTATGTGTTGTTATTTTATCGAAATACTAATTGCATTATCACCTGTAATTTTTAAGTTGGCTGCCTGAACATAACTTTTTATAGCTGTTTGATCGGCATTGGTAAAATCAGATTTTTTATACGTTACTACAGCATTTAGTGTGTTCAGGGCTTTAACAGCACTGGTAAAATCTTGATTATTGTATAACATAACTGCCGGAGTTACCTGTGAGCTTTTGTTACCACCTTCTACCTTTTCCTTTTTCTCTTTCTTCTCCATTTTCTCTTTCAGCTCTTTTACCTCGTTGTCGAATTTTTCTTTCAATTTCTTGTACTCTTCAGTTTGTCTTACGTTACTGTTCGAGTTATCATTGTATTTAAAAATTATACCATCGGGAGAAAGTTGATAACCTTTAGTTTTAAATAAAGAATCAGCATGTAATCTGCTCAAGCCAGATAATCTAGCGATTTCTCCTGATTTTAAAGCATGTGCCCTAATGTTCTCTATTTGTGCTCTAAATTCAGGCGTATTCACTTTGGCAGCCATATCTTCGCCCATTTTTTTCCATTTGGCCTGTGCTTCTGGCGAACCAAATTCTTTAGCCATATCTTCACCCATTTTTTTCCATTTTGCCTGGGCTTCAGGAGAATTCATTTTCTTTTGCATTTCCTCTCCAAATTTTTTCCATTTGGCTTGTGCTTCTGGTGTGTTGTATTGTTTGGCAATATCTTCTCCAAATTTTTTCCATTTAGCTTGTGCTTCTGGTGAATTATACTCTTTATGTATTTTTGCAAGCAATAGCGAATCGCTGAACTTAAATTTGAAATTACTGTCGGTATGCAGTCTGTAGATATTTTTCCCTGCAAAAAGCTCATCCCTGTAAAAATCTTTTCTCAGGCTATCAGGCATTTCTTTTACCGAGTTATATTCGGTTTTTTTACCATCCGCATCAATGGTTACAATTTTAATTTTACGTTTTTTCGTAGTATCAGAGCAAACATTGGTTTCCGCATCACAGTTGTTAATCAGACTCAAAACCTCAATTTTAGGCGTTTTTTTATTTTCTTTTTTCTTTTCTGTTGGATTGATCCAGGCAATAGAAAACAAGCAGGCTACTCCTAAAGTTAAGGCTGCCATTTGTTGTTTGGCGTTTAAATAATTTGTTTTCATGTTGGTTATTCTTTTTATGCGTTGATATAAATTCTGGGTCTTGCCTGTTGCTGCTAGTGCATAAGCCGGACTGTTTTTATCTTTTAATAATTCGAGTTTGAGTAGGGCATGGGCATAATTCAGCGGTTTTCCGGTAATTTTTAATACCAGATCATCACAGGCATGCTCGCGCTCAATGTGTATAAATCTACCTGCCATCCAAACAAATGGATTATAGAATAATAAGGTTTCTATGGCTGTTTTAATCAGATTCAATAAGAAATCGTTTCTTCTGATGTGTGATAACTCATGGATTAATATTGCTTCTACCTGATCGTTGTCTAATTGGTTTACCAAGGCCAATGGAAATAATACTACGGGTTTTAAATAACCGATAACCAAAGGCACATTCACAATAGAAGACAAATGGAACTGGATAGCTTTATTGATTTTAAGATGGGCCGTTACCTGTTCGAAAATTACTTTCCAACTATCTGGAATGGCACTTAAACTCTCTTTCTTTAGTTTTGAAAGCTGACCATAACCTTTAACGATTACGAATAACTGAAGCAAAATACCAATAATGTAAAATACGACTACAATAGGGAAATACTGCTCTGCCTTGCTGCTAAAACTTGGCGGTAGGTTGTTAAAGTATTGGTAAACCTGTATATTTTGCGCATTGATTGCGGGAGCCTGATTATTTACATTCAATGTTAACTGATGAATGAAATTATAACCAAAGCCAATAAACATTAAAATGATGGCGCCAAAAGCAAGATTGTGCTTATATTTCGCCGCCAACTTCGGAATGCTGAGCATTACAATAAATAAAATGCCATAAATAATGGCGCTTTGCCAAAGTGAGTTTAAAATACTCCAGCCAAATGCTTTGATGAACTGTTGTAATAAAGTTTCCATAACGGTGGTTTTAATTTTTTATACGGGGACAATCCGAAAATTTTACTGTTTATTAGGGATCTAAACCCTACACCTTTCAACCTTCAACGCTAGCCTTACTTTAGGCTATCTAAATACTTTTTTATTTCGTCAATCTCATCTGCACTTGCACTGTGGTTACCCAAAGCCTGCATTACCAATCTCGCTGCCGATCCGTTAAATACGTTATCGATCATTTTGTTTACCAATTGTTTTTCAGTTTTATCCTGACTAACAAGCGCTTTATAGATATGCGTTTTTTGATTGGTATCTCTTTCTACCATTCCTTTCTCATGCAGAATCTGCATCAGTTTTAAAGTTGTGGTATACCCAGAGTCTTTTTTATTCAATGCCTCATGAACTTCTCTTACCGTTGCATTCCCCTTTTGCCAAAGCACCTGGAGAATTTCCATTTCACCTTCTGTTGGTTTGATGTTATGATTAGTCATATGTTACAAGTTGTACGAATTATTTCGTATTCAAATGTACGAAGATATTCGTAAGATCAAAATATTTTAACAAATTTTTAACTTTATTGGTTAATTATGGAAACTGGTTGACCGGTTAACTGTAATATAAGACGCATGGGAAGGTAGAACGTTGCATGCCTATTCGCTTTTGAAAGGAAAAGCCCAAGCTATGAAAAACTGACTTATGTTATTAAACCTGATTGATGTGGATACCGGCCTGTGTATAAGGCCCGCAGGCGTATGAACGAAAGCAGGACTGGCTTTAATTGAATGTTAAGACTGCTTTCCCAAAAACAACCATCACAAATAGAAAAACTACTTAAGTGTTAACGCTGAGAACTGGTTAACTGAAAGTTATTTTACGATTAACCGATTTAAACAATTAACCAGTTGACCAAAAAAATTAATTTTTCTTCAGCCCTTCGTACTTACCAATATTCGCCGGATCGATTTCGGCCAACATATTGTAAGCTTTCATGCGTTCCTGGCCGTTTAGTTTAGAAAGTACATTGGTTACTTCTTCGGCTTTTGATGCGAAATAAACATTTGGGAAAATGGAACCCAGTTTTTGCTTATCCATTTGTTGAAGGGCAGGCAGGGCGGCAACAATCTGTGTTAAACCCTTGTCATTATCGGTTAGCTGATCGAGGCCGCTTAAATGGTAGCTATAGATAAAATTGCGCAGTTCGCTAAAAATAGGATTCAAAACGTTTTCATTAAACCAAAAACGATTGCGTAAACCATCAGCTGCACGCCAGCCGGTATTGCCCGAAGCTTGCGCCAGATTAATGATGTTCTGTGCTTTTTTATAAAACGGAGTTCCGCCCATTTTGCTGAAACTATCTTTATCCATTCCGATGATGGTATAAGCGTAGTAGGTGAGGAGGGCACTGATATTGGAAATATAATTCTGATCAGAAAAGTCGATTGTAGCGCCATCATTGAAATTAAAATCGAAATTCTTATCGCTCATATTTAACAAAGTGCTATTGTAAGAGCTGTTAAAAACCGGGCGGCTGCTTTGGATCTGTGCTTCCGCAGTATACCCGGAACCACCATCCCACGAATTGATGGTGATGACGAAACTACACTCAATCCGTTCCTGAGGCTTATAACTTTCGTTGCTGAACTTGTTATTATTTAAAAAATCGCGGATTGTTTTTTGCAAAGCATCTAAAGTTGGCTTACTGATGTTCGAAACCTGGGGAGCCAGCAGTGTTATCCTCGCATTTAACTCCTGCGCATGCAGTTTCCCGAAACCAACCAATAACAATATCCAAACAATTTTTTTTATCATTTTGCAATTTTTAAAATGGCCGCACAAATATCTTTAGCAACATCTGTTTTCGATTTCATTTCAAATACAGTCCGTTCTAAAGCTTTGTTAAAAATAGTAATTTTATTGGTATCTGATTTAAAACCTGCGCCCTTATCATTTAAAGAATTTAAAACCACCAGATCTAGGTTTTTCTTCTCTAGTTTGCCTTTGGCGTAATTCTCTTCATCATTGGTTTCCAAAGCAAAACCAACCAAAATCTGGTGCGCTTTTTTCGTTGTACCTAAAGAAGCGAGTATATCAGTTGTTTTTTCCAGTTCCAAAACCAGGCCACTATCCTGTTTTTTAATTTTTTGAGCGGCAACCAGTTTAGGACGATAATCTGCCACAGCGGCGCACATTACGGTGATATCCGTTTCAGGGAATACCAATGAACAGGCATCGAACATTTCCTGGGCACTTACTACATCGATTCTTTTTAAAATTTGAGTAGATTTTTGTGCAGTTGGTCCGGCAACTAATGTAACATCAGCTCCAAGGCTGGCCAGTTCATCAGCAAGGGCAAAACCCATTTTGCCTGATGAGTGATTGCCAATAAAACGCACCGGATCAATCGCCTCGTACGTAGGACCAGCAGTAACCATTACCTTTTTGCCAAATAAAGGCATCGATCTTTTAATGGCATCGTTTAGAAAGGAAACAATTTCTTCAGGTTCTGCCATTCGGCCTTCGCCCCAAAGTCCGCTAGCAAGTTCGCCATTGGCAGGTGCAATAACCGTATTGCCAAAACTGGCAATCTTTTCGATATTAGCTTGTGTAGTTTCATGCTTCCACATGTCCAGATCCATTGCGGGGGCAACATAAACCGGGCATTTGGCCGAAAGATAAACAGCCGTTAATAAATTATCACAGATACCTGTTGCCAGCTTGGCCAACGTGTTGGCAGTTATTGGAGCGATGATCATTAAATCGGCCCATAAGCCTAACTCAACATGGTTGCTCCATACGCCAGTTTCTTCTTCGAAGTATTGGGTGTAAACAGGGTTCTTAGAAAGCGTAGCAAGGGTAAGTGGTGTAATGAAATTAGCACCATCAGGGGTAAGAATAACCTTTACGTTTGCACCAGCTTTTACAAGCAGCCGAACTAAAAAAGCCGACTTATATGCTGCGATGCTACCGCAAACGCCAAGGATTATATTTTTATGTTTCAGCATAGCGTGTTGAGCACGGGGCATAGAGCATTGATATGCTTATAAAACTGCGCCATGCTCTTTGCCCTCTGCTAATTACTTTTGTTCTTTAGCAGGATTTCTGTGATAAATTTTCTCGTTCAAAAATTCATCTATAGCAACCAAAACAGGTTTCGGCATGCGCTCGTAATGTTTGCTGATTTCAATCTGCTCGCGATTTTCGAAAATTTCTTCTAAATTATCGTTGCTTGAAGCAAATTCTGCCAATTTACCATGTAACTCTTCTTTAACGTTGTTCGAAATCTGATTTGCTCTTTTAGCAATTACCACTAAAGATTCGTATAAGTTATCTGTAGTTTTATCTAAATCGTGTACGTTTCTGGTTACTGTAGTATTTGGTACAGCAGGTTTGTTAGTATTCATGTATTACTTGTTTTTAATATTCGTGTTATCAGCATTAGTTGGTTTTGTAGAAACGGTATCCTTTAATTTACCAGTTCTGATCAACATCTGCTTGTATTTTTCCTGATCAGCGGCATATAATGCCAATTCTTGTTTTGTAGCCACAATACCAGCCTCAACATCATCCTTAAGTACCTTTGCATCTTTAGTGTATTTACTGTCAGGATGGTTTTCAGTAAACTCAGTATATAAAGCAAGTGCTTCATTATAACGGTCTTCCTGGCGGATGATATAACTGTTTTTTGCGTATAAATACTGCGCTTTAATCATCAAGAAATCCATTTCCTCAGCATATTTAATATCTGGATAATCTCTTTGCGCATTTTTTAAAGCAATAACCGCTGCCCTGTAGTTGTCTACATTGCTTGGTCCGGTAGTTAAGTACATTTTGGCATTTTCGAAAGCTTTATCTTCTAACTTGCCCCTTAATGTAGCAATATATTTGCCAGCGGCTGCAGCACGATCGCTGGTAGGGTATAAGTTGATGAATAATTGAAGTGCATCTATAGCCTTATAGGTATTTTCCTGATCTAAAGAGAAATTTGGAGATTCTAAATAGAAACAATAAGCACCCATGTATCTCGCTTCTTCGGCATTTTTACTTGCTGGGTAGGTATCTGCAAAACTTTTAAACTGGTATCTGGCAGTTGTGTAATCACTTAATCTATATAAAGTATAGGCATAATAATAGTTCAGATCTTCAGCCTCTGCACGGCCACGATATTTTTGAGAAAGATCCTCAAAAAGCACCAATGCTTTACTGTAATCACGTTTATTGTACAAACGAAGAGCCTCTTGATATTTTTTTGCAACGTCATTACTCGCTCTCAATTTCTCGAAACGACTTTTACAACCCGCAATACCCAGAGCGGCAACAAATACTAAAATAATTAAGTGTTTAACTTTAAACATTCTGCAAAGATAATTAATAATACGATAACATCAATAAAAACAATTGGCCACTAAGCTATGCAAAGCAATTCAGTACAATATAACAGTTAACAATTTTTAACATATATATAGTATACCCAATGTATCTGAAAGTTTTTTTTATTCCTATACTATATAGTATGATTTCAGTAAATAACTTCCAAAGTTTAAAAGAGTAGGGGTGTAAGGATAACTTCGGAAGTCTATTCAGTCCACGCTGGATTTATTTCTACACTATATATATTAGGAGTGCTTTTGTTTTTTTAGCAAAGCAGTTTTGGTGCTACTATATAGGTATGTTTCCGCTATCCGCTTTATCCCGATGAAAACCTGTGAAACAAGCAAGCACACCAAAATATAACACAAACCGGTACTTAAATCGGGATGCCTGCTGCTATCGGGTTTATTCTGCAGGGTCTTCCGAAGTTTGAAACGGCTGGGCGCAGGAGAAAACTTCGGAAGTCTATTCAGTCACACAAGTTATTGCTACACTATATAATATAAGATTGCTTTTGTTTTTTGGAAAGGCAGGTTCTTGCAACTATGAAGGTTTGTTCCCGC
>NZ_JBFTSB010000015.1:0-49398 GCF_056399805.1 Pedobacter sp. 01N310
AATGACACCGGTAATAGTAAAGTTTGCTAGTATAAAATCTGGTAAGAACAATTTAAGTAAAGAGGCTGCAGGGGAAGTCATATAAAGTGAAATAGTAAAATGCAAAGCTATTTGTTTTTACCGTCCTCCACAACTTTTGGTATTGATCCCTGTTAGTGAGAAATGCAATCTGAAACTAAAAATAACCGTGAATTGGTACAATAAAATAAACTCATTGCAATGAAAACAATTTTCAGGATAATGTTATTAGCTTTTATAATGGGAATTTCATTTTCTATAACCGCCTGCAATAACAATAAAAATCAAGAAAAAATGATAACAGAAAACACCACGGCTCTTTTCCCTAAAGGAGAAAAATTAACCAATGGATATTTTACTGGAGATGCTTATTTGCAGACACTTCTGGCAAAAGATAAGAACAACGATTTTGTTTTGGGTAGCGTAACTTTTGAACCAGGGGCAAGAACCAACTGGCATACGCACCCTAAAGGGCAGGTACTGATTATAACCGAAGGCGAGGGCCTTTACCAGCAAGAAGGGAAAACAGCTCAAGTCATCAAAAAAGGTGATGTAATCAACATACCAGAAAATGTAGAACACTGGCATGGAGCTACCGCCAGAACAAAGATGGTACATATTGCCATTACCAATTATGAAGGTGAAACTAATGCAGTTTGGTTAAACCCTGTAACTGATGAAGAGTTCAACGCAGCCAACAAAAATTAAACAATCAAAATGATGGGCAAAAGCAAATTTTTAAAGGGGATACTATTTTTTGTGCTCACAATAAGTATGATCAAAATGAATGCACAACCAAACAAAACAGCTAATACGGATTTGTCTGCACAACAGCAAAGCTTGGTAAAAATTTCGGCACTTACAGCTACGGGAAACCTGGAACTGTTAAAAGTGGAATTGAATAAAGGGCTGGATTCCGGACTTGCTATTAACGAAATTAAAGAAGCGCTCGTTCAGCTTTATGCGTATTGTGGCTTTCCAAGAAGCCTTAATGCCATTAACGTTTTTATGACTGTAGCAAAGGAGAGAGAAGAAAAGGGGATCACCGATAAAGTAGGGAAAACAATTGTCGTAGCAAATAATCCTAAAAATAAATATGAACAGGGCAGAAAAGTGTTGGAAGAACTGACCAAGACCCCACAATCAAAACCTGCCCCAGGCTTCGGGGAATTTGCACCGCGTATTGATGCTTTTTTAAAGGAACATTTATTTGCCGACATTTTTGTTAGTGACGTGCTGAGTTATCAGCAAAGAGAAATGGTAACAATTGCGGCTCTGGCCTCGATGCCTGGTGTCGAAGGTCAGCTGCAGGCTCATATCAACATGGGAAAGAATACAGGCCTAACTGAAAACCAATTGGAACAATTAGCAATGCTGGTTGAAACAAACGTTAATAAAACACAGGGAAATACCATCAGGAAAATAATCGGAAAACCATTGGTTCCTGTAATTGAGAAGGATATGATGGTGCGTATTTCTGAAATCGAAATTTTACCAGAATACCTCGAAGATTATAAATCCATTTTGCGGCAGGAGGCCGCGGCTTCTATAAAAATCGAGCCTGGTGTGATTGCCATTTTTCCTATGTTTCAACAGAAAAACCCCACTGAGGTTAGGATCATAGAAATATACGCCAATAAAGCAGCATATCAGTCTCATTTGCAAACACCACACTTCCAGCACTACAAAACAACCACCCTAAAAATGGTAAAAACATTAAAACTGGTAGATATGAACAGTCTAGACAATGAAACGATGCTGGAGGTTTTTAGTAAACTAAAATAGGATATGTCAAGGATGACAAAGAATCTGGTTTTTAAAAGCGTTGCAGCCCGACAAGAAATTATGCGTATTTCAATCAATTCATAGAATTCCGGTATTCATTGGGCGAATGTCCAACCTGTTGTTTAAAAAAACGGGTAAAATGTGAGGGATATTTAAAGCCAAGCCTATATGCAACTTCACTTACGGATTTACTGAGATCAAGTATCTGTTCTTTCGCGGCATCAATCAGTTTGAGGTGTATATACTCTAGTGCAGATTTTCCTGTTTCTTTTTTTACCAGATCTCCGAAATATTTTGGAGACAGGTTGAGTTGCTCTGCACAATACGAAACGGAGGGCAATCCCAGGGTTTGCAGCTTTTCCGACTGGAAGTATTCGTTCAGTAATCCCTCAAATACAGTCAATACATCCTTATGGATATGTTCTCTGGTGAGAAACTGCCGGTCGTAAAACCGAACAGAATAATTCAGGAACATTTCAATGTTGCTAACGATCAACGTCCTGCTGTGCTTATCAATAGGATGCGCTAATTCATACCGGATCTTATTAAAACACTCCAGCACTATTTCTCTTTCTGCATCGGATACGTGAAGTGCTTCATTAACATCGTAAGAGAAAAAGCTGTATTCGTTAATGCATTTGCCAAGATGGGTTCCACGGATGAGATCGGGATGAAAGAATAATCCCCAGCCGGTCGGCTGTATCATGTTTTCGCTTTCCTCAAAACCAAATACCTGCCCTGGTGCAATAAAAAGAAGTGTTCCTTCTTCGTAATCATAGTGATTGCGGCCATATTTCATCTCCCCGCACTTCTCGTCTTTTAAAAAGATCATGTACACATCAGAAATATAACGCGCCTCTTTTACCGGCTTCGATAGCGACTGATCAAGAACACTGACCAAAGGATGCAGGGTCTTCTGCCCCCTCTCGTTATTGATCTGAGCCACACTTTCAATTCTAAGGGGATTTCCCATTACTTCGGTTATTTTAAAGTGAAAATAGCTTAAGTATTTCAATTATCCCTGCAGAAGCGCTAATGAACAGAAAAATTGGTAAGAGAAACAGGAATATGTATAATGATTTAATGCAAAAGTATAAAGAACTTCGCCCCTTAGCATGATCAATGAAGTATTTTACAAATCTTAATTAAAATGAACGCCGAGATACTTTATACTCAGATCTGCTCTTATGTTCAAATATCCAGAGATGAGTTTGAACTCTTTTTTAACCTTTTTAAACCGGTTTATTTAAAAAAGGGTGAATTCCATTACATAGCCGGTAAAGTTCCTAAATATTGGTCGTTTACTTTAAAAGGCTGCTTGCGCGAATATTGGCTGGATAGCCAGGGTGATGAGAAAATTTCCAGATTTTATGAGGAAAATACATGGGTTGGCCAGGTTGAAAGTATGATTAACCAGAAGCCGACGGACATGAACCTACAGGCACTTGAGGATTGCGAGTTATTGTGTATAACAGGCAATGACATGTGTAGCGCTGCAAAGACACCGTGGATTCAGCACTTCATGATTCAGAAGAGCTTCGCCGATAATGCTATTATAATGGAAAATTCCAACCGAATTAAATCGGCATCACCAGAAGAGTTGTATCTGGAAATTCTTAAGGAAAGACCATCCTTATTGTTGCGTGTTCCGCAACATTACATTGCAAGCTTTCTTGGCATCCGGAAGGAAACATTAAGCAGGGTTAGAAGAAGAGTTGCCCACCTATGATTTGTTGATTGAAGTCAACGATATTCAATTTCCGTTCCGATAATTTTACATCGAAGAACGATCACCTCAATGTTATCGATGTTTTACACCTTATAAGTGTGCCTTTTTAATCATTGGGTGGCTGATCTTTTTTAGATAATGAAATTTAGAATAATAGCAAATCAATGAAAAAAATAATCTATGACCAATACGGCAGTGTCGACGTTTTACATGCTGTAGAGGTAAATAAGCCAGTTCCCGATACGCAACAAATTTTGGTTAAAGTAAAGGCCGTTTCTATTAATCCTATCGACTGGAAGATTTTAATGGGTGAGGTGAAACTGATGTCGGGCAAGAAATTCCCAAAATCTGTCGGTTGCGACTTCTCCGGAACAATAGAAAGCACAGGTACGGGTGTTCAAAAATTTAAAGCAGGGGATGACGTGTTTGGCGTAATAGATCCTTTTAAAGATGGAGTTCTTGGAGAATATATTTTGGTGAATGAAAAGGAAATTGCTAAAAAGCCTGCGGATCTGTCATTTGAACAAGCTTCTGCAATACCAACGGTCGGCCAGTCCGCTTTACAGATGCTCACTAAAAACAAGGATAGTATAAAAGGGAAGGAGATTTTGATAAACGGCGCATCTGCCGGAGTAGGTATGTTTGCGATACAGATTGCTAAAAGCCGGGGAGCGATTGTAACGGCTGTTTCAAGCGCAAAAGGGCATCATTTGTTAAAGAAGTGGGGGAGTGATTATGTGATTGATTACAACAGAGAAAAAGTGACGGATTTAAAGAAGAAGTTTGATGTTATCATTGAACTATCTGCTAAATTATCTTTCAGTCAAGCTAAAAAATTAATGAAGCCTAAATCCACATATTTTACCGTTACCCCTTCGTTATGGAATTTCGTGCATTCGTTTTCAAATAACATGGTATCTCGAAAGAAATATGAAATTCTTTTGATGAAATCTGACACAGAAAGTTTAAACCGATTAGCAAATGATGCATTAAAAGGTTTTGATATCCACATCAGCAAAACTTACCCCATGTCAGCTTATAAGGAAGCTTATAAAACGATAATCAAAGAGGGGGCTTTAGGCAAAGTCGTTTTTAATATCGCATCTTAAAATACCAGTTTTAGCAAATTTTTTTGATATGCACGGCCTTATGAAACAATTCATAGAGCTTTATTTATTGGTGCAAACGTATTGCAAACAATCTCGCAGAAATACGCTAAAGCAGAAATAATGGTAAGAGAAACAGGAATCCGTATAACGATCTGATGCAAAAGTATAAAGAACTTAGCTCTATTCTATAATCCATTAAATCGTCTACCGCAGTTCTGCAAATAATAAAAAGAAAATGAAAAAATTACCATCAATAGCATTCGGTACCTGGTCATGGGGAACAGGTTCTGCAGGAGGCGACCAGGTTTTCGGCAACAACCTTAGCGCTGGCGATTTAAAGCAGGTGTTCGATACCGCAATGAAGGCAGGTTTTAACCTATGGGACACTGCAACCGCCTATGGTATGGGTTCATCCGAAACGATATTAGGAGCGTTTGTAAAACAATACCCACGTGAGGATCTCTTACTATCTACCAAGTTTACACCACAGATGGCTGGTTCTTCTGACAACCCTATCGAGGAAATGCTGAATAGCAGTTTTGAGCGTTTAGGAACGGACTATATAGACATTTACTGGATTCATAACCCTACTGACGTTAGTAAATTGACTCCCGAACTGATTCCACTGCTTAAAAGCGGAAAAATAAAAAGTGTTGGGGTATCTAACCATAACCTCGAAGAAATTATATTGGCCAATAGTATACTTGAAACCGCAGGTTTTAGTATTTCTGCCGTACAGAACCATTACAGTCTTCTATACCGTTCATCCGAAGATGCCGGGATCATCGACTATTGCAAATTACACAACATTACTTTCTTTGCTTATATGGTGCTTGAACAAGGCGCATTGTCTGGCAAATATAATACTCAAAATCCGCTTCCCGAAGGTAGCGCCAGAGCAAATACCTACAATAAAGTGCTTCCACAGGTAGAAGAATTAACCGATGTGATGAGAGAAATTGGTATCGGCAAAAATGCTTCCGTTGCCCAGGTTGCAATTGCATGGGCCATTGCTAAAAACACCTTACCCATTATTGGGATAACCAAAACTGCTCAAATTGAAGACGCTTTAAATGCCACTAAAATTAGGTTAACTCATCAGGAAATAGAAAGAATAGAAACCTTGGCAGCAAAAGCGGGCGTTGATACCCAGGGTGCCTGGGAAAAATCGATGATATAGTTGTCTACTAAAATAATCTACCTCAATAAATATTGAAATAAACGAAATGAATATAGAAAAAGATTCGAAAAAAGTCTTGTTTGTAGTAACAAGCTGTAATGTAAAAGGAGATACAGGTATCCCTACAGGATTTAACCTGAGCGAAGTTACCCATCCATTAGAAAAATTAGAAGCAAGTGGCGTTACAGTTGATATTGCATCTATCAAGGGTGGAGCAGCACCTTTAGATGGCTTAGAAGATTTCAACGATCAGGTTAATGCCAAATATTGGGCAGATATCAATTTTCGTGAAGCTATTGCAAATACTTTGAAATTAGATGATGTAAAAGCTTCAGACTATGAGGCCATATTTTTTGCGGGTGGGCATGGAACCATGTGGGATTTTGCCGATAGCCCCGCAATCTTAAAGTTAGTGCCGGAATTTTACGAATCTGGAAAAATTGTTTCGGCAGTTTGCCACGGCCCTGCAGCTTTGGTAAACGTAAAACTAAGCGATGGCTCCTATCTGATCTCGGGCAAAAATGTAGCTGGCTTTACCAATGGCGAAGAGGAAGAAGTACAATCAACCAAGGTAGTTCCGTTCCTGCTTCAGGATGCTTTAATTAACCATGGAGCTGTTTACAAGCATGCCCCTAACTGGAATAATAACATTGCTATTGATGGCAGGTTGATCACGGGCCAAAATCCGCAATCTGCCGCAAGCGTAGGCGAAGCAATTGTAAAAGCGTTTAAAATTAGCAATGCAGAAAAGACCGGGCCAAAACCTGCATTTTCAAGTGCTGATGTAAGTAGTGTTTCTCCTGCATTAGGTAAGTATATCGCCGAAAAACTGGTAGGTGAAGTTTGGGAGCGCCCAGGGTTATCAAAGCATGACCGCTGCATCGTTACTTTGTCATCCCTGATAG
Source organism: Pedobacter sp. 01N310 (assembly GCF_056399805.1). Classification (NCBI taxonomy): domain Bacteria; kingdom Pseudomonadati; phylum Bacteroidota; class Sphingobacteriia; order Sphingobacteriales; family Sphingobacteriaceae; genus Pedobacter; species Pedobacter sp. 01N310. Next base: position 6,727 of record NZ_JBFTSB010000015.1, read on the forward strand.
CAAGAAACCAAAGCAATGCCATGCCGCATTACTTTATCAAAGCGCTGAACAGTGGTATTACGCCAGGTGAACTTTCAGAAATTATCACACACCTTGCTTTCTATTCAGGGGTGCCCAATGCCATGTCGGCTGTTGCTGTTGCAAAAGATGTATTTGCAAATTATGGAATATTAGGGGCAGAATTACCTTCAACCAGCCCGCTGGCGCTTGATAAAAATGAGGCTTTACCGGGCGATGAGAACAGGGTAGCATTTATAGCGCAAAATATCGCCCCGATAGCCGAAGGTTTTGCTAAATATACCAATGAATTATTGTACGGCGAGGTTTGGCTCCGGGCAGGATTATCATCAAGAAGCAGAAGCCTGGCAACCGTAAGTGCAATGATTGCGGCTGGAGATATCCAATTTCTTGGCATGTATATGGGGCGGGCTGTTGAGCATGGCATTACACGCGGGGAAATGGGCGAAGCATTAACTCAACTGGCATTTTACGCAGGCTGGCCGAAACTCGTTTCTGCATCATTGGTTGTAAAAGAGGTATATGATGGCGCGGGTAAATAATCCGCTAGCTAATCTTAATCCGTATAAAAGTGCCTTGGAATTGAGTTTCCGGGCTTAATTCGCATTGTCACTATAGTAGAAAATGAAACCACTAAAAATAATTACCATTGAGGAGCATTTTATCCTGAAAAGCATCTCGCAAAAATTAGCCGCATTTAATATCAAAGAAAATGGTGGCACTGCACCTAATGATGAAGTGCAAAAGGAACTCATGAAAATTGGGCCAAGCAGCGAGGATATGGAAGATGTTGGGGAACGGCGGATAAAATTTATGGATGAAAGCGGCATTGACATACAGGTGCTCTCCTACGGTGCCGGAAGTCCTCAAAACATAACGGACAAGACATTGGCCGCTGAACTTTGCCGCGAGGCCAATGATGAATTAGCCAGGCTGATAAAAAAGTACCCAACAAGATTTGCCGGTTTTGCCACCTTGCCCGTTGCCGACCCAACTGCGGCCGGAGAAGAGTTGAACCGGGCAGTGAAGGAATTAGGTTTTAAAGGCGCAATGCTTTCAGGAACTTTTAATGGCCGATTTTTTGATGAAACAGCATTTTTGCCCATTTTTTCTAAAGCCCAGGAGTTAAATGTGCCTGTGTATATGCATCCTGGTTTCATCTCCAAAAATATTGCCGCACATTATTATCAGAGTAATAACTGGCCTGGCATTGCAGGTGCTATGTTTTCATCGGCAGGATATGGCTGGCATTTAGATTCAGGAATTGCAATTGTCCGCTTAATTGCTTCGGGCATTTTTGATAAACTGCCTGACCTGAAACTCATTTCAGGACATTGGGGTGAACTGGTTCCTTTTTTTCTGAACCGCTTAGACGATCAGTTAAGCAAAACCTTAAAATTAGAGCGCAAAATCTCCGACTATTATAAAAGCAATATCTATATCACACCAAGCGGACTTTTTTCTGAAGCTCAACTTAAATATGTGATTGATGAGCTGGGGGCCGACAAAATTATTTATTCAGGTGATTACCCTTATTTAATAGATAATAGTACCAGGCAATTTCTTGAAAGTGCGCCTATTTCAGAAGAGGCCAAAGAAAAAATCGGTTATAAAAATGCCGAAAAATTGTTGGGTTTATAATCTGCTTTTGTATGGAACAAGTTAAAAAACATAGAATTGAAAAAGATAAAAATTCTTTAAAACATTGAATATTAAACAAAAAACAATGAAATTATCAAACAATAAAATTTTAATCACTGGCGGAGCCACTGGCATCGGTTTGGGATTAACTGAAAGATTTATTCAGGAAAACAACCAGGTTATTATTTGTGGCAGAAGGAAAGAAGCGCTGCAAGAAGTGTCTGACAAATTCCCGGCAGTAATAACAAAGGTATGCGACTTATCAGAGGAATCCGGGCGAACGGAACTTTATCAATGGATTGCTGAACACCATAGTGATTTGAACGTATTGGTAAACAATGCTGGTATTCAAAACTGGATGGATATTTCAGACGAGCGCTTTTATGATAAAGCAAAAAATGAAATTCAAATAAATGTTTTAGCGCCGTTGCATTTAACTTCACTCTTTACCGAACTCAAATCACTGGATACGGTCATTAATGTAACCTCCGGCCTGGCATTTGCGCCCCTTACAAAGGTACCCGTTTATTGTGCTACAAAAGCTTTTTTCCACTCATTTACCATTTCATTGAGACATTTATTAAAATCAAAAAATATAGAGGTCATCGAATTGATCCCACCAGCCCTCAATACTGACCTGGGCGGCAAAGGCTTGCACAGCGAGCACCCTTCTGTTGAGGATTTTATTAATGCAATATTTCAACAACTAAAAGAAGGCAGGAATGAATTGACTTTTGGATATAGCGAAATGTTATCAAAAGCAACACCCGTTGAAATACAGGGAATGTTTAAAAGAATGAACCCATAAGCAAAGGTTGCAGGATGATAGGGATGTTGCAATGGAGCGAACCACTTATCAGCTTAGAAATTGGTATAACGGCAGAGCTTTTCCGCTTGATCCGAAAAAGGTGAGCAATTCGGTGAGCATATTAACGGTATGAATGCTCACCGATTATAGTTTGAGTAGTTGTTTAAATTATTAAACATCTTTTACCTATTTGCTGATTTTTTTTTTAACAGTTCTTCGTAAACCGGTCCCTCAGGTTTTTCCATACCATCAGAAATCTTTATTCCGGCTTTCTCAAACTCACTGATTAATCTTTTATCGAAATCAGCGATGTATGATGCAAATGATACAGAATCTTTTTGTTCAGGAATTGTTGCAAAAGGAACATGTGGTTCTTTAAACCTGTGCAACACCGCTTGAGTACTATCGTTGCCTTCCAAAAGAAGGGAGTCTCCGTAGTCTGTAATCTTAGCTACATAATCTTTGGTAAGGTATTTTAAGGAATCATTTTCTATTTTGTAAGGAAGCTTAAAGCGGCCAACTTTCTGATTATAGAAAACTACATATTGCGAATCAATATCAAATTCGCTATATCCATTCGCTTTGGAAAACCGATGCCATTTTCCGATCAGTGATTTTTTGTTTCCATCTGTATTTTTAAGATTTGGCGAATGGCAGGCGGGAAGGATAAAACTGAAAAATGCAAGGAAATAAAGTATGGATCTCATAATAACTAATTGTTAAATAATATTAAAAGCATTTTTAATCCAGGTATTGATCATAAAGTACCTGCAGTACATACTGCCCGGCTTATTGCCAGGCAGTAATGTGGTTGTGATGGGTTTAAACAAATGTTTACTGTGCGGCCCAAATGGTACAGTTAATATTGCCATTCGTATTAGAGCCCCATGTTTCCGCAACCATAATCGCAGGAATATTTAACTGACCAAGCGTATATCCGAAACTTTGCCACTTGTTATAGTGGTTGGCGAAAGTAATGACGCGATTTTGTCCGGTAGGAACCTTTGTAACCCTGGAGCTATAAATCTGCCTGAAACCGTCGCCACCGTCGATATTTTTACCTGTCATCCATCGGGTCCATACATTATAACCTGCACCATCGGTTTCAAATGTTCCCAGGTAAGTCCCGCTATGAGGTGAAACCGCACCCCAGGTTTCATTCACATAATACTCAAAATAAGGGCTTCTACTCCATCCGTACCATCCAAAAGTACCACCTCCGGAGTTTGAATAAGTGCTCAGGTTATAGCCTATCTTATAGGTTTTTGACCCTACTGAATAACCTTTACCGCAAGTAAAATTACCGTTAAAGCCGTTCCAGTTAACGCTGTAATTTCCCCCGGTACCATTGGCATAATTGACTGTGCCAGTTGCGCCGTCACTCTTCCAAAGCGACCAAAAGAAGCCGTTATGTGTACCCGATTGGTAGGATTCTACCGTGGCGACAGCTTTGGTAGGAGGGGGCGGAGCAGTGACTTCCCCAGGCGCGATCTTTTCGTCTTTTTTACAGCCTGTTAAACATACAGCGCTTGCAAACACCAAGGTTGCAGCCACAACAAGAGTAACCTTCCTGGTTACACCTGTCAGTGAATTTTGTTTTTTCATATAAGATATATATTGGTTAGGGAAGCAAAATAACCGTATTCAGATCTGGGATATGGCTAATAATCAGCAAATTTGTTATACAAATGTTCACACGGTCTGGAATTGGAACACTCTACTGGCGTTTTTTTCTGTCAGATTACAGAGAAGTATTGCTTTAAGCAATCTTCGAACATTTTAAGAATAAAAACTCCCGATAGCAAGATAGTTTTGAAGAACGGGATGCAGGTTGATGCTGAAATTCGAAGAGAGTTCTCTGCTCCAGCAGTTTTTCAGAAATATAACCAAAATGATGAACAATGGCTAGGTTGCTAAAGGGAGGTAAACAGAAACAATCATAATACCATTTCTCTGAAACAGTATTATAATTGCCCTTCTTTGGTTTTGGATGACATTTCACTTTTTATTTTCTCCCGGTGCTGGATGCCCCATTCGGTCATCGCTCCAATGACTTTTTCAAGCGTATAACTATAAGGCAACAATTCGTATTCTATTACAACAGGATAGCCTACGGATACTTTCTTTATGATAAAACCATTCATTTCAAGGTCTTTTAGTTCGCTCGAAAGTACTCTGGCTGAGATCCCCTTAACTTGCCGCTGCAATTCTGTAAACCTGTTGTTTCCCCTGGCCATTGCAATAATTATCATCAGTTTCCACTTACCGCCAACTGCATAGAGTGCATCAGCCATCCCATTTAGAATTTTATGGCACTCTTCTGTAAATTCTTTGTTTTTTACCGATTCTTCTTTATTGTCCATTTCGCTATGTTTTGATTACTAACTAACCTTTGGGTAACAGGTAATAAATTGTTAGCGAATATAGCCTAATTTTGATGATTATAAAAAGAACTTTAAAACACAAAAAAATAAAAATTATGACATTAGAAATTTTGAAAATCAAAGAAGAATTAAGGGGCTTAATAGATGCTTATGCCTATTTAAGTGATGAAAAAGAGATCTCAGAAGTAATGAGGCTGTTTACGCCAGATGCCACCTACAAAGTTTATATGGGTAACTTCTTAGCTGCAAATGTGTCCGGAACAGAAACCATGGAAACGGAATTTAACGGGCATGCCTCTTTAGTAAAAACCTATTTTACAATGAACGGGCAGCATACTGTGAAAATAGATGGTGATACCGCTACAGGTGTTTCTTTTTCTCAGATCAAAATGATCAGAGAATCTGAAGGTAAGTCCATCCTTACAGATTACAGCGTTAAGTACGATGACAAATACGTGTGTCTGGATGGGAAGTGGCTAATTAAGGAACGTATCGGATATTTTATAATTGTAGATGAGAGACCATTTAACGGTTAGCGTAAAAAAGGGTAGCCGTCCTTGTATCCATTGCCAGAGCCAATATGCCCATAGCTGTGCTGCAATTAACGGTTACCCTTTCTTGTAAATATGGTAGCGCCTTAAAAGATGTGGTAACTCGATATCAAAATGGGGCGCTATCCGATGTAAATAAAAAGATAGCTGTTAAACCTGCGCTTTTTCGAAGGAACCAATGACAACAAAACTCACCAAATTGTTCGATGCCCACCTATCTTTGATCTTTATCCGTTTTCACGAGCGTCCTCTTCTAAATCTTTTCTTATCCTTTTAGTTAGTGAAGCCACCACAAGTTCATACGAGTTTTTTAACAGGTTCTTGATTACCTTATCAGGAACCTTTTTGTTGAAATAAACACTGATCCAATGTTTTTTATTCATGTGGTAAGCAGGCGTTACATCTTCATATTTTTCCTGAAGTTTCTTTGATTCCTCAGGATCACATTTTAAGGTACAAAAATCAAACTCATCCACATTAAAAAAACAGAACCATTTATCCTTCACATAAAAAGCCAGTAAGTTTCGGTCATATTCAGAAGAGGCTTTTTTGAAAGCCATTTTTTCGGTAACTCCCTCGAAGGAGAGACAATATTCTCTCGCACTTTCTGCATTCATATCATTCTAAATTATCCAGGATCAATCTTTCAAGAAGGGATAATCAGTATATCCGTGTTCACCTCCACCGTACATTGTGGCTTGGTCAATTTGGTTAAATTCGGCATCTAATTCAAATCTTTTTGGCAGATCAGGATTGGCGAGAAACAATGAACCATAAGAAATTATTTTCGTGATCCCCTTCTCCAGTTCTGCCTCTCCGTTTTCTTTATTGAACCCAGCGTTGGCCATTACCAGGTGTTTACTGATGCCGCCAAATGTTTCTATCGCATTTTTAGGATAGTGAGGGTAATTGTTTAAAGGGAACATGCCATTCATCAAATGGATATAAGCTAATGGCAATTCATTCAATGCCTCGATCAAAGGACTAAATTGAGCAACAGGATCACTATTTTCTATATTGTTATAATAAACCGTTGGCGATAGTTTAATGCCAACTTTATCGCTTCCTGATGCATGAACAAGTTCCTGCATCACTTCCAGTACGAAGCGGTTCCTGTTCTCAATGTTACCACCATACTCATCGGTGCGTAGGTTCGCGCTTTCCGATAAAAATTGGTTCGGCAGGTATCCAAATGCAGCATGAAGTTCTACGCCATCGAAACCTGCTTCGATAGCATTTTTAGCGGCCTTACCATAATCTTTAACGATTTGTTTGATCTCCACAATAGTTAATTCATGAGGTGTTTCGTAATCTTTCATTCCCTGGGAAGTAAAATGTTGTTGCCCTTTTATTGCGACTGCCGAAGGCGCAACAGGGAGCTTTCCATTTCTGTCTACAGAATGTCCAACACGACCTGTATGCCATAGCTGGGCATAAATTACACCTCCGTTGTTATGTACAGACTTAGTTACTTTCTTCCAGGCTTCAATTTGTTCATCATGATAAAGTCCTGGTGTCAACGGACTTCCTATAGCCTGTTCTGAGATATTAATGGCTTCCGTTATCAAAAGTCCTGCGCTTGCCCGCTGCGTGTAATATAAGGTCGTTAGGTCTGACACTACTCCTTCTATGTTAGCACGGCTTCGTGTCATTGGCGCCATTGCCATCGCGTTCCTTAGTATTTTCTTTCCTAGTGTTACTTTTTCTAGTAATTTCATGAGTTGTTTTTCATTATGTTAGTGATATAAACTTGTAAAATTTAAATTGTGATCGATTTTTAACCGATTGTAAGGATAACCTTTCCATTTACACCTCCGGCTGTTAAAAAATCCTGTGCCACGGCTGCTTCTCCGAGCTTGAATATCTTTGAAACAACCGGTTTAAATTTTCCAATTTTTAATAATTCAATGCCATTCTGCAAGGTTTGGGCTGAAATGTTGGAGGCGACAAAACTCGCTTTTACCTCGTATTGTTCTGCCAGTTCCTGCGATGGTGGTACCACAATGCTCAACAGCATACCACCGGGTTTTAGCACTTGAAAAAGTTTTGTCTGGGCTTCACCACCTGCGGTATCCGCTACCAGGTCAATATCCTTAATCAAACGCGCAACATCTTTTAATTTATAGTCAATTACCTCGTCGGCGCCAAAACTTTTTGCCAATGCCACACCTTTTCCCGATGCTGTTGCAATAACGTATGCACCTGCAGCTTTTGCCATCTGTACCATTGCACCACCAACAGCACCACTTCCACCCTGGATTAATACGCTTTGTCCCTTTTGTAATTTACCAGCAATGAACAGAACGGATTCGGCAGTGCCAATGTTGACACCGATTGATGCCGCCTCTGCAAAGGAAAGTCCTTGTGGTTTCGGCACCACTAAGCTTTCGTTTGCGGTTACATATTCTGCGTAGGCATTTGTCCTGGTTAGGGCAATCACTTCATCGCCCACTTTAAAGGCTGATACATCATCTCCAATGGCTACAATTATTCCTGCAGCCTCGCCGCCTGGAATAAACGGCATTTCTACGGGGCGGACGGCTTTCATAAAGCCCATCCGGATTTTAATGTCTATAGGATTTACACCTGCTGCTTTAACCTGAACTAACACATCATTTCCATTCTGGACTGATGGTACCGGAACGTCGACCTGTTCTAACACATCTGAATTTCCGTAGTCGTTATATTGTATCGCTTTCATTTTTTTAAATTATAATCTGTACACCTCACACCTAAAGAATATCAGGTGTAGAAGTTACTTCTTTGTTATACTGAATATACGAACAAAGGTATCAGCTATTCAGTAGGTAAAATAACCCAAAAAGACAGAAGAATAGTCCTATCCGACAAATGACGGGGTAGTGTTTTGGAAAAATAGAAAATTAAGCTGTATAGGAAAACTTCTTTGGTGTAATGCCATATTGTTTTTCAAATAGCCGACTGAAGTGACTGAGATTGGAAAATCCCAGCTCATATCCCACCTCAGAAACAGAATGTTTGGCCTGTTTCAGCAGAAAAGCAGCCTCTTCCATTCTTGCTTTTTGATAATAATTATAGATAGTATCTCCAAATGTTTGCTTAAAGAGCTGCTTAAGTTTCGTTTCGCTCATAGCAGTGATAGTGGCCAATTCACTTAATATTGGTGGAGTACTAAGATCACTCAATATTTTGTTGCGAATGGTCAGCAGTTTTTCTGCATCGTTGCTATTTATGTTCTTAAAAGTCGTATTCTCCCTAAGCGATAATTTACTGAAAAGCAGATACATTAATTCCTGTACCTTGATCTGTACGTAGAAATTATTCAAAGCGCTCTTCATATCAACGGAGACAATATTTTTAAGGAGCAATTGCATTTCAGGATCCAGGTTTTCGAAAAAGAGAAAGGAGGCGTTTGCATCCATGATGGTTGTTATCGTACCATTTGGTTTTTCAACAGACAGAACTGAACGTAGTCGGCTGGCCGTAATGCCCACAACCACGTATTGAATGTTGCTGCCGGCAGGGAAACGGATTTCTGTATGCAAATCATTTGTAGATAGGAGTATAGAAGCGTCCTTTTTCTGTGAGAATGGTACGTTTGCCTCGTTGTTATATTTAACTTCACGATCATCGTTGCCATTATAAAAGAAAATGGTACGTATATCATTGGCCTGCGCAGCTGGGTTGCGCTTAATAATCAGGTCTTCCTTTAATACGTACCGGTGGATCGTCAATCTAAAATCATCCCCAAAGCCAACCTTACGTACATAACCTTCTCCCATTTTCTTTGGGATCTCTAAAAAGTTATCTCTCACCGGAACATTAATTAGTTCCGAAAACTGTATTATAAAGTCAAAACCCGGAACCGCTGTAAATTCGAAAATCATTGCAAGAAATAACTAATTAATAAACCTAAGGTGGTGTAACTTCCTAAAGTTACGCCACTTTCTTCTAATATTATTATTTTTAAGATCTCGGCGCTAAGATACGTCTAGAGGGATTGGAGATGGAAGTCCGGTTTTGATTTCTCTTACCTCAACAGAAATGTATTCTTTCATTTTCTGATCATTTAATAGGCGATATCAATTGTACTTTTAAAAGTCCCGCTGTCTGCGAGGTGTATAAACATAAAAGTGGCTAAATCAGCACGCGAGATTTTCGGAATGCCACCTAGCGGCAAACCGGTTATATTTTTATACTTTCCTATTGCTTTGCCATCGGTTAGTTTTGGCGCCCGAACAATTGTCCAGTCCAAGCCGGACGTCTTTATTATTCCTTCCATTATACGCATATCAGCATATACAGGTTTATAGAGCTTTTGCAATACATGCTTTAATAGAAAAGTCATGATGAACGAGCTCTTGGGTGGGATGTCTAATGCGCCTGACGAAATACAGATTAGGCGCTTCGGGCAAGATTTCTCCATGATGTTTACAATATTGCGGATGCCAGACGAATACAAGGTGGTTTGCTGAATTTTAGGGATACCCAGACAGGAAACCACTGCTTCGTGCCCATCAAACTCTTTTTCATAAGTATGTGGAATTAAAACATCTCCTTTAATAACCTTTAGATTTTGATGCATTATTGTAAAAGCATGGGGATTTCTAACAATAGCCGTTATAGCATATCCGGCGTTTAGTGCCTGTTCAATAAAATGTTTTCCAGTTCCGCCAGAACCACCAAATACAAGAATTTTTTTCATTTTGTGATATTTTAATTGAATCAAAGGTATATTTGAACTAACATTTGTGCAAGTACGCACCTAAAAGTAAGTGTAAAATGAATGAAGTTAAAGAAACATCCACCATACAATTAAATAAGCAAACGGTCTTTAAATTGTGTCCGGTTACCTATGTGATGGAAAAAATTGGCAGCTACTGGAAACCGATTATTATCTTCCACTTAATGTCTGGATCAAAACGGTACGGAGCGTTAAAAAAGGCAATGCCTCATATTACAGAAAAGATGCTTGCACAACATTTGAGGCAGCTGGAAGCAGACGGACTGATTTCGAGGGTAGCATTACCTGTAATACCGCCACACGTTACCTATAGCCTGACGGATGCGGGGCAGGCTTTGCGACCTGTGTTATACGCCATGGCAAACTGGGCAATTGAAGACGGGCAAAAAAGGGAAGAGCCACTTTTTAAAACGATGGAACAGTTTCCTGCATAAGTTAATAACCTGCATCCGTGCAACATAAATCAGGCGCTACGGAATATTTGTTTTTGGCTCACGGTGATTGTCATCTTCATCTCACAAAGAATAAAATATACTAAAAAGTATTTTTAATTAAACTTTTTAGTATATTTTTGTGGCGTAAAATTTATTAATATGCTTACTAAAGCCGAAAGAACAAAGCAATTCATTCTGGAAACAGCGGCCCCTATCTTTAATCAGAAAGGGATATCAGGCGCTAATATAGACGATGTGCTTGCTGCTACAAAATTGACTAAAGGATGCCTTTATGGTCATTTTGAAGGCAAGGAAGACCTTGCCTTACAGGTTGTTGATTTTATGCTGAAAACAAACGGCGAAAAAATGTTATCAACTATCGGTAAGGGTAAAACAGCAAAGGCTAAAGTGTTTGCATTTCTCGATTTTTACAAGGATCCTTTAAATACCTACTTAAAAGGCGGGTGCCCTATATTTAATGTTGCGGTTGAATCTGATGATCATTTTCCGGCAATTAAAGAGAAAATAGCCGGTGTAATAAGGCGTGGACAGGAATTATTTGTTGGTGTCTTAAAACAGGGCATTAAGGACGGAGAGTTTTCTGACGAGCTTGACCCTGCTGTATATGCATTTAAAGCTGTAGCTGCTGTTGAAGGTGCGGTGATTATGTGCAGGTCTATGAACACGGCAAAACCGATGGCGAGTTTGCTCAAAAACCTGAAAGCAGAATTAGAAAGTTACGAGGGCTAATTTTTTTTCACTAAAAATATACTAAAAAGTCTTTTATATTTTTAACTATTAAAAAAATATAAAACCATTTCGCAGTTTAAATTAAATGCAAAACTACGTGTGAAAATATACTAAAAAGTCTATAATTAAGAAGATATGGAATCAAAAGAAAAAACGGTTTTAGTCACAGGTGCCTCATCTGGCATCGGGCTGCTTGTCGCCAACAGGCTCCACGAAAATGGCTACCACGTTATCGGAACAAGTAGGAACCCCGAAAAATACCAGGCAAAATTGCCATATAAGTTATTGCCATTAGATCTGAATGATGACCGCTCTATAACATCTTTTGGTCAGTTGCTCTTCAGTCAGATTAAACAGTTGGATGTGTTGGTTAACAATGCTGGTTACCTTGTAAATGGACTTGCGGAGGAAACTCCCATTGAATTAGGCAGGCAGCAGTTTGAAACCAATTTTTGGGGAACGATCAAATTAACCAACGCGTTGCTACCCTACTTAAGAAAGCAAAACCATGGAAAAATAATCACCCTCGGTTCTTTGCTGGGCCTAGTGGGGCTTCCAAATGTGTCCTATTATGCGGCTTCCAAACATGCACTCGAAGGTTATTTTAAATCACTGCGTTTTGAATTGAACCAGTTTAACATCAAGGTAGTAATGGTTGAGCCGATGAGTTTTAAAACMAATATCGGTGAAAGCGGAACTGTTGCTACAGGAACGATCCCAGCGTATGATACCTTCAGGCAAAAGGTAACCGCCTATACTAAAAGTACATTTGATAATGCACCTGATCCTGCACCGGTTATCGCCACTTTATTGCAAACAGTAAAGGAAAAGAATCCAAAGTTTAGTTACCCTGTCGGAAAAGGATCATCAATCGCACTGCTGCTTCAGCATTTCTTTTATAAGGTTTTTGAAAAATCCATTCTGAAATCTGTTAATGCTTCAAAATAGAATTATCATTAGAAATTATAATCATGCAAATAAAAGGAAAAACGGTACTGATCACCGGTGGGGCATCAGGTATAGGGCTGGAAGCAGCAAAACAATTTTTGGCTAATGGCGCCAGTGTAATCATTACTGGCAGAAACCAAGGGAAATTAGATGATGCCAGGAAACTATATCCGGCAATTATAACCATTAAAAGTGATGTGTCAGAAGCCGATGATGCACAAAAGCTTTTTAACCAGGTGCAGCAATTGGGCGGTATTGATATATTATACAACAATGCAGGTGTTTTAACCGATCCAATCAATCTCGGATCGGCAAACGAAAGGCATCTTACAGACGCAGCCTACGAAATAAACGTCAACTATCTTGCAGTTATCAGGCTTAACAATCTTTTCATGGATATGCTGAAATCAAGGGCGGGAGGCGCTATTATCAACACAACTTCATTGCTTAGTTATGTTCCATCATTACTGGAAGCAACTTACTCAGCTTCTAAAGTAGCATTGCGGTTTTATACAGAAACATTGAGAAAGCACCTACAAATTTTAAATAGTAACCTGAAGGTATTTGAGCTTTTGCCTCCTGTTGTGGCTACAGAAATGACGGCTGATAGGAAGGGAAAAAAAATGACTACAGAAGGTCTGGTAAAAGCGCTTATCGCAGGTCTCAAGAAGGATCAGTTTACCATCCGTGTAGGGGATACAAAAACATTGTATATCGTCAACCGGCTTTTTCCAGGAATTGCTTTTGGTTTGGTTAATCCTAAGAAAAGTTATAAATTAATATCCCCATAAAAATTACGCCTTAAGTAACAGCATGTTGTAACTGACGTAAATAATAAAACAAGAAATAAACATAATATGAAAGCGTTCATTATAGACAAATATAAAAGCAAGGAAGGTGGTAAGATTGAAAATGTACCCATTCCAGTATTGAAAGCCGATGAAGTATTGGTAGAAGTATACGCTGCCGGTATAAACCTTCTCGATTCCAAAATAAGGAAAGGGGAATTCAAACTTTTTTTACCTTATAAAACACCATTTATTTTGGGGCATGACCTGGCCGGTATAATAACTAAGGTTGGTGCGCAGGTGCAAAAGTTTCAGGTTGGAGACCATGTTTATGCTCGGCCCGCAGATCATCGTATCGGAACTTTTGCAGAATTCATTGCCGTTAATGAGGCCGATTTGGCAATAAAGCCTGCAGAACTGACCATGGAAGAAGCGGCATCCATCCCACTCGTGGGCCTCACTGCCTGGCAGGCACTCATTGAAAAAGGGAAACTGCAAAAAGGAGAGCGGGTTTTCATTCAGGCTGGCTCAGGCGGTGTCGGCACATTTGCCATTCAGTTGGCTAAATATCTGGGGGCTACTGTGGCTACCACGACAGGTACAGCCAACATCGAGTTGGTAAAAAGTCTCGGTGCAGATGTTGTTATAGACTATAGAAAGGATGACTTTGAGAAAGTTCTGAATGATTATGATCTGGTTTTAAACAGCCAGGACGGATTGACGCTTGAAAAGTCGCTACAGGTATTAAAACCAGGTGGAAAGCTCATCTCGATTTCTGGTCCTCCCGATCCGGATTTTGCAAAACAAATCGGTGCCTCCTGGTTCGTGAAACTGATTATGCGCCTGTTGAACTCGAAGGTAAGAAAGAAAGCAAAAAGGCTGAATGTTGATTTTTCCTTTCTGTTTATGAGGGCTAGCGGATCTCAGTTGAATGAAATTACGACGCTTATAAATGCCGGGGCTATTAAACCTGTGATAGATAAAATTTTTCCGTTCCAATCGGTCAATGAAGCAATAGCTTATGTAGAAAGTGGCCGTGCCAAAGGAAAAGTGGTAATAAAAGTTAAATAATTTAATTGGTAAAACATATATAATGAAAAAACTAAGGATAATATTATTGTTGTGCCTTTTTGCGGCAACAAAAACATTCGCACAAACTCCAGAAGCTGATAAAATTTTAGGCGTATGGTTGAGTGAAGATAAAACCGGTAAAATTGATATTTATAAAGCAAAAGGGAAGTATTTCGGCAAGCTGATCTGGGGTAAAACCATGTACGAACCAAATGGAATTACTTCCAGGAAGGACGTAAAAAACAAAGATGAAAAATTAAGGGCACGTAACCTTAAAGATCTGATCATGCTTTACGATTTTACTTATCATAATGGCGTGTGGGATGGTGGCGAGATTTATGATCCTTATAGTGGTAAAACATACAGCTGTACGTTGAAACTAAAGGATAGTAAGCTGAATATCAGGGGGTATATTGGCATGTCTTTGTTTGGCCGGACAAGTGTTTGGGAGAGGGTGAAGTAATGTTTAAATTGAAAGTGCCAGGAAATTATGAGTTTTGAACAGTTTGTTGGCGGCTAGAAAGTAGTTGCCATAATGGAGCTATAATTTCCCTTTTTGTAGCGTTTTAATGCGCTTTGTCGTTTTTCATTAAAAACCAAATAGACGATGAAAAAAATAGCGCTTGTATTATTGTTGGGTGTTGCCCTGCTAACCTGTAAAAAAAATAAAACCACTTCTGATTGTGGGGACAAGGTCTGTACTGAAGAATTTGCCTCGGTAGTGTTAAAATTTGTAGATAATAAAGGCGCTGCCGCTGAAGTAAAAGATTTCAATGTAATCAACCAAAGAACAGGAGAGCGGGTAACGGCTAATTCGAGTATTTATACAAATACCATAAAAGGCGTATTTATTATCGTTGATGATAATAATAAACTTGGTCTGTCAGAACAGGGAGATGATTTAAAAATTAGCGGTACTTCAGTAGAAACCAAGCAAACTAAATCTGTTGTGATTAAAGTAAGTGGAGGCAAGTGCGCTTGTCACATCAATAAAATTTCAGGACCGGAGCAGGTTGCTTTCGATTAAAATTTATTCCAAAAGCGGAGGTCGGATTGCCCTGTTAATTTTTAACTGACAAGAATAAAAAAAGCTGTACCCGGTTTCTCTGGGTACAGCTTCATTATTAATTTACTCCGAGAAATAATTTTAATCCAGCAATGTCCAGGTTTTTCTGGCCTGTACCTGCTGTACAACTTGCTGTTCGGCAACCACAATATTTTCTTTGCGCTGGCCAATATATTCTAATCCACTCAATTTATTCCAAAGCGCTACCAATACACTCATAAATTCGTTGGCCATTAGCATACTGTTGTTAATTTGTTTATGATCGTAAACCAGTTCGATGGTTTTGGCTAAAAGCTCTTCAAAGTTTCCTGGGGTTACATCTTTCCACTCGTAAAAATACTTTAACAGTTCTTCTCTTTCGCGGGGATCAATCAGTTTAATGGCCGTAAAAAAAATGTGCGCCAAACTGGAGAAATAACCTACTAAAACTGCTGGCGATTCGCGGTGCGCAATGTTTCTGTACTCGTAAAATAAACCTGCAATGTAATCTACAATTTTCTCTGAGATTAAACGGATGTTCCTGCCTAGCGGCGTAATGTTGTCCCTTCCTCCTGTTTTGTCGATGATTTTAAAAGCCGCCAGCTGTAAATCATTTAGTAAAACACTAAAAGATTCATAATATCTAATCAGGGCTGGATGACTTGTTATAGTTGAGCTGGGCGGTATATAACTGCTGTTTATTGATAACCTGCCATTTTCGTAGTAAACCTGCCCGATGGTTAAGAAATAGCTATCTGCAGTTTGCGAACCCACCTCGCTCTCCGGTAAAACCGCAATAGCATAACTTTTGGCAAGTTCAGGGTAACGGATCGGGTTTTCTTCAGGATTTGGTGTGCCCGTTGGTACACGGTTAAACGGACTTACCACTAATAAAATCACATAGTTTCGCGGTTCCGACTGGCCAAAATAATGGTTGTGTACCAGTGTATCCATATTATCCGATTGTACAATATCAATGTGGCAGCCTTCAGGAGTAATCGCATTACAATATCTAACCCTTACCTCGATATGGTTGGTTGCTTTTTCGATAATTTCGATATCGTGCGAACTTTTATAGCCTGCAAAAGGCGGTAAAAATCCGTAATTACTATTATTTAGGTGTAGAGAGGCGGCATCGCGTACAAAGTCCTGCAAATAAAGATCACTTAATGTAAAATGATCACTGGAAAGTTTCATGCCATTAATCCAGTTAATGGATTTATATTTTAGCGGCTTTATCATGGTAGATGTTTTTAATTATAGATTAGATAAAGATAGCACTTTCTCCAACTTCATTGGGTTTGTTTGCGTTTTCAGATACCCGTTTAGCGTAAATCGTCATTTTTTCGGTAATGCCATTTTCGATAATGTCGAGATCAGGATCGATGAAAATATTGCGTTTAAAAAAAGAAGTTTTGATAAAGAAAATCCATTTATAATTTTCCATATCGTCGCCCCTGAATTCTACAGGGCTTTTGGCAAATTTTAAATTGTAATCATCAATAAACTTGTGGAACCAGATACCGAAGTTCATGTTCTCTACAGCTTTTACCTTTACCTTTAAAGGTTCGGGATCGCTGCTTTTTTTGTAAAGCTCCAGCTCCAGTACCAATAAACGGTTAAAATCTACATGGTCCATGTTGATGTCCAAAGGAGTATCAGGATATTTCCAGATCTTGTAGATTTCTGAAGGGATACCAAGCAGTGAAACATAAGCCCACCAAAAAATAAGTGGAACAAAAAAGCAGGTGATACTGCCAGCACCAAACCACCCAAAATTTACCGAGCTTAACCAGTTAAAGGCAAGCTGATATAAATAAACAGCTAAAATGGCCGAAATTAAAGTAGCGAAAAAGATAAAAACCTTGCGCTCCAGTACATCTTTAGGGTAGTATTTGGTTAACAGATAAACGAAAACCGTGCCCATCAAGAGATAAAAAATACAGCAGATAATGTAGCCCCAGGGCATGAAATTAAAGTTTAGGAACCCTAAAAATCCCGGAAGGGCTAAAATAATGCCGATGAGCAGAACACTTACGATAAGTCTTTTGTTATTGAGAAACTGGTTCTTTTTGTTGATGATAGAAAGCACCGCTGTTGATACGATGAAGATCAGCGGGAACAAGAGAAAGCGGATAAAAAATGATTGAACGTCCATTAAATTTTTATAGATGAGATGTATTGCAAATATAGTATCTTTAATATTTGATTATAATCGTTATTTTTTCGGTAATAAAAATTTAACCTATAACAAAAATGAAGCCTTAAAGTTTAATGAAAAAGGAAACTTTGATTAATAACGAACTATTTACAGATTACAAGGCCGTTGCCCACGCTGCCGACCTGATTGAACGTAAGGTAATTGATGCCAATAGGATTGAAATTATCCCATTGGGCCCCGATAAACGTGCTTTTGCAAAAGATATTGAGGATACAACGGCTTATTATTCTGAAAAAAGAAGGCACGAACGCATCCGCATCAGTACCAACCGCGAAGGATTGTATGATATGCTGCCTGAGGGGCTTTTCCACCGTCCGCCAACCGGTAGTGCCGGTATGGACGAGGAATCTATGATTAAAGATATCAGGGATAGGAGAGAGGAAGAAAAGGAAGCCAGGTTATTTTTTACACCCTTTGATACGGAAATTAATTATGTAAGGATCATGACCGAGCTATATGAAAATATGCTCGATAAAAAAACAACCTATTCCGATTTAAGTCAGATTTTTGAATTTGGATGGGATGAGTTTAATTTGCTCAACAAAGAACAAAGCATCATCTGGATGCACCTGCTGCCCGAAATCCAGCAAAAGAGAAATGACATCGGTTTTGTTTCAAAAGTACTTACTGCACTGTTCAACCTGCCACTTACCATTGTGGATGCTACAGCCAATATTGCACCGGTAAAAATTGCTGAAGAAATGCAGATGCAGTTGGGTGGAAGCGCATTGGGGATTGATACCATCATTGGTGATAGCTTTACCCCCGAACACGAAGCTTATAATGTTAATATCGGTCCAACTTCGCCACAGGAACTGGTTAAGTTTATTCCCGGACAAAAAAACAGGGCCATTTTGGATATGGCCATCAGCTATTTAATCCCTGTTGATGCAGAGGTTAACGTAGAACTCCTTACCGCACCCGATTATCAGGAAACAGTATTGAGCGAGGATGGTGAAAGTGCTTATTTAGGGTATACGGTATATCTTTAGTTAATATGAAGCTGTAACAAGCAGCGAGAGTTCGTCATTGCGAGGAGGCTTTTTCAGCCGACGAAGCAATCTTACAACGATCGCTATCCTCGCAATACCTCATTTCGAGCGTAGTGCAACGCAGCCGAGAACCCAAAGGCTCTGCGAAGCAAAATCTGTCTAGATGGATCTCTCCATTTCGCTGCGTTCTGGTCGGAGATGATGGCCTGGTTTGTTAAACTGCATCCTGAATGGAGTCGAAGGATCTCCAATCTGCAATGCTCCGGATATGAAGATGTTTTTTTACTCTTTTCTTGACTCGATCCTCATGCTGAACTTGTTTCAGCATCTTTCATGCTAGATAGACCCTGAAATAAATTCAGGGTGACGAACTGCTTTAGAGGACTGAATAGATAAAAAAGTTACTTTAAATTAAACCGCTTTATAAAACGCTGGCTTTAACAGCATACGGTAATGCACATTCATCGTACTCCTTAGGTTTAATTTCGCTAAAGTTAAACTCAGCAGTTCTTCCCAATCCTGCCCGCTAAGGTTAAGCTGATCTGCAGGTTCGATCAAAATATCAGTGGTCTTAATAAAGCCTGCGTTTGGTTTATTATCCATTATCAAGCCTTTGGCCAGGGTAATGCCCTTTAATTTGTTGCCCAGTTCGTAACGGCAAAAATTGATCACATCAGCCTTCGTAATAATCCGGTCGGCTGTGGTTAAACCATATTTATAAGCCTGCACCCTGTTGGTTGCATTCAATCTCGACCGGCCGCCTTTCGTTTGGCTCAATAAAAAGATACTCTCTGCATTTACCTTATTGTTATCGTATACCACTAAACGGCTTCCGGCATTAATGTGGTTGGCCTCTTCTGCTTGTGTAACCCAGATATCGAGGAATAAAATATCCGCATCATCAATCGGTTTCAGTACAATATAGCTGGGCAGTTCTTTAATGTCTTTAAGCGCCGAGCGGCTTTTTTGTTCAATAAGCGCAATATTCTGTTCCAGATTTTTAAGTATGGTACTTAAAAAATCAGGTCCGTAAGCAGTAAAAGCTGCTTTCTCATCGCGTAAAAGTTCAAAAAGGTAATCTACCAGCTCTTTGGCATTTCTCGTATCAAAACGCTCGGTGCCTCCGTACCGGATCGAGAAAGATCCGTCTCCTTTTTCGTTCTCATTGGTGTAAGGAATCTCATTGTAACTTTTCCCTTTATTATCCTTCAGGTTTTCTACCGCAAGCATCTGATCGAATGATTCCGTTTTAATCGGGATAATATTGTTCATCGTTTTAAGCCGGTGTTTGATCTGGCTTAACCGTTTATTTACCACCGAGAACGCATTGATATAAATATGAAGCTCGTTCAACATTTCCTGGTTTATAGCTGCGGGAAAAATTACTTTAAGCCATTTTACCGAATTATCGATCTGGTTTAAAACAGCCGGCTGGAATAGGTTGGCAAACTCAGGAGGGAGTTCTCTGCTTTCGTCGATATTAAAATCATTAAGATCGCCCAGGGTAATAAACCTGTTGCTGTAAAACTGTAAAACATCTGCTTTAATCAGATTAAGCAATTGTTTGTGCTGAAACGGAGCCTGTACCTTACCCGTTAAAGGCTCATCCATAAAACGTTCTGTATAGGCGGTGAGCTCGTTGTTTTTGTAGAACCATTTCCCCAGCGAGAGCAGATCGTAAGTGTTTTCGGGCACCGAATAATTTTTCCAGTCGAAAAATAAATTCAGTTTATTAAAATCCATCCAGTCTTTAATGCCGTTAAAACCTATGTATACGGTGTTTTTCTCTACAGAAGTGCCCGAAAGGGTATTGTGTATAGGCTGTTTGCCCAATTGTTCTACATTAAAAAGGGTATTTCCGGTAACGATGTATCTTATCGATGCATTATTTAACTTTACGGTATGCAGCGGGCTAAAAAAAATATCGGTTTTCTTGGCCTTATCATTTTCCTGCGGGATATTCTTTTTAAATGCAAACTGCGAATAGATCGAAAGGTAGTCCTGTTGTTCAATCGGCCTGGCGTGCATAATGGCATGGGCCGGTAACGATGAAGTTAAATGATCGGGCGCTAAAATACGGCTGATCTTATCAAAGATCCTGTTCTCTAAATTTTTAACATCATTGGATACATTAAAAAGCTCATTGCTTAATGCCTCAATAATCAGTCTAACAAGTGGATCGAAGTCGTTACTGTCTTTAATATTCCAGAAATCTTCGGCATTTTTTAAAATTCTGTTCCGGATCTCATCTTTTGATGAATAAAAAACTGGTTTCATGTGTAGAATATTTGGGGCGTTTTAGATTAAGTTGATAATGGGCTAAGAAATAAAGCGGTGTTAAAAAAATATTTTTCTCCTGTGGTTTTTATTAGTGCTCTAACGCTAATATCTACCTTTTTTTTAATCTCGGTTATCTTACGTAGGGGGTATACATTTTCTACCTCAGTAATACGTACTTCTACCTCGGTATTATATATCCTAAATTCATAGTCGGTGATGGATTTTAGCAATGATTTGCGGAATTTTTCCTCCCAAATGCTCTCACTCACGATTAACTCAAAGTCGAGATCCCATATTTCACATCCAAAATCGTTATGGAACCGATGCTCCCCAAAACGGGTAAAAATAATCAGTTCTAGGTGGTTCGAAATCGATTTTCCGAGGTCAGTTGGCTGAAGGCCAATGCCTGAGAAAACCGACCTAAATCTGAAGGGTTTGTTGTAAAAATTTTCAGACATACACGGTTTGGCTTAAAGTTTGTTAAAAGTAAAAGAAATAATATCGTTTTAATAACCAAACAACAAATATTAAAAATTGTTATAGTACAGTGTTAATTTGAAAAAGTTTGAATGATTTTATGTGAGGGAGATGTCAGATTAATATGATAACCAACGCTATGTGAAACTATTAATGCTCTATGAAACCCATTAATGCCATCGAAATCAGGACTGCTTACACGAGGTTTATTTTAAACTTTGTATTCCTAACGTTTTTCTCTATTCTCTGTATTTATCTTTTTTTTGCCGCATCCGATTATGAGTATACCCTGCTCGATAAAAAGGTAAAGGAAACCGAAAAACTATCTTATCTAAGAAAAGATATCAATACCAATTTCGACCTTATCCTTGTCCGTTTTAAAGAACTTGCCCAATACCGCGATTACAATGCCAACGAAATGAGCAAACAGAGTATCCTTTTGGGCGATATCCAAAGCGCTAACAACAGGATTAAAGACCTTATTTCCAAAAAAGCACAAACCAGCCCGAGTTTTGATCTCTACGCCAAAATAAACAACAATGTTGGTGCAATGGCCGATCTGCAAGATTCGCTTATTAAATCAAGGGGCGATATCCAAAGGTATAAGGAACAGATTAACGATTGCCACCGCGCAAACCAGGCTACGGCAACCAAGATCAGAAACGGACGGTTCGGCCGATAATTAAACGATTATGATAAAATTAAGTATAAAAGAAAGACGCGAACAATTCTTGTTTTTTATAGCGCTGTTTGTTTTTACCGTAGGGCTTTTAAGTTTTGGTATTTTTTATAGTGATAAATCGCGCTACGAAATCTCCAAAGAAGAGCTTGAAGTAAAAATCAGCGAGAACGAAACATTCGAAAGTATGGTAAAAGAAACTTCGCCTACTATTGATACCACTTATAAACAGATAACCCGCTACAACCCAAATGTACAGGCGGTTTTCTTGAAAAACGACATACAGAATTCATTAGGCTCTATCAGGGCT
Source organism: Pedobacter sp. 01N310 (assembly GCF_056399805.1). Taxonomy (NCBI): domain Bacteria; kingdom Pseudomonadati; phylum Bacteroidota; class Sphingobacteriia; order Sphingobacteriales; family Sphingobacteriaceae; genus Pedobacter; species Pedobacter sp. 01N310. The sequence continues at coordinate 28,847 of NZ_JBFTSB010000015.1, forward strand.
GCGTTTGACCGTAAAGCATCAGACCAGCGCTATAAAATATTTGTTCAAACGGCACAGCTGTACGACAGGTTATTTTACGATAGGCAGGAACAGAACAGAAACATTTCAGATATCGAATTGCATAAACGACAATTGGACGATTGTATTCTCAACAGGCGACAATTGCAGCAAACCATATCTGCTAGATAAATACCTCAAAAACAACCTATAAAAAACGCTACCTATGTCTGACACAAACACCAAGCAAGTTAATTCAAATTCGCAGGGCTATGTTATTCTCTACATCCTATTAGCTGTATTGCTCTTAACTGGTCTTATTTTCCTATTTAAAAGTTCATTGTTCGAAAAAAGGACAATTGATGCGCGGATCTTAAAAGATGAAATTTATTTAAACGAAAGTCTGGTTTTTACCGATAATACACCAAAAGCCACAAAATGGTTATGGGAATTCGGAAACGGCGAAAAAGCCACCACAAAAACCGGTTCTTATCACTACACAAAGCCCGACACTTACATTGTGCGTTTAACCGTTGATGGCGAACTCCGTCAGGAATTTCCGGTTACCGTACGCGATACCGTTCATACACCGGTTGTAGATAGTGTATTAACCATTAGCGGCCCGACCGCGGGTTTGGTTAATGAAGAAATCAGGCTCGAAGGAGACGGGGAGGGAAAAGATTTCGAATGGTCGTTCGGCGAAACTGGGCGAGTAGATGTTAAAGGAAAAACTGCTTTATACACCTACCGTGCCCCAGGGAAATATGTGGTACGCCTGCGCTCGGATAAAAGCCGTAAACCCGCTTTCCTAAACATTTTGATCACTGATCCAAATGCCGAAATCGTTGAAGATATTGTTGCCCCTGGTGATGGCGAACGTAAAACCATCGATGATATCAGGGCCCGTTTACAGGCCATTGCCAATGGTGCCGATTTTAACTCTAACTATTACTACCTCGTTAACAAATACATGTGCGGTAACGAAAAAGTAACGGTAAATGTAGAAATGAATGGTAAGAAAAAACAGACCGATATTTATTCATACTGCATGGGACTCACCTTTGGGGGCGAAATAGCCGTTGATGAAGCGCAGCTAACCATTAAGCCAAATTCTACCTGTGCCAGCTTGGTAAACATTAAGCAACATTCGGGAACGGTCCAACCTGCGGCAACAACTGCTGATGCTCCGGCCAAAACAAGATAAATTAACCGCTCACCTAATTTTAAAGCTCATCTACAGATTATGAAAAAATACTATGCCTTAACCCTCCTTTTTATAGGAATATCGTTTGCCTACGCACAATCGCCGGCATCCTTTGGCAAAAGAGTAAAATACATGCCTAAATCTTACGAAAGGCCTTCAGAAAATATAAACGTAATGGACAATACCAGTAGCAGCAGTTTGCCATGGATTGTTTTTTCAGACCGTGAAGATAATTATACCACTACTGCACCGGGTGGAAGTCTGATTATGAAAAAAATCAGCTTTATGGAACCTTTCTATGTTTCAAAAGAAGAAAACGGCTACCTGAAACTGATTAAATATAAGGCCGGAATGATCAGGGGCAGAAAAATAAACGATAAAAAAAGTGCCATCAGTTATGGTTGGATCGCAAAATCTAAACTGCTTTTATGGCAACGCGCTTTCTCTAACCAAAAAACAGGTTATGCAGAAAAAGCCATCGGTATCGTAAACGGGAAAAATGCCTTAACCGAACCAAAGTTTTATTTCGATACAACCGATTCTATCCTGGTTTACAATACACCCGAACTTAAAGACCGACGTACAAAAGTAAGGTTGCACGAAATTGCCTATATCTACAAAAAATCAGAAGATGGTAAGAAATATCTGATAGGTTCTGATGACCAGCTGGTTGCAGATACTGCTTTAAAAAGTATTTACGGCTGGGTTTCTGCCGAAGCTGTACACAGCTGGGGCGATCGTTTGTACATTACCTCGGTTAAACCAGGCGATTACGACAGGGATGATTCTACCTCTATAGCCCTCAAAAACGGGATCAATAAAGGAACAACTTTCGTGGTAGATCCCTTATTGCCAAGGGAAAACCTGATCCTGCGTAGTGTACCTGTTGTTTCAAACGATGAAGGAGGTAACACGGTAGGTATCGCTGCAGATGTTTACAATAAAAAAGACAATAAAATATTAACCATTAACGGTTCTGCGCTTTCTTATCAGGACTACCTGAACCTCCGTAAAAATAAAACCAAGGTAAATGTTGTTTTTGTTGTGGACGGTGGTAGCCCAATGACCAAATATTTTTCTGGAATGACCAATACCATCGCTTCTTTCGAAAATATTATGGGCGATTTTGGTAAAGGAACAAAAGTGAACTTTGGTGGTGTAGTATACCGTGGTGAAAGTGGTTGCGCTTTAAAAGGTATTTTCGTAAGCCCGATCCAAGACGATTACAGGCAGTTGATGACCTTCCTTTCAAATCAGGCTAAAAACACTGTTAGGTGTAATGGAGAAGTAAGCGAAGAGCCTGTTTTTCAAGCGATAAAAACCGGATTGGGCTTATTTAAAGCAAAAAAGAACGAAACCAATTTAATTATTTTAGTTGGCAGTACCGGAAATACCGGCGGAACCAACAATTACCTGATTAACGAATTAAGTGAGCAGGTTGCACAGGCCGATGCCCGTATTTTAGCCTTACAGGTGTATAGCGATTTCAATCAGTCATTTAACGATTTTGTAATCCAGTCGCGTAAACTTGTTTCCGAATCGGCTATCCGCGCTGCCGAGTATAGAAAAAACACCATGGTAAAAGGCGAGGGTTTAAAAAGTTTCCAGCCTTATAATACCAGTTTACAGGATTCTATCTCTTACTATTTAGATTACCCTAAAAACAGTTTAATCCAGGGTGGGGTAGTTTTCCCGACAAAAGGTTCGGTAAATTCCAACCAGAGCATGACGATTGCTTTACGCCGTTTCGTAAAAGAAACCAACTCCGATATCTATAACCAGATCAGTTCGTTGGATAGTGCTTTCCGTTTAACAGGCATATCGCGTAAAAACCTGACTGCCGATGTAGAAGGTTTATTGCCGGAACCCGTTGGCGCGGAAGTTGCAGACCGCATGCCGCACAATGCGTTTAAATATTATAGCACTGCAAATCTGTCGGTTGATGCAGTGAAAAACAACCCCTCAACATTACAATATGCCATCGTTTTAAATAACATGGAGTACAAGCAGATTGTAGATGTGTTTTCGATGATGTTGGGACAGAATTTGCAGGCCGATCAGTCTTCTTTCAGGAGTAAACTTGTTAAAAATTATGTGAAAATGCCAAAACAGATGCTGGGTATTAAAGAGTCATCGGGCAACATAAAGCGTTTAACCTTGGCTAACTACATTAAATTGGTAACTGGCTTGCCTTTGAACAACAAATTTTTAGAGAAATATACGGTAGGCGATTTAAAGAACAGTTCTAAAATGCCACTCGAAGCGTTCGAAAGCTACATTAAATTATTAAATCAATCGGTTCAGCAGATTAAAAGGGCTACTCAGATTGAGCAGCAGTTTATTTCGAACGGCAAAATATATTACTACATCACCGAAAATAATTTTAACCCGGCAGTATTGCCTACAACCAACTAAGGGATATGGCAGTTACAAATTTAAGCGAATCGGTCAAAACAGCCCTGCATATTGCACAGTCTTTAGCTAAAGAGTACAGAAACGAGATTTTTACTGCAGCTCACCTGCTCAAAGGCCTGATGCATAAAGATGTTGGCCTGCGCTCGTTCATTACCTCTATTGGTAAAGATGAAGAATACATTAGCGAATGGGCTGAAGTGCGGATTGACGAACAGGCAAAATCGGCGAGTTTTACGGATACCGTAAGCGGTGCGCCAGAGATTGCAGTGATTTTTGAAGAGGCCGATAATGTACGCATTAAACTGGGGTTGGACTTAATTACCCCGGTATGTGTATTAACCGCATTGGCAAAACCGGGTATCGGTTTTCAGCCCGATCAGCTAAAATCGTTCCCGATTAAAGAACGTGAAATCCTGGATCTGTATGTAAAAGATGAAGAAATTTCGAGGGTGGTTTCGCCTGATAAAACAAGCGCTGGTACTGAAAGCAAAAGCACAGGCAATGCCCTGTATAAATACTGTATAGATAGATTACAGATGGTGCGCGATGGTAAAACCGACCCTATTATCGGCCGTGATAAAGAAACCAGGCAGATGATGGAAATCCTTTGCCGCCGCACCAAACCAAATGTAATCTTAACCGGTGATGCCGGCGTAGGTAAAACCGCTTTGGTTGATGGTTTTGCCATTGATATCGTAAACCAGAATGTACCCGAGAGTTTAAAACCCGTGCAGCTTTTTGAGCTCGATTTAGGTTCATTAATTGCAGGTGCCTCTTACAAGGGTGAAATAGAAGACCGTTTAAAAAACATCATCAAAGAAATCAAGCAGTTTGAAAAGGCTGTGCTGTTTATTGATGAAATCCACACTTTATTGGATAGTAAAGGACCGTTGGGTGCGGGCATAGGTAATTTGCTGAAACCAGAACTGGCCCGTGGCGAAATTACGGTTATCGGTGCCACAACCATTGATGAGTACCGCAAAATTATCGAGCCTGAGCAGGCTTTCAGCAGACGTTTTGAAGTGTTGCAGGTAAATGAGCCAAACGAAGAAAGCACCATTAAAATGCTGCAGAAACTGGCCGTAAAATACGAAGAGCACCATACCTTAACCATCGAACCCGATGCTTTGGGCGAATGTGTGCGCCTGGCCAAACGTTACATGAAAGATAGAAGGCTCCCTGATTCTGCATTCGACCTGCTCGACCGTACAATGGCCGCCATGAAAATGATGAACGATACCTCTGATCAGGTAATCGAAAGTTTGGAAACCGATCTGGAAGCTTTAAATGCCAATACCGAAGAACCGGAAGCAGAGAAATTTGCTGATTATAAATGGCTTTTCTCTTTGCTTCAGAATAAATTAAGTCCGGTTTTACTGGGTCACTTAACCGATGAAACACAGACTGACGCGTTCGAAACCGCCGATGAATATCAGGGTTATATTACCAAAAGCTTACAGGAATTAAAAAAATATGCTGCTGACAAGAGCGATCGCATCAGCAAACAGGATATTGCTTCTATAGTGGCCTACAAAACAGGTATCCCAATGGGTAAACTGCAGGCCGGTGAAAAGGAAAAATTGCTCAATATGGAAGCTTACCTTAAAAAACGTGTGGTAGGGCAGGATCAGGCTTTAAAAGCTGTTTCAGATGCCATACTCGAATCGCGCAGTGGATTGAATAAAAAAGGCCAGCCAATAGGATCCTTCTTTTTACTAGGGCCAACAGGAACCGGTAAAACAGAACTGGCCAAATCAATCGCCGAATTTTTATTCAATGACGAAAAAGCGATGATCCGCTTCGATATGTCCGAATTTAAGGAAGAACACAGTGCCGCCCTACTTTATGGCGCGCCTCCAGGATATGTAGGTTACGAAGAAGGTGGTTTATTGGTGAATAAAATCAGGCAACAGCCTTATTCTGTACTGCTTTTTGATGAAATTGAAAAAGCGCACCCTTCCGTTTTCGATACCTTTTTACAGATCCTGGACGAAGGCCACATGCACGACCGTTTAGGAAAAGAGGGCGATTTTAGCAACTCACTGATTCTTTTTACCTCGAACATCGGTAGTGAATGGATTGCCGAACAGATCGGAAAAGGTGTAATTCCTGCTTCAAATCAGTTAATGGAGGTTATGGCCGGCCATTTTCGCCCCGAATTTTTAGCCAGGATCTCCGAAATTGTTCCTTTTGCGCCGATAAACGAAAGTAATGTGGTGCGTATTTTCGAAATCCAGTTAAGCAGTTTGGTACAATCGCTCAATAAAATGGGTATCGATTTTGAAATTGCAGAAGATGCCAAAAAAATGATCGCTTTAGATGGTTTTACACCAAAATACGGTGCAAGGCAGCTATCGGCGGTTATCAGAAATCTTTTACGCAGGCCAATCTCGAAATACATCATTTCTGGTGAACTAAAAAAAGGATCGAAGGTTGTGGTAAGCAAGCATGCAGCCGAAGATAAACTCGAATGGAATATTATTCAGCCAGAAACCGTAACATTGGAACAAAAATTGAGTTAAAACGTTAACTATTATATTATTAGAAAAAAAAGTAATCGTAAACCTAAATCAACATACTATGTTTAATTATGAAATTGGTGGTAACGAGCGAAAAATTGACACCTCAGAAGCTTTCGCAGAAATTGCCCACAACAAAACACTTTTTGTACAGAAACTTACCGATAACGATCCGATAAAACCCGAAAAAGTAGAGGGATTAAAAACGGTGAAAGATGTATTCGAACATTATAAACCAAATGTGAAGGTGGCTTTTGAAAAGCAGGATGGATCTACAGTTGGCGAAACGATAAACTTTAACGATCTGGGCGATTTTGGTGTGAAAAACATCATTAACCAAAGTAATTACCTTACTAACGTGAACATCGAAAGAGAAATGTCGCTTAATGTAATCAAACAGTTAAAATCGAACAAAACCTTAAAAGCTACACTTGATGACGAAGAAACAAAGTCGGCCTTCATTAACGCTTTGAAGAACTTTGTTGACGAATTGGAGCAAAATAAATAATCTTAACGCCAAGAAAACATGTCAAACCCTCAAGAATTAAAAACCGACGAAAATACAGGCCAGGAAGGCTTTAAACCAGCTGAAGCCAAAACCTTAGAAAAAACATCACTTAAAGATAACCTCGAAAAACTGGCCCGTGTTGGCGGTTTCGATCTGTTGGAAGCCACTGTTGATGGTCTGCAGAATTTAAACCCTGAACGTAAAGCCCGTAAACAGATCTTTTTAACCGGTGATGAGAAAAAGAAAGAACGTGAAGAGCTGAAAAAGAAAATCCAGCTTTGGATTGATGTGCTTGAATCTTCCACTTCAGTTGCCGATATGGTAGAAAAAAGCACTCAAAAGCTGAATGCTGCCGAAGAAAATCTGAATAAAAACATCGGTACTGCATTAGAAAGTACAAGAGAGCTGGAGCAGGCATACCGTTCGGTACATTTATTCTATAAAAATACCGAATCCGACAAACTTAAAAATGTAGTGCTGTTAAATGCATCAATGGATCAGATCAAGGATCTTGATAATCCACGTTTTATTGAATACGTAGATGATGAGTTAAAACAGAATTACGACCGTTTGGATCTCCGTAATAACTATTCGTTAATGGTTGTGCCCGGCTATATGGGTTCCAATAAAGTACTAGAGAGATGGGGTAAAATTGCGCATAACAACAAAGCCATGCTGGTAACCGATTTTGCCGATCTTGATCAGCCGGATGATGTACTTGATTTATTTACCGCAGCAAACTTTACCGGAGGTGACGCATTCAGGTCGAACGTAATCATGACCTGTAACTGGTTGGTTGGCCGTGGTAAAGTTGCAGAAGTGGGTGAGGAAGACGATTTAACCGTACCCGGATCAGCAGCACTTGCAGGTAAAATGTATTACACCTTAATGTCGCAGGTTACTGCAGGTAAAAAACATGGTGCTATAAACGAGGTAGATGGTGTAAAATTCGATTTAAAGAAAAGTGAAATCTCTCATTTAGAAAGAGTAGGCTTGGTGCCAATGGTTAACGAATATGGTAAAGTAATGGCTTTTTCTGCCAAAACCTTATTTAACGGAGATAATATCGGTTTACAAACTTATTCGGTTGTACGTGTATTCGATTATATTACCAAAGTACTATTCGATTTCCTGAACAGAAGGGCTTTCGAAAACTGGACTTCTAAAACGGAACAAGACCTGCGTGGCCAGATTGTTAAGTTCTTGGATGGTATTCAGGGAGCCGACCGTTTAATCGAGAGATTTAAAATTATGCGTTTTGAAAGAGATGAACAACAAAAAGACAGGATTCACCTGGATATCCACATCACACCATATTTCCCGGCTAAAAGTTTTGTAGTAAAACTAGACGGGCATAAAGGCGAAGATGAAAATACCACATGGAATACAGAGTACAATCAGCAGTAGTTTTTGATGGCTGAAAATAAAAACCCAACCCCAGCGTTGGGTTTTTTTATGGGTTATGCATAACACTTAACAAATTCTTTATAATTTTGTAATGCATCGGCCTGATCAGATTAATCAAAAAAAATGAAGCAAATACTTATCCTGAATGGGGATATTGAAAAAAACGCATCTACGAATTTCCTGATTAACGCGTATAAGCAAGGTGCCGAAAGTGCTGGTGCAATCGTACGAGAGTTGGCCATTATCGACCTCATATTCAACTCGAATAAGCTGTTTAACAACAGGCAGATTGCCGAGTTAGAGCCCGATTTGCAAAAAGCTTTAACCGCAATTAGGCAGAGTAACCATGTGGTGCTTTTTTGTCCTGTATACGTAGACCATATTCCCGCAAAGATTAAGGGTTTTTTTGATCGTTTATTTATGCCTGACCAGATTTTTACTACCCAGCAGCAAAACGTAAACAATAATTTTAGTGGTCGTTCGGCACGGATTGTGTCTATTTTGGATGAGGCTACTTTTAAAGAATGGAAAGCAAATAAGAAAACAACTTACCTATCCATCAAAAAAGTTATTTTCGAGAAATGCAGAATGAGCCCCGTGCTCACCAATACCATTGGTGAATTACATTCTCTTGAAAATCATTACAGCCAAAAATGGGTAGCTAAAATGGAAAAATTTGGTTCACAGCTGATTTAAAACTTAAGTTACCGGAAATATTTGTCCAAAAAGACTACATCTTGGGTAAAACCACTACAGTTACGTAAGTTATTCTCTATCACGTTGTATTTGTAACACTAAAAATATCTTAAAACTTTTCCACACGTTTTCCACAATAATAACTCGTTTAACTAATCGTTTAGTGCGTTTTCAGGCTTTTATCTTGATTTCAAAAATAAGATTATTCGCTATAGATGAGCAATATAAAGCGTAATTGGCCTGATCTTTGGTTAATGCTGATACTGTAGCGGAGGCTACAATAAATCAAATTTTTTAACCTTTAAATTTTAAAACTATGGCTTTCAAAGCTAGATTAAATTTTTCAGGCAAGGAGTACGATGTGCTTCATTGTGCCTATGCGTTAAACCGTGATGTAGATGCTAAGGGAAGACCTTCTTCCGGAGTTTACGGCGGTACCATTAAATTAGGCAACGCCGAGCACCTTAACGATTGGCCAAAAGCCTAAGGGGAGGTTGAGGGTAGAAAGGTTGAAGGTGTGAGGTTTAGGGTATGAGGTTGTATTAACCCTATACTATTCGCCAATCGCCATGCGCCAAACCCATGCTCGCAAGAATCATTCATTTTTCAAAAACATTAAAACTTACTACAATGGCATTCAAAACCCGTTTAAACTTAGGATCAAAAGAATTTGATGTACTACAGTGCAGCTTTTCATTAAATAGAGATGTTGACGCAAAAGGCCGTCCATCGTCAGGTGTTTATGGTGGCACCATCCACATCGAAATCGAATCRACCGAAGATACTTCTGTAATCGARTCGATGGTAAACAACCAGTACAAGCCGCTTTCAGGAACATTGGTTTTCAAGAAAGGCGAAGAAGATGCAAAAATGAAGGAACTGTCTTTCGAAGATGGTTATATCATCCAGTATAACGAGGGTATTGCGGTAAACGACAATACGCCAATGACTTTAAGTTTTGTGGTATCGGCCCGTAAGCTAAAACTGGGCAATGCAGAACACGAAAACGATTGGCCAAAAGCTTAGTCATCACTAAATATATCGTAATTAAAAGCGCCCCGATTTTTTCTGGGGTGCTTTTAATCCGTTGCTATTTTTATCACCCTACATTTACCTATCATCCAAATCATCCCAAAAAATTAATATTGCTTTGTGATGCGTATATTAATTTACAAAGCCATCTCAAAAATTAATGCTCAATTATGTCTAACCATTCCAAACATGTTGCAGTAAAAAACGATTACTATTCAGGTAAAATGTTTGGTTCGGCATCAACACACAATATTCATCTGAACATACGGTCTGCAGAAAATGTATCCATTTTTAATATAAGAGCATGTGCCCACCCAGCATTTGGCTTAGGGTAATTGTTGTGATCAAGATAAATTAATATGGAAAAGAAACTCATTGCTGAAATCAATATAGAGGATAAGGAAATTACACATTTTGCTTCCTTCGTCCTTCAACAGGCTTTTAACGAACATCACTATTTTGAACTGCGCTTTAACCACGACCAGATGGGTGCGCCAGGACTGATCAGTTTAGATGATAGCCGCGATTTTGTGGGTAAAACCTTAACTGCTTCTTTTGGCCATTCGGCAGAAGGCATGCAGAATTTTGTAGGCCTGGTTTCTAAAGTTGAACTATCACAAATTCATGGTTACCATGGTGTTCTAATTGTAAGTGGTTATAGCCCGACTATTTTAATCGATCGTGGACCTGATTTGGGTTCATATTTAGATAAAGACCTGAATGAGATCGTGAAATTGGCAACTAAAGATACGCCTGCCAATGATTTAAAAGTGGTGGCCAATGCCGCAAGAAATACATCAATCGATTATATTATCCAATACCGTGAAAGCGATTTTGCTTTTTTGAACCGCCTTTCTGCCGAATACCACGAATGGCTTTTTTACGATGGTAAACAGCTTAATTTTGGAAAACCCGATACACAAAAGGAAATATCCCTGTTTTATGGCAGAGATGTTCAGGAAATGCAGTACGCAATGGAAATTGCACCAATAAAAAATAAACGGTTCTCCTATAATCCGAAGCAGAACGAAATGCTGCTGAGCGAAAGTACAGGAAAGGTAAATGGCACACCCGACTTATCCCATGCTGTAAAAGCTTCTAACCTTACTTTTAGTAAAACCTTCAACCAACCTTCATTAATCAGGGTAGATAATAACAACGACATTAAAAACCTGGTAGAAAATGAAGAGAAAGCGAATACAAGTGAGCTTTTAAAAGTAACCGCCAGGGGCGATAATGCCGGTTTAGGCATAGGCAGCATTGCCGAAATTACAATGAGCCTCCGTAAAGAACTTGCTTTTACATCCGAAAGCCTGGGTAAATTTCTTATTACCAGTATTACACATCATATAGACGAAAACGGCAAATACCACAATACTTTCGAAGGAAAAGTATCCACAACCGAACGGTTACTGGTAAAGAACTTCGAAAAACCACAACCGGATATGCAACTGGCAGATGTGATTGATAATAACGATCCACAGGGCCAGGGCCGTATAAAAGTGAAATTTAAGTGGGAATGTTTAACCAACGATGTTACAGAGTGGTTACGTGTAGTTACGCCAAGTGCCGGTGTTGGCGATAGGGGTAATAACCGTGGATATTTTGCGATCCCCGAAATAGATGATCAGGTGATGATTGCGTTCGAAGAGGGGAATATTGCACGGCCCGTAGTAATGGGAAGTGTTTACCACAGCTCCAGCGTAGATAGTAGCCCGCTTATTCAAAATCACCTTAAAAGTATCATTACCAGAAGTGGACATTTAATAGAATTTGATGATAATCAGGGTACACAAGGCATAAAAATCACCGATATCCACAATAATATTATCCATATCGACACCAAAGGCAATAATATAACCATTACTGCTTTGGAGAACATGACTTTAAACTGTAAGAATATGCAGATTAATGTAGCGGAAAATATGGACGTGAAGGTGGGTAAAAACATTTCAGAAAGTGCCGGGGAGAACATTACCACAAGTGCCAACGAAGACATTACGCAAACTGCCGGAAAAGATATCAATATCAGCGCTACTGGGGATATGAAAGAATCAGCAAATAATAAAACCGAAATGGTAGAAAAAGCATACATGAGAAGTGCTCAGGAATCTACACAGTATGCTGAAAAGGTAACTATTTTTAGCACCAAAGAAAACATGCTGTTGGAGAGTTCTGAAAAAACTGTAGAGATTAACAGTGCGGAAAAATCAAATCTTTTTTGATATGGCCATTAAGAAAATTGCTAAAAACCTGATCATTACAATTACTGATCAATATGTTTCCACTTCGCAAACAGCATTTGAAACTGCTGAAAAGGTAGAGATTGTTGCCTTGGGAGAAAATTTGGTCTTAGCTTCGAACAAAAAAATTAATATCACCGGTAAATAAGCAGGCTATGACGAATGTAATGTTTAAGAAGCCGAGGTTTGTAATTCCTGAGGCTACAAAAAATAAACCTATTGCTGATATTGTAATGTTTGTTGCCGGTACTACAGATCCTGTAAATACGGCAGGCTTAAAGCACCAGGCAAATACCGAGTACTGGAGGGGTATTGATGCGAAAACACATAAAGCAACAGCAGAAAGTGTAAATAATTTTTGGAATAAAATAAAAGAAATAAAATTTCAATATCTGAATTTACATATTGAGGGCGATTTTTTTAGTTGGTCTGGAGACAATGATACCAAAGAAAGAAATATTGCAGCAGAGCGTTTAATGGATGTAATGTTACGGACATACAGAAATTGGAGACATCAAAAAGTTCATTTGCATTTAATCGGACATTCGCATGGGGGTAATGTAATAAACCAATTTACAGAACTCATTACGAGTAAAGAAATGATAGCGAAGTCTGAAGTTTTAAAAAGAAATAAATTTACTGAATTTCCTAAACTATGGAAGATTAAAAGTATTACTTATTTATCAACGCCATTTTTTCAAAAAAAGCACCAATTAAATCATACCAAACTACATAGCGCTTGTAAAATAATCAATGTACATAATGAATATGATTTAACGCAGCAGCTCGTAGCAGATTTTAGTTTGGTCAATATGGAAGGGCTATTAAAATCTTTCCAGATGGATAAATTTGAGCGGGGTATAAAAACTGTTAAAAGTGTAAAACACGAAGTTATTACAGATTATCTTAAGGGCTGGCGTTCTGAAAAAAAAGCAATTGCTGCATGGAAAGAAATGGCAACAGCTTTTTTAGGAATCAATATGATCATATCAGAATTTATTAAGTACATTAATTCACTGAAAATTGAAAATTCCAGCTTGCAAAAAGAAAAGGATTCATTCGTAAGTATATTAAATAAATTTCTTTTATGGAGCTACGATGTAAATAAGAATTATAACGGGGGGAAAAAAGGGTACGATAAAGTTACCTGGGCAACAAATCTGAATTTGAGTCAGGGTTTAACAGTTTTAAATACACTATTTCATATTAAAAGCGGCCCAAAGGACAGCTATTTATTAAGTTTATTAGCAAATATTTTCGGAGAAAAAAGAGGGATAACTGATAGCATTGACGAAACATCATGGACCCCAAAAAAACAGACCAAAGGATTGTCGATTCTAGATGTTCCCATTTTTGATAAAGATCCTTATAACTCAAGAAACAAAAGAGCTCAATTCGGTACTTTCTTAAAAGGGGCACAAAATGCAGTGCATAGCAATAATTTGGAAGATATGTTAATGCGTCTGTTCAGTCAGTTTATTAAACCTGCTCAGTTGGCCAATATTTACAATTATATTAATTATGCTGAATATGTCGTAACGGGAAATCTTGATGCACAGCTTAAAATCTTCGGGGGAAATCTGAAAAAATATACGGAATTCGTTACAAAATACAATGCAGATTTGGTTGCAGAAAAAGATGAAAACATTGCGGAGTTAGACAAAAAACCTGGATCAATACCATATTTGGCGATGACATCGCATAGTTTAAGCCACACCCGGTTTTGGCCAAAAATTGAAGAAGGATTACGGGGAGCTTTTAGTTCGGGAGTAAATACAGGATATAAAAAGAAATAATTATGAAGAATCCTCAAAAACTAATCATCATTAGTTTGATCATGTTTGTAGTTACTGCTCTAGGTATAACCCTTTGGTACATAAACGACCATATATTATTAAAATTTGATACCAAATCGATTCTAATGGTATTGCCTAGGGTAGGAATGCCGGCTGGAATAATTACTACATTTATATTTCTATTGGTCGTATTTTGTTTAAACAAAATAAAGAACTCATTTATAATAACACTGGTAATGAGTTTAATATTTATTGCATTTGTAATGATATCCTACTGGTTTATCCTGCACATGATATTTTACAACATTGAAGATAAGAAATCATTTATAAGTCAGTTGCTTGATTTTTAAAATGCTCATCTATCAAAATAGTTTTTAGAAATCAAGAGTGCGATTATAGTGATTTATATTTAACTCGCTGTGTGATGTTTTTTGCGGAAATATTAATTATAAGCATAGCACTTTCTTTATACCTGGTTCTTATTAAATAATCCTTTTTGAAATAGATAGAACAAATCGATAAAAATGGACATTGCAAATAAAACAATATACTATTCAGGCATAAATGCCCTCCGCTTAGAATGGCCAGCAGAACTGTCTGTAAAATATGGCGTTTTAATCATTTTTAACGAGGGCGAAGAAAATAGCAATGAAGTTAAATACGAAGTGCGTGTTACCAGGTTAAAGCCAGGTAAAGAGGGACAACCTTTATTTCAAATTGAGCGGATTAGCGATGTTTTTGTCAATGAAATCTTGCCCGATCTGGTTGCCGATCGTTTAGCTTATGCTATAGGAAAAGTGTTTTATCCTTTGGTAATTAGTGTTGATCAAAATGGTGGTTTTCAAAGTATTTACAATCACCAGGATATATTAAAAAGATGGGAATCTGTTAAAAAGAAGGTGCTGGATAATTTTGAAGGTGGTCTTGTAGAAGACTATGTAGAGCGGATGGAAAAACAGCTGGCTAATGCTGATAGTATAAATCTTGCATTTTTAAATAGCGATTGGTTTATTCACACTTTTTTTAAACCGATTTATAAAGAATACGGTCAGAACCATATAACTGAATCTATATATAAATTTCCGATAGCCAGAGGCTTTAACGTAGAAGGCTATCTAACACAAGAAAAATTAGCTGCCCAATCTAATAGCTTTGGAGCAATAGAATTGATTCATGATGGTACTATTATGCCTTTGGAGGATGAATTATATATCACAAACAGGGCCACCGGTAACTATGAAGGATATTATCTTTTACACCCGAAATTTAAGCGGATCATATCTGTCGTTTCTGATTTCAGTTACGGAGCGCAGGAAAAAGCGAAAGTAAAGATAAAAATTGCATTGATTCCCGAAAATAACCAGGAGTTTGATCACGATTTTGAATTAGATACCAATGTTAAAGGTTTGCCCGTAACAGAAATGGTGGTACTTGATGGCCCGTCAAAAAAAGGATTTTGGGATCGTTTACTAAATAATTAAGGCAATGGCAGAGAAACATATTGTAGTTCAGGGGGCACAGTGTATGTGCAAATTTGGATCGGCGCCCGATAAACTCAAAGTGCTAACGCATACAAAAGAATATGCAAACGATAAAGATGGAAGCCAAAAATCTATAGCAACCACAATGGATATCGGCCCAACTTTTGAAAAGAACATGTTTGGATCCTGCTCAAAAATGTACAATAAACCCTGTAATGCTGTGGTAACCAAATGGTCGGGTTTTTATGAAGATACCATCCTTACAAACGGAGGTAAAATTTTGCTCGAAGATAGCAAAGCTACCTGCCCAATAGGAGGCCCCGATTGCATTGAGATTGTTCAGCACGGGCAAAAAGCAGAAGCCTCAAAACAAAACTTTAATAACGCAAATAAAGACGTACAATCACAGCTCAATCCCATGTCAGAATCTTTAGATGAATCTGCAAATAATTTTAACGGTGTAGAAGCAAGTGTTAAAGCATAACGTATGGCAAAGGGAATAAAGAAAATTATTTGGACCGGTGAAGGTAAAGTATATAATGCTAACAAAGGATCTATACCCGGTCAGTTAGTGGTAGTAGCTCCAGATCAGTATGTTTGGTTCAAAATAGGAGAATGGCAGCCCGGCACTACCGAGCAAGATAGAAAGAAAGATGTAAAATGGGCCGTTTTTAACGAGAAAAGCGTCATAGATCTTCAGAAAACAATCCCCAGCAATTTTAGCTATGGTTACCGGATACCCAAAAAATTATGCGGACCATACCTGTGGTACATTGAAGCAACATGGAGCGGGAATTTTGATAGCAAATCAGGTTTAAAGATCAGGGGCGAATCGCCTGCAAAAATAATAGACAGCAGGTGGACTCAAAATGAAGGGGGAGCAGATGTGCGCAAAACTTACCAGTTTTCGTACGGAGAACTCATCTGGCTCAGGCTTTTTACTGAAGGATTAAATGGCTATGATAATGTAGAGGTTAGGGTATTCAGAAAATTGAGATCAGCATTAGGCCTATGGCCAAAAGATGATGAAGAAACCCGAAAAATTTATCAGGTAAGTGTAACCAATGGCGAAATTAACCTAAAAATTCCCAATACGTATTCATGGTACCAGTCTATGAATGATAGATCGGATGTTGAAGAATTTTATGTGCGTGTGGTGCATCCCGTAACTGGTGAATATATTGAAGATACGGGAAGTAAGGGCGATACTGCCCATGCCCGGTTTTTAAGGATAAAAGATAAACTTAAATCGCAGGTAGTAGAAATACCCGAAAACAGAACACCGGTTACCATTTACCAGCCCGATAAAAACGAGGCAAGGTTTGAGTTGTGCAAGTTTGAACAAATTAATGTAATAGAAGAAGGAAGTAAACCCGAACTAGTTTTCGATAATGGAAGTGGAGTTAAAAATGTTATCGATAAAAGGGAAAAAACGTTAGAGTCTATTATTTTTAAATTTGACAGTACAGAACTTTTACCCGAAAGTCTTAAGCAGCTTAATAATATATTGCGGTTCCTGCTCGAACATCGATACAGTACTATTCAACTTGATGGTTTTGCTTGTGTAATCGGTAAACAGAACCATAACAATGTATTATCAGAAAACAGGGCAAAAACAGTAAGAGAGTTTTTTATCAAAGGGAAATTAGATCCAAATCGGATCAAAACGGCCGGACATGGAGAAGTAAACCCTACAGACGATAAAAAAGGCCGCGACAATATTAAATATAAAAATGAGGCAGACTATCAGAATAACCGGAGGGTAGATATTGCATTTGAATATTACGGGCATAATGCACAAACTATTATTTATGAAACTATTGTTGGCAATAAACCAAAAGATATTACCGTTGAACCCGTAAAATTCGATACCAAAGCTTGTTTTGACCGCAAAAAGCATAATAAAACCATCAAATTAATCAACATTGATGTAAAAGCTGAGAATGAGGGCAAAATTACAGTTCCGGCAGTATCAACAATGAGTAAGTTCAATGTTATTCCATTAAATTACATTTGGCCCAAGCGGGATGGATTAATGAATAATTACATGGTTCATATCCATTCTTGCAGGTATTATTCTGTTCAGAACAATCCTACATTGGCTATACATGTATACTCTGATATTAAATGGACCATAGAATTTAAATGGTCGCATACCCAACCCTTTGCCTACACCTACGGTAATAAGTTGTACGGTTATGAGTTAGATGAAGCAAAAAAGAAAGCAATAGGTGCTGCAGTAGATGCCGGCTGGTCCGAAAACTTTGGTGAGATGGCTCAAAAGTTTGAGCTATCATTTGTAGGAGAATGGACTACCTCAGCAGGTAAAAAGCAAAAGGTTGAATTTAGTAAAGAATGGTCAGAACGTATTGCTAAAACCCTGAGGGTTATAAATCAGGTTAAGCAAATGGCAGATCGGGTATCTAATTCCTGTTTGGCCAAAGGAAGGTTCATGTTCGAAGTGAAGGCACCTGTTTTGGCGGTGTCTGCTCAATGGTATTTAAAAAAAACAAACAAAGTTGTTGGAGAGATTGTCGAAATCGGCGCAGAAACCAATCCGCTTATAGAAGCCGCTCTCAGTATAGATCTAATCGATATTGTTCTAAAATATGGTGGAAATGCTATATGTCCAGGGGCTGGTGAAGTACTCACCTGGATTAAGGATAAAATGAACAAATACGTTAAGATAACTTTTTTGATTACCGTAGGCGGTGCACTTAATATTGCAGGGAAATCCATCATCAATGTTAAATTCCCTAAAGAAACAACCGGTGAAGTCAAAATTACCGGTGAGCTCAAGGTCAATATCGAATTTAAAGCTACGGCCAAAGCCGAAACGGGTAGTATGGGGGTTTCGGGGATTGTAAAAGCGGATGCTAAAACAAGCGTTACCGGAGGCGTAAAATTAGGTGCCGATAAAGAAGGAGTATTCGTCGCTCCAATAGCAGAATTCGGAGGCATAAAAGCCACGTTTGTTGCAGCTACAACAATTAAATTTGGTTTTATTAAGAGAACTTTTAGCTTTGATGGTGATGCTGTTCTTGTTGAAAAAGACGATGTTAAATTTAAGAAACATTATTTGGTTTAATTTTATATACTCATGAAGAAAAATTTAGCTTTTTTAGTTTGTTTAATCTTTTTAGGCTGCAGTCCAAAAAAAATTGACCTAAAAGATTTGGTCCTTGCCGAAAAGCCCAATGTAGATTTGTCTGAATTTACCAAAAATATAACGGAACAAAAGGGACGCTTTGAACTACCCACAAAAGATGGTGTTCAGTTGGTTGATAAGGGAGAAAAGATAGTTTATTATTTTTTTGCAGGGAACGATAATGTAACTTTCGACAAAGCTAAAATCGCCGAAGTTTTAGAAACTAAAGTAGTAACCTACAATGGCGTTGTGAGTTTTATCAGTGTACATCCAGATAATAAAGATGCAGCAAACTTACTTAAGGATATGCTAAAAAGCTATTCGACACCCGATTCTATTATTTATAATCAAAGAAAATTTGATGACAACGAAAAGGAAACGCCTGCATTATTAAAAAGCCTTATGCCACATCTTGTTAAAGAAGTTGCTGATGAATTTGATAATAAGGCTACGCAATATCCCCAACAATTGTTTTGGAGCAAAAATGATGTATTAACCCAACTGGTTATAGATCCGACTAATGCTAACCTAAATATGTCAATTAAGATCATAACTAAAAAGGCATATATGGATCACATTGTTGAGGAATATGCTAAGCCACTATTAAAAGAGTATGATAGTCCGTTTGCACATCTTTTTAAAAAATAACCTTTATGACTGAACCATATTATTTACTGGAATACAATATTTCACTGGCAAATTTTGATCTCATTGTAAACGATGTAGTTGTTCATACCCATACCGAAGCAGGTAGCATCCATTCTCAATATCCGATAAACCACTTTATTTTATCAAGCGGCAATCAAAGTTTTAGTGTTGTTTTAAAGCCTGTTGAAGGTGAACTGATTAATCCTAACGCCGAAGCTCACATAAAAATAAACGTTTTGGATTCGGCAAATGGTAATTTTGATAATCAAAAGACGATAACAAAACTAGATGCTCCGGCTTTAAATGAAAAAAAGCTACCGGAATTAAAAATAGGAGGTGTTTTTAAAGCTGAAGTACCTTATCAAACATTAGGTTGGGTAGCATCCCAGATTATTGATGTTAAAAATGAAAATAGCTTAAAACTTGTTAATGATTTTTATCGCAGTATATACCTTCTTTTCAGGGATAAGAAAATCGACGAATTATCCGCCCTGTTAAAAAAGAGATATCAGGAAACGGATACTTCCATGTATTTAGAAGAAGATAATTTGAGCGCGTTAAAAAATATGTTCGCTATGTTGGCAGAGGAAGATTATGTTTTACAAGAATTTCCTAATCAAACCAAATTAGAATTTTATGCGCAGAATAAATTGTTAAACTTAAAAAGAAAGAATCATAGCCCTATTATTTCTTACCTCAAAAAGGGAGCAAATGAAGAGTTTGGTTTCCCTTTTTACATACACCTGCCAAAAGGTAATAATGGGTTCGAAATTATCCGCTAGATGCACAATTGCCAGGAATATGAGGAATACTATTTATAGGCGCAATTGTATTTTTTTAGGCTACAGTGCTCAAACTAAAGATCAAGAAAAAAATTATTGGAAATTGGTCTAGTAATATGAAAAATCTTAAACCGGGGCATATATTGGAAAAATGCATGTGCAGGTAAAGATGTGTCTGTTGAGTTAACGGCCCTAAACAGGAGAGATGGAGCAGCTAAAGACTGGATTGCTTTCTGTGCTTTCGACTGGTATAAAAATTAGTAATTGTCCAAAATTACGCTTCAAAAAGTAACGCCTTGTCTAAAAATGCTACAATATTTTAAGCTATTGTATGTAGTGGAAATGAGACGGCGGGTGATTTCAAAAAAAATACATTTTTTTTCTTGTCAAAAATCTGCGTTCTGCTAACCGTAGGATAATATTTTAGAATTAAGTGTACGCGTTAGCTGTTATATATGAGTAACATACACAATAATTGGCTTAATATTTGGTTTATATTTAACATAGCGGAGGCTATACTAATCAAATTTTTAACCTTTAAATTTTAAAACTATGGCTTTCAAAGCTAGATTAAATTTTTCAGGCAAGGAGTACGATGTGCTTCATTGTGCCTATGCGTTAAACCGTGATGTAGATGCTAAGGGAAGACCTTCTTCCGGAGTTTACGGCGGTACCA
>NZ_JBFTSB010000016.1:0-45812 GCF_056399805.1 Pedobacter sp. 01N310
GACCAATGCTTCTGCCGAATCATTCAATGCAAAGATTAAAGCGTTTAGATCCCAATTTCGTGGCGTGAAATGCGTAAAGTTTTTCCTATACAGGCTAACTCAATTGTATGCTTAAAAATGACTACTCCACAACTTTTGGTATTGATCCATAATATCTGAAATTCAATTAATTATTTTAGTTGTAAAAATATAACACTACAAATGGGTTTAGATACGATAATGTCTGGTTATATGAAGCTGATTTCTGATCCTTCGAGGCTTATATACCCAATTTAGAATGACAGACCTTAAAAGGATGTGTAGTCCTATGCAATTTGTTTAGAAACAAAACCTAAAAATAAAAAATCATGAGAGCAATTAATCCCTGGATCAACTTCAATGGCAATGCCGAAGAAGCCTTCATTTTTTACAAATCAGTTTTTGGCGGCGAGTTTACTAAAATCACCCGTTTTAAAGACTTATCAGGCCCCGATTTTCAGGTAGCCGAAGAGGAGGCAAATAAAATAATGTACATCGGCTTGCCGCTTGGCAAAAACAACGTGTTAATAGCCAACGATGTTCCCGGATTTTTAGGACGGGTAAGCGAAAATGAAAACCGGTCTAAAATATACGTGAATGCCGAAAGCCGTGAAGAAGCAGATAAAATATTTAACGGATTATCGACAGGTGGAGAAGTGGAAGGACCAATTGGTGATAGTCCATGGGGTACCTATGCCGGAATGTTTAGGGATAAATATGGTATTGAATGGATTGTAGAGTTCGACCCGGGGTATAACGGGTAGGCTTAACCTGTCTTATCACTGGCGTACAGTATGTAATAACGGTAACACCCAGGCAAAGAGGCTACTCTTTTTTGAGATAGCCTCTTTTTAAATCAAGTATCTAAAAAACAGAATTTTAAAAGAGGTATCCGGTTGAAATGATTTTTTCATCGATGCCGTATTTAAAATTAATCACACGACTTCAGGAAAGACGGGGTTACTTGCGAAAAAAATCGCAAAGCTTAAAACCTCCTTAAAGGAAATTGTGAAAAAGGGTTGTTCATCTTAATTCAGTTTTTCCTTTTGAGGTCTTTGATAATGTATTCAACCCACTGATCGGCTGGTATGTTAAGGCTTAACATCAGGACTGAATCCGGTTGCATCAATAGGCTTTTTATCGGCCCAGCTCGATTTTGATACTGGCATCATAAGTATCAGCATTTTGCACGGAAGCGGCGTTTGTGATGTTGGCCCTTCGTAATCCATCATGCCTACACTATTCCTACCGTATCGTGTTGTCTTTTTGCTTTGTTTCATTAAATGAAAAAAGTATTCTGTAGAGCTACCGCAAAGTTCATCGGTAATTAGTGCAACTTTAGCAGGACTGCCAAGAACAGAATCAAGAGGGATTGTCAATCCAGGGATCTGATAAAACGTATCCTCGGCAGATGGGAGTTCTTCGTCGATTTTTTTGAGGTTAGCTACATATTGATCAGGATAGTATTTTTTTAGATCTACAGGTACTGGATTTTTGACGAAATACTCAAGCTCTGATCTTTTGAGCCGGACATTGTCCTGGGAAATGCGAAGTAGGGGGCTGTCCTGTTTGATGGGGTTGGTCATCACGTAGGGTAGGAGAAAGCTCCAACCGGAGTTGCCCCTCCGTTTCCACGCAGATCTATGATCAGGTACTTACTATTTCTGATGGCTTTATCATGGGCTGCAACTAATTTCTCGATTTTACTGTCGTTATTAAAGAAAGTCGGGATTTTGATATAGCTGGTTTCCGTGTCCAATTGATAATAATCGAGTCCATTGTTGCTGTTTTTCCATGTACCTAACTCCTTTTTTTCTTTGGCAGTCATTTCATTGGGAAAAACCCTTCCAAAAAGTGAAAAATTCCACAGCTGCAACAGGTTGCCTCTTTGCTGGGCATAGAAATCTACACTGTTAAATACATTGTACTGATTTAGCAGATAGCCTTTTTGATGTGGTTTTACTGTAAAATAGACAAGCCCCTTATGGAGCATGCTATCTTTTGCACTAAGTACAATGGCTTTGTATTCATTGCCCGGAAATTTTTTTATGCCCAACCTAATTGAACTGTCCGCGTTTATCCAAATGCCTTCAGTGCCAGTACCCGGTTTCAGTGTTTTAAAATAAGATTCGTCCAGAGTTATGGTCTCTTTTTCGTAATCCTCTTTGTTGAGGTATGTCAATGAAAAATGTTTGTCTGCAAAAAAACGAACATAATCTTTAATAAGATAATAGCAGCTTTTAGGATTGCTTTCATTTTTTGCCTTTGCACGGAGACTGGTTACCAGATTTTCATAGGACGGTTTTGTCTTAGCATATACTTTTTGCGGAAATCCGGCATAGTTGAGCTCAGTTTTAACAATTGCCTCATTTAAATTCTGCAGGCAGTTACAGGGTATCTGTTGTGCTATAAGTAAAAAGGGAAAAATGGGGGTAATAAGGAGGATACATAGTCTTTTCATCACATTAATTTGATTGAACACTAATATATTAAAGTTATCAGTTTTTTTGATAGTCTGACTCCCGATTTAATAGCATAATCAAAATTGCATTAAATTTATGATTGGCAGGGCAGGTATATTATAATGCAAGGTTAGACTTGGTCAGACAGCTTTTATTGTGTTGAAAGATTGATGGTTGTATCTTGAAGAATCCTTATGTTTTTATTAGCAGATTCTTCAATTGACTTAATATAATTGCATGTTTAACGTTTAATGCATCCCTGCTTTTGACAGATTTTAGATTGACTTTTTAATAATTTTTTTAAAAAAAAACTAAAATTTTGGGTCGAAGTTAAAATAAATCGGATTTGATAAAGCAACCATATTTTCACTTAAAGCCATAGATTTTGGCACTTGCGGATAAGGTGTATTTACGCCTTCAACAGTTACCCGATAATAGCTTCTCCCTTTTGTTTCTGGTGTATCTTCAAATTGAACCATTGGTATTTCGCCTTTAGCGTGGTAAGTATTCAATTTCTTCCCATTTTTAATGATGGTAATGGTGTAATCTGCATCAGGCAAAGTATTATCAATTAATTGAACCAAAAATTTTACAGGTTTACCTTTCGAGATGGCATTGTCGCCCATCATCATTTCAAATTTCCCATCTTCATCTTCATCTGCATAAAATTCTACTCTTGGTGCAAAAGGATTTGAACTCACCGAAACCTTTCCATGAGTTAGTGCATCTACAACTGCAGTTAAATTTTTCTCTTTTGCAAAAACCCAGGTGGTTGGCGTACCAACATAATTATATTCAGCTTGGTAGGTGTTTGCACCTGGTTTTTCAGCCCCTGTAGGTACTCCGTGATGTGCATCACTTCCTCCTCTTCCTGTCATCATCCTTCCGGATGAAAGCATATCATCCCAAATCATAATTGCATTGGCATTTTTTGGCCAAACTGACGAATTCCAAACTTCAATCGATTGAACCAGATCATAAGAAAAACCAAAATTGTCTTTTCCGCTTGGATGGTTTGCTGATAAGTGAATATTAAGAGACTTCTTCACTTTACCAATATTAACATCACGTTCATCTCGAACATCAAATAAGCGTTTATGATGATAGGGTTTATCAGAAAATACGTTTCCATGACCTCTGGTTGTCGTCCATTCTGCACCATATAGCAATAGAAGCGAGTCTGATTTAAATTCTGGATCTGCCCAGGTATGGTGTTCCACATCACCATCTACATGATTATCGTGATCTGTAATACACACATAATCCATTTTAACAGATTTAGAAAAATTAATGATCTTTTCAATCGAATTATTCGATGATTCTGTGCTATGCCGTGAATGCACATGTAAGTCGCCTTTTAGCCAAAATCCTTTTGAAAGTAAAACAGGTTTAGCTGTATTTTGTTGAGCTTTGACAATACTTACATTCAAAAGTATAGCGATACATATAATCGGAATTCTTGTTTTACACTTTACTTTCATTTTTCATTTTTTTAAAAAATTACCTGCATTGCTGTTTGAAATTATTTATGCCTTAACTAAAAATGACTCTGGCATTTCGGCCGCCTTTAACATGAAATTATGCAATTCACAATTTTTAATGAAAGGCTTTAAGTTTTCTGAACCTGGGCCAAACATGGTAAGCTCAACATAATCTCCGGTATGGTTCATACCAGCCCATTGCACATCGGTATATTTGCCCAATATTTTTCCGTATTCGTAAAACGGAAGATTTGACTCGTTGTATAACTGGTTGGGAGAAATGTCTTTGAAATGATTTAAAAGTGATTTAACTTCATCTGGTTTTATTTCAAAACCTTGATTCTCTTTAATCAGATCGATAATTTTCTGTTCACTAAAGGATTGGTTCAATTGCGCCAACAACCAGGTGTTGCTATGCTTAAAATTCTGTAAACTATCGAATTTTTTATCAGCTTCGTCAGCATAAAATAAACCAGGATTTGAATTCCCGTGATCAGTGGTTATGATAACCAGCGTTTCTCCATCTTTTTCTGCAAATTCAATGACCTTACCAACCGCTTCATCAAAAGCAAGCTGGTCAAATATTAATCCACTTACATCATTTGAATGTGCCGCCCAATCTACTTTTCCACCTTCTACCTGCAAAGCAAACCCGTCTTTATTATCTTTCATCAAATCGATAGCTTTCATCGTCATTTCTGCTAACGATGGTGTCGATTTCATTAGATTTTTATCGTGCTTTCTGTCTACTTCATAAGGCAATCCATCTTCGGCAAATAAACCTAAAACTGGCTTATACTTATTCAAAGCCAGCATTTCATCTCTATTTTCAGCTATCTTATAACCTTGGGTTAAATATTTCGGAATCAGGTTTCCTCCGGCACGTTTTTCTCCAAAATACTTATGTCCACCACCCATCATCACATCAAACTTTAAGCCCAGGTATAGTTCCGCAATAATATCCTGCCCCCCACGGTTATCTATGTTTATGCAAAAACCGGCAGGTGTTGCATGCGTTATGGGAACAGTAGTTACACAACCTACCTTTTTACCTTTTTCTTTAAATTTCTGAAGGATAGGTTGTGGTTTTTCGCCTTTCATTCCTACATTAAGCGAACCGTTTCGAACCCGCATACCACCACCCCAGGATGAACTTGCAGCTGCAGAATCGGTAACCATAGAACTTGCGGAAGCCGTATCCATTAATGCTCTAAAAGCCTTGTTTTCGCGGTACAAGCCTAACCATTTACTACTAACCCCCAATATTCTGTTCGAATATAAATCAGCCATATTCAGCGTTCCTATACTCATGCCATCACTTACCATCATAATGATGTTTTTAGCTTTCTTTGAACCGCCAATAGGTTTAGCGATAACATCACTTACACCTGTAAATGGAATAGTTAAACCGGCTAACAATCCACCTTTTAATAATGACCTTCTATTCATATTCTATTTACTTTTAAATAAGGGATTAGCTCTGTAGTATTTGCCACCAGCAAAGCTGATAGCGTAATCGGAATTAAAATGTGTACTTTTTAAATAATAATCTGTTGTGATAACCTGTGCGCCAGAATTACAAGCTTCATTGAAATCACCCTTATCGTTTTTACGAGCCTGTTGCGTATCGTTATCGGCCCGTGTTCTAATGATGTAGCCTTTTTTTACCATTTCAGAAATCTGTTTGTCTTTAGGGTTATTTCTAATCATAAAAGCGGCTTCAGGTGTGCCGGGATCTGAATTTGCAAACATTACTCTACCTTTTAGTGATGGATGATTTAGGATATATGTCGCTCTTTTTTTTCCGGTTGCATCCAGTACAAAAATAAATTTGCCTTTCGCCTGGCTCAACTTTGGCCAATTCTGATGAAGTACAGCGTCTTCAAGCGAACTATATTTACCTCTTACTTCATCAGGAAGAATGATATGTTCTTTACCTAAATTCTCTAAAATTACTTTATCCAATTCATCAAAAACCTTTGGCGTAAATAATTCTGGTGATGTAAATCCAGGTCTTTTTATCGAATCATCTTTAGCCTCAAGCGTAATAAAAACCGGGGTATGATCTGCATGTGCTTCCGACCAGGTACGTAACACTTTTAAAGCTTCGACAAAAGTTGGTGTAGAACTTCTAAAATCGAGTTCGGGGATGTGTAAAACCTTAAAACCAGGTTTTTTCATTTCTCCGGAAGCATCAAAAGTAGGTTGATCTTTCGCCCAATCTAAACCTTTTGGATGCGCATAACGACCACCAGCAGAATCAGCATAAACATCGATCTCCAGGTTTCTTAATCCCATATTTAATTGTTCGGGCATAGAAATGTGTTCATAATCAATCTTACTCGCAGATACCGAATCCGTTTTCTTGAACATGGTAAATAATGCCGGATCGATGGCTTGCTTATAACTGTTGTGCGAACCAATTACCTGAATCTGATTGATGGTTGGATCTTCTTTAACGGTAATAAACGCTATTGCTGGTAATACCAGCAATAGGCTAATGCAACTGATGATTCTCATACACCTTTTTAATTGTTAATACCCAGGGTTTTGTTTAAGGTTTGTATTAAGCTTTAACTCGTTTGCTGGAATAGGATAAATTCTTCTGGTTATATCCTTATTCATGAAAAGTACATCGTTTGGTAACGGATATTCAGTTTCAAATTGTCCGAAACGGATTAAGTCATTTCTTCTCCATGCTTCCCAGCTAAATTCACGGGCTCTTTCATCTAATAAGTTCGTTAATGTTGCAGAACTTGCCAGTTCAGCACCTGCACGGCTTCTTATTTTATTTAAAAGCACCAATGGAGTTTGCAGCTCGCCATTAACAGTAGTAGCAGTTGCTCCTCTTAATATTGCTTCTGCTTTCATGAGCATTACATCTGCCAAACGGAGTAGGGGCATATCGTTGCCATTTAAACGTGTCGCCTGAATTGCGTTTGCATCTGGCCAGTACTTCACCGATCGAACACCTTTAGCCTGATCTGCAACGGTATTACCCAAATCCATTGGCTTGCCTGGTTTCAAGATTAAATCTGGCGTAATTTCTATTTGTGTAGTTGTTCCTGCCACAAAAACAGGTTTAGTTAAATCAGACTTACGATTAGCATCTGGCGCATATTGTTTGCCAATTAACCAGAAACTGTTACGGATATCATTGTTTAAATTAAAACGATTATAATATTCGGGAGTAGTGCTCATAGCAATACTAAAACCTACGTTAATCCCATAAGCTGCTGCTAATGCAGGGTAAAAACCAAATCTTGTAATCTGGTTACCCGGAATCTGCTGATCGTAAGGAATAGCGAATATGGTTTCATTAATCTGAGGACCGTTGTTTACATCAAAAATATCTGAATATTTGTTATCTAAAACGTAGTTGGTGTTTTTCAGAATATTATCAGCCATAATTACAGCATCTGCATATCTCGGTTTGCCAGTATATACCTCAGCATTAAGGTACATTTTTTCTAATAAAGCATAAGCCATTGCCTGGGTTGGTCGGCCATAAACCAATACTCGGTTGTTATTATCTTTTATTGGTAATTGCGGAATAACGGCTAAAAGTTCTTTCTCAATAAATTCAAATACTTTATCCCTGGTTTGGTTTCCAGGCAGCGTATTCACTGGAAAAGTATCGATAATCGGCACATTACCATATAAATCCATCATAAAGTAATAATACAAGGCCCTCATTGCTTTTACTTCAGCTAAACTGCTGCTTTTTTGCGTAGCCGAAACTGAAGATTCACTAGTCAGGTTGATTAAACGGTTGCAGTTATTGATTCCGCCAAACCCCCACTGCCAGATATCTCTCACATTCGGGTGATCAATCGTCCAGGTATGGTAATGAAGCTGACGGTACTGGCCACCATCATCAAAGTTTCCATCGCGTGCAGGAATAATTGCGGCATCTGTAGAAAGCTCTTGCATTCTCCAATATGGAACGCCATATTGAGAAGAAAGATTAGAATACATAGTGCCATAAAGTGCCGCGTAATCTGAATTGGTAAAAGGAAAATTATCTTTAACGTATTGCGATTCAACATCGACATCGAGCTTACTGCATGATTCCAATACCATCAGGCAAGCAAGGATATTAAATAGGATTATAATCTTTTTCATCTTTATTTTTTTTAGAATGATGCACTTGCACCGAAACTGAAGGTTCTTGTTTTTGGATAATAATTATTGTTATCAATTCCAGGCGTTAATCCACCAATGTTGATTTCTGGGTCTAAACCACTGTATTTAGTGATTACAAAAAGATTATTTGCGGTAACATATAATCTAATGGCTTTGATGGTTGGTGTTTTAGGTTTTAGCGTATAGCCAAGCGTAGCGTTATCCAAACGCAAGTATGAGCCACTTTCAAGGAAACGGTCTGAAATCAGATATGCATTAATATCATTGAAAGATTCGCCCAGGGTAAAGGTTGGGATGTTTTGGAGTTTTGCATCGGCAGGATTATTTAAAGATGCCTTTGTAGCATTCAAAATCTTATTACCCAAAACGCCTCTAACTAAAAAGTTAAAATCCCAGTTTTTATAGCTGAAACTATTTACCCATCCGTAAATTAATTTAGGCTGGGCGTTGCCAGCAATTTTTGCATCAGTGGTTAAAGGCTGTGTGGCAATAGTTTGACCAGCAGCATTGATGTATGTACTTACACCTGCAGCATTTTTACCTGCATAATTCCAAAGGTTAAAAGTGCCCAATGCATAACCTGGCTGAACTAACTGACTGAAATTGCCCGACTGACCTTTGCCACCAAGCTGAGCTGTTTGAATGAATGGAATTTTATAGAATTCATCAGATAAAGTTTCCACTACGTTTTTATTGTGCGCAATATTTGGCGAGGTTGTCCATCTGAAACTATCTGTTTGGAAAACTGTAGCATTTAATGAAAATTCTACCCCTGTATTTTTGATTTTACCAACGTTGGCTGTAATGGTTGGTAAGAAAAACTGTGTTGTAGATACTTCGTAACGGTCGTAAATCAAATCTGATGTTTGTTTCACGTAAAAATCTAACGAACCCGTAATCCTGTTTTTAAATAAACCAAAATCTAAACCTATATTGGTTGTTGCTGTACTTTCCCATTTTAAATCTGGATTCGGGTTTCTAACCGGACCAATCGCATTACTGATAGAACCGTTGTTTAAAAATTTATTACTTCCAGAAAGTGTTCCATAAATTAATAATGAAGAGAAGGCGTCGAAACCTAAACTGTTACCAGATACGCCATAACCAGCACGAAGTTTTAGATCACTAATCACCGGAACCGACTGCATGAAATCTTCGCCAATAATTCTCCAGCCTGCAGAAACAGCCGGGAATAGACCCCAACGATTATTTTTTCCGAATGCGGAAGAGCCATCATCTCTTAAAGATGCCTGAAATAAATATTTCTCATTATAGTTGTACTGAACCCTGCCATAATATGAAATTAATCTTAAAGTAGATATTGGCGCATTATTAAAGGCTATTTGAGAGAGCAAACTTGGATTAGACAAAAACAGGTTGTTATAGCCTAAATTATCATTTGAAAAATTTTGTGTAGTTACGCCAAAACCGTCATTCGTTCTATCTTCTTGCCATGAATAACCTCCAAGCAATTTTAAACTATGTTTTCCAAAAGTTTTATCATAGTTGAAATAACCCTCTAAAACCTGGCTTTTGTTTAGGACATCAATTTTTTGCGCTTGTCCGTTTACGCCTCTGGCTAATCCCGATTGACTGTTTAAATAAGTACTGTAGTTATTTTGGTCTCTTTGAGAAGAAACGCTGGCTGTAAACTTTAGTCCATCAATGATATTTACCTGAGCCATACCATTAATCAACGTTTTATTGTTTAAGTTATCGATTACGTTATTATCAACAATTGATAATGGATTTCTGGTTCCACTCCCGGTGCGGTTGTAGTTCTCTTTATAGCTGCCATCAGTATTAAAAGGATTTACTGTTGGCAAATAGAAAAGCATATTTGGAAGTGCTTGTGATTGATATACATCAGAACTTTTCGAATTGCTATTAGTTATGGTTAAACCCAGTTTAAGCCTATCATTAAAAAACTTCTCGTTAAGGAAAGCACGAACAATTGTTCTTTTTAGCGATGTATTTTTAAGAATCCCTTTATTATCTAGGTAATTCACACTTGCACCATAATCTGATGTTTGACCAGCGCCACCGTAAGAAAGATTATGATTTTGAGAATAACCTGTTCTTTCCAAAAGTGATTGCCAGTTTGTGTCCGAACCATCATCATCTACAGCATTTAAAGTTTGCTTATTATCTGAAAGGTATTGTCTCAACTCAGGAGCTGAAAGCATATCATATTTTTTAGAAACTTTCTCTACGGCAGCATAACCGCTATAATTTAGGCGAGATTGGCCGCTTTTAGAACGTTTTGTGGTTACAATGATTACACCGTTTGCGGCTCTTGAACCATAAATGGCAGTTGAAGATGCATCTTTTAAAATGTCGATATTTTCTATGTCGGCCGGAGCCAATAAATCAATTGAAGCGCCAGGAACACCGTCGATAACGTAAAATGGCTCTTGTGCAGCACCTTCTCGTAAAGTGGACGGACCACGTAAAATAGTAGAAGGTTTAGCATTCGGATCGCCACTTTTAGTAACATTCAGACCTGCAACTTTACCTTGTAAAAGTTGTGCTGGGTTAACCAAAACACCTTGATTAAATTCTTCTGATTTTACAGAAGTTACCGCACCTGTTAAATCTTTTTTGTTAGCGGTACCATAGCCAATAACCACAACATCTTTCAGGGTTTGATTATCCGAAACAAGGATTACATTTATTTTAGCCTGGTTATTAACCGGAAATTCTTTGGTTAAACTTCCAAGTAAAGAAAATGTTAGTACATCAGATGGTTTTGCCTGAATGGTATAAACGCCATTAGTATCAGTTGATGTTCCTAAATTGCTGCCTTTTATTTTAACTGTTACGCCTGGTAATGGCTGGTTGGTTTCATCAACAACTTTACCCGTTATTGTTTTGCCGCCTTGAGCATGGGCATTTAATGAAAAGAAAAGGAGGATTGCAACAAGATATTGCCATTTGCCAATTAAAGACAAGTAGGTCTTTTTGTAGTTTTGTTTCATGAATGATTGGTTATGATTGTTTGGATCATTCACAGAAACAAACGATTGTTCTTGCCCTGTGAATTTCCCACAAAGATGCCTTAACCCGATTAGGGATTTTGTCAATTAGAATTAAGAAATTATTAAGAATTGTAAGGATAATTGAAAATAATGTTAAGGATTTTCAATTGATAGGTTCAGAATAAGGATTGAATTTAACACGATGATGTAAAGATGAAGTGGGCCACATGTTATTGATTGAAAAATGGTGATTTTTTTTCTGAATTATATTGTTCTTTGTTGTTTGTGCTATATTTGTGGTTTTTTTTAAGGCTCTTTCGTTAAAGCATAAAAAAAATACATTTTCCAGCCTTTTCAGTTCAAAAAAAAGAGGAAGACTTTTCAGCTCCCTCTTTTTTTATCTGATCTATACTTTTTTATTTGATCTGTATTTGGTTTATTTATAAAGGTAATTCATTGCAATTACATCATTTGCATTAAATGTACGATCGCCCCCGTTAGAGCAAGCCAGCATAAATGATTCTGCATCTGCTTTTGATGGTGTGCCTGGGATTTGTATCGCGCCAACTCCTGCTGTTCCTTCGTTAGAACGTCTTCCTCCACAGCTATATGCTCTGTTCATATAGTCTGTATGACGGAATCCTATACAATGTCCAACTTCATGTTGCAAAACTGAGGCTACATATAATAAATTAGGATTAGTTCCGTAGGCATTAACATTCGTATTCATTTTAACCTGATTAAATGGTTCGCCGCTTGAAGTAGGAAAACCAGATGAACCTAAAGTGATGTAACCACCACTTGGCCCTTCGTTAAATCCAAATACATCAATGTTACCTGTAGTACCTGTACTTGCCCTTTGAAAAGTCATGCGCAGGCCCAACGAATTGTACCTTGAAATCATCAGGTCAACAGCATCACTGTACACCTGTGGTAAATTTGTAACAGAAATTGTAATCACGCGTGGCAGTGCTTTAACAAGATTGGTTGTGCGGTACTGCTCGGTTTCAGCAATATTTAAATTAGGACTTAAAGACTTTTCATTTAAGTTGGCATCTGTTAGCAGAATGTCGCCTTCAACCAGGTAACCGTTATCAACTTT
Organism: Pedobacter sp. 01N310; assembly: GCF_056399805.1. NCBI lineage: Bacteria > Pseudomonadati > Bacteroidota > Sphingobacteriia > Sphingobacteriales > Sphingobacteriaceae > Pedobacter > Pedobacter sp. 01N310. The sequence goes on from NZ_JBFTSB010000016.1 coordinate 12,188, forward strand.
ACGTGCATTTTCGACGCTAAATCCTAAGCTTTTTATTTGTTGTAAAGTACTTGCTGATATTTCGGCTTTGTTGTCAGTTTCTTCAGAAGTTTTGTTTTTCTTACAAGAAGATATGCAGAAAAATAAAGCGCATACCATGGTTAGTGATAAAAATTTGGTGTTTTTCATGTTTAAGTTAGTTTAGGTTAATATTTAATGATCAGATGAATCTAATATATAAACAAATTCTATGTAATCAAATAGTTACAATATTTTTCTGAACATTTATGTTTTACTACTACAAAGCGGCTTGCTTTAAGCCTTCACTTAACATCCAATACCATTTGTACCGTCACTTATTTAAAAACTAACACCCACCTGTAAACCCGTGGATAGTGATGCTGGTAAATTGTTGCCGAATCTCACAGGGAAAGGCAATGCAAGATACAGGCTCACATCTTTTCCTTTTTTTACAACCTGGTTCAAAACCGGTGTAAAGCCATAACGGCCATTGGTTTCAAATGCTGCACGACCTATAAAAGTAAAGCCATGTTTGAACCTGAACATTGCCCCCGGATGAAATAATACTGAACTTACCTTAGAAATATTATGTTCGGTACGGATACTCGGGGCAATCTCGAAACTGACCCCGAATTTATCACTCTTTAAAATGTTTATTCCAAATGGAAATGCAAGCGTGTATACATCCGAAAAGTTATCATGAAATCCATTTTTATCCCAGGAACCGATGGGGTGAAGCAAGCTGAAATAACCGGTTATCTTTGGATAAGCCTGGTTTTGACCCGTTTGTTGCGCTTTTGTTGATAAATTTAGTAACGTAGTGAAAACAAGTAGAAATATACTGTGCTTAATTGGCGGTTTTGTAGAAATTTTATACATAATGAGAAGTTAGAAGAATTTAATGAGTAGTCCTATCGCAGCCGCTACACCAATGATGTAGGGTTCTTGTAATTTTTTGATGTAGATAAGTGAAAGTATAGCTGCTACTGCGATCAATGCTGTTGGAATGTCTTTTATAGAACGCATACCGATCACAATTACTGAACCAACGAGTGCACCAATCACAGCGGCAGTAATTCCTTCAACGAATGTTTTAACGCTATTATTTTTTGCAACCTTTTTGAAAGAGGGTGCTAAAGCTACTGTGAAAATGTAGCAGGGCAGAAAAGTAGCTAACGCCGCAACACAGGCCCCTGGAAACCCTGCGACAAGATAACCGATAAATCCTACTGTAATTACTACGGGCCCAGGCGTGATCATGGCAACTGCCACCGAGTCTACGAACTGAGCCTCCGTTAACCAACCAAATTCCTTTACTACGCCACCATGCAGGAAAGGTACAATGGCCAGTCCGCTACCAAATACAAATGTTCCTGCCTTAACGAAAAACCAGCCAATATCTTGTAAGGTCTTGCTTTCATAGTGCCAAAAACCAGTACTGAACAATATTCCTGCGTGGAGAGTTGAAGGCTTTTTAATCCATTGTGGTGGGGCCTTAATGAGCATATACAGGATGCCGCAAGCTAGAAAAAGTAAGATTTGCTCTTTTTCGGTAACCACGGTGATCACGATTCCAATGATATAGAACACCCATAAAAGCCATTTGGATTTGATGGCAGCAAGTTCCAGTTTGCTGATTGATTTAATGGTAAGTTTATAAGCACTCATGGTAATGATACCGATTACGGCGGCGCCTACACCATAAAATACTGCTTGCATCCATGCCAGCCCACCATATTGCTGGTAGGCCATACCAAGCAAAACCACCATGATGAAGGATGGCAGTACAAAGGCTAAACCTGTTAAAGTAGCGCCAATTAAGCCATAGTGTACAAAACCGATATAGATACCCAACTGCGCGGCAAGAGGCCCGGGCGCCAGTTGCGCAAGCGCTAGCCCTTCTTTATATTCTTCCTCGCTCAGCCAGCCTTTCTGCTCAACCAGATCACGCTGCATATAGCCTACCAGCGCAACGGGACCGCCAAAGCCCCAAGTACCCAATTTTAGGAAATACGTTGTAATTTCGGCTAATGAGTATAGCGGTTTGGCTTTATCTGTTTGTTCTTTCATCAGCAAATTGTATTTTATTACAATATTGCTTATTCGTAAGGCACTATAATTGTACGGATTTAACTATTTGTATCCGTTTTACCTTTTTGGTGTTTTTTTCTGTAAAACGACGGGTTTTCTCCGGCTTGTTTCTTAAAGATTCTATTAAAGTGACTCTGGTCTGAAAATCCGGTAAGATAGGCAATCTCGGTTAATGAATATGTTGTTGTTTCTATCAATAGCATAGCCTTTTCAATCCTCATCTTCCGTATATAATCTCCAAAAGACAGATTATCAAAATACTTGGAAAACTCGCGGGATAAATAGGCTGGATTAATTTCCAATTCATCTGAAGCCTGCTGGAGACTTAAAGACATATTCGTATCCATCTGATCCTGTATCATTTCCCGTAATTCATTCGTCCAGGCCGGTGCTTTCTTTCCTTTATTTTCCCGAAGGTACCTAGTGTATATGTCGAGTAACATTTGTTCAACTGGTCCGGCCTGTGTATGTGTTTTGTGATAAAGGTGTTTTGCCCAACTATACAGGCCATCATAAATCTGCATACCTAAAGCCAGTAACTCCTGATCATCTGAACTGTGGTAAGCCAAGCCTGAAAATACAGCTTCTAGCCCTGCTGCCTGTGGTGCGAAGTCATGGCGATCAGTATCTGCACCGCGAACGATAGCCGCAATGCGGTCGAGAGCAGAATCTTTCAACTGGTGTTTTTTGATGAAATAATCAAAAGTGCATTGATCATTGTAATGCGTATATTCTACATCTGGCATGTCGAATGGTATGGCCCCTAATTCCCTGGCTTTAATCATCACCTGATCTGAGGGTACATAAATAATTTCTGCATCGGGATCGATAAAACGCCTGATTAGCCAAGGGCAGGCAATCCGGTCAATTTTTGGATGTTCACGGGTAATCCATTTTGTCATTTGTAATAGGGGAGTAGTATGCAAAGTTAACTATCGTACCTGATTTTAATAACAATAATTCGGTGAAGTGAAACTTTTGTTTATTACATCAAAAAAATGGTTAGTTCACCTGGAATAAACGGCTAAGTTTTTAAGTGACCATATAGCGTGCTGTAGGATAAGTTAGGCCGTAAAGCCCCTTCAACATTGTCGCATATCACCACTGGCAAACTCGAATTTACATGCCATCTTTGTATAGTCAGGAATTAATATTGAAAAAAGACAAATTAATGGAGCAGCTACCATTCCAAAAACGGGCGAAACCGAAAAGCCTTAAGAGTAGGAAATTAAAAAAATGATTTTATGTCGAACAACACCGTTTCATTGCACAGAGTTTTAAAAGCATCGCCAGAAAAAGTATATCGTGCATTTACTGAACCTTTGGCAATTGCTTCATGGTTACCTCCATACGGCTTTCTTTGTACTGTTCACGAAATGACAGTAGCATTAGGAGGCTCTTTTAAAATGTCGTTTCATAATTTTTCTACCTCCAATGGTCATTCATTCGGCGGAAAATACCTTGAAGTAACACCAAACGAGTTTTTAAAGTATACCGATCAGTTTGATGATCCAAACCTGCCTGGTGAAATGATTACCTCAGTTTGGTTGAAAAAGACCTTAGTGGGTACCGAAATTAAAATTACTCAGGAAGGAATTCCTTCAGCTATCCCTGTAGAGATGTGCTACCTGGGTTGGCAGGAATCGCTCGAAAAGTTAGCTAAGCTGGTCGAACCAGAAATACCAGATGCTTAATTAAAGGAATTATATTTTTGAAATACATAACTCCAGCTAACCTCATGGCTTAAGAGGTTGTATCATAAAGACGATTTCACCTCAAATGCTGTCATGTTGAGCTTGTCGAGACACCTCAAAGAGTATTTAACAGGCCCTTCGACAGGCTCAGGATGACAAATCTATATTTATGATACAACCTCTTTTTTGTACGCTTACCTGATATTAAGCGATTTTGCCAAATGATTAAGCCTGTTTTTAGAAGCGGGGTTACGCAATTTAGAACTGGCATTGAAAATACACTGGGCAACCTACCTGTACAAACGATGCTCCATGATTCTGTTTTTAAGAAATTAGATAGTGAATCGAAATTGTTTAAAGTGCTGGTCATCAAAACAAATGAAGTAATTCCTTATACTTCTGTGTTTTTGCAACTCGATTGTGCTTACTGGACTAAATCAAAGGAAGATCGTTTAAGAAGTAAGATGAAGTAAAAAAATTCGATTAGAATCTACCTCTTGCAAATGTTGCCCTTCAGTTATCTGGAGGGCTTTTTTATGGTCAAGTAATACGATAATAATGAAATTCATATTCTTTAAACAAATTTGGAATATTCTTGTTGTACTGGTATAAACATCTGACCGGCTCCCTTAAATGATTTTCGATCACTAACAAAGAGATAGGATCATGAAAGAATTTTCTGTCAAATTCAGAACAGATAGTTTGGATCTGAATGCAAAGGTTAGCCCAAACCGCAGGCATGGCCAGTTCAAAGTTGAATTGGCAGGGCAGGAGACTGAACCGCTTATATTAACACAATTGGTAAACGGAGATTGGGAAGTAACAGAACGTGGTACAAATGATTTGTCTGATCAGGAGTTAAGAGGCCTTGGCCACGCCATCGATCTTAAGATTAAGGAAATTTATCAGATTAAAAATATCCTGGTAACAACAGATTTTTCAAAGGCTTCGATTAATGCAGCAGAGTATGCGGCGGCTTTATCCCATCAGCTAAGAATCGATAATCTAGTATTATATCATTCATATGCTGCGCTTGATATACCCACTACATCTTATGCTGCCATGCCATGGCAGTATGATGAGCAGCCTGAAGTGTGCTTAGAAAAGACTAAAAACCTTCAGAAAGATCTGGAAGCGCTAATATCAACACATACCAGGATAGAAGTCTATAACGATGAGCGGGCATTAATTGTTGCTATAAATGAGATAAGTGCTAAGCTCAATATTGGGTTGGTTATAACCAGTACTACAGGAAAAAGTAATCTGGAACGAATTTTAGTGGGTAGCAATGCACTTAGCTTAGCGAAACATTGTAAGGTGCCATTGCTTATGATTCCTCCACAAATTACTTTTAAGCCTATCAAACAAATTGTTTTCGCCTGCGACCTTAAAAATGTTTCAGAATCCACCCCGATTTATGCTATAAAAACCTTTGTCCATGCCCTAGGCGCAAAATTACTCATCTTAAATGTGGATCAGGATGAGACGCATTTCAATCCCGATAGAATTAAAGAAATGACGGCACTGCATCAGCTTTGGGACAGAGAAGAACCCGAATATCACTATATAGATGATGAAAATACCGCACATGGCATTGTGATGTTTGCAGAAAAATATCAAGCCGATCTGATCGTTACCGTTCCAAAAGTATATGGTTTTTTTGAAAGTATATTTCACTCCAGCATCACGAAGAAGCTCACTTATACTACCCATTTACCTTTATTACTGTTTAAAGACGATTAGTAAAGCCAACAAGGCCTTGGATAATTTATACGCTTTACTATACATGTCTACGTTCCATCTAAATATTTAAAATATGTTATGGGACAGGTTATTTGGAACGCTACGTGATAAAATACATTTATTGTAAACCTTAAACAAAAATTTTATGAAAACGACAGAACAAACCAATATAGATATGAAAGCGGCAGCAAATATAGATTCGGAGATGAAAACTATACTTGTGTTAACCGACTTCTCAGCAGCCGCATCAGATGCCGCTGATTATGCGCTAGGATTGGCCGGACAAATCAATGCCTCACGCATTATCTTATGTTATTCTGATTATATTCCTGCAGCAGCAGATATTCCACTGGAAAGCGCAATACAGGCAGCGCATGAAGAGCAGGAACATGCAAGAAAGCTGGCATTACTTAAAGAACAGTTCAGTGCCGAGGTTTCTCAGGCACTTGTTGAGATTTTTGTAGACAAGCGTTCGTTAGCTACAATAGTTAATGATTTTGATGATGAGCATGCGGTTGAACTGGTTGTAATGGGGATGACCGGTAAAAGCAGATTAGAACAGGCCTTAATAGGTAGCAATACCATTAATGTAGCCAAAGCAATAAAAGTACCTTTATTAATTGTTCCAGAAGGAGCAAGATTTCATAAAATTGAAAGGATTCTTTTGGCCTGTGATTTAAAAGAAACAACAAGTGCTTTACCTATTGGTGCAATTAAAAGCTTTGCAGGTACAATTCAGCCAAGGTTATTTGTCTTAAATGTAGAAAGAGATGATGAACACAGCACTGAACTCAATATCGAAGAAAATAGTCTAAGAGCCCACTTTGGGACAGAAAATACAACCTATCATCGAATTCGGCATCATCATATAGCAGATGGTATTGCTTTGTTCGCAGCCGAAAACAGATTACAACTGATAATTGCCGTTCCGAAGCATCACAGTTTTTTTGAAAGCCTGTTTCACCAAAGTCTCACTAAAAGACTGGCCTATCATACGCATATTCCATTGTTATTGTTTAAAGAAACACATTGATAACTGCATAGCTCATAATGTAATGTATAGCAATGATGTAGCTTTATAAGCTGTTCAAAGTGAGAAGCTATTTTTTACCTAACCTTTTTCGTAAGCTTTCTTCTGCCTCTTTTAGCTCATCTTTTTCAGCAAGCGGCTCCTGCGTCTTTGGGTTTTTTAAACTTACGCTGGCTACCTTGGCCAATGCCTTATCGATATCGCTATTGCGCGGTTTCTTAACTTTCTTTTCCATGATGACTGAGATTTTTATTTAATTTTCTTAAAACCTATGTATTCTCATTTTTGGCGAAATTAATTTATTTAAATATGTTTTCAATTGATTTTTAAAACAGTTCGGTTTTCTATTTTGTTTTATTAAAATCATACGTCTCCGCCTAACCAGAATATTTTGGTTATCCAATTGCGCTTTCAGAATATATGGTCTTTATATAGGCGTAATACCTCATCTCAGGCCTTAAATTATTTGAAAGGAATAAAACGGTTATCTAAAAAAATGTAATCGTTTAAAAATAAAAACAGCGCCATGGAAACGAATAATATAAAACAACTGCGTGAGTTTGGCCAAAGTATCTGGCTGGATTTTCTAGACCGTAAACTCATCACTTCAGGTGGTTTAGCAAAACTGATTGAGCAAGATGGTCTTCAGGGGATGACTTCTAATCCCGCCATTTTCGAAAAAGCAATCAGCAGCAGTTCAGACTACGATGAGCAGATTAAAACGCTCGCCTATAATTACCCAGATAACGAAGCAATCTTCTATTGGTTAGCCATTAGCGATATCCAAAATGCAGCAGACCTGTTTAAGCCTTTGTTTGACAGGGGCGAAGATGGATATGTTAGTCTTGAAGTTTCGCCCCGCCTGGCCCACGATACCAATGGAACGATTAAGCAGGCGGTAGAATTGTGGAGAAGAGTAGATAGGGAAAATGTTATGATCAAAATACCAGCAACAGTTGAAGGCCTGCCCGCAATCCGCAGAGCTATTAGTGAAGGATTAAACATTAATATTACACTGCTTTTTGCGTTAGACAGGTATGAGCAGGTGGCAGAAGCTTATCTTTCTGGTTTGGAAGACCGCGTAGCAGCAGGCCAGCCCATTGATCATATTGCCTCTGTAGCCAGCTTTTTTCTCAGCAGGATAGATGTACTCGCTGATCCTATATTGGAGACCAAAGGCCTAACGCAAATGAAAGGTGAGGTTGCCATTGCCTGTGCCAAAAAAGCCTACCAGATTTATAAACGTATTTTCGCTGGAGAACGCTTTCAGAAACTTCAGGCTATGGGCGCAAAACCACAACGGCTTTTATGGGCAAGTACAGCAACGAAAGATCCTTCATTTCCAGATGTCAAATATGTGGAAGCATTGATTGGGAAGGATACGATCAATACCGTTCCAACAGAAACACTGGAAGCCTATCGTGATCATGGCCAGCCTGAAAACCGTTTAGAGCAAGATTTAGATAAAGCAAAGCAGGTTCTGGAACAGCTTAAAGAGATCGGAATAGATTTAAACAGCTTAGCTAATCAATTAGAAAAGGAAGGCATTGAGAAATTTAATAAACCTTATGATCAATTACTTCTGGCCATAGAAGAGAAAAAACGGCAGATTAACTAAAAAAAAGCGGCCTGTATTATCGCAGACCGCTTGTATACTTATTTCCATTTTAATATGTTAAACTTATGCCCATCTGGGTCGGCAAAAGCACAGCCGTACATGCCTTGAAATTCTTCTGGTGGCGAGAATACAGAACCGCCGGCATCTTTTACTTTTACGGCCCAGTCATCTACTTCTTCCTTTGTTTCGGCCGAAATGGTAAATATAACTTCATTGCCCTTGCTCAAATCGGCTAATTCGCCTTTCATGCCCTTTTTTAAACTATCTTCCTTAAAAAAGTGTATCACAAAATTATCCTCGCCAAATAAAAAGCTGGCCAGTTCATCGCTCTCGTGCCCTGCATTTTTTTCGAAACCTAGTTTGGTGTAAAAGGCTCTGCTTTTCTCTACATTTTTAACGCCTAAATTGGCCCAGATTTTTGTTTTCATAATTATAGTATTTAGATATTGATTCTTAATTATATTGCCTCATAACTCAATAATACGGTACCACTTTTAAAGCTTCGGGTATCAGTTAATTTCAAATTTAATTGTCTTTGCATACCACTAAAAATAGAAGCTCCCTTGCCAATGGCTACCGGATCGATCATTATTTGATAGGTATTAATCAGACCTGCTTCGGCCAGTTGTGTGCTCAGATTGCCGCTGCCTAAAATGGTAATATCTTTTGGAGATGTTTTCTTCAGCTCGGCTATTTGAGTCAATATATTTCCGCTCGTTATCCGTGTATTTTGCCAGTTGGTATGCTGCAAGGTATTGCTACACACAATCTTTTCAGCCTGGTTCATACCCTTGGCTACCTCGGGCATTGCCTCAATGGCATTTTGAGATGGCCACCACGATGCCATCATTTCGTAAGTAATCCGGCCGAAGAGCAGGATGTTATCATGCTCCAGATTTTTTGCGCTAAACTCACCCTCTTCCTGGCCGTGCTGATGCCAGTCGATACCATTGTTGGCATCTTTATAGTAGCCATCCAGACTGATAAAATTGAATACACTTAATTTGCCCATTGTTTCTGTTGTTTTATCTGTTACAAATCTCTGTAGATTATCGACATCATTTAGGTGGCATAAATGACAACTTAAGGGCGTGAAAGTGACAAATAAAATACTTAATTTAGTTAGCATTAAAATAATGATTTAAGCATGTTAAAAGTTTGCCTTTATATTTTCGACGAGGCTGTCCCTTCATCGGTTACCGGAGTAATAGATTTATTGAGTGGTGCCAACCGTTATATGGAGCGTGCTGGTAAAAAGCCTGTATTTGCGCTAAGTTTGGTTGCAGAGAAAGATCACGAAATTCCCTTTCACTTTAACAACATCAACATCGAGCAGTTAAATTATGAGGAAATTCAACAAGCTGATCTGATTATTATTCCGTCATTTAGTGTTGGTAACGAGGGCGTGTTGGGCCGAAACCAAGCGGCTGTTAAATGGATCAAAGAAATGTACGCCAGTCGGACAGAAGTGGCCAGTTTATGCGTGGGTAGCTACTTTTTGGCAGAAGCGGGTTTGCTTGATGGTAAAGAAGTAACCTCACACTGGGCTGTAGCAGCCGATATGCAGAAACGTTACCCTAAAATAAGAATGAAAAACGATTTGGTAACCACCGACCAGGACGGGGTTTATACCAGTGGCGGAGCATTCTCTTCTCTTAAATTGATCCTCTACCTGATCGAGAAATTTTGCGGCCGCGAAGCTGCGCTGTGGATCAGTAAAATGTTTGCCATTGAAATGGATAGAACCAGCCAGGCGCATTTTAAGGTATTTACAGGCCAGCATCAGCATGATGATAAAGACATTTTGAAAGCCCAGCAGTATATTGAAGAAAACTACCAGAATGAAATCACGATGGACGAGGTATCCAGTCTGGTTAATATGGGAAAACGTAATTTTATCCGTCGGTTTAAGGCCGCTACCAATAATACACCCTTCGAATATCTGCAAAGGGTACGAATAGAATCAGCAAAAAAAGCCATCGAAATGAACCATAAAGATCTGCCGTTTATTATGGAAGATACAGGCTATAATGATTTGAAAGCATTCAGGAAAATCTTTAAACGCATTACGGGGCTATCGCCTATGGAATACAAACGAAAATATGCGAGGGCTTAAATCATCAATTAACGAGGAATGTAGGGGAGAACAATAAAAACAATAAAACCATAATCAACAATAAGAGTCCATTAACCCAATAACGGTTTTTCCAGGGCTTTAAATCAACAACCTGTTTGTTCTGGGCTACATAGGCAGTTTCCAATGGGTATAATCTTCCAATAATGAGCATAATGGCGGTGGTAACAACAAAAAGAATAGCCAGTACATGCAGGAAGTGGATGCCGGTATCAAATACCATTTGCGTAAGTATGTAGGCTACAAAGCAAAATCCCAAGCCTATTTTTGCCGCAATTGGCGGAACTTTTTTGGTTGCAAAGCCAACAAACATAATGGTAAAGATGGGGATACTGAATGCTGCATTTATCTTTTGCATGAAGGTATAAAAGCTATCATTAGAAAATATAAATAAGGGCGCAATGAACATGGCCAATAAAGAAGCAAACATTTCAAATCTTTTCGAGCTTTTTAACATCTTGGCCTCGGTAACCACAATACCTTTCTTTTCTTTGGCTGGTTTGTAAATGTTGAGGATAAACAATGTACTAGCGCTGTTCAGCCCTGGAGAAAATGAGGTAATAGCAGCGCCAAAAATAACGGCAGCAATAAAACCGCTGAGTACAGGGGGCGATACATCGCTTACCACCCTCGAAAAAACTTCAGTCGTGTTTTGCATGTTGCTGTACATATGAACAGCAATAATTCCCGGCAGCATAAATAATAAGGGCCCAAGAAGTTTGCCCGCACAGGCCAGAGCAATTCCCTTCTGGCTGGTTTTAAGATCAGAAGAAGCCAATGCCTGTTGCACAATTACCTGTTCCGTACCCCAATAAAAGAGGTTCATTAAAATCATACCGGTAAAAATGGTCGAAAACGGAATGGCATCACCTGTTTTTCCTATTGAATTAAAGTGTTCGGTTTTTGAGGTAAGAATAGTATGCATACCCTGTTGCAGATCTCCATTTCCTACATGCCTCACCCCAAAATAAGCAAGTAACAATGCACCGGTAAACATACAGGCACCCAATACAAGATCAGAAATAACGATGGCTTTTAAGCCGCCCAATATAGAATATAAACTGCCCACAAGCCCGATGCACCAAACCAAAATCCAGATGCTGCTGCCATAACTGATGTTCCAGATATCAGAAAAATGAAACAGGCCATTTAGCGCAACTGCACCACTATACAATACAATAGGCAAGAGGTTAACGAGGTAGCTGATCAGAAAAAGGAAGGAGACGAGTTTTTTGGTTTGCGGATCGTACCGGCTTTCCAGAAAATCGGGGGTGGTAGACATGGCGCCCTTCAAATAAACCGGGATCACAAATTCTGAAACCAATAACATGGCAAATACAGAACTTACGCCCCAGGCCATTACCGTCATATTGTTGATGTATACCGATTCGCTGCTGCCTACAAATTCGGCGGCACTGATGTTGGTGAAGAATAATGCACTTCCCACAGCAGTAAAACTTAAGGTACGATTGGCCAGAAAAAGCCCGGCTGAAGTCGTGATTTTATGCTTTCGGGTTTTGATCCAGGAAATCAATGCAACAAGAAAGGTTACCACTATAAAAGTAACGAGCGCCGTAGTATTCATGTGCTTTAGCTTATAACGAATTTCTTCTGATGAGTACTGTTGGAATGATTTCCTGTATTTTTTCTTTTTTCAGCACCGCATGCGCAACTTTTTTGCCCATTAACGAAAAATCGGCCGAATAAGTTGTAATGCCCCCGCCTATAAGTTCTTTTACCACCTCATCGTTATGCGAAAGGATGCCGATATCTTTTCCCACCTGTAGCTGCTTTGCTTCGCAATCTTTCAATATTTTCCAGATTTCGGAATTGTTCAGTGTAAAGTAAACCTTGCCTTTTTCTACACTTCCAGGCTCATATTCATTTATTATCCTGGTATTTACAGCGAAATCTTTCGTAAACTTTTTAAAGGCCCTGATAATTTCGACTGGATCTAACGAACCAGGAACATGAAAGAAAATCATTTCATCGAACTTTTTTATGGTATCGGCAAGTTCGGCTAAAACTTGGTAGGTAGATTGCTCAAATTCCTGAGTAACATAATTAAATTCACCTTTTAAGGCTTCGTAACGGTCGAACATGATCAGTTTGTTGCTCGGTAAGCTATCTAACAGGTGTTTGGTTTTAGGATGTGGAATTGGCGAAATTACATAAACACCATATTTACCTTTAATCATATCCAGCATGGTTTCGAACATGGTAATATTGCCGTGATGAAAGAAAACATCGATGTGCACATTTGGCCCAAGTTCATTCCTGAAATTACGGTAAAACTGCTCCTGGAAAGAATCAATCAGGTACATCAGTAGCGCTACCTTTAAGGTTTGTTCGGTATCGTCGTTAGCCACAAAATACCCTAAACGCTTTTTCGATTCCACTATACCGCGGCTAATCAACTCGCGATAACCTTTCATTACCGTTTCGCGGGCAAAACCAAGCTCTTTAATCAAAACATTGATAGAGGGGAGCGCTTCACCCTTAGAAATAATCCTTTCATCAATGGCATTAATAAAACCCTGAACAAACTGCTCATGTTTTGAATAAGAGGGTATTTCTTCGAGTTCCTGTATTTTTTCGAAAATAGTTATCATAAAGTAGATTGGGCTACACTAGTCTATAGGTTTGTAATTCTGCTTTGCCTTTTAATTTACAAGGTAATAAAATTCAGTTAATCAACAATCGAAAAAATATTCCATATCTCATTTTTGTCTCATGTTGAACTGTAAAGATAGGTTATGTAACAATAAAGGCACAAAATTGCCTGTTTTTGTTAAGAGGTAACCTAATACTGAGCGCGTTTTTTTTACAAAAGCCAAAAATAAGTTTTGCAATTCTAATAAAAGATCATTTATATTTACATAATAATAGAACAGAATAGACTAGATTAACTAGATTATCTTTTTATTTTCAACCAAAATAAACCAAATATGAACTTAAAACTTACTTTTCAAAAGTTAGGCTATCCCGATCTGCTCTGGAAAAAGCTTATTTTATTACTGCTCTTTTTTGCTGTTTGTGTCCCCTCGTTTGCCCAGCAAATGATTTCGGGCAGGGTAACAGACAATGGACTAGGATTGCCAGGCGCTTCGGTTAGGGTAAAGGGAACCCAAAAAGGCACAAAAACAGATCCTGATGGAAGATTTAAACTAAGCGTTCCGGCTAATGCCATTTTAATATTTAGTTATGTGGGTTATACCGATCAGGAAATTGCTATAGGTGATAAAACCAACATTGATGTACAGCTGGCAGAAACATCAGGCTCAGGCTTAAATGATGTAGTAGTGGTAGGTTATGGTACGAAGAAGCGGGCAAATTTAACGGGTGCAGTTGCCACAATCAGTGGAGCTGAACTGGCAAAATCTCCTTCAACCAACCTTACCAATTCTATTGCTGGTCAGGTTCCGGGCCTTATTGTAAATACCAGAAGTGGTGAGCCGGGTAATGATAATGCTGATGTGTTTGTTCGCGGTAAAAGTACTTTAGGGAGCACGGGTGCCCTGGTCGTAATTGATGGGATTCCAGACAGATCAGGCGGCTTTGCCAGGTTGAATCCAGCTGATATCGAATCTTTTACGGTGATCAAAGATGCAAGTGCTGCAATTTATGGTGCACGATCGGCAAATGGCGTTATCCTCATTACCACAAAAAGAGGTAAATCTGGTCGGCCAGTATTTTCGATTGGTACCAACTGGGCTACAACACAGCCTACGCGTGTACCAGAAATGCTGAGCGCCTACCAATATGCACGGGCTACGAATGAATACGATGCTTTAGTTGGTCAGCAATTAACTTGGAAAGCAGAGGATATTGAAAAATTCCGTAGCGGATCTGACCCGCTCGCGTATCCAAGCAGCAACTGGTGGGATGCGGTAATGAAAAAACGTGCATTACAACAAAACCACATTCTTTCGCTTAGCGGCGGAACGGATAAAGTGAGTTATTTCTTTTCAGGTCAGCACCAGAAACAAGATGGTATCTATAAACGCGATGCCGCTTATTATACACAAGACCAGGCGAGGGCAAATGTAGATGTGAATGTGACCGATAATTTTAAAATGGGTGTAGATGTGAGTTATCGCAACGAATTCCGCAATGCAGCCAAACGTGGCTATGATGCTGGTGGAATTTTTAGAGAGTTGTGGCTAGCCTATCCTTACCTTACCCCAATATATAACAATGATCTTGTTGGTGTGGGTATTGGAGGCGGTCCGGATAACAGTATGGTTTACATTACTTCTGGAGAGGCCGGATACCAAAAATTCACCACTGATTATTTGCAAACTAAGGCATCTTTTAGCTGGAAGCTGGATAAGGTGACCAAGGGACTTTTCGTGGATGGATATTATGCGTTTGACAAGACCATATCGAAAACAAAATCGTTTACCAAAACACCACCTCCGGCATACCGCTATAATCCTGCAACAAAGGGATACACCCAGGTGGTTTCTTCGATTACGCCATCGCTATTTGAGCAACGCGGCGATATTAATCAAGGTTTATTAAATTTAAAACTAGGTTATTCAAAAACAATCAGCGATCATACTTTTGATGCTTTTGTTGCTTTCGAAAGCTTTAAAGGCAATACTGATATCATTAATGCCAACAGGTCAAATTTTCTCAGCAATAGTTTAGATCAGCTTTTTGCAGGAAGCCTTATCGGTCAACAGAACAATTCGAGTGCTGCAAAGGCCGCACGAGTGAATTACATCAGCCGGTTTTCTTACAATTATAAAGGTAAGTACCTGTTAGATTATACCATGCGTTACGATGGCTCTCAGAATTTTCCACAAGGAAAACGTTATGGTTTTTTCCCAGGAGTATCAGGAGGGTGGCGTATTTCGCAGGAAGATTTCTTCAAATCGGATGTGATCAACGAGCTGAAATTGAGGGCATCATGGGGTAAGACTGGTAATGATGCCGTTTCTGCCTTTAACTATTTGCAAACCTATTTGCTTGGTAGCGGCTATGGCTATTCTTTGGGTTCTGGCGCTTCGCAGGTTTCTTCGCTGGTATTAGGGCCAACCCCAAATCCGAACATTACTTGGGAGCTGGCCAATACTACCGATATTGGTTTAGAAACACAGTTTTTTAAAGGAAAGTTAGGTGTTAATATCGATGTATTCAGATCGCTGCGCTCTAATATTCTAATCACCAGAAGTGAATCTGTTCCAGGATACACAGGTTTAACGCTGCCGAGTGAAAACCTCGGGAAAGTATTAAACCGTGGAATAGAAATGGAGGTTTTATACCACAACACCATTGGTGATTCTTTTAAATACAACGTTAGGGGTAATATCACTTTCGCAAGGAATAAGGTCATCTTTATGGATGAAGCCGCGAATATTCCGGATTATCAACGCAAAACCAACATCCCGATTGATTCGTGGTTCCTGTACCAGAGTGATGGTATTTATCAAAATCAACAGGAAATTAACAATACGCCGCATCCGGCAGGTACGGGGGTAGGCGATATCAGATATAAAGATATAAACAATGATGGTGCAATTAATGATTTGGATAAAGTGAGAACACCACTTACCCGTACACCAGAGATTATGTTTGGTACTTCTTTTGGCGCAAGCTGGAAAAACATAGATTTTACGGTTTTCTTTCAGGGACAGGCAAGGGCCAAATCTTACCTGGCGCCAGCGGGTTTAAATATGGTTCAGGAATTTTTTGAAGAAAGATGGCAAAACCCAGGCGATAATAAATATCCAAGAAATTTTAGCGGCCCAACAGGCAGAACATTCGGCGTAAATACCCTTGAATCGGATCTTTGGTTGCGGAATGCGGCTTTTGTAAGGTTAAAGAACATGGAGCTGGGTTATACCTTTTCAAAAACATTGATTGAAAAGATAAAAATGCAAAATGTAAGACTTTATATCAGCGGAACAAACTTATTTTCTATCGATCGCTTCGGGCCATCGTTCGATCCAGAAACCCCAAGTAATTCAGGGCAGTATTATCCACAACAGCGTGTGATCAATGTTGGCGCAAACATTACCTTCTAAAAAAGTATATCATGAAATTGAACATCAATAATTTAAAAATAAACAGCACAGTTTTACTCATCTGTACACTGCTGCTAATCGGAGGATGTAAAAAGGCGCTCGAGCTGCAGCCTTTAAACGCTTACTCAGAAAAGGATGTATGGACCGATCCAAAACTGGTTCAGGTTTTTGTAAACAGTATTTACGATCAAACGGTGCTCGCTTACCAGGACGGTGGACTAGGCTGGGGCGCGCAAACCGATGAGCTTTATGGAAACTTTAACTGGACAAATGAAAACCTGTATGTACGGGGTGAGGCCACGCCTGATAACCAAAGTTCAGAATCGCTGAACCATTGGAACAAAATGTATGCTTCTATCCGCTACAGTAATATATTCTTCACAAATATTGATCAGGTAACAGCAGGAGGCGATGCGGTTAAAACGATGAAAGGTGAGGTACACTTTTTACGCGCTTTGGCTTATTTCGAACTGCTAAAAAGGTTTGGTGGCGTACCGCTTATTGTTAAGGTTTACGATGTGAACGACAAAAGCTTTAACGAGAAAAGAGCCACATGGACCGAAACTAAGGATTTTATACTTGCCGAGATAACGGAGGCTTTGAAAACCCTGCCAACAGTTTATACAGGTGCTAATGATAAAGGCCGCGCTACTGCAGGAGCAGCTTTGGCCTTAAAATCGAGACTTTTACTGTATGCTGCGAGCCCTTACTTTAATAAAAGCAACGATAAGAAGCTTTGGGAAGATGCAAAACTGGCAGCCAAGGCTGTAATTGATTTTGCTACACCTAAATACGCTTTATACGGCAATGCGGCCAATGGCACCTATAACAAAACTTATCTCGATTTTTTTAATTCAGAAATTATTTTTTCGAGAGTATACAGCGGCTTGGTAAGAGCAGATCGTTATAATACCGTGAGCAGAGATTTGAGCCCAAATGGTTATAATGGTTATAGCGCTTACAATGTTGTTCAACAAATGGTTGATGATTTTGAAATGGCCGATGGTACAAAATTTAGCTGGAGCAATCCTGTACAGGCAAAAGATCCGTATCTGAACAGAGAACCAAGATTTTATGCGACAATTTTGGCTAATAATCAGCAGTTTAAAGGACGTTTAACCAGCTTTTTTGAAGGTGGTGATGACTCTCCCCAAAGTCCTTATTCTCCGTGGAATGCGTCAAAAACGAGATATTGCGTGAAAAAAATGGTAAATGAGGCTTTCGATTGGAACGTTCAGGATTACGATGCCAGCCAGTGGGTGGTTTTCAGGTTATCGGAAATCTATTTGAATTATGCCGAAGCCTGTGCTGCACTTGGAGAAGACGGAGAGGCCCTAAATTACCTGAATAAAATAAGAACTGAAAAAGCGGGTATGCCAGCCGTAAGTGGGTCTGGAGCGTTACTAATGGATCAGATAAGACATGAACGCAGGATAGAACTTTGCTTTGAAGGACACCGTTATTTTGATATCAGGAGATGGGGAATAGCAGAAACAGGTTCAGAAGATGCAAAAGGTGTAACGATTACCAAACAGGCAAACGGTACTTTTACCTATGCATTAATGACCGTTCAGGAGCGTACCTGGGTACCAAGTTTTTATTTTTACCCAATCCCGAGAAGCGAAATACAAAAGAACCCTGCCATTGTGCAAAACCCAAATTATTAATTAAAATGCTATTTTTAATGAAGGTTGTCTCATAAATGTAAAATTTGTCATCCTGAGCTTGTCGAAGGACTTTGTCGAAAGATTATAAGGCGTTTCGACAGGCTCAACGTGACAGATTTGAAGAAAAATCGTATTTATGAACAAGCCTCTTCATTTTTTTCTTTTTGATATGAAATCTTTCCCAATAAAATGTATACCGTTCATCTTAATTTTGTTGCATTGTTTTGATGTAAACGCTCAGGATTTACGTTGGCACCTGCAAAAGAACGGGGGCATCGAATGGACTGTTAAAAAAAACACCAAACATACCGATCAGATAGAAATGAGCGGGAAACAAATTTCCGCAATAATTACCTATGGTGTAAACGATAAAAATAATCTGGTTTTAAAAAGAAAACTCGTATTCCCGATGCTGCGGATTATTCCAAACGATACCCGTGGAAGCCTGATTAAAGATTTTGATCAGCTAATACCTCCGGTTATGATCGACGGAATAGCTTTGAATGAACAACCTATGGCTTTTTCTATCAATGGCTCGGTAAAGATCAGGTCTGAAATAGGAAATGTGAACATAATACGCGAGCTACTCCCATCAACCGATAAACCAGCATTTATTGAACACACGGTATTTAAAAATAATGGATTGAAACCAGTCGAAATTGTTGTTCCGGAGTTTGATCAAACAGATAGTACCGCACGCAGTAAAGGCGTTTATGGTACTTACCTGCTCAATACAAAGATATTTGGGACCGGTAAGTTTATTTTAAAAGCAGGGGAAGAGCAAACCTATGCAATTGTTTATTCGGCACGGAAAACCGCCGACCAGCCTTATACTTTTTCTTCAGTATACGAATCGTTAAAACGAAGGAATTTTGTAAGCGAAATTACGCAGCAACTGGTACTGAAAACGCCAAATGATACCCTGAATCAGATGTTTGCTTTTGCTAAAATCAGGGCTTCTGAAAGTATTTTTGATACGAAAAATGGTTTAATGCATGGTCCCGGTGGTGGATCTTATTACGCTGCAATATGGGCAAATGACCAGGCAGAATACATGGACCCGTTTTTCCCTTTTTTGGGCAATACTGCAGGGAATGAAAGTGCTAAAAATAGTTTCCGCCTGTTTGCCAAATACATGAATCCCGAATACAAACCGATTCCTAGTTCGATTATAGCAGAAGGAACTGATAAATGGAATGGAGCAGGCGATCGCGGTGATATGGCTATGATTGCTTATGGTGCATCGAGGTTTGCACTGGCTTATGCAGATACAGCCGAGGCCCGACAATTGTGGCCACTGATAACATGGTGCCTGGAATTTTCAAGAAGGAAAAAAAGTGCAGACGGGGTAATTGCTTCCGATTCGGATGAGCTGGAAGGAAGGTTTCCGGCTGGTAAAATTAACCTATCAACCAATACGCTAGTTTACGGCGCATTGATCAGTGCTGCAGATCTGTCAGCAAGTCTTGGTGATAAAATAACTTCAACAAATTTGCTTAAAGAAGCATCTGTACTAAAAATAGCAATAGAGAAATATTTTGGGGCAAAGGTACAGGGATTCGATACTTACCGTTACTACGAGGGAAATGATAAGCTTAGATCATGGATAGGAATGCCACTGGTAATGGGGATTTACGGTAGAAAAGAGCAGACTGCCAAGGCGCTTTTGTCTGATTACCTGTGGACAAAGGACGGGATGTTGAGCGAATCAGGATCAAAAGTATTCTGGGACCGTTCGCTTTTGTACGCTGTGCGTGGCTTGTTCAATGCAGGTATGACCGATACCACCATGAAATACCTGAAATACTATACTGCCAAACGTTTGCTGGGCGAACATGTGCCTTATGCTGTTGAAGCCTGGCCAGAAGGAGATCAGCGCCATCTTTCGGCTGAGAGTGGATTATATTGTCGTGCCATAACCGAAGGATTGTTTGGGATACAACCTACTGGTTTTAAATCATTCCGGTTGTGCCCTTATCTTCCTGCAGGCTGGAAACAAATGTCGCTTAAACACATAAGAGCATTTAATAGCGATTTTGATATTACTGTTTTCAAGATTGGAGGAAAGATCAAAATTTTGGTAGAACAGGAAAGTGGCAAAAAACAAGAAATCAACTGGGACGGAAAACAGACTGTAGAAATTAACTTATATTAAACAAATGAAAAGAATCCTTTTTGTAAACATTTTTATTTGCCTATGCTGCGGCGTTTATGCCCAGGGCGGAGTAACTTTCAAATCAACCGATGCCGCTTTGCAAACCGCATTTGTTAGGGCCAAAGAAATGGCATTAAGTTATAAAGGCAAGACTTCTGATCCGGTTGGCCCTTGGTACGAATCTGCTTTACCGCCAAGATCGGCATTCTGTATGCGCGATGTAGCCCACCAGAGCATTGGTGGCGAGATATTAGGCTTGAATAAGGAAAATAAAAATATGTTCAGGCTATTTGTTAACAATATATCCGAATCTAAAGACTGGTGTTCTTATTGGGAAATTAACCATTTAGGTAAACCCGCTAAAGAAGATTATCGCAATGATACAGCATTTTGGTATAACCTGAATGCAAATTTTGATGTGCTTAATGCCAGTTGGAAATTATATTTATGGACAGGCGACCTTGAATATATCAACGGCTCAGGTTTTAAAAACTTTCACGAAAAATCAGTAACCGAATATATTAACCGTTGGGTGTTGCAGGCCGATTCTTTGCTGAAAAGGCCAACGCATCCAAATGCTCCTGTGCCTTTCAATAATAATGATTCTTTTCATCGGTGCCGTGGTTTACCTTCTTATTCGGAGGGGGTACCCAATATTAAAATGGGGGTAGACCTTGTTGGTGCAATCTATAGGGGTTTAATGTCGTATGCAGCAATGCTCGACCTAAAAGGGCAGCACAATAAAGCAAAACAGTTTAAAGAAAAGGCTGAAGCTTATCAGAAAAGTATCGATGCTTTGTGGTGGAACGACAGCGCTTCGCAATACCATACTTTTTATTCGAACGACCATAAATTCGGTATGGATGAAGGGGAAACTTTTTTACTTTGGTTCGATGCCTTAAAAGCTGGTGAACGCAAAGAAAAAACCATTCAACATCTATTATCGAAAAACTGGAATGTAGAAAACCTGTCGTATTTTCCCTTAATTATGTACCAGAACGGGCAATCAGAAAAAGCCTACGGTTATTTGTTGCACTTAACCGATCCTGCAACAGCCAGGAGGGAGTACCCTGAAGTTTCTTTCGGTGTTATTAAAGGTTTTACAGAAGGATTAATGGGAATAGAAGCCGATGCACGGTTTGATCAGATCACAACATTGTACCGTGGTAAAAAAACAACAAGTTCCGAATTAAAAGATTTACCTGTATTAATGACTTCCATTACAGTAAAACATGATGGTAATATTGCTACAACGCTAACCAATAATGGCCAAAAGAAAATTCTCTGGCAGCCTAAATTTTTAGATGATAAGGGAAAAACCATTGTGAAGAAAGCAGTTTGGGTAAAACCAGGAAGCTCAGTTAAATTTAAAAGAGCCTAACTACATCTAGCTTTTTTCATCGTAAGTTTATTTTATTTTTTTAATGGCGTAGGGCAATGTGATTAAGTTAAGTACTATGCCGTTGTCAGTCTGAGCTTGTCGAAGACCTTTCTATGGTCGAAAACGAAAAAACATTGTCATCCTGAGGGATAATTTATCTTATAAAAATCAATATGAGTGACGTATAATTGTTTCTTTTCGATACACCAAGGGCTTGCCTCAGCTCGCCGCCGCCGAAGGGCTCTTTCTTTTTGGCATCAAAAAGACCAGCATAGCTAGCTTGAATGCCGTTGAAAACATAAAGGCCTATGAAAAAACAAAAAATGCCGGCTGAAAATTTATTCATTTTGTATTATAGTTTTCAGCTGCATCCTGTCGAAGGACAAATGTTATTTGTTTTCTCCATAAAAATAAATGACATTGGGCATAGGGGTAAATACAAACGTTGTTGTCATACTTTCAAAACACAATAAATATTCAATTATTTAAAAACAAAAAAGTATGAAAATCAACAAGTTTTATTTATTAGTTGCTGTTATCGTTATTACAGCAGGAGTGGCAAAAGCACAAGATGCTGATGTTGTATTTGGTGTAAAAGCTGGTGTAAACTATGGAACATTGCCAACAAGTTTAAATGCCATAACAGATAAAAAAGGAAAGGTGGGTTATAATTTTGGAGTATTTGCCCGGGTTGGTAAATCATTATATTTTCAACCAGAATTGAACTATGTTAGCTTTAAGAGTTCATATGTTTATGCAGCTAGCACTTATACCCCAAAATTTAACCAACTTAATTTGCCCCTTATGGTGGGCTACAAACTGATTGATACCGAAGCCTTAAATTTCAGGGTTTCTGTGGGGCCCGATGTTAATTATACCCTTAACGAAGCAAAAGGGCCGGTTGGCTTTGATTATAAAAAGCTTACTTTCGGTGGAGTGATCAATGCCGGGGTAGATATTGGCAACATCAGTATTGATGCCAGATACAGCAGTGGCCTTACAAAAATTAATAAAGGCCTGAATGAAAAAAGCGGTTTGTTTAATCTATCTGTCGGATTTAAATTGTTTTAAGACTTCTAAACTTCTTTATTCCTCTAGTTCATCAGTTTAAATATTGGAAGAACATAAATCCATTTTTCGCTAAAGAAAAATGGATTTTTTTTGTTAACTTCTTAAATAACATTTCTTTAGTTAAAAGAAACTAAATTAGTTTTATTACTTTTGTTGCCAAACGAACTATTTAAGTCTTGTGTCATGTAATATCATTTGCATATAAATGTTGAATGACCTTTCCCACCTGGGGAGGGAGTAATTACTATTTATTTTTTACTTTACTTATTACAATATGGCTATTTCAAAAAAATATGGTCGTACTTATCACTACCCGTTTTCGCCGGGAACAACTAGCGATGACAGGATACAGCACGACTATTGGGAATATTTACAAAAAATTCCTACACTTATACACACCGAAAAACTCGATGGCGAGAATAATTGCCTGTCTAAACACGGCGTGTTTGCTCGCTCGCACGCGGCTCCAACTACATCACCATGGACAGAAAGTCTTAGACGTTTTTGGCAACTTGCGAAACATGATTTAGGAGACTTAGAAATCTTCGTAGAGAACTTATATGCTATTCATTCTATTGAATATCGCAAGCTCGAACATCATTTTTATGTATTCGGTATCCGCGAATTCGACCATTGGTTAAGTTGGGAAGAAACGCAGTTTTATGCAAATATGTTAGATCTGCCAACTGTTCCTGTAATTAAAATAGAACAAAAACCGGAAAATCAACAACAGTTCGAAAAAGAAATACTCGAGTTGGTAAAGGGGACAGGTAAATTTGATACCTATGATGTTTACGATAAAACCCAGGTTACTATGGAGGGAATTGTTAGCAGGAATGCCGATGGGTATACCGTTGATGATTTTGCCCAAAACGTGTTCAAATACGTACGCAAGGGGCATGTTAAAACTGACGAGCATTGGACCAGAAGCTGGAAACGTGCATCACTGCTAAATGAAGGAGGTAAGCATGTGGGCCTTAAGTGAAAATAAACAGTGGGCGGATCTTGAAATTCGCTTTGATTGGGTAAAACGCATGGCAGGCGTTCAACAAGATTCACGCTATCATGCAGAAGGTAATGTGGCCATACATACGCAAATGGTGCTAACCGCTTTACAAAATGAACCTGCTTTTAAATCATTATCTGAACAGGATCAGGAAATTTTATGGGCAGCTTCTTTATTGCACGATGTTGAAAAGTACAGTACAACTGTTTTTGAAACAGATGGAAGCATTACCTCAAAAGGACATGCGCGTAAAGGAGCTCAATTTGCAAGGCAATTACTATATCAGGATGAACCAGCGCCTTTTGCCATTCGTGAACAAATTGTAGGGCTGGTAAGGCACCATGGTTTGCCAATTTGGTTATTTGAAAAAACTGATCCTGTGAAAGTTTTAGTTAAAGCAAGCATGGAAGTTAATCTGCAATGGTTATGTTTATTGGCAAAAGTAGATATGCTTGGACGTATCTGTGATGATCAAGAAGAGATGTTATATCGTATAGCTTGCTTCGAAGAATTTTGTAAGGAAAACGAATGCTGGGGAAACTCCTATCGGTTTAAATCAAATGCTGCGCAAATGTATTTTATGCAACATGAAGATGCTTATTTAGATTACATCCCATTTGATGAACCAGTAACGGAAGTTATTTTAATGAGCGGTTTGCCTGGTGCCGGAAAAGACACCTATATTAAAACACATTACGCAGATTGGCCGATAATCTCTTTAGACGGTATCCGTAAGGAAAAGGGAATATCTCCAACGGATAAAGCAGGTAATGGGAGGGTAATACAAGAAGCAAAAGAGCAAGCCAGGGTTTATTTGCGTAAACAGCAGGCATTTGTTTGGAATGCTACTAATACTACGAGCCAGATGCGCACGCAGTTAATTGATCTGTTTAGTATTTACAAGGCAAAAATAAGTATTGTCTATATCGAAGTGCCTTACCAACATTTGCATCTTCAGAATAAAAATAGAACAGCTATTGTACCTGCGGGAATACTTAATAAATTGGCGAACAAACTCGAAGTACCCGCACAGTGGGAGGCACATCAGGTCGTTTACCGGATTCGATAATAGATGTTTTAAGTTCGTAATTAAGCGAGCTATGGTAGAAATCATTGGAAAAACATCCTGTTATTAACACAGCCCTTCAGCGTATTCTGAAGGGCTTTTTTGTTCCATAATGGTTATGCTTGCTGATTGATTGGTTATTAATGAAATCACCTTTTAATATGAACTAAATTCTTTAAAAACTAAAAATGTGTAACTTGAATCCGTAATATATATCAAATGAAATATAACCGACGCAATTTTATAGGCGGTAGCATGGCACTCACATCAGCTTTATTTTTAAAACCAATGGAAACATTTAGTGCACCTTCTTTAGGATCTGAAAAATGGACAAATGGTTTCGCCTTAAAAGTCATGGCGCCTTATTGGGGCTTTAATGGCTCGGTAACTGATTTTTGCAAAAAGGCAAAAGATTCGGGTTATGATGGAATAGAAATCTTATGGTCGCCAGAAATTGCAGAAGAGTTATTTAAAGCGTTAAAAAAATATCAATTAGAAGTTGGTTTTCTTTGCCGTGGAGATGAAGCCCTTCCAGCACCGCACTTTGCAACTTTTAAAAAAGTACTTAGCGAAGCTGTTGAACATCAATATCAAAAACCATTGTATATAAATGTTCACTCGGGAAAAGATTTTTTTCAATACCAGGACAACAAAAAATTCATTGATTTTACTGTTCAGTATGCCAAAGAAACAGGAGTTCCAATTTATCATGAAACTCATCGGTCTCGTATGCTTTATTCAGCTCCGGCATCATTACAATATTTACAGCAAAACCCTGATTTAAGGCTAACCCTCGATATTTCTCATTGGTGTAATGTGAGCGAAAGTTTACTCGAAGACCAACCAGAAACCGTGGCACTTGCCATTTCACGTACCGATCATGTTCACTCCAGGGTTGGCCATGCAGAAGGACCACAGGTAAGCGATCCGAGAGCGCCGGAATGGAAACAAGCGGTTGAAGCTCATTTTGCCTGGTGGGACAAGGTTGTTGCCATAAAAAAACAACAAGGTAAAATCCTGACCATGTTAACTGAATTTGGCCCGCCCAGTTATATGCCAACCATTCCGTTTACCAACCTTCCAGTTGCCGATCAATGGGAAATAAATGTATATATGATGCAGGTTTGGAGAAAAAGATATTTGTAGTTTTTCTAAAAAAGGAGACTGCTATATAGCTAGCTTGTTGGGTTGTTTTTAAGCAATAGGTAATACAGTAGGTAGAAAACTGCTTAGTGATGAAGAATTTAGTAGCTGCGTGCCCCAAACTGCATAAGGGCCGAGCTGCACTCCTCACACTTAAAAGCATTACGTTTATGGCTGTGTTGCCTAAAAATGATTACTGTTAAGTGTTTATTTCTCTTTTTAATCAATATTTAAAGGTTTTGGACTGAAATCTAACGGGTAGAGTTTATCGAATTCCATTTTTAGTCTATATTAGATTCGAATAATAAAATGTTATTGAAAAACATGTCCAATAAAGCAATGCAAATGAGATTTAAACTAGGTTTGGTATATGATTACTTTAAATAATTTCAATATGGAACAATCGTATGCTATCGGAATTGATGTGGGTGGATCTTCACTCAAATGTGGAGTAGTAAACCAAAATGGCGAAATTTTATATTCCATTATTGTATCGCTAAAAAATGCGAAAACACAAGGTGCAATTATTGCGCTCATTGTAGAAGCGATCAATTCCTGTGCTAAAAAAATTAAAAACCCTATTCTGGGGGTAGGCATAGGTTTTCCGGGGATTATTTACAACAATAAGATTATTGCCGGTGCTGATAATTTACCTGGCTTTAAACAATTGGCTTTAGGCGAAATCCTGCAAGAAGTAACACGTTATAATATTGTAATGGATAATGATGCCAATTTAATGGGGCTAGGAGAGATGACTTACGGTGCGGCCAAAGATTGTAGTGATGTGGTTTTCCTTACCGTAGGAACTGGAATAGGTGGTGCTGTGATGATTGATAACAAGCTTTACGGAGGATTTAGAAATAGAGGTACAGAGTTAGGGCATATTGTTGTACAACACCGTGGGGTTGCCTGTGCCTGCGGAGGTCGCGGTTGTTTAGAAGCTTATGCGTCGGTATCCGCCCTGCTTAACCATTATCAGTCTATCCACCCTAATTCACCAGAAGAGATTGATGGTAAATATATGGTAGAGAAATATCTTGCGAGAGAAGAATATGCCGTTGAAGCTATGGAATCGCATTTCGATTACCTAGCTACTGGCATTATTAGTTTTATAAATGTATTTAGTCCGCAAAAAATTGTAATTGGTGGAGGCATAAGCGAATCTGGTGCCTTCTATGTTCGCGAGATTGAAAGAAGAATTAAAACTTTAGCAGTGCCTATTGCACCTGGTAATGAATTGGTAGTTGCTGCTAAGTTGGGCAATAAAGCAGGTTTACTGGGCTGTGCAGCAAATGTTTTTCAAAAGTTTAAGGCTTTTGATTATGCAGTAAAATAGTTCATCAGAAAAAGAATAGTACTGATTTGAATCTGAATCTCTTGCGGTAAATAAGCAAGAACAAAAAGTATTTAATTTTAAAAAAGAGGTTGTATCATAAATATAGATTTGTCATCCTGAGCCTGTCGAAGGACCCGTTTAAATACTCTTGAAGGTGTTTCGACAGGCTCAACATGACAGCATGTGAGTTGAAATCGATTTTTAATCAAAAAAAGGGAGGCGATAAGCCACCCTTAATATCTAGAGCTTATGTTTTTAAACAGTTTATATCGCCTGGACCTTTAAAACCACGCTGGTTCTGTAAGCATTTGCTTCTGGATTAAAGCCTACCTTCATTAAAAAGTCGCCAGAGTAAACTTTAGTACTGTCAATTGGCGATTTAGCACCAGGGTATAGATTAATTTCTTCAATTTTATATCTTTTAACAGGGTCTAATCCTTTAAGTTTAATTGGTAATATCACACCATTAGTAAAAAGGGTGGCCACATGATAGTTAAAAACAATAGCCTGATCTTTTGCTTCGTTTACATAAGCAATTGAAGCTATTTTATTTTCGTAAGGATCCTGTAAGCGGTATTGCTGACCATGCCAGATAATATCTTTAAAGCCATTATAGGTTTTAACGGCATTCTGACTAAAAAGTAAATCATTTTTACTTAACTCATTTACACGTACATCATAACCGAGTTTTCCCATCATGGCCACATCTGTTTTAAATTTAATAGGCTGTTTACCCATATCGGTAATGTGGTTATCTACAGCAATAGAAGGGAAATAATACGAATATTCCCACTGAATAAAGATGCGGTCGTAGGGATTGGTATTATCGCTAGGCCAAAATTCGGTGAAATGTTGTAATGCGGCATAATCTACTCTCGAACCACCTCCGGCACACAGCATCATTGGTGTTTTAGAGTATTTTTTTCTAATCCGCTCCAATACGCCGTTTAATCCCCTGATATATTCAAGATAAAAATGATCCTGATTTTTTAAGGTAGGAGAATTTGCATTGTATATTAAGGAGTTACAATCCCATTTAATGAAGGCTATTTCTGGCACTTCCTTAAAAAGATCATCTACTGTTTTATATATAAAATCCTGAACCTTAGGGTTGGTTAGATCCAGCACCAACTGGTTACGCATGTAATATTCTTTTCTTTCAGGCTGTCTGATAATCCAATCGGGATGGTTTTCGTATAACTCACTTTTAGGATTCACCATTTCGGGCTCTATCCAAATACCAAATTTTACACCGCTTGCTGTGGCCTCTTTGCCTAATGAACTGATTCCATTTTTTAGCTTTTGCTTGTTATACTGCCAATCTCCCAGGCCAGAAGTAGATCCATTGCGTGGATATTTATTTCCAAACCAGCCATCGTCCAATAAAAAAACATCAACCCCTAACTTTTTGGTATCTTTTGTTAATTCGTTTAGTTTTTCGTCATTAAAATCGAAATAAGTGGTTTCCCAGTTGTTTAGTATGGTAGATCTTTCACCCTTTCCATCTAATATTTGATAGTTTCTGGCCCAGTCATGCAAATTTCTACTGGCTAAACCTTTTCCTGCCGATGAATAAGTATAAATAAAGCGGGGTGTAATGAAGTTTTCGCCAGCCTTTAAAGTATAGTTCGACGAAAAATTATTAATCCCGGCAGTTACGCGGAGGTAATATTCGTCGAAAGTTTCAAAATCCAGCTTAAAGTTTCCTGTCCATGCTAATGATCCGGCAATTACTTCGCCCGTATCCTCAGTCGCAGGCTGATCTATCGAAACCATAAACGAAGAAGAATGAAGGAGGTTTGTTCTGGTTCCTAGTTTCGAATCGATGGTTTTTATGCCATGCAACAATTGCTGTTCTTCTGATCGCATTTCGCGTGTAGCACCACTATATTGGTTTTTAAGGAAGAATTTTTTTCCACTCAGGGTAAGATTTGCCGAAGCATATTTGTTTAATACTACCGTGCCTTTTTCTCTATGTTCAATTTCGGCCCATTGCTCAATTACATTTTCATTAAAATAAGCCAGGTATTTTAAAGTAACCTGAAAGTTGTATTTTAAATCTTTAAGAATAATACTGGTTAATTTTCTGTTCTGATCCAGCTGTTCGATTTTTACATCCGAAAATGTTAATACAGTAGATTTGTTCCCATCAGCATGGGTTACGGTTAATGCCGGTTCTAATAAATTAAGCGAGCCGGAAGCAATGTAAGCTTCGCGTTTATTTAAAAGGTCATCAGAGCCGGGTTTGTATTTATCTAATGCTTGTATACTTGGGTATTCGCCCGCATTATCTAATTTTTTGCCCAGGTATGTCGATAATAAAGTGTTATCACGATCTGTTTCTAAGATCAGTACATTGTTTTTTGTAGCAATTTCTATCGTTTTCTGCGCTAAGCTGTTTAAGCCGATTGCCATTGAGAGTAAAAAAAAAGTAGTTTTTCTTTTCATTATTTATTCGGGAAATTTTGGGTAGTGTATAGTGTTTTGTATCTTTTATATTTGGTTTTGTAAAATTCGAGGCCAGTTTTTAGAATAAGCAAACCAACTTGTAAGCGTTAAAATGCATTAACAATTATAAATACCATAATTGCTATCATTCAGGTTTAGGTTATTAATGCCAACTCAAAATACTATTGCTTATCAACTACAAGCTAATAAGTGCAAATTAGAATTTTCTGAAGCTAATGAATGTCCTATTTATATCAGATTATAATCTTTTTTTAACAAGAAATAACCTAGTCGCAGGAGATTATAGTGCTAAACTCAATCATTTCTAAATCTAATTGTAAAATAAACAAGGCATTATTATTGTTAAGGGGAGATCAGCATTGTTTTTAAAAAATTAGCGTAATTTTATAATCATAAAAAAATAATACAATTTTCAGCTTTAAACATTTTCAAGAAATGCATTTCCATCGTCATATTAAATTACCGCAACCCCGAATACACTCATGAACTATAAAAAATTGCAGGAAGATGTAGAAAAGCACGTTGGCGATTACTTCCATACCCATAACGATCCTCGCCTGGTTTATCATAACCTGGAACATACACAAGAAGTGGTAAATGCTGCGCAGCAAATTGCCAATCATTATCAGCTTAATGAACAGGATTTTTTCTCTGTAACCGTTGCGGCCTATTTTCACGATACGGGATATTTCGAAGATGCACTAAACCACGAAGCAAAAGGAGCAGAACTGGCTGATAATTTTTTAGCGAAACATCAGGTCAATCAAGAAATCCGTGACCATGTTAAAAGCGCAATATTGGCCACTAAAATTCCTCAGAACCCTAAAAATGAAATTGATAAAATCATTTGCGATGCAGATCTGTTCCATTTAGGTTTGCCCGATTTCCGCGCAAAAGGGAAATTGATGCACAAGGAAAATGAACTGATCTATAAAAAAGATATCAGTAAATTAGATTGGCGTAAAAAAGATATCCAGTTTATGGAATCACATCATTACCATACCGATTATGCCAATCTGTTGTTGAGCGATCAGAAACAGAAGAATATCAGCAAACTGAAAAGTAAACTAACATCGCAGGAGGAAATTAGTGCCGAATTGGCAGAGCCCCTAAACTTTGCCCCTGTCATTGTGAAAGAGAAGGATAAAAAAAAGAAAGACAAAGACGATCGTCCCGATAAAGGGATCGAAACGATGTTTAGGATTACCTCAGCCAACAACCAGCGCCTGAGTGATATGGCCGATAATAAAGCGCATATCCTGATCACCGTAAATTCGATCATGCTTTCCTTGATCGTGAGTTTGTTGCTTAGGCGATTGGAAGACCATGGCAACTTGATTATCCCCACATTTATTTTGTTAATAGTGAGTTTAACCTGTGTGGTGGTTTCTATTTTATCAACACGCCCGTCTATCCCCAAGGGAGAGTTTACGCAGGAAGATATGGATAAGAAAAAAGTAAACTTATTATTTTTTGGTAACTTTTATAAAATGAGCTTACCCAGTTATACCGATGGTATGATTAAAGTGATGAACGATAAAGACTTTTTATATGGTACCTTAATCACCGACGTATACTCGCAAGGCGTAGTTTTGGGCAGAAAGTATAAACTGATCCGCCTGGCTTACAATATTTTCATGTTTGGTTTAATTGCAGCAGTATTTGCATTTGTAATTGCTTACGCAGCTTACGGTAAACTTTAATGGAACAGATAGTAGAAACCTCTTTTTTTAATAGAGATTTAAGCTGGTTAAAGTTTAACGAGCGTATTTTAATGGAAGCCGAGCGAAGTACCGTTCCACTTTTAGAACGCATTAAGTTTTTGTCGATATTCTCTTCCAACCTCGACGAGTTTTATCGCGTAAGGATGCCGGTCTTACTCGCTTTAGAGAAATTGAGCAATAAGGAAGACAACGATATCCAGATTGACGATAATTTGCTCAATACGGCCAATTTGCTTATTTCGGAACAGCAGCAGCGTTACGGTAAGGTGCTTAAATCAGACCTTATTCCCTTGCTTAAAGAGAATAAGATAAACTTAATTTATGGACAACCATTCCCTGCAGAAATTCAGAAAAATACAACCCGATATTTTTTGAGTCAGGTAATGGCCTTTCTGCAGCCTGTTTACATTAATGCGGATACCAACTTCTTTCCCTCAAATAATGAACTGTACTTTCTGATTACGCTAAAAAAGAAAGAAGATGCTGAAGTTGTTATTTTAAATATTCCTTCCAACCAGTTACCCCGTTTTTATAAGGTAGAATCGGGTGACGAGACCTTTATTGTTTTTCTGGATGATATAGTGCGTTTTCATTTAGACCGTATTTTTCCTGAAGCTGAAGTTACCGGATGTTATAGCTTCAAAATTACCAGAGATGCCGAAATTGACCTGAAAGACGAATATTCGGGCAGTTTATCCGAACAATTGGAGAAGCAGTTGCTCAAACGCGATTCGGGTTTGGCTACACGTTTTCTTCACCAGCCAGGCATACCGGCCAACGTTTTCGAATTGCTCAAAAAGCTTTTTAACCTTAAAAAGGCGAATAGGATAGAGGGCGGGCAATATCATAACCTGAAAGATTTTATGGGTTTTCCGGTTAATTCGCCAAAATTATCCAACCAAAACTGGCCAAAAATCTGCAATACCGACCTCATAGATGGATCTTTAACCGAGGCCATTTATAAAAACGACATCATTGTACACACGCCTTACCAGAGTTATGATAGTGTATTGCGTTTTTTTAACGAAGCGGCAATTGATGCTGAGGTTCGGGAAATCTATGTTACGCTTTATCGTGTAGCCAGCGATTCGAAAATTGTTAACGCTTTAATCAGCGCTGCAAAAAATGGTAAAAAAGTAACCGTTTTGGTAGAGCTTAAAGCCCGTTTTGATGAGGCCAACAACATCAAATGGGCCAAGAAAATGAAGGAAGTTGGCGTTGATATTATTTACAGTGTAACTGCTTTAAAAGTTCATGCCAAAGTAGCCTTGGTAAAACGCCAGACAGGTGACCGCATGCGTTATTCTGGTTTGTTTTCTACCGGAAACTTTAACGAAAGCACGGCTGCTTTTTATACCGATCATATATTAATGACGGCCAATAAAGAAATGCTGCGCGAAGTAGAGCTGCTTTTTATTTTTCTGGCCAAAAGGGTTAAACCTACTTCTGCCGATCTGATTAAATTTAATCATTTATTGGTCGCACAGTTTAATTTACAGCAGGTTTTTCTTGATTTGATAGATCGCGAAATTGAACATGCCAAACAAGGTAAACCATCGGGTATTACCATTAAAATGAATAATCTCGAAGAAAAAGTATTGATCAACAAACTTTACGAGGCTTCGCAGGCAGGGGTAAAGATCGAACTGATTGTACGGAGCATTTGTCGCTTAATTCCAGGTGTAGCAGGAATGAGCGAAAATATTAAGGTTACCCGCATTGTAGATCGTTATTTAGAGCACGGACGTATCTTTATTTTTCACAATTTAGGCAAAAACGATGTATACCTCGGCTCTGCCGATTGGATGAACCGTAATATTTATCGGAGAATTGAAGTTTGCTTTCCGATTCATAACGAGCAGATTAAGCAAGAAATGATAGATATTATCGAAATCCAAAAACAAGATAACGTACAGGCGGTTTGTATAGATGAAAACATGAACAATATTCCTGTTAAAAGTAGTGGGGCTCCTGTCGAGTCTCAATACGATATTTATCAATTATTAAAAAATAAATAGTGCCGTGTCTGTGTCCCCACCATAAGATCGTCATTTCGACTGAAGTGCAGCGAAATGGAGAAATCTATAGAAAATGATCTTGATAGATCTCTCCGCTACGGTCGTATTCTAGGTTTACCACAATTGCAAATTTATTTTAAGAAAAACTCTTTTTTTGGGAGTTTTTCTTAGCTTTTATGACGCTCTCCTATAATTCTCGACATACATTTCTCCTCTCTTAACAAGTGAGAACATCCTTAAAATCAGT
>NZ_JBFTSB010000017.1:0-26748 GCF_056399805.1 Pedobacter sp. 01N310
TGGCATCAAAAAGACCAGCATAGCTAGCTTGAATGCCGTTGAAAACATAAAGGCCTATGAAAAAACAAAAAATGCCGGCTGAAAATTTATTCATTTTGTATTATAGTTTTCAGCTGCATTCATGAGGGCTTCGCCGTTTTCTTTTGAAGMCAGTTGTGCGGCYAGAAAGTGCAGYCCGAAAAATTTGTTAGGCCGGRTTTAAGTAGAACGGGGATACAATGCTATGGCCCAGCTGGATGGAAATGCGAAAGCCGTTAAAATATTGATTAATAGTAATTTGCAAAATAACGTCAATGGTAGCGGAGTCGAAGGATCTTTATTCGAATTTTTTGATTGAATTAGCTTGAAATTTGGCATCAATTCCTCCCCTAACAATCCAAAAGATTCTTCAGCTCGCTCATATCCCCTGCCCCGAAACGACGAATGTAGTATGAACTAATGGCTAATGAACAACTGAACTAATAAACCCATTTAAGGAACAGGATCGTGACCATGTTTGCCCCATGGATGACAACGACCAATGCGTTTCAGTGCCATCCAACCGCCTTTAAATGGTCCGTGCTTTTTAATGGCTTCTATCCCATACTGCGAGCAAGTTGGCGTAAACCTGCAATTTGCGCCTAGCATTGGCGAAATGGCATATTGATACACCTTGATTAAACCTAAAAAAAACCATCCGAAAATTTTATTGATGAATTTCATTTGGCTGGATTAAATTTTGAAAGCGTTTAAAAGTAGCAATCAGTTTTTTCTCGATAAAGGTAAAATCGTATTTTTCTTTACCCACAAACTGAATAGAAATCAAAAGCAATCCCCTGTCAGTAGGTAAAGGCAAATATAATTTATCTTGTTTATTTAAGCGATAAGCTTCGCGTATGCGGCGCTTGAGCAGATTGCGATCTACTGCCCGTTTATATCTTTTTTTAGGAACGTTGATTACCACTTGTGCTTGTACATCAGCTGGTTGATCGACAAAAAGATAAGAAATCCGGAAGGGGTATAATAAAAAAGAAGAACCGTTTTTAAACAACAGGTCTAAATGTTTCCTGCTGCATAACCGTTCTTCTTTCCTGAATGTGTACATATATTTTTGATTGATAACTGCAGATTTTGATCTGCCGATCCCGAATTAACGGAAAAGCAATCAAAAATTATGCTTTATGCTTGCGTTCGTCAGAAACCGTTAATCTTTTTCTTCCTTTAGCACGACGTGATGCTAATACTCGTCTGCCGTTAGCTGTTGCCATTCTTTCGCGGAAGCCGTGTTTGTTTCTTCTCTTTCTTTGCGAAGGTTGGTATGTTCTTTTCATGACTGTATATTATCTATTGTAAAATTAAGAGGTGCAAATATAAAGCGATTTCTCTACAAATGCAATAGTGATTAATTATTATTTTTTCTATTTAAGTGCAAATGTAATAATTCTTTTGAAAAAGATGTCCTATGGGTATTTAAAATATGTGCTTGTATGTTTTATTATTTCACCAAACGTCCTTACGGAACGAAAATATCAATATTTTTTTCCACCCATAATCCATCTCGATGCAATGTCATCCTGAGGGATAATTATTTCATAAAATCAATATTAAAGACAGATCTTTTTGGCAAACGGTAGGCTGCGTTAGATCGTCATTCCCAACTTGATTGGGAATCGTAATGCAAGGGCTTTAAGATTCCCGCCTGCGCGGGAATGACGACCGTGCTAATGGATTCTGTCTATGGTAGCCTGTAGAAGGACAAATGTTTTTTGTTTTCAACTAGTAAGGGTCTTCGACAGGCTCAGACTGACAAACGTACGCTTAACTTAACTACATTGCCCAATGGAAGAGAAAGGTACCTAAATTAGTATCGACATGAAACGGTAGAAGGGAGATGCCCAAATAGCAGCAACGACAGCCGTAGAACAAACCTGATTGGGAGTGGAAATCCTTTTTGTCACCCTGTCCAAAGGACTCCTACGGAGCGCGTAGTCGAAGGGCAAAAAGATTGTAACGGAAAGCAGGGCTAACAATAATTTTAGCACTCAATTGCTTTCCAAAAAAGATTTTCATCTTCCCTATCGGTCGGTATGTTATCGACCAACAAAAAACTCGGTAATATTTCATTTCGGTCGGTGAGACACCAACCGATAGATTCATTCGAAGGGTAAATTACAAACCCAACGCAGCCTTCAATTTCACATAGCCGGTTTTGCTTACCGGCAGCCAGATATCAGACTTTAACAGCACTACATAACTATCTTTCTCTTTTAGCTCTATTTTGGTCACCTGGGCCAGGTTAATGATATAAGACCTATGGATACGAATAAACTGGCTCACGTCGAGCGTTTGTTCGAAATAAGCCATCGTTTTGTTCTTATAGAAAGCACCGTCAACAGTACTTAATTTTACATAATCATCATCAGCCTCTAAGTAGTTGATATCGGCAACGGGAATAATTTTAATTACGCCATCTTTTTTAACCACTACCCTATTGTTTTGGGCCGGACTTAAAGCTGCCGCATCCAAAACAGCCTCCGTATTTTCGGTTTGATTTAATTTGTTAGGCAGTTTTTTAATGGCTGCATCAAAGCGCGATTTATCGATGGGTTTAAGCAAATAATCTACTGCATTAACCTCAAAAGCTTTAATGGCATATTCATCAAAAGCTGTAGTAAAAATTACCGCAGGTTTATCTTCAACCAGCTCGAGCATTTCGAAACCGCTTATTTTAGGCATTTGGATATCCAGAAAAATTAAATCAGGCTTATGCAGGGTAATGGCTTTTAAACCTTCGAACCCATCACCACATTCGGCTACAATCTCTATTTCTGCATGATCTGAAAGGTAATATTTTACAATATCTCTTGCTAAAGGCTCATCGTCAATTAGTATTGTTCTGATCATTTTTTTGTGGAATTTTTAGGGTGGTAATATATAAATTATTTGCCTCAATATCGGTTTGCAACAGATGGGTATTCGCAAATAACAGATATAACCTGCGTTTAATGGCACTTAAACCAAATCCTGTTCCTCCGGCAGCCTTCATTTCGGGATCAAAAGGATTTTGTACCCGGATCTGCAAAATATTATACTCAACAGTAACATCTATCTTGATGGTAATGCCTGCCGAGGTATTATAAAGTCCGAATTTAATAGCATTCTCTACAATGGGCTGCAATAAAGTACCTGGCAAACAAAGGTTTAAAGTATCTTCAGCCACATTAACTTCGATATTTAACCTGTGGCTAAACCTCACCTTTTCAATATCAAGATACAATTGAATATACTCCATTTCTTCTTCTACAGAAACCCACAATTCGTCATCACGTTTTAGGGTTCCGCGAAGAAAAGAAGCTAATTTCATTATCATTACGCCTGCCTCCTTCGGATTAACCATGGTAAGTGCAAATACCGAGTTTAAGCTATTGAAAAGAAAATGCGGCTGTAATTGATGTCTTAACTTATTTAACTCGGCCTCTTTGGCCAAACTTTTAGCTGCCGATAGCCTTTCGTGTGTTTCTGATTGCTCCTCTAATCTATACCATAAAATATTAGCCAAAGCACACCAGACTAAACACATAAAAGAAATTAAACCCCTAAAGGCAAAAGAGAAATTGTAAAAATCTTTATACTCCTTATAATCAGAAAATATATAGAGCACCACATATTTTGATGCAAAAATAATCACAAAAGTAAGCGCGAGCGTGATAATCAGTACGTACAGTATCCGCTCATTTTTTGGCTGGTAATACCCAAGCATGTTACTGATGCCAATGCAGGCCAAAGCCAATAAAAAATTATTGGTTAAGCTGTCGGTTATCGATATCCACCAGGAAAAATTAACTATATAATGTAATCCTGCACCACACAAAACAGTCCACACTATTGCAATGGTAAGCGATATTTTCTGTATTTGCGGAACGGATAAAGGTCTAGTTGTCAAAATGGTTTTGATTAGTTAATGATTTATTGCGGTGCGCTAGCTTTTCCAGGTATTGCGCAACCGATTTTGGTTCAACAATCCTGGAACTTACTTCTACACCATCAGCAAGTTCTTCCACTGCCGATATCCCACCTACACCTAAAAACTTCCATACTACTTTATCGCCATTACAATTATTAAAAGATGGGTTAAAATGTATAGCATTTAATTTGGCTTTATCTAAAGCCTGCGCAATCCCCTCTGCCTGGATTAAACGCGTTTGTTCATTAAACTGGGGCGTATGTTTTCCCTCACCACAAATTACCTGATAGATACAATTTACTGCAAACCATTTCATAGGCGATGTTTTATAATAAATGTTTAGAAACTTTTAATTTCGATCCCTCCAAATAAAGCTGTCCCATCTAAAATCAATGTTTTTTTCATCTCTGCTACCGGCATTACATGTGATCTTTTATCTTCAACGCTACCAAATAATGCCGTTACATTCGATTTTATTGCCCAGTTTTGTGGTACAATTAATTTAATTCCTCCAAAAACTGCCGTTACATCAAGCGATACCGTTTCAGGAAAATCAGCCTGAGTCATTACAATATCTGCTCCTCCAAATACAGCCGTAATATCGCCGCCCTGAAAGTTTTTAGAGTAGACCGTTTGGTTACTTCCCCCAAAAACGGCCATTACATCAATAACATCATTATTATTTGTGGTCTTCTGATCGGCAGCTGCGTCAAAATCAAAATCGGCTTTATACTTATCTTTAGGTTTTTTCTTAAACACAAAAGCATCCTTTGGTCTGAAGATTAAAAACCCACCTACTATAACCAAACCAATACCTAAAGCGTATTTAGATAAATCAAAATCTAACCCCGGTATATTACTTAAGGTATTGTAAGCGCCGATCAAAATCAAAATTAGCCAGGCTATTCCTTTAAAGTTACGACGAACGCCGATAAATACACCAAGTGCAATTAAAAAATTAGACCAGCTGAATATCCATCTCGGAATATTTAGTCCCATGTTGTTCAATAGAAATGCAAATCCGATGATGACTATGATGAAACCACTCCAAACTCTTCCTGAGTTTTTAATGTGGTTGTTATCGTTTTTATTAAGATTATCCATGTGTGTTCATATTTAATAATCCAAAAGTATTAATAAGCACTACATCATAATATACACAAGGTGCAAGAACTCGGTAAAAGACGGTAAGTGCCCTTATTTTATCGGTGAAAATTATTTTGTTATTTTGACGGTATGAAATTTTCACTATTAATGTTTGTTTTTGCTATTTCTACCAGCTTGTGTGCACAGGAAATAAGTAACCATTATAAGATTTACGATGTAAAAAAACAGAAATCCATATCAATGGACGACATTGTTACTGATATGAACCAGGCTGATGTTTTATTCTTTGGCGAAGACCACAACGATTCTATAGGCCATTATCTGGAAGCAGAGCTTTTTAAAAGACTTCATTCAAAATATCCATTAAAAACGGCACTGTCTTTAGAAATGTTCCATACCGATGTACAACCTGAGGTAGATGAATACCTGGCAGGATTAATTTCAGAAAAGAACTTTATTAAAGAAGGCAGGGCCTGGGGCAATTACAAAGATTATAAACCTTTAATGGAGTATGCCAAACAAAATAAGCTAAAAGTTATTGCTGCAAATGCCGCTACGCGTTACAGCAATGCTGTTACTATGGGAGGGCTTAAAGTTTTAGAAAATTTCCCAAAAACATCATTTAATTTTTTACCACCCTTACCTATTGATACGGCTCAGGGTAGGTATTATGAAAAATTTACAGAAACTTTGGGTGGCCACAGCATGGGCTCGATGAAAATTTACCAAACGCAAAATTTATGGGATGCGACCATGGCATGGTCTATAAATAAGTTTCTTAAGGCAAACAGAGGCTTTAAGGTTTTTCAGCTTAATGGACGTTTCCACAGCGACGAAAAACTGGGAACATTGGTGAAACTGGCTCAGACCAATCCAAAACTAAAAATCCTGAACATTTCATCATTTTCTGATGAAAGCTTTGCCAATCCCGATTGGGGAAAATTTAAAAAACTCGGCGATTATATCATTATAACCGATCCAAATGTAAAAAGAAGTTATTAAAACAAAATAGCCGCCCCTTTTTTGCATCGGGACGGCTTTTATATATTATGCTTTTGTTTTTAACAGATCTCTGATTTCGGTTAAAAGGGTTTCTTCTGCCGTTGGTACTACCGGTGCTGCAACTGCCACCTCTTCCTCTTTCTTTTTCATTCTATTAATTGCTTTAACCATCATAAAAACAATTAAAGCCAGCAATAAGAAATTAATGGCTACCGTAATAAAGTTACCATAAGCAAATATAGATGCATCTGGTGCGGCCTTTTTAGCATCTGCCAGCGAAGCACCCTTTGGAATCAGTTCGGCACCTTTACCCATTGCAAAATAAATGCTGCTAAAATCTGGTTTACCAACCATTGCAGCTACAATAGGCATCACTAAATCGTCGATTACGCTGGTAACAATTTTACCAAAAGCACCACCTATAATTACGCCTACCGCCAAATCGAAAGCATTCCCTTTAATGGCAAATTCTTTAAATTCTTTTACAAAGCCCATATTTTATTAAGTTTTAGTTTATTTATTCACTAAAGTAGCAAACATTAAACTCAATACAAATGTTTATGAAATAATTTTAAAACCAAACATATCGATAGCATTTAAGTCAATTCAGCAGAATATCTGAAATCTATTGTTTATTTTTGCCCCATTCTTTTATATTTACTATGCTAAAGCAACACTTACAACAAAAATTATTACAAAAGTTATCACCGCAACAAATACAGTTTATTAAACTGTTGCAGGTGCCAACCGTTGCTTTAGATACCCGTGTAAAAGAAGAACTTGAAGAAAACCCAGCACTTGAAGATCCAAGTTTAATGACTCAGGATGAGCCAAAGAGCGAATATGATGATCTGAATGATGGGCCTGAAGATTACGAACAATCATCAGAAGACACCAGCATGGATGAATTTAATGTAGATGATTATTTACAGGACGATTCTACCAATGATTATAGCACCAACTATAATAACGGTGATGACGATGAAGAGAAAAAAGAAACACCAATTGCCATTGAAAGTACTTTTTTTGAAAGTTTACAGGAGCAATTAGACCTTATTCCCCTATCCGACCAGGATTTTATTATTGGCAAACAAATTATAGGCAGTTTAGATGATGATGGTTATCTACGCCGTCCGCTAGGCTCCATGATTGATGACCTTGCTTTTTCTCAAAATGTTATGGTTGAAGAAGAGGATGTACTGGAAATGTTAAAACTGATCCAAAGTTTCGACCCTCCAGGCATTGGTGCAAGAGATCTGAAAGAATGTTTACTGATCCAATTAAAAAGGAAAGACCCAAACAATCCAATTATAGTAAAAGCAATGAATGTTGTAGAAAACTATCTGGACGAGTTTACACGTAAACATTACGATAAATTAGAAAAAAGTTTAGGTTTAGATAGTGAAGAACTTAAAGAGGTTGTAAATGAAATTCTGCGTTTAAACCCAAAACCAGGTGATGCCAATCAGGTTACCACCAAACAAATGCAGATTATTCCTGATTTCCATATCAGCAATAATGATGGCGTATTAATTTTGACGCTAAATTCTAAAAATGCTCCTGAATTAAAGGTAAGCAGATCTTACCAGGAGATGTTTGAGCATTACGACAAAGCTTCATCGAAAGATAAAAAGCTGAAAGAAGCTGTTCAGTTTGTTAAGCAGAAATTAGATTCTGCACGATGGTTTATCGATGCAATTAAACAAAGACAACAAACTTTGTTAAAAACCATGAATGCCATTATGCACTATCAATATGAATATTTTTTAACCGCCGATGAGCGTAAAATGCGCCCAATGATCTTAAAAGATATTGCCGATAAAATTGATATGGATATTTCAACCGTATCAAGGGTGGCAAACTCTAAGTATGTGCAGACTGAATTTGGTACTTTCTTATTAAAATCATTCTTCTCAGAAGCGATACAAACCGAAAACGGTGAGGAAGTTTCGAACAAAGAGGTTAAAAAAATATTGGAAGACTGTATTGGTAACGAAGATAAACGCAAACCTTTAGCTGATGAAAAATTAACCGAAATTTTAAAAGAAAGAGGTTATAACATTGCCAGAAGAACCGTTGCAAAATATCGTGAGCAGATGAATATCCCTGTGGCAAGGTTAAGAAAAGAACTTTAGATCAGTTGGCAGTTATCGGGTTTACAATTCAAAGTTTACAGTTACTTTTCTAAAGTATAG
This sequence comes from Pedobacter sp. 01N310, assembly GCF_056399805.1. Taxonomy (NCBI): domain Bacteria; kingdom Pseudomonadati; phylum Bacteroidota; class Sphingobacteriia; order Sphingobacteriales; family Sphingobacteriaceae; genus Pedobacter; species Pedobacter sp. 01N310. The sequence goes on from NZ_JBFTSB010000017.1 coordinate 8,248, forward strand.
AATTTAAATTGCCAAAGAAAGTGTTGCGCTCCAAATATAACTAGTGTATTTATTGTGACTGGGAAAGGAACAGTTCCGTGTGCTTGGCCGTCTGCAGTCCTGCCATTCGCTATAGTCCCGATGAAAAATCGGGAGCTGCCGCTGCTGTCAGGTTTAAGCACAAAGTTTCTGCACCCTGCAACCTCAAAAATAAAAAACTGCCTTGGCCATTTAGCCCCGGTTGCAGCGTTACCCTGCAGCGAGGAGGCACGACGAAGTGAAGCGTGAAAGCGAAAAACGGGAGGAAACTTCCTGTTCTATACAGGTTTTGCGCTCCAACCTATAAACCATACACTTTCATCTACCTGAATACCAGTATATTACCACATTTTAATATACGATGGCACCTTATAGATATTATTCAGCAATAAACCCAATACAATTTCGTGGCTACCATTACTTACCTGATTTAATTGAGATGTTGTAAAATCGTATGAATAAGTTAAATTAACCATCTTGCCAATATTAAAGCCAGCCATTGCTGCAAACGAATCATCTTTACGATAACTTCCTCCTAACCAGATTTTGTCTTTAAAAGCCAATTTCATGTTTAGATCAACAGAAACCGGTGCAGGTGATACGTATTTTACCATTACCGATGGTACTGCAGCAATTTCATCATCAAAGAAAAACTTATATCCTGCGGTAGCAAAATAATGTGGTGCCTCTTTACCTAAATTATAACTATTATCGCCTGTAAAGCTTAATTTTTGTGGTAAAATTTGCTGTACCGATAAACCGGCAAATAACCTTGCGCCATATAACCATAAACCAATACTCAAATCGGGTTTCACCTGGTTAATCAGCGCCCTGTTCATAATCGGATCTACCGGTGTGTCGAAAGTAAGTGCATTTACATCTAACGAGATACTCGAAATACCTGCAGCAACACCTGCCGATAAATTGAAATTATTACTTAGCTGTAAATGATAAGCATAGGTAACATTGGCATCCAACCTTTTTATGGGGCCAGTTTTATCCAATACGGCCGTTACCCCCATTCCATGATGCGACGGCGACGACATGTAGTTTTGCATATAATTACGGTCCATCGGATTACCTGTTTGCTCAGGGAAAGAGGTGAGCGCATTACTCCACAATTGATTATCTCCCAGCGCCCAATGTGCCGATACAAATGAAGTTTGAGGCGCATCGGTAATCCCCGACCATTGTTTACGGTAACCAGCTTTAAAATCGAGGTAATTTTCAATTCCTGAGAGCGCCGGATTTAGCAGATACTGATTAAAAATGTATTGGGTATACTGTGGCTTTTGTTGTGCAAAACCCTTAAATGTTGCAAAAAGTACAAATATGATGATGAGCTTCTTCAATTTATCTGATTATAGTGAGCGGTCCTGTTATTGTTTTTCGTCCGTTACGCGGGTTAATGATATAATAATAAACACCTACCGGAAGCGGTTCATTTTGGTAATTCCCATCAAAAGGAATTTTATATCCAGTGCTAAAAAATACCCTATTTCCATTTCTATTAAAAATTTCGACGGTAGCATTTGGATAAGATTCTAAATATTTAATGATCCAGGTATCGTTTACATTATCGCCATTTGGCGTAAAGGTATTAGGTGGATTTAATACTTGCAAAACTTTTACCAACACTGTTGATGTTGTGGCGCATCCGTCAGGCTGTGTGGTTGCTGTAAGCGTATATTCTGTATCATTATCTGGCGATGCAATCGGATTTAATATATCCGTTTTGTTCAAACCTGTTGCAGGCGACCAATTATATTTCAAATTAGTGCCTTCAGCTGTTGCAGGGATCTCGATCTGTCCACCTGCCAGGATATAAACCAATGTACCTGCATTTGCAACAGGCGATTTGTACACCTCAATCGTATTCGTTATAGAACTAGGGCAACCATTATCTCCCGTAAATGTATAAGTGATGAGATGTGGTCCAAGTCCGGCAATTTTAGGATTAAAGGTACCGTCTGCTTTTATGCCGTCGCCACTATATACGCCTGGCATTCCATTCATTTCTTCTCCAACTTTTTGTTTAGCCTGCGTAATTAAAACGGTGCCATCAGCCTCGCAAACCGGAGTCATCTCCTCAAACACCAATTGAGGCACTGGTTTTAATGTAAGTGTTTGATCTGAATATTTTGAGCAGTTTTCTCCCGAATAAGCCACAAGCCTGATGTTGAATGTCCGATCTGCGGTGCCACCAAAACTGTCGTACTTAAGAACAAAAATTTCGTTATCATCCGGATAAGGGATTGTTTTATAAATGGAAGTTTCTTTACCAAAATCTCTATATATCTCAATTTTTGTAATATTACCCGTAAATACAGTAGATTTATTTTTAATCATGATGTCCTCACTCACGCAGCTATGGTCGTTGATAATTTCGAAATCCACTGCTTTAACATCACCATTAACCGTAAATGGCTTTGATGCGAATGACTCACAACCATCCTGATTTTTCACCGTCAAGAGCACATTATAATTACCCGTGGCAGCAGGCGTAAAAGCGCCATCGACATCCGTTGTAGTGGCTATTACATTATTGTTTTGATCGGTATATTTCCATACAAAAGTTAATCCGGTTGTACTTCCATCAGCATTTTTGGAGGTGTTCTTAAATCTAGCTACACCATCATTCAAACAAAAATCAGGCAGTTCGAAATCAGCAGATTGTGGATCAATTACGGTTACAATTTTACTTTTCACTACACTCACACATCCTTTATCACTTTCGGTTGTTAGCGTAATAGTATAAGAACCAGTAGCACTGTATTGATGGATGGGGTGCTGTTCAGTAGAAGGGGTACTTCCATCGCCAAAATCCCAGGCCCATTTCACAATAGTCCCAGTGCCTTCTATCGTCGATTTTTCTGTCAAAATAATCGGTCTGCCTGCACACAAACCTTTCACATCAAAATCGGATAAAGGTTGAGGGTTAATTACAATTGGAAATGCTGAAGATGTTTCCGAACATTTAGAATCTGTTATGGCCGTTAAAACCACATTATAAGTACCTGGGCGATCGTAAACATGAACAGGGTTCTGCTCAGGAGATGTTTTTCCATCACCAAAGTCCCATAACCACTGTGTAATGCTTCGCGAATTTGAATTGGATGTACTTTTATCAGTAAATTGAACACCATTGGATTGACAACCAGTAGCGGGTAATTCGAATGCGGCAGTAGGCTGATTATCAACCGAAAAATCTATAATCAATTCTTCTGTATTGCCACAATTATCGGCGTTGGGCTTAGTTGCAATTACTTTAAACTGATAATCACCGGGGTTTGGATAATTCAGGTCGTTAGGGTACTTGTAGGTGTAATAAGTATTATTATCATTTGGTCTGGTAAAGGTATTTATTGCCACCGGATTATCATCAGTAAAACTCGCTGCCCCCTCAATTTCCCAGTCTATTTTAATAGCCTGGTAAGGTAAATTTATAGTTAAACTGATGGGCTCCCCTAAACAACCGCTGCTAATGGGTTGTCCCGTAACTGTACTGGTAGGCTGAAAAGTAAAGTTCTGAATATTTGCTCCAGCTAAGTATGCGTAAGACTCTACCGTCCCATAGCCATACGAAATTGCTGAAAAACCACCTGCTGCAGATAACCTATGCTGGGGCTGCGTATTGGTCACATCAATTACAGCATAGCTAAATACATTATCAATAGCTGTAAAATTACTTACTGGGTTACCATCCAGCCTAAACGAAGCTATATCTGCTGTTTTAATAATTACATTGAGATAGTATCTGGTGATCTGCGTAGGAACCCCTACTGATCCCAAATCAGAGAAAACCGTTATATTATTTAATGTTTGCTCTACAGGGTTAAGCACGGTTATTTCAGGATCGCCTGGAAATTGCGCTTGATTGGTACCTGTTCCATTGTTTTGATTGCAAGTTTGCGAAGTTTGGTATTGCGCAACAGCAATTGGTTTAGAGCCAGAAATTATATTTGCTGAAGTAGAAAAAAAGGTAACTACCGCTCCCTTATTATATGGATTAGAAAGCGGGGTTCCATTGGCGCTTGTAGTACTCCCATTAACGGTTAATATCGTATTATCGTCAGCTACAATTATCCTCATAATATCGGTATTACCATGAAGAGTATTATAAAAAGGTGCAGTTACAAAATTTTTCCCCCATGCAGAAACTGGAAAAATCTGCTGATACAGGTTATCGCCACCACTCGGATTGCGGCTATTACCTTCATTACAAAATGCTGCCCAGGTATTACCTGTAAATACGGCTACAGGGTTACAGTTCAAGGCTTTAATGTGGCTTCCTGTTAAATCACCAACTGATTGATATTGATAAACATCGCCTTTATTTAACTTAATGGTAAAAGTCGTATTGGCGGTTCTTCCTCCATATCTTTCGTTTTGTTTAGGCGTAATCTCCACATCTGTATTATCAACCGTTCCTACAATTGTAAATTGAGAAAAGCCTTGTTGATTTCCATGGTTTTCGTAGCTAAAGGCATAATATTCTTGTCCAAGTGTGTTTGTTGGCAATACTAAAGTACCACCCGTACGGGCATTATTAGAAATGATACTATACAATGATATTGCTTTAGTGGTAACTACATTAATGGCTTTATTTGGCTCTATTAAATTGGAGCTCCCCATTAATACGGCATAGGTATTTGGATTGATTACAAATGGCAAACAGCTATTGGCCGGAATAGTGGCACCAACCGGAGACACCAAAACGCCCCCAATATAAACCTTATATCCGGTAGCCTGATCTGTAGATAAAAACAGCGTTAACCTGGAGTTATTACCATCAATATGCCCTGCATAAGGAACATAAAAATCTTTTCCCTTATTTGATGTATTTTGAGCAAAAGACAAAGATGTTGCAAAAAGCAAGATAAGCAAAACCAATAAACAATGCCTGCTCATTACCTATCAGTTTAATTTGAAAACGTTATACATGTTTGTTTGATTAGATATGCAATATACTATTAATCAAATCACAAGAAAAAACAATTGGTGCAATTTTAACACTTTTAAGCGAAAAAATCACCTTTCGTGTAATAAACCAGAGCAGTGGTGTAAAAAAGTTTTACATAAATGTATAATTCTTATGAGAAGAATTAATAAGATAAAACCAAAAAGCCACCTATTAAAAGTGGCTAAATGATAAAAATTCAGTTACTACCCTGATCGGACTGATCGCCGCTACCGTATTTTGCAGAGAAATCTTTGGCTTTTTCGTCTGCAGCATTATCGTTATGCTCTTCAGGCTCCAGATTTTCATCCAAGCGGTCATTCCAATCATTTATTCCTTTAACCGGATGTTTTGCATTATCTTCTGTAAAATCGGATTTTGATTTAGCCAGATCTTGTTTTTGATTTTCCATGTTAGCGTTTATTTTAGTTAAAACAGCGCCATTAACAGAAAGTTTTGTTTGTTACAATTATTTAACCGGAGGTTCGTCTTTGGCATCTTTAAATTCTTTCACACTTCTCCCTATTCCTCTCATCAATTCAGGCAATTTTTTGCCACCAAAAATAAGCAGAATAACCACTCCTATTAAAATAATTTCTATTGCAGACATATTTTTATATTTTTCACAATATACGTTAATTCTTCTGAAATGGTTTGGTTGATTGGTTCAATTAGCCATTGGTTTTATTCTCGTTATATAGGAAAGCTCTTGAAACAAGTTACCATTGATAGACTTTCAATAAAAAGAATCGTCATCTCGACTGGAGCGCAGTCCCGAACTTTCGGGAGAGAGATCTATCTTGACAGATTTAGCTTCGCTGAGCACTTCGTGGTTCTCGACTGCGTTGCACTCCGCTCGAAATGACGAATCTTGGGGGAGCTATCTCTTTGAATTTCTATGTTATTTAAATTGATTTTTATACAATAAATTATCTCTCAGGATGACTAAGCGAGGGATAAGCTTTGTTATTGCGTATCCGTGCCAAACTTGTTCATTGGTTCATAACCATTGATCTATAAGTTACAAGAAAGATCCTGAAACAAGTTCAGGAGGACGAAACGACGTAAAACATCAACTCCTAAACACTAAACCATCAAAGCATTCAAAGTTCTTTTTTTTATCTTTGGCACCGCTCCATGGCGCATAAATTCGGCGAAACCTTTTAACTGTTTGATTGATTTAATGGCTTCATATCCTTCATAAGAAGTTCTGATTTTGTTTAGCAACATGGTATCTGTTTTAAACATATCACTTTCAACCAACACCCCTTTATTCAGAAATTTCTTAATTAATTCGGCCATTTTGCCGTTGGCGTAAAGGTGAAGCGGCAGTTTAAACACTTCATTATTCAGTTTTTCAAAAGCTTCATTAATCCAAGCCACCTCAGTTTCTGCATTCACCGCTATTTTCCCATCCTTCAACACAATGGAAGTCAAAAATTCGCGGGCACGCTGACGGGAAATTACCCCACCATGAATACCGTCACGCAAAGTGTAGTCCAAACGATCGGCACAGAGCGATGGCAATGGCTGTTCTAAAATATCAAACGTACCATACAGAATCTGGTTAACATTGTATCCATAATTTAACAGCACATCAGGCACTTCCGATCTGCATAAAACTTCGGCGAAAACCTTTTCATGATAGTCTTCATCTGTATTGTCGAAAACATAATCGCCCACATGAGAAAAAGCAGTATGCGAAATATCGTGTAGCAACCCCGCAATTTGTTCCAGTTCCGAACCACCAAGCATCCTGATCAACATGGTAACTCCTATGGCATGCTCCAACCGCGAATGGCAGATATCCGGATTGACCAAAAATATAGCACCGCTTTGATGAATTCCGCCTAACCTTTTTAAAGCATCGGTATTTAACAGATCAGAAAATACCATTGGCAGTTCCATTTTGCCATATAAAAAATCGTTTACCTGGATCATCTTGCTTTATTTAGTTATAAGGAATACTCAGAAACAAAAATACTAATTATTTTAGTTTTTTCTTAAAAAATTATCAACATTAAAACTCACAAAAAACTAAAATAATTAGTCAAAAAATCAAATTCAAATATTTTGAAAGCTATTATTACAATTTCATGATCAACAAAAAACCAACTGCAAAAACAAGCCAATAAATTAAACGTTATAATTGTAAAAAACAGGTATATGGCAACTGCTCAGCAAATTAGAAAAGCATATTTAGATTATGTTTTAACAAACAATGAAAAACCAAAATCGGTTTATGTTTTTGTGAAAAAGCTTAAAATTACCGAGGCCGATTTTTATCAGTTTTTCTCTTCTTTTGAAAGCATTGAAAAAATAATCTGGTTCGAACTTACTTTCGAAACCATTAACAAAATTAAAGAGCAGGAAGTTTGGCCCCAATATACAGCCAGAGAAAAAATGCTTTCTTTCTTTTACAGTTACCTCGAAAACCTGAAGAACGAACGCAGTTTTGTGATTTACAGCTTAAAGAATCACCGTGGTAAATTTTCTACTCCCGATGTACTTGCTGGCGTAAAACCTATTTTCGAAAACTTTGCACAAGAAATTATTGAAGAAGGTTTAGATAGTGGTGAGCTTGCCGAGCGCCGCTTTCTAAGTAAAAGATACAAAGATGCCTTATGTATCCAGTTTGCATTTATTGTTAATTTTTGGATCAACGATGATAGTGAAGGTTTCGAAAAAAGCGATGAGGCCATCGAAAAAGGCATTAATGTAACTTTCGATCTTTTTCAGCATTCGCCAATTGATAATTTATTGGAATACGGGAAGTTTTTATCCAGGAATGGGAAGTTTGCAGAAAAGATGAGGTTTTAAATACCAGATGAAGACACAAAAAAGTATTCCAACTACAAAGGTAGAACGTTCGGCAAAATTTGTTAAAACAGGTATTCAGATCGGGGGCAACTACATTAAGCATTATTCAAAAAAACTGTTTAACCCTGAAATGGACCGAGAACAGCTTAACGAGGACAATGCAACCGACATATATAAATCGCTGAGCGAATTAAAGGGCAGTGCCTTAAAAATCGCACAGATGTTGAGTATGGATAAGAATATCCTGCCGAAATCTTACGTCGATAAATTTACCCAATCTCAATACAATGCTCCACCCCTTTCAGGTTCGTTAATTGTTAGAACTTTCACCAAAAATTTCGGTAAAACACCTGAAAATATTTTCGATAGTTTTAACTTAAGCTCCAGTAATGCAGCTTCTATTGGACAGGTGCATCAAGCGATGCTTAATGGTAAAAAACTCGCCATTAAAATTCAATACCCTGGTGTTGGAGACAGTATTTCTTCTGATCTGAAACTGGTAAAACCTTTCGCTTTCCGTTTATTGGGCATGTCGGAAAGGGAATTGAATATCTATATTAAAGAAGTTGAAGAACGTTTGCTCGAAGAAACAGATTACGAACTGGAAGTTAAACGTTCTATCGAATTTTCAGAAGCCTGTAAAAACCTCGATCATGTTGTATTTCCAAAGTACTATCCAGAATTATCCGGAAAGCGGATCATTACCATGGACTGGATTGATGGTTTGCATTTAAAAGAATTTTTACAAACAAATCCTTCTCAGGAATTACGTAATAAAATCGGACAGGCGCTGTGGGATTTCTATAATTTCCAACAGCATGAGCTAAGGGCTGTGCATGCGGATCCACATCCTGGAAATTTTATGATTACACCGGATGAAAACCTTGGAGTAATTGATTTTGGATGTATAAAAGAAATGCCTGATGATTTCTATTACCCGTTTTTCGCCTTAATTTCTACTGATGTAATTAATGATAAAAATAAAACGATAGATGCATTTAGAAAACTGGAGATGATCCATGCCGACGATTCTCCTGAGCAGATTGAGTTTTACCATAAATCGTATAGGGAGATGATCAGTCTATTCGCCAAACCCTATACCAGTAAATTTTTCGATTTTAGTAAACCTGATTTTTTTGAGCAACTATATATCTATGGCGAAAAAATTTCTAAAATGCCAGAATTTAAACAGGCTCGTGGCGTAAAACATTTTATTTACGTTAACCGGACTAATTTTGGGTTGTATACGATATTACATGAATTAAAAGCAACGGTTAAAACAGATACGTTTAAGCCTAATGTAACTGCCTAGAGAAATTCATTTCGATAAATCGTCATTAACAACCTGATTCGGAATCTTAATACAATAAGCTTTAAGATTGTGCCTGCGCCTATCTTGTGGGCACATCTTTTGCAATATTCTTAGCATTGACTGTCATTGCCAGCTTGACTGGCAATCTTAATGCAACAAGAAAGGTTAGTGAGCAATATTTGAAGCTTTAGGATTCCCGTTTTCACGGGAATGACGCAAGATGAATAGAATTGTGTCTACGCGACCGGCCTGCGCGGGAATGACGACTGCCCTAATAGAGAATCTATCATTGATAGCGTAGTGAGAAATCTATTGGCTTAAATCTAAATAATGTAACTTATAGATTTCACTCCCGAAAGGTCGTCATTTCGATAAAAATCTAGCTGTTTTTCTTCACTACTTCAACCAAGTGATCGATATCAAACGGTTTTTCGATATAATCATCAGCTTTGCATTCTTCTGCCTGTTGAGGTAAGTTATTTGACGTTGAAGTTAACACAGCCGATACATCTTCTGTTTCAGGGTCAGATTTAAGTTCTTTAATCACCTGTGATCCTCTCTTTTTTCCCTTAATGTGATCATCCACAATCACGACATCGGGTTCAATTTGGTCTATTTTATCTATAGGCTCAGTTGTTAATGATGCCGTAACATCAAATCCCTCCTCTTCCAGTACATGGTCCATTATATCAAGGATATCTTTATTATCCTGAACAAGCACAACCTTTTTCTTCATAAATAAACAGACTAAAATTCTCAATAAATATAAAGAAAAAGACTAGATCAATAAAAAATCTTAAAATATTTTACAAATGCTTGGTAAAAGTTTCAAGTTTTCGTCTTGAATTAATGCCTGTTCGTCGAGTATTAACTATCGATTGTATAAAAACGCAACATTGCCTGCAACGTTTTTCATTTCACTGCGTCTTATCATCAAAACTATAACAAAAAGACTTAAACATTTAAATAACAATTAATTAACATTTAATTATTAAATAAAAATATTATGAAAACCTCAATCAAAACCTTAATCGCCACTTCATTAACAGCAATCGTTCTATCATCAGCTCTATTTACGACAAGCGTTTCTGCAACAGAAAAAGAGCCAGATGCAATTTTAAAAATATCAGCTTTTAAAAGAATTTCTGTAAAAGGAAATGTAGAAGTAACCATTATCCAGCGGAGTAACCCAGGCATTTCTTACACTGATGATAACACAGGAACAGCAAAAGTGATGCAGGATGGTGATAATTTAAAAATTACTTCAACCAGTACCGAAAAAGCAAAACTAACTGTTTATGTAAACGATTTTTACAGAATAGAAGCATCAGAAAATGCAATTGTTAAAACTGAAGGAAAACTAAAAACTAAATATCTTCAGATCTTTTTAAAAGGAAATGCACATGCCGAAATCAATACCAGCTCAGAAGGTTTGTACACTGTAATTGCCGATAATGCAGATTTAAAATTAAGTGGTTCAACTGATCAACATACTTTGGTTATGGGTAAATCACAAAAATTAACCATCGATAGATTTGCTGCTTTAAAAACGAACATCAGCTCTGTAGAAACTTTTGCAATTGAAAAAGAAATTGCTGCAATCAAATAATAAAAACGCACAAATGAAATAAGGCTTTCTGATCTGATCAGAAAGCCTTTTGTTTTAAACATAATATAGTACAAACTTCTAAGGAGGCTGTATCATAAATATAGCTTGTCATCCTGAGCCTGTCGAAGGACCTGTTTAAATACTTCGCAAGACGTTTCGAAAGCTCAACGTGACAAGTTCGAGTGGAATCAAAATTTATGATACAGCCTTTAACTTGTAGCGTCACTGATCTGTAGTTTTAGTGTTGTAGCACTTTCGCGATTTCCTTCTCGATGGATTTGATCTCTTTAGGTTTAAGTTTTTTAGCAGCATCTGTTTTACCTGCTACTTTACTTTCCAGATATTTTACGCCTACCCTTAAAGCTTTTAACCCGGAAACACCTTGAAGTTCATCTAATTCAAGTTGCTCTAAATCGTCGTTTAAATAGCCTTGAACCTGCATATATTTAATGTACTCCATATATTCTTTGGCTTCTTCAGGATTGAAATAAACCATTGCGATTTTATGGGGCTGTGTTAAACGTTCGGTTGTACCTTTAACCAATACTTTATCAATACGTTTTTTAACTACTTCGTAACGGATGTTGTAAGCACCTTCTACATCAAAACGGCGTTCATCGTTCCTAAAGCTAATATCAATTGCATTTGAGTGGATAAAGATCAGCTGTGTGGTTTCTAATGCACGGGGCATTTCGCCAATTAAGCCTTTCGATAAACGTGCGATATCGACCATTGAAGTTAACTGCCAAAGACGGATATTTTTGAGATACAACAAATCAAATGGCCGATCTGGTGCAATTTCCTGTCCGATGTAAATATCGTACTCCACTCCATCAGTTCTGAATTTGGCAAAATAACAAGGGTATGAAGCCTGTAAATTAGCCTGCGATTTTTCGAGGTACTGACTCACTTCGGTATTGATCAGCTGCATCGAAATTTCCAACTGCCTGCGATTTGCAAAAGCAGCGCCAGTTTCTGGAACAATTACTTCGAAATAACGATCTACAAATTCAGCTGTTATCGGGTAATTTCCTTTTATAATTGATAAGAAAGGGTAAACTTCGATTTCTAAAAACTCGTTCAGTTTATTTTCTTCGTTTGATGAAGCAAAATCGCCGATGCGTTTAATCCAGTCTTTACAATTGAACAATAGTTTATCGGTAAGTTCTAAAGAAACATGCTTACGGATGGCTTTTAAAGTATCAATTAAACTATTTAACTGCACTTCCATATCATCTTTTAAAGCTTTATTTCGCTCTATTGTAGAATTACGGATATCAATTGCGCCAAACAGCGGATACATATGTTTAAAGGTGATCGTTTCGATTTCCTTTAATTTATGGTAACTGTTATTCTGCTGAAGAAAATGCCAAACAGCTTCGTTAAATTTCCATTGTACCGATGGTTGCAAGGCGGTAAACTTATCCATCAGCACTTCGTCCATTTTAGCATCAAATTCTTCGATACTGTATTGGAAAAGTTGACCGATTAAAGGCATTGCCGGGCGTAACCTCGATAAAAGTTTATCATCAACCACTACTTCCTCATTCGAATAAACCTCTAAAACGCCAGCCAACTGCGTATTGTAATATACAGGCAGTACTGAGTAAGAACAAACACCAGCGGCTTTTAAAACCCTTAAAAAAGGATCTTTATCAATCTGATCGTCATTAATAGCGCTTACAAAAATCGACCTTGGATTTTCTTTATACTTATCAACCAACGAATAAAAAACTTCTTCTTCGAGATTGGATGATTTTGCCGAATTAATCAGCATACTTTGTGAAAACTCCTGATTATCGAAAACGAGCTTATTGTTAACGGTTAAAAAAGGCATTAAACCAAATTCGAGTTTTCCGTTTCCGCTAAGCGTTTTTAAAGCGTGGATTACGTGTGTATAGGCTTCGGTTTGATAACTGTGATTAACAAGCGCATCGCGGATACCATCTATAGCATGTTGCAAGGTCACATCTGTTATTGAGATGATGCTGAATCCTTCAAAGTGAAAATCTTGTAAAGGCAGGTGTTTTACCAGGTATTCCAGTTCGGTTTCGTCTTGAAAATGCTTGCCCAGTTCTTCAAAATTAAGTTCAGGTAAATCGCCCTTATGCATAATATCTACAAACTTCGTATCGGTTTGGATATTATAGTATTGTGTCAGTTTTGTTTCCTGATTAATGTGCGCATAAATGATCTCATTTTTCAGCACTGAAGTAAAATTATAAAAACGGCCTAAAATAACATTGTAAATAAACTTAAGCTGTTTTTTCTCAATAGGCTCGTTGTCTTTCGTTACTTTATTTTTAGGATCATGATCCTTAAAAAATTTATAGAATGCATTGGTGCTAAAGAAAATCTGATCTGGAATTGGGGTACTTAAAGCCCAAAACAAATCATCTTCATTATCCATTAAAGGGGTTAGAATGGTAAAAATTAATTCTAAGGTATCTTTATATTGAGATAAATCTTCGGCACTGATGTTGCCAAGCAGCACATCGTCTTTTTCAATTTTTTGAAGTAAAAACCTGTAAAATTCAGATTTTACCGATTTTTCTGTTTTCAATCTGCCTTTTAAATATTCCACAAGTGGGCGGAAAGACAGAGATGATTCTACCTGGCAATGTATACATTCGTTTTTATGTATCTGTATTACATTGGTATTCATTGTATAAGTTTTGCTATAGTGTAAATTTTATTGTTATCTATTTAATTACTAATTCATTGCAAAGATACATACTCATTAAAGCAATGTTCGTCTGCTGAACGTAATACTTGGATATTACATCTATTAATATGTTACACAAATTTAGTACCTAAAATTAAGCGATACGTATGGGTACCAGCCATCAGACGAGTGTCCCATTACAAAACGCACAACTGTAAGTGATGCTGGTGCAAAATAAACGCCCCCTCCTACACCATGGTGCCATAATGTAGAAGTTTCGTCACGTTTCCAAACCCTACCTACATCATAAAAACCCAATAAGCCAACTTGTCCGGGTAAAACATAACTAACCAGATCGCCAAGCTTGGCCCTAAGCTCTAAGTTGTTATAAAAAGTATGTTCGCCGGCAAACCTGAACTGGCGATACCCTAAGAGATTCCCTTGTCCGCCCAGATATAAGGCCTGATAAAAAGCTGGTTTACCAATAGTTACCCCTCCACCAAAACGATCTGCCAAAATGAAGTTTTTTCTGCCATCAAGGTTTTTGTACAAAGCTATACTGGCCGTAAACTGTCCGTAAGAATTTGAGTATTTGTTAACGCCTTTATAACCCAAAAGTTTAAAATCAACATAACTGCCCAAAGTTGGTAACAAATCATTATCGCGGGTATTGTTGGTGAAATTTACAAATGCACCTGCAAACATCTTTTCGTTTCGTACCGTAAGCGAATCGGACGAATGCAATTTTGATGGATTTTCGATAAAACGCCCTTGGTTATCTTCCTGATTATATTTATAGTATTGCCACGACGGTCCGACGCTAAAAGTAGATTTAGGGCGGCGCCACCTAATTGAAGCATCAACCTGGTAAAGGTTGAAACGTGTGCGGTAGTACCTGATGTTATCATCATCATCGCCATGCTCCTCAAAACTTGTTTCATTTCCTAAACCAAAGAAATTCTGTGTGTTATTTGGTGCGAAAGCATCGGCTTTTAACACAAAATCAGCCTTACCTAAAGCTTTTAACCACTCTCCTTTATAGTTAAACCTAAAAGCTTTTGTGGAGAATGAATGTAAAAAAGAAATAGTCTGCGAATTTCCATAAGGCTGTTTCCTGAAACCAGGATTAGTTTGTTTGTAGATCAAACCTAATAAAAGGCCATCATCTTGATTGTAACCTGCATTTAACAGCCACGAATTACGACGATACATATCTTTTGGTATATAACTGAAGTTCGAGGTATCATTAGAAATAATTTTTCTGATTTTACTGGCATCCTCTCCATTATAAGTTGCCTTATCCGTTCTACCATATAACTTTACAGATCCGTTGCTATTTGCAAAATCGTAAACTTTAGTACCCTTGCCACCGATAATCCGCAATTTAATATTCGATTTTTTATTGTTCAGGATCAAGCTGTCGTTACCATTGTGCATGTACACCCTGATTTCTTTGGTTACTTTGGGATCGAATTTCCGATCGAAGAGTTCGTCTTTGATATTACCCTCTTTAGAAATTTTATTGATTTTTACGCGTAACCCATCGTTTTCAGCATCGGTAATCTGAATCAGTTCATTTTTATTGGTTACCTCGATATCTACAATGCGGTTAAAGAAATGATAATACTGGTTCATTAACTTTGGCAAAGTGGCTATCCGGTTACGCATCTGTGCCAAAAAGGCATCGTGATGTAATGAGTAACTTGGTTCAGGGAGTTTTTTTAGTGCTTTCTCGAAAACGGCATCGTTATAGTTTGCGCAGAAATCTTTCACAATTTTATCAAACTCCTCTTCATCAATATTGGCTGTCCAACGGCTGCTGATTTCTCTTCCTTCCCATAAAAACCAATTGATATCTTTTATACCACGTTCATAACCCTGCATCATGGGTAATAATGACGAAGATTGTGTGTATCGCTGTAAAAGGCCGTCAGATCTGAAAAAAACCTGATCGCGATCTCTTGGCACCGGCGAATAAAGCGAACCATCTTTAGTTTTGATTTCTTTCCAACGCCATTGGTCTTCATGTCTGTCCCAATCGCCCAATAATACATCAAACGCCCTGGCTTTTACCCAGGCAGGTTCATCTAATCTATTATCGTTATCATCAGTTAGTTTTTTATCCATTTTCGGAGAACTGTCTGATTCTCCTGTGGGTTCTCTTTCTTCGAACAAACACAAAGTATTGGCAAATGCCGATTCAAATTCGCCTAAGTTGTCATCAGGAGAAACCCAGCCAATAATCGGGTTGCTATGCGGGATACCGCCAGCCTTAGCAAGTTCGGGAACTACCAGTGCCGAAAACGGATGCTGTGCGGACATGTTATCCTTTATAATATCTTTAGCAAAAGTTTCGCGCAATGCGGCAGGCAAAAGTACTTCAGGGTATTTCTCCACGCTACGCAAAACATATTCTTTACCGTTTTTATCTTCTAATCGTAAAGAACGCGATTGATTGCCTCCACCGCGCTGAGTCGCTTTTAAACCACCCATCATTTGAGAAACCCGTAATACAGGAACCTTTGTTTTTGCAGCATATTCTTTACGGTAATTTTCGCCAAAAATAGCACGGTGAAAACGGCCAACGCTATCATATTCGGGCTTAATACGTACAAAAATACTATCAGCGGTAATCGGTTTATCTCTATTCCTTATTATTTGAGGAATGGTTTCGAACTTTTTAATGTAACTGTAAACTCTTTTAACGCTCGTATCCGAATAAATGTAATATTCGTAGCGCATATCGTTGTTTTTCAACTGATCGGCAACCACGTAGCCCTGCTGCATTTCGTGAAACAAAGAAGTTTTACCCTCTTTATTTGGCGACACCTTTGAACCCGAACCACTGATAACCTGCAATTGTTTCCCTTTAATTAACTGTAAACCATGCTCATGCCCCGCTACATAGGTTACATTTGGGTAATCGCCAAATACACCGGTTACTGATTTAATCATATCCTTATAAGCAGGGTGATTTAAATCTTCAGGGCTTAATAAAGTGGAACGTAACATCGGATAAATAGAGCCCAAAACAGGCAATGGGATATATAGATTTTTATCCAGCGATGTGAGCGGAAAAATGTGGTTCCTCAAATTGAAATAACCGCCATGTGGGCCATAACTCTGAAATGGATGATGTGAGGCTAAAAGAATAACCTTGTCTTTGTTCTCTTCGAGTAACTGTTCCATTTTCACTAAAACCTCATCTTTGGTACGGCATTCGCATTCGCCGTTAGGATTTGATTTATTGTATGGAAAAACCCACCATTCACTATCGTAAGCAATGATGGTTAATTTATCAGTTAATTTAATGGCCACAGGATCAGGGCATCCGTTTTCTGGTATTAGCCTCAGTAATGGATCGTTCTGTGCTTTAAGGAAATCATCTTGCGCTTTGATTTTGGCCAAACCTTTGGGGCCAGATTTATCCCAATCGTGGTTGCCGGGAACAAAATAAACCGCAGCGCCCATTTTACGCATAGGCTCGAACTGTGAACGGAGGATTTTTTTAGTTTCTTCTTCTTCTACGCTTCCAGGAAGACCCATCCCTGTTGGATAAATATTATCCCCCAAATATAAAACGGTTGTTTTTTTGGGAAGTATTTGTTTGGCGGCATTTTTTAAATCCTGCATCTGCGCAGGGTTCATTTCGCCGGCATCGCCAAAAAGAATTACACGATATTTCACATCATCCTGCGCAAGGGCAATGAAGTTGATTAAAAATAAGATGGTAAAAAGGGTAAATCTTTTAATCATAGACTCAGCGTTTGTATAAAGATAGTTATTTTAAAATTTATTTTATTTCTCATGAGCATCGTCCAAGCAATCTCATAAACTTAATTTCAGGTTCGGACCTGTCACGTTGAGCCTGTCGAAACGCGCTTTACCATACATTTTAGTTGGTCCTTCGACAGGCTCAGGATGACAATATATATAATGAGACAGCCTCCTAATAGATCCTGAAACAAGTTCAGGACGACGTTCGCATTAGGGCACCACTACTAAAACCTATTTTTTCAATTTAAACATTAAAATGTTTCCTGCAGATAAAGTACCGCCCTCGTTAGAGATATAAAGGTTCTGATCGCGATCAAATGCAATACCTTCTGGTTGGTTAAAGAAATCTCCTTTTAGCGGGTATGTTGCTTTAATTTTAAAGTTTGCATCGGTAACGACCAATAGTTTATTCATTGATGAAAGCACATACCACTCGTTAGTTGATGGGTTTTTAGCCAAAGCAGAAGGACGGAACTTAATTTTGGCTTCGCCTGATAGGTCAGCTATTTCTTTATAAGACAAGGCAAAAGTTCCACTTGCGGTAAATTTACCATCAGCATATTTAAAGGCATAAATATCCGTCTGGTCGCTTTTATTTTTCTTAATTTCTTTAGTTAATACATACACCAGGCCTGTTTTTTCGTCTGCGGCTAAGCCTTCATATTCGGCTTTAGGAACCAGGTCTTTGGTTTTAACCACATCTGCAACTTCTGGTTTATTGATCTCGCTAATAGGAAAGCTATGCAGTTCGCCATTGCTTTTTAATACAATTACAGTGTTATTTAAGATAGCCAGATCTTCATAATCGCCTTTACCTCCAAATTTGGTAAATTTCGATTCTTTATCGGTTAAACCAAGATGAAACAAATCGCCGTCTTCATCCTGAATCGCAAATACTTCTTTAGGATCACCGTTATGAAATACAATTCCGGAAATTTCGAATAAATTTTGCGGCATGTTATATTTTACAGGATTTGCTAAATCGTAAGGAAGGTTTGATTTTTCTGATCCTCCTGCCGAAACGGTTTCTGTAGAATCACTTTTTTTATCATCACGGTTCGCATTTACACATGATATACCTAAAAAGGCAATGGCAATTAGAAAGCTAGAGGCGAGGAAAGTTTTATTGTATTTCATAAGGGGTAAAATTTAATACTTGTTTATTTATTAATCGTTATCCCGACAGCATAACCGTCATCTCCTTTGGTTTATCGGACTGATTTTTCTTCTTGTAAATAGTATTACAAGAAGAAAGCTTGGTAAGCGTTTAAATAAAAGGCAGGGTGAACTTCCGTCATCTCTAGTTCACAGAACTTGTGGTCGTATTAGTCCCTGCCTTT
>NZ_JBFTSB010000018.1:0-5597 GCF_056399805.1 Pedobacter sp. 01N310
TAAAAGGCAGGGACTAATACGACCATAAGTTCTGTAAACTAGAGATGACGGAAATTCACCCTGCCTTTTATTTAAACGCTTACCAAGCTTTCTTCTTGTAATACTATTGCAAGAAGAAAAATCAGTTTGATAAACCAAAGGAGATGACGATATCTTAAGATTATTCATCTACTTTATCCATCAGTCATTAATATTGAAGCATACCGAAGGATAATTTTTTCGATTAATTTTAGAAAATGAGCGTGCAGTGGTTCTTGGCGGCTGTCAGCCCCGCTTTACGCTTTATACCGATGAAGAATCGGTATGTTCGCTCCAATCGGGTTTAGGAACAAGGGTTTGTGCATCCTGCAACCACAAAAATGAAATACTGTTTTGGCCCATTAGCCCCGGTTGAAGCGTTACCCTGCAGCAACGAGGTACGAGGTAGCGAAGCGTAAAGGCGGAAAACGGGAAGAAACTGAGTGTTTTGCACAGGCATTGCGCTCCAAATCCAAATCAGCACTTCTTCTCCTCGGCCTATGACGTATGCAGACAGTGCTGCTATATTGCAGATTTACCTTTAATCCTCAAATAGATAACCGCTATAGGCCAATCCTTTGGCAACACTTTTAAAATTATCGCCAGAGTTTAATGGAATATGCGGAAATTTAGTCTTAAACAGATTTTGTACGGCCGAAACCATCGATGTTCCTCCGGTTAAAAACAAGCAGTCAATGTCTTCTGGCTTGATTTTGTATGTTTCCATAAATTGATCCAGATAAGCATCGATTTTGTTGATGTCTTTTTCGATAATCGAATTATACTGA
Source organism: Pedobacter sp. 01N310 (assembly GCF_056399805.1). Classification (NCBI taxonomy): domain Bacteria; kingdom Pseudomonadati; phylum Bacteroidota; class Sphingobacteriia; order Sphingobacteriales; family Sphingobacteriaceae; genus Pedobacter; species Pedobacter sp. 01N310. Next base: position 807 of record NZ_JBFTSB010000018.1, read on the forward strand.
TCGAGCGAAATGTTTTCATCAATCTCAATTTTCATATTGTTATAGGCAAAGGTAGAAACAGGCTGGTCGGAAAGTTCGATTTTCGTTTTCTCAATTGATCTGAACAAGGAATAACCGAGGTTATTTTCGATCAGGGTGATCAGGTTCTTAAATTTCGGATCGTTCCCAGAGTAATAATAATATTCCTCAATCTCTTTCTGGATTTTTAAACCGTTAAAAAAGTTCATTTTATCCCAGGTGCAGATATTGGCGAAAAGCGATTTCGGCACATTTAAAATTTTACCGGGTGTAGCCTCATACATCGTATTTTTTCCGAAATATGGTGTGCCTTTATCCCACATAAAAGCAGAATCGAGACTATCGCCACCAATGTATATACCACCAGAGGCAATCATGTCGTTTTTACGGTCTTTGCTGCCAACCTTATCCGGATCGAGGATCAGGTAGGTAAAATCTGTTGTACCTCCACCTAAATCGGCTACTAAAACCCGTTCTTTCTTCCTGATTGTTTTTTCGTAGGCAAAGGCCGCCCCAATAGGTTCGAATTGAAAACGCACATCAGTAAAACCCGCGCTTTCGGCAGCTTTTTTTAGCCTGGTCTGCGCCAGGGTATCTTTCATCGTATTATCATCATCAAAGAAAACAGGCCGGCCGATAATGGCTTTTTGGCAGTCGTAGCCCGTAATCAGATCGGCTTTTTCTTTCAGGTCTTTAAGAATGAGTGTAACCAGATCGGAAGCTGTATATCTTTTATTGTGAATACGGGTTTCGGTAAAAGTAGTTCTCGAAAGGATCTGTTTAATGGATTTGATAAAGCGACCTTTCATGCCATCGCTCAGGTAAGCATCGATTGCTTTTTCGCCAACAATATGACTTTCACCATCAACAATACTCTTTACTTCTGTAAAATAGATTAATGAGGGGATAGAAATCGTATCTACAATTTCTTTCTTTTCTTCATCATAAATAGAAAGTGCCGAATTGGTTGTTCCAAAATCGATTCCGTATAAAAACTTACTCATGGCTTGATATGCTGGTGTGTTTGGCGACTAAAATGGGGTTGCGAAAGTATTAAAAAAAAGCGAGGCCTGAAAGCTTTTTAAGCTTAAAATATCCCTTATATATAAAACCTTATTCACTATATTTAACAAACATTCACATTTTAAATTAGTCACAGTTGAAAACTACTATACTCTTTTTACTGGGCTTGATTTTTCAGCTTTTTTGCATAAATACGGTTTCTTTCGCTCAAAAAAATATACCCGATACGGTAAAGACAGGGATTTATGTAACGAGCATCCACGATATAGATTTTAAAGACAAAGAATATACCATTAATTTCTGGCTATGGCTAAAGTATAAAAACAAGGAATTTAATTTTGCCGATAACCTGGAGATACCGCAGGCCAAAACGATTAGCAAATCATTTTCAACTATAGATAGCAGTGGTAATGAAGTATATATGCTAATGAAGTTGCAGTGTGTAATGAAAGATTCTTGGTCGATCAATAATTTTCCATTCGACCATCAATTGTTGAAGCTTTCTGTAGAGAATTCACAATTTGACTCAGCAAGCTTGGTATTTGTTCCTGATACTTTAGGTAAACAGTTTGATCCCCGGTTTACCCTACGCGGGTGGAATATCGACAGTTTAAAAACTTCTGCAGCCAATAAAATTTATGAAACGGCTTTTGGCGATCCAAGTATAAAAGTGCCAAGAACAGAATATAGTAGTTATAAGGTGAGGATCGGGATTAGTAGAGATGCTTTTGGCCTGTTCTGGAAGATGTTTTTAGGCATGTATATTGCTTTTTTCATTGCGTATATGTGCTTTTATATCCATGCCGATAGCATCGACTCGCGCTTTGGCTTAAGTGTAGGCTCTCTTTTTGCTGTAATCGGTAATAAATACATTATTGATGGTTCACTTCCCGAATCGACTACTTTTACCCTGGTAGATACGCTGCACGGAATTACGTTGGTGTTTATTTTAATCGTTATCATATTAACAGCCTTTTCTTTAAAAATGATCAAAAGAGGAGATGAGAAAAAAGCCGAAAGGTTTGACCGGTTTTACTCCATCTCGCTTTTAACTGTTTACCTTCTTTTAAATATTTTCTTTATTGTAAAGGCAATAAATGCTTAGATCATTTAAAATAACTCACTTGTACCCAAATGGGCGTTTACAATGCGGGTAATTTGCTGGCCAAGTTCTTTTGCATTGCCAATTCCCACGCTTTTAAGTGCTGCCAGTTGATCGGTAGTTCTGGGCATTTTTTCTGCAATGGAAAGTAGTGCTAAGTCTGAAAGTACCGCATAATCTTGGGTACCCCGTTGCAGCGCGATTGTTTTGCGCCATTCGACCAGATTTTTATAAACCTGTGGATTGGAAACCTCTTTTGGCTTGATGCTCGATTTAACTGGTTTTTTCTCTGGCTGTTTATTGCCCGCGGCGTGCAAAGTATGGATATAATCTTTAATTGAAAATGGATTCCACGAAATTTTAAATAAAGCCAGTTTTATCTGGAGTGCATCTTTACAGTCGTTTAATAGCGTAAGGAGTTTGTCAGAGTGGGTATCATTATAAAAGTTGATGGCCACAATTCTTGCCATTAAGGTAATGAGCTGTTCCAGTTTTGGAACGAAATAATCAGATGCCTTCTGCAAACGTTCCATAAAAGCACTTTCATTTGCGGGATTTTCATCGGTGCTTATTTTCGAAAATTCTTTTGCGATAAAATTCCTGGCCACTTTAAAGATTTCGTGCTGAAGGATCTGGCTGCCTTGTTCGTAAATTGATAAAAAGGCATTTTTCTCGTCTTTGTCGATCAGTTTGGAACGCCCGAGTTTCTCCCAGTCTTTGGCTACCAGAGAGAAATCCAGAAGCTCGTGGATCAATCCCCAAGCGTAACGCTGCGTATAACGTGCCAGCAGCTCTGGCGTAGGTTTATCCTGGTGACTTGCTTTTGTGAAACTGATTACCTTGGCATCGGTAATGATATTTTCGGCAACCACAGGTGATTTTAGAATAAGCCCTTCTAAGCTTCTGCAGCGACTGAGTGCTACATAAGCCTGTCCGTGGGTAAATGCGGTGCTTACATCAACTATCGCCTGATCGAAGGTTAATCCCTGGCTTTTATGTACAGTGATGGCCCATGCCAGTTTAAACGGGTATTGCGAGAATGATCCGGTACTGGTTTCGTCGATTTTATTTTCTTCGTCACTCAGGCTATATTTAACATTTTGCCAGATTTCTTTTTCTACTTCGATTTCCCTGCCACCGTTGGTAAAGGTTACTTTTACCGAATCTTGACTAATAGCAGTTATTTTTGCCGCTTTTCCATTGTAAAACTGCTTTTTGCCCGAAGAATCATTTTTAATAAAGATAACCTGCGCCCCCAGTTTTAACTGGAGTTTTTCATCGGTAGGGTAGGCATCTTTAGGGAAATCGCCACTTACCTCCGCATTAAATTCGAAAATTTCTCCTGGTAATTTTTCTAAACAGCCCTGGTTGATTTCGTTAACCAGCTGGTTGTGTGTGGTTAAAGTAATGTAATCATCTTTCCATTCCTGATCTAAAGATGGATCGTAACGCTCATTCAGTTTCGCTAGCAAGCCAGCATCAAGACTGTTTTCGCGCATGCCGTTCAAAATATCCAGAAATATGGGGTCTGATTGGCGGTAAACTTTATCTAAAGTAAACGTAAGCATTGGCGTAGACCTGAAAATCAGACTATCGAAAAAGTATGGGCTGGAATAGTAACTGCCCAGGATATGCCAGGCATCGTGAAAAATAGGAGAGAGCTGGTAAAGATCGCCGATCATTAACACCTGAACGCCACCAAAGGGACGGTTAGAGCCCTTAACACGTTTTAAAGTACGGTCGATAAAATCAATTAAATCAACCCTTACCATACTAATCTCATCAATAATCAATAAATCAAGGCAGCGTAATAACCTTGTTTTTTCGTCTGAGTATTTGAAATTCGTTTCAGCATTTTCATCAACAACAGGAACCAAAGGGCCAAAGGGAATCTGAAAAAAGGAGTGAAGCGTTACGCCACCAGCGTTTATTGCGGCTACAGCAGTGGGTGCAACAATGGCAAAATTCTTTTTAGTGGTATCTCTAATCTTGCGTAGCAGCGTAGTTTTGCCCGTTCCAGCTTTACCGGTTAAAAAAACAGGCTGGTTGGTAGTGGCTAAAAAATCTAAAAGAAGTTGGTTGTCCGGATCGGGCGTATTCATATCAATTACAAAATTAACCTATTCGAAATGGATTTGAGGATAGATTAATAGGCGTTTTATCCACAATTTCTAATTAGAAAAAGACGGTCCGTAAATGAAAAGTAAAATTAAGCACTTGAAAATGAGTTTATATTCTTTCTTTTTATGAAAAAATGCCGAAAACATTTTCGAAAATTCAATTCAAATTTGTAACATTGCACTCGCAAAAAAGGATAACCTTTTTTCCGGGCCTATAGCTCAGCTGGTTAGAGTAGAAGACTCATAATCTTTTGGTCCCTGGTTCGAGCCCAGGTGGGCCCACTGCTTTAAACCCCTTTAAGTATGACTTGAAGGGGTTTTTTGTTGCCTAAACTTTATTGAAATTATCTTTTTAATATTTGTCTGATTTTTTATAATATCGGATCAATACCAAAAGTTGTGGAGGACGGTAAAAACAAATAGCTTTGCATTTTACTATTTCACTTTATATGACTTCCCCTGCAGCCTCTTTACTTAAATTGTTCTTACCAGATTTTATACTAGCAAACTTTACTATTACCGGTGTCA
>NZ_JBFTSB010000019.1:0-5232 GCF_056399805.1 Pedobacter sp. 01N310
CATGATATTATATAAGAGTTGCTGCTTTTGAAAAGAAGTGAAAAAACTTCTAAAAAAGAGTTGACAACAAAAACAAGAAGTGTTACAATATAAAAGTTGCTGTTGARRAARCGGYAACGAAATGAACCTTGAAAACTGAACAAGCAAAACGTAATCAATAAAGTTTTYAGTARCTAACCTYGAGTTRGTGAACRAAACAAAATTTTGGACATCAAACATGATGCCAGCAAAACAATTTGAGCTAATCAAATTTCTTTTTATGGAGAGTTTGATCCTGGCTCAGGACGAACGCTGGCGGCGTGCCTAATACATGCAAGTCGAGCGAACAGAGAAGGAGCTTGCTCCTTTGACGTTAGCGGCGGACGGGTGAGTAACACGTGGGCAACCTACCTTATAGTTTGGGATAACTCCGGGAAACCGGGGCTAATACCGAATAATCTATTTTACTTCATGGTGAAATACTGAAAGACGGTTTCGGCTGTCGCTATAAGATGGGCCCGCGGCGCATTAGCTAGTTGGTGAGGTAACGGCTCACCAAGGCGACGATGCGTAGCCGACCTGAGAGGGTGATCGGCCACACTGGGACTGAGACACGGCCCAGACTCCTACGGGAGGCAGCAGTRGGGAATCTTCCACAATGGGCGAAAGCCTGATGGAGCAACGCCGCGTGAGTGAAGAAGGTTTTCGGATCGTAAAACTCTGTTGTAAGGGAAGAACAAGTACAGTAGTAACTGGCTGTACCTTGACGGTACCTTATTAGAAAGCCACGGCTAACTACGTGCCAGCAGCCGCGGTAATACGTAGGTGGCAAGCGTTGTCCGGAATTATTGGGCGTAAAGCGCGCGCAGGCGGTCCTTTAAGTCTGATGTGAAAGCCCACGGCTCAACCGTGGAGGGTCATTGGAAACTGGGGGACTTGAGTGCAGAAGAGGAAAGTGGAATTCCAAGTGTAGCGGTGAAATGCGTAGAGATTTGGAGGAACACCAGTGGCGAAGGCGACTTTCTGGTCTGTAACTGACGCTGAGGCGCGAAAGCGTGGGGAGCAAACAGGATTAGATACCCTGGTAGTCCACGCCGTAAACGATGAGTGCTAAGTGTTAGGGGGTTTCCGCCCCTTAGTGCTGCAGCTAACGCATTAAGCACTCCGCCTGGGGAGTACGGTCGCAAGACTGAAACTCAAAGGAATTGACGGGGGCCCGCACAAGCGGTGGAGCATGTGGTTTAATTCGAAGCAACGCGAAGAACCTTACCAGGTCTTGACATCCCGTTGACCACTGTAGAGATATGGTTTTCCCTTCGGGGACAACGGTGACAGGTGGTGCATGGTTGTCGTCAGCTCGTGTCGTGAGATGTTGGGTTAAGTCCCGCAACGAGCGCAACCCTTGATCTTAGTTGCCATCATTTAGTTGGGCACTCTAAGGWGACTGCCGGTGACAAACCGGAGGAAGGTGGGGATGACGTCAARTCATCATGSCCCTTATGACCTGGGCTACACACGTGCTACAATGGACGATACAAACGGTTGCCAACTCGCGAGAGGGAGCTAATCCGATAAAGTCGTTCTCAGTTCGGATTGTAGGCTGCAACTCGCCTACATGAAGCCGGAATCGCTAGTAATCGCGGATCAGCATGCCGCGGTGAATACGTTCCCGGGCCTTGTACACACCGCCCGTCACACCACGAGAGTTTGTAACACCYGAAGTCGGTGGGGTAACCTTTTGGAGCCAGCCGCCGAAGGTGGGATAGATGATTGGGGTGAAGTCGTAACAAGGTAGCCGTATCGGAAGGTGCGGCTGGATCACCTCCTTTCTAAGGATATTTTCGGAATACAAACCTAGGGTTTGTAAGATTACGTTTTGCGTTCAGTTTTGAAGGTTCATTCTTACGAATGAAATACTTCAAAACTTGTTCTTTGAAAACTGGATAAAACGACATTGAAATTGTAACAAACACATTTATTTTTTTAAGTTTTTTTATAGGCTTAATAACTTGGTTAAGTTATTAAGGGCGCACGGCGAATGCCTTGGCACTAGGAGCCGATGAAGGACGGCACTAACACCGATATGCTTCGGGGAGCTGTAAGTGAGCTTTGATCCGGAGATTTCCGAATGGGGGAACCCACTACGTTTAATCGCGTAGTATCTTGACGTGAATACATAGCGTCTTGAAGGCAGACCCAGGGAACTGAAACATCTAAGTACCTGGAGGAAGAGAAAGAAAAATCGATTCCCTGAGTAGCGGCGAGCGAAACGGGAAGAGCCCAAACCAAGAGGCTTGCCTCTTGGGGTTGTAGGACACTCTATACGGAGTTACAAAAGAGCGAGTTAGATGAAGCGACTTGGAAAGGTCCGCCAGAGCAGGTAAAAGCCCTGTAGTCGAAAGTTCGTTCTCTCCTGAGTGGATCCTGAGTACGGCGGAACACGTGAAATTCCGTCGGAATCYGGGAGGACCATCTCCCAAGGCTAAATACTACCTAGTGACCGATAGTGAACCAGTACCGTGAGGGAAAGGTGAAAAGCACCCCGGAAGGGGAGTGAAAKAGATCCTGAAACCGTGTGCCTACAAGTAGTTAGAGCCCGTTAATGGGTGATAGCGTGCCTTTTGTAGAATGAACCGGCGAGTTACGATTACGTGCGAGGTTAAGCTTTAGAAGGCGGAGCCGCAGCGAAAGCGAGTCTGAATAGGGCGAATTAGTACGTGGTCGTAGACCCGAAACCAGGTGATCTACCCATGTCCAGGGTGAAGGTGAGGTAACACTTACTGGAGGCCCGAACCCACGCACGTTGAAAAGTGCGGGGATGAGGTGTGGGTAGCGGAGAAATTCCAATCGAACTTGGAGATAGCTGGTTCTCTCCGAAATAGCTTTAGGGCTAGCCTCGTGATGAGAATACTGGAGGTAGAGCACTGTTTGGACTAGGGGGCCATCCCGGTTTACCGAATTCAGACAAACTCCGAATGCCAGATATTTATACACGGGAGTCAGACTGCGAGTGATAAGATCCGTAGTCAAAAGGGAAACAGCCCAGACCACCAGCTAAGGTCCCAAAGTAATCGTTAAGTGGAAAAGGATGTGGCGTTGCACAGACAACCAGGATGTTGGCTTAGAAGCAGCCATCMTTTAAAGAGTGCGTAATAGCTCACTGGTCGAGTGACGCTGCGCCGAAAATGTATCGGGGCTAAACGATTCACCGAAGCTGTGGAYTGACATCTACGATGTCAGTGGTAGGAGAGCGTTCTAAGTGCGTTGAAGTCAGACCGGAAGGACTGGTGGAGCGCTTAGAAGTGAGAATGCCGGTATGAGTAGCGAAAGACGGGTGAGAATCCCGTCCACCGTATGACTAAGGTTTCCTGAGGAAGGCTCGTCCGCTCAGGGTTAGTCGGGACCTAAGCCGAGGCCGATAGGCGTAGGCGATGGACAACAGGTTGATATTCCTGTACCACCTCCTCACCGTTTGAGAAATGGGGGGACGCAGTAGGATAGGGTAAGCGCGCTGTTGGATATGCGCGTCCAAGCAGTAAGGCGTGTGTGTAGGCAAATCCGCACACTRTAACGTTGAGCTGTGATGGCGAGTCCGTATGGACGAAGTTCCTGATTTCACACTGCCAAGAAAAGCCTCTATCGAGGTGAGAGGTGCCCGTACCGCAAACCGACACAGGTAGTCGAGGAGAGAATCCTAAGGTGTGCGAGAGAACTCTCGTTAAGGAACTCGGCAAAATGACCCCGTAACTTCGGGAGAAGGGGTGCTCTTGAGCGTGCAAGCGCATGAGAGCCGCAGTGAATAGGCCCAGGCGACTGTTTAGCAAAAACACAGGTCTCTGCAAAACCGTAAGGTGACGTATAGGGGCTGACGCCTGCCCGGTGCTGGAAGGTTAAGAGGAGTGGTTAGCGCAAGCGAAGCTGCGAATTGAAGCCCCAGTAAACGGCGGCCGTAACTATAACGGTCCTAAGGTAGCGAAATTCCTTGTCGGGTAAGTTCCGACCCGCACGAAAGGCGTAACGATCTGGGCACTGTCTCAACGAGAGACTCGGTGAAATTATAGTACCTGTGAAGATGCAGGTTACCCGCGACAGGACGGAAAGACCCCGTGGAGCTTTACTGTAGCCTGATATTGAATTTTGGTACAACTTGTACAGGATAGGTAGGAGCCAGAGATCTCGGAGCGCCAGCTTCGAAGGAGGCGTCGGTGGGATACTACCCTGGTTGTATTGAAATTCTAACCCATGCCCCTTAGCGGGGCAGGAGACAGTGTCAGGCGGACAGTTTGACTGGGGCGGTCGCCTCCTAAAAGGTAACGGAGGCGCCCAAAGGTTCCCTCAGAATGGTTGGAAATCATTCGTAGAGTGTAAAGGCACAAGGGAGCTTGACTGCGAGACCTACAAGTCGAGCAGGGTCGAAAGACGGGCTTAGTGATCCGGTGGTTCCGCATGGAAGGGCCATCGCTCAACGGATAAAAGCTACCCCGGGGATAACAGGCTTATCTCCCCCAAGAGTCCACATCGACGGGGAGGTTTGGCACCTCGATGTCGGCTCATCGCATCCTGGGGCTGTAGTCGGTCCCAAGGGTTGGGCTGTTCGCCCATTAAAGCGGTACGCGAGCTGGGTTCAGAACGTCGTGAGACAGTTCGGTCCCTATCCGTCGTGGGCGTAGGAAATTTGAGAGGAGCTGTCCTTAGTACGAGAGGACCGGGATGGACACACCGCTGGTGTACCAGTTGTCTTGCCAAAGGCATCGCTGGGTAGCTATGTGTGGACGGGATAAGTGCTGAAAGCATCTAAGCATGAAGCCCCCCTCAAGATGAGATTTCCCATTACGCAAGTAAGTAAGATCCCTCAAAGACGATGAGGTAGATAGGTTCGAGGTGGAAGTGTGGTGACACATGGAGCTGACGAATACTAATCGATCGAGGACTTAACCAAAAAAGTTTGAAACATTCAATGCACCGTTTATCCAGTTTTGAAAGAATAATTCTTTCAACCAAGGGTTTCAAGATACGAGTAGTTCTAGGAAGCGATGGAGAGAAGGAAGGAGCGTACTCAAGTACGTGACTGACTGAACGACAGAAGCTGACGAAGAAATACGATGTATATTGAAAGCCGWYAATAGTCTAGTGATGATGGCAAAGAGGTCACACCCGTTCCCATACCGAACACGGAAGTTAAGCTCTTTAGCGCCGATGGTAGTTGGGGGCTTCCCCCTGTGAGAGTAGGACGTCGCTAGGCAATATAAACAG